>NZ_JBIRAX010000018.1:0-149516 GCF_044326375.1 Actinomadura sp. 3N508
CCCATCCCGAACCCGGAAGTTAAGCCCTTCAGCGCCGATGGTACTGCATGGGAGACTGTGTGGGAGAGTAGGACACCGCCGGACATTTCCTATGGGGAAGGCCCCGCCGACAACGGCGGGGCCTTTCTTATTTCTGCGGTTGTCAGCTTTCCATCAGTGCCTTTGCGTAGTTGGAGAGCGAACGGTTGTATTGCGGAAGGTGGCGTGACAGCGCCCCGAGGGCCAGTGAAACCGCCTCTCGGTCTCGTCCCAGGTCGGTGAGGGCGAGGGCCAGGAACGCGGTGACTGCGTCGTCGAGCTCGTCGGAGGGGGCGTCGCGTTCCGCGGTGAGAAGCGCGACGCTTTCTTCGGCCTGGCCGAGGTTGCGGAGGGTGCTGGCGAACTGGATCGTCGCCTGACGCCGTCGCGAACCCGTGAGACCGGCGGCGAACGCCTCTCGGTAGTGCGTCGCTGCTTCGGCCTCGTTGCCGATCGAGTCGTGTGCCGATGCCAGTTCGTAGTGGGCGATGGCGTCGCCGGGTGGACGTTCTGCGGTCAATTCTTTGACCTTTGCGAGGAAGTCCTCGGGCTCGTGGTCATCGAAGGTGGCCCACAGATCGGCGATTCGCCGCTCCCAATCCGGCCCGGTGTTGATCATTGGACCAGGATAGGGCGGATGTGACGAGGGTCAGCCGTCGACCGAGCACATGTCAGCAGGTCGGAGAGCGAGCGGTGGTTCGGATGGCCGGCGGATGACAGCGGCGTTCGAAGTACACCTTGGGCCGGTGCCGAAGGGTGAGTGAGCGTTATGCCTCGTTGGAAATCGAGGCGGGCAGGTGAGGCGTCAAGTTCTTCAGTGTGATGGTCGGGATGTGGGGCGCCTGCTTGCACGCTTGGCCCGACGCCGCTGTCCCGGGGGTGACGGCGGCGGCCTTGTTGTTGGCGTCACGGTCGGGGTCTGGTGCATCGAGGCGCTCGTGTTGAGAGGTCGGTCGTGAGGTTCTCGGGTGTCGGGCGGTGCCGGCTGATTCGGGTCGAGGTATGGCGTATGGGCCCTGGGTGGCACGGCGGGTGACCGTCGTGGGGTTGGGTGATCGTGGGGATGGCGCCGACCTGCAAGATCGTCGTTTGGTGGGGGGTGAGACGCCTGTGCGACGTGTGATGGGGGAGAATTGGACCGTTCGACTCTTGTCGAGCCCACGGCCGCGCCGGTGCCAACCCACACATCTGCACCGGCGCGGCTGCGGTTCTTTTGGAACGTTCAGATCGTTGCGCGCTCCGTCTGTTTGGAGGCGGCGTCGGTTGCTGGTGTGGTGCGTCCGGCCAGGGTGAACAGTGCCAGGGCGACGATGGCGCAGGTTCCGGCCGCGACGGGGAGTGTCCCGGAGCCGAGTGCGTCCAGCAGCCAGCCGCCGAGGCCGGCGCCCAGGGACGCGCCGAGGTATACGGCGCTGCTGACGAGTGCCAGGGCCTGGGGTCCCGCCTGCGCTCCGGCGAAGGCCAAGGCCCGTGCCTGCACCGGAGGCGGGACCGCCCAGGCCGCTGCCGACCACACGATCAGGGGCACCACGACCAGCGCCAGATGTGCCGGACGCAGCGTCCATGAGAGGGTCAGGCCCGCCATTGCCGCGGTGAAGAGGGCGGCGGCGAGCGCGAACGTCCGCGTGGAGCCGATGCGGTCGATCAGTGTGCCGCTGAGACGCGCTCCCGCGATGCCGGCGGCGCCCGCCAGCAGCAGGAGCCAGCCGAGGCCGGACGAGTCCACGCCCGCCACGTCCGAGAGGAACGGGCCCAGGTAGGTCTGGAACAGCAGGTTGCCCAGGACGGCGACGACGGCGGCCAGCAGCACGAACACCAGGGCGGGGCGTGCGAGGGGGCGGAGCCGTTCCGCGATTCCGGCGGCGGGTGGGGGAGCGACGTCCGGGAGCGCGGTGAGCAGGAAGGCCAGGGCGGCGACGCCGAGGAGGCCGTTCGCGACGAAGGTCGCCTGCCAGCCGAACGCGGCGCCGATCCACGTCCCGGCCGGTACCCCGGCGACGACCGCGCCGGTCAGCCCCGCCATGACGGTGGCCAGGTCGCGGCCCTGGCGTCCGGGCGGTGCGAGCGCGGCGGTGACCGCGAACACCGTCGGGAGGACGACGGCGGCGGCGAGCGCGGCCAGCACGCGCAGCGCCATCAGCGCCGGATACGACGTGGCGAGCGGGACGGCGAGGTTCGCCGCGCAGAAGAGCAGCATCCCGCCGGCGAGCAGATGGCGCCGCGGCCAGGACGCGGTGGCGACCGCCGCGACGGGCGCGATCACGGCGCAGATGACGGAGAAGACGGTGACGAGCTGTCCGGCGGCGGCCTCGGTGACCGCGAGCCCGTCGGCGATGGCGGGGAGGACGCCGACGATCACGAAGTCGTCGGTCTGGAGGGTGAAGGCGGTCAGGGCGAGCGCGGCGAGCCTGAGTCCGCCGCGCTGGTGGCGTCGGAAGAGGGGCATGCCCATTAAGGTAACACTTGTTTCCCTATAGGATGGACGGCCCCAGACGAAGGAGATCCAGCCGTGGCCAGGCCGCGCGACCCGCATCGCCGTACCGAGATCCTCGACGCGGTCCTCGACCACCTCGCCGAGCATGGGATGTCCGGGCTGTCGATGCGTCCCATCGCGCAGGCGCTCGGGCAGAGCACGCGGGTCCTCACGCACCACTTCGCCGACAAGGACGACCTCCTCGCCGCGCTGCTGCAACGCCTGGACGACGTCCAGCACGAGCAGCTTCGCGCCACCGAGGGCTGGGACGACACGGGGCGGGGGATCGGCGCCATCGTCCGCGACTCCTGGCGCCGCCATCTCGCGCCCGAGAACGTCGCGCATACCAGGCTCGTCCGCGAGATCGAGGGGCTGGCGGCGGCGGGGCGGCTCGGTGACCGGGTCCCGAAGTTCCTGACGGATCGGGCCGAGTTCGTCGCTCGCGCGCTGGTCGCGCGAGGGCTCGACCCCGCGCAGGCTCGCGTCAAGGCCACCTACCTCAACAGCGCCTACTCCGGGCTGCAGACCGACTTCCTCACCACGGGCGACCGGGAGCGTGTCGAAGCCGCGCTCGACGAACTGTGCCTCCTTGCCGACTCCTGGACGGAGGACGTCGCCCGGACGGGCTAGAAGCGTCCGTGGTGTGCGGCCTGCTGTGTGCGTGCGTCTCGTTGGGCTGCCCCTGCCGGGTTCCTCCTCGGGCTTGAGTTGCCCGGATGCTTCGCCGGTCCGGCTAGGGGCAGAGGGGGAGGCGCTGGTCGGTCCAGGCGGTGTGGCGTTCGCGGAGGTCTTCGGCGGTGAGGTCCGTCCGGCCTACGTCGTGGTAGTTGGGCAGCCAGGTCTCGACGGCGTGGTGGGAGTTGGTGAGGGCGAACACGTCCCAGAGCGGGAGGTCGGCGATGGGCCGACCCGCTGCGTCCTGGTAGGCGTTCGTGAACGTCTCGGCCGTGTGCGGGCCGTGGAGCAGGACCAGGTCGAGGCGGCACCAGGCGACGTCGAAGCCGCGTGGTGCGCGGGAAGCGCCAGACCAGTCGATGACGCCGGTCAGGGCGCCGTCGTCCCACAGGACGTTGCCGGACCAGAAGTCGTAGTGGGTGAGGACCTCCTCGGCCTCGGCGAGCCGGTGGACGTGGGCCGGCAGCATCCGGGCGCTGGGTGCGGCGGCGTCCGCGCGTGTGGGTGAAGCGAGCGCGGCGGCCATCCCGTCGCGGAGGCCGGAGAGCAGAGTCGGTGGCGTGCCGTGCAGGCGGGCGAGGACCTGCCCGAGGTGGACGGCCGCGGTGTCGGGGGCGACGGACGTGATGTCGGCGCGGCCGGGAAGCCTGGTGATCAGGACGGTGGGCTCGCCGGTTCGGCTTCGGCGGCCGTCCGGGTCGGCGCCGAGCAGCCGCGGGGCCTGGCCGCCCAGCCCGTCGAGGACGGTCAGCACGCGTGCCTCGTTCGCCGCGGCCGTGTCGCCGGGCGGGTAGCGGCGCAGGACCAGCTCCCGCCGGGATTCGGTGGCCGCGAGCAGGTGCGTGGCGGCATGCGTCCCGCCCGGGAGACGGCGGACGACCCGCACGGGCTCGCCTGCCGCCTGCGCGGCCCATGTGAGCGCTTCGACGGGCGGGAACGGCTCGATCATCAATCCCATGATGCGCGCGGCGGGCGTTGCGCCGCGAATCGCCTGATTCAGGGAGCTCTCAGGGGGCTCCCAGTGTCGGCTCGGGGCCTTCTCAGCGTGGTTCGGGACGGTGGTTGCCGGTCTTCGTTCTCGGTGGAAGGGGCCCGGCATGGAAGCCCGCCTGATGGTTCGGCTGATCGGGTTGGCGGTTGTCGCGTCGTTGGGCCTTGCCTCGTGTGCGGAGGCGTCCTTGCGGGCGGAGCGGGAAGGACGTGGTGCGAAGGCCCGGCCGAACATCGTCTTCGTGCTCACCGACGATCTGTCGGCGAATCTCGTGGAGTACATGCCGCACGTCAAGGAGATGCAGCGTCAGGGGCTCACGTTCGGCAACTACTTCGTCGCGAACTCGCTGTGCTGTCCGTCACGCGCCACGATCTTCACCGGGCGTTATCCGCACAACACGGGTGTCATGACGAACCAGGGCGCGGACGGCGGGTACCGGGCGTTCAATGCGCGGGGAAATCAGCGCAGCACCTTTGCCGCCGCGCTGCGGGAGGCCGGGTATCGGACGGCGATGATGGGGAAGTACCTGAACGGTTATCGGGCTGGTGACCCGGTGCCGCCCGGGTGGGACGAATGGTATGTCGCCGGGAACGGGTATCAGGGGTTCAACTACACGCTGGATGAGAACGGTCGTCCTGTTCGATATGGGGCCCGGCCGGTCGACTATATGACCGATGTGCTCGCGCGTAAGGGCGGCGACTTCATCACCCGGGCGGCGGCGGGCGATCGGCCGTTCATGCTGGAGATCTCCACGTTCGCTCCGCACGGGCCGTACACGCCCGCGCCGCGCGACGCCGATGCGTTCCCTGGGCTCAAGGCCCCGCGCGGGCCGTCCTTCAACGAGGACGACATGTCGGATAAGGCGGCCTGGCTGACGGGCCACCCGCGGCTCGGGCCGGAGCAGATTCGCCGGATCGACCTGGCGTTCCGTAAGCGGGCGCAGTCCGTCCAGGCGGTCGATGCGATGATCAGGCGGCTGCGCGCGGCCTTGAAGGCCGCGGGGGCCGACCGCAACACCTATCTCGTGTTCACGTCCGATAACGGGTTCCACATGGGGGAGCACCGTCTCGCGCATGGAAAGCAGACGGCGTTCGACACCGACATCGAGGTGCCGCTCGTGGTGACCGGGCCGGGCGTCCCCGCCGGGAAGGTCGAGCACGGCTTGGCGCAGAACACCGATCTTTGCCCGACCTTCGAGGAACTCGGCGGAGCCGCCGTGCCCGCGGAGGTGGACGGCCGGTCACTCGTCCCCCTCCTCAAGGGCGAAACGGCCATGGCGCCGCGTGAGGCGGTGCTCATCGAGCATCGCGGGCCGAACAATGCGCCGGGCGATCCGGACCGGCAGAACCGGGTCGGCGGGAATCCGCCCAGTTATGAGGCCATTCGCACGGAGAGCGAACTGTACGTCGAATACCTTGGCGGGGAGGGAGAGTTCTACGACCTTGAACGGGATCCCCATCAGCTTGACAATGCCGCAGTGCGGCTTTCCCCGGAGCGGCGCGAGCGGTTGCGTGATCTGCTGCGGCGGCTCCGGAACTGCCAAGGTAGCGAGTGTCGGGCGTGACGCTTTCGTTCGGGTTCGTTCCGGGTTTGCCGGGTGGCCGCCCATGACGTCGTAGGCTGCACGGATGGCTGAGAAGTTGTGGCGGATCGAGCCGTCGGGACCGCTGCGCGGGGACGTCACCGTGCGCGGCGCCAAGAACGCGGTCAGCAAGCACATGGTCGCGGCGATGCTGGGGGACGGGCCGAGCACGATCGGCAACGCGCCGGACGTCGGCGAGGTCGGGATCACGGCGGGGATGCTGGAGCACGTCGGGATGGCAGTGGAGCGGTCCGGCGGTGATGTCGCCGTCGTGCCGGGGCCGGTGACGGACCCGAGCGTGGGAAAGGCGTTCACCGGGCTGAACCGGATCCCGATCCTGATGCTGGGGCCGCTGCTGCACCGGGCGGGCGAGGCGTTCGTGCCGCTGGTCGGGGGCGACCCGATCGGGCGGCGGCCGGTCGACTTCCACGTGGACGCGCTGCGGGCGTTCGGCGCCGAGGTGAGGATCGAGTCCGACGGGATCCACGCGGCGGCGTCCCGGCTGGTCGGGACGCGGATCGAGCTGCCGTACCCGAGCGTCGGCGCGACGGAGACGGTGCTGCTGGCGGCCGTCCGGGCCCAGGGGAAGACCGTCATCCGGAACGCGGCGACCGAGCCGGAGATCATCGAGCTGGCGCTGTTCCTGCAGCGGATGGGGGCGCGGATCTCGTTCGCGCCCGACCGGCGGATCGTGGTCGAGGGCGTCGAGCGGCTGACCGGGGCGCAGACGCGGCTCGCGGGCGACCGGATCGAGGCGTTCTCCTACCTGGTGGCGGGCCTGGTGACCCGGGGCGAGGTGCGGGTGCACGGCTGCCCGCAGGACCGGCTCGTCACGGCGATCACGACGCTGACCAGGATGGGCGCCGAGTTCGAGATCACGGATGAGTGGATCATGGCGTCCGCGCCGGACGGGCTGCGCCCCGCCGCCGTGCAGACCGACACCCACCCCGGGTTCGCGACGGACTGGCAGACGCCCCTGATGGTGCTGTTCACCCAGGCGGACGGCATGTCGGTGCTGCATGAGACCGTCTACGAGAACCGGCTGGCGTACGTTCCCGCGCTGCAGGGCATGGGCGCCGAGATCGAGGTCTACGACACGTGCCTGGGCGGTCCCGCGTGCCGGTACCACGACACGGCGGCGCTGCATTCGGCGGTCG
This sequence comes from Actinomadura sp. 3N508, assembly GCF_044326375.1. Lineage (NCBI taxonomy): Bacteria > Bacillati > Actinomycetota > Actinomycetes > Streptosporangiales > Thermomonosporaceae > Actinomadura > Actinomadura sp. 3N508. Next base: position 6,897 of record NZ_JBIRAX010000018.1, read on the forward strand.
TGCGCGGGGTCTCCAAGCTCCGCGGCGGGGACGTGACCATGCCCGACATCCGGGCCGGGTTCTCGGCGGTCCTCGCGGCGGCGGTCGCGGAGGGCCCGTCGACGCTGCGGGGCGTGCACCACATCGAGCGCGGCTACCACCGGCCGGTGGAGCAGTTCCGGGCCCTCGGCCTCGCGCTGCGCACTGGCTAGGCGCCGGACGGGAGCCGGACTCTCGCTGTTGCGTCCGGCCAGGTGAAGGTGAGCGAGCCGCCGACCGGGAGGTCGCGCCAGAGGGCTGCCGCCTCGTCCAGGCGGTTCAGGATCCGGTCCACGGTGGGGGCGTCCTCGGGCGGGATCGTCACGGGTTCGGCCCATGCGGGCGTGGTGGCGCCGGAGCGGCGCCGCCAGGCGATGTCGCACAGGCCCGCGACGTACTCGGACCTGGCCATGTCGCCACGGTCGGCCTTGCCGAGCGACGCCTCGCGCTTGTTCATCCTGCGCTGCGCGCGGGCCCGGCGGCGCGAGTCACCCGGGGTCTCGGCCGTCTCGACGAAGCCGCCCCCACCGCCCGCCGCGGCGCGCCCGAACACGCCGGACGACAGCCCGAGCTCGGACTCGGCCAGATAGTGGACGAGGTCGTGCGGGATGTTCTCGTCGTAACCGGGCGCGGGATCCATCCGGCGAGGCTGCCGTCCGGGCAGCGTGATGACCGTCGCGTACCGGCGCTGACCTGTGCGTTCGAAGGCGACCTCCATGCCGACAGGCTAGGCCGCCCGGCGCCCTGGACGCATTCCGTTTTCCGGCCCGGCGGCTACGGTGGTTGATCATCGGCAGGAGGGACGATCGATCGTGGAGTTCGACCGGCGCGACCCCTATCCGACCTACCGCCGGGCCAGGGACGCGGACGGGCTGACGTTCGTCCCCGAGCTGGACGCCTGGCTCATCGTCCGGGACGCCGACGCGCGGGCCGTGCTGCGTGACCCGGAGACGTTCTCGTCCGCGAACGCACTGCGTCCGGGCGTGGTGCCCGCCCCGGAGGCGGTGGCGGTGCTCCAGTCGGTGCCCGGCGGCGCGCCCGTCGTGATCACGGCCGACGGCGACGAGCACCGGCGGGTGCGGGAGCCGCTGACGCGCGGGCTGTCCCCCAAGCACGTCGCGGCGGCCGTCCCGTTCATCGCCGGACGGGCCCGGGAGCTCGTCGCCTCGTTCGCCGCTGATCACCGGGTCGAGCTGATGGGACGGTACGCGCGCGTCCTGCCCGGCGAGGTGCTCGGCCATCTGCTCGGCCTCGACCCCGCCGATGTGCCGGGCCTGGTCGAGGGCAGCTACCGGGCCGATGACCTGGTGTTCCGGCCGATGAGCGCGGAGGAGCAGGTCGCGGCGGCCCATGACGTCGCGGGCATGAAACGGGTCCTGGACGCCCACGTGCGGGCCCGCGGGGAGCACGCCGGGGACGATCTGTGCGGGGAGATGATCCGCGCGATCGAGCCGCACGGCACGCTCATCTCGAACCTGCAGAACCTGGTGCTCGCCGGGCACTTCACGACCACGGCCCTCATCGGCACGGCCGTCCTGCACCTGCTGCGCGATCGGGACCAGTGGGAGCTGCTGTGCGCGCGGCCCGAGCTGATACCGGCCGCGGTGGAGGAGGCGGCCCGGTACGAACCGCCGATCCAGGGTTTCCGGCGGGTCACGACCCGTCCCGTCGCGGTGGCGGGGACCGAGCTGCCCGAGGGAGCCGCGGTCTTCGTCGCCTTCGGCGCGGCCGGGCGTGACCCGGACGCCCATGACCGTCCCGGCACGTTCGACATCACCCGGGAGCCCGCCCGGCACCTGTCGTTCGGGCACGGCGTCCACGCCTGCCCCGGCGCGCACCTCGCCCGCGAGCAGGTCCGGATCACGCTGGAGACGCTGACGGGGGAGCTGCCCGGGCTCAGGCTGGACGGGCCCGTGGAGATGGTGCCGAGCCTGATCCACCGCTCGCCCCGGGAGCTGTTCCTTACCTGGTGATGGCCGAAAGCTACAAGACGGACGGGGAAGCGGCGGCCACGCTGGAGTCATGGACTTGGACAAGGCATCCGACTTCATGGCGACGCACGCGCGCATGCTCGACCGCCGCCGGTTCGAGCTGCTCACTGGCGAGGGCGACCGTGACGCGCTGCTCGCCGCGCTGAACGCCTACCGGAACCCGGACGGCGGGTACGGGCACGGCCTCGAACCCGACCTGCGGTCCCGGACGAGCCAGCCCGGCCCCGCGCTGCACGCGTTCGAGGTCTTCGCGGAACTCGCCCCCGGCACCGCCCCGGAGGCGGTCGCGCTCTGCGACTGGCTGGAGTCGGTGACGCTGCCGGACGGCGGCCTGCCGTTCGGGCTGCACGTCCCCGACCCGGCGGGCTGCGCGCCGTTCTGGGCGGGCGCCGACCCGGAGACGTCCTCGCTGCAGATCACGGCCGTCGTCGCGGCGATGGCGCAGCGGGTCGGCGGCCACGACAAGGCGGTCGCCGCGCATCCGTGGCTCGACCGCGCGACTCGTTACTGCCTCGGCACCGTCCGGGCGGGGGAGGAGTTGCACGCGCTGGAGCTCGCATTCGCGCTGTGGCTGGCCGACGCCGTCCGCGACACCGAGATCGTTGATCTGCTGGGGAAACACATTCCGCCGAGCGGGCTCGTGCACGTTCAGGGCGGGCTGGAGGACGAGATGATGCGGCCGCTCGACTTCGCGCCGCAGCCGGACCGGCCCGCCCGCGCGCTGTTCGCCCCGGAGGTCGTGGCCGCCGAGCTGCGGCGGCTCGACGAGCGGCAGGAGGACGACGGCGGCTGGCGGGTCGACTTCGCCAGCTACTCGCCCGCCGCCGAGCTGGAATGGCGCGGCTACGCGACCGTCGCCGCCGTGGCGATCCTGACCCGCGAGGCCCCGATCTGACCCGCGAGGCGCTGATATGCCCCTTGAATCCGGGCGGTTTCGTGGGGCTATCGGATATGCATGAGGGGTGATCGATCCCTCCGCACCCCTGCCCAAGTACATGCAGCTCCGCGCCATCCTGCTGGACATGATCGAACAGGAGCGGCTGGCGGTCGACGCGCCCGTGCCGTCCGAGCGCGAGCTGTGCCGGCGGTTCGGGGTGTCGCGGATGACCGTCCGGCAGGCCGTGGACCTGCTCGTCGCCGAGGACCGGCTGCGCCGCATCCCCGGCAAGGGCATGTTCGTGGCGCGTCCCAAGGTGCAGATGCCGAGGGAGCTGGTGTCCTTCACCGCGGACATGCGCGCCCGCGGCATGGAGCCCGGGTGCCGCGACCTCGACGCCCGGACGGTCCCGGCGGACGCGCGCCTCGCCGGGTACTTCGGCGCCTCCCCGGGGATCGCCGTGCACGTCCTGGAGCGGCTGCGGCTGGCGGACGGCGAGCCGATGGCGGTGGAGCGCTCGCACATCCCCGCGTCCCTCGCGCCCGATCTGTTCGAGCGCCGCACGCCGGAGTCGTCGCTGTTCGCCGTGCTGGAGCGCGAGTTCGGGATCTTCATGGACGCGGGGGAGCAGACGATCGAGGCGGGCCCGGCGGACGCCCGCCAGGCCGGGCTGCTGGGCATCCGGCAGGGCGGGACCGTGTTCCGCCTGCGGCAGCGGACCTACAGCCGCGGCGTCTGCGCCGAGGTCGCGTTCGCCACGTACCGGGCCGACCGGTACCGCATCCATCTCGGCCTGGAGACCCCGCGCCACGCCGCGCCCTAGACGGCGGCCGCCGGGAGGCCCGCGTGCGATCCTTGAGACGCAGGTCACTCCATGCCGAGGGCGCCGGTGCATCGTCCTCGGACGAAGGTAGCGGAGGCTCCCCTTGGACAACGGTCCGGGCCACACGGCGCTCACGCCGCTCGCGTTCCTCAACCGGTCTGCCGAGGTGTTTCCCGGCAAGACCGCCTACACCTACGGCGACCGCCGCGTCGCGTACGCGGAGTTCGCCGCCGAGACGACCCGGCTCGCGAACGCGCTGCGCGCCTCGGGGATCGGGCCGGGCGACCGCGTCGCGTACCTGGCGCCGAACATCCCGGAGCTGCTGGTCGCGCATTTCGCGGTGCCGCTCGCCGGGGCGGTCCTCGTCGCGATCAACACGCGGCTGGCGCCGGAGGAGATCCGCTACATCCTCGGCCATTCGGGAGCGAAGGCGCTGGTCGTGGACGCGGGGCTGCATCCGTCCGTCGCGCCGCTCGCGGGCGGGCTGCCGGAGGTCGTCACGATCCCGGCGGCGGGCGCGGATCCCGACCCGGCGGTCGGCGGCATCGGCTACGCGGAGCTGCTGGCGCGCGGCTCGGACGCCCCGCTGCCCTGGGACGTCGGCGACGAGAACGCCGCCATCTCGATCAACTACACGTCCGGGACCACGGGACGTCCCAAGGGCGTCGTCTACACGCATCGCGGCGCGTACCTGAACGCGCTCGGCGAGATCGTCCATTCGCGGCACACGCCCGGCAGCGTCTACCTGTGGACGCTGCCGATGTTCCACTGCAACGGCTGGTGCACGCCGTGGGCGCTCGCCGCCATCGGCGGGACGCAGGTGTGCCTGCGCGCCGTCGTCGCCGCGGAGGTGTGGCGGCTCATCGACGGCGAGGGCGTCACGCACCTCAACGGCGCGCCGACCGTCCTGGTGACGATCGCGAACGCGCCGGAGGCGCACCCGCTGGACCGGCCGCTGACCGTGACGACGGCGGGCGCCCCGCCCAGCCCGACCATCATCGCGCAGATGGAGGGGCTCGGCGCGGACATCGTGCACGTGTACGGGCTGACCGAGACCTACGGGCCGTACTCGGTGTGCGAGCCGCAGCCCGGCTGGGCGGGGCTGGCCGTGTCCGACCGGGCCCGGCTGCTGGCCCGGCAGGGCGTCGGCATGGTCCAGACCGACGGGCTCCGCGTCGTCGACGACGACATGAACGACGTCCCGGCCGACGGCGAGACGCTCGGCGAGATCGTCATGCGCGGCAACAACGTCATGAAGGGCTACCACGAGGACGCGGAGGCCACCGCGAACGCGTTCCGCGGCGGCTGGTTCCACTCCGGCGACCTCGGCGTCCGCCACCCGGACGGGTACGTCGAGCTGCGCGACCGGTCCAAGGACATCATCATCTCCGGCGGCGAGAACATCTCCACGGTGGAGGTCGAGCGCGCGATCGACTCGCACCCGGCGGTGCTGGAGGTCGCGGTCGTCGCGGTCCCGGACGAGAAGTGGGGCGAGCGCCCGAAGGCGTTCGTGGTGCTCCGCGACGGGCACACCGCGACCGGGGCCGAGCTGATCGAGCACGTCAGGACCGGTCTCGCGCGGTTCAAGGCGCCCGACGCGGTGGAGTTCATGACCGAGCTTCCGAAGACGTCCACCGGTAAGATCCAGAAGTTCCAGCTCCGCGAGCGGGAATGGGCGGGACGCGAACGCCGGATCCGGTGAGGAGCGGCGGTTCCTGGGAAGTGTCCCGGGCGAGGGATCGCGCCCGCCGTCGAGCCGAGAGGGGAGCGGGATGCCGCCCACCGGCGAGCAGACAGGGAACGTGCTGATCGTGGGGGCGGGCCCGACCGGGCTCCTGCTGGCCGGCGACCTCGCGGCCGCCGGGATCCGCTGCACCGTGCTGGAACGGCGCGACGCGGAGACGAGCAACCTGACGCGCGCGTTCGCCGTGCACGCGCGGACGCTGGAGATGCTGGACGCGCGGGGCCTGGCGGACGACCTCGTCGCCACCGGTCAGCGCGTCGGCGCGGTGCGGCTGCTGGGGAAGACGAGCCTCGATCTGGCGCGGCTGCCTGGACGGTTCCCGTTCCTGCTGGTCACGCCGCAGTACGAGACGGAACGCGTGCTGCGGGAACGGGCGCTCGAGGCGGGCGCGGAGATCGTGTTCGGGGCGGAGGCCGTCGCGTTGCGCCAGGACGCGGCAGGCGTCGACGTCGACGTGCGGACCTCCGACGGCGCGACGGGGACGCGCCGCGCGTCCTACGTCGTCGGGACCGACGGGGTCCGCAGCACCGTCCGGCGCGCGCTCGGGCTGCCGTTCCCGGGGCACTCGGCGGTCCGGTCGGTGATGCTCGCCGACGTCCGGCTCCAGGACGCGCCCCCCGACGTGCTGACCGTCGACTCGACCGGCGACGCGTTCGCGTTCCTCGCGCCGTTCGGGGACGGCTGGTACCGGGTCATCGCCTGGAACCGCCGCCACCAGGCGCCCGACTCCGAGCCCGTCGACATGGACGAGCTGCGCATGGTCACGCGCCGCGTCCACGGCACCGACTTCGGCATGCACGACCCGCGCTGGACGTCGCGGTTCCACAGCGACGAGCGGCAGGTGCCGGAGTACCGGGCCGGCCGCGTGTTCCTCGCGGGCGACGCCGCGCACGTCCACTCCCCGGCGGGCGGGCAGGGCATGAACACCGGGCTCCAGGACGCCGCGAACCTCGGCTGGAAACTCGCCGCCGAACTGCACGGCTGGGCGCCGTCCTGGCTGCTCGACAGCTACCACGAGGAGCGGTATCCGGTCGGGCGGCTCGTGCTGCGCGGCAGCGGCGCGATCCTGCGGGGCGTCCTCGCCGAGCCGTGGTGGCAGCGCACGGCGCGGACCGCCGGGCTGTGGGCGGCGACCCACACCCGGCCGGTCGTGCGGCGGCTCGCGGGCGCCGTCTCCGGCATAGACATCGCCTACCCGGCGCCGCGCGGCTCCCACCGCCTCACCGGACGGCGCGCGCCCGACGTCCCGCTGGCGGACGGCTCCGGCGGCCCCGGCGGCCCCGGCCGGCTGTACGAGATGCTCGGCGACGGGCTGTTCGTGCTGGTCGTCGCGGCGAACGACCCGGCGGTCACCTACCTGGCGGCCAAGCGGTGGGCCGGACGCGTGCACTGCGCGCTGGCGGGCCGGGCGACCCGGACGACGGCGCTGATCCGCCCGGACGGCTACATCGCGTGGGCGACGGACGAGACCGCACCCGACCGCCGCGCCGCCGTGATCCGCGACGCCCTGAGCCAGTGGTGCGGCCGGCCTTCGACACGGGACGCCTCGGAACCGCATCCGGTCGAGAGCGTCCCCGGCGACGAGGGAACGTAGCGATGAGCGCCGGGGCAGCGCCGGGTGAGGGCCGCGGAGGTCGCGGCGGTCGCGGCGGTCATGGAGGCCGCGGTGTCGCGCGGAAGCTGATCGCCTCGCATCTGGTCAGCGGGGAGATGACGCCCGGCGCCGAGATCGGGATCCGCGTCGACCAGACCCTCACCCAGGACGCGACCGGCACGATGGTCATGCTGGAGATGGAGGCGCTCGACCTCGACCGCGTCCGGACCGACGTGTCCGTCCAGTACGTCGACCACAACCTGCTGCAGGCCGACGAGCGCAACATGGCCGACCACATCTTCCTGCGGTCCGCGTGCCGCCGGTACGGGCTGTGGTACTCCAGGCCGGGCAACGGCGTGTCGCATCCGACGCACATGCAGCGGTTCGGCGTGCCCGGCGCGAGCCTGGCCGGGTCCGACTCCCACACCTGCGCGGCCGGGTCGCTCGGCATGCTCGCGGTCGGCGTCGGCGGGCTGGAGACCGCGATGGCGATGGCCGGGGAGCCGCTGCATGTGACGATGCCGGAGATCTGGGGCGTCCGGCTGGCGGGGGAGCTGCCGCCGTGGCTGAGCGCCAAGGACGTGATCCTGGAGATGCTGCGGCGGCACGGCGTGCGCGGCGGCGTCAACCGGATCATCGAGTACCACGGGCCCGGCCTCGCGTCGCTGACCGCGATGGACCGGCACGTCATCGCGAACATGGGCGCCGAGCTCGGCGCGACGACGACGGTGTTCCCGTCCGACGAGCGGGTGCTGGAGTTCCTGCGCGGCGAGGGCCGCGAGGACGACTTCACCGAGATCGTCGCCGACCCGGACGCCTCCTACGACCTCACCGAGGAGATCGACCTGTCGGCGCTGGAGCCGCTGATCGCGCGTCCCGGGTCGCCGGGCGACGTCGTCCGGGTGCGGGACGTGGCGGGCGAGGACGTCCATCAGGTGGTCGTCGGGTCGTCGGCGAACCCGGGGCTGCGGGACTTCGCGTCCGTCGCGGCGATCGTCAAGGGCCGCCAGGTGCACCCGGCGGTGTCGCTGGACGTGAACCCGACGTCCCGGCAGATCCTCCTCGACCTGACCCGGATGGGCGCGGCGGCCGACCTGCTCCAGGCGGGTGCCCGCATCCACCAGGCCGGATGCCTCGGCTGCATCGGCATGGGGCAGGCCCCGGCCGTCGGCCGCAACAGCCTGCGGACGTTCCCGCGCAACTTCCCCGGGCGCTCCGGCACCACCGACGACCTCGTCTGGCTCTGCTCCCCGGAGACCGCCGCCGCCTCAGCGCTGACCGGCCGCATCACCGACCCGCGCGACCTGGGCCTGGAGCCGCCCGCCGTCCGGCTGCCGCGCCGGTCAAGTGTCAACCGGCAGATGCTCGAAGCCCCGCCGCCCGAGGACGAGGCGCGCGGCCTCCCGCTGGAGAAGGCGCCCAGCATCGGCGCCCTGCCCGAGCTGGACCCGCTCCCCGACGAGCTGGAGATCCCCGTCGTCATCAAGGTCGGCGACGACGTGTCGACCGACGAGATCCTCCAGGCGGGCGCGCGGGCCCTGCCGTTCCGCAGCGACATCGCCCGGCTGGCCGACTTCGCGTTCACCCGGCTCGACGAGGGCTACCCGCAGCGGGCGCGGGAGGCCGGGACGCATGCCGTCGTCGGCGGACGCAACTACGGCCAGGGCTCATCGCGCGAGCACGCCGCGATCGCGCCCCGGCATCTCGGGCTCCGCGTCGTCCTCGCCCGCGGGTACGCGCGCATCCACTGGCAGAACCTCGTCAACTTCGGGATCCTGCCGCTCGAGTTCGCCGACGACGCCGACTACGACCGCGTCGCGCAGGGGGACGTGCTGCGGGTCGAGAACGTCCGTGACGCGCTGAAGGCCGGGACCGCGATCGACGTCCGCAACACGACCAGGGACGAGACCTACCGGGCCCGCCACCGCCTGTCACCGCGCCAGCGGGACCTCGTCGCCGCCGGCGGCCAGATCCCGCTTCTGCGCGAACGCCGCGGCTAGTACGCCGCGGCTAGTAGCGGCGCTCCTCCCTGCCGTAGCCGAGCTCCTCGGCCACGTCGGCGACGTTCTCGTACTCGCGCTTGGGCAGGGTCCGCAGCTCCTCGACCGCCGCGTCGGTCGCGCCGCCCTCGGCCGCGTGCCGGACCAGCTCGTTCGGGCGCGCCGGGTACCGCACGCCGCTGAGCATGCGGGCGAGCGCGCTGCGGCCCTCCACGTCCCGGGCGCTCATCCCGGGCGGGGAGCCCTCGCGTTCGCTGCCGGACGGTGTGGTCGGGTCGGCGGGGTGGTCGTCGGAGAACGGCTCGGTCTCCTTGAACTCCTCGGCATGCGTGGCGTGACCGCCGCTGACCATGCCCTGCGTCTCGCGGCCGATCTCCTCGTCCAGCTTCGGACCGTGCTTGTCGCTCTTGTCAGGCATCCTTCGTCCTCCCATCGCGGGAACGTTCCCGGGCGGGCGTGCCCAAACATGCGAGAGCGTCCGGGCGGCCGTCAGGGCTGCGCGCGGCGCATCATCCGCAGGACGCGCCGCGCCAGCGGGCTCGGCCCGTCCCGCGACGGCGGCTCCGGCTCCTCGTCTCCCGCCGCGGCGGGGTCCGCGGGCGGTTCGGGCGGGCCGTCGGCCAGCTCGTAGGTGACCGGCAGCGACCGCAGGCCCCGCATGAGCGGGGACGAGCGCCACGGCAGCTGGTCGGCGGGCAGCGCGAGCCGCAGCGCCGAGAACCGCTCGAACAGCCGCTCCACCGCGATCGTGGTGACGGTGGTGGCGAGGTCGCGGCCGAGGCAGGCGTGCGGGCCCGCGCCCCAGGCCAGGTGCGCGCGGGAGCTGTAGATCGAGTCGGGCGAGGACGTCCGGGTGAACGCCGGGTCCAGGTGGGCGGCGGCGGGCGACACCAGGACCGGGTCCCCGGCCGCGATCTGGAACCGGCCGACGCGCACGTCCGCCTTCGCCCACCGGAACGCCAGGTTGGCCATCGGCGGGTTGGCGGCCGCGGCCCGGTTGATCGCCTCCTGGATCATCCCGGCGGACAGGCTGTCGCGGGTGCCGGTCTCGCCGATCAGGACCTCGGTGATGGTGTTGCAGATCAGCGTCCCGGTCACGTCGCCGACCAGGCCCGTCATCATCGCCATCTCGCGGGTCAGTTCCTCGGCGGTCAGGTCGGGCACGGCGGCGAGCATGTAGGAGGGGAGGTCGGCGCCCGGGTTCCCGGTCCGCGCCTCGCAGACGCCCGCGACGCGGGCGGTCAGCCGGTCGGAGGCCTCCTGCGCGTCCGGGCCCGCGTCCATCACCCGCCACAGGTCGATGATCAGCTCGTCGTCGCCGTCCGCGCCGTCGCCGAGCAGCCGCCCGATGACCATCAGCGGCAGCGGCCGGGCGTACTGCGCCGACAGGTCGGCCCAGCCGGTGCGGCCGCCGCTCTCCGCCAGCTCGGTGATCAGCTCGTCGGCGTACCGCCGGGCGGCCAGTTCCAGGGCCTTCGCCTCCGGCATGGAGCGGTCCTGGAAGGGCCGCAGGCCCTCGCTCCAGGCGCCGCGGAGCCGGGTGGAGTTGGCGCCGTCGCGGAACCCCGAGTTGCCGGCCTCGACGACGGGCCGCATCGGCCAGTCCGCCGGGACCGCACCCTCCCGGTACGCGCGCCACGCGTCGACCCGCCTGCTCCAGATCCCGCGCGTGTCGCGCAGGATGTCGAGCGTCTGGGAGTAGCCGATGACGAGCCACGCCGGCACGCCGAGCACGTCCACCGGCGCGACCGGCCCGTACTCCGCGCGGAGCCGCTCGTAGAAGACCGCGGGACGGGACTCGTAGTCACGGTTCAGCAGCGGCTGGACGGCGAGCGCCGCCAGCGGCGGATGGCCCGGCTCGGCCGGCGATCTCTGCGAATCCACGGGTACGAACCCTAGGAGAGATCGTTCCCGGCTGGTCGGTTTATGGTGGAATCAGCCGAGATGATCTCCTCGGCGTGTACGGATGGCCACGTTCCGCTGGGTATGTGAGGCTGGGAGTGCCCCTATAGAGCTGGAGGTCCGCATGACCGACTCGTCAGGAGAACCCGCAGACGGAGAGGACGACGTGAAGCGCAGGTTCCGGGAGGCCCTGGAACGCAAGCGCGGAGCGGCGGGCAAGAACGCCGGCGGTGCCGGGAGGGGCGGCTCGAAGGTGCGCGGCAAGCACGACCGTGCCGACCACCAGCGGCAGTTCCGCCGCAAGAGCGGCTGACCGGGCGACAACCGGAAGGCCGCCCGACCCTGGCCCCCGCGCACGGTAAGCGCGGGGGTCGACCCGTCTCCGGGCCCCGCGCGGGGCCGGGTCAGGTGTTGTACAGCTTCTTCGTGTAGTTCGCCTCGGAGTAGTACTGCTCAAGCTGCTCGACGGTCTCGTCGGTGCGCTGGACGTCCTTGACGATGCCGGCGAAGGACGGCAGCGCGTCCGGCTCCCAGGTCTCCGGCTTCCACAGCTTCGAGCGCATCAGCGCCTTCGCGCAGTGGAAGAAGATCTGGTCGATCTCCACGACCAGGGCGAGCGCCGGGCGGTGCCCCTTGACGATCATCTCGTCGAAGAACGGGGCGTCCCGGACGAGCACGGCCCGGCCGTTGATCCGCAGCGTCTCGCCGCGGCCCGGGACGAGGAAGATCAGCCCGACGTGCGGGTTGGCGAGAATGTTCAGGAAACCGTCCGCGCGGCGGTTGCCCGGCCGGTCCGGGATCGCGATCGTCGTGTCGTCGATCACGTGCACGAATCCCGGCGGGTCGCCCTTGGGCGAGACGTCGCAGTTGCCGCCGGCGTCGCTGGTCGCGATGAGGCAGAACGGGGACTCGGCGAGCCAGTCGCGGTCCCGCGCGTGCAGCGCGACGCGCTCCTTCTCGACCGCCCGCTTCATCGGCGCGCCGAGCAGCTCGCGCAGCTCCTCCGGGGACGTGATCGCGGTGAACTCGGAGGCGACCGTCATCGCCGCTCCTTCCAGCGGGGAAATCGGACGATCAGCCTAACTTTTCCGCGCCGGCCGTCCGCTGTCGCCCCTGTTGTAGCGGTATGGGGGCTGCCGTCCGATCGGCGGTTATTCAAGCGATATGGAGCAATGGATCGATGAATCTTGACAGCTTTCTCGCCCCTTTCATCTAATGCAGAGGCCCGCGTCGCGGCAGCGCCGGCCGCGGCTCCCGCGGGCCCTTTCGGGGGCGGTCCCTGCCAGCCCGGCGACCCGGCGGAACGAGGGCATCGATGAGCGGACGCACCCGGGGCCGTCCGATGGTCACCTTCGCCGCCGCGGTCGCGGGCGTCCTGGTACTGACCGGGATCGGCGGATACGCGTTCGCGCAGATCGCCGGGTGCGCGGCCGAGGACCGCATCACCCTGGACGTCGCCGCGGCGCCGGAGCTCGTGCCCGCGCTGACCGCCGCCGTCCGGCGCTTCGACGGCCACACCGGCACGTGCGCGCGGGCCCGCCTGCGCCCCGCCGACCCGGCCGCGGTGAGCACGCTGCTGTCGGGACGCGGCGGCGGCGACCGCCCGGACGTGTGGATCCCCGACTCGACCCTCTGGACGGCCTTCGCCAGGCCCGGCGACGTGCGGCCCTCGATCGCCAACACGCCGGTCGTGCTGGCGACCGCGGCCCCGGCCGAGCCCACCTGGAACCTGCTGCTCGGACCGGCCGCCGCCACCGCCGAGGGACGGCCAGAACCTGCGGCGCGCGGCCCGCGCGCCCAGGTCCCCGACCCCTCGCGCAGCGCCGCCGGGCTGGCCGCGCTGCTGATGGCCGACCGCCTCGTCGCGGACGTCCCCGACGGCAGGGCGGTCTTCACCGGCCTCGTCCGCGCGATCAGGGAGACCAGCGCGCCGACCGTGGAGCAGGCGTTCGGCACCTCCGGCGCCGCGCGGGACGGGGCCGTCGTCGTCGCGTCCGAGCAGTCGGTCTTCCGGCACAACCGGACACGGCCCGGCGTGCGCGCCTACGGCGCGGTCCCGAGGGAGGGCACGCTCTCCCTCGACTACCCGTTCCTGATCGTCGCCCGCGACGGCGACCGGGTGAGCGCCGCGGAGAAGCTCGAACGCGAGCTGCGCGGCGAGCGGACCCGCGCCGACCTCAGCGGGCACGGGTTCGGCGTCGGGCCCGCCGAGCCGTCCTGGACGCCCAAGGCCGACGACGTGCAGCGCATCGCGCAGGCCTACGCCCGGCTGTCGCTGCCGACCCGGCTGCTCGTCCTGTTCGACATCTCCGGCTCCATGGGGGAGGAGGTCTCGCCGGGGCTCGACCGGCTCCAGGCCACCGCGCAGGTCGGCCGGATCGGGCTGCACCTGCTCGCCGACGACAGCGAGATCGGCATCTGGGAGTTCTCCACCGACCTCCGCGGCTCCCAGGACTGGGCGGAACGCGTGCCGATCGAGACACTCGGCGCCCGCGTCGGATCCGGCACGCAGCGGCAGCGGATCCTGGACGACCTCGGCCGCCTGAAGGTGAAGGAGAGCGGCGACACCGCGCTGTTCGAGTCGCTGCTCGCGGCGTTCCGGGAGGTGAAGCTCACCTACAAGCCGGAGATGGTCAACACCGTCCTGGTGTTCACCGACGGCCGCAACGACCATCCGGGCGGGCCGAGCTTCGACCGGACCCTCGCCGACCTCCGCGCCGAGTACGACGCGGCGCAGCCCGTCCAGGTCATCCTGCAAGGATTCGGCGACGACGCGAACGTGACGGAGCTGACGCGGCTCGCCGAGGCCACGCACGGGATCGTCCAGGTCGCGCGGACCCCGGCGGAGAGCAAGCGGCTGCTGCTGGAGGCCATGTCCAGGCGCGTCTGCACGCCGGGCTGCTGACGCCCCGGGCCGCCGGAAGGGCGCCGGTGACCGTGCCGTGGCGTCCCCCCGTCAAGGCCACGACACGATCACCGGGCCGCCGCGCCGGGCCTCCCGCCGAGGCGGAGACCCTGGGGAAGAACGCGGCGGTACGGGTGTGCAGACTCGCGGGGCGGCGAAAAATCATCGCCGCCGGCGCACCGATCAGGCGTGACGGGCGTCACGGTCGGCGGCCCGGCGCGCGTCCCGGGCGGCCTCGCGGGCCTCCCGCGCCGCCTCCTCCGCGCGGGCGCGGTTCTGCTCGGCGCGCTCGGCCCGGCGCGACGCCGCTTCCCGCTCGGCGACGGCCCGCTCCAGCTCGTGGCGGAGCCGTCCCACCGCCGCGGACGCCTCCTCGACCTCCCGCCGCGCGGCCTCGGCCCGCTCCTCCCGCTCGGCCAGCTTCCGGCCGGTCTCCTCGGCCCGCTTGCGCAGCGTCTCCGCCCGCCGGGCCCGCGCCGCGCTCGTCCGCGTGACGTTCGATTTCGCCGGGGCGGGCTTCGCCTTCCTCTCGGGCTTTTCGGCCTTCTCGGGCTTCTTGGGTTCGGGCTTCGCCCGCTCCTCTTCTTCCTCCTCCGATTCCTTCTCCGGAGCCATGGGGAAGCCCGCCGGGACGAAGCCGGTGTGGCTGCGCGGCTGTGTCAGCCGCCCCTCGCGCACCTCGGCGGCGATGCCGGGGTCGACGGTGGCGGCCTGGAGCGTGTCCTCCACCTCCCGTCCGGCCTGCTCGCGGAGCGGGTTGCCCGCGTCCGACGCGAACTCGCCCGCCGTGCGCACCAGCGACCCCACCAGCCGGGCCCGGCGCTGCTCCAGATCGCCGAGCCCGCCGCCCGAGCCCCACGCCTCGCGCATCTCGGCGCCGACGTCCAGCAGCCGGTCCAGATCGTCGGCGGCCGAGCGGGACAGGAGGTTCACCGCCCACGCCGACAGCGTCGGGCGCCGCAGCGCCCCGATCCGCTTGGCGAGCGGCCCGTCGCCCGCGTCCTTCGCCTCCTGGGCCAGCCGCTTGCGCGTCGCCACGAAGTCGGCGGGCCGGACGCCGTAGAGCTCATCGGCCGCACTGGAGAAGTCCACGACAGATCTCTACCCGCCCGGACACGAGAGAGCTATACTCGCGTACGAGTATTCGTGGGCGAGGACGTGGGATGGCCAAGCGGCGCAAGGTGAGCAACCTGCTCGGGCTCGCCGTGCTGTCGACGGTCTCCGCGAGGCCGATGCATCCGTACGAGATGGCGTCGCTGATGCGCGCCCGCGGCAAGGACCACGACATGGACATCAAGTGGGGCTCGCTCTACACCGTCGTGGCCAACCTGGAGAAGCACGGTTACCTCGCCGTCGAGGGCAGCGTCCGCGAGGGGGCGCGTCCGGAACGGACCGTGTACCGCATCACCGACGCGGGCCGGGAGGAACTCGCCGACTGGGTCCGGGAACTGATCGCGGTGCCCGAGCGGGAGCGGCCGAGATTCGAGGCCGGTCTCTCCGTCCTCGGCGCGCTGAGCCCCGACGAGACGGCACGCCTCCTGACCGAGCGGCTCGCCACCCTGGAACGCGAGATCGCCGACGGCCGCGCCGCGCTCGCCGCGGAGACCGAGGTCCCGCGCATCTTCCTCATCGAATCCGAGTACGACCTCGCGATCCGGAGCGCGGAGGCCCACTGGGTGCGCGGATTCCTCGCCGAGATCGAGGACGGCTCGCTGCCGGGCCTCGACCTGTGGCGGGCGTTCCACGCGACCGGCACCGTCCCGCCGGAGCTCGCCGAGCTGGCGGAGAGGGGAGCCGCGCGGGAGTAGCGAGCGAGAGGCCCGGCGGGGGTGCTGCAACACCGCCGCCGGGCCGGAGAACCCACCACCGAGAAACCCGCGCGGAGCGGGCCCTGGCGGCGAGCACGCGACACCAGCCTATCCAGGGACCCTCCGCGAAGCATGCACGCGTTACGGAGGAGACCCATGGCGCATGCCGCCGATTCGGCGCAGGCCATCGAGGCAGAGGGCCTCGTGAAGACTTATCCCGGCGACGTCCGGGCCCTGGACGGGCTGTCCATCACCGTCGGCCGGGGCGAGATCCTCGGCCTGCTCGGCCCGAACGGGGCCGGCAAGTCCACCACCGTCAAGATCCTCACCACGCTGATCCGGCCGGACGCGGGCGCCGCGTCCGTGGCCGGGCACGACGTCCTGCGCCACCCCGACCGGGTGCGGCGGGTCATCGGCGTCGTGTCGCAGAAGTCGGGCGCCGACCCCGAGGCGAACGGCCGCGACAACCTCGTCCTGCAAGGCCGCCTCTACGGCCTCGCCGGGCCGCAGGCGCGGCACCGCGCGGCCGAGCTGCTCGCCCGGTTCGGCCTGGACGACGCGGCGTCCAGGCCGGTGAAGACCTACTCCGGCGGGATGCGGCGGCGGCTCGACGTCGCGCTCGGCCTCGTCCACCGCCCCCGGGTGCTCTTCCTGGACGAGCCCACCACCGGCCTCGACCCGGAGGCCCGCACGTCGATGTGGGCGGAGATCGCCCGCCTCGCCGGCGACGACGCGCTCGCCATCCTGCTCACCACCCACTACCTGGACGAGGCCGACCGGCTCGCCCGGCGGCTGGCGATCGTCGACCGGGGCCGCGTCGTCGCCGCCGGGACGCCCGACGCGCTCAAGGGCGAGCTGCGCGGCGACGCCGTCCATGTGGACTGGGCCGATCCGCCGCCCGAGCCGCCGGTGCGGGAGGCGCTCGGCCGCCTGCCCGGCATCCGGGAGATCGTCCTCGACGGCCGGCGCCTGAGCGCCCGCGCCGACGACGGCGCCTCCGCCGTCCCCGCCGTGCTGGCCGCCCTCGACCACGCGGGCGTCCCCGCCGCCGCGGCGACCGTCGCCCGCCCGTCCCTCGACGACGTCTACCTCCGCTACGCCGGCCGCCGCTTCACCCAGCCCGGCGCCCCCGCCCTGGCCGAGGAGGCCGCCCGATGACCGCGCTGGTGAGCGGGACCTGGTGGATGACGCATCGGCGGCTGTCGGCGCTGTTGCGCAATCCCGCCGTGCTCGTGATGACGCTGGTCCAGCCGATGGTCTGGCTGTTCCTCTTCGGGGAGCTGTTCAAGAAGGTCGTCGAGCTGCCCGGGTTCGGGACGGCGTCCTACCTGGACTACATCGTGCCCGGCGTCGTGGTCATGAACGCGGTGTCGCTGAACTCGTTCGCCGGGATGGCGACCATGGACGAGATCGAGCGCGGCACGCTCGACCGCTTCCTCGTCACGCCCGTGCGGCGCAGCGCGATCGCGAACGCGGGCGTCATCGAGCAGGCGCTGAGCACCGCCTTCCAGTCCGTCGTGATCGTCCTGCTGGGCTGGGCCGCCGGCGCGCACTACCCGGGCGGGCCGGTCGGCGTGGCCGTGCTCGTCGCCGCGTCCGTGCTGATCGGCGTCGTCCTCGCCGCGCTGTCGACCACGCTCGCGCTCCTCGTCCGCGACCGCAACACGATCATCGGCCTGAACGTGATGCTGCTGCTGCCGCTGACGTTCCTGTCGTCGGCGTTCATGGCCGAGGGCCTCATGCCGTCCTGGATCCGGCATGTGGCCGCAGGGAACCCGGTGAGCTGGGCGCTGGCCGCGGGCCGCGCCGCCCTCGCCGAGGATCCCGGCTGGGGGACGGCCGCCGTCCACGGCGCCGCGCTCCTCGCCCTGACCACCGCGACCGTGGCGCTGGCCGTGTTCTCGTTCCGGAGCTACCAGAGATCCCGGTGATCGGCCGGGCGGGTCAGCGGGTGTCGAGGAAGCGGTCCAGGACGCGGGTGCCGAAGGCCAGGGCGTCCAGCGGGACGCGCTCGTCGACGCCGTGGAACATCCCGAAGTAGTCGAGGTCCGGTTCGAGGAGGAGAGGAGCGAAGCCGAAGCTCTTGACGCCGATGCCGTCGAACGACTTGGCGTCGGTGCCGCCCGACATCACGTACGGGACGGGACGGGCGAGCGGGTCCTCGGCGCGGAGCGCACCGGCGAGCGCCGCGAAGGTGGCGCCCGCCGGGTCCGCGGCGGGGGCCTGCTCGAAGTTGATGAACTCGCGGGTCACCTTCGGGCCGAGGAGCCGGTCGATGGTGGCCAGGAACTCCTCGCCCGTGCCCGGCAGGTACCGTCCGTCCACCTCCGCGGACGCCGTGCCCGGCACGACGTTGACCTTGTAGCCCGCGTCGAGCCGGGTCGGGTTGGCCGAGTTGCGGATCGTCCCGGCGAACAGGCGGCCGGCGCCGCCGAGCCGCGCGGCCTCCGCGTCGAGGCGGTCATGGTCGATGGTCGTGCCGAGCGCGTCCGCCAGGCCGTCCAGCAGGGCCCGGACGCCCGGGGTCAGCCGGACGGGCCACTCGTGCGACGCGATCCGGGAGACGGCGTGCGCGATCTCGGCCACCGCGTTGTCGGGGGCGGGCTTGGAGCCGTGGCCCGCGGCGCCGCGGGCCGTCAGCCGCATCCACGCGGTGCCGCGCTCGCCCGTCGCGATGGGGTAGATCCGCGTCCCGGCGGAGCCCGGCGCGGTGACGCTGAAGCCGCCGGACTCGCTGATCGCCTCCGTGCAGCCCTCGAAGTATCCGCGGTGCTCGCGCGCCACGTACCGGGAGCCGAGGTCGCCGGTGCACTCCTCGTCGGCCAGGAACGCCAGCACCAGGTCGCCGCGGGTGCGCCTGCCCTCCCGCAGCCGCCGCCGGACGGTCGCCAGCGTCATCGCGAGGGTGCCCTTCATGTCGACCGCGCCGCGCCCCCACACGCAGCCGTCGCGGACCTCGCCCGAGAACGGCGGCACCGTCCACTCGGACGGGTCGGCGGGCACCACGTCCAGATGCCCGTGGATCAGGAACGCCGGGGCGGACGGGTCCGCGCCGGGGACGCGGGCCAGCACGCTCGCGCGGCCCGGCTCCGACTCGACGATCACCGGGGCGGCGCCGGCGTCGTCCAGCAGCTCGGCGACGTGTTCGGCGGCGGGCCGTTCCGGGTGCGCCACCCCCTCGCCCCGGTTCGTGGTGTCGAAGCGGATGAGATCGGCGCAGATCGCCGCCGCCTCGGCCGCCGCCCGCTCGGCGGCGGCCGCCCGGGCCGCCGCCGCGCCGGGCCGGTCGTCACGCACCCCTACGTCCATGGCTTCCTTTCTCAGCGAAGGCTTCATTCTCCTCAGCCGCTGACCTGCGTCAATGGATGATCAAGAACGTCTCGATCCGGTTGCGACTCGGCCAGCGGCGTGTCCGGACGGTCACCGTGCGTACGGCGCCGGTACCAATCTAGGTGCGGTGGGGGCGGCCGGGTGCGGCGGTCGCGCGACGGGTCGAGGAGGAGCATGACCAGGCAGAAGGGTGTCCGGCCGAAGATCGCGGGACTCGCCGCGGTCGTGCTCGCCGCGTCGCTCGGCCTGCCGGGCTGCGGCGGCGGCGCCGGGGCGCGCGACGGCACGTTCACGGTGGGCCACACCGAGCCCGACCATCTGGTGCCCGCCGACACCACCAGCAGCTACTCCTTCGACGTGATCAGTGAACTGTTCGACAATCTGATGACCCTCGACGCGGGCGGCCGGGCCGTCCCGCTGGCCGCCGAGTCGGTCACCTCCCACGACCAGCGGGTCTGGACGATCAAGGTGCGGCCCGGGCAGCGGTTCCACAACGGCGAGCCGGTGACTGCGCAGAGCTTCGCGGACGCGTGGAACAACGCCGCCTACGGGCCGAGCGCCATGGCCGCCAACGAGTACTTCTCGTACATCGAGGGGCACGAGGAACTGAACCCCGAGGACGAGAACGCCGAACCGGAGGCCAAGACCCTGTCGGGGGTCGAGGTACCCGGCCAGTACACGTTGAAGGTCACGCTGAGCGAGCCGTTCAGCCAGTTTCCGATGCTGCTCACCTACCCGGCGTACGCGCCCATGCCGAAGGCCGGTTTGAAGGACCTCAAGGCGTTCGACGACCACCCGATCGGCAACGGCCCGTACCGGATGGACGGGAACCGGGAGCGCAACAAGCAGATCAAGCTCGTCGCGTTCTCCGGCTACACCGGGCCGCGCAAGCCGAAGAACAAGGGCGTGACCTGGAAGAGCTACGCCAGCGCCGACACCGCCTACACCGACCTGCGGGCGGGGCGGATCGACGTGCTGCAGACGATCCCGTCCGCCAAGGTCCCCGAGGCGCGGCGGCTGCTCGGCGACCGGTTCCTGACCCGCAGGATGGGCACGATCGACTACCTCGGGTTCCCGCTGTGGGACAAGCGGTTCGCCAGCGCCGACCTGCGCCGGGCGATCTCGATGGCCATCGACCGGCAGGGCATCAACAGGGCCGTCTACAACGGCGACTACGTTCCCGCCGACTCGCTGCTCCCCGCCATCATCGAGGGCCACCGGCCGAACGCGTGCGGCGAGCTGTGCACCTACAACCCGGCCAAAGCCCGGCAGCTGTTCGCCAAGGCCGGCGGGTTCAGCGGGACGCTTGAGCTGTACTTCTCCAACGCCCAGCCGACCTACGCCCAGTGGATGCGGATCGTCGCGAACTCCCTGCGCGACGATCTCGGCATCAAGGACGTCCGGTTCCGGCAGGTGCCCGCGTCCGACTACTTCTCCATGCTGCGCGAGCGCGGGGAGAAGGGCCCGTACCGGCAGAACTGGGAGGCCGACTACCCGAGCGCCCAGAACTACCTGGAGAACATGTGGACCTCGGCCGTCAACCGGATGGGCTGGACGAACCAGGCCTTCGACGCCCTGATCGCCAAGGCCAACCGGACGGCCGACCAGCGGCAGGCCATCGCCTTCTACAACCAGGCGGAGGACATCGCCATCCGGGAGATGCCGCTGATCCCGCTGTGGACGTGGGCGGGCCAGGGCGGCCGCTCGGAGAACGTCGCCGACGTCACGATCACCCCGTACTCGACGGGCCTGATCGCGACCGACGTGACGGTGAAGTAGCCCGCGATGTGGCACTACACCGTCCGGCGGCTCCTGCAGGCGGTCCCGGTCTTCGTCGGCACCACTCTGCTGATCTACGCGATGGTGTTCGCGCTGCCCGGGGACCCGATCCAGGCGCTCGCGGGGGACAAGCCCGTCCCGGAGAACGTCCTGCAGACGCTCCGGGACAAGTACAACCTGAACGACCCGCTCCTCGTGCAGTACGCGAAGTACATGTGGGGCCTCCTCCAGGGCGACCTTGGTGAGAACTACACCGGGCAGTCCGTGTCGGAGATGCTGAGCGGGCGCTGGGCGGTCACCGCGCGGCTCGCGCTCACCGCCTGGATCTTCGAGCTGCTCATCGGGATCGCGCTCGGCGTGTGGGCGGGCCTGCGGCGCGGGAGGCTCGCCGACACGCTCGTCCTCGGCGGGACGACGCTGGTGATCGCGGTCCCGGTGTTCGTCCTCGGCTACATCGCGCAGATCCTGTTCGGCCTGCACTGGCAGATCTTCCCGACCGCCGGGACCGACGACGGCTGGCCGCTGAGCTACCTGCTGCCCGGCATCGTCCTCGGGTCGCTCGGCCTGTCCTACGTGGCGCGGCTGACCCGGACGAGCCTGGCCGAGAACCTGCGCGCCGACTACGTCCGCACCGCCCGCGCCAAGGGACTGTCGCGGGCGCGGGTCGTCGGGCGGCACGCGCTGCGCAACTCGCTGATCCCCGTGGTGACCTACCTCGGCGTCGACCTCGGGAACCTGATGGGCGGCGCGATCGTGACCGAGGGCATCTTCAACCTGCCCGGCATCGGCCAGCAGGTGTTCCAGTCGATCCAGCTGAAGGAGGGGCCCGTCGTGGTCGGCGCGGTCACCGTGCTGGTGCTGATCTTCCTGCTGGCCAACCTGGTCGTGGACCTGCTCTACGGGATCCTCGACCCGAGGATCCGGTATGAGTGAGGGCACGGCGGTGGCAGCGGCGGGCGGCGAGATCGGCCGGGCCTCGCTGTGGGACGACGCGTGGCACGACCTGCGGCGGCGCTGGATCTTCTGGGGCCCGGCGGCCGTCCTCGCCGTGGTCGCGACGATGGCCGCGCTGCCGTGGCTGTTCACCGGGACGGCCGCCAACGAGGGCTGCGACCCGAACCTGTCCAGGCTCGGCCCGTCCGGCGACCACTGGTTCGGCACCGACCTCGCGGGCTGCGACTACTACGCGCACGTCGTGCACGGCGCCCGCCCGACGCTGCTGATCGGCGTCGCCGTCACGCTGTTCGCGCTGCTGATCGCGGTGCTGCTCGGGATGCTCGCCGGCTACTACGGCGGCCTCGCGGACGCGTTCATCGCGCGGCTCACCGACGTGTTCTTCGGGCTGCCGTTCGTGCTCGGCGCCACGGTCATCCTCGTCGCGTTCCCCGGGCACGGCGTGTGGGCGATGACGCTGGTGCTGGTCCTGCTCGGCTGGACGACGATGATCCGCATCATGCGCGGGCAGGTCATCGCCGTCCGCGACGCCGACTACGTGCAGGCGGCCCGGCTGCTCGGCGCGCCCGGCCGGCGGATCATGGCGCGGCACGTCCTGCCGAACGCGATCGCCCCGGTGATCGTCGTCGCCACCCTCAACGTCGGGAACGTGATCGTCGGGGAGGCGACGCTGGACTTCCTCGGCGTGGGCCTGCAGTACCCGCAGGTGTCGTGGGGGCTGCAGCTCGGCCAGGCGAAGGACTCCTTCCTCGACCAGCCGCACCTGCTGATCTTCCCGGCGGCGTTCCTGTCGGCGACGGTGCTGAGCTTCCTGTTGCTCGGCGACGCCGTCCGCGACGCCCTCGACCCGAAGCTGCGGTGACGCCCATGACCGCCGAGTTGAAGGACGACCTTGTTCCCGCGCCGCGCCCGGACGACGCGCCGCTCCTCCAGGTCGACGACCTCCACGTCACCTTCCGCGTGCGCGGCCAGGACGTCCACGCCGTGAACGGGCTGTCGTACACGCTCGCGGAGGGGGAGACCGTCGCGATCCTCGGCGAGTCGGGGTCGGGCAAGAGCGTCGCGGCGCAGGCCGTGATGGGCATCCTCGACGTGCCGCCCGCGCGGATCGAGCGCGGGTCGGTGAAGCTGCGCGGAGAGGAGCTGCTCGGCCTGCCGGAGCGGCGCCGCCGCGCATACCGCGCCGACCGCATCTCGATGATCTTCCAGGACGCGCTGACCGCGCTGAACCCGGTGTTCACCGTCGGCGACCAGCTCCGCGAGATGTTCCGGGTGCACCGCGGCCTCGGCCGCCGCGCGGCGCGGGACAGGGCCGTCGAGCTGATGGAGCGGGTGCGGATCCCGTCCGCCGCGCGTCGGCTCGGCGACTACCCGCACCAGTTCTCGGGCGGCATGCGCCAGCGCATCATGATCGCGATGGCGCTGGCGCTGGCGCCCGACGTGCTGATCGCCGACGAGCCGACCACCGCGCTCGACGTGACCGTCCAGGCGCAGATCATGCGGCTGCTCGCCGGGCTCCAGGACGAGATGGCCATGGGCATGGTGCTGATCACCCACGATCTCGGCGTCGTCGCGGGCGTCGCGGACCGGATTGTCGTGATGTACGCGGGATCGGTCGCCGAGCAGGCGCCCGCCCGCGACCTGTACGCCCGGCCCGCGCACCCGTACACGCGCGGGCTGCTGGCGTCGGTGCCGCGCCTCGACCGTCGCGGCGGGCCGCTCGTCCCGATCCCGGGCGCGCCACCGGACCCCGCCGCGCTGCCGCCGGGCTGCCCGTTCCGCCCGCGCTGCCCGCGCGCCGAACCCGTCTGCGCGGCGGAGCGGCCACCGCTCGTCAACGTCGCGCCCGGCCACGACGCCGCCTGCCACTTCGCCGAGGAGGTCCACGGTGCCGGACAGGACTGACAGGCCCGGCCCGGAGGCCCCGATCCTCCAGGTGGACGGCCTCGTCAAGCACTACCCGGTGACCCGCGGCGCCGTGATCAGGCGGACGGTGGGCCGGGTCAGGGCCGTGGACGGCGTCGACCTGGAGCTGCGCCGCAGCGAGACGCTCGGCGTCGTCGGCGAGTCCGGCTGCGGGAAGTCGACGCTCGCCAGGCTGCTGCTCGCCGCCGAACGCCCCACCGCCGGGACGGTCCGCTTCGACGGCCGCGACATCTTCGCGATGCCGAGAGCCGAGCTGCGGGCCCTGCGCCGCCGCGTCCAGATGGTGATGCAGGATCCCTACTCGTCGCTCAACCCGCGCATGACCGTCGGCGACATCGTCGGGGAGCCGTTCGCCGTCCATCCGGAGGTCGCGCCGAAGGGGGAACGGCGCGGGCGCGTCCGGGAGCTGCTGGAGCTCGTCGGCCTCGACCCCGGGGACGCCGGCCGCTACCCGCACCAGTTCTCCGGCGGCCAGCGGCAGCGCGTCGGGATCGCCCGCGCCCTCGCGCTGCGGCCCGACGTCGTCGTGTGCGACGAGCCGGTGTCCGCGCTGGACGTGTCCGTGCAGGCGCAGGTGATGAACCTGCTCGCCGAGCTGCAGCGGGAGCTGGGCCTCGCGTACGTGTTCATCGCGCACGACCTGGCCGCCGTCCGGCACGTCTCCGACCGCGTCGCCGTCATGTACCTCGGCAAGATCGTCGAGACCGGCGACGAGACCCGGATCTACGAGCACCCGACCCACCCGTACACGCAGGCGCTGCTGTCGGCCGTCCCCGCCCCCGACCCCGACGCCCCCGGCTCGACGTACCGGATCCAGCTCGACGGTGAGCCGCCGTCGCCGCTCGACCCGCCGTCCGGCTGCCGGTTCCGGACCCGCTGCCGGAGGGCCCGCGACATCTGCGCGGAACAGGAGCCCGCCCTGGAAGCGAGGGAGGGCTCCGCCCATCCCAGCGCCTGCCACTTCCCGGCCGAAGCGGCCCTGACGGAGCAAACCTGACGTTCCGCCGGACTCCGGAAAGGGCTTCCGTAGGGTGGGGCCATGGGACGCAAGGCCAGGCACGGTCCGCGCGCGAACATCTACGCGATCGACGGCGGCGAGGCCGAACTGCTGCGCGACGCCGACCGCGACGGCGGCTGGATGCTGCTCGTCGGCGGCGTCCCCCAGTCGTATGTGGACCTGTCCGACCCCACCTACCTGGACTTCGAGTACATGCGGCTCATGGCCGACGTCGTCGACTGCCTGGGCGTGGACGGGGAGGCGTTCGACGCCGTCCACATCGGCGGCGCCGGATGCACGCTGCCGCGCTACATCGCCGCGACGCGTCCCGGGTCCCGGCAGGTCGTGCTGGAGCCGGACGCGGGGCTGGTCGCGCTCGTCCGGGAGCAGCTGCCCGTCAAGGGCGTGCCCGGCCTGCGGATCCGGATCACCGACGGCCGCACCGGTGTCGCCGCGCTCGCCGACGAGGCCGACGACCTCGTCGTCATGGACGCGTTCGCGGAGGCGTCGATGCCGCCCGAGCTCGCGACCCGCGAGTTCGTCCTGGACGCGGCGCGCGTCCTGCGGCCCGGCGGCGTCTACATGGCCAACGTCGCGGACGGCTTCCGGCTGCCGTTCGCCCGCCGCGTCGCCGCCACCGTCCGGTCGGTGTTCCGGCACACCCTGCTGATGGGCGACCCGGGCGTGCTGCGCGGCCGCCGCTTCGGCAACCTCATCGTGGCCGGGTCGCGCCGGTCGCTCCCGGTGGCGGAGCTGACCCGCCGCGCGGCGGGCGGCGCCGCCCGGGCCCGGCTGCTGGACGGCGGCGACCTCGCCGCGTTCTGCGCGGGTTCCGCGCCGCTGCACGACGGCGAGGAGATCGTCGCGCCCGTCCCGCCGCCGCAGGTCTTCGGGAAGTCCTGACAGGTGAGGGACGGCCCAGGCCGGGAAGGGAGCGGGCCATGATCCTCGTGACCGGGGCGAGCGGCACGCTCGGCCGCCCGCTGACCAGACGGCTCGTCGAGGCGGGCGCGGAGGTGCACGCGCTCAGCCGCCGCGCCAGGCCGCCGGAGGAAGGCGTGACCTGGCACCAGGGAGATCTCGGCACCGGCGAGGGCATCGACGCGGCCGTGACCGGTGCCGCGACGATCGTGCACTGCGCCAGCGACCCGCTCCACCCCAAGCGGGACCTGCCCGCCGCGCGGCTGCTGGTCGAGGCGGCCCGGCGGCAGGGCGCCCCGCACCTGGTCTACATCTCGATCGTCGGCGTCGACAAGATCCCCTACGGCTACTACATGACCAAGTACGCCGTGGAGAAGCTGATCGAGAAGTCCGGGCTCCCGTACACGATCCTGCGGACCACGCAGTTCCACTCGCTGCCCGAGATGGCGCTGAACGTCCTCACCAAGGTCCCGGGCGTCATCGCGCTGCCGAAGGGCCTGCGCGACCAGCCGATCGACGTCGGCGAGGTCGCCGAACGGCTCGCCGAGCTGGCCCTCGCCTCCGGCGCCGCGCAGCGGGTCGACGACATGGGCGGCCCGGAGGTGCTCACGGCGGAGGAGATGGCGCGGGCCTACCTGAAGGCGCGCGGCCTGCGGCGGCCCGTCCGCGTGCCGCTGCCCCTGCCCGGACGCGCCGGGCGCGGATTCCGGGAGGGCCACCACCTGGCCCCCGGCCACGCCGTCGGGCGCCGGACCTGGCAGGAGTACCTGGACGAACGCCACCCGCGCCCCTGACACACCACGGGCACCGGAATTCCGGGAGACGCCTACCGTCCCGTATCGGCCGCACGCGCCCCCGCCATGTCCCATAATCGAGCGATGGAGTCGTCCACCCGAATTCTTATTCTCGGCATGGATTCGTCGGGTCGAATACTCCAGTTCGACCGCAATGCCGCGGCCGTGCTGTCGCCGAATGGGGCGGCTCCCGACGGAAAATGCCTGCTCGGCGCGCATCTCGACGAGGTGATCGCCGGGGCGCGCAAGCCGCTGCGGGAGGCGCTGAAGGCCGGCCGCGAGCGCACCGCCATGCTCGCCATGGACACCCCGGGCGGCGGGACGCTCGACGCCGTCGTGACCGTCCACCCCATGAACGGCGGCGCTCCCGAGGGCGATCCGGCCGGCGGCGCCGCGCCGGCCATCGCCGCGCTCGCCGTGATCAAGGTGCCGGTGCCGCTCGCCGACCGGTTCGTCGATCCGGCCGTCATCCGCCGTGCCCTGCTCGACGACGCGCTCCCGCGGATCGGCTCCACGCTCGACCTGGAAATGCTCGCGCGCGGCCTGATGGACGTGCTCGTCCCGCATTTCTGCAATTCCGGCGGCCTGCTTCTGCTGGAGAGCCACCTGGACGCCGACGAGCATTCCGACGGCCCGGACGGCCCGCAGATGCGCCGGATGGCGATCGGCTTCGACGACGACGATCCCGCCTGGGACGCGACGTTCCCCACCGGCGAATCCCTCGTCTACCCGCCCGGCACCCCCTACGCGCAGTGCCTCGCGACGGGCGAGCCCGTGCTGCGCTCCCTCGGCGGCGAGGGCGCGGCCGAGATCGCCGCGGCATGGCGCCGCCCGCCGGTCGGGGAGCTGCTCAAGGGCGCGTCGATGCTGCTGCTGCCGATCACGTCGTCGGCGGGCCTGCTCGGGTTCTTCTCCTGCACCCGGACGGTCGCGCACCGCCCCTTCGACGCCTACGACGTCGAGATCGGGATGGAGTTCGCCAACCGGGCGTCCATCTTCATCGAGAGCGCCCGCCAGTACTCGCGGGAACGCGCCACCGCGCTCACCCTGCAGCGCAGCCTGCTGCCGACCGGGCTTTCGGCGCCGTCGCCGGTCGAGGTCCACCACCGGTACCTGCCCGGCAGCCGCCTCATCGAGGTCGGCGGCGACTGGTACGAGTCGATCGCGCTGCCCGGCGCGCGGGTCGCGCTGGTCGTCGGGGACGTGGCCGGGCACGGTGTGAAGGCCGCCGTCACGATGGGCCGGCTCCGCACCGCCATCCACACCCTCGCCGGGCTCGAACTGCCGCCCGCCGAGGCCCTGGAACGCCTCGACTCGCTGATGCGGACGCTCGGCGAACGCGAACCGCACTTCGCCACCTGCGCCTACGTCGTCTACGACGCGGTCAGCGGGCGCTGCGAGATCGCCAGCGCCGGGCACCTGCCGCCGCTGCTCGTCCCGCCCGGCGCCGAACCCGAATACCTGCCGGTGCCGCCCGCGCCGCCGCTCGGCGTCGGCGGCGACGGCCCGATCGTCAGCCGCGAGTTCGCCGTCGAGGACGGCACGCTCCTGTTCCTCTACACCGACGGCCTCGTGGAGAACCGCGCCCGCGACATCGACGACGGCCTCGCCCGCCTGCGCGGCACGTTCTCCGGCGGCGCCGCCGCGCGCCCGCTCGAAGACCTGTGCCAGGCGGCCCTCGACGGCATCTACGACGACCAGCACCGCGACGACATCGCCATGCTCATCGCGCGGCTGGCGCGCATCCCGGCCGACCGGCACGCCACCTGGGAGCTGCCCGCCGAGCCCGCCGCCGTCCGCCGGGCCCGCGGCCTCATCCGCGACCGGCTCGCCCGCTGGGACCTGGACGAGCTCGCCCACACCACGATGCTGCTGGCGTCCGAGCTGGTCACGAACGCGATCCGGCACGCGAGCGGGCGGATCGGGCTGCGGCTCGTGCGGGAGGGCGGCCTGGTCTGCGAGGTCTTCGACTCCTCCGACGGGCGGCCCCGGGTCCGGCACCGCGACGACGACGGCGACATGAGCGAGTCGGGCCGGGGCCTGCACGTCGTCGGGCGGCTCGCGCAGCGCTGGGGCGTGCGCCGCACCGCCGAGGGCAAGGTCGTCTGGTGCGAGCAGGAACTGCCGCGCCCCTGACCGGCGGCCGCGGCGGCCTCGGCGGCGCCGGGGACGGCTAGCGCAGCACCGAGATGTGCACGTGGTCGTAGTGGTTCTGCGTGATGCTGCCGCGGTCCTCCATCGGGCGCCACCCGCCGCCGCGCACGTTCCAGATCCGCTGCCGCCAGATCACGTAGGAGATCCCGAGCCGCCGCGCGTGCGCGACGGCGTACGCGGCGACCTGGTCGCCGTGCCGCCGGGCGCCCGCGCTCGGCATCCGGCCGCCGGTGCTCTCCATGAAGTCGCAGGCCCGCCCGGCGGCGTGGTCCTGCGGGTCGCCGGTCGAGCGGTGGCAGCCGATCGTCGGGAACGGGCCGAACATCCCGGCGATCTCCAGCAGCGCCGTCCGCATCGTGGGCGTCATCATGTTGCCGGTGATCGGGGACGCGGAGCCGGTCACGCCGTCCGGGCGGCCGGTGAGCCGCGGGCCGTCCTTCACCTTCGCGTTCGGGCGCGCCCGCCCGGCGGGCAGCGTCGCGACCCTCGTGCCGCGCGGCAGGATCTTCTTCAGCCGCGCCGCGAGCTTGGCGGTGTCGGCCTTCGGCGCGCTGATGATCAGGGCGTTGCCGTCCGGCATGCCGAGCGCCCGCGCCTGGTCGCGGGACACGACCGCGTCGATGTCGCCGAGGCCCATCGACGCGTACGCGCCGACCCGCACCCGGCCCGGGCTGCCGCTGCGGCCCGCCTCGACGACCGAGCCGAGCTGGAACCCGCCGCCGCGGCCCTCCTCGAACGAGACGGCCAGGCCGCCGGACGCGATCGTCTCCCACAGCTGGTCGGACTCGGCCGTCGGCCCCGGCGCGAACGCCCGGAACCGCGACGGATCCACGCCGAGCAGCCCCAGCCGGCGGCCCCCGACGTTGGCGCGGGCCGCGTCCACGACCGTGATCCCGGCGACGCCCCTGAGGCCCTTCGCGCGCTCGACGGCCTCGGGCGGCAGCGACGCCGTCCCGGCGGCCAGCAGGTGCGGCGTGTACCGGCGGGTCAGCGGCGCGACCGCCGGGGCCTGCGGCGCGGCGCCGCGCTCCACCGACACCAGGTCGTCGGCGCGGGCCGGTTCCTCGCCCGGCCGGCCGGACACGACCAGCACGATGTCGGCGGCGAGCGTGCACACGATGCCCGCCGCGATGCCCACGGCAAGCGCCCGGCCGCCCCGTCGCATCCCGCCCTCGATCCCGTCTGTGGTCCTCGCCGCATCGTAGGCGAGCGCGGCGGGTCCCGGCATCAGCCCGCGTCGCGGCGGTGCCGGCGCGGCACGGGAGACGTCAGCGGGCGTCGCGGCGGAGGACGACGAGGGCGACGTCGTCCTCCCGGTGGCCGAACTCGGCGATGACGCGGTCGCCGAACCGCTCGACCTCGTCGTCGACGCCGTCCGCGCCGGCCGCGAGGAGCCGCAGCCGCTCCAGGTTGTCGGCCAGCGGGATGCCGCGGTCCTCGATCAGCCCGTCGGTGAGGAGCACGACGGTGCCGCCGGGCGGCACCCGCGCCTTCTCGACCGCGACCCCGCTGGTGCCGGGCGGCTCCCGCGGGAAGCCGAGGAGCACGCCGCCGCCCGCGCCGTAGCGGGCGCTCCCGCCGGAGACGTGCAGCGGCGGGAGGTGCCCGGCGCTGGCGATGTGCGCGGCGCCGCTCAGCGGATCGAGCGTCAGCAGGCACATGGTGGCGGTCTGGTCGTTGTGGTAGCGCTCCAGCACGTCGTTCAGCAGCCGCAGGATCGTGACGGAGTCGTGCCCCTCGATCGCGAACGCCCGCAGCGCGTGCCGGATCTCCGCCATGACGGTCGCGGCGTGCAGCGAGTG
The DNA here is from genome assembly GCF_044326375.1 of Actinomadura sp. 3N508. Classification (NCBI taxonomy): domain Bacteria; kingdom Bacillati; phylum Actinomycetota; class Actinomycetes; order Streptosporangiales; family Thermomonosporaceae; genus Actinomadura; species Actinomadura sp. 3N508. The sequence goes on from NZ_JBIRAX010000018.1 coordinate 37,216, forward strand.
GCCCTGCACGTCCCCGATGGCCACCAGCACCCGGTCGCCGCGGTCGAGGACCTCGTAGAAGTCGCCGCCGACCTCGGCCTGGTCGCTGGCGGGCTCGTAGCGCACGGCCAGCGACCAGCCCGGCACGGGCGGCAGCGAGGCGGGCAGCAGGCTGCGCTGGAGGGTGAGCGAGGTCGTGTGCTCCTCGGTGTAGGACCGCAGCGCCTCCATCGCGAGCGCCACCGCCTGCCCGAGCTGCCGCAGCAGGTTGATGTCGTCGTCGGACCGGACGGCGCGGCCCGCGAGCGCGATGCCGATCGGCGGGCGGCCGTGCCTGAACCGCGACACCACCAGCGTGACGTCGCTCTCCGCGACGCTGTCGGGCAGCAGGTCGAGCCACTCCGCCAGCGGCACCCGGGTGACCTCGGTGCCGGTGTCGCCGCCGAGCCGCGCCAGCTCGGCCATCCGCGCGGGCGCGTCCGGCGGGCAGTCGCGGCGCCACGGCCCGATGCCGAGCTCGACGGTCCGCCGGACGCGGCCGTCCGGCGGCAGCACGAACGCCGTGGCCGGTGTCCCGAAGATCGTGAAGGCGCCGCGGGCGGCGACCGCCGCGAGGTCGTCGAAGGACGCGGCCGAGTTGATCTCCAGGGACGTGCGGGTGAGCTCGGCCATCCGGGCGGCCATCCGCTCGGCGCGGCGGCGGGCCTGGTAGTAGCGCAGCATCGCCTCGACCGTGGCGAGGAACTCGCCGGGGTCGATCGGGTCGGTCATGTAGGCGTCGGCGCCGCGGCGCAGGCCCGCGGTGCGGTCGGCGGCCGCCACGGCCTGCGCCGAGATGTGGATGACCGGCAGCGACCTGGTGTCGGGCGCGGCCTTGATCTGCTCGCACACCTCGATGCCGCTCATGTCCGGCAGCCGGACGTCCAGCACCACCAGGTCGACGGCATGCTCGACGAGCCGGTCCCAGGTCTCCGCCGCCGACGCGGCCTCCACCACGGTGTGGCCGGCGCGGCGCAGCCAGCTGCCGATGATGTACCGCTTGGTGTCGTTGTCGTCGACCACCAGCGTCGTGGCCACGGCCGTCACCCCCCGTCCCCGGTGTCGCGAGACCCGTCCCCAGCGAGTACGGCCTGGCGTGCCGTGCGGACCGCGTCGGCGAGCGTCTCGGGGCCCAGCCGGTCCTTGCTCAGCACCGCGCCCGCGCGCTCCAGCCGCGGATCACCGCCCCCGCCGGGCCCCTGGACGGTCACGTCCGTCGACGTGACCAGCACCACCGGCACCTCACGCGGCAGCCGGGCGAGGACCTCGTACCCGTCCACGTCCGGCATCCGCAGGTCCAGCAGGACGACGTCGGGCGGGTCGGCGGCGGCGGACTCCAGCGCGGCGCGGCCGCCGGTGCATTCGGTGACCCGGGCGGCGGCGCCCTCCACCAGGGCCCGCAGGACGCGGCGGGCCGGGACGTCGTCGTCCGCGATCAGCACGTGCCCGAGGCCGAGCTCCTCCAGGCTCTCGTAGGGCGGCAGCCGCAGCGTCACCGCCGTGCCCTCGCCGACGGCGCTGTCCACCGACAGGTCGCCGCCGAGCGCCCGGGCGAGGCGGCGCGCGTAGGGGAGGCCGAGGCCCGTCCCGCCCGCGTCGCTGCCGGCCACCCGGAAGAACTCCTCGAACAGCCGCGCCTGGTCGGCGGGCGCGATGCCCGGGCCGGTGTCGGACACGACGAACTCGGCGTGCTCCGGCACCGCCCGCGCCGCCACCCGCACGCCGCCCTCCGCGGTGAACTTCAGGCCGTTGCTCACCAGGTTCCGCAGGATGCGGGTGAGCATCTCCGCGTCGGTGACGATGATCGGCGGCGCGGCGGCGGCGTCCATGGTGAGCGTCAGCCCGGCCTGCTCGGCCATCGGGCGCAGCTGCTCGGACAGCTCCTCCAGCAGCGCCGGGACCCGCACCGGCGTGCGCCGCGGCTCCAGCCCGCCGCGCTCGGCCTTGGCGATGTCCAGCAGCTCGTTCACCAGCGCCAGCATGGACTCGCCGGTGTCGCCGATCAGGGTGATCTGGTGGCGCTGCTCGGCGGTGAGCGGTTCGGCGGCGGGGTCCAGCAGCAGCCGGACGAGCCCGATGACGCTGTTCATCGGGGTGCGCAGCTCGTGGCTGACCGTCGCCCAGAACCGGTTCTTGGCCTCGGCCAGCTTCTCCAGCTGGTCGGACTTCTCCTCCAGCTCCGCGTACAGCGCCACGACGCCGCGGTTGGTCTCCTCCAGCTCCTCGGAGATCTCGTTGTAGAGCGCCATGACGCCCTCGTTCGTCGCCTCCAGCTCGGTGTTGAGGGACCGCAGCTCCTCCCGCTGCCGCTGGACGTCCGCCAGCGCCGCCATCAGATCGGCGTTCTGGGTCCGGAGCCCCTCCAGCGCGGAGACGGGCGTGAGGCGGCCGAGCCGGTCGCGCAGGTCGGCCTGGCCGGGCGGCTCCGCGCCCGCGGGCAGGTTCTTGCGGAGCCGGACGCGGACGCCGTCCCCGGTCGTCTCGTGATCGACCCGGCTCAGCAGCCGCGAGATCGCGGCCTCGCACTCGGCCGCCCCGTCCATGCTGGTCCGGGGCACGAGGGTCAGCTCGATCACCAGCCCGGGCGGGCGCCCGCGGTCGAGGGCGAACGCGACCGACACCCGGTCCGAGCACGCGTACAGCGCCCGCCCGGCCTCGCTGAGCGCGGTGGCGACGCGGACCTGGTCCTGGTTCGGCAGGCCCACCTCGGCGGCGACGCGGCGGCCGAGCTGCCGGACGGCGAACACGCCCTCCGCGTCGGTGATCTCGATCCGGAGCAGCTCGCCGGACACGCCGGCCGCCGTCACCCGGGCACCCCCCACCCGGACGTCGTGACGGCGAGCACCGAGCGGTCGTCGTGCCGCGACCCCGCGTCGCGCAGGACGGCCGCCGCGACCAGCAGCGGGTCGCGGGCGAGCAGCCCCGGCTGGTCGGCGAGCCGCCAGCGGCCGGTGAGGCCGTCCGAGTGCAGCACCACCACCGCGCCCGGCGGCAGCGGGTAGGCGTGCTCCCTGATCCGCTCGGCGTGCGACCCCACGATCCCGGGGACGGAGACCATGCCGTGCCGGCGCTCCGGCCCGACGATCCACGCGGCGACGTTCCCGACCCCCGCGAACCGCACCCGCCCAGCCGCCGGCTCGATCGCCGCGACCGCGACGGCCCCGCCGCGGGTGGCGGCCATCCGCCGGTGCGCGCACCGGAGCACGTCCGCGGGACGCGACGGCGACGCGACCTCGTGCGTCGCCCGCACCGCCGCCCAGGCGGCCCGTGCGGCCAGCGGGCCGTGCCCGAGGCCGTCGCAGAGCATCGCGTAGACGGTGCCGTCGACCAGCCGGGCCGTGTAGGCGTCGCCGCATTCCTCCTCGCCGTCGAGCGTCACGGTCAGCCCCGCGAGCGGCGGCATCGTCCCGGCGCCGGGCGTCGTGTCGCCGGGCGGCCGGAACCGCGCATACAGGACGGTGCCGACCTGGGGACGGGAATACAGGCCGCTGTGGTCGGCCAGCCGCTCGATCGAGCCGAGCCCGAGCCCGAGCGTGCCGCTGGTGGAGTAGCCGTCGGTGCGGGATACGGGCACGTCGGCGATGCCGGGCCCGTGGTCGAGGCAGACGAACTCCAGCGCGGCGGCGCCGCCGTCCCGGACGATGCGCAGCAGCATCTCGCCCCGCCGCGCGTGCTTGACGAGGTTCGTGGCCGCCTCGGTCGCGGCGAGCTGCACCCGGCCGAGCCGGTCCCCGCCGAACCCGAGCCGCTCGGCGAGCGCGGTGATCCGCCGCCGCACGCCCGCCGGGGCGCTCTGCTCCTCCACCCGCACCCGCAGCGATTCGCCCGGGGGCGGGCTCGTCGTCCATCCGGCGCTCAGCGGCTCCATTTGGCCACCGTTACCGTGGTGCCCTTTCCCGGCTCGCTCCGCAGGTCGAACTCGTCGGTGAGCCTGCGCGCCCCGGACAGGCCGAGGCCGAGCCCGGAACCGCTCGTCCAGCCCTCGCCGAGCGCCTGCTCCACGTCCGCGATGCCCGGGCCCTCGTCGGTGAACACGACGCGCACGCCCCGGCCGCCCCGCGCGCCCGTGGCCCGCTCCACCCGCATCGTGCCGCCCCCGCCGTGCGCGTAGGTGTTGCGCGCCAGCTCGCTGGCCGCGGTGACGATCTTGGTCTGGTCGACCAGGGACAGCCCGGCCGCCGCCGCGGCGGCCCGCACGAGCTGCCGGACGCGGACCACGTCGTCGTTGGAGGCGATGGGCACCTCCTCCCCGGGCGGCTCCTCCCCGGGCGCCCGGCCGCCGGGAGGGGACGTCATGAGACGTCCGTCGCGGCGGCCGGCGGGCGGGCGCCGAGCAGCCGCATGCCCTCCTCCAGGTCGAGGGCGGTGCGCACGCCGCCGAGCGACAGCCCCAGCTCGACCAGCGTGATCGCCACCGCCGGGCGCATCCCGACGACGACCGTCTCGGCGTCCATCAGCCGCGACATGGCGGCGATCGTGGCGAACATGCGGCCGATGAAGGAGTCGACGATGTCCACCGCCGTGATGTCGATGATCACCCCGTTCGCGCCGCTGGTGACGATCCGGTCGGCGAGGTCCTCCTGCAGCGCCAGGACGGTCTGGTCCTGCAGATCGGTCTGGATCGACACCAGCAGGACGTCCCCGATCTTGAGAATCGGCACGTGGTCCATCAGGCCTCCACCCGGGCCGCCGACCGGGCGACCACGCACAGACCGCTGCGTTCGAGGACGTAGGCGAGCGCGTCCGCCAGGCTCGACTTGGTGACGATGTCGCCGAACTCGATGCCGAGCGCCACGATCGTCTGCGCGATCTGCGGCCGGATCCCCGAGATCACGCAGTGCGTGCCCATCAGCCGGGCCGCCATCACCGTCTTCATCAGATGCTGGGCGACCTCGGTGTCCACGGCGGCCACGCCGGTGATGTCGATCACCGCGAACCGGGAGCGGGTCTCCACCAGCGTCTGCAGCAGCGTCTCCATGACGACCTGCGTGCGGGCCGAGTCCAGGGTGCCGACCAGCGGGACGCCGAGGACGCCGTCCCAGATCTTCACCACGGGTGTCGACAGTTCGAGGAGCTGCTCGGCCTGGTCGGCGATGACCTGCTCGCGGGCCGAGGCGTAGGTCTCGAACGTCGCCAGCCCGAGCTCGTCGACATAGGTCGAGAAGTCGATGAGGTCGCCGTAGGCGCGCTGGTCGCGGGTCTTCCTGATCTCCTCGTACAGCGACTGCTTCAGCGCGAACACGCCGATCGCGGTCTCGGTCGGGCTGAACCCCTGCCGGGCCCGCCCCCGGGAGATCTCCGCGAGCGCCGCGCGCAGCTCGCCGGCGGCGGTCTCGTCGCCGCCGAGGGCGCGTTCGACCAGCTCGTAGAGCTCGGTCAGCTCGGCGCGGAGCTCACGCTCGGTGAGCCGGCCGCGGACGCCCTCGCCGACGAGCTCGATCCACCGGTTCAGCACCGGCTCCCGCCAGGCGTCCAGCAGCCGCGTGATTCCCATGCCGCCCGAGACGTCGGTCATGTGCCGCGCTCCCATCCGTCCGCACGGCGGCGCGGATTCGTCCGCGCGGGTCGCTCAGGCGTCCGTCCCGGTCGCGCCGCCCGGTGCTCACCCGCCCAACCGTAACCGGCGGATGGGCGCGCCCCACCGGGGATGACCTGGACGTTTACGCGGGATGACCGCTTTTTTGGCTTTGCCTTGCCCGGGTCAATCCCACCAAAAAGACCAGTTCGTCTTGGCGCGGATCTCCTCGGCGTACCCGGCGAGGCTGCCGGGGCCCTGGAAGAGGATGTCGGGGCAGAACGTCCAGTGCTCGGCCGCGACCTGGACGGCGTGCCGCGTCGTCATCGGCGGCGCGGCGACGCTGAGCTCCAGCGTGTTGAACCCGAGCGCGACGACGCGGGCGCCGAATCGGTCCTCCCAGCCGCGCAGGACGGCGGACAGCGGCGCCGTCCACTCGTTGTGGTTGAGGGCGCCCTGCCAGCCGACGGCGGTGAGCGTGTCGGCGCCCCGGTCGACAGCGGCCAGCCCCAGCGTGAGGCCGCGGCCGGCGAGGACGCGGGCGTACCGGTCGGCCATGGCGTCCGGATCGTCGACCGGGACGCCCGGCGGCGCCGGGCCAGGGCAGTGCCGCCCGAAGGGGGCCAGGTCGTCGAGGTCTTCGTCGGCGGCCAGCTCCGCCCAGTCGGACCAGACCTCGGACATGAAGGCCTGCGGGACGTAGTTCCCGATCTCCTCCACCGGCTCGGGCGCGATCTGGCCGGACGCCCAGGGCTGGTCGGACTCGTCCATCAGCAGCGGCCAGAGCCCCGACCGGGCGTGCTCGGCGCGGAGCCTGCCCCACAGCTCGCCGCGGACGGGCTCGTCGCTCAGCCAGAACGCCGGGCGCAGGAGCGGGCGCCGCTGCGGGTAGCCGGGGTCGGGCCAGACCAGGTCGCCTTCTGGCAGCGGCACCGACAGCGTCCGCTCCACGTCGCCGTCCCGCGACGGGTCGAACAGCTGCGGCAGGTCGCCCGGCAGGCGCCGGACCTCGACATCATCCATTTCACGCCGTTCCGGTACAGAGCATCGCCAACGGGATCTTGGCAATGACCGATGGTAACGGCGTCGGGCCCGCCCGGGTGGCCGACCCGTGCGGTTCGTTCGCCGACTCAGCGTTCGCGGCGGCCCCGGACCAGGTAGTCGATCACCAGGGCGACGACGCCGAGCCCGGTGGCCGTGCTGACGACGATTTCGAGCCAGGTGTCTCGCAAGGCCACGTTCGAGAGGACGTTGACGGCGATGAGGATGCCGGCGATCGTCCAGCGGGTGGAGTTGCTCATGGTCTCGTGCCTTTCTGGAAAAGGGCGTGTCTAGGGGAGGGCGGGGGAGGTGCGGCGGCGCAGGACGGCCCGGGCCGGGAGGAGGAGCGCGGCGGCCCCGGAACCGGCCACGCAGGCGACGATCGCCGCGGCCGGCAGCGGCGGAACCCACGGCAGCGGGACGCCGGTGACCGCCGCGGCGAACGCGGGCAGCGTCACCGCGGCGATGAGCGCCCCGGCCGCGACACCGGTGCCGAGGACGATCGCCGCCTCCAGCCGCAGCATCCGCAGCACCTGCCCGCGGGTCGCGCCGACCAGCCGCAGCAGCGCGAACTCGCGCCGCCGCGCCGCCGTCGCCAGCGCCAGCGTGGTGACGAGGCCGATGAGGATGAATCCCGTGATCGCGGCGACGACGACCTGGTTGACGAAGCCCTGGAGCCGGATCTCCCGCGAAAGATCCGCGCCGAACGCGCCGGGCGAGACCACGCGGGCGCCGGGGTGGGCGGCGGCGACCGCCCGCAGGTCGGCGTCCTTCCCGCGGACGAGGACGTGATCGTCCAGTGGCGAGGAGGAGTGCGCGGCCACCAGGTCGCGGGGGAGGAGCACGTCGCCGAACCCGAGGCCCCGGTTGTAGACGGCGACGACCCTGGGCCTGATCGCGGTCCCGTCGCCGAGCGTCAGCGACACCGTGGCGCCGACGTCGTGTCCGCCCGCGACGTCGCGGCTGAGCGCGACGGCGTCGCCCCGCAGCCCGGCGAGGCCGCCGGACGTGACCTTCGGGTCCATGGTCGCGGCGGCGTCCGCGCCGACGCCGCGGGCGTTGAGCGACTGGAGGGTCTGCTCGCCCAGCGCCGTGACCGGCATGATCACGGTGGTCCGCTTGACCGGGGTCGCGGCCGTCACCCCGGGTGCGCGGCGCGCCGCCTCGGCGACGCCCTGCGGCAGCCCCGGCCCGGCCGCCACGATGATCCGGTCGGCGCGGTTCCCGGCCTCCGCCTGCCCGCGCGTCGCGTGCGCGACCGTCGAGTGCGCGAACAGCTGGACGCTCGCGAACGCCACCGCCAGCGCCACCGGCGTGATCAGCGACCCCGCGCGCAGCGCGGCGGCTCCTGCGGAGTGCTGCGCCATCCCTCCGGCCACCGGTGAGAGCGTGCGGGCGGCGCGGCCCAGCACCCGGTTGCCGAACCGGGCGATCAGCGGGCCGAGCAGCGCCGTCGCGACGATCAGCGCCATGACCAGGCCGCCCACCGACGCGGCGGCGTCGGGCCCGGTCGCCGTGGTCGAGAACCCCAGCGCGTTCAGCCCGATGACCAGGAAGACCACACCGGCGATGACGCGCCACCGGGGCAGCCGGGCGGGCTCGACGGCCGCCTCGCCGAGCGCCCGCACCGGACGGATCCGCGACACCCGCAGCGAGGCGAGGAACGCGGTGGCGACGGCGGCGAGCAGCGTCCCGGCGAACGCGGCCAGCACCGGAAGCGGGCCGAGCGCCAGGCCGAACCCGTCCGGCAGGACGCCCTCGCGCACCATCGCCCCGTGCATCACCGCGCCGAGCCCCAGGGACAGGACGCCCCCGGCGAGCGCCGCCGGCGCGCCGATCCGCGCCGTCTCGCGGACGAGCCGCCCCCGGACCTGCCCGGGCGTCGCGCCGACCGTCCGGAGCAGCGCGAACTCGCGCATCCGCGACCGTACCGACAGCACGATCAGCCCACCGGCCACCACCAGCGCCGCAATGATCGCGACACCGCCGAGCGAGAGGGAGATCTCCACCATGCCGGGCCGTGCGGAGGCGACGGCGAGGTCTTCGGCGTCGCCGCGCGCGGCACCGGTCGCCACGGTCAGGCCCGGCGCGGCAGCGCGGAGCGCGCTCGCGTCGAGACCGCCGCCGATCAGCGCCAGCGCGTCGGCCCGGCCGGGATGCCCGTAGAGCGCGGTCGCGGTCGGCGTGGTGAAGAACGCCGCGTCCGGGCCGTCCCCGGCGACGCCCACGACCCGGTACGGGCGAGACGCCCCGCTCGTCTGCAACCGGAGCGTTTCGCCCGGCCGGGCTCCGGCGGCGCGGCCGAGCACGACCTCGTCCGGTGCCCGCGGGGCGCGGCCCGCGCTCAGCCGGTACGGGCGCAGCGCGGCCGACTCCCAGCCGTGGCCCGTCACCGCCCGCCCCGAGGGGAGCACGACCGGGAACGACACGTCCGCGACGACGTCCCGCACGCCCGGCACGGCTCGCAGCCTCGCCGCCGCCGCGACCGGGACCCGGGCGCGTTCGGTCAGCGGGCGGCTCTCCGCCTCGGGCTCGGACCCGAGCCGCTTCATCCGCCGCTCGACGCTCTGCGGCCCCGTCACCACCGCCGCCGCGCCGCCGAACCGCTCGACCGGCGCGTGCGCCCGCAGCGCCGACTCCAGCAGCACCCCGCACGCGCCGACCAGCATGGCCGCGAACAGCAGTGTCGTGAAGATCCCGGCGAACAGGCCCCTGCTCACAGCGTCTCCCAGCGGTCCAGGACGGCGGCGGCCGTCGGGGCCTCCAGCTCGTCGACGATGCGGCCGCGGCTGAGGAACACGACGGAGTCGGCCCACGCGGCGGCCACCGGATCATGGGTGACGAGCACGATCGTCTGGCCGGTCAGGTCGGCCGTCTCGCGCAGCATGCGCAGCACGTCGCGGGCCGTGCGCGGGTCGAGCGCGCCGGTCGGCTCGTCCGCGAACACGACCTCCGGACGGGTGATCAGCGCACGGGCGAGGGCCGCGCGCTGCTGCTGCCCGCCCGACAGCTCCGACGGGCGGTGCCGCAGCCGGTCGGCCAGCCCCACGCGCCGGACGACGTCGTCGAGCCACGCGGGCTCGGCCGCCGCGCCGCCGAGCCTGAGCGGCAGCGTGATGTTCTGCTCGACGTCCATGGACGGGATCAGGTTGAACGCCTGGAAGACGAACCCGATCCGCTCGCGGCGCAGCCTCGTCCGCCTCGCCTCGCTCAGCCGGCCGATGTCGACCCCGCCGACCCGGACGGCGCCGCCGCTCGGCCGGTCCAGCCCCGACGCGCAGTGCAGGAACGTGCTCTTGCCCGATCCGGACGGCCCCATCACCGCCGTGAACGTGCCGCGCCGGAACGTCCGGGTGACGCCGTCCAGCGCCCGCACCGGCCCGTAGGTCTTGGTGACCGACTCCAGCGCCACCGCCTCCTCGGAGCCGATGGCGGTGGCGGTCTCGGCCGACATCGTCGTCATGGTTCTCACCTGGTCGAACCTAGGTTTCGGAGGGGGCAGGGCACATGGGCGCGGACTCCCGAATCGGTGGTGTAGCGGGCTACACCACCGGTCTGGGTGCACGCCCGGGTGCGCGGGCACGCGGCGTCCCATACCGTGGCCGCGAGGGACATGACCGGAGACATCGGCGGGGCGTTCAGGCGCAGCGCGCACGCGACCAGAGACCTGGCGGGCGGGCTGCGCACCGCCGTGCCCGCATTGTTCGGGCTCGCCCCGCTGGTGGCGTTCCTCGTGCTGATCGTCCTCGTGCTGCCGTGGCTGCCGGCGGCCGTGCAGCCACTGCGGGCGCTCGCGAACACCGAACGCCGCCGGGCCGGTCGCATCCTCGGCCGCGAGATCCCCGAGCCCTACGCGCCGATGCGCGGGGAGGGCGCGAGCGAGGCGCGCCGCCTCGTCCGGTCTCCGGACACCTGGCGTGACGTCGCCTGGATGGTCGCGCACGGGCTCACCGGCCTCCAGGCCGCGGTGCTCGCGGTGCTGATCTGGCCCGCGATCCCGTACACGCTGTCGCTGCCGCTGTGGTGGTGGGCGGCGCCCGAAGGGTCCACGTCGGCGTTCATCACACTGGACGGCTGGCCGAAGGCCCTGACGATGCCGTTCGTCCAGACCGCCTTCAACCTGGCCCTCCTGCTGTGGCTGGTGCCGCGGCTCGCCCGCTGGCAGGCCCGCCTCGCCGAGGCGCTGCTCGGCCCCACGCGCCGCACGAGCCTCGCCGAACGGGTCGAGGAACTCACCGAGACCCGCGCCGAGGCCCTGGAGGCGCACGGCGCCGAGCTGCGCCGCATCGAGCGCGACCTGCACGACGGGACGCAGGCCCAGCTCGTCGCCGCCGCGCTCCGCCTCGGGCTCGCCGACCGCCGCTTCGACGCCGACCCGGACGCGGCCCGCGCGCTGTTCCTGCAGGCCAGGGACGGTGTCGAGGAGGCCCTCGCCCAGCTGCGGACGGTGATCCGCGGCATCTACCCGCCGATCCTGTCCGACCGGGGCCTCGCCGGCGCGCTCGCTGCGCTCGCCGCCGCCGCGCCGATCCCCATCGACCTGGGCATCGACATCGACCACCGCGCGCCCGCCGCCGTCGAGGCCGCCGCCTACTTCGTCGTCGCCGAGGCCCTCACCAACATCGCCAAGCACAGCGGCGCCCGCCACGGGCTGGTCACGGTCCGCCGCGAACCCGCCCGGCTCACGATCATCGTGCGGGATGATGGCAAGGGCGGCGCCGACCCCGGCCGCGGCAGCGGTCTCGCCGGCATCCGCCGCCGGGTCGCGGCGCTCGACGGCGCCACCCGCATCGACAGCCCCGACGGGGGAGGGACGACGCTCGAGGTGCACCTGCCGTGCGGATCGTGATCGCCGAAGACAACGTGCTGCTGCGCGAGGGCCTCGTCCTGCTGCTCACCTCGGACGGCCACGAGGTCGTCGCCGTCGCGGACAGCGGCCCGGACGTGCTGCCCGCGCTGCTGGCGCACCGGCCGGACGCCGCCGTCCTCGACGTCCGGCTGCCGCCCGGGTTCCGGGACGAGGGCCTGCGCGCCGCCGTCGAGGCCCGCAAGCGGCTGCCCGGGCTCCCCGTCCTCGTGCTGTCCCAGTACGTCGAGGAGACCTACGCCGCCGAGCTGCTCGCGGGCGGCGCCGAAGGCGTCGGCTACCTGCTCAAGGACCGGGTGAGCCGCGTCGGCGAGTTCCTCGACGCGCTGGCCCGCGTCGCCGCCGGGGGCACCGCCCTCGACCCCGAGGTCGTCTCGCAGCTGATGACGTCCCGGCACGACCCGCTCCAGGCCCTCACGCCCCGCGAGCGCGAGGTCCTCGGCCTGATGGCGCAGGGCCTCGACAACGCCACCATCGCCACCACCCTGGTCATCACCGAGCGGTCCGTCAGCAAGCACATCGGCGCCGTGTTCGCCAAGCTCGGCCTCCCGCCGAGCGACAGCGGTCACCGCCGCGTGCTGGCCGTCCTCGCGTACCTGAACTCGTGAGCGCTGAACTCGCGGGCCCTCAACTCGCGGGCTGGGCGCCGCAGGTCCGGCGGGCGGTGCGGGCGCTGCTGCTGGACGGCGACGCGCTGGTCCTGCTGCGCCGCACGCGCCCGGACCGCCCCGTCTACCACACGACCCCCGGCGGCAAGATCGAGCCCACGGACGCGACCCCCGAGGCGGCGCTGCGCCGCGAACTGGACGAGGAACTCGGCGCGACCGCCGGGCCCGTCCGCCAGGTCTTCGCGTGCGGCGAGCAGGCACCCGGCCTGTACCGCCACAGCACCTTCTACGTGTGCCGCCTGGTCACGATGGACCTGTCCCGCAGGCACGGCCCCGAGTTCGACAACCCCGCCAAGGGCCGCTACGACCCCGACCGCATCCCCTGCACGCCCGCCGGCCTGGCGTCCATCCACCTCATCCCCGAGAAGCTCGTCGCCTACCTCAACGACCACGCCGCCGACCTGCCCGGGCTCGTCCCCTAGCGGTCAGGGACGGCGGGCAAGACCGTCCAGGATGTAGCCCAGGCCCTGCGCGAAGGCTGCGTCCCAGTCGTCGCCTTGCAGGTGGCCGTGCGCGGCGAGCGCGGGATACCGGTCGCCGTTGAGGGCGAGATGCTCCGCCGTCTTCCGCGCGGCGGGTTCTTCGCCGTCCCGGCCGCCGAGCTCCATCAGGGCCGAACCTATGACGTAGTTGGCGACGGCGTACGCCGCGGCGGCGAGGTGCCGGCCGGTCAGGCCCGTGGTGGCCAGCGCCGCGTACAGGAAGTCGGTGCGGGCCAGGACGTTGGGGCCGAGGAGCGGGCGCCCGCCGAGGATCGACGCCGACCAGGGATGGTCGAGCATCGCGCGCCGCCAGCCGGTCATGAGCGCGACCACGTCGCCGCGCCAGTCCGGCCCCGCGACCGGGAGCGGGACGTCGCCGAAGATGGCGTCGAGCGCCAGTTCCAGCACGTCGTCCTTCGTCTCGACGTGCCAGTACAGGGTCGTGGACCCGGTGTCCAGGCGCTCGGCGAGCCGCCGCATCGTCAGCCGCGCCGTGCCCTCCTCGTCCAGCAGCGCGACGGCCTCGGCGACGATCCGCTCGCGGGTCAGGGGCGGCGCCTCCCGGCGAGGACGGTCCTTCCGCAGCCACACGCTCTCGGTCATGCCCGCCAGGCTAGTACATTGGACGAGAACCGGATCAACGATCCAGTATCTCGAACAGCGTACGAGTAGGAGTGCTGTGGGGCATATCGAGGTGAGCCGCCTGACCTACGCGCCGCCCGGCGGCAAGGTCCTGCTGGACGACGTCTCGTTCCGCGTCGGAGCCGGCGCCAAGGCGGCGCTCGTCGGCCCGAACGGCGCCGGGAAGACCACGCTGCTGCGCCTGATCGCGGGCGACATCCGACCATCGGACGGCGTCGTGACCAGTTCTGGTGGCCTCGGCGTCATGCGGCAGTTCATCGGCGACATCCGCGACGACCGCACCGTCCACGACCTGCTGCTGTCGGTCGCGCCCGAGCGCGTGCGATCCGCCGCGGACGAACTGGCCGAGGCGGAGTCCGCGCTGGGCGAGAGCGAGGAGAGCCAGCTCGCCTACGCCCAGGCCATCACCACCTATACGGACGCAGGCGGGTACGACATCGAGGTCGTCTGGGACACCTGCACGACCGCCGCGCTGGGCCTGCGCTTCGACGAGGCGAAGGCACGCCCGGTGACCACGCTGTCGGGCGGTGAGCAGAAACGCCTCGTCCTGGAGGCTCTGCTGCGCGGCCCGGACGAGGTCCTCCTCCTGGACGAGCCCGACAACTACCTGGACGTGCCCGGCAAGGAATGGCTGGCGGAGAAGATCCGCGGCGCGAACAAGACCGTCCTGCTCGTCTCCCACGACCGGCAACTGCTCGCGGACGCGGCCGACCGCATCGTCACGGTCGAGTCGCGCGACGTCTGGGTGCACGGCGGCGGCTTCGCGGGCTACGCCCAGGCCCGCCGCGACCGTACCGAACGCCTTCACGAACTGCGGCGCCGCTGGGACGACGAGCACGCGCGCCTCAAACGGCTCGTCCACACGCTCCGCCAGCGGGCCGCCAACAATGACGCGGTCGCCTCGTCCTATCAGGCGGCCCGCACCCGGTTGCAGCGCTTCGAGGAGGCGGGGCCGCCGCAGAGCGCACCAAGGGAACAGAACGTGCGGATGCGGCTGCGGGGCGGCCGTACCGGAAAGCGCGCCCTCATCTGCGAGTCGCTCGAACTGACCGGGCTGACGCGTCCCTTCGACGTCGAGGTCTGGTACGGCGAGCGCGTCGCCGTTCTCGGTTCGAACGGCTCTGGAAAGTCGACGTTCCTGCGCCTCCTCGCCGGTGAGGCCATTCCGCATCAAGGCGTCCACCGGCTGGGGGCGCGGGTCGTGCCGGGCTTCTTCGTCCAGACTCATGCGCGCCCCGATCTGCAGGGCCGCACGCCCGCGCAGATCCTCATGGCGGAGAACGCGCTGACCCGCAACGACGCCATGGCGGCGCTCGCCCGCTACGAACTCGCTCCCGCGGGCTCCCGCCCGTTCGAGACACTTTCAGGAGGCCAACAGGCCCGGCTCCAGATCCTCCTGCTGGAATTGTCGGGCGCGACCCTGCTCCTGCTGGACGAGCCGACCGACAACCTCGACCTTGCCAGCGCCGAGGCGTTGCAGGAGGGCCTGGCGTCCTATTCGGGCACCGTCCTGGCGGTGACCCATGACCGCTGGTTCGCCGCCGACTTCGACCGCTACCTCCTCTTCGGCTCCGGCGGCGAAGTCCGCGAGTCGGACAAGGCGGTCTGGCGCGCCGACATGGCCGGGTTGTGATAGCGGGCGCACGGAACGGTATTTGTTCGTCCCGCCGCGGAGGGAGAGGCTGGGCCTGACCGCGAGGCGGAGGGACGGACGACATGGGCGACTGGCCGGGCAGCGAATCGAGCGACGAGGAACTCGACGTCGCGTACAACGTGCGGCGGAAGGCCGGGCCGGAACTGCTCGACCGGCATCTGGCCCGCTACCGGGCCGAATCCGAGCGGGCCGTCGCGGGCCTTCCCGGGCATCCCGGTGTCGTCTACGACGATGCGAGCGGCGAACGCCTCGACGTCTGGGGCACGGACCCCAGCGGCCTCAGGCCGGCGTTCATCTTCTTCCACGGCGGATACTGGTTCGCGCTATCGCGGGAGGAGTCCTCCTTCATGGCGCGGATGCTCCACGAGCAGGGCATCGCGACCGTCGTCCCCGACTACACGCTCGCTCCGAAGGCGACGCTGGAGGAGATCGTCCGGCAGGCGCGGGCGGCGGTCGCGTGGGTGTACCGGCACGGGCGCGAGCACGGGCTCGACCCGGACCGGATCGTGGTCGGCGGGAGCTCGGCGGGCGGGCATCTGGCCGGGATGACGATGGCCGGCCGCTGGCAGGAGCCGCTCGGCCTCCCCGAGGACGTGGTCAAGGCGGCGATGCCGATCAGCGGCCTGTTCGACATCCGCCCGATCACCCGCATCTACGTCAACGAGTACCTGCGCCTCGACGAGGAGCGCGCGGCGGCGCTTAGCCCCGCGCTCCTCCCCGCGGACCGGCGGTGCCCCGCCGTGTTCGCCGTGGCGGAGGACGACGGCGACGGCTTCCTGGACCAGTCCCGGCGGTTCCACCCGCAGTGGGACGCGGGCGACCTGATCGTCGTCAAGGACCGCGACCATTTCGACGTCGTCCTCGACCTGGCGGACGCGGAGTCGGCGCTCGGCAGGGCGCTCGTCGACCTCGTCCGCTCCGTGTGATCAGGTCACCGCGCCGGTGATCTCGGCGGCCTCCTGCCGGAGGTGGTCGAGCATCAGCCGCGCGGACGGCGTCGGGGGCCGGTGCGCCGGGAGCGTGACGCCCACCTGGCGCCGGACGGTCTCCAGCGGCACCGGCAGCGGCGCGATGTCGGCGTCGGTCCGGGCGACCAGCTCGGGCAGCGCGGCGATCATGTCGGTGTCGCGGACGAGGGTCCGCACGGTCAGCACCGACGTGCACTCGACCAGGTTCGCCGGCGGGACGAGCCCCTCCGCGCGGAACACCTGCTCCAGCTCGGTGCGCAGGGCGGTCTGCTCCAGCGGCAGCACCCACGGGTAGCCGAGCAGGTCGGCGAGGCGCAGGTCCGGGTTTGCGCGGGCCGGGTGGTCGCGGCGGGCGACGAGCCGGACCGGCTCGCCGTAGAGGGTGATCTGGCGGATGCCGCGCAGGTCGCCGATCGGGTTGAGCCGGCCGAGGATCAGGTCGATCTCCCCGTCGAGCAGGCGCGGGACCTGGGCGTCGAACGTCGCCTCCTGGACGATCACCGTGATCCCGGGACGGTCCCGCTTCAGCGCGGCGATCGCGCGGGGGAGGAGCACGTTGGACCCGGCGAGGAGCGTTCCGATCGTGACGGTGCCGACCTCGCCGTCGGCCAGGCCGGTGATGCGCTCGCCCGCGCGGCGCAGCTCGGCGAGGACGGCCCGCGCGTGCTCGACGAAGGCGTCCCCGAACAGCGTCGGCGTCACGCCGCGCGGGCCGCGGGTGAACAGCTCCACGCCGAGGATGTTCTCCACCTCGCGGAGGCTGCGCGTCACGGCGGGCTGCGCGAGATGGAGATGCTCGGCGGCCCGCAGGACGCTGCCCTGGTCGGCGATGGCGACGACGAGGACCAGGTGGCGGAGCTTCAGCCGCCCGTTCAGCAGGTCGATCGCGCGCATGCCCACTTACTATCACAAGCTCGTCATATCTCCATGGTCGATTGGTATTTGCCAGGCATAGCTTCGCGGGCGGAGGATCAAGGCGGACGAAGGGCCCCGGGAGGAGAGCGAGCGATGAAGGCTGAGCATTACGTCGGTGGCGTGTTCCGATCGGACGGGCCGTCCTTCCCGCTCATCGCGCCCGCGGACGGCTCGGAGCTGGGCACCGTCCCCGAGGCCACGCGCGAGGTCGTGGACGACGCCGTCACCGCGGCTCAGCGGGCTCTCCGCGGCTCCTGGGGGACGTCGGGCACCGAGGAGCGGGCCGCCGCGCTGCGGGCCGTCGCCGACGGGATCCAGGCGCGGTTCGACGAGTTCGTGGACGCGGAGGTCGCCGACACCGGCAGGCCCCGCGAGTTCGCCCGGACCGTCGACGTCCCCCGCGCCATCGGCAACTTCCGCGCCTACGCCGACCTGCTGTACGGGCGCCCCGAACGCGCCTACACGACGCAGGTCCCCGGCTGGAGCGCGGGAGCCGGGCAGGCGCTCAACTACACGGTCCGCCGCCCGCTCGGCGTCGTGGCGATCATCTCCCCGTGGAACCTCCCGCTGCTGCTGTCCACGTGGAAGATCGCGCCCGCGCTCGCGTGCGGGAACGCGGTCGTGCTGAAGCCGTCGGAGGAGACGCCGTCCACCGCGACGCTGCTCGCCCGCGTGATCGCCGGCGCCGGGCTTCCCGACGGCGCGTTCAACCTGGTCCACGGGCACGGCCCGGCCGCGGCGGGCGAGTTCCTCACCGGCCATCCCGGCGTCGACGCGATCGCGTTCACCGGCGAGTCGGCCACCGGCGCCGCGATCATGCGCAACGCCGCCGACCACGTCACGCCGGTCTCGTTCGAGCTGGGCGGCAAGAACCCGGCGCTCGTGTTCGCCGACGCCGACCTCGACGCCGCCGTGGACGGCACCGTCCGCTCCTCCTTCACCCACTCCGGCCAGATCTGCCTCTGCACCGAGCGCGTCTACGTCGAGCGGCCGATCTTCGACGAGTTCGTCGTCCGGCTCGGCGAGCGGGCGTCGGCCCTGGACGGCTACGGCCCGATGATCTCCGCCGCCCACCGCGACAAGGTCCTGTCCTACTACCGCATCGCCCGTGAGGAGGGCGCGACGGTCGTCGCGGGCGGCGGCGTCCCGGCCTTCGGCGACGAGCGCGACACCGGCTTCCACGTCGAGCCGACCGTCCTGACCGGCCTGCCCGAGACGGCCCGCGCCGTCCGCGAGGAGATCTTCGGCCCGGTCTGCCATGTCGCGCCGTTCGACACCGAGGACGAGGCGCTCGCGCTCGCCAACGACAGCCCCTACGGCCTCGCGTCCACGCTGTGGACCCGCGACCTGTCCCGGGCGCACCGCGTCGCGCCGCGCGTCGAGACCGGGATCGTCTGGGTGAACTGCTGGAATCTCCGCGACCTGCGCACCCCGTTCGGCGGGGTCAAGGCGTCCGGGATCGGGCGCGAAGGGGGAGAGTACTCCCTGGACTTCTTCTCCGAGCCCGTGAACGTGTGCATCCAGATCTGAAGGCGAACCCCGTGACAACCGACATCGACACCGCCGCCGAGCGCATCCTCGGCGCCCACGCGTCCGGCGTGCCCTGCGAGCCCGTCCGCGACCTGATCACGACGGCCGACGACGCCTACGCCGTCCAGGACCGGCTGACCGAGCGCTGGCTCGGCGAGGGCCGCCGGCTCGCCGGCCGCAAGATCGGCCTGACGTCGCGGGCCGTCCAGGACCAGCTCGGCGTGGACAGCCCCGACTTCGGGATGCTGTTCGCCGACATGGCCGTCCCGGACGGCGCGGAGATCCCCGCGGGCGCGGTGCTGCAGCCGCGCGCGGAGGCGGAGGTCGCGCTCGTGCTGGAGCACGACCTGACCCACGAGCGGCACACCGTCGCCGACGTGATCCGCGCGACCGCGTTCGCGCTGCCCGCCATCGAGGTGGTCGGCAGCCGCGTCCGCGACTGGGACATCACCCTCACCGACACGGTCGCCGACAACGCCTCGTCCGGCCTGTACGTGCTGGGCAGCCGCCCGGTCCCGCTCAAGGACGTCGACCTGCGCCTGTGCGGGATGGTGGTGGAGCGCCGCGGCGAGCAGGTCTCGACCGGGACCGGCGCCGCCTGTCTCGGCCATCCGCTGAACGCGGCGCTGTGGCTCGCCGACACGCTCGTCCGCGTCGGCCGCCCGCTGCGCGCCGGGGACACGGTCCTGACCGGCGCGCTCGGCCCGGTCGTCCCGGCCGCGCCCGGCGACGTGTTCGAGGCCCGCATCGACGGCTTGGGCGACGTCCGCGCCGCCTTCGGTAAGGAGAAAGGCTGATGGTGGACGTCGACTTGCTTGCCGAACGTCTCGACAAGGCCGCCCGGGACGTCCTGCCCGTGGCGAAGCTCACCGAACGCACGCCGTTCGACGTGGCCACCGCCTACGCCGTGCAGCGCGCCGGAATCGAGCGGCGCCGCCGCCGGGGCGAGCGGCTCGCCGGGGTGAAGATGGGCTTCACCAGCCGCGCGAAGATGGCGCAGATGGGCGTGGACGACGTCATCTGGGGGGTGCTCACCGACGCGATGCTCACCGGCTCGACCGTGGACGTCTCGACGCTGATCCATCCGCGGATCGAACCGGAGATCGCGTATCTGATCGGCCGCGAGGTCCGCTCGCCCGCGGAGGTCGAATCGGCCGTGACCGGCGTCGCGGTCGGGTTCGAGGTGCTCGACTCCCGCTACCGGGACTTCAAGTTCACCCTCGCGGACGTCATCGCCGACAACGCGTCCGCCGCCCGGTTCGGGTTCGGGGCCTGGCACCCGCCGCACGACGTGTCGAACATCGGCCTGCTGATGGAGATCGACGGGCGTCCCGTCGAGACGGGCAGTTCCGCGGCGATCCTCGGCGACCCGGCGCGGTCGCTGCGCGCGGCGGCCCGGCTCGCGCTCGGCGCGGGGATGAAGATCGAACCCGGCTGGGTCGTCCTCGCGGGCGCGGCGACGGCGGCCGTCCCGCTGCCGAAGGGCGCGCACGTCCGCGTCACCGGCGCGGGCCTCGGCAGCGTCGAGGTCACGGCATGAGCGAAGCGAACCGGGGGGTGTGGGGGTCGCCCTCTCACAGGAGGCAGGCATGAGCGACGACGCGATCCTCGTCGAGGGCAAGGCCGCCCCGCGCGGACGGTTCCCGCACGTGAAGCGGGCCGGCGACCTGGTGTTCGTGTCCGGGACGAGCTCGCGCCGCCCGGACGGGACGTTCGCCGGGGCGAGCGCCGACCCGATGGGCGTCACCGACCTCGACATCCGGGCGCAGACCCGCGCCGTCATCGAGAACGTCCGCGACCTCCTCAAGGCCGCCGGAGGCGACCTGCGCGACCTGGTCAACGTCACCACCTACCTGGTGAACATGAACGACTTCGGCGGGTACAACGAGGTCTACGGCGAGTACTTCGACGAGACCGGGCCCGCTCGCACCACCGTCGCGGTGCACCAGCTCCCGCACCCGCACCTGCTCATCGAGATCTCGTGCGTCGCGCACATCCCCACAGAACGCATCACCGCCAAGGAGGCCGGAGCATGACCCTGCCGCAGCTGTCGTTCGGACGGCCGTTCAACTTCGAGTCGTGGATCGACGAGCACCGCGACCTGCTGAAGCCGCCGGTCGGCAACGTCCAGGTGTTCGACGACGCGGGCCTGATCGTCATGGTGGTCGGCGGCCCGAACCAGCGGACCGACTTCCACGACGACCCGAGAGAGGAGTTCTTCTACCAGCTCAAGGGCAACATGGTGCTGCGCGTCATGGAGGAGGAGGGCCGCCCGCCGGTCGACCTGCAGATCAACGAGGGCGACATCTTCCTGCTGCCGCCGCACGTCCGGCACTCGCCGCAGCGGCCCGAGGCCGGGTCGATCGGGCTGGTCGTGGAGATCCCGCGGCCGGAGGGAGAGCTGGAGGCGTTCGAGTGGTACTGCACCGAGTGCCACCACCTCGTGCACCGCGCCGACCTGCAGGTCCGCTCGATCGTCGACGACCTGCCGCCGGTGTTCCAGAGCTTCTACGACGGGGACCGCAAATGCCCGAACTGCGGCGCCGTCCATCCGGGCAAGCTGTGGCCGGAGGCCATGGTCCCGGCCACCGAGACCCGGGCGTGACGAGGGTCCCGTGACGGTCATCGACGTCCACACGCACGTCTTCCCCCGGATCTCCCGGCGGGAGGGCGCCCTCCTCACCGGCGCCGGGCAGCCGTGGCTGCGCGTCGACGGCGGCGGCACCGGAATGATGATGAGCGGCGACGACGAGTACCGCCCGGTCGGGGAGGCGCTCTGGGACCCGGCCCGCCGCCTCGCCGACATGGACGCGGCCGGGGTGGACGTCCAGGCGGTCTCGTCCACCCCGCTGATGTTCGGCTACGCCGCCGAGCCGGGCCGCGCCGCCGACTGGTGCGACCTGGTGAACGAGCGCATCCTCGCCTTCTGCGCGGACGCGCCCGGCCGGCTGCTCCCGCTGTGCCAGGTCCCGCTGCAGGACCCGGCGCTCGCCTGCGACGTCGCGGCCCGCGCGAAGGCGGCCGGGCACCGCGGCGTCCACATCGGCAACCACGTCGGCGACCGCAACCTCGACGACGAGGGGATCACCGCGTTCCTCGCGCACTGCGCCGACCTCGGCCTGCCCGTGCTCGCGCACCCCTGGGACATGTTCGGCGCCGACCGGATGCGCGGCCACATGCTCCCGTGGCTCTGCGGCATGCCAGCCGAGACGCAGCTCAGCATCCTCGGCCTCATGCTGTCCGGGGCGTTCGAGCGGATACCGCCGTCCCTGCGCCTGTGCTTCTGCCACGGCGGCGGCAGCTTCGCGTTCCTGCTCGGCCGCGCCGACAACGCCTGGCACCGCCGCGACATCGTCCGCGCCGCCTCCCCGCGCCCGCCGTCCGAGTACGTCGACCGGTTCTACGTCGACTCGGCGGTGTTCGACCCGCGCGCCCTCCGGCTCCTCGTGGACGTGATGGGCCCGGAACGCGTGATGCTGGGCACCGACTACCCGTTCCCGCTGGGCGAGCTGGAACCGGGCGGCACGATCCGCGACTGCCCCGGCCTGGACGACGAGGAATGCGCCCTCCTGCTCGGCGGCAACGCCGAGACGTTCTTCGCCGCCGCCGCGGAAGAAGAGGAACTGGTGACCGAAGGAAGCACCCCGTGAACCGTGAAGAGGAGGCACGGCGGCTCGACGCGAGCGACCCGCTGCCCACGCTGCGCGGCGAGTTCCTCGTCCCGCCCGCCCCCGGCGGAACCTACGCCGAGGCGGCGTACTTCGCCGGGAACTCCCTGGGCCTCCAGCCGAGGACCGTCGCGGAGCGGCTCCGCGAGGAACTGGACGACTGGGCCAGGCTCGCCGTAGAGGCCCACACCGAAGGCCGTCGTCCTTGGGTCGACTACCACGAGCTGGCGCGCGAGCCCACCGCACGCCTTGTCGGCGCCCAGCCTCACGAGGTCGTCGCGATGAACTCGCTGACGGTCAATCTGCACCTGCTGATGGCGAGCTTCTACCGCCCCGCCGGGACGCGCACCCGCATCGTCATCGAGGACACGGCGTTCCCGTCCGACTCGTACGCGGTCGCCAGCCAGGCCGTCCACCACGGCCTGGACCCGGCCGCGACGGTCGTCCGCCTTAAACCGCGCCCGGGTGAGGAGAACCTGCGCACCGAGGACGTCGTCGCCTACCTCGAACGCGAAGGCGACACCGTCGCGCTCGTGCTGCTCGGCGGGGTCAACTACCTGACCGGCCAGCTCATGGACATGCCCGCGATCACCAAGGCGGGCCGCGCCGCCGGGGCCGTCGTCGGCTGGGACCTCGCGCACGCGGCCGGGAACGTCCCGCTGCGGCTGCACGACTGGGACGTCGACTTCGCGGCCTGGTGCACCTACAAGTACCTCAACTCCGGGCCGGGCGCGGTCGCCGGATGCTTCGTCCACGAGCGGCACGTCCAGGACGCGTCCGTGCCGAAGCTCTCCGGCTGGTGGGGCACCGACCCGTCCGTCCGCTTCCGGATGGACCCGGACATCGCGCCGCCCGCGTCGGCCGACGCCTGGCAGCTGTCCAACCCGCCGATCCTGGCGCTGGCGCCCGTCCTGGCCTCCCTGGAGATCTTCGACCGTGTCGGCATGGACGCCCTGCGCGCCAAGAGCGAGCGCCTGACCGCCTACCTGGCGACAAGACTGGCCCCCCTGAACGGGTTGGAGATCATCACCCCGCCCGACCCGGCGTCCCGCGGCGCCCAGCTCTCCCTCCGGGTGGACGACGCGGGCGCCCTGGTCCAACGCCTGGCGGCCGGACACGGCGTCATCGCGGACGCCCGCGAACCGGACGTCGTCCGCCTAGCGCCCGTCCCGCTCTACTGCACCTTCCACGACTGCCACCGAGCCGCCGACGCCCTCGCCGCCGTCCTGTAGCGGCGTCCCGGCGCGCGCCGGCTTGGGCGCGGCGCGCGGGCGGAGGGCTCCGGCGGAGACGGTCATGAGCGCGACGACGCAGGTGATCATGGCGAAGGCGGCCGGGTAGGAGAGGGCGCCGGCCGTCCAGCCGGTGACGGCGGGGGCGGTCAGGCCGGACAGGTAGGTGATCGTCGCGACGCCCGCCACGCCCTCGCCGGCGCTCGGGCCGGTGTCGGCGGCGGCCGCGAAGACCAGCGGCACGACCGTCGCGACGCCGATGCCGAGCAGCGCGAACCCGGCCATGGCGGGCAGCGGGGCGCGGGACACCACGACCAGGACGCCGCCGAGCACCGCGATCGCGCCGCCGCACCGGACGACCTTCACCGCGTTCAGCCGCCGGACGAGCCGGTCGCCCACCAGCCGCGCGCCCGCCATGCACGACATGAAGATCGTGAAGCTGGCGGCGGCCAGGCCGGGGCCAGCGTCCGCGACCTCGGTCAGGTACACGGCGGCCCAGTCGGCGCTCGCGCCCTCGGCGAAGGTGCCGCAGAACCCGACGAGGCCGATCGCGAGGACGGCCCGCGTCGGCAGCGCGAAGCGGCGCGGCACCGGGACGCCCTCGGACGGCCGGTCCGCGAGCAGCGCGCGTCCGGCCACGAGGGCCGCGGTGAGCAGCACGACGGCGACCAGGCCGAGGTGCAGTCGGGCGTCCACCCGGTTGTGCGCGGCGAGGATGCCGACGCCGCCCGCGGTCAGGCTGCCGACGCACCACAGGCCGTGCAGCCCGGAGATGATCGGGCGCCGCAGGTGCTTCTCGACGGCGACGCCGTGCGCGTTCATGACGACGTCGCACATGCCGGACGCCGCCCCGTACAGCAGCATCGCCGCGAACAGCCAGGCGGGCGCGGGTGCTAGCGCGGGCAGCGCGAGGACCGCGCACCACGCCGCCGCCAGGATGCGGATGGCCCGCCGCTCGCCGATCCGGTGCGCGAGGCGGCTCGCGGTCGGCATGGCGGAGAAGGCGCCGAGGGACGGGCACAGCAGGGCGAGCCCGAGAACGGTGGGGGAGAGGTCGAGCCGGTCCTGGATCCATGGGATGCGGGTGGCGAGCGTCCCGGCCACGGCTCCGTGGACGGCGAACACGGCGCCGATGGCGCGGTGCTGAGGGTTCATGGTCCCAGAAACTAACAGGCAGGCTTCCTGATGAAAACCGGAATAGGCAGGAACCCTGATTATTATTGGAGTGTGAAGACCGCCGACCCGACCATGGCCCGCGCGATCAACGACCGCCTCGCGCTCGATCTGATGCTGCAGCACGGCCCGCTGACCGCGCCGCAACTGCGCGCGCTGACCGGGCTGTCCCGGCCGACCGTGTCCGACCTGATCGAGCGGCTCCGGGCAGGCGGGCTGATCGAGATCGCCGGGGAGACGGGCGCCGAGCGGCGGGGCCCGAACGCGCGCCTCTACGGTCTCGTGGCGGCCCGCGCGCACGTGGCGGGCGTGAACCTGCGGCGGGACGCGGTCCATGTGAGCGTCTCCGACATCGCGGGGAACGAGGCCGGTGCCGCGTCGCGCCCGCTTCCGGCGGCCCCGGATCTGGTGGCGCTCATCGCCGAGGCCATCGCGGAGGCCGCCGGGGGGCGCGGCCCGCACACGGTGGTGCTGGGGACGCCCGGCCTGATCCATCCGCGTACCGGGCTCGCCACCGACAGCGGCGTTCCCGGCTGGCGTCCCGACCTGGGGCCCGCGCTGGCGGAGCGGCTGAACGCGCCGGTCACGCTGGAGAACGAGGTCAACCTGTCGGCCATCGCCGAGCACCGGACGGGCGCCGCCGCCGGACGCGACGACTTCGCCCTGCTCTGGATGGCCGACGGGATCGGCGCCGCCGTCTTCCTGGACGGACGGCTCCGCCGCGGCGCGTCCGGCGGGGCGGGCGAGGTCGGCCTGCTCAAGTTCGGCGGCAAGGACTTCTGCGACCTGATGGAGTCGGGGGCCGTCCGCGACCTCGCCCCGGAGGCGCTCGCGGACGTGATCGTCCAGGGCGTGTTCACGCTGGTCGCCGTCCTGGACCCCGGGCTCGTCATCCTCGGCGGCGCGCTGGGCCGCGCGGGCGGCGACCGGCTGGCCGGGCTGGTCGCCGCGCGGCTCGGCCGGATGTCCCCGGCGTCCACCGAGGTCCGGGCCGGTGCCGTGGAGGGCGACACCGTGCTGCGCGGCGCGGTGCTGACCGCGCTCGACCTGGCCCGCGACGACGTGTTCCGCTAGAAGTCCTTGGGCAGCCGCTCACCGGTGCGGAGCCGGTCGAGGCCGAGCCAGATGAACTCCCCGGCCATTTGCTCGGCGACCTCGCGCGGGGTGTCGGGGTGCTCCAGCCACCACGAGACCATCGACAGCATCGACCCGTACATGAGCGGGACGAGCAGCCGCGCCCGCCGCTCGTTCACCTCCAGCGCCGCCCGCGACAGCTTCGGGTCGGCGCGGCGGCGGCGCAGCAGCAGGTCGGCGAACGCGGTGCCGAGCCGGTCGCGGAGCTCGCGGAGCTCGGGCCCGACCTCGGGCTTGTCGAGATGCCCGACGAGGAGCGCCCACGCGTCCGGCTCCTCGGTGGCGTAGTCGAACAGCACCCGGATCATGGCGCGGATGCCGGCCGCCGAGCCGTGCGCGGCGAGCACCGCCGCGTTCAGCCGCGCGGTCAGCTCGGCCACGATCGACTCGGTGACCTCGGCGAACAGCTCGTCCTTGGACGCGAAGTGCTGGTACAGCAGCGCCTTGGACACCTGCGCCGCCGCCGCGACGTGCTCCATCTGCGTCAGGTGGTAGCCGCGCCTGCCGAACTCCGCCAGCGCGACCTGGAGCAGCTGCTCGCGCCGCCGGGCATGCGGCATCCGCCGCCGCCCGCCCGGCTCCGCCCTCCCCGGCACGGCCTCTCCAGGGCTCATGCGCCCGGGTACTTGCCCAGCTCGGCGCGGGCGACGGACCGGACGTGGACCTCGTCGGGACCGTCCGCCAGCCGCAGCGTGCGCAGGCCCGCCCACATGGCCGCGAGCGGCGTGTCGCCGCTGACGCCCGCGCCGCCGTGCACCTGGATCGCCTTGTCGACGACGTCCAGCGCCACCCGCGGCGCGATCACCTTGATCGCCGCGACCTCCGACCTCGCGGCCTGGACGCCGTGCTTGTCGATCAGCCACGCGGTCTTGAGGGTGAGCAGCCGGGCCTGCTCGATCGCCATCCGGGACTCGGCGATCTGCGCCCGCACCACGCCCTGCCTGGCGATCGGCCCGCCGAACGCCTCCCGGGAGATGGCGCGCTCGCACATCAGCTCCAGCGCCCGCTCCGCCACGCCGATCGCGCGCATGCAGTGGTGGATGCGGCCCGGCCCGAGGCGGGCCTGGGCGATCGCGAAGCCGCCGCCCTCCTCGCCGACGAGGTTCTCCACCGGGACGCGGACGTCGGTGAACGTGATCTCGCAGTGGCCGTGCTGGTCCTGGTAGCCGAACACGGGCAGCGGCCGGACGATCTCCACCCCGGGCGTGTCCATCGGGACGAGCACCATCGACTGCTGCCGGTACGGGTGCCCGTCCGGGTCGGTCTTGCCCATCACGATCATGATCTTGCAGCGCGGATCGGCGGTGCCGGTGATCCACCATTTGCGGCCGTTGATGACGTAGTGGTCCCCGTCGCGCTCGATGCGGGTGGCGATGTTGGTGGCGTCGGAGCTGGCGACGTCCGGCTCGGTCATCGCGAACGCGCTGCGGATCTCACCGTCCAGCAGCGGCGCCAGCCACCGCTCCTTCTGCTCGGGCGTGCCGAACAGGTGCAGGACCTCCATGTTCCCGGTGTCGGGCGCCGCGCAGTTCGCCGCCTCGGGGCCGAGTTCGGGGGAGCGGCCCAGCGTCTCGGCGAGCGAGGCGTAGTCGGTGACCGAGAGGCCGTGCGCCGGGTCCTTGCTGCCGGGCAGGAACAGGTTCCAAAGGCCGCGCTTGCGCGCCTCTACCTTGAGGTCCTCCACGATCCGCGGGACGTGGTGCTCGCGGCACTCCGCGCGCAGCTCCGCCCGCTGGGCGGCGTAGACGGGCTCGGCGGGGTAGACGTGGGCGGCCATGAATTCCTGGAGGCGGCCGTGGTACTCCAAGGCCCGCTCGCTCAAACCGAAGTCCATTCCGTTACCGTAACTGACGAGTCAGTTACTTCACGAGGGAGCCCCCGGCATGCCTGCATTCGACGCGTCTGGGAAGGTCGTGCTGATCACGGGCGGGGCCAACGGCATCGGCGCGGCGGTGGCGCGGCGGCTCGCCCGCGGCGGCGCCCGCGTCGTCCTCGCCGACGTCGACGCGGCGGCGGGCGCGGCGCTCGCGGAGGAGCTGGACGGCGTGTTCGTCCGCTGCGACGTCCGCGAGCCCGGCGACAGCGAGGCCGCCGTCGCCGCCGCCGTGGACCGCTTCGGCGGCCTGGACGTCGCCTTCCTCAACGCCGGTGTCGCGGGCGGCGGGGGAGTGGGCGACGGCTTCGACCTCGCCGCCTACCGGCGGGCCATGGGCGTCAACCTCGACGGCGTCGTGTTCGGCGTGCACGCCGCGCTGCCCGCGCTCCGCGCCCGCGGCGGCGGCGACATCGTCGCGACCGCGAGCATGGCCGCGCTCACCGCGGCGCCGTTCGACCCGGTCTACGGCGCGAACAAGGCGGCCGTGGTCGGGCTCGTCCGTTCGCTCGGCCCCGCGTTGGCGGGCGAGGGCGTCCGGGTGAACGCCCTGTGCCCGTCCTTCGCGGACACCGCCATCCTCGTCCCGCTCAAGGGCCATCTCCAGGAGACCGGGTTCCCGATCCTGGACGTGGACGACGTCGTGACCGCGTTCATGCGGATCCTCGACGCGGACGGGACGGGCGAGGCCTGGTACGTCGTGCCGGGGCGCCCGTCCGAGCCGTTCAGGTTCCGTGGCGTGCCGGGCCCCCGCTGAGCCGGGTCAGCCCACCAGGCCGTTCTCGTAGGCGTAGACGACGGCCTGGGTGCGGTCGCGGAGCGCGAGCTTGGTCAGCACGTGCCCGACGTGCGTCTTGACCGTCTGCTCGGCCAGCACCAGCTCCCCGGCGATCTCGGCGTTGGACAGCCCGCGGGCGATCAGCCGCAGCACGTCCAGCTCCCGCGGCGTCAGCGCCGCCGTCGCCTTCGGGCTCGGCCGCTGGTGGCGGCGCCGCCGCGCGAAGTCGCCGATCAGCCGCCGGGTGATGGACGGGGCGAGCAGCGCGTCCCCGGCCGCCACGACCCGCACGCCGTTCACCAGATCGGCGGCGGACGCGTCCTTCAGCAGGAACCCGCTGGCGCCGGAGCCGAGCGCCTCGTACACGTACTCGTCCAGGTCGAACGTCGTGAGGACGAGGACCTTCGGCCGCACCCCGGCCGGGTCGGCGTCCGATCTGGGCTCGCCGACCAGCTCGGCGGTGGCGGCGAGGCCGTCCATCTCCGGCATCCGGATGTCCATGACGATCACGTCCGGGTCGAGCTTGCGGGCCAGCTCCACCGCCTCGCGGCCGTTGCCCGCCTGCCCGATCACCTCGATCCCCGGATCGGAGGACAGCAACGCCGCGAGCCCGTCGCGGATCATCACCTGGTCGTCGGCGATCAACACCCGAATCGTCACACGCCCAACACTACGGGCCGCCGAGCGGAGCTCGTCCGTTGAATGGTGGTGGGTGGGGGCTGGAGGACGGTCCGGCGATCAGTCCGGGTCCCCGTACGGCAGTTCCGCGACGACCGACCAGCCGGATCCCTCGCGCGGGCCCGCCTCGAAGCGGCCGTCGAGCATCGTCACGCGCTCGCGCATCCCGACCAGGCCGTGCCCGCCGCCCTGCGACTCCGCGGGCGTGCTGCGCGGCCCGTCGTCGGTCACCGACACTCGCAGCGCGTCCGCGCCGTACTTGATCTCGATTTGCACCTGTGCGCCCGGCGCGTACCGGGACGCGTTGCTCAGCGACTCCTGGACGATCCGGTACGCCGACAGGTCGACGCCCGCGTGCAGCGGGCGCGGCATCCCGACCACGACGCTCGCCACCGAGAGCCCGGAGCGGCGGGCCCCGGCGACCAGGTCGTCCAGCCGGTCGAGGCCGGGCTGCGGAGCCCGCTCGGCGCCCTCGTCGGCGGACCGCAGCAGCCCCACGACCCGGCGGGTCTCGGTGAGCGCCTCGCGGGCCGCGTCCCGCACCACCCCGAACGTCTGCTTCGCGGCGTCCGGCAGGTCGGGGATCTTGTAGGGGGCGGCCTCCGCCTGCATCGCGATCACCGACATGTGGTGCGCGACCACGTCGTGCAGCTCGCGGGCGATGCGGGCGCGCTCCTCCAGCACCGCCTGCCGGGCGAGGTCCTCCCGGTGCTGCTCCTCGCGGCGCCGCAGCTCCTCCACCGCCGAGTGCCGGCCGCCGACCGCGTCCCCGAACGTCAGCGCGAGCGCCGCGATCCCGGCGAGGATCATCCCGAACCAGCCGGGCATCCCGAACGCCACCGCGGGCAGCAGCACCCCCGCGATCGTGACCGTGCCGACGCCCACGGTGGTCTGCCGGTCGGCGCCGACGCCGACGAAGAACAGGATGACGATCAGCGCGAGGATCGCGGTGACGGGCCACGGCATGAACCCCGTCCCGTGCCGGGCGACGACGGTCAGCAGCAGCCCGGCCGCCGCGACCCGCCACGCGGCCAGCGGCCACCGCGCCGCGAAGATCAGCGGCGCCGCCTGCAGTACCCCGAGCGGCCAGGCGAGCCCCGGCCGGACGTGGTAGTCGACGATCGCGATCGCGATGGACCCGGCGGTGAAGCCGATCGTCATCGCGAGCAGGATCGCCAGGATCGGGACGCGCAGCGCGAGGGTGCCGGGCAGCAGGGTGACGGCCGGGTCGTCGCGGCCGGGCACGACGGCGGCGCGGACGCCCGTGGCCAGCCGGTTCCGTGCCCCGTGCGCGGCGTGGTCTGGTTCGTTCATTTGCGTCGAGCCTAGATCCACCTCCGCCGGACCGGCCTGACCCGGCGGAGGGAGATGCGACCCGCATCCTGGGTATCAGCCCGCATCCGAATATCGGACAATCCGGACACCGTTGTCCAGTGAGGGTGATCTTGCCATGATCGTCAGGGGGACGGAGACTGCGGGAATGAGCGACCTGAACCATCCGATCTTCGCCCGCTGCTATCCGCGCCTCGACGCCGGGTGCGCCAAGGCGGGCGGCGACGCGCACCGCGCCGAGCTGCTCGCCGGGGTGTCCGGCCGCGTCCTGGAGGTGGGCGCCGGATACGGCGCCAACTTCGCGCACTACCCGCCCGGGGTCACCGAGGTCGTCGCGGTCGAGCCCGAGCCGCGGCTGCGCGCCAAGGCCGCCCGCGCCGCCGCCGTCGCGCCCGTCTCCGTCACCGTGCGGCCCGGGCTCGCCGAGGACCTCGACGTCGACGACGGCTCCTTCGACGTGGCGGTGGCGTCCCTCGTGCTGTGCTCGGTGCGCGAACCCGTCCGCGCGCTCGCCGAGCTGCGGCGCGTCCTCAGGCCCGGCGGCGAGCTGCGCTACTACGAGCACGTCCGGGCCAGGACGCCGGGCAAGGTGCGCTTCCAGCGCTACGCCGACCTGGTGTGGCCGTTCCTCGCCGCCGGCTGCCACGTGACCCGCCCGACCGACGAATGGATCCCCCGCTCCGGGTTCACCGTCCGGAAGGAGCGGCACTTCGAGTTCCCCACCCCCGCCCGGGCCAACCCGGCGTCGCCGCACGTCATCGGGGTCGCCGTCCGCGACTAGCCGGTGACTAAGGTCGGTTTCGCGGGGAAGATCAGCCCGCATGACCACACCGGGCAGCGGACCGCGACCCGCGGACGACCGGCGGCCGGAAGGGCCGTCCCACTCGACCGCCACCGCCGTGCTCCTCGCCGGGGCCGCCGCGCTCGGCGGCTTCCTCTTCGGCTACGACTCCTCGGTGATCAACGGCGCGGTCGACGCCATCCAGGACCGGTTCGACCTGAGCGGCTTCGCGGTCGGCTTCGTCGTCTCGTCCGCGCTCCTCGGCTGCGCCGTCGGCGCCTGGTTCGCCGGGCCGATCAGCGACCGGATCGGGCGGGTCCGGGTGATGCTCATCGCCTCCGCGCTGTTCGTGATCAGCGCGGTCGGCTCCGCGCTGGCGTTCAACCCGGTGGACCTGACGTTCTGGCGGGTGATCGGCGGTCTCGCGGTCGGCGCCGCGTCCGTCATCGCGCCCGCCTACATCGCCGAGATCGCGCCCGCCGAGCTGCGCGGCCGGCTCGGCTCGCTCCAGCAGATGGCGATCGTGCTCGGCATCTTCACCGCGCTCGTCGTCGACTACGTCATCGCCCAGGTGTCCGACGGCGGCGCGGGCGGGGAGTTCCCGTGGGGCGGCAGCGCTTGGCGGTGGATGTTCGCCAGCGCCGTCGTCCCGGCCGTCATCTGGGGCGTCATCGCCACCACGATCCCCGAGTCGCCGCGCTACCTCGTCAAGAAGCACCAGGTCACCAAGGCGCGGCGGGTGCTCGCCCGGGTGCTGGGCCGGGGGGACGTGGACGGCAAGATCGGCGAGATCGAGCGGTCGATCGCCAGCGACCGGCCCGTCCGGCTGAGCGACCTGCGCGGCTCCCGGCTCGGGCTGCAGCCGATCGTCTGGGTCGGCATCCTGCTGTCGGTGTTCCAGCAGTTCGTCGGCATCAACGTGATCTTCTACTACTCGTCCTCGCTGTGGCAGGCGGTCGGGTTCTCCGAGAACGACGCGATGCTCACCTCGGTGATCAACTCGCTGGTCAACGTCATGTTCACGCTGGTGGCGATCGCGCTCGTGGACCGGATCGGGCGGCGCCCGCTGCTGCTCGGCGGCGCCACCGGCATGGCGATCAGCCTCGGCCTGCTGACGATCTGCTTCGCCACCGCCCCCGTCGTGGACGGCGACCCCCGCCTCGGCGACCTCGCCGGGCCCGTCGCGCTGGTCGCCGCCAACGTCTTCGTCGCCTCGTTCGCCGCGACGTGGGGCCCGGTGGTCTGGGTGATGCTGGGGGAGATGTTCACCAACTTCCTCCGGGCGTCCGCGCTCGCCGTCGCCGCGGCGGCGCAGTGGCTCGCCAACTGGGTGATCACCATGACGTTCCCGGGCCTGTCCGGGATCTCGCTCGGGCTGGCGTACGGGATCTACACGGCGGCGTCCGTCCTTGCGCTGCTGTTCGTGATGCGCCTCGTCCCGGAGACCAAGGGCCGCGAACTGGAGGACATGGACAAGCTCGCCACCCCCGGAGCCCACCCCTGAGCGCTCTGCGCGCCTTTCGGCTAGGCTGGACCCATGCCGCACGTGTTCGAGACGACGACGCCGGGTCACTCCCGGCGCGACGGCGGCATGTCCTGACATTGCACGCGGTGGGGCCCCGGGAGCGATCCCGGGGCCCCTTCGCATTTCAGGGCCGCTGACCGGGACCGCCCCGGTGCCCGCCACGACGAGAGGAGCATCGGAGATGAAGGCGGAGGCGTTCAGCGCCCATCCCGAGTCGATACCATCGGAACCCGCTGATCCCGGCCCATCACCACGAGGAGAAACCGTGTCCGAGCTGCGCATCACCCTCGACGGCGGCGAGCGGGCGGTGCCGGCGGGCACCACCGCGGGCCAGGCGCTGGACGCCGACGGCCGCACCGTGATCGCGGCCCGGGTGAACGGCGAGCTGCGCGACCTCGCGGCCGGGCTGCGCGACGGCGACGCGGTCGAGCCCGTCGAGATCGGGTCCGACGACGGGCGCGCGATCATGCGGCACTCCGCCGCGCACGTCATGGCGCAGGCCGTCCAGGAGCTGTTCCCCGAGGCGAGGCTCGGCATCGGCCCGCCCGTCGAGAACGGCTTCTACTACGACTTCGACGTCGCCGAGCCGTTCACCCCCGACGACCTCAAGCGCGTCGAGAAGCGGATGCGCGAGATCGTCAAGCAGGGGCAGCGGTTCTCCCGCCGCGCCGTGTCCGACGACGACGCCCGCGCCGAGCTGGCCGCCGAGCCCTACAAGCTGGAGCTGATCGGCCTCAAGGGCTCCGGCGGCGCGGAAGAGGCCGCCGAGGGCGCGAGCGTCGAGGTCGGCGGCGGCGAGCTGACCATCTACGACAACCTCGACGCCAAGTCCGGCGAGCTGCGCTGGAAGGACCTGTGCCGCGGCCCGCACCTGCCGTCCACCCGCGTCATCCCCGCGTTCAAGCTGATGCGGACCGGCGGCGCCTACTGGCGCGGCAGCGAGAAGAACCCGCAGCTCCAGCGCATCTACGGCACCGCCTGGGAGTCCAGGGAGAAGCAGGACGAGTACCTGAGGTTCCTGGAGGAGGCCGAGAAGCGCGACCACCGCAGGCTCGGCGCCGAGCTCGACCTGTTCTCCTTCCCGAACGAGATCGGCAGCGGCCTCGCCGTCTTCCACCCGAAGGGCGGCGTCGTCCGCCGCGTCATGGAGGACTACTCCCGCAGGCGGCACGAGGAGAGCGGGTACGAGTTCGTCAACACCCCGCACATCACCAAGGGCGACCTGTTCGACACCTCCGGGCACCTCGGCTGGTACAAGGACGACATGTTCCCGCCGATGGAGGTCGACGGCGGCGACTACTACCTCAAGCCGATGAACTGCCCCATGCACAACCTGATCTTCCGGGCGCGCGGGCGGTCCTACCGGGAGCTGCCGCTGCGGCTGTTCGAGTTCGGGTCGGTGTACCGGTTCGAGAAGTCCGGCGTCGTGCACGGCCTCACCCGCGTCCGCGGCATGACCCAGGACGACGCGCACATCTACTGCACCCGCGAGCAGATGGTCGACGAGATCAAGAAGCTGCTCGCCTTCGTCCTCGACCTCCTCCGCGACTACGGGCTGAACGAGTTCTACCTGGAGCTGTCCACCAAGGACGACTCCGAGAAGTTCATCGGCTCCGACGACGAATGGGCGGAGGCCACCGCCGCGCTGCGCGAGTCGGCCGAGGAGTCCGGCCTCGACCTGGTCGACGACCCCGGCGGCGCCGCGTTCTACGGGCCGAAGATCTCCGTCCAGGCCAAGGACGCCATCGGCCGGACCTGGCAGCTGTCCACCATCCAGGTCGACTTCAACCAGCCCAAGCGGTTCGGGCTGGAGTACCAGGCCGCGGACGGCACCCGGCAGCAGCCCGTCATGATCCACCGGGCGCTGTTCGGGTCGATCGAGCGGTTCTTCGGCGTGCTGCTGGAGCACTACGCGGGCGCGATGCCGCCGTGGCTGGCGCCTGTGCAGGCCGTCGGGATCCCGATCGGCGACGCGCACGTCCCGCACCTGGAGAAGGTCGCCGCCGCGCTGCGCGAGCGGGGGATCCGGGTCGAGGTGGACGCCTCGTCCGACCGGATGCAGAAGAAGATCCGCAACGCGCAGAAGCAGAAGATCCCGTACATGCTGCTGGCGGGCGACGACGACGTGGCCAAGGACGCCGTGTCGTTCCGGTACCGCAACGGCGAGCAGAAGAACGGGGTCCCGATCGCCGAGGCGGCCGACGAGATCGTCAAGGCGGTCGAGGCCCGCGTGCAGATCTGACGGGCGGCTGGAGGCCCGGGTTGAACGGACGGTGGAGGAAGGGCGGGCGGCGCCCGGCGTGGCGCCCCCGGCGGGCGTGGCGCGCCCGCCGGCCCCGCTCGCCCTGGGTCCGGGTCGGCGGCTACGGCGGCGCCGTGCTGCTGGCGGCCGCCGCGCTCGCGGTGCTCCTCATGCCGCTGATGAACGACCGTAAGGAGGCCGGGGCCGCCGGTGCGGCCGGCTCGGCGAGCCCGTCGGCCGCGCCGCCCGGCGAGGGCCAGGGCGCCCCCGGCGGCACCGGTCCCGTGTCCCCGGAACGCGCCACCCCGCGGCAGGACGGCCGCGGTGACCCCTACCCCGGCGGTGCGGGCGGCGGCGGTCCCGAGATCCCCGAGCAGAACGGCTCGGCCGAGCCGTCGTGGTGCCCGCGCGGGACGGCCTACTACCGCGCCGTCCAGGACGGCGTCGACGTCGTGATCACCGTCTCCTCCAGCGGGGCGCTCCGCGCCGAGATGTCCCTCGACGGCGGGCGCTCGGCCGCGCAGCAGACCACCGTCAAGCGCGGCGGGCCGCACACGTTCCACTTCAGGGGCGTCGCGCCGGGGCTCGTCCAGCGCGTCAAGGTCACCACGGTGTCGGTCGGCGTCGCCATGCAGACGTGCTACGCCCGCGTGGCGGCCTGATCGGCGGGCAGCCGGACGTCCTCCACCGAGACGTTCACCGCGGCGATCCGCATCCCCAGCATCAGGCCCGCGACCCGCGCCACGTTCGCCTTCACCAGCTTGGCCACGTCCTTGATGACGGTGCCGTACTCCACCGCGATGGCGACGTCGAGCGCGACCTCGTCGGCGTGCTCGTCGAGATCGACGCGCACCCCGGCCCGCACGGTGTCCGATTTCTGGGCGTCCGGGCCCGGCGAAGCGGGGACGAGGGCGGCGACCCCGCCGATCTCCAGCGCGGCCAGCTCCGCGATCTTCCCGATGACCCCGTTCTCGATCGTGATGCGGCCGTCCACCGCCGTGGTGATGTCGCCGGGCGTGCCGTGCAGCGTCATCGGCAGCACGTTCGCGCCCGACGTCACCGCCGAGGTCGGCGCGGGGAGCGGGGCCCTCGGCGGCGGCACCGGCCCGCGCCGCGCGGCGGGACCGGGGAAGTAGGGCCCGGCGCCGGGCTCCGGTCTCGGCTCGCCACTTCCGCTGAAGCCCTTGTCGAGCCCGGTCATGATCGCTCCCTGGGGGTCGGTGGAGTGACCATGGTGGCGGAGCGACCCGCGGGACGTCACGTACGGATGTGATCGCGGGCGCGTCCCCCGCCCGCGCCCGCCGGGCAGCCCGGCTACAGCATCGGGGGCGTCTCTCTCTATGCTGCTGGTCAGGCCGTGAACAAAAGGAGACCGCCGCCTTGAGCGCAGAGAACCAGCCTGGGCCCCGCTTCGAGGAGGAGAGGGGCGGCGCGGGCGAGCCCGACCGATTCCAGCGGCTGTGGACCCCGCACCGGATGGCCTACATCAAGGGCGAGGGCAAGCCGACCGGGGCGGGCTCGGGCGACGGCTGCCCGTTCTGCGACATCCCTGACATGCCCGACGCGGACGGCCTCATCGTCGCCCGCGGCGCGTCGGTCTTCACGGTGCTGAACCTCTACCCCTACAACTCCGGGCACCTCATGGTCGTCCCGTACCGGCACGTCGCCGACTACGCCGACCTCGACGAGGCGGAGTACACGGAGCTGGCGGTGTTCACGCGGCACTCGCTCACCGCGCTGCGCAAGGCCAGCGGCGCGCAGGGCTTCAACGTCGGCATGAACCTGGGGCTCGTCGCGGGCGCGGGGATCGCGGCGCACCTGCACCAGCACGTCGTCCCGCGCTGGGGCGGCGACACCAACTTCATGCCGGTCGTCGGGCACACCAAGGTGCTGCCGCAGCTCCTGCGCGACACCCGGCAGATGCTCGCCGACGCCTGGCCCGCGTCATGAGCCCGCTCAGGCGGCGTGATCGCCCGGTGCTGGTGTACGACGGCGACTGCGGCTTCTGCACGTCCTCGGTGCGGTTCCTGGAGCGGTACGTGCCCGTCCGGGCGGAGATCGTCCCGTTCCAGCTCGCCGACCTGGACGAGCTCGGCACGACGGTCGAGCGCGCCGAGCACGAGGTGCTGTGGGTCGACCGGCTCGGCCGGGTCAGCGGCGGCGCGGACGCCGTCGGGCGGCTGCTGACCGACGCGGGCGGCGCCTGGCGGGTGCCCGGCGTGCTCATGCGGACCGCGCCGGTGAGCTGGGCCGCGCGCGCCGTCTACCGGCTCGTCGCGGCCAACCGGCACCACATGCCGGGCGGGACGGCGGCGTGCAGCCTCCCCGCCGAGCAGCGCCCCGGCGCCCGCCCGCCGGAGATCAGTGGGTGACCGGCTGCGTCAGCGGCTGACCGGCCGGGGGCGCGGGCGGCGTGGCCGCCGCCATCAGCTCGGAGACGGTGACGAACTCGAACCCCTTCGCGCGCAGCCCGCGGATCATGGGGACGAGGTTGCGCAGCGCCACCAGCCGGTCGGGCTTGCCGGTGTCGTGGGCCAGCACGATCGTGCCGGGCGTGGTGTTCTCGACGATGTAGTCGACCAGCTTCGGCGGGTCGTGCTGGTAGGTCTTCTCCAGCATCTTGATCGACCAGATGGTGACGTCGTAGCCGAGCTCCCCGGCGGCGCTCAGCGTCGCGCCGCCCAGCCGCCCGAACGGGGGCCGCAGGTGCCGGGGCTCCCTTCCGGTGATCGTCGCGATCGCCGCGTGCGCCCGGTGGATCTGCCGGCAGACCTCCCGATGGGGGAGCCGCGCCAGGTCGGCGTGCCCCCAGGTGTGGTTGCCGGCCTCGTGCCGGTCCATCCGCCCGTGCACCAGCCGCGCGTTGCGGACCACCCGCTCGCCCACCATGAAGAACGTCGCCTTGACGCGCTCCTCGTCGAGGACGTCGTAGACCATCGGGGACCACTTCGGCATGGGGCCGTCGTCGAACGTCAGCGCCACCAGCTTTTGCGAGGTGTCGACGGACCAGGTCACATCGACGTGCCCGTGGGTGGCCGCCGGCCGCCAGGGCGCGGCGTCCGGGACGGCCATCGCCGGTGCCTCGCCGTCCTCGCGCGGCGCCGCGGCGCCGATCCCGCCGCCGAGCGCGAGGCCGCTCGCGGCGATGCCCAGCCCCTTGATGACCTTGCGGCGCGTCGGCCCCGACGCCGCGGTCCCATCCCCCGTTTTTCCCATGGCGACTTGAGGTTCTCACGGGCGAACCGGGCCCGGCCTCCGCCTCAGGACCGAATCATGATCAGTCGGGGGGATGAGCTCCGGTACGGGTCTCTCCCCGTACCGGAGCACTCCTCAAGGGGGATCACCCCTCCTTGGACTCGGCGGCGACCTTGTCGGCCAGATGCGACGGGAGCGGCTCGTAGCGCAGGAACTCCCGGCTGAACGTGCCGGTGCCCTGCGACATTGACCGCAGGTCGATCGCGTACCGGACGATCTCCAGCTGCGGCACCTCCGCCTCGATCATCGTGCGGCCGCCGGGCACCGCGCGTGAGCCGAGCACCCGGCCGCGCCGCGACGACAGGTCGGACATGATCGGGCCCACGTACTCGTCGGCGATGAGCACGGCGACCTTGTCGACCGGCTCCAGGAGCAGGATCGGCACCTGACCGGCCGCGTCCTTGAGCCCGAGCGCCCCGGCGGCCTGGAACGCCATGTCCGAGGAGTCGACCGAGTGGGCCTTGCCGTCGTGCAGGGTGACCTTGATGTCCACCAGCGGATATCCCGCGGACACGCCGCGCGTCATCTGCTGCCGGACGCCCTTCTCGACCGACGGGATGAACTGCCGGGGGATCACCCCGCCGACGATCTTGTCGACGAACTCGAAGCCGCCACCGGACGGCAGCGGCTCCACCTCGATGTGGCAGATGCCGTACTGGCCGTGCCCGCCGCTCTGCTTGACGTGCCGGCCGAGACCCTTGGCGGACCCGCCGAACGTCTCCCGCAGCGGGACGCGCAGTTCGACCCGCTCGACCTCGACGCCGTACCGGGTCTTGAGCCGGTCGATCAGCACGTCGGCGTGCGCCTCGCCCATGCACCACAGCACGAGCTGCCGCGTCTCGGAGTTGTTCTCCAGCCGCAGCGTGGGATCTTCGGCGACGAGCCGGCCGAGCGCCTGGCTGAGCTTGTCCTCGTCGGCCTTGGACTTCGCCCGGATCGCCACCGGGAGCAGCGGGTCGGGCATCGTCCACGGGGCCATGACCATCGGGGAGCCGGGGTCGGACAGGGTGTCGCCGGACTCGGCGCGGGTGAGCTTCGCGACGGCGCAGATGTCGCCCGCGATGCAGGACGACACCGTCCGCTGCGCCTTGCCGAGCGGGGACGTCAGCGCGCCGACGCGCTCGTCGACGTCGTGGTCCTCGTGGCCGCGGTCCTCCATGCCGTGCCCGGAGACGTGCACGGTCGTGTCGGGACGCAGCGTCCCGGAGAACACCCGGACCAGCGAGATCCGCCCGACGTACGGGTCGGACGTGGTCTTGATCACCTCGGCGATCAGCGGCCCGTCCGGGTCGCAGGTGACCTCCTTCGCCGGGCCGCCCTTCACGGGGGTCACCGGCGGGATGCCGTGTTCGAGCGGGGACGGGAACGCCTGCGTGATGATCTCCAGCAGCTCCAGCATGCCGACGACCGGCCCCGGATGGTCGCCGTGCGGCACCGACGTCGCGAGGACGGGGTAGAAGCTGCCGCGCGCCACCGCGGTCTCCAGGTCGCCGATGAGCGCCTTGACGTCGAGGTCTTCACCGGAGAGGTACCGGTCCATGAGGGACTCGTCCTCGCTCTCCTGGATGATCCCCTCGATCAGCGACGCGCGCTGCTCGGCGATCTGGTCCAGGTACTCCGGGCCGGGGTCGCAGTCGGTGCGCTTCCCGGTGGAGTAGTCGAGGCACCGCTGCGTCAGGAGCCCGATGAGGCCCTTCAGCGAGTCCCCCTCGCTGATGGGGAAGTACAGCGGCGCGACGCCCTCGCCGAAGACGTCCTGGCAGGTCATGACGACGTCGTCGAAGTCGCCGCGCTGCTGGTCGATCTTGGTGACGACGACCGCGCGGGGCATCCCGACGGCGGCGCACTCCTCCCACAGCATCCGGCTGAGGCCGTCGATGCCGTCCACCGCCGAGATCACGAACAGCGCCGCGTCGGCGGCGCGCAGCCCGGCCCGCAGGTCGCCGACGAAGTCGGCGTAGCCGGGGGTGTCGATGAGATTGATCTTGATGCCGCCGTGCTCGAACGGGGCGAGCGCGAGGTTCACCGAGCGCTGCTGGCGCACCTCGACCTCGTCGAAGTCGCTGACGGTGGTGCCGTCCTCGACCTTTCCCGCCCGCTGCAGCGTGCCGGTGGCGGCGAGGAGCGCCTCCACCAGCGTCGTCTTCCCGGCCCCGGAATGGCCGACCAGCGCGACATTGCGCACCTTGTCGCACCCGCCGGCCTCCGGTGCCCTGCCGGGGGCTCCCGGGTGGCCTCCCTTGTCCGCCATGACTACCTCCTCGGAGGGGTCCGCGCGTGTCGCACACGTGCGGGGCCCGCGTACGGTTGGGGCCCGGCCCCCCGGTGCGGGGCCCGGCCCTGACGTCCGAGTGCGGCGTCCGACCTCGTCCAACGTGCGTGACCGACGTCACACCCGTACCACCACCTTTTCCCGTGGCGAGCGGGACCACAAGGGGTGAAGGACAATCAACCGTGATCTGTCCGCGGCGCGGCGGGCGCAAACCCGGGCGCGGGCACCGGTACGCGCCGGTCGCACTACGATTGGCGCCCCGAGACCAGCAGAACGGACGGCGATGCTCAACAAGATCAGGCCCGGACTGGAACGCGCCCTCACCCCCGTCGGCCACGCGGTCGCGCGGATCGGGCCGTCGCCGAACGCGATCACCGTCGTCGGGACGCTCGGCGTCGCCGCGGGCGCGCTCGTGCTGTTCCCGCTGGGCGAGTTCTTCTGGGGCACGATGGTCATCACCGCGTTCGTGCTGTTCGACATGCTGGACGGCGCCGTCGCCCGCGTCACCGGCAAGATCTCCAAGTTCGGCGCGTTCCTCGACTCCACCATGGACCGGGTCGCCGACGCCGCGATCTTCTCCGGGCTGATGATCGGGCTGTACCGGGACGACCGGGAGCTGCTCGCCGGGGTCGCGCTGTACTGCCTGGTCGCCGGGGTCGTGGTGTCCTACGCCAAGGCCCGCGCCGAAGGGCTCGGCTACACCTGCAACGTCGGCATCGCCGAGCGCGCCGAGCGCCTCATCGTCGCGCTGGTCGCCGCCGGGTTCGACGGGCTCGGCGTCCCGTTCATCCTCGCGGTCGCGCTGTGGGCGCTCGCCGCGCTGAGCACGATCACCATCGGGCAGCGGTTCGCGACGGTCTACGCCCAGGCGAAGGACGCCGCCACGTCCGGCGACCAGGCGAAGTCCGATGGCGGCGCCGACGAGAGCGCCCCGGCCAGAGACTCCGCGCCGGAGCCGAGACCGTGAACGCCGCCCGCCCGCGGGAGCGCGCCGCGGAACTGCGGGACGAGGTCGCCGACGCCGCCTACGCCTTCGGCTGGACGGTCGTCCGGAAGATGCCCGAGGGCGCGGCCCGCCTGGCGTTCACCGCGCTCGCCGACCGCACCTGGCACCGCTGCGGCGCGGGCGTGCGGCAGCTGGAGAAGAACCTGTGCCGCGTCCTCGGCAAGGACGCCGTCGACGACGAGGTCCGCGTCCTCAGCAAGAAGGTGCTGCGGTCCTACTTCCGCTACTGGCTGGAGGTGTTCCGGCTACCGGAGTACGACCGGGCGCGGATCCTCGGCCGGATGCGCATCACCGGCGAGAAGAAGATCTTCACCACCCTCGGCTCCGGCCGCGGCGTCATCCTCGCGCTGCCGCACATGGGCAACTACGAGCACGCGGGCGCATGGCTCGTGCACTGCGGGTATCCCTTCACCACGGTCGCCGAGCGGCTCAGGCCCGAGTCGCTGTTCGACCGGTTCGTCGAGTTCCGGGAGGGTCTCGGCATGGAGGTGCTCGCGCACCGCGGCGCGTCGGCGTACGGGCGCATGGCCCAGCGGCTCCGCGCGGGCAGGCCGGTGTGCCTCGTCGTCGACCGCGATCTGACCGAGAGCGGCATCGACGTCGAGTTCTTCGGCGCCACCGCCCGGATGCCCGCGGTTCCGGCGTCGCTCGCCCTCCAGACCGGCGCCGCCCTCATCCCCGTGACACTCTGGTACGAGGGCGAGTACTGGGCGGCGCGCGTCCACGAGGAGATCCGGATACCGGACGAGGGCGGCAGGCAGGAGAAGATCCAGGCCATGACCCAGGAACTCGCGGGGGTCTTCGAGGCGGGCATCGCCGCCCACCCCGAAGACTGGCACATGCTGCAGAAGGTCTGGGTGGAAGACCTTGCGGACGGGGGTAGATGAAAGCCGGTGCGGGGGTGAAGGTCGGCATGGGGATGAAGGTCGGCATCGTCTGCCCGTACACGTGGAATGTGCCGGGCGGCGTCCAGCAGCACATCGGCGACCTCGCCGAGGCGCTGATCGCGCTCGGCCACGAGGTTTCGGTGATCACGCCCGCGGACGACGACGCGCGCCTCCCGCCCTACGCCGTGTCGGCCGGGCGCGCGGTCCCCGTCCCCTAC
This sequence comes from Actinomadura sp. 3N508, assembly GCF_044326375.1. Classification (NCBI taxonomy): domain Bacteria; kingdom Bacillati; phylum Actinomycetota; class Actinomycetes; order Streptosporangiales; family Thermomonosporaceae; genus Actinomadura; species Actinomadura sp. 3N508. The sequence continues at coordinate 79,570 of NZ_JBIRAX010000018.1, forward strand.
AACGGGTCGGTGGCCCGGCTGGCGTTCGGGTTCCTGTCGGCGGGACGCGTCCGGCGCTGGATCAACGAGGGCGGCTTCGACGTCCTGCACGTCCACGAGCCCGCGGCGCCGTCGCTCGGCCTGCTCGCCTGCTGGGCGGCCGACGGCCCGATCGTCGGCACCTTCCACGCCTCGTTCGTGAAGTCGCGGGCGCTGTCGGCCATGTCGCCTATCCTGGGCAGCGCGCTGGAGAAGCTCACCGGCCGGATCGCCGTGTCCGAGGCCGCCCGCACCAGCCTCGTCGACCATCTCGGCGGCGACGCCGTGCTGATCCCGAACGGCGTCGCGACCGAGCGGTACGCGATGGCGGACCCGCTGCCCGGCTGGCCCGGCCGCGTCCCGTCCGCGGGCGCCGGGACGCCCGGCGACGGCGACGGCGGCGTGCTCGGGTTCCTCGGCCGGATGGACGAGCCCCGCAAGGGCCTGGACGTCCTGCTGCGCGCCTTCGAGATCCTCGGACGGCGGCGCCCCGGCCTGCGGCTCCTGCTCGCCGGGCCCGGCGACGTCGGCGACGTCGCGTCCCGCGTCTCGCCCGAGCTGCGCGACCGCGTCGTCATCCTCGGCATGGTCAGCGAGGCCGACAAGGTCCGCGCCTACCACTCGGTGGACGTGTTCGTCGCGCCGAACCTCGGCGGCGAGAGCTTCGGCATCGTCCTCGTGGAGGCGATGTCGGCGGGCGCGCCCATCCTGGCCAGCGACATCGAGGCGTTCGACCGGGTCCTGCTCGGCGGCCGCGCCGGGGCGCTGTTCCCGGCCGGTGACCACGAGGCCCTCGCGGCCGCCGCCGGCGACCTCCTCGACGACCCGGCCCGCCGCAAGCAGCTGTCGGCGGAGGCGCGCGCCGCCGTGCGCGCCTACGACTGGTCGTCCGTCGCCCGCGACGTGCTCCGGGTCTACGAGACGGTCACCGACTCGGGCGTGGGCGTCGTCGAGTCCGGCCTCGGCGCGTAGGCGGCGGCGGATGTCCTACGACTGGATCATCGACGTCCTGTTCTGGGTCGCCGTCGCGTTCCTCGTCGCCGTGTACGTGTCGTGGCGCGCCACCCGCCTCGACCGGCTGCACGTCCGCGTCGAGACCGCCCGCGCCGCGCTGGACGCCGCCCTGGTCAGGCGCGCCGCCGCCGCGCTGGAGCTGGCCGCGTCCCGGCTGCTCGACCCGGCCGCCAGCCTCGTTCTCGCGACCGCCGCGCACGAGGCGCGCACCGCCGACGCCGACAACCGCGAGTTCGCCGAGAGCGACCTGTCCCGGGCGCTGCGCGCCGTCGTCGACCAGCCCGAGTTCGTCGGCACCCTCACCGCCCGCGGCAAGGGGGAGGGCGAGGCCGTGCTGGACGAGCTGTCCTCGTCCGCCGCGAAGGTCGCCTACGCGCGCCGCTTCTACAACGACGCCGTCGCCCAGGCCAGGATCGCGCGCCGCAAGCCCCTCATCCGGGTCCTGCCGCTCGCCGGCCGCGCCCCGCTCCCGGACTTCTTCGAGATCGACGACGACCCGCCCGGCATCTGACCGGCCCGGCCGCTGAACGGCCTGGCCTCGCGAAACCGTACCCCGCCAGGGGGCGGGTTCACGCCGCCGTGTTCGCTACCCTCTGGCAGACCGTCCAAGGGAGGGGCATATCGTGCGATCCGTTTGGGGCACCACCGGCCGGCGCCGGACCGCGGTGTGGCTCGGCGTCCTCACCGCCGCGGCCGTCCTGCCGGCCTGCTCTGACTCCGGCGACCCCACGTCGGCGCCCCCGCCGCGCGCGACCGGCGAGCCGGGGGAGTCCCCGGCCCCCGAGCCCGCGACGCACCCGTTCACCGGCGGCACGAAGGGCGTGACCAACCCCGTCCTCGCCGTCAAGATCGAGAACACCCGGCCCGCGTTCCCGCAGAGCGGGGTGACGGCCGCCGACATCGTCTACGTCGAGCAGGTCGAGGGCGGCGAGACCCGGCTGATGGCGGTGTACTCCTCCAAGCTGCCGAAGCGGGTCGGGCCCGTCCGCAGCGCCCGCATCTCCGACCTGCACATCCTGCCGCAGTTCGGCCGGCCCGCCTTCGCGTTCTCCGGCGTCCAGAGCAAGATGAAGAAGTACGTCCGCAAGTCGCCCGCGTACGAGGTCTCCCAGGAGAAGGCGGGCGGCGCCTACTACCGGTTCGGCGGCAAGCCCGCCCCGTACAACCTGTACGCCGACCCGAAGGCCCTGCTCAAGCGGGCCCCGAAGGCCACCCCGCCGCAGGACGTCGGGTTCCGCTTCGGCGACGCGCCCGCCACCGGCGGCAAGCCGGTCAAGACGTTCACCGCGAAGTGGCCGACCGCGCGGATGGGGTTCACCTGGTCGGCCAAGCACAAGCGGTGGCTCGCGAGCTGGGGCGGGAGCCCCAGCCGCGCCGCCGAGGGCGGGCGGCTCGGCGGGCAGACGGTCGTCATCCAGTACGCCAAGACCACCCGGTCGAAGTTCCACGACTTCCTCGGCAGCTACACCCCGCTGATCGACACCACCGGCACGGGGCGGGCGCTCGTCCTGCGCGACGGGAAGGCGTACAAGGCCAACTGGTCCCGCACGGCCGAGGACAAGGGCACCACGTTCACCACCGAGACCGGCGAGCCGATGAACTTCGCGCCCGGGCAGGTCTGGATGGTGCTAGTCAACGCCGGCAAGCCCTACATCCCGTAAGCGCCGCCGGGGAGCGGCTGACACTCTGCCGGGTCCGGGCCTCCGCTAAGCAGGGAATATCATGGAAGGAGACTAATCGCCTGTTACGTGAGGAATGCCCGTGCCCACTTCCACTCCCGTCCCTGACGACACCGCGCCCGAGAAGGGAACCGCCCGCGTCAAGCGCGGCATGGCGGAGATGCTCAAGGGCGGCGTGATCATGGACGTCGTCACGCCCGAGCAGGCGAAGATCGCCGAAGACGCGGGCGCCGTCGCCGTCATGGCCCTGGAGCGGGTGCCCGCCGACATCCGCGCCGAGGGCGGCATCTCCCGGATGAGCGACCCCGACATGATCGACGGGATCATCTCCGCGGTGTCCATCCCGGTGATGGCCAAGGCCCGCATCGGCCACTTCGTCGAGGCGCAGGTGCTGCAGGCGCTCGGCGTCGACTACGTCGACGAGTCCGAGGTGCTCACGCCCGCCGACTACGACAACCACATCGACAAGTGGGCCTTCACCGTCCCGTTCGTCTGCGGTGCCACGAGCCTCGGCGAGGCGCTGCGGCGTATCACCGAGGGCGCGGCGATGATCCGCTCCAAGGGCGAGGCCGGCACCGGAGACGTCTCCAACGCCACCACCCACATGCGCAGGATCCGCCAGGAGATCCGCCGCCTGCAGAACCTGCCCGAGGACGAGCTGTTCGTCGCCGCCAAGGACCTCCAGGCCCCCTACGAGCTGGTCAAGGAGGTCGCGGAGGCCGGGAAGCTGCCCGTCGTGCTGTTCACCGCAGGCGGCATCGCCACCCCCGCCGACGCGGCCATGATGATGCAGCTCGGCGCCGAGGGCGTCTTCGTCGGCTCCGGGATCTTCAAGTCCGGCAACCCGGCGCAGCGCGCCGAGGCGATCGTGAAGGCCACCACCTTCCACGACGACCCGGGCGTCCTCGCCAAGGTGTCGCGCGGGCTCGGGGAGGCCATGGTCGGCATCAGCGCCGCCTCGCTCGGCGAGGACCAGAAGTTCGCCGGACGCGGCTGGTAAACGGGCGCCCCCACTCCACAGCGCGCCCTTACAGGGTTTACGCTGGCGACGCGGCCGGTCAGGGAGAGATCCCTGGGCGGCGCCCGGCCGCGGGAGGGGAGAGCATGGCTTGGTCGGTCGCGCTGGCGTGCGCGAGCGCGGGTGAGCCCGGTGAGGTGTTCCGGCCGGGCCTCGTGCCCGATCCGGACGCCGCCGCGGAGATCGCGCGCGGGCTCTACCCGGCGGACACTCTCATGGAGACCGGCGACACCGTCCTCGACTTCGCGCTCTGGCCGTACGAGGACGAGCTGTTCGTCGGCGCGTTCGAGCGGGCCCTGCTGCTGTGCGACCGGCGGCTGTTCTGCCTCGACGACGACGCCCGCCGGATCGCCGACACCGCCGCGGCCGCGCTGCCCGGCTCGCGCTGCGGGGTGCTGGTCCTGCACACCGTCATCCGCGGCTGCTGGTTCCGCTGGTACGAGGACGGCGAGCTGCGCCGCGAGGTGTTCGTCACCGCCGAGGACGGCGTCGTCGTCGACCAGGGCGAGCGGCTCCCCGCCGAGCGGCCGTTCTGGCAGGCCATCGACGCGGGCGCGGCCGACGTGCCGCTGCCGTTCGACCCGGAGGAGTTCGGGCTCGCGCTCGCCGAGGCGCACATGTTCGGCCGCGGCATCGCCGACCGCGGCGAGGACGGCTTCCTGCCGCTGGAGCTCCCGCTCCGCCGCTTCAAACACGCCTGAACCACCGTCCTCCAGCCCCCGCCCACCGCCATTCGACGGACGGGCTCCGCTCGACGCCCCCCGGCGCCCCGTCGCTGGGAAGACGTGCCGTGCCGCACGGCGTTGTACGGAACGTCCAAAGCTGGTCGATCCCCCGGAAGGTTCCACGTGACTGCTGTGCCCACGATCGGTGTCCTCGCCCTGCAAGGCGACGTGCGCGAGCACGCGCACGCGCTGGAGGCGGCGGGCGCGCGCACCCTCGCCGTGCGCCGCCGCGAGGAGCTGGAGCGGGTGGACGGGCTCGTCCTGCCCGGCGGGGAGTCCACCACGATGTGGCGGCTGGCGCGCTCGTTCGACCTGCTGGAACCGCTCCGCAAGCGGATCGAGGCCGGGATGCCCGCCTACGGTTCCTGCGCCGGGATGATCATGCTGGCGGACCGGATCCGGGACGGCGTCGCCGGCCAGGAGACCGCGGGCGGGATCGACATGACCGTGCGCCGCAACGCCTTCGGCCGACAGGTCGACTCGTTCGAGTCCGACGTCGTGCTGACCGGCATGGGGGACACGCCGTACCACGCCGTTTTCATCCGCGCGCCGTGGGTGGAGTCAGTCGGGGACGCCGTCGAGGTGCTCGGACGCACCGCGCCCGTGCCGGAGGGGGGCCCGAACGCCGGTAGGATCGTCGCCGTCCGCCAGGGGCGTCTCATGGCGACCGCGTTCCACCCGGAGCTGACAGGCGATTTCCGCGTGCACCACTACTTCGCCGATCTGGTGCGCCGGACGACAGAGGAGGAATGACAGAATGTCCGGCCATTCCAAATGGGCGACCACCAAGCACAAGAAGGCGGCCCTCGACGCCAAGCGGGGCAAGCTCTTCGCCAAGCTCATCAAGAACATCGAGGTCGCGGCCCGGACGGGCGGCGGTGACCCGGACGCCAACCCGACCCTCTACGACGCCATCTACAAGGCGAAGAAGAACTCGGTCCCCAACGACAACATCGAGCGCGCCCGCAAGCGCGGCGCCGGGGAAGAGGCCGGCGGCGCCGACTGGCAGAACATCACCTACGAGGGCTACGCGCCCGGTGGTGTCGCCATCCTGATCGAGTGCCTGACCGACAACCGCAACCGGGCCGCCTCCGAGGTCCGCGTCGCGCTCACCCGCAACGGCGGCTCGCTCGCCGACCCGGGCTCGGTCTCCTACATGTTCAACCGCAAGGGGGTCGTGATCGTCCCGAAGTCCGGCACCAGCGAGGACGACGTGATGATGGCCGTCCTGGACGCCGGGGCCGAGGAGGTCAACGACCTCGACGAGGAGAACTTCGAGGTCGTCAGCGAGGCCGCCGACCTGGTCGCGGTCCGCACCGCCCTGGTCGACGCCGGGATCGACTACGACTCGGCCGAGAGCAAGTTCCTGCCGAGCGTCACCGTCCCCCTCGACGAGGACAACGCCAAGAAGGTCTTCCGCCTCCTCGACGCGCTCGAGGACTCCGACGACGTCCAGGACGTCTACGCCAACTTCGACGTCAGCGACGAGGTCCTCGCCACACTCGACTAGCCGGCACCCCGGCGGCGCTCCCGGCACCGGGAGGCGTGGCATACGGTCTGGATCATGGAGATCCGTGCCCTGAAGGCGGCCGAGGCGACCGCCGTCCGCGACATCCTGTCCCGCGCCTTCGGGCCGATGACGGACGAGACGTGGGAACGGCGCAACACCTCGTTCCTGCCGACGGTGGAGGCGGGGCGGGTGCTCGCCGCGTTCGACGGCGGCGAGGTCGTCGCCACCGGCACCCTGTACGACATGACCCAGTGGTGGCACGGGCGGGCCGTGTCCATGGCGGGCCTGAGCGGGATCACCGTCGCGCCGGAGGAGCGGGGCCGGGGGCTCGGCGGTCGGCTGATGACCGACCTCCTGGAGCGCTGCGTCCGGTTCGGCCACCCCTTGGCGATGTTGTATCCGGCCACCACTGCCTTCTACCGGTCGGTGGGCTGGGAGCAGGCCGGCGCGCAGCACCACATCGTGATCGACACCGAGGCGCTGCGCCGGGTCGCGGCGGAGCGGGTCCCCGTCCGCAGGGCGAGCGTGGACGACGCCGCCGAGGTGGCCGCCGTCGTCGGGCGGACCCACCAGGCGTCCCTGGACTGCGGCCCCGTCGGCACGCCCGAGGCCATGTGGCGCAGGACGCTCGAGAACCGCGACGAGTACTGCTACCTGGCCGAGGACGGGTTCCTCTCCTACCGGTGGGCTGACAGCGGCGACGGGATGCAAGTCACCAAGCTCGTGGCGTCGTCGGAGCGGACGCTGCGGGCCCTGTGGGCCATCGTCGGCTCCGGCTCCTCGACCGCGGAGACCGTCCGCGTCTGCCTCGCGCCGTTCGACCCGGCGCTGTGGCTGCTCCGCGAGCGGGAATGGGAGACGGTCACCCGCAACCAGTGGATGCTGCGCCTGGTGGACGCGCCCGCCGCGATCGAGGCGCGCGGCTATCCCTCCGGCGTCAGCGCCGCGGTTCCCCTCCTCATCGACGACCCGCAGCTTCCCGCGAACTCCGGCCACTGGCGGCTGGAGATCAAGGACGGCGAGGGGCGGCTGGAACGCTCGCCCGAGCCGCGCGGCGGCGACGCGGACACCGTCCGGGTCGGCGCGCGGGGACTCGCGGCCCTGTACGCCGGCGTCCCGGTCGCCACGCTGCGCCGCACCGGGCTGCTAGCGGGCGGGAACCCCGCGGCGCTGGCCGCCGCGTTCGCCGCCGCCCCGTTCAGCCTCGACTTCTTCTGAGTTCCGGGACACGCTCTACGCCCGGGAGACGGTGTCCTCCCGGCTTGATAGCGTTCGGCCGAACAGATGATCGAAGGAGTGGCCGTGCGGGTGATGGGGGTGGACCCCGGGCTCACCCGGTGCGGGGTGGGGGTCGTCGAAGGCGCCCCGGGCAAGCGGCTCCGGCTGGTGCACGTGTCCGTCGTGCGGACCGCCCCCGACGACGACATCGCCCTGCGCCTGCTGGGCATCGAGGCGGGCATCGAGGCGCTCGTGGCCGAGCTGCGGCCCGAGGCCGTCGCCGTCGAGCGGGTGTTCTCCCAGCACAACGTCCGCACCGTGATGGGCACCGCGCAGGCCGCCGGGATCGCGATCCTGGTGGCGGCCCGCCGCGGGCTGCCCGTCACGCTGCACACCCCGAGCGAGGCCAAGGCCGCCGTCACCGGGAACGGCCGCGCCGACAAGGCCCAGGTGACCAGGATGGTGACCCAGCTCCTGTCCCTGGACGCGCCGCCCAAGCCCGCGGACGCGGCCGACGCACTCGCGCTCGCCATCTGCAACGTGTGGCGCGGCGGCGCCCAGCAGCGCCTGGCGAACGCCCAGCGGTCGCGGATCGAGGAGGCGGCGCGGGCCGAGCGGGAACGCCTCGCCGCCCGGAGCAGTGCCGCCAAGAGCAGAGGAGGAGCCAGCGAATGATCGCCTTCGTCAGCGGCCGGGTGGCCGCCGCCGGGCCCGACGGGGCGGTGATCGACGTGCACGGCGTCGGCCTGTCGGTCCAGTGCACCCCCGCCACGCTCGCGGGGCTGCGGGTGGGCGAGCAGGCGAAGGTGCCGACGTCGCTGATCGTCCGTGAAGACTCGCTCACCCTGTTCGGGTTCGCCGACGACGACGAGCGCACCGTCTTCGAGCTGCTGCAGACCGCCGGCGGCGTCGGGCCGCGGCTCGCGCTCGCGATGCTCGCCGTGCACACCCCGAACGCGCTGCGCCGCGCGATGGCCACCGAGGACGTCACCGCGCTCACCCAGGTCCCCGGCATCGGCAAGAAGGGCGCGCAGCGCATCGTCCTGGAGCTGAAGGACCGGCTCGGCGGCCCGATCGGCGACGGCGGCGCCGACGTCCGCGCGCCCGCCCGCACCGAGCCGTGGCGCGAGCAGGTCCAGATGGGCCTGATCAACCTCGGCTGGTCCGCCAAGGACGCCGACGCCGCCGTGTCCGCCGTCGCCGCCGACCTCGACGGCGCCGAGACGCCCCCCGTCGCGACCCTCCTGAAGTCCGCGCTTAAGAAGCTCAGCAAATGAGCGAACCCGAACGGCTGGTTTCCGCGGGCGCGGACGGGCCCGAGGAGCAGATGATCGAGGCCGCGCTGCGGCCCAAGAAGCTCGACGACTTCATCGGGCAGGAACGCGTCCGCGAGCAGCTCTCGCTCGTGCTGCACAGCGCCCTGCGGCGCGGCCGGACGCCCGACCACGTGCTGCTGTCGGGCGGGCCCGGTCTCGGCAAGACCACCCTCGCCATGATCATCGCGGCGGAGCTGGGGCAGCCGCTGCGTATCTCCTCCGGGCCCGCCATCGAGCGGGCCGGCGACCTCGCGGCGGTGCTGTCCACGCTCGCCGAGGGCGAGGTGCTGTTCCTGGACGAGATCCACCGCCTGGCGCGTCCCGCAGAAGAGATGCTCTACATGGCGATGGAAGACTTCCGGGTCGACGTCGTCGTCGGCAAGGGGCCCGGCGCCACCGCCATCCCCCTGGACATCGCGCCGTTCACGCTGGTCGGCGCCACCACCCGGGCGGGCATGCTGCCCGGCCCGCTGCGCGACCGGTTCGGGTTCGTCGCCCACATGGACTTCTACGAGCCCGCCGAGCTGGAGGTCATCGTCCGGCGGTCGGCGCGGCTGCTGGACGTGGAGATCAGCGACGACGCCGCCGCCGAGGTCGCCGGGCGCTCGCGCGGCACGCCCCGCATCGCCAACCGGCTGCTGCGCCGCGTCCGCGACTACGCCGAGGTCCGCGGCGACGGGACGGTCACCAGGGAATCCGCCCGGACGGCCCTGGCGTTGTACGAGGTGGACGAACGGGGCCTCGACCGGCTCGACCGGGCCGTCCTCGGGTCGCTGCTGCGCAAGTTCGGCGGCGGTCCGGTCGGCCTGTCGACGCTGGCGGTGGCCGTCGGGGAGGAGCCGGAGACCGTGGAAGTGGTCGCCGAGCCGTTCCTCGTCCGGCAGGGCCTGCTGGCCAGGACGCCGCGGGGACGGGTCGCCACGGGCGCCGCATGGGCACATCTCGGGCTGACTCCGCCGCCGACGGCGCCGATGGCCGGGACGCTGTTCGATATCGAGGAAGACCGGGACGAGACGGCCGATCGGCCCGAATAGTGATCATTCGGGTAACGGGTTGGGAACTTCCCGGCGTCGTCGATCGTCGCGTCGTTGCCGGGGTCTGGCGTACTCTCTAGACTCCGGGACTTGGTCGACCGTTCTCCAGCCGGCGGTCCCGTGGACGTGACCGGTCCGGTCACAAGGCTCCGGTCACAAGGCTGGGCAAACGACATCGGAAGGATGCCCCTGTAATGGGCAGCGAACTTATACTCGCCGCGGAATCGGGCGGGAGCGGGGCCTTCAACCTGCTCCTTCTCGTCGCAGTTCCCCTGGTCTTCTACTTCCTGCTGATCCGCCCGCAGAGCCGGCGACGCAAGCAGCAGATGGAGATGCAGAACGCCATGACGCCCGGCGCCCGGGTTCTGACGACCAGCGGCATGCGCGCCACCGTCGTGGAGGTCGATGACGACGGCGTCGTGCTGGAGATCGCCGACGGCGTCGAGGTGCGCTTCGTCAAGGCCGCCGTCATGCAGGTCCTCAAGGACGACGAGCCCGAAGACCTCGACGACGAGCACGACGAGGCGGGCGAGGACGAGGCCGACGACGGCGATGCCGTCGACCTCTCCAAGGACGGCGTCGAGGACGCCGCGGACGACGAGGCCGAGTCCGAGGGGGCGGACGAGGACGAGGAGTCCAAGCCCAAGGGGAGGACCAAGGTCAAGGCGTCGGACAAGCCGTCCGCCTGACCCTTCCCCGGTGTCGGAAAACCTAGACGGGAAGTAAGACGACAAGTGGCTCCGCCCAGTATCGCTCCCAAGCCGGGGCGCACGCTTCTCGCGCTCTTCGCCATCCTGGTGGTGCTCTCCGGCGTCGCCGTCTGGCAGGGCCAGACGACGCCCAAGCTGGGGCTGGACCTCGCCGGCGGCACGACGGTGACGCTCACCGCCAAGACCTCCTCCGGCAAGAACCCGCCCGCCCAGCAGATGGACCAGGCCGTCAAGATCATGACCCAGCGGGTCAACGGCCTCGGGGTCTCCGACGCGGAGGTCGCCAAGCAGGGCAGCAACAACATCGTGGTGAACGTGCCCGGAGAAGGGCAGGGCCGCGTCGTCAGCCTGATCGGCACGACGGCGAAGCTCCAGTTCCGCCAGGTGTTCGCCGTCGCCGACGGCAAGCCGTCGGCGGGCACGGCCCCGGCGCCGGGCGCGAGCCCGTCCGGCGACGCCAAGCCCGGCGACGACAAGAGCCCGTCGGCGACGCCGTCCACCAGCGCCAAGCCGTCGGGGTCCGCGTCGCCCACGCCGCGCGGCAAGGCGCTGTCGGGCGCGCTGACCGAGCCGACGCCGTCCGCCTCGGCGAGCCCGTCAGCGGCGCCGTCCCCGACGTCGCCGCTGGTCCCGCCGGCAGGCCAGCCGCTGCCGGGCCAGGACCCGCGAGCGCCACCGGCGGACTACACCGGCGTCACCGACCGGGCCGTCATCCAGCAGTTCGAGGCGCTCAACTGCTACACCGGCGACCGGCGCGCCCCCGGCTCCAACGACCCGAAGCGCCAGTTCGTCGCCGCCTGCGACCAGGACGAGGAAGGCGGCCAGATCGCCAAGTACATCCTCGGACCCGTCCGGGTGCTCGGCGAGAACGTGGACGGCGCCAACCCGATGCCGCCGAACGCCCAGCAGGGCCAGGCCAGCTGGTCGGTCTCGCTCGACTTCGACGGCAAGGGCGGCCGCCAGTTCGGCGAGATCACCACCGACGCCTACGCCGCCTACCAGCAGGACCCGAACTCTCCCCGGGCGCAGGTCGCGATCGTCCTCGACGGGCGCGTCGTCTCCGCGCCCAGCATCAGGGAGGGCGCGATCACCGGCGGCACCGCCACCATCGACGGCCCGCCCGACAGCTTCGACCAGCGGTACGCGACCGACCTCGCGAACGTCCTCAAGTACGGGGCGCTGCCGCTGGAGTTCACGCAGAGCTCCATCGACGAGGTGTCCTCCACACTGGGCTCCGACCAGCTGACCGGCGGGCTCATCGCCGGCGCGATCGGGCTCGGCCTCGTCGTCCTGTACTGCATGTTCTACTACCGCGGCCTCGGCCTCGTCGCGGTGGCCAGCCTGATCGTGGCGGCGGGCATCACCTACCTCTCGGTCGTGATCCTCGGTGACGGGATCAACTTCCGGCTCTCGCTCCCGCACATCATCGGACTCATCGTCTCCATCGGCATCACCGCCGACTCGTTCATCGTGTACTTCGAGCGGCTGCGGGACGAGCTGAGAGCCGGGCGCAAGCTCCGGCCGTCGGTGGAGACCGCCTGGAAGCGGGCGCGGCGCACCATCCTGGTCGCCGACGCGGTGACCTTCCTCGCCGCGCTGGTGCTGTACTTCCTCGCGGTCGGCGGCGTGGCCGGGTTCGCGTTCGCGATGGGCCTGACGACGCTCATCGACATCGTCGTGGTGTTCTTCTTCACCAAGCCGCTCGTCGCGCTGCTGTCCCGGACGAAGTTCTACGGCCGCGGCCATCCGCTGTCCGGCCTCGACCCGCGCAAGCTCCATCGCGCGGCGCAGAAGACGTCCGCCGCCACCGCCGGCACGAGCCAGGAGGTCTGAGCCATGGGACTGCGTTCCGCCACCTCGCGGATCTACCGTGGCGAGATCAGCGCCGACATCGTCGGCCGCCCGAAGATCTGGACGGCGATCTCCGGGCTGCTCCTGGTGCTGTCCATCGCGGGACTGCTCGTCCAGGGCCTCAACTTCGGCGTCGAGTTCAAGGGCGGGTCGGTCTTCACGTTCAAGGCCCCCGGCGCCTCGATCGAGGAGGTCCGCGCCGCCGTCGCCGGCGGCGACGTCCACCAGGTCATCGTGCAGAAGGCCGGCGGCGACTGGCGGGTCACGACCGAGAGCCTGACCTCGACGCACGTCACCGAGGTCAAGACGCACGTCGGTCAGGAGCTGAACGTCCCCGCCGACAAGATCAGCACGCAGGTCGTCGGCGCCTCCTGGGGCGGTGAGATCCAGGAGAAGGCGTGGCAGGCGCTGATCGTCTTCATGATCTTGATCATCCTGTACCTGTCGCTGGCGTTCGAGTGGCGGATGGCGGTCGCCGCCGTCGTCGCCCTCGTCCACGACCTGGTGATCACGGCGGGCATCTACGCCTGGTCCGGGTTCGAGGTCACACCGGCGACCCTGCTGGGCTTCCTGACCATCCTCGGTTATTCGCTGTACGACGCGGTCGTCGTCTTCGACATGATCAAGGAGGTCACGAAACCGCTCACCCCGACCTCCAAGACCACCTACAGCCAGGCGGCCAACCAGGCGCTCAGCAGCACGCTGGTGCGCTCCCTGAACACCTCGCTGGTGGCGATCCTCCCGGTCGGCGCGATCCTGTTCATCGGCACCACGCTGTTCGGCGCCGGGACGCTGAAGGACCTGTCGCTCGCGCTGTTCGTCGGCATGATCGTCGGGACGTACTCGTCGATCTGCGTGGCGACGCCGCTGCTCGTCCAGTTCAAGGAGCGCGAGCCGAAGTACAAGCAGATCCGCGAGAACCTCGCCCGGCGCGAGCAGAGCGCCAAGCGGCAGGCCAAGGCCGCCAAGGTGAAGGCCACCGCGGGCGGGCCGCGGGAGGCGCCCGACGACGCGCCGTCCGGCGAGGCGTCCGGTGAACCGGGCGATGACGCCACCGACCTCAGAAGCACCGTCACCGTGAAGAAGGTGGTGCAGACGGGGCAGCGGCAGCAGCCCAGGCGCGGCACCCGCCAGCAGCGCCGCGGCGGTGGCGGCGGCAAGTAGCACGCGACAGCAGGACCGGCAGGACGCACCGGGCCGTGCCCGCACCCGTCACGGGGTCTCGTGAAGGGTGCGGGCACGGCCCGTGCGGGCATAGAGAGCGGCAGGACGACGGCCGATATCGGCACAGGGAGCGCGACGTGGACCTCGGCAAGCTGATCCAGGACCGGATCCGCGACGTGGACGACTACCCGCAGCCCGGGGTGGTCTTCAAGGACATCACGCCGCTGCTGGCCGACCATGTCGCCTTCGCCGGGGTCGTGGACACCATCGTCAACCACTACGGCCGCGGCACCATCGACAAGATCGTCGGCATCGAGGCGCGCGGCTTCATCCTCGCCGCGCCCGTCGCCTACCACTTCGGCGCGGGCTTCGTCCCGGTGCGCAAGAAGGGGAAGCTGCCGTCGCGGACGCACGAGGAGACCTACGATCTCGAATACGGGACCGAGACGATCGAGATCCATCTCGACGCGCTCCGGCCCGGCGAGCGGGTGCTGATCGTCGACGACGTCCTCGCCACCGGCGGGACGGCCGCGGCCGCCGCCGAACTCGTCCGGCGGAGCGGCGCGGAGGTCGCCGGGCTGTCGGTCCTGCTCGAGCTGTCGTTCCTCAACGGACGCGACAAGCTGCGGAATCTAAACGTTCATTCCCTGGTTACGGTCTAGTACGAAAAGGGTGCCGGATACACTGGCGCAATCAGGGCCCGGTGGGGACGGGCGCATCCCGCGGGGCACGGAGGCAATCGCGCCCGCACGGCTAAGGAGGCTGGGTGCCAGGTGAGGTGGTATCGACCGACGCGGTGAACGACGCCGCCGAGGCCCCCACGGCAGGGGCCCGCCCGGCACGGGAGCCCGCGGCGGAAACGCCGCGCCCGCCCGCCCGCAAGCCTCCCGAGACCGCCGCGCCCTCCGAGACCGCCACATCCTCCGAAACCGCCACGCCCCCTCCGCAGCAGCCTTCCGGCCCCCGCGCCGGCGCCGAAGCGTCCGGCACCCCGGCGGACGCCGCCCCGTCCGCAGTCCCGTCCAGGCCCACGCCGGCCACGATTCCACCGTCTGCCGCCCGGGTGCGCCGTAGGCTCGCCAGGTTGGGCGCCCAGCGCGGCCCCGCTATGAACCCGGTACTAGAACCACTGATCAAGACCGTCCGCAACACGCACCCGAAGGCCGACCTGCGGCTCATCGAGCGCGCCTACGACGTCGCCGCGCACCACCACCGCGACCAGAAGCGCAAGAGCGGCGACCCGTACATCACGCATCCGCTCGCCGTCGCGACCATCCTCGCCGAGCTCGGCATGAACACCGAGACGCTCTGCGCCGCGCTGCTGCACGACACCGTCGAGGACACCCCCTACACCCTGGAGCAGCTCACCGCCGACTTCGGCGACGAGATCGGCTCGCTGGTCGACGGGGTCACCAAGCTCGACAAGGTCAAGTACGGCGAGGCCGCCGAGGCCGAGACCGTCCGCAAGATGGTCGTGGCCATGTCCCGCGATATCCGCGTCCTGGTGATCAAGCTCGGCGACCGGCTGCACAACATGCGGACGCTGCGCTACATGCCGCGCCACAAGCAGGAGAAGAAGGCCCGCGAGACCCTCGAGGTGTTCGCGCCGCTCGCGCACCGGCTCGGCATGAACACGCTGAAGTGGGAGCTGGAAGACCTCGCGTTCGCCACCATGTACCCGAAGCGGTTCGACGAGATCGCCCGGCTGGTGTCCGAACGCGCCCCGCGCCGCGACGTCTACCTGCAGGAAGTGATCGAGAACGTCTCCACCGACCTGCGCGAGGCCCGGATCAAGGCCACCGTGACCGGCCGGCCGAAGCACTACTACTCGATCTACCAGAAGATGATCGCGCGGGACGTCTCCTTCGACGACATCTACGACCTGGTCGGCATCCGGGTCCTCGTCGACAGCGTCCGCGACTGCTACGCCGCGCTCGGCTCGATCCACGCGCGATGGAACCCGGTCCCCGGCCGGTTCAAGGACTACATCGCGATGCCGAAGTTCAACATGTACCAGTCGCTGCACACGACGGTGATCGGCCCGGAGGGCAAGCCCGTCGAGCTGCAGATCCGCACGTGGGGCATGCACCGCCGCGCCGAGTACGGCGTCGCCGCGCACTGGAAGTACAAGGAGGAGACGGTCGGCGGCCGCAAGGCCGGTGACATGCAGTGGCTCCGCCAGCTCCTCGACTGGCAGAAGGAGACCGCCGACCCGGCCGAGTTCCTGGAGTCGCTGCGGTTCGACCTGTCGGTCTCCGAGGTGTTCGTGTTCACCCCGAAGGGCGACGTGATCGCGCTTCCGCAGGGCGCGACGCCGGTCGACTTCGCGTACGCGATCCACACCGAGGTCGGGCACCGATGTATCGGCGCCCGCGTCAACGGGCGGCTCGTGCCCCTCGAGTCGACCCTCGACAACGGCGACACCGTCGAGGTGTTCACCTCCAAGTCGCAGGACGCCGGCCCGAGCCGCGACTGGCTCGGCTTCGTCAAGAGCGCCCGCGCCCGCAACAAGATCAAGCACTGGTTCTCCAAGGAGCGCCGCGACACCGCGATCGAGTCCGGCAAGGACGCCATCGCCCGCGCGATGCGCAAGCAGAACATGCCGCTGCAGCGGATGATGTCCGGGGAGGCGCTGCTCGCCCTCGCCCGCGACCTCCGCTACCCGGACGTCTCGTCCCTGTACGCGGCGGTCGGCGAGAGCCAGATTTCGGCGCAGAACGTCGTGCAGAAGCTCGTGGACGCGCTCGGCGGCGTGGAGAGCGCCGACGAAGACCTCGCCGAGATCGCGCTGCCGACCCGCCGCAAGCGGAGCCGTCCGGCGGGCGACCCGGGCGTCGTCGTCGCCGACGACCCGGACGTGTGGGTCCGGCTGTCGCGCTGCTGCACCCCGGTGCCCGGCGACGACATCGTCGGGTTCGTGACGCGCGGGCACGGTGTGTCGGTGCACCGCGCCGACTGTTCCAACATCGCCAGCCTGAAGGCGCAGCCCGACCGGCTGATCGACGTCAAATGGTCTCCGGGCGAAGACTCGGTCTTCCTCGTCGCGATCCAGGTCGAGGCGCTCGACCGGCCCCGGCTGCTGTCGGACGTGACGCGCGTCCTGTCCGACCAGCACGTCAACATCCTGTCGGCATCGGTCACCACGACCCGCGACCGGGTCGCGGTGTCGCGGTTCACGTTCGAGATGGGCGACCCGAAGCACCTCGGGCACGTACTGAAGGCCGTCCGGTCCATTGACGGCGTCTACGACGTCTACCGGACGACCAGCGGCGCCACCCGCTAAGGGCGGCGCCGCTCACGTATCGGTCGCTCAGCCCCCGGCGGGCTCGGCGGGCTCATCCTCGGGGATCACGTCCACGCCCGCCTCGGTGCGCTGCTGCGGCGTGATCGGCGTCGGCGCGGCCGTCAGCGGGTCATAGCCGGAGGCCGCCTTCGGGAACGCGATCACGTCGCGGATCGAGTCCTGGCGGGCGAGGAGCATGACGACGCGGTCCCAGCCGAACGCGATGCCGCCGTGCGGCGGGGGCCCGAACTTGAACGCCTCCAGCAGGAACCCGAACTTCGACTCGGCCTCCTCCTTCGACAGGCCCAGCACCTCGAACACCCGCTGCTGCATCTCCGCGCGGTGGATACGGATCGACCCGCCGCCGATCTCCGTCCCGTTGAGGACGAGGTCGTAGGCGTCCGCGAGCGCGCCGCCGGGGTCGTCCTGGAACGTCGCGGCGAACCCGGGCTTCGGGGCCGTGAACGGGTGGTGCACGGACGTCCAGCCGATCTGCTCGCCCTTGTCGTCCTCCACCGGCTCGAAGATCGGCGCGTCGACGACCCAGACGAACTCCCACGCCGACTCGTCGATCAGGTCGCGGCGGCGGCCGATCTCCAGCCGGGCCGCGCCGAGCAGCTCCTGCGTGGAGTGCCGCCTGCCCGCGCCGAAGAAGATCGCGTCACCGGCGTCGGCGCCGACCTTCGCGGCCAGGCCCGACTTCTCGGCGTCGGACAGGTTCTTGGCGACGGGGCCGCCGAGCGTCCCGTCCTCCTGGACGAGCACGTACGCCAGCCCGCGGGCGCCGCGGGCCTTCGCCCAGTCCTGCCAGGCGTCCAGCTCCTTGCGGGTCTGGGCCGCGCCGCCGGGCATGACGACCGCGCCGACGTAGGGGGCCTGGAACACGCGGAACGACGTCCCGGCGAAGTACTCGGTCATGTCGGTCAGCTCGAGGCCGAACCGCAGGTCGGGCTTGTCGGATCCGAACCGGGACATCGCGTCGGCGTAGGTGATGTGGGGGATCGGGCGGGGGATCTCGTGCCCGGCGATCTCCCTCCACAGCCGGGCGACGAGGTCTTCGCCGACGGTGAGGACGTCGTCCTGGTCGCAGAACGACATCTCGATGTCGATCTGGGTGAACTCCGGCTGCCGGTCGGCGCGGAAGTCCTCGTCGCGGTAGCAGCGGGCGATCTGGTAGTAGCGCTCCAGCCCGCCGACCATGAGCAGCTGCTTGAACAGCTGCGGCGACTGCGGCAGCGCGTACCAGTGGCCCGGCTGCAGCCGGACGGGGACGAGGAAGTCGCGGGCGCCCTCGGGCGTCGACCGCGTCAGCGTCGGGGTCTCGACGTTGACGAAGCCGTGCTCGCGCATCACCTCGTGCGTCAGGAACGACGCCTCCGACCGGATCCTCATGGCCCGCGCGACGGCGTCGCGGCGCAGGTCGAGGTACCGGTACTTGAGGCGGATCTCCTCGTTGACGTTGACGTCGCCCTCGATGGGGAACGGGAGCGGCGCCGCGTCCGACAGCACCTCGATGTCGGCGGCGGCGACCTCCACGTCACCGGTCGGCAGCTCGGGGTTCTCGTTGCCCTCCGGCCGGACGCGGACCTCGCCGACGACCTTGACGCAGAACTCCGAGCGCAGGTCGTGCGCCGCGTCCTCCTCGCGGAAGACGACCTGGGCGGTGCCGGACGCGTCGCGCAGGTCGATGAACGTGACACCGCCGTGGTCGCGGCGGCGGCCGACCCAGCCGGCGAGGGTGACCTGCTGCCCTGCGTGCTCCTTGCGGAGCGTCCCCGCCTCGTGCGAGCGGATCATGGTGCGAGCCTTTCCTTCAACGTCGTGATGATGTCGGTGAGCGGGACGGCGGTCTGCTCGCCCGCGGCCAGATCCTTGACCTGGGCGACGCCGTCCGCGATATCTCGCTCCCCGAGGATCACGGCGTACCGGGCGCCCGAGCGGTCGGCGTCCTTCATGGCGCCCTTCAGCCGCTTCCCGCCGAACGCCATGTCGGCGGCGATCCCGGCCCGGCGCAGCTCGTTGATCAACGTGAACAGCCGCCGCTCCGCCGCCTCGCCGAGCGGGACCCCGAACGCCTCGCAGCGCGGCTTGACGGGGAGTTCGTCGCGCCTGTCCTCCTGCCGCTCGGCGTCCACGGCCAGAAGCGTGCGGTCGAGGCCGAGGCCGAACCCGATGCCGGGCAGCGGCGGCCCGCCGATGTCCTCCGACAGGCCGTCGTAGCGCCCGCCGCCGCCGATGCCGGACTGCGCGCCCAGCAGCGGGTGGTCGAACTCGTACGTGGTGCGGGTGTAGTAGTCGAGGCCGCGGACGAGGGTCGGGGTGTCCTCCCACGCGATGCCGAGGTCGGTGAGGAACTCGCGGACCCGGTCGTGGTGCGCCTTGCAGGCCGGGCACAGGTGGTCGGCCATCAGCGGGGCGTCCGCGATCTGGGCCCGCACCCGGGGGCGCTTGTCGTCCAGGACCCGCAGCGGGTTGATCTCGACGCGGGCGCGGGTGTCCTCGTCCAGGTCGAGGCCGCGGAGGAAGTCCTGCAGCAGCGCCCGGTAGGCCGGGCGGCACTCCCGGCAGCCGAGCGAGTTCAGCAGCAGCCGCACCCGCGTCAGGCCGAGCGAGCGGTACCAGTTCCACGCGATCGCGATCGTCTCGGCGTCGACCCGCGGGTCCTCGCTGCCGATCGCCTCCAGGTCGAGCTGGTAGAACTGCCGGTAGCGGCCCTGCTGCGGCTGCTCGGCGCGGAACGCCGGGCCGGTCGTCCACACCTTCACCGGCAGGACGCCCTTGTGCAGGTTGTTCTCCAGCACGGACCGCAGCACCGACGCGGTGAACTCGGGCCGCAGCGTCAGCGACCGGCCGCCCCTGTCCTCGAAGGTGTACATCTCCTTGGACACCACGTCCGTCGACTCTCCGACGCCGCGCTTGAACAGAGCGGTGTTCTCGAACACGGCCAGTTCCATATAGCCGTATCCGGCCAGCCGCGCCTGCTCGGCGAACGCCTCGCGGACGGCATAGAAGAGGTCCGCGCGCGGCGGGACGTATTCATTGACCCCCTTGGGGGCCTGGAAGCTCGAACTCATGTCTCTCTGACTCAGAATCCCTTGTTGGGGCCGTCCGCCGGAATGAGTTCCGACAGGAACGGATTGGTCGCGCGCTCGCGGCCGATTGTGGTCTGTTCACCGTGCCCGGGCAGGACCACCGTCTCGTCGGGCATGGTGAGGCACACCCGGGACAGGCTCGCGAGGATCTGCTCGTAAGATCCGCCCGGCAGGTCGGTGCGCCCGATGGACCCGGCGAACAGCAGGTCGCCGCTGAACATCACGTCCGGGATCTCCTGCGTCTTCGGGGTCCGGAACGTCACCGACCCGGGCGTATGGCCCGGCGCGTGGTCGACGGTGAAGCGCAGCCCGGCGAGCTCCAGCGTCGCGCCGTCGGTCAGTTCCCGCACGTCGTCCGGCTCCGTCAGCTCCAGGCCGCCGAACAGCTGCTGCCCCGCGCCGAGAGACAGGCCCTTCGCCGGATCGGTGAGCAGCTCGCGGTCATCGGGATGGATGTAGGCGGGGACGTCCTTCGCGCCGCAGACCGGGGCCACCGACCAGACATGGTCGATATGGCCGTGCGTCAGCAGCACCGCGACAGGCTTCAGCCGCTGCTCGCGCAGAATGTCGTCGATCCCGGCCTCGGCGTCCTGGCCGGGGTCGATGATCACGCACTCCTCACCCGCGGCGGGCGCCACGACAAAGCAGTTCGCGGCGAATGACCCGGCGGGGAACCCGGCGACGAGCACGGTCGTCCTTCCTTCGAACCATCTCGGGTGGGCGTGTCCGAGGGTACCGGCGCGGCCATTGCCTCCGCGAACGAGATAGGCCCGTCGCCGTGTCGCGGGCACGCGCGTACGCGCGAAAGGTGGGGTGGGAAACCGCTCCCTGAAAGCGGAGGCGCTTTTACTCGCGGGTGCCGCTACTATGCGCTGCACGTTCAACTGATCACACCGGAGGGGCAGCACGTGGCGGGGAAGGACCGCAAGAAGGAGCTCGCGCGGCAACGCTACGAGCGCCAGCAGCAGCGACGGGCGCAGGAGGCGGCTAAGGCCCGCCGACTCAAGATCATCAGCTCCGCCGCGGCGGTGGCGGTCATCGCCGTCGGCGGCGCCGTGTTCATGGTCGTGACGGGCAAGGACGACGAGTCCACGGCCGCGGGGCCGAAGTGCGACTACAAGGCCGGGCGGGGCCCGGCGTCCAAGGACGCCGGAAAGCCGCCGGCCAAGCCCGCCTACACGGGCACCGTCCAGGCGACCGTCAAGACCAACAACGGCGACGTGGAGATGCAGCTCTACGGCGCGAAGGCGCCCTGCGCCGTCAACTCCTTCGCGCATCTGGCGCAGAAGAACTACTTCGACAAGACGCCGTGCCACCGGCTCACGAGCGGCGGCCTCAACGTTCTGCAATGCGGCGACCCCACCGGCCAGGGAACGGGCGGGCCGGGCTACGAGTTCGCCAACGAGAACACCAACGGCGCCACCTACACCGAGGGCACGCTCGCCATGGCGAACAGCGGGCCGGACAGCAACGGCAGCCAGTTCTTCCTGGTTTACAAGGACTCTCAGCTCCAGCCCGACTACACCGTGTTCGGGAAGATAACCAAGGGGCTGGACGTGCTGAAGAAGGTCGCGGACGCGGGCTCTGACCCGAAAGGCGATGGCAAGCCCAAAAAGAAGGTAGAGATCCAGGACGTCACGATCGCCGGGAAATAGGCGAACGGGATACTAAGGTGTTGAGGGTCCGGATGGCGTGCGCCGTTCGGACCCGCGATTCAGGAGGCAAGGTGTCCAGCGCGACCGATCCCTGGGGCCGGGTGGACGAGGACGGCACCGTCTATGTCAAGACGACCGGCGGCGAGCGGGTCGTCGGCTCCTGGCAGGCCGGCGCGCCCGAAGAGGCCCTGGCCTACTTCAAGCGCAAGTACGACGCGCTCGTCACCGAGATCGGCCTACTCGAACAGCGCGTCCGCACCACAGATCTGCAGCCCGCCCAGGCGCAGCAGAGCATCGACCGCCTCCGCGAGGCCGTCTCCGAGGCGCACGCCGTCGGTGACCTCGACGCGCTCGGCCGCCGCCTGGACGGCCTGAGCGAGCAGGTCGGGCGGCGCCGCGAGGAGGTCAAGGCCCAGCGCGAGCAGCACCGCCACGAGGCCCGCGAGGTCAAGGAGCGGATCGTCGCCGAGGCCGAGCGGATCGCGGCCGAGGAGACCCACTGGAAGAACGGCGGGGAGCGGCTGCGCCAGCTCGTCGAGGAGTGGAAGGCCGCCGACCGCATCGACCGGCCCACCGAGACCGCGCTGTGGAAGCGGCTGTCGTCGGCCCGCAACGCCTTCACCAAGCGCCGCAAGGCCTACTTCGCCACCCTGGACGACCAGCGCGAGGAGGCCCGCAGGGAGAAGGAGCGCCTGGTCGCCGAGGCCGAGGCGATGTCCGGCTCGACCGACTGGGGCGAGACCGCCGCCGCCTACCGCGACCTGATGCGCCGCTGGAAGACGGCGGGCCGCGCCTCCCGCGACGCCGAAGAAGACCTCTGGACCCGTTTCAAAGGCGCCCAGGACACCTTCTTCCAGGCCCGCAGCGCCGCGTTCGCCGAGCGCGACGCCGAGTTCCGCGAGCACGCCGAGGAGAAGGAGAAGATCCTCGCCGAGGCCGAGCGGCTGCTGCCCGTGAAGGACGTCCGGCAGGCCAGGCAGGCGCTCCGCGCCATCCAGGAGCGCTGGGAGGCCGCCGGGATGGTCCCCCGCGACCAGCGCGACCGCCTGGAGGGCCGGCTCCGCAAGATCGAGGAGACCGTCCGCTCGGCCGAGGAGAACGAGTGGCGGCGCACCAACCCCGAGGCCCGCGCCCGCGCCGAGGCCACCGTCACCCAGCTCCGCAACTCCATCGAGCAGCTCGAACGCCGCCTGGGCAAGGCCCGCGACGCCGGCCGCGAAAAGGACGTCAAGGAAGCCGAAGAGGCCCTGACCGCCCGCCGCGCCTGGCTAGAAGAAGCCGAGCGCACCCTCGCAGAATTCTCGTAGGAGTGTTCTAACCTCAGCCGACGGTTACGGGCAGGCACGCGGAGCGAGCGCCAGCGAGCGCAGCGGGCATGCCCGGCGCGCCGCGTCCCCGCAGCGCAGGGAGCGCCAGCGACCGGAGCGAGGAGACCCGTGCCGCGCAGCCGGGGGGCTCGGGGGGTCGTCCCCCCGATTAACAACGTCCCAGGAAGGCTAGGAGGCGGGTTTGTTCTGTGGCGCCTGTTGGGGGTTGCAGGGGGGCGGCTAGCAGGCCCTTGGCTCTGAGAGGGGCTGAGACCACCTGGGCGGTGGCGAAGGCGTGGTGGACGAGGTCCGGGTCGAGGTGTGACGGCTGGTTCGTCGCCTGGGCCAGGTCCCAGGAGTGGACGAGCGGCTCCAGGATGTAGGCCTCCAGGTAGTCGGCCAGGGGCAGGTGGCCCAGGGCGCCGAAGGGGATGGGGGTCCGCAGCGCGTCGGGGGTCAGCGCGGCGGCGCATTCCTTGCGGGCCGCCCGCCAGCTCATCAGGACCTCGTCCGGGACGAACCGGGCCGGGTCGCGGCCGATGTCCGGGACGGGTTCCCCGGTGGCCAGGGCCTGGACCAGGTGCTGCCCGCCGGTGACGTGGCCGGCGACGTCCAGGGCGGTCCACCCCGCGCAGGGCGACGGCGCGTCCCAGCCGTCCGGGGAGACGCCGGCGACCAGGCCCTCGAACAGGTCGAGGGCCCGGTGGTAGCCGCTGAGGTTCTGAGCCATCTGGTCAGTGACGCGCGATCCGACCGGCCTGTCAAGCGCTATCGCGAAGGTCGCCTGGCTCGGCCGGCGGAGCGCGTCAGGCCGCGGCGGCGCCCCGCTCGCGGAGCATCTCGTTCATCAAGGCGATCTCGGAGCGCTGGCCGTCCACCATCGTGCGGGCCAGGCGGCGGACCCGGTCGTGGCCGGTGCGGGCCAGCACCGCCTCGGCCATGGCGACGCCGCCGCGATGGTGGGCGGTCATCAGGCGCAGATACAGGATCTCGGCGCCGCGTCCGGACGCCTTCTCCAGGTCGGCGAGCTGCGCCCGGGTCGCCATGCCCGGCATCGTGCCGCCCTGCCGGTGCCCGCCGTGCCCCGACATCCACCGCATGGGGCCCGCGGTGTCGACCTTGGGGAGGCCCCACTCGTCCAGCCAGGCGGTCATCATGCCGATCTGCGCGGACTGGGTGTTGATGATGTCGTAGGCCAGGAGCCGGACGTCCTGGTCGTCCGTCCGGTCGCGGACGATGAACGACATCCGCACCGCCTGCGCATGGTGGGAGCTCATGTCGCGGGCGAACCCCGCCTCGGGGCCGTCCGTGCCCGGCTCGCCCGAGCGCGACAGGGTGAGCGCCACCAGCGCCGCGCCGGCGACGAGGACGAGGGCGGCGAGGACGACGGCGACGCGCCGTCCCCGCCCCGCATCTGGGGTCACGGCGTGTCCTTCCCGCCGTCGCACGGCGCGCCGGGCTCGGGCGTCTGCGGGCCCTTCACGAAGGCGCGCAGGAACTGGTCGGCGCGCTTGTCGGAGGCGTCCTGGAGCTTGAGCTGGCGGCCCCAGGCGCTGAGCACGATCGGGGCGTCCAGCGACGGGTACGGGCTCAGGAACGTGTAGTCGGTGCCGGTGACCTTGGCCTTGAGGGCGTCGAGCTGCGCGGCGGGCAGGCCGGGACGGTAGGCGAACCAGACGGCGCCGTGCTCCAGGGAGTGGACGGCGTTCTCGTTGCGCAGCGGCGCGTCGTACACGCGGCCGTTGCAGTTGTTCCAGGCGGCGTCGTGGTCACCGCCCATGGGCGGGTCGGTTTCGTACTTGACCGGGCTGGTGGTGTGGTCGCGGCCCAGGCCGTCCTTGGTGACCATGCCCGCGATGGACGCGTCGTCCGCCGACGACGGCCTGGACTGCATGAACGCGTAGCCGATGACGACGGTCGCGACCACGCCGATCAGGGTGAAGAAGGCGATGGCGCCCCACGGCGTCTCGCGCTGGGTGAGCGCGTTCTTGGTCTTGCGGGCGTTCTTGTTACGGGCGCTCTTGGACATGAGAGCGGTCCTCTCGGTGCTGTGGCTGGATGTCGGACAGAAGGGCAGCGCCGTGTCGCGATGGACGTCGACACGGCGGATGCGGCGGCCTTACGGCCGGTCCGTCACAGCCGGAGCACCTGGAGCGGGGGCCGGAACGCGGGCCTGGACGTGCCCGCGGGGGCCCGGACGAGCGTCCAGCCGGTCCGGGCGGGCAGGCGCGTGGCAGGGCGGCGCAGCGCGATCGCCAGGGCGAGCAGGACGAGGGTGAACAGGGCCGCCAGGCACAGGCACGCGTCCAGCGGCGGCTGCGCGGGCCTGTCTTTCAGCGGCGCTGTCAATACCGCGTCAGAGAGCTTGTGAAGGCCGTGGAGCGCCGAACCCCCGGGGCCGGGAGTGTGGTGGCCGGTCACGGCGGCCGCGGCGGCCACGGGCACGCTCACGGCGTGCTCGGTGCACAGCCGCTCCACCGGGCCGTGCCGCAGCCCGTAGCTGAAGATCAGCCCGCCCACGACGAAGAGCACCACGAGCAGCCCTGCCGGCCCGTGGCGCCTGCGCGGGGTCGTACCGGACACCGTCACGCTCCTGAATGCGACATTCGCGCCGTTCCAACGTGGGAACCGGGCCCCAGGTTCCCACGTTCCGGAGCACTGTGGCACGAGCCGGTGCGTCCGGGGATGTCGGCGCCGCGAGATAGTGTCGGAGCGTGACCAGCGGGGCGGAATCGGGCGAGCCGGAGGGCCTTTTCGACGCACCGGTCCCGGAGCGCGGGCCGGCCGCGCCGGCGGCCCCGAGCCCGGCGGCGGCAGGCGGGGCAGACGTGCGGCAGCCGCTCGCCGTGCGAATGCGGCCCCGCGGGCTGGACGAGGTCGTCGGCCAGGCCCATCTGCTCGGCCCCGGCACCCCGATCCGCCAGCTCGTCGACCGGGACGTGCCGATGTCGCTCGTCCTGTGGGGCCCGCCCGGCACCGGCAAGACGACCCTCGCCACGGTCGTCAGCCACGTCACCTCCCGCCGGTTCGTGGAGATCTCCGCAGTCAGCGACGGCGTCAAGCGCGTCCGCGCCGAGATCGACCTGGCCCGCCGCGAGCTCGGCATGGCGGGGCGGCAGACGGTCCTGTTCGTCGACGAGGTCCACCGCTTCAACAAGGCCCAGCAGGACGCGCTGCTCCCCGCCGTGGAGAACCGCTGGGTGTCGTTCATCGGCGCCACCACCGAGAACCCGTTCTTCTCCGTCATCAGCCCGCTGCTGTCGCGGTCGCTGCTGCTGACTTTGGAGCCGCTCGGCGAGGACGAGCTGCGCGAGGTCATCCACCGGGCGCTCGCCGAGGAGCGCGGCCTGGGCGGCGCCTTGACCCTCGACGCCGCCGCCGAAGACCACCTCGTCCGGCTGGCCGGAGGCGACGCCCGCCGGGCCCTCACCTACCTGGAGGCCGCCTCGCTGGTCGTCGACGACGGCGGCGCCATCGACGTCGGCGTCCTGGAGAAGGCCGTCGACCGGGCCGCCGTCCGCTACGACCGCGAGGGCGACCAGCACTACGACGTCATCAGCGCGTTCATCAAGAGCATCCGCGGCAGCGACGCCGACGCCGCCCTGCACTACCTGGCCCGCATGATCGAGGCGGGGGAAGACCCGCGGTTCATCGCCCGGCGGCTGATCGTCCACGCCAGCGAGGACGTCGGCATGGCCGACCCGACCGCCCTGCAGACCGCGGTCGCCGCGGCGCAGGCGGTGGAGTTCGTCGGCCTGCCCGAGGCCCGCATCAACCTCGCCCAGGCCGTGATCCACCTCGCCCTGGCGCCCAAGTCGAACGCGGTCATCACGGCCGTGGACGAGGCGCTGAGCGACGTCCGCAAGGGCCTCGTCGGGCCCGTCCCCGGGCATCTGCGCGACGCGCACTACAAGGGCGCCGCGAAGGTCGGGCACGGCGAAGGCTACAAATACGCGCACAATCACCCCGGCGGGGTGGTGAAGCAGCAGTATGCGCCCGATCCGGTCGACGGGCGGGAGTACTATCGGCCGACCCGGCACGGCGCCGAGGCCCGGTTCACCGAGGTGCTCGCGCGGATACGGTCCGTCCTGCGCGGCCCGCCCGGCGAGGGACGCGACCGCGGCTGATCGATCTTGTCCGGCCGGTGCTCCCGCCACGCGGTGCGGGGGACCGGTAAGGTCGATCAGGCCATGCCCCGGCCCGGACAGCCGGAACCGCACGAACGGAAAGCCCTGATGCTCACTGGTGGACAGCTCGCAGGTCTCATCGTGGCCGTGTTCTGGGCGGTGCTCGTCACGTTCATCGCGCTCACCCTGCTGAGGCTCGCCCGGCTCCTCCGCGAGGCCGGCGAGGTCGTCCGCGACCTCGGCGACCAGGCGGGCCCCCTGATGGACGACATGACCCGCACGGTCCAGCGCGCCAACGAGCAGCTCGGCCGCACCGACGTCATCACCAAGCAGGTCGCGGGCGTCACCCAGAACGTCTCCGCCGTCACCACCGTCATGACCTCGGTGGTGGGCGGGCCGCTGGTGAAGGCCGCCGCGTTCTCCTACGGCGTCCGCAAGGCCCTAGCCGGCCGCGACGGCGACGGCGCCGCGCACCCCGGCGACGCCCCGCCCCGGCAGGACCGTTCCCGCCGGGGCCGGTCCCGGAACGCGCGGAGCGCGCGGCCGGAGCTGCAGGCCCGGTCCTCGGGCAGGGGACGCAGATGAAGCGGCTGTTCTGGCTCACCGTCGGAGCGGGCGCCGGCGTCTACGTCTCGCACCGCGTCAAGCGCCGCGTCGTGCGGTTCACGCGGACCTGGTCCCCGGAGGGCGTCGCGGCGCGCGCGGTGTCGACGGGGCAGGGCGCGGGCGAACGGCTGAGGCATTTCGCCTCCGACGTCCGTACGGAGATGAGGGCCCGCGAGGAGGAGCTGCGTGAGGCCGTCCGCATGGACCAGGCCCCGCCGGACGCCGAGCTCGCCCGACCCCGCCGGGTGCTGAAAGCGCGTTACACGATCATCGATCACATCGACCACGACAAGGATGGCCACTGATCATGGAGTCGGCAGAGGTGGCACGCCGCTTCCTCACGTTCTTCGAGGAGCGCGGGCACACGGTGGTGCCCTCGGCCAGCCTGGTCGCCGAGGACCCGACCCTCCTGCTGGTCAACGCCGGCATGGTCCCGTTCAAGCCGTACTTCCTCGGGCAGCGCACCCCCCCGTCGCCGCGGATGACCAGCGCCCAGAAGTGCGTGCGGACGCCCGACATCGAAGAGGTCGGCAAGACCACCCGGCACGCCACGTTCTTCCAGATGCTGGGCAACTTCTCCATCGGCGACTACTTCAAGGAGCAGGCGATCCCGTTCGCCTGGGAGCTGCTGACCCGGTCCCGGGACGACGGCGGCTTCGGGTTCCCCGAAGAGAAGCTCTGGGTGACGGTCTTCACCGACGACGACGAGGCCGCCGACCTCTGGCACAACAAGGTCGGCGTCCCCACCGACCGCATCCAGCGGCGCGGCATGGAGGACAACTTCTGGTCGATGGGCGTCCCCGGCCCGTGCGGGCCGTGCTCGGAGATCTACTACGACCGCGGCCCCGAGTACGGCCGCGAGGGCGGGCCCGTCGCCGACGAGGACCGCTACCTCGAAGTGTGGAACCTCGTCTTCATGCAGTACGAGCGGGGCCCGGGGGACAGCAAGACCGACTTCCCGATCCTCGGCGACCTGCCCGCCAAGAACATCGACACCGGCATGGGCCTGGAGCGCATGGCGGCGATCCTGCAGGGCGTCGACAACATCTACGAGACCGACACCCTGTGGCGCGTCCTCGACCGCGCCGCGAACCTGACCGGCGCCCGGTACGGCCGCGACCACCGCGCGGACGTGTCGCTGCGCGTCATCGCCGACCACGTCCGCAGCGGGACGATGATGGTCGCCGACGGCATCCGTCCCTCCAACGAGGGCCGCGGCTACGTCCTGCGCCGCATCCTGCGCCGCTCCATCCGCAACCTCCGGCTGCTCGGCGGCGAGAACGCGGGCCTCATGAACGAGCTGACCGCCGTCGCGATCGCCGCGATGGGCGAGCAGTACCCCGAGCTGGTCCGCACCGCCGCGAACATCCACACGGTCATCGACGCCGAAGAGGAGTCCTTCCTCCAGACGCTCCGCACCGGCACCGCCATCTTCGACACCGCCGTCGAGGAGACCCGCCGGTCGGGCGGCGCGACCCTCGCGGGCGAGCAGGCGTTCAAGCTCCACGACACCTACGGCTTCCCGATCGACCTGACGCTGGAGATGGCGTCCGAGCAGGGCCTCCAGGTGGACGAGGACGGCTTCCGCCGCCTCATGCGCGAGCAGCGGGAGCGCGCCAAGAAGGACGCCCGCGACAAGCGCACCGGCAACCTGGACGTGTCCGTCCTCGACGAGCTGCTCACCGGCGCCGGCGGCCAGGTCGACTTCATCGGCTATGGGCACCTGCTCGGCGACGCCCGCCTGGTCGGCCTGCTGGTCAACGGCGCCAACGCGCCCGCGGCGGGGGAGGGCACGGAGGTCGAGGTCGTCCTCGACCGCACCCCGTTCTACGCCGAGGGCGGCGGGCAGCTCGCCGACCACGGCGTGATCAGGCTCGGCAACGGCGCCGTCATCGAGGTCACGGACGTGCAGTCGCCGCTCGCGGACCTCATCGTGCACCGCGGCCGCGTCGTCGGCGGCGAGGCGCAGGCCGGCGACTCCGCGCACGCCGAGGTGGACGTGGAGCGCCGCCGCGCGATCTCCCGCTCGCACACCGCGACCCACCTGGTGCACGCCGGGTTCCGCCGCGCGCTCGGCGAGTCCGCGGCGCAGGCCGGGTCGGAGAACTCGCCGGGCCGGTTCCGGTTCGACTTCACCGCCTCCGGCGCCGTCCCGCCGAGCGTGCTCCGCGACGTCGAGGACGAGGTCAACGAGGTCCTGGTCGGCGACCTGGACGTCCGCGCGTTCCACACCTCGATCGACGAGGCCCGCGCGATGGGCGCCCTGGCGCTGTTCGGCGAGAAGTACGGCGACGAGGTCCGCGTCGTCGAGGTCGGCGACTACTCCCGCGAGCTGTGCGGCGGCACGCACGTCGCCCGCTCCGGGCAGCTCGGCCTGATCAAGGTGCTGGGCGAGTCGTCGATCGGCGCCGGGGTCCGCCGGGTCGAGGCGCTCGTCGGGATCGACGCGTTCCGCTTCCTGGCCCGCGAGAGCGTCCTGGTGGCGCAGCTCGCCGAGCAGATGAAGGCCCGCAAGGAGGAGCTGCCCGAGCGGATCTCCGGCGTCGTCACGCGCCTGCGGGACGCGGAGAAGGAGCTGGAGAAGCTCCGCTCCCAGCAGGTCCTCGCCATCGCGGCGTCGCTCGCCGACACGGCCAAGGACGTGGGCGGCATCGCGTTCGTCGGGCACCGCGCCCCGGACGGCACCGGCGCCGACGACCTGCGCAAGCTCGCCGTCGACGTCCGCGGGCGGCTCACGTCCCGGCCCGCCGTGGTGATGGTCGCCGGGGTGCCGAAGGACCGGCCCGTCGTGGTCGTGGCCGTCACCCAGGGCGCCCGCGACCGGGGCCTGAAGGCGGGCGGGCTCGTCGGGCTCGCCGCCAAGGCGCTCGGCGGGGGCGGCGGAGGCAAGGACGACCTCGCGCAGGGCGGCGGCGCGAACCCGGCCGCCATGGGCGACGCCCTCGCCGCGGTCGAACAGGCCGTAGGGGCCGCGTGAGCCCGGGATTTCGGGGCAAGGACACCGGGACCGGCGCGCCGAGCGGGGGCGAGGCGATGAGGCCCGCGAAGAGCGCGGCGCCGGCTGGACTGAGGAGCGCGCGCAGCGACGAAGGAGCGAGCACGCGACGAGGGAAGCCGGTGCCGAGAAAGCGCTCTGAGCCGCTGAGCGGAGCGAAGCAATGAGGCAGGGCACCCGGCTGGGGATAGACGTTGGGAGTGTCCGGATCGGGGTCGCGCGCTGCGACCCCGGCGGAATCCTCGCGTCGCCGCTGGAGACGGTGAAGAGCGGCAAGGGCGACATCGACCGGATCGTGGCGCTCGTCGCCGAGCACGAGGCGATCGAGGTCGTCGTGGGGCTGCCGACGTCGCTGTCGGGCCGCGAGGGCCCGGCGGCGGAGGCGGCCCGCGGGTTCGCGGCCAGGCTGGCCGCCCGGCTTCCCGCGGACACGGTCCGGCTGCACGACGAGCGGCTCACGACCGTGACGGCGGAGAGCGGGCTGCGCGCCGGGGGCGTGCACGGCAAGGTGCGGCGCGCGGTCGTCGATCAGGCGGCCGCGACCGTCCTGCTCCAGGCGGCCCTTGACGCGGAACGGTTGACTGGGCGTCCCCCAGGCGAGATCGTCCGGGGAAGCTCATGAACGATTTGGACCTTTTCTCAGACCCGTACGGCGACGGCCGCCAGTACGACGAGCGCCATGGCAGGCGTGACCAGCGCCGTCTGGGCAAGCGCCAGAAGCGCCGCAAACGCAACGGCCGCGCCGCCGCGCTGTTCGCCATGGCGTTCCTCGTCGCGGTGTTCGGCACCGGCGGCGTGCTCGGGTACGCGTGGCTGGACGACAAGCGCCACCCGCCCGACTACGACGGCCAGGGCTCCGGGAAGGTAACAGTCCAGATCAAGGACGGGGCGTCCGGCTCGCAGATCGGCGCGACGCTGGAAGAGCACCGCGTGGTGAAGAGCTCCCGCGCCTTCGTGCAGGCCTACACGAAGGAGACGCGCGCCTCCAGCATCCAGCCGGGCTTCTACCAGATGCGGCTGAGGATGTCGTCGGCCGCGGCGATGGCCTTGCTGCTGGACCCGAAGTCCCGCGCCGGCAACCAGATCACGATCCCCGAGGGCCGCCGGGCCATCGAGACCTACGAGCTGCTGGCGAAGAAGACCGGCATCTCGGTCAAGGACTTCCAGGCCGCCGCGAAGAAGCCCGAGGCGCTCGGCCTGCCCGCGTACGCGAAGGGCAAGGTGGAGGGCTACCTCTACCCGGGACGCTACGACCTCGACCCCAACGGCTCGGCGGCGCAGATCCTCAAGCAGATGGTCGCCCGCTTCAACGCGGAGGCGGAGAGCGTCGACCTGGCCGGGAAGGCCCGCGAGGCGGGCATGAACCCGGCGAAGGTCATCACGCTGGCCAGCCTCGTCCAGGCGGAGGGCGGCAAGCCCAGCGACCTGCCGAAGATCTCCCAGGTGATCTACAACCGGGTGGAGAAGGGCATGCCGCTCCAGTTCGACACGACCGTCCTGTACGCGCTGAACAAGCGGACGCTGACGGTCACGAACCAGGACCTGCAGGTCGACTCGCCCTACAACACCTACAAGCACAAGGGCCTGCCGCCGGGCCCGATCGCCAGCCCCGGGCCGGAGGCCATCGAGGCGGCGCTCAACCCGGAGCGGGGAACGTGGCTGTTCTTCATCGCCACCGACCCCACCAACAAGATCACCGAGTTCGCCACGACGGAGGCGGAGCGGGTGAAGCTGGAGAAGAAGTTCCGGGCGTGGCAGAAGGCGCACCCGGGCCAGTGACGCAGGAGACGACGCGGCGGGCCGCCGTGCTGGGGTCGCCGATCACGCATTCGCTGTCGCCGGTCCTGCACCGCGCGGCCTACGCCGCCATGGGCCTGGACGACTGGTCCTACGACGCCATCGAGTGCGGCGAGGACGGCCTGGCCGAGCTGCTGAAGGGCCTCGGCCCCGAATGGGCGGGCCTGTCGCTCACGATGCCGCTCAAGCGGGTCGCGCTCGGCCTGGTCGACACGGTGTCGGACCTGGCGGTGAACGTCGGCGGCGCCAACACGATCGTCCTGCGGGACGGGCGGCGGCACGGCGACAACACCGACGTGCACGGCATCGTGACGGCGCTCACCGAGGCGGGCGTGAAGGCGCCCCCGTCCGTGCTGGTGCTCGGCGGCGGCGCGACGGCGGCGTCCGCGCTGGCCGCGCTCGCCGGGCTCGGGACCGGCGAGGCCGTCCTCGCCGCCCGCACCCCCGAGCGCGCCGCCGAGGCCGCGCGGGTGGGGGAGCGGTTCGGGCTCACGGTCCGGGTCGTCCCGCTGGACGAGGCGACCGCGCACCTGCCCGCCGAGCTGGTGGTCTCGACGCTGCCCGGACGGGCCGCCGACCCGTTCGCCGGGCCGGTCGCCGCGTCCGGCGCGGCCCTGTTCGACGTGGTGTACGCGCCGTGGCCGACGGCGCTCGCGGCGGCGGTCGAGGCGTCCGGCGGGACGGTCGTCGGCGGCTTCACGATGCTGCTGCACCAGGCCGTCCGGCAGGTGGCGCTGATGACCGGCCGCGACGACGTCCCCGTCGAGGCGATGCGCGCCGCCGGGGAAGCGGAACTCGCGCGCCGGTCCTGAACCGGTCAGGGCGGGGGACCGCGCTGGGTGCGGCGCCGCCGCATCGACTCGCTGAAGCCGGTGAGGATGACCGGCAGGATCACGCTCAGCCAGAAGTCCTTCCAGCCCCACACGCCGGCCGCGACGCCGAACGCGCTGCACAGGCACACCAGGATCAGCAGTAAGGCCGCCCAGTGCCGCCGGGCGAACCGCACCGGATCGACGAGCCGGCGGTGCGGC
Organism: Actinomadura sp. 3N508; assembly: GCF_044326375.1. Classification (NCBI taxonomy): domain Bacteria; kingdom Bacillati; phylum Actinomycetota; class Actinomycetes; order Streptosporangiales; family Thermomonosporaceae; genus Actinomadura; species Actinomadura sp. 3N508. The sequence goes on from NZ_JBIRAX010000018.1 coordinate 112,720, forward strand.
AGCAGGTCGGCCAGCGGACGTTCCCGGGCATGGGAGCGCTGCACGACCGTCGCGTCCGGCAGCCAGTGCACGACGTCGGCGCGCCCCGCGAGCGGGATCCGGGCGAGCGCGATCAGCGTCTCCAGCCGCCACCACAGCGTCCACAGCGACGTCCGCCCGCTGCCCGGGAAGCCGGGGCGGCTCGGCCCGCCGACCTCGCCGCGCACCAGCGTCCCGAACGCGCGCGCGACGGCGGTTCCGTTCGGGCCGCGCGGGTCCCGCAGCAGCGCGGCGAGCGCGATCGGCAGCCCGTGGTGCCAGAGCGCCAGCCGCCACACCGGCTTCGGCCCGGTGCCCTGCGCGGTGACGCCGTCCGGTGAGACGTCGTAGGTCTCGATCCAGGTGTGCTCGTCGTCCGGGTCGAGGTTGGCCAGGAGCCAGTCGTAGGCGTCCAGCAGCCGCTCGGACCGCAGGTCCGGACGCGCCTCAGCCAGCGTCACCAGCGCGAACGCGGTGTGGGTGACGGTCGGCGTGGACGCCTGCGTCGGCCCCCAGGCGGGGCGGTGCGCGGTCCGGTCCGCGGTCAGCCACTCCACGCCCCGGTCGACCGCCGGGTCGTAGGGGTTGAGCTGGCTGAGCGCGCGGAGCGCCAGGCATGTCAGCCACACCCGGGACGGGCAGCCGAGCAGCGAGCCCCAGCCGCCGTCCGGGTTCTGGTTGCGCAGCAGCCACTGGTAGGCGCGCCGCAGGTCGGGGGCGTCCTCGCGGAGGTCGCAGCGGGCGCGGGCCAGGAACCGCGCGATCCAGCCGGTCGCCTCCACCACCGGCATGCCGAGGCTGGTCTTGGTGGCCCAGCCGCCGTCGCGGAGCTCGTCCTGGGAGCTCGTCTGGCGGGCGGCGAGGAAGGCCAGGCCGTCGTCGAAGTGCTCGAACGGGCGGCCCGCCTCCACGAACGCCAGCAGGCCGAGAGCCGTCGCGGTCGTGCCGGGCTCGGGCCGCGTCAGCTCGTGGTACCAGCCGCCGCCGGCGCCGAGCGCGGGCGCGTAGGCGTCGCGCAGGACGTCCAGCGACTCGTTCAGCCGGGTCTCCAGCACCGCCATGTCGATGACGGCCGCGTCCTCGTCGGGACGGGACGCACCGCGCCGCAGCCGCGGTCCGGGCCGTGGCATGTCGGCGGGCGGGTCGGCGCGCGGCGCCGGAGCGGGGAGTCGGGGTGTCTGGTTCACGATGGGGCCTTCTCCTTCTTTTGTGCCCGCAAAGTCGATCCCTGTACCCCTCGCGTCTGATGTCGCTATCCGTGGCCGTACACAACCCTGGCGACGACGATCGCCCGCGCGGGCGCCGGGCACGCTGGAGAGGCGAGCGATTCCCCGCGACCCCGTGAAGCCTGGAGGAGGCTTGGCCGATCCGACGGCGTGGACCGCGCCCGTCCACGACTGCGTCCTGTGCCCGCCCCTGCGATTCCGGTTCAACGGCATGGCCGACCTGCCGGGGGAGTCCGGCGTCATCGCCCGCGACGCCGACTTCCTCCTGATGCCGGACGTGGCGCCACTCGCCGAGGGGCACATCCTGCTGGTGACCCGCGAACACCATCCGTGCGCCGCCGCGTTCGGCCCGGCGCTGTGGGAACGCGCCCTGCGATGGCGTGACCGCGTCGCCCGCCTCTACGACCGTGCCTACGGGACGCGCGAGCTACTGCTGTTCGAGCACGGCCCGGCGCGCTCCCAAGGCGGCGGCGCGTGCATCGACCACGCCCATTGGCACTTCCTCCCCGGAACACCCGGCGTGCGGGCGATCGTGGAGGAACGCGGCTTCCCCGGCGCACCCGCCGACCACGCCGCATTGCGCGCGTACCTGAGCACCGGCCGCTCCTACCTTCTCGTCGAGGAGGACGGTGTCGCGACCGTCCATCCCGGTGACGGGGTCCGGAGCCAGTTCCTGCGCTGGGCGGTCACGGCCGCCGGGCAGAACGGGACATGGCGCTGGCAGGAGACGTTCGGGCTGCCGGCCAGCAGGCGCCGCTTCCTGCGCACCCTTCAGGCACTGCGCGGGGCGACGTCCGCCGCACCGGACGCCGACGCCCCACCCGACAGCCACCAGTAGAGTTCGGCCGCCGCCAGCCGATCACCGAACCCGGCGCGCTCCACGCCGGCCCCGTAACCGGTCGGGTACTCCATCAGCAGCCCGTCCCGCCGGTAGGCGAGCGCGTGCTCCAGCGACGTGTCGCCGAAGCGAAGCAGCCACAGCGGACGGCCCGGCACCGCCCGGTCCAGGACCGGGAGCAGCTCCCGCACCCCGTGCGCCCCGTGTGCCGATGCCGCGCTCCCGAGCAGCCGCGCCAGCGTGGGCGCCTCGGAGATCACGAGGTCCGCCAGCGCCAGCATCGGCACGATCTCCTCCGCCGGGAGCCGCGCGTCGGCGTCGTGCGGGACGAGGTCGAACGCCACCCTCGTCCCCGCGTCGCGGGCGATCCGCGCCGCCGTGCGCAGCGCCTCCCCCGACACCGGGGACAGCAGCGAGTACCCGTCGGTGACCAGCACGTCCGCGGCCTCGATCCCGGCCGCGGCCGAGCGGACCTCCGCCGCGGTCAATCGGCGCCCCGGCGGCTCCTCCTGGACGACCAGCAGCCGCACGCCCTTTCCCGCGCCAGCCCCCGCCGCCGGTGCCGGACGGTCGCGCAGCATCACCGAGACCCCGTTCGGGACGCCCGGCTCGACGCGCAGATGGTCGTCGGCCCCGATCCGCAGCAGCTCCCGGCGGATCGCCGGCGTGAAGTCGTCGTCGCCGACCTTGCCCAGCACGCCCACCCGGCGGAAGTAGCGCGTCGCGCACCGGGCGAGGTTGACCGCCGTCCCGGCGACGATCGCCCGCGCCGGCGCGTAGGTGAGCCGGTCGGCGTGCACGTCCGCGAACCGGATGTCCGGCAGCGTCGCGCGGACCTCGATCCCCACGTCCCCGATGACGAACATGTCGAAGCGGCGCTCGGCCACGCCGTCCAGGCCGGGCCGATCCGCCGGTGAGCGAGACGAGGCCATGCGTTCGGCGGTCACCCGGGCGCGAGCAGGAACGCCCGCATCACCGGACGCAGGCTCGGGATCAGGTCGTAGGCGCTCACCTCGGGCAGCGGCACCCAGGCGCAGCCGTCCAGATGGTCGCCGGTCTCCTGGTTCTCCAGGGTGGCGTCGAGCGTCACCGGCCTGCACCGCCGCGCCGCCGCGACCACACGTATCTGGCCACCGCCGGGCGCCGAGCGGTCGGGCATGAACCACTGCCACAGGTGGAACGGCGGGCCGGGATCGACCTTGAGTCCGACCTCCTCCCACACCTCCCGGCGGATGTGGTCGTCCAGGTCCAGATCGTCCTCCACCTCCAGCCGCCCGCCGGGCACCTCCCAGCGGCCGGGATGGAACGGGTCGGACGCCGACTTGCGGACGAGCAGCAGCCGTCCTCCGGAGACGATGAACGCCTTCTGGGCGAACGCCAGGCCGATCGGTGGCAGGGCGGTGAGGGGGCCGGCCGCGCCGGCCTCGACCGAGGGCATCGCGGGAACTACCTCCCTTGGTGCCGGCCCCACCGGGCGCCGAGCGGAGCTCGTCCGTTGAACGGCGGCGGGCGGGGGCTGGAAGACGTGCCGTCTTCGCTTCACGGTAACAAGCCGCGGCCGGGATGCCGAGAGGCCCGCCGGGCCCAAACAGCCCGTCCGGCCCGCCGCGCCCGGGAATGGGACGGGCGCCTCTCCCGTTGATGAAGGTGGCGTACCTCACGCAGGCCTCACCAGAACGGTCCCCGGAGGACACCCCTGGGCCTGGCGCACTAGCTCCCTCCAGGTGGTATTCTTTGTGGCCGACCGGCCCTGCGCGCGCGACCATAAGGGAAGCACGCGCCGGGCGCACAAGCGGAGGCCACCTCCCACCTGACCGGCCTGGAAGGCCGGTGGGTTCTCGGTCCGGCGAACGGGCGCATCCGCGTCCGCTGTCGCCGTCGCCCCTGAGCGGCTCCACCGTCCAGGGCGACCGAAGGTGGCCCCGTACGTGAGTCGTGCGGGGCTTTTCTCGTGGAAGCCTTGGGGTACGACCGGTCCAGCGAACGTGAGAAAGGCCCCAAGGAGGTCCCATCAGCGCCGAACCGCGTATCAACGACCGCATTCGCGTGCCCGAGGTCCGTCTCGTCGGCCCGAACGGCGAACAGGTGGGCATCGTGCCCATCGCCAAGGCCCTTGAAATCGCGCGTGAGTCGGATCTCGACCTCGTCGAGGTGGCGCCCACCGCGCGCCCGCCCGTCGCCAGGCTCATGGACTACGGCAAGTTCAAGTACGAGTCCGCGATGAAGGCCCGGGAAGCGCGGAAGAACCAGGCGCACACGGTCATCAAGGAGATCAAGCTCCGGCCGAAGATCGACCCGCACGACTACGAGACCAAGAAGGGTCACGTGGTGCGGTTCCTGAAGGCCGGGGACAAGGTGAAGGTCACGATCATGTTCCGCGGTCGTGAGCAGTCCCGTCCCGAGCTCGGGTACCGGTTGCTGCAGCGGCTCGCCGACGACGTCGAGGAGCTCGGCTTCGTCGAGTCGCGGCCCAAGCAGGACGGCCGGAACATGATCATGGTGATCGGTCCGCACAAGAAGAAGACCGCCCGCGGGCAGGAGACCGAAGCCGGCACCGCCTGAGGGTCGCAGGGACCGGCGCGCGGTCCGCGACGAGCCACGCGAGCCACGCCGGCTCCGCGGCCTCGGGGCGGTCCCACCTCCGCGTCCTCGCGCAGAGCGGGGTCGCGGCGCACGTACATTGAAGCCTGACCTGGCGCGTCCACGGACACGGAGCGGACGGACCCGTGCGGTGCGCCGATCAGGTGCGCCCCCGTGCCGTCCGCACGGGGGCCGGGACAAAGGGAGACGACGGCGACCATGCCGAAGACCAAGACTCACAGCGGTGCCAAGAAGCGCTTCAAGCTGACCGGCTCCGGCAAGGTGATGCGCCGCCGCGCCAACAAGAACCACCTGCTCGAGCACAAGCCGTCCAAGCGGACCAGGCGGCTCAGCGGCCCGGCCGTGGTGGCCGACGCCGACGCCAAGAACATCAAGAAGCTGCTGCGCAAGTAGCACTCGACCAGGAACGTCAACGACCGGCCGAGGCCCGACGGCCCCGGCCCCCACGAAGGAGTTCAGCACGTGGCACGCGTGAAGCGGGCGGTCAACGCCGCCAAGAAGCGTCGGGTCGTCCTGGAGCGGTCGAGCGGCTACCGCGGTCAGCGTTCGCGCCTGTACCGCAAGGCCAAGGAGCAGCAGCTCCACTCGATGACCTACGCGTTCCGGGACCGCAAGGACCGTAAGGGCCAGTTCCGCCGGCTGTGGATCCAGCGGATCAACGCCGCGGCCCGCGCCAACGGCATCACCTACAACCGGTTCATCCAGGGCCTGAAGGCCGCGGACGTCGAGGTCGACCGGCGCATGCTCGCCGAGCTCGCCGTCAACGACGCGCCCGCGTTCGCCGCCCTGGTCCAGGTCGCCAAGGACGCGCTCCCCGCCGAGGGAAGCACGGAGGCCGCCTGATCCGGGTCTCCCGGACACGGGCGGGCGGAGCGATATGGCGGGCCGCGAGCTGACCTCCCTGCGATCACCGAGGGTGAAGGCCGCTCGCCGGCTCGCCAAACGCGCCTTCCGGCGCCGCGAGAACCGGTTCCTCGCCGAGGGGCCGCAGGCGGTGCGGGAGGCGCTGGAGATCCCCGGCGGCCTCGCCGAGCTGTTCACCACGGCCGAGGCCGAGGCCCGCCACCCCGAGCTGGTCCTCGCCGCGGAGCGCGCGGGCGCGCCGGTGCTGCGCGTCAGCGGCGAGATCATGGCCGAGCTCGCGCAGACCGTCACCCCGCAGGGGCTGCTGGCGGTCTGCGAGTTCGTGGACGTGCCGCTGGGCAAGGCGCTGGAGCCGAACCCGCGGCTGGTGACCGTCCTCGCGCACGTACGCGACCCCGGCAACGCGGGCACGGTACTGCGCACCGCCGACGCCGCCGGGTCGGAGGCCGTCGTGTTCACCGACGCGTCCGTCGACCCCTACAACGGCAAGTGCGTGCGCGCCTCCGCGGGCAGCCTGTTCCACCTGCCGGTCGTCGTCGGCCCGCGGTTCGACGAGCTCATCCCCGAGCTGAAGGCCGGCGGGCTCACCGTCCTCGCCGCGGACGGCGCGGGCGGCCGCACCCTCGACGACGCGATCGACGACGGCCTCCTCGTGAACCCCACCGCCTGGGTGTTCGGGAACGAGGCGTGGGGCCTGCCCGAGGAGATCCTCCGGCATGTGGACGAGGTCGTCCGGGTCCCGATCCACGGGCGCGCCGAGAGCCTGAACCTGGCGACGGCCGCGGCCGTATGCCTTTACGCGTCGGCCCGCGCCCAGCGCGGCTCCCAGGGCGGCTCCCAGGGCGGTGCCCGGCGCGGGACGTGACGGACGGCACGTGCCGCCGGTCACACGGGTCCTGTGCGATCCGTGATCGGATGGCCGCAAGCGGTCGCCTGGAGCGCCGCCCTCCGGTGGGTGAGCTGCGAAGATGGTCTGCACGCTGACACCGGGCCGGGGGGCCGGGCGAGGCGGCGGGCTCGTCCGCAGGTAGGAGCCGGAAAGGGGCCGGGCGATGGATCCGCCCAGGTAGTTCCGGTGCTTACGGTGTTGATCAGTGCGTTGACCAGGTACGGCGACGATGCCGTGCAGAGTGGGGGCGAAGTGATGAGCGAGGACATCAGGCCGGCCAGGAGGGCGGGCCGGCGCGGACCGGAGGTGAGGTGCCGCACGGCCCGGGCCCCCGGCCCGCCGCACGAGGCCCCGCCGCCGCTCACCGTTCCCGACACGGGCGCCGTGGGCGAACTGGAGGTCGAGGTCGCGATGGTGCGCGGCGAGTCCGCCGTCGTCGTGGTGACCGGCGAGATCGACCTGCGCACCGCCGACACGCTCTGCGCGCGGCTCGTCGAGGCGCGCGGCGAGGGCCCGCGCCGGCTGGTGGTCGACTTCGCCGCCGTCGAGTTCTGCGACGCGGCCGGGCTCGGCGCCCTGGTCGCCGCGCGCAACCGGATCATGGTGTCGGGCGGGGAGATCTCGCTGGCCCGGGTCCGCCCGGCCCAGCTGCGGCTGCTGCGCATCACGGGGCTGGACCGCCTGTTCGCCGTCCACCCGGACGTGGCCGCCGCACTTGCCGAGCACGACTCGTCCACCACCTCCAGATGATCTCCGCCGCCACCGCCGGCACCGGCCCTGGTGAGAGGGCGTTCCAGGGCCGCCGCAACCGTGCCCGAGGGCCACACATGCCTTGCCGCCGGGCGGTTTCCGGGTCCCGCAACACGCCCGACTGCGGCTAGAGTCTCTTCTCGACAGGCCGCGTTCCCTTCGGTGTTCTGGAGGCCGCTGTGGGCGGAGAGGAACCCCCTCGCGTGGCCTCGCGCGCGCCCGCAAAAGGTTCCGGGTCCGTGCCGGTTCCGGGTGGTGTGTCAGATATGGGCGCTGTGCCGCCCGACGACCTGCCCGACGGCCTGATCGTCGCCGGCCGCGACGCCCGCGTGGTGGTGTTCAACGCCGCCGCCGCGCGGATGACCGGGGTCGCCGCCGCGTCCGCCATGGGCCGCGACTTCCGCGACGTCCTGCCGCTGCACGACGCCGAGGGCCGCGACTGGTGGAAGTGCCTGGCCCCTTACGAAGGCCTGTCCACCCGCACCCGGCACCCCGAGCGCGTGCTGTTCCTGCCCGGCGGCACCGAGGTGCTGGTGACCGCCGCGTACCGGCGCGACCGCAACGGCCGTGTGGAGCGGTTCACGGTGTGCCTGCGCGACGCGCTGCAGCGCGCCCGCCGCGAACGCGACCGCGCCGACCTCGTCTCCACCGTCGCCCATGAGCTGCGGTCCCCGCTGACCAGCGTCAAGGGGTTCACCGCGACGCTGCTGGCCAAGTGGCACCGCTTCAACGACGACCAGAAGCGCGTGATGCTGGAGACCGTCAACGCCGACGCCGACCGCGTCACCCGGCTGATCACCGAGCTGCTGGACGTGTCCCGCATCGAGGCCGGCCGGCTGGAGATGCACCGCCAGGTCGTCGACATCCCCGAGGAGGTCCGCAAGGTCATCGCGGGCCGGGTCGCGGCCGGTGATCCGGAGGACCGCTTCAGGTTCGAGGCCCGCGGCGAGCTGCCGGAGATGTGGCTCGACCCCGACAAGATGGACCAGATCCTCGGTAACCTGGTCGAAAATGCGGTGCGCCACGGGGCGGGAACCGTCACCATCGTGGTGGAGCCGGACGCGCACAAGGAGGGAGCGGCCGTGTCGGTGCGCGACGAGGGCGAGGGCATACCGCCCGAGGCCGTCCCGCGCGTCTTCCGGCAGTTCTGGCGCGGCCCCGGCGGCAACCGCCGCGGCGGCACCGGCCTCGGGCTCTACATCGTCAAGGGGCTCGTCGAGGCGCACGGCGGCGTGATCACCGTGCGGCGGGCGCCCGGCGGCGGCGCCGAGTTCCGATTTACCGTGCCCGCAGGGGCCCCCGACTACGCCACCTGAGCCCGGCGCACGCGCCGGGAAGGCCGGTCACCAGGGGTCCCGACAGGGCCAGCGCGATTCGCGCACGCTTTCCGGATCTTCACCGCCCGCGCACTAGACTGCGGGCGTCCCACGCCGACCGGAGTCGATCACACAGCCATGTCTGCACCCAACAAGTCCTACGATCCCGTCGAGGTGTCCGCGTTGCAGCCGGAAGAGCTCGAACGGGCCCGCGACGAGGCCCTCGCGGCCATCGCCGCCGCGGCCGATCTCGACGACCTGAAGCAGGTCCGCCTGGCCCACGCCGGCGACCGCTCGCCGCTGGCCCTCGCCAACCGCGAGATCGGCGCGCTGCCGCCCGCGGCCCGCGCCGACGCCGGCAAGCGCATCGGCGCCGCCCGCGGCGCCGTCGCCCAGGCGCTCAAGGAGCGCCAGGGCGAGCTGGAGGACGAGCGCGACCAGCGCGTCCTCGTCGAGGAGACCGTCGACGTCACGCTGCCGTGGGACCGCGCCCCGCGCGGCGCCCGCCACCCGCTGACCACCATGCAGGAACGGATGGCCGACGTCTTCGTCTCGCTCGGCTTCGAGGTGTCCGAGGGCCCCGAGGTCGAGGCGGAGTGGTTCAACTTCGACGCCCTGAACTTCCTGCCCGACCACCCCGCCCGCACGATGCAGGACACCTTCTTCGTCGAGTCGGAGGGGTCCGGCCTGGTGATGCGGACGCACACCTCGCCGATGCAGATCCGGTCGCTGCTGTCGCGCGAGCTGCCGGTGTACGTGGTCGCGCCGGGACGCACGTTCCGCACCGACGAGCTGGACGCCACGCACAGCCCCGTCTTCCACCAGCTGGAGGGGCTCGCCGTCGACGAGGGCCTCACGATGGCCGATCTGCGCGGCGGCATCGACGCGTTCGTGTCCGGCATGTTCGGCGAGGGGCTGAAGACGCGGTTCCGGCCGTCGTTCTTCCCGTTCACCGAGCCGTCCGGCGAGGTCGACATGCAGTGCTTCGTGTGCCGCGGCGCGTCCGCGGAGCCGGGCGGCGCCCCGTGCCGGACGTGCGCCTCGGAGGGCTGGATCGAGCTCGGCGGCTGCGGCATGGTCAACCCGCGGGTGCTGGTCGCCTGCGGTGTCGACCCGGACCGCTACAGCGGCTGGGCGTTCGGGCTCGGCGTCGACCGGGCGCTGATGTTCCGGCACGGCGTGGAGGACATGTACGACATGGTGGAGGGCGACGTCCGGTTCACCCTCCCGTTCGGGATGGAGATCTGATGCGGGCCCCGCTTTCCTGGGTGCGCGAGTACGCCGAGCTTCCCGCCGGTGTCACGGGCCGCGCGCTGGCCGCCGAGCTGATCGCGGCGGGCCTGGAGGTCGAGACCGTCGAGCAGGCCGGTGCCGACATCACCGGCCCGCTCGTCGTCGGCGAGGTCCTCGCGATCGAGGAGCTCACCGAGTTCAAGAAGCCGATCCGCTACTGCCAGGTGAACGTCGGCAAGGCCAACGGCACCGGCGAGCCGCAGAACATCATCTGCGGCGCGACGAACTTCGCCGTCGGCGACCACGTGGTCGTGATCCTGCCCGGCGGCGTGCTGCCCGGCGGGTTCGAGATCGGCGCCCGCAAGACCTACGGCCGGGTGTCGGAGGGCATGATCTGCTCGGTCACCGAGCTGGGCATCGGCGACGACCACAGCGGCATCCTCGTCCTGCCGCCGGACACGCCCGTCGGCGTCGACGCCATCGAGCTGCTCGGGCTGCGCGACGACGTCCTCGACATCGCCGTCACGCCCGACCGCGGCTACGCCCTGTCGATCCGCGGCATCGCCCGCGAGGCCGCCACCGCCTACGGCGTCCCGTTCAAGGACCCCGCCCAGGTCGATCTGCCGCCGAAGAACGGGGAGTCGTATCCGGCGAGCATCGGCGACCCGACCGCGTGCGACCGGTTCGTGCTGCGCGAGGTGCGCGGCTTCGACCCGGACGCGCAGACCCCGATGTGGATGCGGGTCCGCCTGCACCGCGCCGGGATGCGCCCGGTGTCGCTGGCCGTCGACATCACCAACTACCTGATGCTGGAGCTCGGGCAGCCGCTGCACGCGTTCGACCGGGGCAAGCTCACCGGCCCGATCGTGGTGCGCCGCGCCGCCCCCGGCGAGAAGCTGGAGACGCTCGACCACGTCAGGCGGACCCTCGACCCCGAGGACATCCTCATCACCGACGAGTCGGGCCCGATCTCCATGGCGGGCACGATGGGCGGGCTCGCCACCGAGATCGACGAGCGGTCCTCCGACATGGTCATCGAGGCCGCGCACTTCGACGACATCGGCACCGCGCGGATGAGCCGCCGGCACCGGCTGCACAGCGAGGCGTCCTACCGGTTCGAGCGCGGCGTCGACCGCGAGCTGCCGCTGTACGCCTCCTACCGGGCGGTGCGGATGCTCGCCGAGCTCGGCGGCGCGGAGGTCATGCCCGGCGTCACGCACGCCGAGGCGCCGGTCGAGCCGGTCACGGTCACCATCACCGCCGACCACCCGGACCGGGTCGCGGGCGTGACCTACGGACGCGACACGGTCGTGAAGCGGCTGGAGCAGGTCGGCTGCACGGTCGAGGGCCCTGCTTCTGGTACGGCGGACGTTCTGACGGTGACGCCGCCGTCATGGCGTCCCGACCTCACCGACCCGAACGACCTCGCCGAGGAGGTCATCCGGCTTGAGGGCTACGAGGACATCCCGGCGCGGCCCCCGCACCCGGTCAAGGGGAAGGGGCTGACCGTCCGGCAGCGGATGCGCCGCCGTGTCGGCCGCGCGCTGGCGGGCGCCGGGTACGTCGAGGCGCTGGCGTTCCCGTTCGTCGCCGAGAAGGACTGGGACGCCCTGCACCTCCCCTCCGACGACCCCAGGCGGCGGACGCTGCGGCTGGCGAACCCGATGTCGGAGGAGGAGCCGCTGCTGCGGACCACGCTGCTGCCCGGCCTGCTCAGGGTCCTGGCGCTGAACGTGGGACGCGGCCACGGCGACGTCGCCCTGTTCGAGATGGGCGTGGTGTTCCGGCCGCACCCGGACGCGCCGAAGCGGGCGCCGCGCCTCGCGGTCGACCGGGGCCCGACGGCCGACGAGCTGGCCGCGCTCCAGGCGGCGCTGCCCGACCAGCCGCACCGGGTCGCGGTCGTGCTGTCCGGCGACCGGGAGCCGTCCGGCTGGTGGGGCGGGGGTCGCCCGGCGCTCTGGGCGGACGCGATCGAGGCCGCCCGCACCGTGGCGCGCGAGGTCGGCGTGGAGCTGACGGTGAAGGCCGACCAGCACGCGCCGTGGCATCCGGGCCGCTGCGCCGCGCTCTACGTCGGTGACACGCTCGTCGGGCACGCGGGCGAGCTGCATCCGCGCGTCACGAAGGCGTACGGGGTGCCGGCGCGGTCGTGCGCGATGGAGCTGGAGCTGCGCCGCCTCGGCGACCCGGTGACGGTCCGCGCGCCGCACGTGTCGAGCTACCCCGTCGCGACGCAGGACGTGGCGCTGATCGTCGACGACTCGGTGCCCGCCGCCGAGGTGGAGGCGGCGCTGCGCGAGGGCGCGGGGGAGCTGCTGGAGGCGATCCGGCTGTTCGACGTCTACACCGGCGAGCAGGTGGGGGAGGGGCGCAAGTCGCTGGCGTACGCGCTGCGGTTCCGCGCCCCGGACCGGACGCTCACCGCCGAGGAGACGTCACGGGCCCGCGACGGCGCGGTCGCGTCCGCGGCCGAGCGGACCGGCGCCGTCCTGCGCGGCGTCTGACAGGCGAAACCGGACGCGCGCCCTGGGGACGATGACCCCGGGGGCGCGCGTTCGCGTGTCAGCCCGCGTAGTCGAGGCTCCCGTCGCGGCGCCCGACGGACACGAGGCGCTCCATCGACAGCGCCGCCACCGCGTACCAGCACGCCCCGACCAGCGCTTCGAGCCCGATCAGGCCCATGATGCGGCCGGGGGACGCGCCGTCCAGGATCGCGCGGATCGCTTCCAGGCCGTGCACTACGGGCAGCGCGTGCGCCGCGACGCGCAGCGGGTCGGGCCACACGCCGATCGGGACGTTCACGCCCCCGAACGTCATCACGATCCCGTAGGCGAAGTTCAGCACCAGCCACTCGACGCCGCGCAGCCGCAGCGCCAGTCCCGCCAGCGCGCACCCGTACCCGTAGCTGCTGACGATGACGAGCACGATCACCGGGATCGCGTACGCGGCGCGCGGCCACGGCAGCGGGACGCCGAGCAGCGGCGGCAGCGCGAACCACGCGACGAGCGAGCTGGTCAGCCCGGTCGCCGTCCACTGCAGCCCGCGGCCCAGATAGACGGGCAGGTGCCCGGACGGCGCGATCGCCAGCAGCGGCAGCGTCCCCATCGCCCGCTCCCCGGCCAGCGAGATCACCACGATCGTGGACTCCATGCACGCCAGCACCACGATGTTGCCGATCAGCACGTACCGCATGGTCTGCTCGTCGCCGACGTAGCTGCCGAGCAGGGCGTAGAACGTCGCCTGGCACAGCAGGCGGACGAGCCACCCGAACGTCCATGTCCGCCACGTGTAGACGGCGCCCAGCTCAGCGAACCCCAGGATCAGCGACTCCCGGACGATCCGCAGCACGCCCCTCATGCGAACCCCACCGTCCCCTTGCGGCGGGCCTGGTCGACGTACCGGCGCGTCAGCCACAGCCCGGCCGCCATCGCCGCCGTGCCCAGCCCGAGGATCGCCGCGACCGGCCACGCCCAGCCGTGCGCGTCACCGCGGGCGGCGTCGCGCAGCAGCTCCGCGCTCCACGACAGGAACACCAGGCGGCTGAACGGGTGCAGCCAGCCGGGCAGCACGGCCACCGGGACCAGGATGCCGCCGAGGATGTAGAACGGGTAGCCGAGCGAGTTCTGGAGCACCTCGTGGGCCCGCGACATGACGAACACCGCCGAGATGAGGGTCGCGGTCCCGACGGTCGCCAGGCAGGTCGCCGCGACCGCGACCGCGAACGGCACCGGGTCGGCGACCGTCACCACCTCCCCGAAGGCGAGCGCCGCGACCAGCCACGACTCCGCGAACGCCGCCGCGCCGACCAGCACGACCGTCGCGACCCGCCCGGCGACGACCTGGCCCAGCGGGGCGGGCGCCGCGATCATCGGGGCGAACCGCCCGGCCCAGCGGTCCTCGGTGACGACGCGTCCGGCGTAGTCGAGCGCCGCCACCCACAGCCCGATCAGGCCCGGCGCCAGGACGGCGTTCACGACGGCGTCCGGCCGGTCCTCCGTGACCACCAGCGCCAGCATCGTCGTCGTCTGCATGGGCGCGATCAGCAGGATCAGGGCGTGCTCCGGTCTCCGCCGCGACAGCGCGACCTGCAGCAGCACCGCCCGCCACAGCACGCGCAGCGTGGCCCGCGCGCCGCTCATACGCGCATCCCCCGGTCGCCGACCGCGCGCAGGTAGACCTCTTCGAGCGTCGGACGGCCGCGCCGCGCGCTGAGCACGTCCCGGTCCACCAGCCAGGCGAGGACGCGGCGGGTGCCGTCCCGGTCGGCGGTGTGGACGCGCCACCGTCCGGGCGCGCCGTCGCGCCGCTCCACCTCGGTCACGCCGGGCAGCGCGGCCACGGCCTCCGCGAGCGCCGGGTCCGGGTCGGCGTAGTCGACGCATTCGCGGTCGCCGAGGAACCGCCCGGCCTTCGCGGGCTCGCCGGTCAGCAGCATCCGGCCGCGGTCGATCAGCGTGACCCGGTCGCACAGCGCCGTCGCCTCGTCCATGTCGTGGGTGGCGAGCAGGAACGTGCGCCCCTCGTCGCGCAGTTCGAGGACGAGCCGCCGGAACGCGGCGGCCGCGACCGGGTCGAGCCCGGAGGTCGGCTCGTCGAGGAACAGCAGCCGCGGCTCGTGGAGCAGCCCGCGCGCCAGGTGGAGCCGCTGCCGCATGCCGCGCGAGAACCCCTCGACGGGGTCGTCGGCCCGGTCGGCGAGGCCCACCCGCTCCAGCAGCGCGCCGGAGCGGTCCCGGACCGTGCGGGCGTCGAGCTTGTAGAGCGCGCCCCAGAACAGCAGGTTCCGGCGCGCGGTCAGCCGGTCGTAGAGGCCCCGGTCGCCGCCGAGGACGAGCCCGACCAGCGACCGGACGTCCCGCGTCGCGGACACGACGTCATGGCCGAGGACCCGCGCCGATCCGGCGGACGGCAGCAGCACCGTGGAGAGGATCTTGACGAGGGTGGTCTTCCCGGCGCCGTTCGGGCCGAGCAGCCCGTGGATCTCGTTCTGGCCGATGGTCAGGGACAGGTCGTCCAGCGCGACGACGTCGTCCCGGCGCCTGCGCGTGTAGACGCGGCGCAGGCCGGAGGTGCGGACGGCGGCTTCCATGCCACCACCGTCCAGGTAAGGCACGCCGCGCGGCCATAAGGCGGCGGCTTATGAAGGCCGCTCGGCGGCTAAGCCAGGCCGCGGTCGCGGGCCGCCGCGGCGGCCTCGCCGCGCGAGGAGACAGCGAGCTTCGCGAGGATGCGCGAGACGTGGACGCTCGCGGTCTTCGGCGAGATGAACAGCTCCTCGGCGATCTCCCGGTTGGAGCGGCCGCGCGCCAGCAGCCGCAGCACCTCCGACTCGCGGGCGGTCAGCGGCCCGCCGTCCGGGCCGGCCAGGCCCGCGCGCCGGGCGCGCTCGGAGATCCGCCGGGCCAGCGGCGCGGCGCCGAGCCGCGCGGCGATCCCGGCGGCCCGGTCGAGGCGGTTTCCGGCGGACGCGCGGTCCCCGGCGGACAGGTCGGCGCACGCGCCATGGAACAGCGCCCGCGCCAGCGGATACGGCTGCTCCATCCCCTCCCACGCGGCGATCACGGTGTCCCACGCGGCGGGACCGCCGGTCAGCGCGGCCACGGTCGCCGCGTGCGCCCGCGCCACGGGCGTCGCGGCGGGCAGCCCCGCGGCCAGCGCCGCGATCTCGGTCAGCCGGGGGCCGCCGGCGTGCGCGGCGGCCTCCAGCAGCGGCCACAGATGGCAGGGCTGCACGGTCAGCCGCGGATGGCGCAGGACGGCGTCCACCGCCGCACGCGCGGCCGGCCGGTCGTCCTCCGCCAGCCGCCACTCGATGATCATCTGGGCGAGCGGCAGCGTCGTCTGCGGGAACCCGGCGTCCAGCGGGACCGCGAGCGCCTCCGGATCGGGCTCGGGACCGTGCCCACGGGCGGCGAGCAGCGCGATCCGCCAGATCATCATCTGCACCCGGAAAGCAGGCGCGTGATGCCGGTCCAGGCGTTCCTGGAGTGTTCCGGCGGCCTCGTCCCAGCGGCCGAGCCGGTACAGGGCCTCGACGTGGTTGACGGCCGGCGGGAGACCCGCGCCGTGCGCCAGCCCGGCGTCCTCCGCGACGGCGAGCCCCTCCGCCGTCAGCGCCAGCGCGCTCTCCGCACGGCCCAGGTTCAGATGGCAGTGCGCCAGCGTGTTCAGCACGGGGACGAGCTCCCGCGGGCCGGGACGAGCGTGCCGGAGCCGTTCCAGCGCCGCGGGATCGCCGTCCCCGTCCCGCGCCGCGGCCGCGGCGGCGGTGATCTCCAGATGGGGTACGGCCGGGTGGTCGCCGGACGCGCGGGCGAGCCGCAGCCCTTCGCGGGCGAGGCGTTCGCCCTCGTCCATCTCGCCGTAGACGAGCAGCCGGCCGCTCAGCCGCGCGAGGACGGGCACGCGGACCGGGCCCGTGGCGAGCCGCTCGGCCGCCCACAGGTCGTCCAGCTCGTCCTCCGCGCCCGCGAAGGCGCGCATCATCGCCCGGACCGTCAGCCGCCACGCGGTCCGGCCCGGGTCGGCCTCGCGGCCGGTCTCGTCCAGCGCCCGCTGGATGAGCGGCAGGCCCCGTTCCGGGTCGCCGATGGAGCCCGCGGCCTCCGCCGCCGCCTCCAGCACCTGGTCACGGGGCAGGCCGGTGAGGGAGGCGGCATCGGGCACCAGGTCCCACAGGCCGAGGACGCGTTCCAGCAGCGACAGCTGCTCGGCGTAGGCGGCGGCCGCGTGCCGCTCCCAGGCGGCCCGCCACGCGGCGGCCAGGGCCTGGGCGTGGTCGCCGCAGCCCTGCCAGTGGACGGCGAGCGCGCTCGCGGGCGCGTCGCTCAGCTCCGGTGACTTCTCGATGGTCTCGGCGTACCGGCGGTGCAGGGCGGCGCGCTCGCCGGGCAGCAGGTCCGCCAGGACGGCCTCGCGGATGAGCGCGTGCCGGAACGCGTAGCCGTGGCCGTCCGCGACCAGCAGCCCGTGGTCGGCGGCGGGGCGCAGCGCCTCGCTCAGCCCGGGATCGGACAGGCCGGACACGGCCGCGAGAAGGTCGTGCCCGACCCGGTCGCCCGCCGCGCTCGCCGCCCGCAGCACGGCGCGCGCGGGGGCGGGGAGCCGGTGGACGCGGGCGAGCAGCAGCTCGCGCAGGGACCCGGGCACCGCCGGGCCGGGGTTCGCGACCAGCGCCTCCACGAACAGCGGGTTGCCGCCGCCGCGCGCGTGCACGTCCCGCACCACGGCCGGGTCGGCGGCGCCGAGGATGCCGCGGACCTGGTCGGCGACCTCGGTCCGGGTGAGCGGCGGCAGGTCCAGCCGGGTCACGTGGGGAAGGCGGGCGAGATCGGCGAACAGCGGGCGGGTGCCGGGCTCCTCCGGACGGAAGGTCACCACCGGCAGAACTCTCGCCCGTGGCGGGTTCCGGAACAGGAACGACAGCAGGTCCCGGGTGGAGCGGTCGGCCCAGTGCGCGTCCTCCACCACCAGCGTGACCGGGTCGTCCGCGCCGAGCCGCTCGACCAGCGCCAGGACGTGCTCGAACAGCCGCATCTGCCCGGTGCCGTCGTCCGGCGGGGGCGTGGCGGCGGTGAGGCCCGGCATCAGCCGCGCCAGCTCGGGCAGGGCCGCCGCGGGCATCAGCGCGGTGACCGTGTCCCGCCCGGCTTGCCGCAGGATCGCGGTGAACGGCGCGTACGGCAGGCTCGCCGCGCCGAGATCGAGGCAGGCGCCGGTCAGCGTGCGGGCGCCCCGCGCGAACTCGGCGACGAGGCGCGTCTTGCCGCGGCCCGCCTCGCCGCCGACGAGCACGGCGGCGGGCTCGCCCTCGCAGGCGCGCGCGTGCGCGGCACGTAACGCGGCGAGCTCGGCGGCCCGCCCGGCGAACACGGGACTGACGGCTTCCACCGGCCCAGCATGTCGCATTTGTATCGCGAAGGGACATCGAGTATCCTCAACGCCGTCACATCGCCGCCCGGCAGGGGAGTCCATTGAGGATCTGAGGTCCGACACCGCGCACAGGCCGTCCATCGGCCCGCGCACGTGACCTCAGTACGGACTTCCGGCTCGCCGGGCTTTTCCATGCCCGCCGGCGCGTCGCGCGTTCCGCGGTGTCTCCATGCGTCCCGCACCTGCTCGTCACCATGGAGGCCGCCTCATGCCTTTCGCCATCGTCTGCTCGGACCTGACGTTCACCTGGCCGGACGGCACCCCCGTCCTGGACGGCCTGGACGCCGCGTTCGGCACCGGCCGGACGGGCCTGATCGGCGTCAACGGCTCCGGCAAGTCCACCCTGCTGAAGATCATCGCGGGTGAGCTGGCGCCCGCGTCCGGCACCGTCGCCGCCGAGGGGGAGATCGGCTACCTGCCGCAGAACCTCGTCCTGGACGACGCCGCGACCGTCGCGGACCTGCTCGGCATCGCCCGGGCCCGCGCCGCGCTGCACGCCATCGAGCGCGGCGAGGCCACCGAGGAGAACTTCGCCGCCGTCGGGGACGACTGGGACGTCGAGGAACGCGCCCGCGCCGAACTCGACCGGCTCGGCCTCGGCCATCTGGACCTCGACCGGACCGTCCGGACGCTGTCCGGCGGCGAGGCCGTGATGGTCGCCCTCGCCGCGCGGTTCCTCGCCCGCCCCGACGTCCTGCTGCTGGACGAGCCGACCAACAACCTCGACCTGGACGCCCGCCACCGCCTGTACGACGCGGTCGCGTCCTGGACGGGCGTGCTCGTCGTCGTCAGCCACGACCGGGAACTCCTCGACCGGGTCGACGAGATCGCCGACCTGCGCGACGGCGCCGTCCGGACGTTCGGCGGGAACCTGTCCGCCTACGAGGAGCTGCTCGCGGTCGAGCAGGAGGCCGCCGAGCGGACGGTCCGCGCCGCCGAGACCGACGTCCGGCGCCAGAAACGGGACCTGCGGGATGCGCACGTCAAGCTGGCCCGCCGCAAGCGCTACGGCGCCAAGATGGAGGCGAGCAAGCGCGAACCGAAGATCGTGATGGGGGAGCGCAAGCGGCAGGCGCAGGTCTCGGCGGGCAAGCACCGCATCATGCACGAGGAGCGCCTCGCCGGCGCCCGCGACCGGCTCAGCGAGGCCGAGGACGCGCTCCGCGACGACGCCGAGATCCGCGTCAGGCTGCCCGCCACCCGCGTCCCCGCCGGACGGACCGTCGCGACCGTGACGGGCCTCACCGCGCCCGAACCGGAGGTCGGCACGCTGGCCGAGCTGATCGTCCAGGGCCCGGAGCGGATCGCGCTGACCGGCCCGAACGGCGCGGGCAAGACCACGTTCCTGCGGACGATGCTGGGCGAGCGCGTCCCCGAGGGAGTCGCGGTTGGCGTCGCCGTGGACGGCGTCCGGTACCTGCCGCAGCGCCTCGACGTCCTCGACGACGACCTCACCGTCATCGACAACGTCCGCCTGCGGGCGCCGTCGGCGAAACCGTCCGAGATCAGGGCCGGGCTGGCACGGTTCCTGTTCCGCGGCGCGCGCGCCGAACAGCCCGCCGGGACGCTCTCGGGCGGCGAGCGCTTCCGCGCCGTCCTCGCGTCGCTGCTGCTCGCCGAGCCCGCCCCGCAGCTGCTCCTGCTGGACGAGCCGACGAACAACCTCGACATGGCGAGCGCCGCCCAGCTGGCCCAGGCCCTGGCCGCCTACCAGGGCGCCCTGATCGTGGTCAGCCACGACGTCCCGTTCCTGCGGACGCTCGGCCTGACCCGCTGGCTGCGCATGGACCGCGCCACCGGGCTCACCGAGATCGAGCCGCCGTGACTCACCGGCCCCGGCCGCGGGCCGCCCGCTCCAGCTCGGCGGTGAGCCGGTCCAGGAACTCGCCGTCGGCCGGCTGCGGCGGGCACTCCGCCGGATGCACCAGGCAGCGCAGGCGCTCCCGCAGGCGCTGCTGCAGCACCCCGCTGAACTCGGGGTAGAAGACCGACGACGGGCGAGGGTGGGCGCCCTTGACCGCCTCAAGGATCACCGCGGCGTCGGCGTGCAGGACCAGCCGCTTGTTCCGGACCTGGCAGCCCCCGGCGTCCGCGTCGTACGCGTCCGCGCGCACCGGTGCCCAGCCGCCGCAGGCGAACAGCCGCTGCTGCTGCGCCCGCCCGGTCAGGTGCCTGATCAGCGCGCGCGCCGCGCGGGCGCGGCCGGCGGGCAGGCCCGCCGCGATCGCGAGGCTCTGCCCGCCGAGGACCCGCGCCCCCGGGTACGCGACGGCGCCGACCTGGTCCGGCCGCAGCTTCTCGCGGTTGGTGAGCAGCGTGTAGAACGCCGGCCAGTTGCGCATGAAGGCCGTCTCGCCCCGCTCGAAGGCGTCGACGCCGTCGTTCTCGTCGGCGTCCAGGGACGCGGGGGAGACCGGCGGGCGCTCGCGCCGCATGCCGGCGGCGAGGTCGTTCAGGGCGGCGAGCACCGCCCCGCGGTCCAGCGCCACCGAGCCGTCCTCGCCGACCTCGACGTCCCCGCCGTGGTCGCGGATCGATTCGAGGATGTTGACGGTGAAGCCCTCGTAGCGTTCGAGCTGGAGCATGAGGCCGGCGCGCCGCCCGCTCGCCGCCTTCCCCGCCGCGGCCATGAGGTCCGCCCGGGTGCGGGGAACGTCCTTCACCAGGTCCTTCCGGTAGATGAGCAGCGGCGCGTCGGTGTTCAGCGGGACGGCCCAGAGCTTGCCCCGGTACTGCCCGGTGCGCCGGAGCTCCGGCATGATCGCCGCGAGGTCGCCGCCGGGGATGCCGACGGGGGCGATGTACCCGGCCTGCGCGAACTCCGGGATCCACGGCCCGTCTACGAGGTACACGTCGGCCGCGCAGGTCTCGGACCGCGCGGTCGCGACCAGCTCGCTGTGCTCCAGGTCGATGTTCGCCGGCAGCTCGCGGAACACGGCTTTCGTCCCGTCCGGGGCCCGCCATCCGGTGATGAGCGCGCGGCGCATGCCCGAGTCGTCCCTGCCGCCGATGACGGTCAGCGGCCGGTCCCCGGCGCAGCGCGGCTCCGGCGACGTCGCCACGCCGTGGCCGACCAGCGCCAGCAGGGTGATCATGGCGCCGAGCAGCGCGGCGATGAGATGGGTCTTCGGCACTCCGGCTCCTTCCTAGGGCGCGGAGAAGAGCGCGTTGAGGATCGCGTCGGCGTTCCGGTCTCCCTTCAGGCAGTGGAACCTGGAATGGGCTTGCTCCAAGCTGGTCAGGTCCCTGCCGCAGCCCGCGCCCGTGAGCGCGACCACGTAGACCTGCGGGCCGCCGGGGTCGTCCAGGGCGTCCTCGAGCTCCTGCCGGGCGGACGTGCCGCCGCGCCGCCCCGGGTCGTCGTCCTTCCCGTCGGTGAGCACCACCAGCGTGCGGCGGCCGGTTCCCTGCCCGGCGGCGACGGCGATCGCGTGGAACAGGGGCGTGGTGTCGGCGTCGGCGCGGCGCAGCCCGTCCAGGCTCGCCTTGATCCGCTCCGCCTGGGCCGGGTCGGCGGGTGCCCGGGGGACGAGCGCGGCGGGCGCGCGTCCCCCGGCACCGCCGGGGAACCGCCACAGGCCCACCTGGTTGCCGGGGTTGAGGCTGAGCCGGTCCAGCGCGTTCTCGATGAGGGTGACCGCGTCGGTGAGGCGGGTCCCGGTGCCGGTCCGCCCGTTCATCGTCTCCGAGTAGTCGAGCATGAACTCGATGGACAGCTCTCGCTGCGCGTTCGCCATGAGCGCTCGGCTCTGCGCGAGGTGGTCGCGGGTGAGGGTGGGGCCGGACGGGCCCTTGACCGGGGGCGGCCCGTGCCGGGCGAGCCAGCCGGCGAACCTGTCCGCGAGCCGGTGGCCCTCCGGGTCGGCGCCGTCCCAGCGGACCCGCACGATGGGCCGGTCGATCGCGGGCGCCCACCCGGGCCGCATCGGGACCAGCTGCTCCTGCTGGGGGAGGACGGACGCCCCGCACGGCGCTCCGGAGTTGAACACCTCGACCGACGACAGCGGCACGATCGCCGCGGTCGTCGTGCCGTGGTCCTTGTCGAGCGCGCGGAGCCTGCACAGCAGGGCGCCGGGATCGGACGGCACGGTGATGTCCCGGTCGACCAGGTTGACGATTTCCCGGCGCCGGCTGCGCGATTTCCCGTCGTCGCCGGTGCTGCCGCCGAAGAGCATGAGCATCCCCGCCAGTTCGGACTCGGTCTCCGCCGGGCGGGGGACGCGCCGCGGCGGGCGCGGGACGAGCAGCCGGTCGATGTCGGCGGTCACCCCGTCCAGCGAGATGGGGTGGGTCTCGCTGAGGCCGAGGTCCTCGGCGACCCGCCGCGAGACGGCGAGGACGAGCGGCGAGGGCGCCCCGAAGTTCCCGCCGGCCCAGAGGCGCACCTTGGTGTCGCCCGCCCGCATCCCCTTCTCGGGACGGGGTTCGCCGCCGGTCGCGGCGGCCACCGCCGCGCTGGTCGCGGGCACCCACAGGTCCGGGCGCGGCTGCTCGGAGAACTCCCACGTTCCTTTGAACACCGCGTCCATGCGGGCCGCGGGCGGCGCCTCGAAGACGGTCACCCGGCCCGGTGCGCAGCCGTCGCGGCCGTCGTCGGGGGCGCGCTCGGCGAACTCGTCGGCCGCGGACCGGACGGCGGCGTAGAGCTCGGGCGCGGCCATGACGCGCGCCTCGGGCAGCGACTCGCATCCCTCCGGCGGCGGGGACACGAGCCGCGCCACCTGCGGCACGGCCACCCACAGGGCCAGCGCGACGGCCGCTCCGGCCAGCAGCGCGAGGACCGGACGGACCACCCGCCCCGCCTTCGCCAGGCCGTGCCTGCGGCGGAACGGGGCGCGGTCCCTGCTGCTGTACACGATGCGGTCGATCAGGAGCAGGACGGCGAGGGACCCCACGAGGAAGAGGGGCAGCCGGTGGAGCCCGTACGCGCTCGACAGGCCGCCCGCGATGGGCGCGGCGCCGCCGACGAGCTGGATCCAACTCTCGCGCAGGTGCTGGGGCCACGGCGGTCGTGAAGGCTTGTCTGCCATCTGCGCCCTCTTGCCCTTCGTCGCGCCGGGATCGGCCGGATGGGGGTTCCATCGAGGATGGCGAAACCTTGACGCGATATTTACGTCCTATGCCACTTTTTTACTGAGACGGCTGCTATTTCGACAGGGTTCCGGCATGACGAAGGCGGGGCGGGCTCCCGGCCCGCCCCGCCTCCCGCGCGGCTGTCAGGTGAGCACGCGCTTGGTGAAGGTGCGCATCGACGCCCAGGTCAGCAGGATCGTCCCGCCGACGATGGCCAGGAGGAACGCCCACGCGGGCATGTGCGGGACGTCCGGCGTCAGCGCGCTGCGCAGGCCCTCGCTGACGTACACCAGCGGGTTGAACAGGCTGACGATCTGCAGCCAGCGGATGTCCTCCAGCGCCGACCACGGGTAGTACACGCAGCCGAGCATGGTCATCGGCAGCAGCACCATCGCGAACAGGACCTGGACCTTCTGCGGGTTCATCAGCGTGCCCAGCAGCAGGCCGCCCGCGGCCGACAGCAGCGACCCGGCGACCATCACCAGGATCAGGACGGGCCAGTTGTCCACGTGCACCTTGGGCGCCTGGCCCTCGGCGTGGATGAGCAGCACCGCCGGGAACACCAGCAGCCCGCCGAGCAGGCCCTGCGCCGCCGCGGCGATGATCTTCTGGGCGGCCAGCAGCGGGATCGGCACCGGGGCCAGCGCCCGGTCGGTGATCGACTTCTGCCAGTTCAGCTCCATCATCAGCGGGAAGATCACCGCCATCATCGCCTGCATGATGATGGACGAGCCGACCAGCCCGGGCACCAGGATCGTGGCGAACGTCGGCCCGCCGGGCCCGCCCGCCATCGCGCCGCCGCCGAGCTTCGGCAGGACGTAGGCGAACACGAACACGAACATCACCGGCTGCACCAGCACCCGCGTGAACGTGGACACGAAGTTCTTGCGCATGACGCGCCCTTCGCGCGCCATCATCGCGGCGAACGTGCGGGGCAGCGTCGCCCGCGCGGGCGGCGGCGGCGCGAGGACGGCGGGCGCGGCTGGTGCGGCGGGCGCCGGGGCGGCGGACGCGCTCATTCCCGGTACTCCCTTCCGGTGAGGGTGAGGAAGACGGTCTCCAGGCTGGGACGGAGCTGGGTGGCGTCGGTGACGCCGACACCGGCGCGGGAGCCGATCGTGACCAGCTCGCCGAGGAGGCCGTCGGGGTCGGCGGCGAACACGCGGACCTGGCCGTCGTTGACCTCGACCTTGCCGATGCCGTCCCGGCCGGCGAGGGCGTGGACGCCGTCGGGCGCGGCGGCGTCGTAGGTGACGGTGATGACCGTGTCGGCGCCCGCGCTGGACTTCAGCTCGTCCACCGTGCCGCTGGCGAGGATCCTGCCGTGGTCGACGACCGCGACCCGGTCGCAGAGCGCCTCCGCCTCCTCCATGTAGTGGGTGGTGAGCACGATGGTCTGCCCGGCCGCCTGGAGACCGCGCAGCACCTCCCACAGGTTGGTGCGGGTCTGCGGGTCGAGCCCGGCGGTCGGCTCGTCCAGGAACAGCACCTCGGGGCCGTGCATGAGGGCCCGGCAGATCATGACCCGCTTGGCCTGCCCGCCGGAGATCTCGAACGGGTTGCCGCCGCGCTGCTCGGTCAGCCCGAACAGCTCCAGCAGCTCGCCCGCGCGCCTGCGGGCGTCGCGGGCGCCGAGGCCGAAGTAGCGGCCGCGGAACTCCAGGTTCTCGGCGACGGTCAGGTCGCTGTCGAGGGTGTTGTTCTGCGACACCACGCCGATGCGGCGCTTGATCTCGACGGCGTCCTTCACCACGTCCAGGCCGCACACGCGGGCGCTGCCGCCGGTCGGCACGACGAGGGTGGTGAGCATCCCGATGGTGGTCGACTTTCCCGCGCCGTTCGGGCCGAGCAGCCCGAAGAACTCGCCGCGCGGGACGTCCAGGTCGATGCCCTGGACGGCGGGCACCGCGGGACGCGGCCCGGACGCCGGATAGGTCTTCCTGAGGTCGACCGTTCTGACGGCGGCTTCTGGGGGTTCGGTCACGCGCCGCCTCCCTTCGCTTCTTCGCTGTGCGAGCTGTGTGAGTCGTCGTCTTCGGCCGGAAAATCCTCGAACCGCCGGATGAGGCCGACCAGGAACCGCCGGACGGCGGCCTCGTCGGCCTCGCCGACGACGTCGTAGACGCGGCCGAGGTCGCGCCCGATGAGCTGTGACTTCTCCGCGACCAGCCGCCGGCCCGAGCCGGTGATGCGCAGCATCACGCCGCGCCGGTCGCGGTACGAGCGCTCGCGCCGGACGTGCCCGTTGCGCTCCAGCGTGTCGACCACGGAGGTGACGGTCGCCGGGGTGACGAGCAGCCGCTTGGCGACCTCGCCGGGGCGCAGCCCGTCCTCGACGACCAGCATGCGGAGCACGAAGAACCCGGCCGGGGTCATGCCGTGCTGCTCGATGATCCGCGAGACCACCGGTTGCGCCAGCCGTGACGCCAGGCCGAAGAGCCTGCCGATCGGCCATTCCTCCATGGGCCGGACCTGCAGATCGGCGAAGCCGAGGTTCTCCATGGCCGTGATGTTAGGGCCCTAATGGTTAGAGAGCAAATTTTTAGCCGTCTAAATACACGCTGTGGCGATCGTCTCAGTCGGCTGGAACGGGCCGCCCGGCTTTGAATAGACATCCAGTGTCATGCATACTCTTGCTCATGGGAATCCGGACGGCGGTCGCCGGCGCCAGCGGCTATGCGGGCGGCGAGCTGCTGCGCATCCTGGCGGGACATCCAGAGTTCGAGATCGGCGCGCTGACGGCGGGCGCCAACGCGGGCACCGAGCTGGGCGCGCACCAGCCCCACCTGCGATCCCTGGCCGGCCGCGTCCTCGCCGAGACGACCCCGGAGACGCTGTCCGGCCACGACGTCGTGTTCCTGGCGCTGCCGCACGGCCAGTCGGGCCCGCTCGCCGCGCAGCTCGGCGAGGACGTCCTGGTCATCGACTGCGGCGCCGACCACCGGCTCACCGATCCGGGTGACTGGGAGCGGTTCTATGGAACGTCCCACGCGGGCACCTGGCCCTATGGCCTGCCCGAACTGCCCGGCCGGCGGGACGCGCTGCGCGGCGCGAGGCGCATCGCCGTCCCCGGCTGCTACCCGACCGCCGTCACGCTCGCGCTGTTCCCGGCGTTCGCCGCCGGGCTCGCCGAACCCGACGTCGTCGTGGTCGCCGCGTCCGGCACCTCCGGCGCGGGACGGGCGCTCAAACCGCACCTGCTGGGCAGCGAGGTCATGGGCTCGGTGTCCGCCTACGCGGTCGGCGGCACGCATAGGCATACACCGGAGATGGTCCAGAACCTCAGCGCCGTCGCGGGCGAACCGGTCACGGTCTCCTTCACGCCGACGCTCGCGCCGATGAGCCGCGGCATCCTCGCCACCTGCACGGCCAAGGCCCGTCCCGGCGTTACCCCCGCCGCCCTGCGCGACGCCTACGAGAAGGCGTACGCCGACGAGCCCTTCCTCGGCCTGCTGCCGGACGGCCAGTGGCCCGCCACGTCCATGACGCTCGGCGCCAACACCGCGCTCGTCCAGATCGCGCTCGACGAGTCCGCCGGACGCGTCGTCGCCGTCGCCGCCGTCGACAACCTCGCCAAGGGCACCGCGGGCGGCGCGGTGCAGAGCGCCAACCTCGCCCTCGGGCTTCCCGAAGAACTCGGCCTGACCACGATCGGAGTGTCCCCTTGAGCGTCACCGCACCCCGGGGCTTCCGCGCCGCCGGCGTCGTCGCGGGGCTGAAGCCCAGCGGCAACCGCGACCTGGCCCTCGTCGTCAACGACGGGCCGTCCCGCGCGGCCGCCGGCGTCTTCACCCGCAACCGGGTGAAGGCGGCGCCCGTCCTGTGGTCGGAGCAGGTCCTCAAGGGCGGGCGCGTCCACGCCGTCGTGCTGAACGCGGGCGGCGCCAACGCCTGCACCGGCGCGCCCGGCTTCCAGGACACCCACGCCACCGCCGAGAAGGTCGCCGAGCTCCTGGACGACTCCGCGGGCGAGGTCGCGGTCTGCTCCACCGGCCTGATCGGCGAGCGGCTCCCGATGGACCTGCTGCTCCCCGGCGTCGGCAAGGCCGCCGCCGAGCTGTCGCGCGGCGACGGCGGGCTCGCCGCCGCCGACGCGATCCGCACCACCGACACCGTCGCGAAGATCTCCTTCCGGCCGGGCGCGGGCGGCTACATGATCGGCGCGATGGCGAAGGGCGCGGGCATGCTCGCCCCGTCCCTGGCGACCATGCTCAGCGTGATCACCACCGACGCCGACCTGCCCGCCGACGTGCTGGACCGGGCGCTGCGCGCGGCCACCGGCGTCACCCTCGACCGGCTCGACTCCGACGGCTGCATGTCCACCAACGACACCGTGCTGCTGCTGGCGTCCGGCGCGTCCGGCGTCGTCCCTTCCGAGGACGAGTTCACCGCCCTGCTCACCGACGTGTGCGCCGACCTGACCCGGCAGCTGCTCGTGGACGCCGAGGGCGCGTCCAAGGCCATCGCGATCGAGGTCGTCGGCGCCGCGTCCGACGATGACGCGGTCACCGTCGGACGCTCCATCGCCCGCAACAACCTCCTCAAGTGCGCCATCCACGGCGAGGACCCGAACTGGGGCCGGGTGCTCTCGGCGGTCGGCACCACCGACGCGGTGTTCGAGCCCGGCGAGCTCAACGTCGCGATCAACGGCGTGTGGGTGTGCCGGAACGGCTCGTTCGGCGACGACCGCGACAAGGTCGACCTGCGCCCCCGCGACGTGACGATCACCGTCGACCTGTCGGCGGGCCCGCACAGCGCCACCGTCTGGACCACCGACCTCACGGCCGACTACGTCCACGAGAACTCGGCGTACTCCACATGAGCGCGGTCACCTCGGGCGCGGAGCTGCGCCAGAACCGGGTCGGCGTCATGGCCAAGGCCGAGACGCTGATCAAGGCGCTGCCGTGGCTGGAGCGCTTCCACGGCACCACCGTCGTGATCAAGTACGGCGGGCACGCGATGACAGATCAAACACTGCGCTGTTCCTTCGCCGAGGACGTCGTGTTCCTCCGCTACGCCGGGCTGAAGCCGGTGATCGTGCACGGCGGCGGCCCGCAGATCAACGCGGCGCTCGCCCGCAACGGCATCGACTCCACCTTCACCGCCGGGCTGCGGGTCACCACGCCGGAGGCCATGGAGGTCGTCCGGATGGTGCTCACCGGGCAGGTCCAGCGCGACGTCGTCGGGCTGATCAACCGGCACGGCCCGTTCGCGCTCGGCATGTCCGGCGAGGACGCGCACCTGTTCACCGCCGAGCGCAAGCACGCGGTCGTGGACGGCGAGCCCGTCGACATCGGCCAGGTCGGCGAGATCGTCGAGGTGCAGGTCGGGGCCGTCCGGGCGCTGCTGGACGACGGCCGCATCCCGGTGATCTCCAGCATCGCGCGCGGCGACGACGGCGAGGTCTACAACGTCAACGCCGACACCGCCGCCGCCGCGCTCGCCGTCGCGCTGGACGCCGCGAAGCTCGTCGTCCTCACCGACGTCGACGGCCTGTACGCCGACTGGCCCGACAGCGACGACGTGATCGACAGCCTCACCACCGACGAGCTGGCCGTCCTGCTGCCGGACCTGTCCGCCGGGATGGTCCCGAAGATGGAGGCCTGCCTGACGGCCGTGCGCGGCGGCGTCCCGCAGGCCCACGTGCTCGACGGGCGCGTCCTGCACTCCCTCCTCCTGGAGATCTTCACCGACGAAGGGATCGGAACGATGGTGCTCCCCAGCCCCCCGGGTCCTGCGAAGGGTGCCAAGGCATGAGATATCTCAGGGAACGGTTCGAGGCCGCGTTCATGCCGAACTACGGCGTCCCGCCGCTGCCGCTCGCGCGTGGTGAGGGCTGCCGGGTGTGGGACGCCGACGGCCGCGAGTACCTCGACCTGATCGCCGGGATCGCGGTCACCTCCCTCGGCCACGGCCACCCGGCCCTCGTCGAGGCGGTGTCGTCGCAGGTCGCGACGCTGGCGCACACGTCCAACCTGTTCCTGCACGAGCCGGAGGTGCTGCTCGCCGAGCGGCTCCGCGAGCTGCTCGGCGGCGACGGCGACGGTGACGGTGACGGTGACGGGAAGGTGTTCCTCAGCAACAGCGGCACCGAGGCGAACGAGTGCGCGCTGAAACTCGCCATCAAATACGGCAAGGCCAACGGCCGGACGTATTTCGTCGCCGCCGAGAACGGCTTCCACGGCCGCAGCATGGGCGCGCTGTCGCTGACCGGGAAGGCCGCGATCCGGGAGCCGTTCGGGCCGTACGGCATCGACGTCCGGTTCGTCCCCTACGGCGACGCCGGCGCGCTCAAGGCCGCCGTGGACGAGAACTGCGCCGCCGTCTTCCTGGAGCCCACGCAGGGAGAGGCCGGAGTCGTCCCCCCGCCCGACGGGTACTTCGCGGCCGCCCGCGCCATCTGCGACGCGACGGGCGCGCTGTTCGTCGCCGACGAGATCCAGTCCGCGATCGGCCGGACGGGCACCTGGTTCGCGTTCCAGCACGAGAACGCCAGGCCGGACATCCTGACCCTGGCCAAGGGCCTCGGCGGCGGCCTGCCGATCGGCGCGTGCGTCGCGTTCGGCCCGCACGGCGGCCTGTTCGCGAAGGGCGACCACGGCAGCACCTTCGGCGGAAACCCCGTCAGCGCCGCCGCCGCGCTCGCCGTCCTGACCACGATCGAGAAGGACGCCCTGCTCGCCAACGCCGCCTCCGTCGGGGAGACCCTGGCCGGCGGCCTCCGCGCCATCGACCACCCGCTGCTCGGCGGCGTCCGGGGCCGCGGGCTGTGGCGCGCCGCCGTCCTCACCGGACCGCACGCCCCCGCCGTCGAGGCCGCCGCCCGCGACGCCGGATTCCTGATCAACGCGGTCGCGCCGGACGCCCTGCGCATCGCCCCGCCGCTCGTCCTCACCGCCGGGCAGGCGCGGTCGTTCACCGCCGCCTTCCCCTCGATCCTCGACGCCGCCGCCCCCGCCCCCACGACGGAGAACCGAGCATGACCAGGCACTTCCTCCGCGACGACGACCTCACCCCCGCCGAGCAGGCCGAGGTGCTCGACCTGGCCGCCGAGGTGAAGAAGGACCGGTTCCGGTTCCGGCCCCTCGACGGCCCGCAGTCGGTCGCCGTCCTGTTCGACAAGCCGTCCACCCGGACCCGGCTGTCGTTCACGGTCGGCATCGCCGAGCTCGGCGGCAACCCCATCGTCATGGACGCCGGCACCAGCCAGCTCGGCCGCGGCGAGACCATCGCCGACACCGCCCGCGTCCTGGAACGCCAGGTCGGCGCCATCGTGTGGCGGACGGCCGGGCAGGAGCGCATCGACGAGATGGCCGCCGGCACCACCGTCCCGGTCGTCAACGCCCTCACCGACGAGTTCCACCCCTGCCAGATCCTCGCCGACCTGCAGACCGTCCGGGAGGCGAAGGGCGACGACCTCGCCGGCGTCACCCTCGCCTACTTCGGCGACGGCGCCAACAACATGGCCCACTCCTACCTGCTCGGCTGCGCCACCGCCGGGATGCACGTCCGCGTCGGCGCCCCCGCGTCCCAGCCCCCGGACCCCGCGGTCGTCGCCCGCGCCACCGAGATCGCCGCCGCGACCGGCGGTTCCGTGACCGTCACCGACGACGCCGCGAAGGCCGCCGCCGGAGCCGACGTCCTCGCCACCGACACCTGGGTCTCCATGGGCCAGGACGGCAAGGACACCTCCCGCTACGAGCCGTACTCCGTCACCGAGGACCTGCTCACCCTCGCCGACCCCGGCGCGATCGTCCTGCACTGCCTGCCCGCCTACCGCGGCAAGGAGATCGCCGCGTCCGTCCTCGACGGCCCCCAGAGCCGCGTCTGGGACGAGGCCGAGAACCGCCTGCACGCCCAGAAGGCGCTGCTCATCTGGCTGCTGGAGCGCTCGCGGTGACCACCCCCATGACCAAGACCGCCCGGCACGCCCGGGTGATCGAGCTGCTGACCCGGCATCCCGTGCACTCGCAGGGCGAGCTCGCCAGGCTCCTCGGCGACGAGGGCGTCGAGGTCACCCAGGCCACGCTGTCGCGCGACCTGGTGGAGATCGGCGCGGTGCGGCTGCGCGCCGACGACGGCAGCCTGATCTACGCCGTCCCCGGGGAGGGCGGCGAGCGGATCCGGCGGGCCCGCACGGGCTCGGCCGAGACCTTCACCGGACGGCTCTCCCGGCTCGCCGCGGAGCTGCTCGTCTCCGCCGAGGCGTCGGCGAACCTGGTCATGGTGCGGACCCCGCCCGGGGCCGCGCAGTACCTGGCCTCGGCGATCGACCACGCCGAATGGCCGTCCATCCTCGGCACCGTCGCGGGCGACGACTCGATCCTCGTCATCGCCCGCGACCCGACCGGCGGGGACGACGTCGCGCAGGCGCTCCTGCGGCTGACCGACGGCCGCGAACGACGAAGCTAGGGCCGCCCGCGGCCCCCGTCCCAGCCCGCAAGACCCGAAACCTCACACTTCGCACAGGAGACAAAGATCATGAGCGAGCGCGTCGTACTCGCATACTCCGGAGGGTTGGACACCTCCGTCGCCATCCCGTACCTCGCCGAGCAGACCGGCGGCGACGTCATCGCCGTGGCCCTCGACGTCGGCCAGGACGGCGAGGACCTCGAGAGCATCCGCAAGCGGGCCCTCGCCTGCGGCGCGGCCGAGGCCGTCGTCGTGGACGCCAAGGAGGAGTTCGCCGCGGACTTCTGCGTCCCCGCCATGCAGGCCAACGCCCTCTACATGGACCGCTACCCGCTGGTGTCCGCGCTGTCCCGGCCGCTGATCGTCAAGCACCTCGTCGCGGCCGCGAAGGAGTTCGGCGGGACGACGGTGTCGCACGGCTGCACCGGCAAGGGCAACGACCAGGTCCGGTTCGAGGCGGGCCTGTCCGCGCTCAACCCCGACCTGAAGGTCATCGCGCCCGCCCGCGACTTCGCCTGGACGCGCGACAAGGCGATCGCGTTCGCCGAGGAGAAGGGCCTGCCGATCGACGTGTCGGCCAAGTCGCCGTACTCCATCGACCAGAACCTGTGGGGACGCGCCGTCGAAACCGGGTTCCTGGAGGACATCTGGAACGGCCCCATCGAGGACGTCTACGACTACACCGCCGACCCCGCCGAGCCGCGCGAGGCCGACGAGGTCGTCATCACCTTCGCCGCCGGCGTGCCCGTCGCGCTGGACGGCCGCCCGCTCACCCCGTACGAGATCATCGCCGAGCTGAACCGCCGCGCCGGAGCGCAGGGCGTCGGCCGGATCGACATGGTCGAGGACCGGCTCGTCGGCATCAAGAGCCGCGAGGTCTACGAGGCCCCCGCCGCGATCACGCTGATCGCCGCGCACATGGAGCTGGAGAACGTCACCGTCGAGCGCGACCTCGCCCGCTTCAAGCGGTCCGTCGACCAGCGGTGGGGCGAGCTCGTCTACGACGGCCTGTGGTTCTCGCCGCTGAAGGACTCCCTGGACGCGTTCATCGCCGACGCGCAGAAGCACGTGTCCGGCGACGTCCGGCTGACCCTGCACGGCGGCCGCGCCGTCGTCACCGGCCGGCGCAGCGGCGCGTCCCTCTACGACTACGACCTCGCCACCTACGACACCGGCGACGTCTTCGACCAGAGCCTCGCCAAGGGCTTCGTCGAGCTGTGGAGCCTGCCCAGCAAGATCGCCGCCAAGCGCGACCGGAACGCCTGAAGGGCGGCCCAACCGGGAACCCGGCCGGGGGGTCCGACCGGGGGAACCCGGACGCGCCCGCCTCCGGCACGGGTTTCCCCGTACCCTAAGGCGGACGCCGCGTCACCGTGCTGGGGGCGCCGTGACCACGGCGTCCCCCACGCCGTGCTGCCATGCCCGGACGTGGTGAGATTGACATGCAACGTTCGTTCAGCGGCGGGAAGAAGAGGATTTTCGTGACGAAGGCACCGACGCGCCTGTGGGGTGGCCGGTTCGAGGGCGGCCCGTCGGACGCGCTCGCGCGGCTCTCGGTGAGCGTCCAGTTCGACTGGCGGCTCGCCCCCTACGACCTGATGGGCTCGCGCGCGCACGCCCGCGTCCTCAACCGGGCGGGGCTGCTGACCGACGACGAGCTCGACCGCATGATCGGTGCCCTGGACGACCTCGAGGAGGCGTGCCGCACCGGCGAGTTCCGGCCCACGGTCGCCGACGAGGACGTCCACACCGCCCTTGAACGCGGCCTCCTCGAACGGCTCGGCGCGCTCGGCGGCAAGCTCCGCGCGGGCCGCAGCCGCAACGACCAGGTCGCCACCGACCTGCGCCTCTACCTGCGCGACCACGCCCGCCAGATCGTCTCCCGCCTCGTCGAGCTGGAGACCGCGCTGATCGCGCAGGCTGAGCACAACCTCGGTGTCGCCGCACCCGGCATGACCCACCTCCAGCACGCGCAGCCCGTGCTGTTCTCCCACCAGCTCCTCGCGCACGTCCAGCCGCTCACCCGCGACATCGCCCGGCTCCGCGACTGGGACAAGCGCGCCGCGATCTCCCCGCTCGGCTCCGGCGCGCTCGCCGGCTCGTCGCTGCCGCTCGACCCGCAGGCCACCGCCGCCGAGCTGGGCTTCGACGCCGCCGCGGCCAACTCCATGGACGCCGTCGCCGACCGCGACTTCGTCGCCGAGTTCCTCTTCGCCGCCGCGCTCATCGGCGTCCACCTGTCGCGCCTCGGCGAGGAGATCTGCCTCTGGGCGTCGCAGGAGTTCCGCTGGATCGAGATGGACGACACCTACGCCACCGGGTCGTCGATCATGCCGCAGAAGAAGAACCCCGACGTCGCCGAGCTCGCCCGCGGCAAGGCCGGCCGCCTCATCGGCCACCTCGTCGGCCTGCTCACCACCCTCAAGGGCCTCCCGCTCACCTACAACCGCGATCTCCAGGAGGACAAGGAGGGCGCGTTCGACGCCGTCGAGACGCTGCTGCTCGTCCTGCCCGCCATGTCCGGGCTGATCGCGACCATGCGGGTCAACACCGAACGCCTGGAGGCCCTCGCCCCCGATGGCTTCGCCCTCGCCACCGACCTCGCCGAACTCCTCGTCCGGCGCGGCACCGCGTTCCGCGACGCGCACGAGGTCGTCGGGCACCTCGTCGTCTGGTGCCAGGTCAACGACAAGGACTTCGACGACCTCACCGACGAAGAGCTCGCCAAGGTGTCGCCGCACCTGACGCCGGACGTCCGCGAGGTCCTGAACGTCCAGGGGGCCCTCGCCTCCAGGAAGGCGTACGGGGGGACGGCGCCCGACCGTGTCCGCGAGCAGCTCGCCGCGCTCCGCGGGCTCGTCAACGACCACGCCGCCTGGGCCGCCGACTCCGACGGGTGAGGCGATGAACGGAGCGTTGCTGCCCCGCGGCTTCTTCGACCGCCCCGTGGAGGAGGTCGCGCCCGCCCTGCTCGGGCACGTGCTCAGCCACCGCGCGCCCGGCGGCGGCGAGGTCGCGGTCAGGCTCACCGAGGTCGAGGCCTACGCGGGCCCCCTCGACCCGGCCTCCCACGCCTACCGAGGCCGGACGCCCCGCAACTCCGTCATGTTCGGGCCGCCCGGCCACGCCTACGTCTACTTCACCTACGGCATGCACTTCTGCATGAACCTCGTGTGCGGCCCGGACGGAACGTCCATGGCGGTGCTGCTTCGCGCCGGCGAGATCGTCGCGGGGGAGGACGTGGCGCGCGCCCGCCGCTCGCGCTCGTCCGTCCGCGACCTCGCCCGCGGCCCCGCACGGCTCTGCCAGGCGCTCGGCATCGCCCGCGAGCAGAACGGCCTGGACGTCTGCACGCCCGGCGGCCCGCTCACCGTCCACGCCGGCGACCCCGCCGACCCCGCGCTCGTCCGCAACGGCCCGCGCACCGGCGTGAACGGCGCCAAGGAGGTGCCGTGGCGCTTCTGGATCGACGGCGACCCGACCGTCTCGCCCTACCGCGCGCACGTCCCGCGACAACGCAAGAAGATCACCGCTGCCGACTGACCCGGTGATCGCGGCGGCCCCCTGAATATCGTTAGCGTGACACCCGCCCGCCCGGGCACCCTGGTGGGCACACGGAACGCAAGCCGGAACGAGGAGACCGTGACCGACATCCTGGACGATCTCGCGTGGCGCGACCTGATCGCGCAGTCCACCGACCTGGACGAACTGCGGGCCCTGCTCGCCGCGGGACCGGTCACGCTGTATTGCGGGTTCGACCCGACGGCCCCCTCGCTGCACCTCGGCAACCTGATCCAGATCCTCACGCTGCGCCGCTTCCAGCTGGCCGGGCACCGGCCCATCGGGCTCGTCGGCGGCGCCACCGGCCTGATCGGCGACCCGAGCGGCAAGAGCACCGAACGCGTCCTGAACTCCGAGGAGACCGTCGCGGGCTGGGTCGAGCGCATCCGCGGCCAGGTGTCGAAGTTCCTCGACTTCGGTGACGGCCCCACCGCGGCGACCATGGTCAGCAACCTCGACTGGACGGGCCCCATGTCCGCCATCGAGTTCCTCCGCGACATCGGCAAGCACTTCCCGGTCAACCGGATGCTGGCCCGCGAGACCGTCAAGGCCCGGCTCGACACCACCGGCATGAGCTACACCGAGTTCAGCTACGTCCTGCTCCAGTCGATGGACTTCCTGGAGCTGTATCGGCGGCACGGGTGCCGGCTCCAGACGGGCGGCAGCGACCAGTGGGGCAACCTCACCGCCGGCGTCGACCTGATCCGCCGCGTCGAGGGCGGCAGCGCCCACGCGCTGACCACACCGCTGCTCACCAAGGCGGACGGGTCCAAGTTCGGCAAGACGGCCGGCGGCGAGACCTACTGGCTCGACCCCGACCTGACCTCGCCGTACGCGTTCTACCAGTTCTGGTTCAACGCCGACGACCGCGACGTGGAGAACTTCCTGAAGGTCTTCAGCTTCCGCTCCCACGAGGAGATCGACGATCTCGTCAAGCAGGGGGCCGACCGTCCCGCCGCCAGGGCCCCGCAGCGGGCGCTCGCGGAGGAGATGACCACGCTCGTCCACGGCGCGGACGAGACCACCCGCGTCATGGCCGCCTCCCGCGCCCTGTTCGGCCAGGGCGCCCTGGAGGAGCTGGACGAACGCACGCTGAGAGCCGCGCTCGCCGAGGTGCCGCGCGCCGCGGTGCCCCCGGGCGAGCTGCCGTCCGTCGTCGACCTGCTGGCGGCCTCCGGGCTGTGCAAGAGCAAGTCCGAGGCACGCCGGGCGATCGCCCAGGGCGGCGCCTACCTCAACAACGCCAAGGTCGAGTCCGAGGACGCCGTGCCCGCCGCCGCGGACCTGCTCCACGGCCGCTTCCTCGTCCTGCGACGTGGAAAGCGCAACGTGGGCGGCGTCGAGGTGACCGCGTCCTGAACCCTGTTCGTGACTGCCCGTCCGGAGCCTCTCCGGGCGGGCGGTCGCCATGTTGAGGGCAACCTTCGGCAAATACACGTCACAGTGCGGTTACGAGGACCGTCACCGGGCATGATGGAGGTCTTGAAAACCGTACTTGAACTGGGGTTTCACGCCGCGCAAGCTCGATTTGACGGCCCTCGCGGCGGGACCTAATGTTCTACACGCCCCACGGGGGAGCGGGACGCGACAAGCGGCCCGGCCTCGCGGGGAAACCCTCAACGAACCGACCGGGTTGCGACGTGTCGTGCCCGGAAACGGACGTAGGGGTCTGAACCGCCCAGATTTTGACAAACAGGGCGGATCGGGTAGGCTAGAAGGGTTGCCCCGGAGCGGGAAATCGCGAAAGCGGATCCAGCGCGGTGGGTGTCCGTTTCTTGAGAACTCAACAGCGTGTTAAAAGCCAGTGCCTTTATACGGCCCGGTCCCCGTTTGTGGGGGTTGGGTCGTCCCCGTGGGCTGTCTTCGGATGGTTCAGGGATTTCTTTGAGGCAATGCAACCCTTTCAGGGTTGCGATGCTGGGATTGTTTCCGAGGTTTGGCCGCCGGGAGTTCGCCCTTTCGGTTGGTCGTTTGGCCTTAATGGAGAGTTTGATCCTGGCTCAGGACGAACGCTGGCGGCGTGCTTAACACATGCAAGTCGAGCGGAAAGGCCCCTTCGGGGGTACTCGAGCGGCGAACGG
>NZ_JBIRAX010000019.1:0-103498 GCF_044326375.1 Actinomadura sp. 3N508
GGGGGTGGGGTGGTCGGGGAGGAGGCGTGCCGTATGGCGGAGAGGGCGCGTGCGGTGGGATCAGCCGGTGTCCAGAGTGTGCGGCCGATGGGTCGGGGTGGGGTGGGTGGGTGGTCGGTCAGGACTGGGCGGCGGCGCCTACGACCATGGGGGGGTCGGTGGTGGTGATGTGGTCGGATTCGATGACGTCGGCGACGACGGCGGTGATGTTGTCGGGGCCGCCGTTCTCGCGGGCCAGTTCGATCAGCCGGTCGACGGCGCGCTGCGGGTCGGCCTCGGCGGACAGGATCTCGTAGATGCGCTGGGCGTCGACGGGGCCGCTCAGGCCGTCCGAGCAGAGGAGGTAGCGGTCGCCGAGCCGGGCCTCGCGGAGGCGCAGGTCGGGTTCGCGGTCCTCGCGTCCGTCCAGGACCCGGTACAGGACGTGCGACAGCCGGGACGTCTCCGCAGGGTCGGCCGTCTGGCCCGCCTGCTCGGCCTCCGCCTTGAGGAGCTCGTCCATGGTGTGGTCCTGCGTCATCTGGAAGAGCTCGCCGTCCCGTAGGAGGTAGCCGCGCGAGTCGCCGACGTGCGCGAGCGCGACGGACTCGCCCGACCACAGCATGGCGGTGAGCGTCGTGCCCATGCGGCTCAGGTCCGGACGTTCCTCCCGGACGATGCGCAGCTTCTCGTTGGCCTCCGCCACGGCGCGGCCGAGGCTCTCGACGAGATCGTCCTGCGGGGTGTCGGTGTCGAGCGAGCGCAGGGAGCCGATGACGGTCGAGCTCGCGACCTCACCGCCCGCGTAGCCGCCCATGCCGTCCGCGACCGCGATCAGCCGCGCACCGGCGTAGCCCGAGTCTTCATTGTTCTCTCGGTTGCAGCCGATGTCGCTGCCTGCTGCGTATCTGATAGCTACGTTCATACCAATTTCGATGACGATCCGGTCAGAGGAGTTGTATCAGTCGCGGGCGGCTGCCTCGCCATCGGCGCCGGACGTGCCGACACCGTGCCGGACGGCGTAGAGCGCCGCCTGCGTCCGATCCTGGACTCCCAGTTTCATGAGCAGATTACTGACGTGTGTCTTGACCGTCTTCTCGGACACCACGAGCGCGCGGGCGATCTCCCGGTTGGATCTGCCCCGCGCGATGTGCACGAGCACCTCCCGTTCACGTTCGGTCAGCGCGGCCAGGCCGCGGTCGTCCTGCGCGTCCGGCCCGTCCGCCAGCATCGCCTCGGCCGCGTCGGGCGCGAACAGCACGTGCCCGTCGTGGACCGCCCGGATCGCCTGGACGAGCGCCTGTGGGTCGACGTCCTTGTACAGGTACCCGGCTGCGCCCGCCTGAACGGCCGGCAGCACGTGCCCGCGTTCGGTGACGCTGGTAAGGACCAGGACCCGTGACGCCACCCCGCGAGCCCGCAGCTCCGTCAGCGCTGTCAGGCCGTCGGCGCCCGGCATCTTGAGGTCCATGAGCACGATATCGGGCTCCAGGGATTCGGCCAGTGTCACGGCCGACGTGCCGTCCTCCGCCTCGCCGACGACCTCGATGTCGTCCTGGATGCCGAGGAAGGTGCGCAGCCCCTGCCGGACGACCGGATGGTCGTCCGCGATGAGGACCCTGATCGGTGCCCTGCCCGGGGGGCGTCGGGGGCCGTCCCCACTCGGGGAGCCCGGCTCGCGCACGTTCGCCGTCACAGCGGCACCTCCAGCCGGACGGTCGTGCCCTGCCCGGGCGCGGCGTCGATCGTGAGCGCGCCGCCGATCGAGTAGGCGCGGTCGCGCATGGACGCGAGGCCGAGCCCGTTCTGCTGCTCGGCGGCCGCCGTGTCGGACGCGTCGAACCCGGACCCGTCGTCGGCGACCTCCAGCACGGCCTGCCCGTCCCGCGTGCCGAGCCGCACCTCGACAGTCCGCGCACCCGCGTGGCGGAGCGCGTTGTAGAGCGCCTCCTGGGTGATGCGGAACGCGACGGCCTCCTGATCTTCGGGCAGGACGACGGCCTCGTCGGCGGCGATGCGCACGGTCGTCTCGTGCGCCCGGTCGAGGACCTCGACGTGCTTGCGCAGCGAGGAGACCAGGCCGTCGGTGAGGTCCGCCGGGCGCAGCTCGAAGATCACGGCGCGGAGTTCGGCGAGGGCCTCGGCGGCGAGCCGCTCGACCTGCTCCAGCTCCTGGACGGTCCGGACGGGGTCGCGCTCGGCCAGCGCGGACGCGGTGCGCGCGGTGAGGCGCAGCGAGAACAGCTTCTGCGCGACGGCGTCGTGCAGCTCGCGGGCCATGCGGTTGCGTTCGGCGACGACCGTCAGCTCGCGGTTGTGCTCGTACAGGCGAGCGTTCGTGACGGCGATCGCGGCGTGCGCGGCGAACAGGGTGAGGAGCTCTTCGTCGTCGCCGGTGAAGCCGCCGGGACGCTTCTTGTTGGCCAGGAAGATGATGCCGATGACGTCCTCGCCGTCCCGGATCGGCACGCCCAGGAAGTCTTTCAGGACGGGATGCGCCTGCGGCCACCCCTCGAACTCGGGCTCCCTGCGGATGTCGGCGAGCCGCTTGGGCGTGTCGCCGTGCAGCATCGCGGCGAGCATGCCGTGCTGGCGCGGCAGCGGGCCGATGCGCTCCCACTGCTCGTCGGAGATGCCCTCGACGACGAACTCGGCGAACGAGCCCGCGTCGTCCGGGACGCCGAGGGCCGCGTACTGGGCGTCCAGCAGCTGCGCCGCCGCCCGGACGATCACCTGCAGCACCTCGTGCACGGACAGGTGCCGGGTCACCGCGAGCACCGCGGAGCTCACGGCGCGCAAGGTCGCGCCCTGGCCGCCGCTTCCGCCGTCGGTGTCCATCCCGGCCTCTCGTCTCCGCTGGCCCGCGCGCCTCGCGGCGCTCACATGTGAAGACCGTACTCGCTGTGCGGGATTTCTCGAATCAGCCTCCGGTACGAGGTCACCGCCGGTCCCGTCCGCGGGTCCGGGACGGCGGTCCTAGGACCATCTGACCACCGTCCAGCGGTCCCGACGGCCGATGCCGCAAGCGGCGCCGATTTCTAGCGTCGGAGGCATGAAGACAGCACTGATCACCGGAGCCTCCCGGGGCCTCGGCCGGGCCCTGGCCCGCGAGCTCGTCCGGGACGGCTGGCACGTCATCATCAACGCCCGCGACGCGACCGCACTGGCCGCAGCAGCAGACGACATCCGCACCGCGACCAGCAACAACGCCCCCACTGACACCGTCAACGCGGCCACCGACACCGTCGGCGCGGCCAACAGCGGCGGCACGGGCACCGCCGGCGGCAACGCGGGCACTGGCGGCGGCGTCACCGCCATCGCGGGGGACGTCACCGACCCAGCGCACCGCGCCGACCTCGTCCGGGCCACGGACGGCGGCCTCGACCTGCTCGTCAACAACGCGAGCACCCTCGGCCCGACCCCGATGCACCGGCTCGCCGCACTGCCCGTCACCGACCTTGCGGACACGTTCGCCACGAACGTCCTCGCACCGCTGGCGCTCATCCAGGACGCCCTGCCGAGCCTGCGGGAGCGGCACGGCGCGATTCTCAACATCACGTCGGACGCGGCAGTGGAGAACTACGAGACGTGGGGCGGCTACGGGTCGTCCAAGGCGGCGCTCGAGCAGCTCTCGAACGTCCTAGCCGCCGAGGAACCGGACGTGTCCGTCTGGTGGGTGGATCCAGGCGAGATGAACACCGACATGCTCCGCGCCGCAGGCGAGGACGCCGATTCCGCTCCCCCACCGGAGGAGGCCGCTGCCGCCCTCCACCACCTGGTGACCGACCACCTCCCCAGCGGCCGCTACCGCGCCTCAGCCCTGGCAGCCACCCAATGACCACCGTCCTAGAACCCCCCGACCAGACCAATCCCACAGCACAGCCGCGCCCCGAACCGCTCCCTGACCAGGCGGGGCCCGTCCCGGCGCTCGGCAAGACGACGCCCGAACAGGCGCAGCCCGGCCCAGATTTCGGAAAAGCGGCGGCCGAGCAAGCAGGGCCCGCACCGGCCCTCGGGAAGGCGGAGCCCGAGCTGGCCGCACCCAGCAAAGCGCTCGGAACGGTCGAACCCGAACAGACCGGATCTGCGCCAACGCTCGGGAAGCCGGCGTCCAAGCAGGCAGGGCCCGCACCGGCGATTGGGGAGGCGGCGGCCGAGCTGGCCGCGCCCAGCAAAGCGTTCGGGACGGCCGCGCCCGAGCAGGCTGGACCTGCACCGGCCCCCGGGAGGGCGATTTCCAAGCAGGCGGGGCCTGGCCCGGTTATCGGGAGAGCGGTGGACGAGCGGGCGGGGCCTGCACCGGCGATTGGGGAGGCGGCGGCCGAGCTGGCCGTGCCCAGCAGAGCGTTCGAGGCGGCCGGCCCCGAGCAGGGCGGGCCTGCATCGGCGATCGGAGAGGCGGCCAAGCAGGCAGGGCCTGCATTGGCGGTTGGGGAGGCGGCGGCTGAGTTGGACGTGCCCGGCAGAGCGTTCGGGACGTCCGTGGACGAGCAGGGCGGGCCTGGGTCGGCGACCGGGGAGGTGGCGGCCGAGCGGGCGGGGGCTGAGTTGGCGGGGTCGAGGGGTGCGCGGGGTGTGCTTGGGGGCGGGTTTCGGGGGACGACGTTCGGGATCGTCATGGTCGTCACGCTGCTGGCGTTCGAGAGCATGGCCGTGGGCACGGTGATGCCGCTGGTGGCGGGGGATCTGGACGGGCTGGCGCTGTACGCGTGGGGGTTCAGCGCGACGCTGATCATGAGCCTGCTTTCGACGGTGCTGGCCGGTGGATGGGTCGATCGGTCCGGGCCCGTGCGGCCGTTCATGATCGGGCTCGGGACGTTCGTCGCCGGGCTGGTGATCGCGGGGGCGGCGCCGTCCATGTGGGTGTTCGTCGCCGGGCGGGCTGTGCAGGGTCTTGGCACGGGTGTGTCGCTGGTCGCGATGTATGTCGTGATCGCTCGCGTCTATCCGGAGGAGTTGCGCTCCCGGGTGTTCGCGGCGCTGTCGGCGGCGTGGGTGCTTCCTTCGCTGATCGGCCCGGCGATCGGGGGGCTCGTCGCTGAGCACGTCGACTGGCGGTGGGTGTTCCTCGGGCTGGTTCCGTTGGTGATTCCTTCGGCGTTGCTGCTGGTGCCTGCGCTGCGCAATATCAAGACGGTGGAGGCCGCACCGCCGGCGGGCAGGGGGCGGCATGTGGCCGCCGTTGCCGTGGCGGCGGGGACCGGCGTCCTGCTGTACGGGCTGGACAGGCCCGGCTGGACGATGGCGCTCGCCGCCGTCGCCGGGCTCGCGGGACTCGGGTTCGGGCTGCCGCGGCTGCTGCCCGCCGGGACGCTCCGGCTCCGCCGCGGGCTGCCGAGCGTCGTGCTCGTGCGGGGGCTGCTGTCCGGCGCGTTCTTCGGCACCGACGTGTTCATCCCGCTCGCGCTGACCCGGCTGCACGACTTCAGCGCGGCGCAGGCCGGTGTCGTCCTGACGGTCGGGGCGCTGGGCTGGTCGGCGGCGTCGCAGATCCAGGGCAGGTCGGAGCGGCCGCGCGAGTTCTACGCGCTGCTCGGCGCCGTGCTCACCACCGCCGGGATTCTCGCCGCCGCCGTGGCGCTGCAGATCTCCGGCTGGCTGGCCGCGCCCGCGTGGATCATCGGCGGCGCCGGGATGGGCTTCGCCATCGGCAGCCTCTCCGTCCTGCTCCTCGACCTTTCACCCGAGGACGAGCAGGGCGTCAACTCGTCCTCGCTGCAGATCAGCGACACCCTCGGCTCGTCCCTCGTGGTCGGGGTCGCGGGCGCACTGGTCGCTGGCTTCGGCGCGGACAGGCTCGGCACGGGCCTGGCCGTCGCCGGAGCGTTGTTCGCCGCGATCGCCGCGTTCGGCGTGATCGCCGCTCTCCGGCTGGAGGCCAGGAAATGACCGTCGAATTCACCCTTCCCAGCGCCCTGGAGGCCCACGAGCCCCCCGAGGCCCGCGGCCGGGCCCGTGACGGCGTCCGGCTCCTCGTCTCGCGCCGCGCCGCCGGCGAGGTCTCCCATCACGAATTCCGCGAACTGCCCGCACTGCTCACCCCCGGTGACCTGCTGGTCGTCAACACGTCGGCCACGCTGCCGGCCGCGGTCCGGCTCGACAGGATCAGTGTCCACTTCTCGACACCGGTCCCGGGCGCGGACGCGAACCTGTGGATAATCGAGCTTCGGCGGGTCGCCGGGAAGTCCAGTCACCCCTACTCGGGCGGCAGCCCGGGCGAGTGGAT
Source organism: Actinomadura sp. 3N508 (assembly GCF_044326375.1). Taxonomy (NCBI): domain Bacteria; kingdom Bacillati; phylum Actinomycetota; class Actinomycetes; order Streptosporangiales; family Thermomonosporaceae; genus Actinomadura; species Actinomadura sp. 3N508. The sequence goes on from NZ_JBIRAX010000019.1 coordinate 6,206, forward strand.
CCCGCTGCCCGGCGGCGCCAATCTGACTCTCGTCGGACGGCATACAGACCGGCTCTGGCAGGCGCGGCTGAGCACCGATGTGGTCCCCTACCTGCGGCGCTACGGGGTGCCGATCCGGTACGGGTACGTCCGCCGTGACTGGCCGGCCGCCGCCTACCAGACGGTTTTCGCGGGTGATCGATCGACGGGCAGTGCCGAAATGCCCAGCGCAGCCCGCCCGTTCACGCCTGAGCTGGTGACGCGGCTGGTCTCGCGCGGCGTCCTGATGGCGCCGATCACGCTGCACACCGGGGTCGCGTCCCCCGAGGCGCACGAACCGCCCTACGCCGAGCGCTACGAGGTCCCCGAACCGACGGCCGCGCTGGTCGAGCACGTCCGCGCGCGCGGCGGCCGGGTGATCGCCGTCGGGACGACCGCCGTCCGCGCGCTGGAGACGTCCGTGAACGCCGCTGGACGCGTCCAGGCGTCCAAAGGGTGGACCGAGCACGTCGTGACGCCCGAACGCGGCGTCCGCGCCGTGGACGGCCTCATCACCGGCCTGCACGAGCCCAAGTCGTCCCACCTGATGATGCTCACCGCCATCGCCGGAAGCGAGCTGCTCACCGCCACCTACGAGGCCGCGCTGGCCGAGCGTTACCTCTGGCATGAGTTCGGGGACGCGAATCTGATCCTTCCTTGAAGGCTACGGGCGGGGTCGGACGCCAGGGATCGGCCAGGACGCTACGGGTGGGGTCGGGCGCACGGGCCGGTTTTCGCGGCCGGTACCGTTGTGAATAGTTATGGACGGGTCAGCGCAGCGCACACTGCTCATCACGCTCACCGGACGCGACCGCCCCGGCGTGACGTCGCGCCTCTTCACCACACTCGCCGAGTTCCCGCTCACCGTCGCCGACGTGGAGCAGGTCGTGATCAGGGGCAGGTTGATCCTCGGCGTCCTGCTCTCCTACACCGAGGGCGCCGACATCGGCCGCGTGTGGAACGCCGCCGAACGCGTCGCGAACGACCTCGACATGGAGATCGAGCTCTCCACGGGCCGCAACAAGCGGACGCCGAAGCGCAGCGGGCGCCTGCACGTCACCGTGCTCGGCGCCCCGCTGAAGCCCGCCGCGATGGCGGGGATCTCGGGCCGGATCTCCGCGCACGGCGCCAACATCGACCGCATCGAGCGGCTCGCGCACACGCCCGTCACCTGCATCGAGATGGACGTGTCCGGAGCCGACCCCGACGCCCTCCGCGCCGGGCTGGCCGTCGAGGCCGCGCAGCAGCAGGTGGACGTCGCCGTCCAGCAGAGCGGCCTGCACCGCCGCGCCAAGCGCCTCGTCGTCATGGACGTCGACTCCACCCTCATCCAGGGCGAGGTCATCGAGCTGCTCGCCGAGCACGCAGGCTGCCTCGACGAGGTCGCCAAGGTCACCGAGGCCGCCATGCGCGGCGAGCTCGACTTCGAGGGCTCCCTCCGCGAACGGGTCGCGCTCCTCGCCGGGCTGGACGCGTCCGCCCTGGAGGACGTCCGCGACAAGCTCCAGCTCGCCGCCGGAGCCCGCACCATGGTCCGGACGCTGAAGCGCCTCGACTACAAGTTCGCCATCGTCAGCGGCGGTTTCACCCAGGTCACCGACGCGCTCGTCGACGATCTCGGCATCGACTACTCCGCCGCCAACACCCTGGAGATCGAGAGCGGCAAGATCACGGGCCGGATCGACGGCCCGGTGATCGACCGCGCCGGCAAGGCCACCGCCCTCGAGCGCTTCGCCCGCGAGGCCGGCGTCCCCCTCAGCCAGACCGTCGCCATCGGCGACGGCGCCAACGACCTCGACATGCTCCAGGCCGCCGGGCTCGGCATCGCCTACAACGCCAAACCGGTCGTCCGCCAGGCCGCCGACACCGCAGTCAACGTCCCGTACCTGGACACGATCCTCTTCCTCCTGGGCATCTCCCACGAGGAAGTAGAAGCCGCCGACGCTCTTGATGCCCAGAGGGGCGACCCCGTGGAATCCCCATCACGAGCCGGGCGACCCTCACACCACAACTAAGAACCCAGCGACCGCGCGGCACCGCGACGTGCCGCTCCGGTCGCCCGGCTCACCGGATCATGTGACCTCCGCTCGCAGCTCTCGCTCCACCTGCCTGCCCCGCACCCCGGCTGAGGTCAGGTCCAAGAAAGCCCAGACGTCGCAGCAGCGACGCAACGCACGTCCGCGACGGGAAGGCAGACCGCAACGGCGGCGTGAAGATCGCCTGTGCCGTTACCTGGGGGTTCCAGGGGGTCGCCCCGCTGGGTAGAGACTGATCATGTTCAGGCGGGCTCGGGGGGCCTATGCCCAGGTCGAGGGGTCTGCGGCGCCCATGTACGGGTTGGCGGCGGCGCTCGCCATGGCCGTGCCGTTGTTCGTCGGGACACTGACCGGGCACGGCGCGCAGGGGGCGATGATCGCGCTGGGCGCGTACCTGGTCGCGCTTCGCACGCCGGAGGGGCCGTACGGGGCGCGGGCGCGGGACCTCGCGGTCGGGGTGCTGGTGGTGACGGTCGGGTCCACGGTGGGCGGGCTGCTGGCCGGGCACACCTGGCTGGCCGTGGCCGTCGTGCCGCCGCTGATCGCGCTCGGCGTGGCCGTGCCGCGGATCGGGCCGACGGCGGGGCTGGCGGTGCTGCTCAGCGCGATCCGGCCGCCGTCCGCCGACGTCGTCGCCATCGGGATCCTGGAGCTGATTGGCGGGTCGCTCACCGCCGGGCTGCTGCTGGCGCCGTGGCCCGCGCGGCGGCTGCGGCCGCTGCGGACGGCGCTGAGCGAGGCCGCCGACGCGGTCGCGGAGGCGCTGGACGCCGTCGCGCAGGACGTCGGAACCCCCGACAGCACCCCTCTCGACGAGGTCGACCTCACGAATCCCGACCTGCTCGACGTCATCCGCATCCCTGACTGGGAGGTCAAGCGGCGGGCGGCGTCCGAGGCGCTGTCGGCCGCGCGCACCACCTACGGGCTGTACCGGTCCGGGCGCGGGGGCGGCGACCCCACCCGGCCCGAGCGGCTGCTCGACGCGCTCGGGCGCGTCCTGCACGAGACGGTGACGCTCCAGGCCGTCCTGGAGGCCGCGAAGAACTATCCGCCGGACCGCGAGTGGGAGCTGGAGACGCAGACGGCGATCTCGGCGCTCGCGGCGCGGCTGCGGCTGCTGTCGGGCGGCGTGGCGAGCGCGGGCGAGGCGCCGCTCGGCCGCGAGGAGTCGGCGGCCGTCCGGCGGATGGGCCGGGCCGCGGAGCACATCAGGCGCGCCGGGCAGGCCGGGGACGAGGACCTCATCGCGGTCTCGCTGATCGGGCAGGTGCGCCGGTCGATCGAGCGGATCGCGGGCGAGGTCGCCTCCGCCCGCCGGATCGTCGCGGGCGGGCTGCGGTTCGGTTTCGGCGCGCCGCGGATGCCGGAGACGCTCGACCCGCTGCCGGTGTGGGCCCGCGTGCGCCGCGCCGTCCGCACCCGGTCGCCGATGTTCCGGCAGGTGTCGCGGGTGTTCGTGACGGCCGTCGCGTCGATGGCGCTGTCCGCCGCGCTGGGTCTGTCGCACGGGCACTGGATGACGATCACCGCGATGCTGAGCCTGCGCGCGACCTACGGCGAGACGGTCGAGCACGTCTTCCAGCGCGTCGGCGGCACCGCGGCCGGGTCGGTGATCGCGGCCGTCATCCTGACGCTCGCGCCCGACGAGCCCGCCATCGCGATGATCATCTTCGGGTTCGCGCTGGCCGGGTTCGCGATGCGCGCGGTGAACTACACCTACTGGGCGCTGTTCGGGACGCCGCTGGCGATGATGCTGCTGGACTTTTCCACACCCGCCGACTGGGTCATCGCGGGCGAGCGGATCGTGCTGACCTTCGGCGGGACGCTCATGACGTACCTCGCCGTCCGCCTGCTGTGGCCCGCCGGGCACGTGGAGCGGCTGCCGGTCCTGCTCGGGCGGCAGCTCGGCGCCCTCGCCCGCCTCGTCCGGACGACGGCGGACGTGCTCGCCGGGGAGATCGTCCGGCTGCCGGACGAAACGGTCGCCGCGGCCGGACGGTCGGCGGAGGCCGTCGACCGCACCCGGGATCGGCTCGGCCACGAACGGCTCCCCGACACCGAGCTGATCGACGAACTGGGCACCGCCGTGGACGCCGCGCACCGCACCCGCGACCACCTCATCGCCGTCGCGCGGCTGTCCCGCGAGGAGGCCGTGGACACCGGCCCGATCCCCGAGATCCTCGACCGCCTCGCCGACGAGCTCGAAGAGGCAGCGGAGCAGCTGGAGGACCCGGAGAACCTCGACCCGAAGGGCGCCCTGCCCGCCGAGGAGCTCAGCGAGGAGCTCGCCGACCTCGACACCCACCTGTCCACGCTCACCCGCCGCCGCCGTGCCGAGATCAAGTCGGGCGCGAGCGGGGACACGTTCACCCCCGTCCAGCACGCCCTCTTCCAGGTCTCCGGGACCCGCTACACGATCAGAGCGCTGCGCCGCGACACGGGAACGGTCATCGAGTCGTCCCTGGCCGCCGCGCAGCCACGCACCTGACCCGCCACGCCAGAGGTGTCAGTCCTTCGGGGTGCGGACGGTGCGGAGCGTTCCGGCGCCGGGCCGGACGCCGGTCCACGCGCCCGGCAGGTCGATCACGGCGAGCGCGCAGGTCGGGAAGGCGTCCGGCGCCTCCCCGGCCAGATCATGGACGATCTGGTGCACGGACGGGTTGTGCCCGACCAGCAGGACGCGCTCGGCGTCGTCCGACGACCGGGCGACGAGATCGAGAAGCTCGTCGGCGTCGTTGTCGTAGATCCCGGACTCGAAGCTCACCTCGGCGTCGACGTCCAGCAGAGCGAGCGTCTCCCGCGTCCGCGCCGCCGTCGAGCACAGCACCGAATCGGGGACGAGGTCGTTCGCCCGCAACCACTCACCGGTCGCCGCGGCGTCGCGCCGCCCCCGGTCGTTGAGGGTGCGGTCGATGTCGGGAATCCCCAGCCCGGCAACGGCCTTGGCGTGACGAAGAACGATGAGCGTCGGCATTATTTGATTGTATTTCTCTCCTCCTTCGGCCCTAGAGGGCCTCCATCGTCGAGAAACACGGGCGATCGCTGGCATCGCTCCGTCTCGCCTGGCGGCTCGCTGCGCGATCAGGTTCTCGCAAGCTCGAACCTGCCTTCGGACGCGATCGCGGTGGCTCAGGTTGTTGCGTGGTTGCGGTGGTGGTTGCTGTCGTTGCTCAACGGGTTCGCTCAACGGGTTCGCTCAACGAGAGGCCGCTCAGCGGCCGGTGCGTTGTCATGGTTGCTTGGGGGCGGCCATACGCTGTAGACGACGCGTTACGCGTCCACTGGACGAAAGCATGAGAAAGCGGGAGGCGCTGTGGCGAGCGGCGGCGGGAAGTCGACGATGTCGGGGCCCAAGGGCTTCGCGCTCATGCTCGGCGTGATGCTCGGCATCATCCTCGCCATCTGGGGTCTGGCCGCTCTCGTCGCCCCCTAGCCAAACCAAAAGGGGCCGGTGGCGTGATGCCACCGGCCCCTCTGGTTGGACGAGGTTATGCCTTGTTAGCGGACGATTCCTCGGTGCCCGACTCTGCCGGGGTGCCGTTGGAGTCGGCGCCGACCGACGCCTCCTCCGGAGTGGCCTCCTCGATGGCGCCGCCCTCGGCCTCGCCGCTCTCCGTGGCGGACGGCGCCGGGGCGCCACCCGCGATGGCGGGCTCGGCGATCGGGTCCGCGCGCCGCTTGGACACCACGATGGCGGCCACCACGACACCGACGGACAGCGCGGTCACGACGACGCGCAGGACGGTGTTGCCCGCATACGTCACGACCGCGGGCGCGATCAGCAGCGCGACCAGGTTCATCACCTTGATCAGCGGGTTGATGGCTGGGCCCGCGGTGTCCTTGAACGGGTCGCCGACCGTGTCGCCGATGATGGTGGCCTCGTGCGCGGGGCTGCCCTTGCCCCCGAGGTGGCCCTCCTCGACGAGCTTCTTGGCGTTGTCCCAGGCGCCGCCGGAGTTGGCGAGGAACACCGCCATCAGGACACCGGCCGCGATCGCGCCGCCCAGGTACGCGCCGAGGGGCGCGTAGCCGAGCGCGAAGCCGACCGCGATCGGAGTCATGATCGCCAGCAGGCCGGGGGTGGCGAGCTCGCGCTGCGCGTCCCGGGTGCAGATGTCCACGACCCGGTCGTAGTCGGGCTTCTCGGTGTAGTCCATGATCCCGGGCTTGGTGCGGAACTGCTCGCGCACCTCGACCACGACGCGTCCGGCCGCACGGCCGACCGCCGAGATCGCCAGGCCGGAGAACATGAACACGACCGCGGCGCCGATGATCAGCCCGATCAGCACGTTCGGGTTGTCGATCGACAGGCTGAACACGCCGAAGTCGCCGAGCGCGTCCTTGGCGTCGTCGGACGCGTCGTTCAGCGCGGAGATCACCGTCGTCCGGAAGGAGCCGAACAGCGCGGTCGCGGCGAGGACCGCCGTCGCGATCGCGATGCCCTTGGTGATCGCCTTGGTGGTGTTGCCGACGGCGTCCAGCCGCTCCAGGATGGACGCGGCCTCGCCCTCGACGTCCCCGGACATCTCGGCGATGCCCTGGGCGTTGTCGGAGACGGGACCGAAGGTGTCCATCGACACGATCACGCCGACCGTGGTCAGCAGCCCGGTACCGGCCATCGCCACCGCGAACAGCGCGACGGTGGTGTTGCCGAAGCCGAGCAGGAACGCCCCGTAGACGGCGCCGCCGATCACGAGCGCGGTGTAGACGGCCGACTCCAGGCCGAGCGAGATGCCCGACAGGATGACGGTCGCGGGGCCCGTCCGGGCGCTGTTGGTGACCTCCTGGACGGGCTTGCGGTTCGTCTCGGTGAAGTACCCGGTCAGCAGCTGGATCGCGCTGGCCAGGACGATGCCGATGATGACGGCGCCGAGCGCCACGATGCGCGGATCGGCGTCCAGGCTCCGGATCTCGGGGTCGGTGACGCCGGTCAGGTCGGCGAACGACGACGGCAGGTACGCGAACGCGGCGATCGCGACGAGGATCGCGGAGATCCCCGCCGAGATGAAGAAGCCCCGGTTGATCGCGGTCATGCCGGAACGGTCGCCGTCGCGGGGCATCACGGCGAAGATCCCGATCACCGCGGTGATCACGCCGATCATCGGGACGATCAGCGGGAACACCAGGCCCTCGGTACCGAACGCCGCGGTGCCGAGGATCAGCGCCGCGACCAGCATCACGGCGTAGGACTCGAACAGGTCGGCGGCCATGCCGGCGCAGTCGCCGACGTTGTCGCCCACGTTGTCGGCGATGGTCGCCGCGTTGCGCGGGTCGTCCTCCGGAATGCCCTGCTCGACCTTGCCGACCAGGTCGGCGCCGACGTCGGCGGCCTTGGTGAAGATGCCACCGCCGACTCGCATGAACATGGCCAGCAGCGCGGCACCGAAGCCGAAGCCCTCCAGGACCTTCGGCGCGTCGCCCTGGTAGGCGAGCACGACGACGGCCGCGCCGAACAGCCCGAGGCCGACGGTGAACATGCCCGCGACGCCGCCGGTGCGGAACGCGATCCGCATCGCCGTCTTCTCGCCGTCCTTCTCCCGGGCGGCGGCGGCGACGCGGACGTTCCCGCGGACCGCCAGCCACATGCCGGTGAAGCCGGTGACGGCGGAGAACAGCGCGCCGATGACGAAGAAGACCGACCGTCCGATCCGCTCACCGGTCGAATCGGCGGGGAGCAGCAGCAGGACGAGCGGGATCAGGACGACGAAGACCGCGACCGTTCGGAACTGGCGTTTCAGATAGGCACTCGCGCCCACCTGAACGGCCCGCGCGATCTCTTGCATCTTGTCGGTGCCCTGGCCCGCGGCCAGCACATCCCGCACGAGACCTGCGGCGACGGCCAGTGCCAACAGTGCGATCACAGCGACGACGACGACCAGTGAGAGGTCGCCGCCGCCGAGATCCACTTCTGCGCTGGCCGGGCTTGACAGGGAAAGCCCAGCAGACATCCATCCTCCTCGACAGGGGTGTTGCGATCTCGACCGTCCGGTCAAAGACGATCTTTACCGCGTTACCCCGCGAGTCACGATTCCGAACGCCTCGCACGGCAGCGCGGGTCCCGGGAGTCTACGCAGGCGGCACTCGAATGTTAAGGCCGCACGGCCCTTCAAGAGGATGTCGCCGAATTGCAACAGACGATACGCCGGAATTTGCCGGATAAGCCGCCGCACGGGGCATCTCCGCAGGTCAGCAGGGGTTAGCCCGCTATTACCCCGCGGCTACATCGACGGCCGCGCACCGCTGCGGACGCATCGGCGACCCCGCCGACGCTCTATTCAAGCTAGGCATTAACACGGAATATGTCCAGACCCAAATCGGGAAAAGCTAGATCAACTTGCCGGGATTCTCGCAACACCCGCCCCACCGACCCCACCAGCCCAGCCCTGCGGCCCTGCGAAGTCAGCCCGCCGAGGCGAGACGCACCAGCAACGGCGCACCCCGGGCGCCACAGCGAAGGCGCGGCCCCGGCGCAACAGGGAAGGAGCAGCGCAGAAGGAAGGCGCGCCCCGGGCGCAACAGGGAAGGCGCGCCCCGGCGCCACAGAGCGCGCCCCCGGGGCAACAGGAAAGGCGAGCCCCCTGCAGGCCGGCGCGGCGCTACGGGGAAGGCGCACGCCTCGGCGCAGCAGGGCGCCCTCGGGGCAAGAGGGAAGGCGACTCCCCCTACAGGCTGGCGCGGCGCTACAGGGGAAGGCGCGTGCCCCGGCGCAACAGGGAACCCAGCGCAACAGGGACGGGCAGCGCAGGTGGGACGGCGCAGGTGGACGGCGAAGGCCCCGCCCGGGGTGGGGCGGGGCCTTCGGTCGTTTGCGGGCGGCGGGCGCGTCAGATGGCCGCCTCCGCCTCGGCCGACGTCTCAGGCTGACGCCTCAGATGGTCGCCTCGGCTTCGGCCGGCCAGCTCATCCGTATCTGGACCCCCTTGGGCGTCGCGGCGATCTCCACGTCGTCGGCGAGGCCGGCGATGACGGCCAGTCCCAGCTCGGTGGTGCCCTCGCCCAAGCCGAACTCGAAGTCGGCCGCGTCCGGGGGCTTCGGGAGACCCCCCGTCGCTTCGTCGCCTGGGACGGTGTCGCTCACGGTCACCTCGAAGCGGCGGTCGGCGCTGCTCAACTCCAGGCGGACGGGCTCATCCGGGCAGTGCCGGCGGTGCGCCTCCACGGCCCGCGAGCAGGCCTCGCCGACCGCGAGCCTGACCTCGTCCAGCAGCGACTCAGCGACGCCGCTGCGGCGGGCCACGGCCGTCACGATCAACCGGGCGGTGCGGACATGGACGGGCAGCGCACTGAAGGACAGTTCAACGGTCGCCATCTCAGCTACAGGCCGCCTACTTGGCGCCCTTGCGCTTCTCCTCGGCATCGGCGATCGAGTCGTGGATGCCGAAGACCTTGGTCAGCCCCGTGATCCGGAAGATCTTGAGGATTCGCTCCTGGGTGCACACCAGTTCCAGCGATCCGTCGTGGGCGCGCACCCGCTTGAGCCCGCCGACGAGGACGCCGAGCCCGGTGGAGTCGAGGAACTCCACTTTCTCCATGTCCACGAGCAGGTGGAACTTCCCCTTGTTGACCAGGTCGATGAGCTTCTCGCGAAGCTTCGGCGCCGTGTAGACGTCGATCTCGCCCTCCACGTTGATGACGGTGAGGCCATCGTCGGTGGTGTAGTCGTTCACCTTCAGGTCCACAGATCCTCCAGCGCGCCGTGCAGCACTATCCGATCTCGATTTTTCCAGCCCCCGGGAGGTGGCCGTGCGTCGAGACTTCGCCGTGATTCAACCACGCTCCGGCGTCGTGCACGCACGTAATCGCCCACACGGACGAAAGTTCGCGCCGTCCCGTTTGACCTGCTGATCTCATGGCCAGGGCAGGGGGGACGGGCCCCACCGGCGCCGGGGCGTTCCCGTTGTTTTGCCCCGGCTGGCAAACTGAAAACCTGATGGGCGTCCAAAGATCCTCACCCCCGCTCGACCGGCTTCTCGCCGATCCCACGCGACGCGAACGCATCACCCATGTGGAGAACGTTCCCGCACGTCAGGGCCGTCGCGCCGGATGGCCTGCCTGGTCAACGCCGCTGCTGGTCGAACGGCTGGCCGCGGCCGGCATCGAGGCCCCGTGGGAACACCAGGCCGCCGCGGCCGAACACGCCCGGGCGGGACGCTCTGTGATCATCGCCACAGGGACCGCGTCCGGAAAGTCGCTGGCCTACCTGCTGCCTTCCGTCGAGGCCATCTATAAGGAGGAGAACCCCCGGCACGAGGGGACGATCCTCTACCTGTCGCCGACGAAGGCGCTGGCGGCCGACCAGCTCCGGGCGCTCCGCTCGCTGCACCTCACGCGGGTGCGGGCGGCGACGTACGACGGCGACACGCCGCAGGACGAACGCACCTGGATCCGGCAGCACGCGAACTACGTCCTGACGAACCCGGACATGTTGCATCGGTCGATCCTGCCGAGCCATTCCCGCTGGTCATCGTTCCTGCGCCGGCTCCGGTACGTCGTCGTCGACGAGGCGCACGGATATCGAGGGGTCTTCGGGTCGCACGTCGCGCACGTCCTGCGCCGGTTGCGCCGGCTCTGCGCCCGCTACCACGCCGACCCGACGTTCATCCTCGCGTCCGCCACCACGTCCGAGCCCGCGACGACCGCGTCCCGCCTCACCGGCCTGGACGTCGTCGCCGTAGACGACGACGCCTCCCCACGTGGGCCGGCGACGTTCGCGCTCTGGGAGCCGCCCCTAACAGAACTGCGCGGCGAGCAGGGCGCACCCATCCGCCGCACCGCCACCGCTGAAGCAGGCGACCTTCTGGCCGACCTAGTCGTAGAAGGCGTTCAGACGCTCGCGTTCGTCCGCTCCAGGCGCGGCGCAGAGTCGGTGGCACTCAGCGCCAAGCGCGCGCTACACGAAGTCGCTCCCGCCTTGGCCGACCAAGTCGCCGCCTACCGCGCCGGTTATCTCCCCGAGGAAAGACGCGCTCTCGAAACCGCCCTGCGTTCCCGCTCTCTTATCGGCCTGGCGAGCACGAACGCCCTAGAACTAGGTGTGGACGTCTCCGGACTCGATGCCGTCCTCGTCTGCGGCTGGCCCGGCACGCGCGCGTCCCTCTGGCAGCAGGCCGGACGCGCCGGACGTTCGGGTCAAGCGTCCCTTTCCGTCCTGGTAGCCCGGGACGACCCCCTCGACACCTTCCTCGTCCACCACCCGGAGGCGATCTTCGGTACCCCGGTCGAGGCCACCGTCCTCGACCCCGACAACCCATACGTCCTAGAACCGCACCTCTGCGCCGCCGCGTCCGAGATGCCCCTCACCGAAGACGACATCCCGCTCTTCGGGCCGTCGACCGCCGACCTGCTCCCCGACCTGGTCCGCCGCGGCTTCCTCCGCCGCCGCCCCGCCGGCTGGTACTGGACCCGCCGCGACAAGGCCGCCGGCCTCGCCGACATTAGAGGCGCAGGCGGCGACCCCGTCCAGGTGGTCGAATCGGGCACCGGACGCCTGCTCGGCACCGTCGACGAGGCGTCCTCGCACACCACCGTCCACGACGGCGCCGTCTACATCCACCAGGGCGACTCGTTCATCGTCCAGACCCTCGACCTGGACGACTCCGTCGCCCTCGTCGAATCGGCCGACCCCGACTACTCGACCACCGCCCGCGACGTCACCGACATCGCCATCGTCGAACGGCTCCGCTCCCGCTCCTGGGGCGAGGCCACCCTCTGCTTCGGCACGGTCGAAGTGACCCGGCAGGTCGTCGCCTACCAGATGCGCCGCCTGCAGACAGGCGAGATGCTCGGCGAGAAACCCCTCGACCTCCCGCCCCGCACCCTCCGCACCCGCGCCGTCTGGTGGACGCTCTCCGAAGCCCAGATCGCCCGCCTGGACGACATCGACCTCGACCTCAGCGGCTCCGCCCACGCCGCCGAACACGCCGCCATCGGCCTGCTGCCCCTTTTCGCCACGTGCGACCGCTGGGACATCGGAGGCGTGTCCACGGCCGTCCACCCGGACACGGGCCTCCTGACCGTCTTCGTGTACGACGGCCACGAGGGCGGCGCAGGCTTCGCCGAACGCGGCTACGCCGACGCCTCCTCCTGGCTCCGCGCGACCCGCGACGCGATCGCGTCCTGCGAGTGCGACACCGGCTGCCCGTCCTGCATCCAGTCCCCGAAATGCGGCAACGGCAACGATCCCTTGGACAAACAAGGCGCGCTGGCCCTGTTGGCCGTCCTCCTATCCGAGGCCCCCACCCCGTAGGCGGAGACCAGCGGCCTCAATCAACGCGTAGGGCGTCGAGCATGGTTGCCAGGGGCGCCCACACTTCGGCCAGACCGGCGTCGAGATCACCGGACGCGGCCAGCCACAGCGCCGCCTCGTTCATGGCGCCGGACAGCAGATGGGCCAGCGGAGCGACCGGCTGCGGCGCGATGATCCCCTCCGCGATCAACTCACCGATCACGTCGGCGAGGTGGCCGGCCGAGCCGGACTCGTCCATCGCCCGCCACTCGTGCCAGCCCAGCAACGCCGGGCCGTCAACAAGCATGATCCGCTGGACGTCCGGCGCCGTGCTGGCGGTGAGGAACGCCCGGCAGCCCGCCGTGAACCGTGCCCAGACGTCGTCCTCGGCGTCGGCGGTCTGCGCCACCGTCCGGGACACCTCTTCCTGAACCTGCTCCAGGACGGCCCGGAACAGTTCGGCCTTGCTCTGGAACAAGTGGTACAGCGCGCCTTTGGTGACCCCCGCCGCAGCGACGATCTCGGAGAGAGACACCTCGCCGTACCCACGCGTGGCGAACAACTGCCTGCTCTCACGCAGCAACGCCGCACGCGTCCGCTCCCGCTGACGGACTCTGACGTTCACGCCACCTCCTTGACATACCAGCGGTATGTAAGGTTAGTCTGGTTCACATACCAACGGTACGCGAAAGGAGCATCCATGCAACTGACCAGCTTCTACCCGGTGATCTGCACGTCCCGGCTCCAGGAATCCCACCGCTTCTACACGGAGCTGCTGGGCTTCGACACAACCTTCGAGGCCGACTGGTACGTGAGCCTGCGCCGCCCCGGAACGTCCCCCTACGAACTGGCCCTGCTCGACCACACCCACCCAACGCTGCCGGACGCCTACCGCACCCCCGTCCAGGGGCTCCTCCTGAACTTCGAGGTCGAGGACGTGGACGCCGAATGGGAACGGCTCGTCGTCCAGGGCGGCCTGCATCCCGAACTTCAGCTACGCAGCGAGGACTTCGGGCAGCGTCACTTCATCGTCCCCGACCCCAACGGAGTCCTCATCGACGTCATCACGCCCATCGCCCCGACCGCGGCCTACGCAGAGCAGTACACGACCTCTTAGTCAGTTCGGCGCGACCCGCTGCGCCGGAACCGGTTGCTGATCGTCCATCCCGCGCCGCGCCTGGGCCAAGGCCTGCTGCAGCTTCCGCCGCTCCAGCTCCAGAGTCTGCAGGGACTCCTCGTGCTCGTCCCGCAGATCCCGCAGCTCCCGCCGCATCCCGAGCGCACGCTTGAGACCCAGCGTCACGATCATGACGCCCACCATGAACACGATCGCCACCACGGCGCCGGCCATGAACACGTGCCACTGGTCGGTGATCCCCGGCACCTCGTCCCCGAACACGGTCATCTGGGCGTCGCCTGTGTTGTCCAGCAAAACCGCGACGCTCACCGCGACCGCGGCAAGAATCACGATCAGCCCCAAGAAGATCATGCGGAGGGTCTCCTCTCCATCGGGCCCCTTCCCCGAACGGGACAGGACCGAAGTCTCGGACGACAGGCACGCATTGCCGGACGACCCGGGCGGTCCGACTGGCAAGGCAGCCTAGACCCTGCCCCAAACCACCCGCCAGCCCTTCTTGATCACCAGTACCGCCACCCCCACATCTCACAAGGCCAAAAGCCGATTCCCACCAAACCCACCCCCCTCAGTTCTCATCAATCGAGATCCAACCCCCGCCAATGGACATTGCCCCTCAAACGAACCCGCCCCCGCCGACCCACGACAGCACACTCAAACCAGACAATTCAGACCACCACCAGGCCGACAGCACGACCAACAACGCCGAAAGCCACCCCTCCAGCCAACCGACGAAGCGCACCACCCAAACCGACACGCAACCTGCGAGCCGCTCGCCTCCAGAGCCACAGCCTGGGCATTAGAGACCGCGGCGCCTTCGAATACCAAGAACGATGCGCAACCTGCGACATCCACCCTGTGAGCCACTCCCTCCAAGACCCCCAGCTTGGGCACTCAAAGACTTGGGGCCGCCACAGGCACCCACGCCAGCCATGAGGCGCCCCAGACGACGCCAACAACCGCGGACCCTGCTCACAGGCGGAACTCACCGCTCAGAACTGAGTGCAACCTGTAGGGCGCTTACCTGCGGCAGCCACCAGGCTGAGGCAGAGCAGAGCTTCGAGACCACCGGCGTGCCACAACCCCTTAAGCGATCACTGGCGGCACCGACAACCGTGCCTCTGCTTATCGGTGATGTTCGCCGCCAGGACGACGCGCAACCTGTGTGGCGGTTACTTCCGGCGGCGGCCGCGCTTGGGCCCGGCGCTGGAGGGGGACCGAGCGATACGGACGTTCACACCGCTTGAACGCTTACCGAGCGATGCGGGACGACGAGTTGCCTTCGCCGTGCCTGACGACGGAGCGACGGCCTTCGCCTCACCAGCCGGCGGGACGCTCTCCCCCACCCCTTCCTTGGCCTTCTCAGCGACAGACAAGACCGGGGCCGTCTTGGCGCGAGCTTCGGCGCGGGCGATGTGCCGACGTGCCTGGCTGACCCGTTTCCGGCCCGTTCCACTGCGCGAGATGCGGGCCGCCATGCCGTTCTTGCTCATCCCGGCCTGGGCAACGCGCAAGCGCCGCGTCCAAGTCCCGAGATGCGCGGCGGCAATCAGCAGGACCAGCGCGATGCCCACGCTCTTGCCCCACTGGAGCTGGTCGCTCGCCGCGACGTTCTGGGCGCTCGGCGAGTCGGCGGCGATCTGCGGCGCGGGGTAGGCGAAGCCGGGCGTCGCCCCGTCCGGCCGGACGGACGGGAGGGTGACCGGCGACTCGTTGTTGAAGGGTGTCAACGGGGTTCCGGACCCGGGCACTCCGCCCCCCGAGGGGAGGGACGGTGCCGCGCCCCCGGGCAGCAGCGAGGTGGAACCGGCGGCCATGGCGCTGGCGGTGACCGTGCCCGAGGACAGCGATCCACCCGAGCCGGTAGGACGCTGTGCCCGGACGCCCACGGACACCGGCCCGCTCGACCTCGTCATCGAAAGGCTCGCGGAGCAGCTCGTCCCCGCGCAGAGCGAGCCGACCGAGCCGGACGTGGATTTGACGCCAGAACCCGAGAGGGCGTAGCCGCTGAGGTCGTCCTCAAGACCGCGGTTCCACTTCACCACGAGCTTGCTGCCGGACACCCGCGCGGACACCCCGGTCGGCGCGGCCGGCGCGATGCGCACCTGGAAGGTGTTCTGGTCGTAGACCTTGCCCAGACTGCCCTTCAGGTAGACCGTGTAGCTACCGTTTCGAGGAATCGGGAACGTCCCGGACAAGGTGCCCGTGAGAAACCGTTCCTGCAGGAACCTGTCGCCGATCCCGGGACCCTTGACCCGCAGCTGCATCGTCGTGAGCGCCAGGTCGACACGAGCTCTGGCGGTGAGCTGGGAACCGCTGGTGACGACCGTGCCGTTCGCAGGGGCTGTGACGCCCGTCGAGGCCGCCTGCGCAGGGCCGGCTGCAAGTACCGGGACACCCATCGCAAGAGGCGCCGCTAGTACGACCGCACCGATCCTGCGAGCGATGGCCACGGCCTCAATCCCTTCGACAACGTCCTGCTCGTCTCGTCCCGCCAAAGGCTCGCGGGGCGCACCGCGCCGAATGATAACTACGTGCTTACGGCACAGTAACGTACCACTGGGTAGCAAAGGTCGCGGAGAGATGACAAAGAGCCCGATGTTTCACGCTCCGCCCCCTCCGCTCCCTATTGACACTCAGTTCAACGAGCCGTGTCGCGCCAGGCTACGCCGATTCCACCCACAGGACCAGCCCGTGCCCGAGACACGACCGTCAACGCACCGATCCCCATCGGCACGATCACGTCCGCCGCCACCGAGACCTCCACGACGTCTCCTTCCACCTGACAGTGCACCAGCCGCGCCCCGGACCCGGCCGCAATGCTCTCCGCCCTCCGGCACGCGTCTCGTCCGCCCTCCGCCACCCGGGTTGCCCCCGCCAGCGCCGCCAGATCAGCCGCGGCGTTCGCCCGATGCCGAGCCCCGCGCACCCCACCGACCGCGACAGCGGCAACCCCACCAATCCAGATCACGGCAGCGAAGGCCACAACCCAGAGCGTTCCCGCGCCTCGATCCGACCCCACCAAGTCCCGTAACCGAAGATCCTTCACCAGCTCCCCAATCCGCATCGCATCTCATCCAGACACCTAAGCCCCCACGCAGGGACAAACTCACAGCCCAGCCCCGACCACGCCCTCCGAGTTCCTTCCTGATCGGAGGTGACAGGCGGGTGGCTTACGAGGCGTCGGGCGGGACGCCTGGTTCTGTGGCCGCGGTCGCGTGAGCGTGGACGGTCAGGGCCGGCAGACCTGCGGCCGCGGGCGGCTTGACAGGGACCGAGACGTCCACCTGGACGGTGGCTTCGTCTCGGCTCACCTTGACCGTTGCCCCACGCGGGACGGCCTCCGCCACGAGCTCGCGTACGGCGGTGAGGGACTCGCCTCTCGCCGCCGCGCGGGCACCGGTCCGAGCGGCGTCCGTGCAGGTGAGCTGGACGGAGGCGACCGCCAGGCCCCAGAGCGCGATCGCGGTGATCAGGACCAGGGTGGGGAGTGCCACGGCGATCTCCACCGTGGCCATCCCCCGGTCGTTCAGCCGGCCAGTTTGAGGGCCTTCTCGATGATCTGTAAGAGGAGCGACTTCACCTGGGAACTGGTCACGATCCTGAACAGCACGGCGGCGAACGCCGCGGCGGTGATGGTGCCGATCGCGTACTCGGCGGTGGACATCCCTCGGTCTCCGCATGTTCTGCACCATCGACGCACCGCCATCTGTTTCGGCCGCATACGGGCCCCTTTCGTTCGTTGTCCTTCTCAAGGCTGGTCGGTCAGGACGGCGGGTGACGGGTGAACGCCGTCTTGTGGATAACCCCGGGCGTCACTGCGGCAGAAGGATCGTGGAGGCGATCCCGGCGATGGCCGGGACGACGCCGAGCAGCACGAACGCGGGCAGGAAGCACAAGCCAAGCGGGGCGAGTGCGTGGATGCCCGCCGCTCGGGCCCTGGCGGCGGCGGCCGTACGTGCCACGCGGCGTTGATCTCGCGCCAGACGGCTCAGGGACGGCGCCAGCGCCGCGCCGGTGGACGCTGCACGGATGACGGTGCGCGCCAGGGGAGCGAGCATCGGTTCTTTCGTGAGCGCCAGCCAGGCCTCGGCCGGATCAGCCCCCAACCGGATCTGAACGGAGACGGCATCCAATTCCTCACCGAGCGGGCCGCCCACCGCGTCGGCGACTGCGGCGACCGCCTCGTGCCAGGGGGTGCCGCCACGCAGACACGCGGCCAAAAGATCCACCGCCACGGGCAGGTCAGCGATGAGTCGCATCCGTCTGCGTTTGCGGTCCGCGTTTCCGAGGCGCCCGAACGAGAGCCAGACCGTGACCGCGACGAGGATGCCAGCCACTGCGCCAACCGCTCCGCCCAGCGTCACCACGCATAGCACCCCAGCTGTGCCTGCGGCCATGCACTGGAGGAGAGCGTCACGTCGCCCACCCTCTTGGCCGGGGACGTTGAGTCTTGTCTGCTGCGCGGTGGTGCTTGGTTCCTCCCTTGGTTGGTTTGCACCACGGACCGCTTCTCGGTGTCCATCGGAGGCTGGTCGGTGTGGGCTTAGGGGTGTGTGGCGCTTCGCTGGGGTGTCTGGGTGCCGGGGTCCTGCCGCCCGAGAGCGGGCGAGGGCTCGAGGCCAGGTCGTTGACCTGTGGTCGCGAGGTGGTCCGGGCAACTGCCCCGCGAGTCTCTTTGCGGCCGGGGCCGTCCACCTTGGGAGGAGGAAGCCTGATGCGGCCGCACAAAGGACGCACAGAAGGGCTACGAGGTCCGTCATCGTTCACCTGTTCGTCGGGGCTAGGGCGTGTATCGGAATGGGCCTCAGGCGTGGGAGCGGCTGACCCACCGGGCCAGCCCAGGCGATCCAGCCCAGCCGAGGCGGTCCGGCCAGCCAAGGCGATCCGGCCGATCCGGCCCGGCCCAGAAGACCCGGCCCGACCAAGGAGGACCGGCCGAGGAGGACCGGCCGAGGAGGACCGGTTAGGCGGTGCGGTCCGGCGTCCGGCGGTCCGGCGGCTCGGCAGCCCGGCAGTCCGGCGGCTCGGCAGTCCGGCATTCCCGCAGTCCGGCAGCCCGGCAGTCCGGCGGCTCGGCAGTCCGGCAGTCCGGCAGTCCGGCAGTCCGGCAGTCCGGCAGTCCGGCGGCTCGGCGGTCCGGCATTCCCGCAGTCCGGCAGTCCGGCAGTCCGGCAGTCCGGCGGCTCGGCAGTCCGGCGGCTCGGCAGTCCGGCAGTCCGGCAGTCCGGCGGCTCGGCAGTCCGGCGGCTCGGCAGTCCGGCGGCTCGGCAGTCCGGCAGTCCGGCAGTCCGGCGGCTCGGCAGTCCGGCGGCTCGGCAGTCCGGCAGTCCGGCAGTCCGGCGGTTTGGCGGTTTGGCGGTTTGGCGGTTTGGCGGTTTGGCGGTTTGGCGGTTTGGCGGTTTGGCGGTTTGGCCAGGCTGTTTGAACGGGGCTGCTTGGACGGGGTGATGGGGCTCAGGTGGATTGGACAGGGTGGCTGGGTCTGGGCGAGGGGTGTGAGGCGGCGTCGTGGTCGGCTTGGGGTGTGGATTGGGGGGGAGGGGCGGTGAGCGTCGTTGCGAGGGGCTCTGTGGCATGTCCTAGCGGGGGGATTCGGCGGATCTGGCTAGGCGGCGGGTCCAGTAGAGGCCGGTGAGGTTGAGGGTTACGCCAGTGATCAGGCAGGCCAGGCCTGGGAGCGTCCCGACGAGGAAGGGCAGCGGGTGTGCGCCGAGGGCGGCGGCCATGGCCAGGCCCAGGAGAGGTAGGGCCGCGAGCAGGCGGGCTGTTGCACGAGGGCCGGCGAGTTGGACGGAGACGTCCTGGCGTTGTGCCTCCTCGTCGCGCAGGGCGGTGGCCAGGCCGTCGAGGACGGTGGCGAGCGTGCCGCCGCGCTCGGCGCCGACCTGCCAGCAGGCCGCCAGCAGGCGTAGTCCTTCGGCGCCTGGCCGGGTCGCCAGTTCGCCCAGGTGGTCGGGAGGTGGACGGGGCAGGCTGTGGAGTTCCGCGGCGACGTACGGGTCCAGGACGGTGGTGGCCGCTTTGAACGCCTCGTCGGGGGTTCGGCCGGCGGTGAGCTCGGCGGCCATGGCGTCGCAGAGTTCGATGACGGAGGTGCGTCGGCGGTGCGGAAGGGTCCGGCGGTCGCGCAGGGCCGTTGCTCTGGTTTTGAGGAGGAGGAAGGTGGTGGTCGGTGGGTTAGTTCGGAGGCGGCTCAGGCGACGGGCGGCGGTGGACGGGGACAGGAACGTCCAGACGGCGGCGGCTGAGCAGAGCGCTGCGAGTAGGACGATCATGCTCGTGTCCTTGTCGCCAGGCGGGCGGCGAGGGCGTCGGCGTTGGGGCCGAAGATGATCTCGCCGGAGGCGGTGAACGACACCGCGGGGACGACGCCGACCAGCCCGTCGGACGCCCGGCGGACCAGGCATATCTCGTCCACGCGTCGGCGGCCTCCGCCTGGGTCGCGGACCAGGTGGACCACGATGTCCAGGGCGGCGGCCAGCTGGCTGTGGACCGCCTCCCGGGTCAGGCCCGCCGCGCAGGCCAGTGCTTCGAGGCGAGCCGGTACGTCCGCGGCGGTGTTTGCGTGGAGAGTGCCACAACCTCCTTCGTGGCCCGTGTTCAGCGCTTGCAGGAGGATGACTACTTCTTCACTTCGGACCTCGCCTACCACCAGGCGGTCCGGGCGCATGCGGAGGGCTTGGCGGACCAGGTCGTTCAAGGTCACGCCCCCGGCACCCTCCATGTTGGGCGGGCGTGCCTCCAGCCGGACCACGTGCGGGTGGGACGGTCTCAGTTCGGCGGAGTCTTCCACTAGGACCAGCCGTTCGGTGGGATCGATCAGTGAGAGTAGGGCGCTCAGAATGGTCGTCTTGCCGGTGCCCGTGCCGCCGGTGATCAGGAAGGCGGCGCGGGATTTGATCAAGGCGCCGAGCAGCTCTGCTCCCTTGGGTGGGACGGTGCCTGCCGCGGTCAGCTCGTCCAGGGTGAAGGCGCGGCGGCGCGGGAGGCGCAGGGAGATGCATGTCCCGGTGGCCGCGATGGGCGGGAGGACGGCGTGCAGGCGCACTCCGCCGGGGAGCCTGGCGTCGGCGTAGGGGGACGCGTCGTCGAGGCGTCGGCCTGCGGCGGCGGTGAGCCGCTGGGCCAGGCGGCGGACGGACTGCTCGTCCGGGAAACGCAGGGCCGTGCGGACGAGACCTGTGCCTGTGTCGACCCAGATCTCGTCCGGGCCGTTCACCAGGACGTCGGTCACGTCCGGGCGACGCAGGAGCGGCTCTAGAGGCCCGGCGCCTACGAAGTCGGCGTGTAACTCGTCGGCCAGCGTCAATATCTCGCGGTCGCCGAGCAGGCGGTCTTCGGCGCGTAGTGCCGCGGCGACCCGGCCGGTTGTCGGTTCGTCGCCGGTGTCGGCCAGCCGGTCGCGGACGGCGTTGGACAGCTTGGTCATGCGGCGGCCTCCTCCCGGTACGCGTACGGCTGGAGGGCTAGGTCTGCCAGGACGCTGGTGCAGAACTCTGCGAGCGGGCCACGGCGGCAGGCGCGTTCGAGGCCGCCCTCGTCGATGGCGGCGGGGAGGCGGCGGTCGCGCTCGAAGGAACCGGCCGAGGGGAGGTCGAGCGCGTGGACGACCGCGTCGGCCGTCAGCCCGCCCGGCGCTGGGCCCTGGACGACGAGGCGCACGTCGCTGGAGTGGCGGCGGAGTGCGGCGGCGAGGCCGTCGGCGGCGACGGTCGCGCGGACCTCGGCCGGGACCAGGAGGAACGTCACGTCGGCGGAGCGCAGGGCCGCGCGGCCGATCTCGCCTGGGTAGCGGGGGACGTCCACGACTACTAGGTCGAAGCCGCGCACGGCTGCATCGAACAGGGAGCGAGCGGCGTCGTCGGAGACGGGGACGGGCTCGCCGCGCCGCCACGACAGGACCGACAGGTCGCCGCACCGGGGGAGGGTTTCGCGCAGGGTGGCGGTGTTCAGCCGGCCGCGCCGTTCGGCGAGGTCGTGCCAGCGGACCCCTTCGTGCTCCTCCAGCCCGAGCATGAGGTCGACGCCGCCGCCGTACGGGTCGGCGTCGACGAGCAGCGTGCGCAGGCCCTGGCCCGCCGCCGCGAGGCCGAGCGCGGTCGCGAGCACGCTGGCGCCCGCACCACCCCGGGAGCCGACGACGCTGAGGGTGGTGGCCCAGCCGCCTTCCGGTTCGCTTGCCGCGGCGAGCGCGTTGATCAGCCAGTCTTCGTGGTCAGGGAGCGCGGCGACGTCCTGCGCGCCAGCCTCGACCGCGAGGCGGTAGGACTCGGACGCGGCACCGTCGCCGGTGACGAGGACGACGCCGGGCCTGCGCTGGAGGCCGGCGGACGCGACGTCTTCGGCCACGTCCGCGCCCACCAGGATGAGGGCCGGCCACGTCCAGGCGGCCCTGGCCTCGTCGGCGCCGTAGGCGACCTCCGCGTGGACGTCGGCGGCGGCCGCGAGGCGGAGCAGGCCGTCGGCGAGGGCGGGGTCGCCCGTGACGATCAGTGCCGCAAGGTTCATCGGATGCCCCTTCAACTCAACGTTTCGGAGACATCCACCATGCGGGCCGGGGAGGCGGCGGCGCCCTACTCCCGCAAACTGTGGATAACTTCGGCCCGGCGGCGTCCGGCGACAGCATCCGGCGGCGCCAGCTCGTGGTGGGTGGTGGGTGGCCGTGGGTGGTGCGATGCCGTTAGCGGTCTCGACGGCGCTTGTGATGTTGGCCGCGCGGGTGGCGGCTGGCGGGGGTGGTGTTGCGGTGGCGCGTGTGATCGCAGTACTGGCTGTGAAGTCGTGTTGCGGTGGGCGCCATGAGGGGGTGCCGTTGGCGGTTGTGGCGGTGTTCGTGCGTGCGGCGGGTTTGGGGCGCAAACGGGTTGGGTGGGCCGTGGTCGTGTGGGGGCGTTCGTGTGTGAGGGGGGCTTGTTGCCACGAAAGCTTGGGCGGCGGGCGGTGGCACTTGGGAGTTGTGTTGCGTGCCACCGCCCGGCCGCTGAAGCTGGGCGACCCCCGCCGGGGGGGAGAGCGGGGGTCGCCAGGCGGTCCGGCTCCGGGGGGGTAGAGCCGGCCCGCTTTCCCAAGAAAGTCTCGGGGGAGTTCGGGCTATGCCGTACGCAAGTTCGCTCTATAGGAGAGGCAAACTCACTGACTCCAGTCTAGGCAGATACAACATATGCTGCCCGATCGTTGAGAGTTCCGTCGAGGCGCAAACTCGTCCGACAGGTGACGATTTTTCTCACTTCGTTGGGCGATCCGCTCGACGGATGGCGGCGCGGTACCGCAAGGCGCCGTCCCCTCATCGACAGGGCACCCCGATCCCCCTGCACAAGGAGTGCATCGGGACGGGAGTGGGAGCGTACAGGAGATCTAAAGATCTTTCCTGCCGCCCCGCCGGATCGACTGTTCAAAAGGAAAATGATCACCGTGAGTGATCAATTGTGGAGAGGTCCGGAACTAGAGAGGGTTTCCGGTTAGTCCGGAATAGGGCTCTCCCTCCCGAGTTGACCTCACCTGGCACCCGCGTCCCCGCTTGCACCGCCTTGTGGGTTTTCCGGACAGGGGCTTGTCAACTGGGCAAATGAGGCGTAGACAGGTTCTACGGACCACGTGTCCGCGCACGGCAGCCGGGCACCCACGCGCGATCAGCCGCGGGAGGCGCGTCGAGACGGGCTTGACCCGGTCCGACGAATATGAGGTGCACGCTTGGTAACCCGGTGTGACGTGCTTGGCGGCGGCGTCCCCTTGAGGGGCGCCGTTCGCTTTGCGAGTAAGGGGAGTTAGTCGCGGACGTCCAGCCCGAGTGCAGTTGCCAGCACGACCGCCTGAAACGGATCGATCACCGCGCGCCGTAGTCCGACGGTGAAGGGATCTATCGCCGAGATGTCGCTTCCGCGTAGATCGGCGCCGGAAAAGTCCGCCTTGTGGAGTGCCGATCCCGACAAGTCGACCTTGCGAAACTCAGCTCCGGCACAGCGCGCACCAGTGAGATCGGCCTCACGCATGCGCGCCTCACTGAACGACGCACGACGCAGGTCGGCTCCAGGCAGGCCAGTGAATGACCAGTCACCGCCCTTAACCTTCAACAGGTCAAAGGTACCGCCGTCGAACATGCTGCCAACGAGCTTGCAACCCGTGAAGGTGGCGTCGAAGAATCCGCAGCGCACGAAGGTGCAGTTCACGAACGCGGCGTCGGTGTGGGTGGAGGCGTTGAAGCGCGCACCGCGGAACGTGCAGTCGGTGAACACGGCACCGGTGCCGGTGGCCTCGGTCATGTCGAGGTCCACGAACAGGACGTTCTCGTGGTTCTCGCCGGTCAGGTCCCGAGAGTCCCAGTCCGCTGACGAGATGGTGGTGTCGGTGGGAGCCGCGGGTCGTCCGTACATGCGTTCGGCCATGCGCCCAGCATGGACCAGACCACCGACAGAGTCAGCCGCGCATGAACGCTTCGCAGATCGCCTGCGAATCCCTGGCCGCGGCGACCACGGCTGCGGAGCAGTGCCCGATCCACTGGGCGACGCCCTCTGAGGTGCCGGACGAGTAGGCGCGGAGCGCTTCGGCGTAGTCGTCGGCGAGTTCCAGGTGGCCCACCTCTGGGGCGACCAGTGATTTGGGGTCGAGTCCGCGGGCCACGAGGGTGAGTCGTTGCGCGGCGCGGGCGACGATCCCGTCTCCCCAGCCGAACGGGCGCAGGGTCAGCAGCTCGCCGTGCACGATGGCCGCGGCCACCAGGGCCGGTGCTTTCGTCGGCTCGATCAGGAGTCCGCTGAGCGCGTCCAAGCGGAGGGCCACTTCGGATGGTGAGGGCGCCCCGGGCAGGGGCGGTCCGTCGGCTGAGCGCGGGCGTCCTAGGTCTGCGCTTTCGACTGCGTCCGCTGCGGCGAGGACGTGTAGGCGGGCCAGTGCCTGCCGGGGTGCCTTCCGCCATGTTTCCGTGAGTGTCCCCAGTTCGGCCGACACACGGAGAGACCCCTGGACGACGGGATCGGACGGGTTCTCAGTGGTGCGGAGCTCGTCCAATGTGACGGTGGCCCCATCGAGGACGGCCGAGGCCCTGGCTCCACGCAACGCGGACTCAGTGGACACCTCTGCGCTGCGGCGCCGGAGGATGCGGTGGCCTAGCAGCCGGTCCACGGCGGAACGCGCCTCGTCTACGGAACCCGCGACTCCGGGCAGATTCGCTACATCAGCAAGGGCATCGGTCACGGGCCGACCCTACGCGCCGACCAGCGGCGCTCTAGCCTGACCCCAGGGCACCCGGCGATTCCCTGACGGCAGACTGGGAAGGGCTGGTGTGTTGGGTATCACACGGCACCATCCGGAACCGCGAGCGTCCTGCCACGACATCCAGAACGTGGCCTTGTGGGACCGAGGACCTTCCTGGTGAAGTGGGGATACCGGGCGACCCCCGCTTCAGCTAGCAAGGAGTTTCGCGTTGAGCCAGAGCCAAGAGACACTGTCGAACCTGCTGCAGGAGAAGCGCCGTTTCTCCCCGCCCGCGGAGCTCGCCGCGTCGGCCAACGTCAAGGCCGAGGCGTACGAGCAGGCGGCCGGGGACAGCCTGGGGTTCTGGGCCGAGCAGGCGGATCGGCTGTCCTGGACGAAGCGTTGGGACGAGGTCCTCGACTGGAGCAACCCCCCGTTCGCGAAGTGGTTCGTTGGCGGCGAGCTGAACGTCGCCTACAACTGCGTCGACCGTCATGTAGAGGCGGGGCGTGGGGACACCGTCGCGTACCACTGGGAGGGTGAGCCTGGCGACAGCCGTACGCTCACCTACGCCGACCTCCAGCGCGAGGTGAACCGGGCCGCCAACGCCCTTCTGGAACTGGGCGTGCGCAAGGGCGATCGGGTCGCGATCTACCTGCCGATGATTCCCGAGCTGCCGATCTCGATGCTGGCGTGCGCGCGCATCGGCGCCACCCATTCGGTCGTGTTCGGCGGGTTCTCGGCGGAGGCGCTCCGGACCCGCATCGACGACGCGCAGGCCAAGCTGGTCATCACGGCGGACGGCGGGTTCCGCCGCGGCAAGCCGTCCGACCTGAAGGGCATCGTCGACGAGGCCGTCGCGCAGACGCCGACGATCGAGAACGTGCTCGTCGTGCGCCGCACCGGGGAGCCCGTGGCCGAGAACGAGCGCGACCTGTGGTGGCATGACGTCGTCGAACGGCAGAGTGACCAGCACACGGCCGAGCCCATGGACTCGGAGCACCCGCTGTACATTCTGTACACGTCCGGTACGACGGGTAAGCCGAAGGGCATCCTGCACACCACCGGCGGCTACCTCACCCAGTGCGCGTACACGCATTACGCCGTGTTCGACCTGAAGCCGGAGACGGACGTCTACTGGTGCTCGGCCGACATCGGCTGGGTGACCGGTCACTCGTACATCGTGTACGGGCCGCTCGCCAACGGCGCGACCAGTGTCATCTACGAGGGCACCCCCGACACCCCCAACAAGGGCCGCTGGTGGGACGTCATCCAGAAGTACAAGGTGACCATCTTCTACACCGCCCCTACGGCGATCCGCACGTTCATGAAGTGGGGCGACGACATCCCTGCGCAGTACGACCTGTCGTCCCTGCGCGTGCTGGGGTCGGTGGGTGAGCCGATCAACCCGGAGGCCTACGTCTGGTACCGCAAGCACATCGGCGGCGACAGGACACCGGTCGTCGACACGTGGTGGCAGACGGAGACCGGCGCCATCATGATCAGTCCGCTGCCGGGGGTCACGCACGGGAAGCCGGGCGCGGCGATGCGCCCGCTGCCGGGGATCGCCGCGGACGTCGTGGACGACCAGGGGCAGTCCGTGCCGAACGGCGGCGGCGGGTTCATGGTGGTCAAGGAGCCGTGGCCGAGCATGCTCCGGACGATCTGGGGCGACGACGAGCGCTACGTCAAGACGTACTGGTCGCGTTTCGAGGGCCTGTACTTCGCGGGTGACGGCGCGAAGAAGGACGAGGACGGCGACATGTGGCTGCTCGGCCGCGTGGACGACGTCATGCTCGTGTCCGGCCACAACATCTCCACCACGGAGGTGGAGTCGGCGCTGGTCTCACACCCGAAGGTCGCCGAGTCGGCGGTCGTCGGCGCGACGGACCCGGTCACCGGGCAGGCCATCGTCGCGTTCGTCATCCCGCGCGGGGACGCCGAGGGCGTGGAGGGCGAGGAGTTCCTGCGGGAGCTGCGCGACCACGTGTCCAAGACGCTCGGCCCGATCGCCAAGCCCCGGCAGATCATGATCGTGCCGGAGCTGCCGAAGACCCGCTCCGGCAAGATCATGCGGCGGCTGCTGCGGGACGTCGCCGAGAACCGCAGCATCGGCGACGTGACGACGCTCGCCGACAGCACGGTGATGGATCTCATCTCGGAGAAGCTTCCGAGCGCCAAGTCCGAGGACTGACCCTCCAGCGAAGCGCTTCCTAGAGGTTCCTCTGCGAGAACGGCCCGCGCCCGGTGCACATCGCCACCGGACGCGGGCCGTCGCATGAGAGCACCGTTCCCATGGCGGCGGTGTCATCTGGGGCGTTGTTGTGCAGGTAAGGTCGTTTGTGGTGCGCCGGGAAGTCTGGTCGGCAGCGTCACGATCCGTTGCGCATGGCGGTTCGTGGCCGGTCCAGATGTTCGCCACCTTCCCGGGAGTTCTCCATGGCGCGCCCGCCCGTCCGCCATCGTGTCGCTGCGACGTGGCCGTTCCGTCCCACCGTTCGCTACGGGACGCAGGTCGCGGCCGCATTGCGGACGGAGACGATCGGCGGCGTGGTCATGCTGCTCGCCGCTGTCGCCGCGCTGGTGTGGGCCAACACGCCGTGGGCGAGCGCCTACGAGGATCTGCAGACATTCGAGATCAGCCCTGACTGGCTGGGCATCGGGCACATGGACGTGGCGCATTGGGCGTCCAGCGGGCTGCTCGCAGTGTTCTTCTTCTGCGCCGGGCTAGAGCTGCGCGAGGAACTGGCCCACGGAGAGCTGCGCAACCCCAGGGACGCCGCCCTGCCGGTCGTCGCCGCAGTGGCCGGCGTGGCGGTTCCGGCACTGATCTTCCTGGCGGTGAGCGTGGGCGAACCGGGCGCGTCGAGCGGGTGGGCCGTTCCCACGGCGACGGACATCGCGTTCGCGCTCGCCGTGCTCGCGGTGACGTTCACCTCATGCCCGGCGCCATTGCGCGCTTTCCTGCTGACCCTGGCCGTGGTGGACGACCTCATCGCCATCACCATCATCGCGTTGTTCTACACCCACGAGATGCACTGGACGCCGCTCGGTCTCGGAGTGCTCCTGATAGCCGCCTATGGGTTGCTGCAGAGCAGGGACGTCCGGTCGCCGTGGGTGTACGTGCCGCTCGCCGTCCTCGCCTGGTACTGCCTTCTACGAAGTGGTGTGCACGCCACCGTCGCCGGTGTCGCCCTGGGAATGCTCACCAGCCCGAAGGTGACACCGGACGGACGGCCGACGAACGCGGAACGCGCCGACCATGCGCTGCGTCCATTCTCGGCTGGTGTTTGCGTGCCGGTTTTCGCGTTCGTGTCGGCCGGTGTAGGGCTCGGCGCGTCGCAACTTGGTGCGGTGTTCACCGACCGTGTGGCCCTCGGTGTGATCGCCGGACTGGTGATCGGTAAGTTCGTGGGCGTCTTCGGCGGTGCGTGGGCGGCCGTCCGGTTCGGCTGGGCGAACCTCAGCGAGGATCTGCACTGGCACGAGATCGCGGGGGTCGCTTTGCTCGCCGGGGTCGGTTTCACCGTTTCGCTGCTGATCGGCGGTTTGGCCTATACCGACCCGTCACAATTCGAGAGAGTGACGACTGCGGTCCTGATCGCGAGCGTTCTCGCCTCGGCGGCCGCGGCCGTCGTCTTCCGGAGAAGGGTGCGTGTCCGCGCGCGCCCGGACTGAGGGGAATTTCTATATGTCCGAGGCACTACCGGGCGATCGCGTCGAGGACAAGTCGCTCGGCGACCTGGCCACGCTGGCGTTGAGCGAGATGTCGGACATCATCAGGCTGGAGATGGAGCTCGCCAGGGTCGAGCTCAAGGCCGACGCCAAGAAGGCGGCCGTCAGCAGCGTGATGTTCACGATCGCCGCCGTGATGGGCGGAATCGTCGTCATCCTGCTGTCGATCTCGTTCGCGTACGGGCTGATCGGGCTGGGGCTCTGGCGCTGGGCGGCGTTCCTCATCGTCGCGGGCGTGTACGTGGTGCTCGCGGGCGGGTTGATGCTCATCGCCAAGCGGCTCATCAAGAAGATCGAAGGGGCCAAGCGCACCCGGAAGTCGTTGAAGAGCGACCTGTCGAAGCTGCGCCGCCGCGGCGATTCCGACACGCCAGAGCTGACGGGCTGACCGATCGCGATGTCCGGGCACGACGCGTCCCTGGTCGAGGTCGAAGGGCCGTGGACCCACCGGCAGATCAGCGCCGGCGGGACGCGCTTCCACGTCACCGAGGCCGGTGACGGGCCGCTCGTCCTGCTTCTGCACGGCTTCCCCGAATTCTGGTGGTCATGGCACAACCAACTGGTGTCGCTCCCAGCGGCCGGTTACCGGGCCGCTGCGGTCGACCTGCGCGGCTACGGCGGGAGCGACAAACCACCACGCGGCTACGACCTGGTCACTCTCGCCGGGGACGCCGCTGGGCTCGTCCGCGCGCTCGGTGAGGCCAACGCGATCGTCGTCGGGCACGACTGGGGCGGGCTCCTGGCCTGGACGATGGGCGTCTACCACCCGAAGGTCGTCCAGCGGCTGGCGGTGGTGAGCGCCCCGCATCCGCTGCGACTGCGGCAGGCCGTCACCGGTGACCCGCGCGGCCAGGGATGGGCGACGCGCCACACGTTCGGTTTCCAATTGCCGCTGTGGCCCGAGCGCCGCCTCATGCGAGACGATGCGGCACTGGTCGGAAAGCTACTGCACGACTGGTCAGGCCCAGGCTGGCCTGACGAGCGCACTGAGCAACTCGTCCGCAGGGCGGTACAGATCCCTGGGGCGGCGCACAGCGCGCTGGAGTATCACCGCTGGCTCATCCGTTCGCAGGCCCGCCCGGACGGTATCCGCTACGCGCACCGCATGCGCGCACCCATCCACGTGCCGACGCTCCAACTGCACGGTGCGCTCGACACGTGCACTCTCCCTTCAAGCGCCCAGGGTTCCGGCCGCTACGTGTCGGCCCCCTACCGCTGGAAGCTCATCGACGGCGCCGGTCACTTCCCGCATGAGGAACGCCCAAGCACGTTCGACGCGCAGCTTCTCGGCTGGCTCGCCGACCCCGAGCCCGAACACTGAGCCTCCGCGGAACGGCCACCGGCGCGCGGGCGTAGCGTGGAGGGATGCGGGATCGGGACGAGTCCGGAAGGCCACGCAACGCACGACCGCGCGACGCGTTCGGACGGCCGCTGCCCCATGACGCGTCCGGCATACCCACGATGCCGGACGACCTCGACATGCCACCCGAGCAAGCCTTGGTCGAAGCGCAACGCCTCCTGGACGCCGACCGTCCGTTCCATGCACACGAGGTTCTGGAGGCGGTGTGGAAGGCGGCACCGGACCCCGAACGGGAACTGTGGAGAGGTCTCGCACAGGTCGCCGTAGGGATCACCCATATCCGCCGAGGCAACGCACGTGGCGCGGATGCGCTCCTAAGCCGCGCCGCTGAACGTCTCGTCCCGTATGAGGACGCTCCTCCGCACGGGATCGACGTCCAAGGGGTTGTTCAGCGCGCGCGCCATCTGGCCCGCCATCCCCAGGAGGGTCCCATATCCGTTCGGCTCACGAAGCCAGCGAGGCCCTGAATCAGTCAGAGCAGCGCTGCGTCGACACCGGGGTGGTCGCGTTCGCGCTGGCGCGCACGTCCGGGGCGACCTCTTCCGCGGTGAGCGCGTAGCCGGTGGACGGCGAGTCGAGCGCGGCGGCGAAGATGACGCCGTAGACGCGGCCGTCCGTGGACAGCAGCGGGCCGCCCGAGTTGCCCGGCTCGACCTTGCCGCGGATGGCGTAGATCTCGCGGGTGACCTGGCCGGAGTGGTAGATGTCCGGGCCGCGCGCCGTCTGCCGGGCGCGGATCCGGGCGGCGCCCGGCGTGAACGGCTGGTTCTTCGGGAACCCGGCGATGATCGCGCTGTCCCGGACGCGGGCCTCCCCGGCGAACTTCAGCGGCGGCGCGTCCAGCCCCGGCACGTACAGGACGGCGACGTCGCGCTTCGGGTCGTACAGGACGACCCGTCCGCGTGCGGTCTCGCCGTTCACGGTGGCCACCGCGGACGACCCGCGCGCACCCGCGACGACGTGCGCGTTCGTCATGATGTGCTTCGGCGCGAACACGAACCCGGTGCCCTCGATCCGGCGCTGGCACTGCGGCGCCGTGCTGACGATCTTCACGATGCTGTCGCGGGCGGCGCGCAGCCCCCTGGTGTTCAGCACCGACTCGTCCGGCGGCGGCACCTGCACCACCGACTCGCCGCCGAGCCCGTTGAAGACCTGCGGGAACTCGCTGCTCTTCACGAAGCCCTGGAAGGAGGTGAACCAGGTCTGCGCCTGCGGCGGCATCACGTCGTTGATGCCGTTGATGATGGCGGAGCCCTTGACCTGCGTCCGGACGGGCTGGAACTCGGAGTTGGCGACCAGCGTCCCGAAGAACCAGGCGACGATCAGGAGCGACAGGGCGCTGACGAAGGTGCCGCCGACCGCGTCCACCGTGCGGGCGTTCAGGCCGGTCACCCGGTTGCGCAGGACGGCGCCGAGCGAGGACGCGACCAGCTGTCCCATGGTGGCGGCCAGGAACGCGATCACGATGGCGAGGAGTGCCTGCTGCGCGGCGCCGTCGACCGCGGCCTCGGCGATCGGCGGCGCGATCAGCACCCCGGCGACGCCGCCGCCGACGAAGCCGATGAAGCTCAGCAGGCTGACGATGAACCCCTGCCGGTACCCCGAGACCCCGAACAGCACGACGAGCACGAGCAGGATGGCGTCGAGAACGTGGTCGTGCAGCACCGCTTCACCGTATAGTGCCGCACCGCTGCATAACGTCCCCTCGATGTACCAGATTGGGGTGTGCGGCGTAGCCGTTGGGTGTGACGTTCAGCGGCCTACGTCGTCTGATGGACGGACAACGACCACCTGACCTGCGGGTGCGGATTTCCGCACCTGCGGGGCCGATGTTCAGTCGCGGGCGGCGAGGTTCAGATCTTCCGGCGGCAGGTCCTCGACACGGTCGGCGTCCCATGGGCGGTTCCAGCCGCCCGCGTCCAGCACGCGGGTGAGCAGCGCCGCCGTGAACCCCCACACGAGCATCTCGCGGACGCGGAACGCGGGCCCCATCCTGACCCCGGACGGGTGCCGGATCATCAGCCGGTTCGCCGGGTCGACCAGCTCCGCGATCGGGACGCGCGCGACGGTCGCGACCTCGCCGGGATGGCCGGGCGCGATGTCCGACGGCTCCCGCCACCAGCCGGCGACGGGCGTGACCAGATGCCTGCTGTGCGCCAGGTACAGGTCGGGCAGCGTGCAGAGGACGTCCACGCCGGACGGCTCGACGCCGGCCTCCTCCCAGGCCTCGCGCAGCGCCGCCGCGACCGCTCCGTCGTCGTCAGGGCCGACACGGTCGCCGGGGTCGATGCGGCCGCCGGGGAAGGCGGGCTGCCCGGCGTGGCTGTTGAGCGTCGGCGCGCGCTCGGTGAGCAGCACGTCGGGGCCGTCCGGACCCTCACCGAAGAGGATCAGGACGGCGGCGGCGCGCGCTCCCGGCACGGGCCGGAACATCGGCGGCACCGCCATCCGCGGCCCTTCAGCGCAGAAGCGTTCGAGCCATGGGGGGCTGGTGCGGGCGATGTCGGTCACGTTCGTCCCAACTCCGGAACGCTCCTCTTCCTTCCCAGGGCGCCGGTCGTGGTCGCGGGGTCCGCGGGCTGGGCCGGTCAAGAGAAGGGGCCGGGCTTGACGAGTTTGCGCGCGGTCTCCTCGTCGGTCGGTCCTTCGCCGAACGCCGGGCAGAGGCGGGCGAGTGGGCAGGCCCCACAGGCCGGACGGCGGGCATGGCAGATCCGGCGGCCGTGCCAGATCAGTCTGTGGGAGAGCATTGTCCAGTCCTTGCGCGGGATGAGCTCGCCGATCTCCTGTTCGACCTTCACCGGGTCGTCCTCGCTCGTCCATGCGAAACGGCGGGCGAGGCGGCCGAAGTGAGTGTCGACGGTGATTCCTGGAACGTCGAACGCGTTTCCTAGGACGACGTTGGCCGTCTTACGTCCGACCCCAGGGAGAGTGACCAGGTCTTCAAGGTTCCCTGGGACCTCGCCGTCGAACCTGTCCCGCAGCGCGGCGGACAGCCCCATCACCGACTTGGTCTTGGCGCGGAAGAAGCCGGTGGGCTTCAGGATCTGCTCGACGTCCTCGGGGTCGGCGGCGGCCAGCTCCTCCGGCGTGGGGTACTTGGCGAAGAGGCCGGGCGTGGTCAGGTTCACCCGCGCGTCGGTGGTCTGCGCCGACAGGACGGTCGCGACGAGGAGCTGGAACGGCGTCCCGAAGTCCAGCTCGCAGTGCGCGTCCGGGTACGTCTCGGCCAGGATCCGGTTGATCCTGCGCGCCCGCCGCACGAGCCCGAGCCGCGTCTCGTCCTGCCATTTCCGGGCTCGCGGCCGTTTGGACGCCCCCGCCCCCGCCTTCGCTCCCGCTCCCGCCTCCGTCGCCATACCGGCCAGCCTAAAGCCTCGACGCGCCTGCGCCCGGAGCTCCACAGAAGACGAGACCTGGCGCACCGCCTTAAAAAGACGGCCTTGTTCATTTATGTTACGCTCGCCCGCATGATCCTCGACTCCGCCCGGTGGACCGCGACCCTCGCCGGGCGGCGCGTCCTGATCACGGGTGCCGCGCGCGGCATCGGCGCCGCGCTGGCCGTCCGGCTGCACGAGCGCGGCGCCCGGGTCGCGCTCGCCGGCCTGGAGCCCGAGCACCTCGCCTCCGTCGCGGCGGACTGCGGCTCCGCCCCCTGGTGGACGTGCGACGTCACCGACCGTGCCAGGGTCGCCGAGGTCTGCGACGCAGCGGCGGACGCGCTCGGCGGCGGCCTGGACGTCGTCGTCGCCAACGCGGGAGTCGCCGCGCAGATGCCGATCATCGGCGGCGACCCGTCCGTGCTGGAGCAGAGCCTTCGGGTGAACGTGCTGGGCGTCCACAACACGCTGCGTGCAGCCGGGCCGTACATCAGCCATGAACGCGGCTATGCGCTGGCTGTGGCGTCCCTGGCGGCGGCCGTCCACGCGCCTCTGCTGGGGGCCTATAGCGCGTCCAAGGCGGCCGTAGAGGCGCTGGGCAACACGCTCAGGGTCGAGCTACGGCCGTCGGGGGCCAGGGCAGGAGTCGCGTACTTCGCCGAACTCGACACCGACATGACGCGGCGAGGGTTCGACACGGAGGCGGCGCACGCCCTGGTGAATTCGGGACGCGCGAGCAGCCTCGTCTCAGCGGTCACGCCACTGCGCGTAGGGATCGATGCCCTGGAGCGCGGAATCGCACGCCGCTCCAAGCGAATCGTCGCCCCCTGGTGGGTCGCCGGGGTGCTGCCGGTCAGGATGGTCGCGCAGCCCGTCGTCGACCGCGTCGTCCAGCGAAAGCTGCGCGAAACCCTGGAAATCGCACGCAAGGAGCACGTGGAGCTGACCACGCCCCAGCCAGGGCCGACGGCGCCCAAGCCGGAGCCTCGTCAATGACGGAACAGCTTCTGCCTCGCGTCGCGCCGGGCGGGATCCGGGACGTCGGCGCCGTGAACTGGCTCATCTGCCGGGTCGCGGGCCGGGCCACCGGGACGGGCCCGCCGAACCTGTTCCTGACCCTGGCCCGCCGCCGCGGCCTGTTCCGCGGCTGGCTGTGGTTCGCGGGACGGCTCATGCCAGGCGGCACCCTCCCGCGCCGCGAGACGGAGCTGGTGATCCTCCGCGTCGCCCACCTGCGCGGCTGCCGCTACGAGTTCGACCACCACGTGCGGATCGGCCGCCGCGCGGGCGTCCGGGAACGGGACGTCCAGCGCCTCAAGGAGGGACCGGACGCGGCCGGCTGGAACCCGCGCGAGCGCGCGATCATCGCCGCCACCGACCAGCTCCATGACCGGCGTGACCTGGACGACGAGACCTGGACGCGGCTCCGCACCCACCTGTCCGAGGGGCAGTGCGTCGAGCTGACCATGCTCGCCGCCCACTACGAGATGCTCGCCACAGTGATCGGCACGCTCCGCGTCCAGCCCGATCACTGAGGGCCGGACCGGGCCGGGCTGGGCCGCTAGGCGCTCAGTGCCCCGGAGCGCAGCAGAAGGCGGACGTGCTCGATGACCGGGGGCCCGACCGCGCGCAGGGCCGCCATGTCACCCGCGGCGACCGCCGGAGTCACCATGGCACCGACCGCCGACACGACGATCTGGCAGGCGAACCGGGCCGTCTCGCCCGTCGCACCCATCATCTCGGCGAGGGCCACCGCCAGCTCGTGCTGGACCTCCGCACGCCGCCGGATGGCATCCGGCCCTGCCGCGTACACCTCCACAAGGAACAAGCGCGCGTACCCCGGTTCGGACGCCAGCGCCTCCAGGTAAGCGGTGAAGGCGCGCTCGAACCGTTCCGCCGGATCGCCTCCGCCCTCCGCCACGGCGCCTTCCAGCCGGTGGCGGAGCACCGCGATCGCCTGGTCGAACGCCGCCATAAAGCAGTCGAGCTTGGACGAGAACAACCCGTAGAAACTCTGCCGGGAGACCCTGGCCCGCTTCAGGACGTCCTCTACCGACGTCCCCACGTACCCCTTCTCGGTCATCGCCGCCGCCATCGCCGCGCAGAGGCGGTCGCGATGCACCCGCTCCACCTCCGAGCGGGACAGCGCGTGCCGACCCC
This sequence comes from Actinomadura sp. 3N508, assembly GCF_044326375.1. Lineage (NCBI taxonomy): Bacteria > Bacillati > Actinomycetota > Actinomycetes > Streptosporangiales > Thermomonosporaceae > Actinomadura > Actinomadura sp. 3N508. The sequence continues at coordinate 41,448 of NZ_JBIRAX010000019.1, forward strand.
TTGGGAGGCGGCGCGGCGAAGCCTGGGACACCCGATCAGATTAGGGCACGGACGCCACCCTTCCCCGGCGCCCGGTTCAGGGTGTTGAGACCGGTGTGATGCCATTCACCCAATGGTCCGTACACTGGGCGAACGGGACCGCGGCGGCCCGGGGAGGACGGAAAGCCAGGTCCTCCGTTTCGGCGCGCCGTGACCCAGCCTTCACGTACGCGGTGGGACGTACGTCACACTAGGCATGTCGGTGTTGGAGGAGGAGAAGCGTGACGGATCGCGACGTGGACGTTCTGAGCAGAGCCCCGCTCTTCGAGGCCCTCGACGAGCAGGGCGCCAAGGCGCTGCGCGCCAACGTGACCGAGGTGCGCCTCGCACGCGGTCAGACGCTGTTCAACGAGGGGGAGACCGGGGACCGGCTGTACGTCGTCCTCGAAGGCAAGATCAAGCTGACCAGGACGGCGCCGGACGGCCGCGAGAACCTGCTGAGCGTGCTCGGCCCGAGCGAGATGTTCGGCGAGCTGTCGCTGTTCGACCCGCGGCCGCGCACCGCGAGCGCCATCGCGGTGACCGAGTGCCGGCTGGCCGGGCTCGGGCACGACGACCTGCGGCCCTGGCTGACCGGGCACCCCGAGGTCGCAGTCCAGCTCCTGCGCGCCCTGGCGCAGCGGCTGCGCAAGACCAACGACGTCATGGCCGACCTGGTGTTCACCGACGTCCCGGGCCGCGTCGCCAAGGCGCTGCTCGACCTGGCGGAACGGTTCGGCCAGCCGTCCGAGGCCGGGCTGCACGTGCACCACGACCTCACGCAGGAGGAGCTGGCGCAGCTCGTCGGCGCGTCCCGCGAGACGGTCAACAAGGCGCTCGCCGACTTCGCCCAGCGGAACTGGCTGCGCATCGAGGCCCGCGCCGTCGTGATCCTCGACATCGAACGCCTCCGCAAACGCTCCAAGTGACCACGCCGCCGGCACGCTGAGCCGACGCGTGGGACCGGGAACGGGGACGGGGAAACCTGGGACAGGGGCGGGAACGGGACGGGGAACGGAACGGGGTCCGCAGGGACGGAAGGGCCTGCGGGGGACGGGGTCGGCCGGCTCAGCGGCGGCCGTTCAGGTAGTCGAGCTGAGCCTGGACGGAAGATTCGGCCGCCGGCCAGAGCGACTTGTCGACGTCGGCGTAGACCCGCTCGACGACCTCGCGCGCCGTGCGCGCACCCGCCGCGACGGCGGCCTCCACCTGCGCGAGGCGCGCCCGCCGGTGGTCGATGTAGTGGTCGAGGACGGCGATCGGATCGTCCAGCTTCGGCCCGTGACCTGGCAGGATCGTCGCGGCCTCGACCTCGGCGGAGAACGCGCGGAGCCGGTCGAGCGACCCGAGATAGTCGCCGAGACCGCCCTCCAGGACGGTCGTGCCGTACCCGAGGACGGTGTCGCCGGTGAGGACGGCGCCGTCCGCCGGAAGCCAGAACGTGAGCGAGTCGTCGCTGTGGCCGGGCGTCTCCATGATCCGCAACTCCAGCCCGCCCGTCGTGATCACGTCGCCCTCGGCGAGGCCCTCGTCGCCGAGCCGGTGCCGCGGGTCGAGCGCCCGCACCTTGACCGAGCCCCCGGCCAGCCGCGCGAACTTCGCGGCGCCGGCGGAGTGATCGGGGTGGCCGTGGGTGAGCAGGACGAGTCCGACGCGGCGTCCCTGCGCCTCGACCGTGTCCAGGACGCGCCGCAGGTGCTTGCCGTCCTTGGGACCCGGGTCGACGACGACGGCCTCGCCGGAACCGGGCTCCGCGATGATCCAGGTGTTGGTGCCGTCCAGGGTCATGGCGGACGGGTTCGGAGCGAGCACGCAGGTCGCCCGTTCAGTACCCATCCCATCGATCTCGGACATGTCCCCCATCTTCCCCGAGGCCCGATCCGGGTGCCGGACCGGGTTCCAGCCGAGCCGGTCGAGGTGCCGCAGCGCCGACGTGCCCGCCAGCCGGTACATGAGGGCCTTGGTGACCGCGTCCCGCCGCCGCCCGCTCAACCGGCCCGCCCCCTCGCTTCGCCGCGGCGCCCGCACGTCACCGGTAGTGCCAGGCCACGGAATCGGGCAGGACGAGGTACGCCTCACCCTCGATGATCTCCGCCGTGGGCTCGTAGGCGACGATCTCGCGGGGCGCGGCCAGCACGTCCGCGACCGTCTCGAACTCGGCGAGCTCGGTGAGCGTCGCGATCGTCGGCGGGAGCATCGTCCATTCGCCCGTGCTCCCTCGCTCGGCCGCCTCCTCCGGGCGCACCCAGAAGACTTGGTCCGCCTCGGTGCTGACGTCCCGGGCCCGCTGCCCCTCCGGCATCGCCGCGACGAAGAAGCGGGTGTCGTAGCGCTTCGGCTCGATCTTCGGGGTGATCCAGTGCGCCCAGGGGCGGAGCAGGTCCGTCCGCAGGACGAGGCCGCGCCGGTCGAGGAACGCGCCGAACGACCGGGTCCGGTCCAGCAGCGCCTGCCGGTCGGCCTCCCAGCCGGCGCCGCGCGTGTCGTCCACGACCGTGCCCGCCGTCGGGCCCGCGAGCAGCACGAAGGTCTCCTCGAAAGTCTCCCGGACGGCCGCGCACACCAGCTCGCGGGCCAGCGTCTCGTCGGCGTTGAACGCGCGTCCCCACTCCGCGGGCGCCGGACCCGACCAGGCGAGGTCGGCGTCCCCGTCGCGCGGGTCGACCCCGCCGCCCGGGAACACGTAGGCGCCGGGCGCGAACGCCATGGACCGGACGCGGCGGAGCAGGAACGCCTGCAGCCCGTGCCGCTCGTGATCGCGAAGCACGACAACCGTGGCGGCGGGCCGCGCCGGGACGGGCTCGGCCCGCCCGGCCCGGATGTCCTCGACCCGGCCGCGGAACGACTCCGGCAGCTTGAGCGCGTTCACCATCGCCCCACCGCCCTCCAGCCCCCGCCCACCGCCGGCCGGACGGCGAGCTCCGCCCGACCTCCCGGAATCATGACCCTCATGGCGGCCAATTCGGACATACCGAACGACATTCCGTCAACTCCGGATGCCCTGGCCCCGGCGGGCGGCGGGGCGTCAGGCGATCTCGGCGATCAGCTCGACCTCGACCGGGACGTTGCGCGGCAGGGCGGCGACGCCCACGGCGCTGCGGGCGTGCCTGCCCGCGTCCCCGAACACCTCGACCAGCAGATCGCTGGCCCCGTTGATCACCTGCGGCTGCCCGTCGAAGTCGGGAGCGCTGGCGACGAAGCCGACGACCTTGACGATCCGCGCGATCCGCGACAGCTCGCCGACCTCGGCCTTGAGCGCCGCGATCGCGTTCAGCGCGCAGATCCGGGCTTGCCGGGCGCCCTCCTCCGGGCTGACCTCGGCGCCCACCTTCCCGACGAGGCCCAGCTCGCCCTTGACCAGCGGGATCTGCCCTGCCGTGTAGACGAGCGACCCCGTCCGGGCCGTGGGGACGTACGACGCGACCGGCGGGACGACTTCCGGCAGCTCCATCCCCAGCTCGCGGATCCGTTCTTCAGGCGTGCTCATGACCACTCCCTCTAGGACTGCACTTCGCGCTTGAAGTAGGCCACGAGGTTCTCAGGGTTCGGCCCCGGCAGGACGGTGACGAGCTCCCACCCGTCCTGTCCCCAGTTGTCCAGAATCTGCTTGGTCGCGTGCACCAGCAACGGAACGGTCGCGTACTCCCACTTCTTCATGCGCCTCACACTAGCGATCGGCCTACCCGAACCCCCTCCTAACCCACCCGTTCAGCACACCACCGGAACCGATTTCAGCCCGAACCGTCCACTGCGTGCCGTCAGGGATGTTCGGCGCGGATCATGACGCGGCGGAGAAGGTCGGAGAGGGTGCGTCGCTCGTCCGCGCTGAGCGTGCCGAGCAGCCGGTACTCCTCGTGACCCACGCGGTCCATCGCGCCGAGCCAGGCGGCGCGCCCTTCGTCGGTGAGCTCGACGACGACCCGGCGGCGGTCGGTGGCGGACGGCGTCCGGTGGACGAACCCGCGGCGCTCCAGCGCGTCCAGCCGTCCGGTGATCGAGTTCGGCGCCATGCCGAGATCGGCGGCAATCAATCGACGAGCTCCGCTCCGCCCATCCGCTTCGCGGCCGGGACTTCCGGCTGCTGTTCGGCGCGCGCGTCCTGTCCCTGACCGGCGACGCCGCCGTACCGGCCGCGCTCGCGCTCGCCGTCCTGCGCGCGACCGGCTCCACGTCCGCGCTGGCCCTGGTGCTCGGCTGCGCGATGGTGCCGCGGCTGCTCCTGCTGCCGATCGGCGGCGTCGTCGCCGATCGCCTCAACGCGCGGGGCGTCGCCCTCGCCACCGACCTCCTCGGCTGCGCCGCCCAGCTCTTCGCCGGAATCGAGCTGCTCGGCGGGCAGCCGGACCTCTGGCATCTCGCCATCGCCCAGGTGATCGGCGGCACCGCCTCGGCGTTCCAGACCCCGACCATCTCGCCGCTCGTCGCCGGAACCGCCGACCCGTCCGGCCTCCACAAGGCCAACTCCCTGCTGGGCGCCGCCAACGGCGCCACCCGGCTCGCCGGACCGGCCCTCGCCGGGACGCTCGTGCTGACCGTCGGCCCCGGCTGGACGTTCGTTCTCGACGCCGCCTCGTTCGCCGCCAGCGCCGCGCTGCTCGCGATGGCGCGCGTCCGGCACGTCCCGATCCCGGCACGTCCCGACGGCGGCCGGGGCGCTTTCGGGCGGCTCATCAGCGACCTGACGGAAGGCTGGTCGGAGGTCCGCTCCCGCGACTGGTACTGGACGAGCCTGATTGCGCACGCCGTGTGGAACGGCGCCTCCGCCGTCCTGCTCACCCTCGGGCCCGCCATCGCCATCGACCGGCTCGGCGGCGAGGGGGCGTGGATCGCGACCGTCCAGGTCGGCGCCGTGGGCCTCGTCGCCGGTGCCCTGCTGGCCGCGCGCGTCCGGCCGCGCCGGCCCGTCCTCGTCGCGAACCTCGGCCTCGCCCTCTTCGCGCTGCCGCTCGTCCTGTTCGCCGTCGCGGCGCCCGCGCCGCTCGCCATCGCCGCGTACGGGCTGTCGGGAGCCGGGCTGGGCGTTCTCAACCCGACGTGGGAGACGGTCGTCCAGCTGACCGTGCCGCAGCACGCGCTGGCCCGGGTGACCTCCTACGACTGGCTGCTCTCCCTGGGCGCCGCTCCCCTCGGCTACGCACTCGCCCCATGGGCCGCGTCGGCTTGGGGGACGTCCACGCCACTGCTGATCGCGGCCTTCCTGGTAGCGACCTCATGCCTGGCGACGGCGGCCGTACCCGGCGTCCGCCACCTGACCATGCTCACCGAGGCCCCAGCCAAGCGACTCGCCACCCCCGGCACCGAGCCCGCCCCGATGACCTAGGCGCCCGTTTCGGGATCGGCGCCAGGTCGGCGGTCGCCGCCGGCGATGCCCTGCTGCTCGGCGGACGGCGATTCGACGGCCTGCGGTTCGTCGCGCTGCTTGGGCTCGTCGAGGCCGATGACCGGCGGGACGTCCTCCGGGGACTCCAGCGCGGACGACGCCTCCGCCGCCTTCGCCAGTTCCTCCTCTGCCTTGGCGAGGCGTTCCCCGAGGTCGAGCCTGGCCTTCTCGCCTTCGTCGCCCTCCCTGGAGCGCCCCAGACCGCCCGCGGCGCGCTCGAAGAACCGCAGGATCTCGACCGGCAGCGGCATGACCAGCGTGCTGTTCTTCTCGGCGGACACCTCCACGACCGTCTGCAGCAGCCGGAGCTGCAGGGCCGCCGGGTCCTGCGACATGATCTCCGCGGCCGCGGCGAGCCGCTTGGACGCCTGGAACTCGCCGTCCGCCGTGATGATCCGGGCGCGGCGCTCGCGCTCCGCCTCGGCCTGCCTGGCCATCGACCGCTTCATGCCCTCCGGCAGCGAGACGTCCTTGATCTCGACCATCTCGATCCGGATGCCCCACGGCCCCTCGGTGATCTCGTCGATGATCGCCCGCAACCGCGTGTTGATCTTCGCGCGCTCGCCGAGGAGTTCCTGCATGTCGGCCTGGCCGATGACCGACCGCAGCGACGTCTGGGCGACCTGCGAGACCGCGTAGCCGTAGTTCTGGACGTTCACGATCGCCTTCACCGGGTCGATCACCCGGAAGTACACGACGGCGTCGACACGGACGCTCACGTTGTCCTGGGTGATGCCGTCCTGTCCCGGGACGCCCATCGTGACCGTCTGCCGGCTGACCTTCTGCATCCGTTCGACGACCGGCACGATCGCCGTGATGCCGGGCGCCCGGACCGCGCTGGGACGCAGCTGCCCGCCCCGCTGCACCTGCCCGAACCGGAACACGATGCCGTGCTCGTACTGCTGGACGATGCGGATCGACGACGCCAGGCCCAGCAGCCCGCCCACCAGCACGACGAGCAGTACGACCAGGATCACCGCTTCCATCACGGCCACCTTTCTCGCGCGGTGGACGGGGCCGCGGGGAGCACCTCTGGCCCCGGCAGTCCGGACCCGTGGGGTCCGGACGGAACCACCTGGAGGGCGGTTCACGTTTCCCAGCTAACCGCGCGGGCAGGCCGATTGACAGTGCCCGCACGAACGATCTTGGACGCACCGTGTCAGGGATCACTTGCATGAGGGCGGGAGCACTCTGAAGTGTTTGCCGAGTGAACGATATGGTCGATCGGGTGAGTGCGAGAGACACCGACTGGGACGGCGTACGCCTCCATGTGGTCACCGGCAAGGGCGGGACCGGGAAGACGACGGTCGCCGCCGCGCTCGCGCTCGCCCTGGCCGCCGGGGGCCGCAAGGTCCTGCTCGTCGAGGTCGAGGGACGGCAGGGCATCGCCCAGCTGTTCGACTGCCCGCCGCTGCCGTACGGGGAGCGGCGCGTCGCCGTCGCACCGGACGGCGGCGACGTCTACGCGCTCGCGATCGACACCGAAGAGGCGCTCATCGAGTACCTCGAAATGTTCTACAACCTCAAGCGCGCCGGTAAGGCGATGACCAAGCTCGGCATCGTCGACTTCGTCACGACCATCGCGCCTGGCCTGCGCGACGTGATCCTCACCGGCAAGACCAGCGAATCGGTGCGCCGCAAGAAGAAGGACGGCTCGTTCATCTACGACGCCGTCGTCATGGACGCCCCGCCCACGGGCCGCATCACGAAGTTCCTGAACGTCAACGACGAGGTCTCAGGGCTCGCCAAGGTCGGGCCGGTGCGCAACCACGCCGACACCGTGATGAAGGTCCTGCGCAGCCCTGAAACGGCCGTGCACTTCGTGACCCTCCTGGAGGAGATGCCCGTCCAGGAGACGATGGACGGGATCCGCGACCTCACCGAGGTCGGCCTGCCCATCGGCGGCGTCGTGGTCAACATGGAGCACCAGCCCGTCCTGACCGAGGACGATCTCGCCGCGGCCGCCGCCGGCGCCCTGGACACCGACGAGATCGTCCGCGGCGTGAAGGCCGCCGGCCTGGAGCACGACGCCGAGTCGATCGCCGCGGAACTCGCCGCCGAGGCCGCCGACCACGCCCGCCGCACCGCGCTCCAGCGCCGCGAGAAGGAGCGCCTGGAGTCGATCGACCGTCCCCGCTACACGCTCCCTCTCCTGTCGGACGGCATGGACCTGGCCGGCCTCTACGACCTGGCCGCCGCCCTCCGCACCCAGGGCGCCGCATGACCAGCCGAGCCGCCACCTGGGCCTGGGCCCAGCCGAGCCGCCGCATGACCGCCCTGGCCGCGCCCTCGCCCGCGCGGCCCCGGACGACGGGAGAGGCGAACCGATGAGCCCGAGCACCAGCAAGGCCCCGCCCGCGCTCGACGTGGACGCCCTCCTCGACGACCCCCGCACCAAGATCATCGTGTGCTGCGGCTCGGGCGGTGTCGGCAAGACGACGACGGCCGCGGCGCTCGGTGTCCGCGCCGCGGAGCGCGGCCGGGACGTGGTCGTCCTCACCGTGGACCCGGCCCGCCGCCTCGCCCAGTCGATGGGCCTGTCCGAGCTGGACAACAACCCCCGCAAGATCGAGATCGACGGCGACGGCGAGCTGCACGCCATGATGCTCGACATGAAGCGCACCTTCGACGAGATCGTCGAGGCGCACGCCGACCCTGACCGGGCCAAGCAGATCCTCGCCAACCCCTTCTACCAGTCGCTGTCGTCCAGCCTGTCCGGGACGCAGGAGTACATGGCGATGGAGAAGCTCGGCCAGCTGCACCGCTCCGGCGCCTGGGACCTGATCGTCGTGGACACCCCGCCGTCCCGGAACGCGCTCGACTTCCTGGACGCGCCCGAGCGGATGGGCCGCTTCCTCGACGGCCGCTTCATGAAGATCCTCGCCGCCCCGGCCAAGACCGGCGGCCGGTTCGGCGTCAAGGTGATCAGCGCCGGGTTCGGCGTGTTCACCGGCGTCATCAACAAGGTCATCGGCGTCCAGCTGCTGCGCGACGTGCAGACGTTCGTAGCCGCGTTCGACACGATGTTCGGCGGCTTCCGGGAACGAGCCGAGAAGACCTTCCGCCTCCTCCAAACACCCGGCACCGCGTTCCTGGTCGTCGCGGCTCCAGAGCCGGACGCGCTCCGCGAGGCTTCCTACTTCGTAGAGCGCCTGGCAGAGGAACGCATGCCGCTCGCAGGACTGGTCGTCAACCGCGTCCACGAATCCTCGACCGACACGCTCTCCGCCGCCCGGAGCCAGGCCGCCGCCGAGACGCTGGAAGAACGCGGCGAGCACACGCTGACCGCCGCGCTGCTCCGCCTCCACACCGATCGCATGCAGCTGGCCGCCCGCGAGGAGCGGCTGCGGGACCATTTCGCGTCCACGCACCCGACCGTCCCGGTAACGGCGGTTCCCGCGCAGGCAGAGGACGTCCACGACCTGGACGGCCTACGCCAGGTGGGCGAAGACCTAGCCGCCGCTCCCACCACCGCCCCACCGACCGCCGCCGCCTGACGGCGAAGCCCCGTCACCCGCGGTCGACGAACTGGCCGTGCTGACGTGCCGACGCCTGTTCGGCACGACCTCCCACCAGGTGAGACTGCGCCATACCCACTCCAGTGGCCCATACCGGGCATGACGCAGCCACCATGAGCTGAACGCCAGCTCGGCCAGGAACACGCACATCCCCAGCAGGACGGCCGTCCCGTAACCGGACACCTCAGCGAAATGGCCGACCAGCACGACCACCAATGTGGCTCCGACATATCCGGTCAGCGCCATCCTCCCGAGCGGCGCCAGCACCTCCAACGCGCCCCGGACACGCGAGCGCAGCAGCAACAGAATCGCCATCACATATGTGGCGGCCGTCACCAAACCCGCGACCGCGGCAACCCGCGCGCCAGCCCCCGGGCCGTCACCGACCTGCCAGAAGTTCAAGACGGCGGCACACAGAAAGCCAACCGCCAACGCAACACCCAAACGCATCCCGGACACTTCCAGAAGCTTCTCCACCCCGTACCGCTGCGCTGCGTATCCGAGCAGGAACAGCCCCGGGATCAGCACGCTCCCACCCCCGCTGACCAGCACCGCAGCCAGAGTGGTCACAGCCCCGAGCCCCAGGACGTACCGTCCGGCAAGAAACGACGCGGGCAGCAGCACCACGACCCCGACGACCGCGTAACTCAGCAGCACTTCGTCCGGCTGGAGCACCCGATGAAGTGCACCAATGGGAATCAGAAACCCAAGCCGGGCCAGCATCACCACGCGGGGATTGCGTTCGGTCTCCCCGACGGCGTCCATGAACAGCCCGAAACCGACCCCGAACAAGAAGGAGAAGATCGGAAAGAATCGCTGATGAAGGAGCGTCTCATGGACCCAATAGGCCGCGCCGTCTCGCGTCGCGACCGAAGACGCCCCACTGATGGCGACGGTGTTCGCGATGGAGATACCGAAGAGAGCGAACCCGCGGAGGACGTCCACCTCCGTGATGCGCGGCCGCATCCCGGGGACCTCCCTCTCTCGGAGCCCGAGCCGGCAGAACCACCACATCGCGCCCGATCCGCCCACGCGACCATGCCACGGCAGAACGCGCCACGCGGCAAGACGAGCAGCCAGAACCGCCCACAGGACGGGTAGCTGCAACCGCCCGCAGGACGACCACAAGCGCGTTGGCAGGCCCGCACCCATCAAGGTGCGGGCCTGCCACAACGCTTATTCGGCCGTGCTAGTCGTTGAACCTGTACGGGCCACTCCCAGCCCGTGGCAGCTGGACGATCGCCTTCCGGCGGATCGGGTCAGCTGGCGACGAGCTCCTGCTCGTCAATGTCGACCGACCGCTCGTACTCCTCCTTCGCGGTCTCCAGCAGGTCGCGCCACGATCGCACGTCCGGCCGCCGTCGCAGCAGTGCACGGCGTTCCCGCTCCGTCATCCCGCCCCAGACACCGAATTCGATCCGGTTGTCGAGGGCATCAGCGAGACACTCCGTGCGCACCGGACAACCGCGGCAGATCATCTTGGCCCGGTTCTGCGCCGCTCCCTGCACGAACAGGGCGTCCGGATCCGCGTTACGGCAGGCGGCGCGGGCGGTCCAATCCGTGATCCACATCTTGGCCCCACTCCCCTAGGGTCTGTGTGTCGATTTGCGCTCCTTGGCCGGACGGGCGCGGACGTCAGGCCGCCAAACGAAAGCCGTGGGGAAGAACTTACGGAAGCGAGGGACGTTTCAACAGCCCCCGATGGGCCCATTCTCGATATAGCCCACCAGGGCCATATCACCGGAACGGACTAGTTACCTGTAGTTGACGCGCCAGACACGGCGCCGGTTGTCATCTTGAGGGCATAACGGACGAACGTCCCGACGGTGACGGGCCCGGAAGGTGGGGCTACGGGAGCCCTGTCCCGAATGCACTGGTCATCACGCGTACCCTAGAGCCCGTGCGCGTTGCGAACACGGATCGAATGACGGATCGGATGAAGGCGGCGTCGACGCTGCTCAGGCTGCTCGGCGCCGGAGTCGTCGCGGGCGTCCTCGTCGCGTTCATCGCGCTGCCCGCCGTCGGCAGCGCGGGGCTGACGGCCCGCGACGCCGCGAACAACTTCGAAGACATGGACAGCCATCTGAAGACGACACCACCGTCTGAGAAGACGGTGGTGTACGACTCGAGCGGCAAGCAGATCGCCACGTTCTTCGACAAGTATCGCGAGTCGGTCCGGCTCGACCAGGTCGCACCGATCATGCGCCAATCGATCATCGATATCGAGGACTCGCGGTTCTACGAGCACGGCGCCCTCGACCTGAAGGGCACCATTCGCGCACTGGCGTCCAACGTGGAGTCCGAGCAGACGCAGGGCGGCTCGACCCTCACCCAGCAGTACGTCAAGAACCTTCTGGTCGACGCCTCCAGAACGCCGGAGGAGTACCGCGAGGCCACCGCGCCCACGGTCGGCCGCAAGCTCCGCGAACTCCGCTATGCGCTCGACATCGAGAAGCGCATGAGCAAGGACCAGATCCTTGAGGGCTACCTCAACATCTCCTACTTCGGTGCGGGCGCATACGGCGTCCAGGCCGCGGCCAAGCGGTACTTCAGCGTTCCGGCGTCCGAACTGACCCTCGGCCAGGCCGCGCTACTCGCCGGCATCACCCAGAACCCGACGTCCTACGACCCCATCCGCAATCCGAAGGACGCGCGCAAGCGGCGCGACGTCGTCCTCTACCGGATGGCGCAGCTCGGGCACATCACCAAGGCCCAGGCCGACGAGGAGGCCAAGAAGCCCATCGAGCTGAACCGCACCGACCCGGTCGGCGGCTGCGAGTCCAGCTCGGTGCCGTACTTCTGCGAGTACGTGAAGTACGACCTGCTGAACATCCTGTCGGACGGCAAGTACTGGCAGCTCGATTCGCAGGAGCAGCGCAACGTCGTCAACAAGCTCAACCGGGGCGGATACACGATCCGCACCACCCTCGACATGCAGAAGCAGCGCGCCGTCGACAGGGCGCTGCGCTCGACCGTCCCGCCCGGGGGCCACCGCGTCGCGGCGGAGGCGATGGTGGAGCCCGGCACCGGCAAGGTCAAGGCGATCGGGCTGAGCAAGCGGTTCGGCCCCGGCAAGGGCAAGACCACCCTCAACCTCCCGGCCGACTCGCGCCACGGCGGCGGCAACGGCGTGTCCGCGGGCTCGACGTTCAAGATCTTCACGCTGGCCGCCGCGATCGACCAGGGCATCCCGGTCAGCACGTCGATCAACTCGCCCGAGACGACGACCATCGGCGGCTTCCAGCCGTGCAGGTACACCGGGATGTACGACGGCAAGAAGGTCAAGGACGCGATGATCGGCGGCGGCACCTGGACGGTGTCCAACGCCGGCGACAGCGAGTCGGGCAACTTCAACCTCAAGACCGGCACCTGGCACTCGGTCAACACCTTCTACGCGCATCTGGAGAAGCGCGTCGGCGTCTGCAACGCCGTCAAGATGGCCGAGAAGTTCGGCATGAAGCAGGGCAACGGGAACCCGCTGCTGCCGATCGCGTCGCAGGTCCTCGGCGTCAACGACGTCGACATGGTGCACCTCGCCGCCGCCTACGCCGGATTCGCCGCCCGCGGCAAGTACTGCGCCCCGGTCTCGGTGACGGAGGTCGTCGACCCCGAGGGCAAGCAGGTCAAGCTGCCCAAGCAGGAATGCCACCAGGCCCTCGACCAGGACGTCGCCGACAAGGTCAACTCGATCCTCCAGGGCGTCCTCACCAAGGGGACGGCGGTGGGACGCGGCATCGGCCGTCCCGCCGCGGGCAAGACCGGCACCTGTGAGAGCCACTCCTGCGCCGTGTTCGCCGGTTTCACGCCGAACCTCGCCGCCGCCACCGCCTACTGGGACTTCCGCGGCCCCTGGAGGTACAAGGTGTACGGCGTGTACGGCGCGGGCATCCCCGGCGGCATCTGGCAGCAGAGCATGCGGAGCGCGCTCGCCGGCGAACCCGCGCCCGGCTTCCGGACCCCGACCCGCGACTTCGGCGACTCCACCCGCGTCCCGCAGGTGAAGGGCGCCACGGTCGCCGCCGCCACCGCCGCCCTCAGGGGCGCCGATCTGCAGGCCCGCGTGGCGCCCGCGTCCATCCGGTCGAACCAGCCGAAGGGGACGGTCGTCTCCACCTCACCGTCCGCCGGGAGCCAGGTCCCGCCCGGGACCACCGTCATCCTCTACGTCAGCAACGGCAAGGGCCGCGGCAACGAGGGCCCCGGCGGCAGCGGCTGGCCCCCGTGGGGCGGCGACTGACGCCGGACGGCCGCACGCCGCCTACTGGACGAGCTGCCGCTTGACCTCGGCGGCGACGCGCCCACCCTCGGCGCGTCCCGCCACCTTGGGGCTCACGACCTTCATGACCTGCCCCATCCCGCGCGGGCCCGCCGCACCGGTCGCGGCGATCGCGTCCGCCACCAGCGCCGCCAGCTCCTCGTCGCCGAGCTGCGCCGGAAGATACTCCTCCAGCACGACACCCTCGTCCCGCTCCGCCTGAGCCTGCTCCTCGCGCCCGGCGTCCCCGAACGCGGTCGCCGCCTCGCGCCGCTTCTTCGCCTCCCGGCCGAGGACCCGGACGACGTCGTCGTCGGACAGCTGCCGCGACTGCTTGCCGGCGACCTCCTCGTTCTTCACCGCCGTCAGCGCCATCCGCAAGGTGCGGGTCCGCACCTCGTCACGCGCCTTCATCGCGGCCGAAAGGTCGGTCTCCAGCTTCTCCTTCAAGGTCATGTTCCACATCATGCCCGTAGCGCACCGGAAGCCTCATCGGGATTACCACGCGATGCAATTCTCTGGAAGCATGGGAGGCGTGCGAAAGTTCTACGCCGTGCCCCTGGCACTCCTGGGCGCGGGCGCCGCGACCTTCGGGTACGCCTCGGTGATCGAGCGGAACTGGTTCCGCCTCCGCCGCATCGACGTCCCCGTGCTGCCGCCAGGCCGCCCGCCGGTGAAGATCCTGCACATCTCGGACGCGCACCTCACGCCCGGCCGGTCCCGCCTGATCAGCTGGGTCCGCTCGCTGGACGCCCTGGAGCCCGACCTGGTCGTCAACACCGGCGACTCGATCTCGCACCGCGACACGATCGGCCCCTTCCTGGACGCCCTCGGCCCCCTCCTCGACCGTCCCGGGGTCTTCGTCTACGGCTCCAACGACCTCTTCTCCCCGATCTTCAAGAACCCCCTCCGCTACATCTGGCGGACCAGCAAGTCCGACTACGACCGGCACCGCCGCGAACCCGACCTCCCGTTCCGCGAGCTCGGCTCGTCCCTCCAGGCCGCCGGCTGGCTCGACCTCAACAACCGCATCGGCCGCCTCAAGGTCGGCGAGCTGGACGTCGAGTTCGGCGGCATCGACGACTCCCACATCAACCGCGACCGGTACGACAAGATCGCCGGCCCGGTCGACCCGCAGGCCGACGTCCACCTCGGCATCATGCACTCCCCGGAGCCCCGCAACCTCGACCGCTTCACCGCCGACGGCTACGACCTGCTCCTCGCCGGCCACACCCACGGCGGCCAGGTCTGCGTCCCGTTCTACGGCGCTCTCGCGACGAACTGCGGCATCGACCGTCCCCGCGTCAAGGGCCTGCACCGGCACCGCGGCTCCTGGCTCCACGTCTCCGCGGGCCTCGGCACGTCCCCCAAGGCCCCCATGCGCTTCTGCTGCCCGCCCGAAGCGTCCCTCCTCACGCTCGTCCCCCGCGCGTGACCCACTGGAAGACCGCCCGCCTAACCGTCGCCGCCTACGACTACGGCGTCCAGAACCCCTTCATCTCCCGCGCCGCCGCCCGCCTCCTGTGGAGTTACGACATCCGCCACCTCCACCAGGCGATAGCCGCCCAGGACCCGGACGCCCTGACCCTCGACATCCCCTGCGGCGGCGGCATAGCCGTCCGAGACAACCCGCGCCACATAGCCGTAGACCTCTCCCGGACGATGCTCACCCGAGCCCGCCGCAAGACAACGAACCTCCTCCAGGCAGACATCTACGCCCTCCCCTTCCCAGACGCGACCTTCGACGCCTGCGTGACCTACAACGGCCTACACTGCCTCCCGGACCCGGCACGGGCCATCACCGAACTGACCCGCGTCCTCCGCCCAGGCGGCACCCTCCGCGGCACGACCCTGATCCGAAACACAAGCCGCCGCACCGAAGCCCTCTACACCGTCATGCACCGCCAGGGCATCTTCGGCCCGTCCGGAGGCCTTACCGACCTCCACACCTGGCTGACGAACGCCGGCCTGACCGACATCCACCTCACCCCCAACGGCGCCATGACCGGCTTCACCGCCCGTAAATAGGGACGCACCACCCCCCGGCATCCGCTAAGGTGGACAAGGCGCCGGGAGACCGTACGACTCCCGGGCAGCCACCACCGGGGTGTAGCGCAGCTTGGCAGCGCGCTTCGTTCGGGACGAAGAGGTCGTGGGTTCAAATCCCGCCACCCCGACCCAGGTCAGAGGCCCGTATCCCTCCATGGGAGACGGGCCTCGGGCGTTATTCGGGAGCCGACTGGGAGATCATCTTCAGATCGTCCCCGTCCCTCTGCCGCGACAACACCGCGCTATGAATGGTGCTGGGCGGCGGTGACCCACCATTTCCACGACAGGCCGGCCCGGACGCACCTACGACCTCGACGGGCGCTAGATCACAGACCTTGAGGGCTTTACTGCGCCCTCGGCGAGGCCGTCAACGGACCCGGGTAGCTACTTCGGCTGGAACCACCAGGCGCACCGTGAGCGCCTGCGCGGCGAGTGGGGCGGCCCCTTCGTTCCATTTGCGCTGGCACCAGTCCGACGACGTGCGAGGCCATCTCATCCCGGGCTACGACATCCGCCGCTGGGGGCTACACGTCACTCTGGAGGAAATACTCGACGCCGGAATTCACCGTCGACCTGCAATGACCGCGAACCTGCGCACGGCGCCTGCGGCCTGCCAGGCGGGGAGGACGTCCGACTGGATCACCGTTCGGGGGTGGTGCGGCTCCCGGCGTTAGCGGAGGAGGGTAGAGCTGCGGAAGAGGCGTGCCCAAGGGCGTCCGAAGCCGAGTGTGGTGCCGGCGCCGGCGAGTGCGACCGCGACCAGCATCGCGGCGTAGACCCAATGCATGTCCCTGAAGGTGTTGGTGTCGGGCCACGGGGACACGGCGGCGAACCCGAAACCCTTGAAAAGATCAGTCGCCGCTACGACTCACCCGTGAACGAATTCGGCATCTGGAAGTGAAGGCGCTGGACCAGATCCGCGATCACCTTCCCGAGGAGCTCCGCAAACAACTCCCTGCACGATCCCGCAAGCTCACAAAGAAGACCACTAAGAAGAAGCCTCGCAAGCAAACACGGAGATCTAAGTCATCGTCAGGCAGGATCAAGCGCTAGAGCGACGCATTTGTGCGGGCCGTGGTCGGATGCGTCGTCGGGGCGATCGTCTCCCGTATCGAGGCCGGGTTAAGAGTCATGTGGATCCGGACCAGTACGTGGACGGAGCGGCCACCGGGCTTCTCAGCGCGACCCGACAGACTCGCGAGAATCCCCCTTAAATCAGGCATATCATGCTTGTGTGGACCTATCGGTGATCACACGCGAAGCCGTCCTCAAGGCGATCGCCGAGTGTGACGAGCTCGGGCGTCACCGTTTCCTCGCCCGCTACGGTTTTGCCCCCGCCCGCCAGTACTTCCTCTACAACGAGGGTGTCCCCTACGACTCCAAAGCCATCGTGGGGGTGGCGTACCGAAACGCAACAGGTCGGACGCTGACCGCCGATCAGTTCTCCGGCGGACGGCAGACCGTCGTCCGACTCTTGACAAGCTTGGGCTTCGAGGTAGTGGACGAGGAAACGACCTCCTTCCGGCGACGCCTGATCGGGGCCCTTGAGGGGCTACGCATCGCCAGCACCGCGGATGGGCCCGCTCGGCACCAGCCCATCACCCTCCTGTGGGCGTTCGGGCGGGCACTGCACCGACGTCCGCGCCTTGTGCCCTGGCAAGATGCCCACGCTCAACTACGCGTCCTTATGCGCGAGTTCGGCCAACCCAGTTCAAAGCCGACTCCTGAGTATCCCATCATTGCGCTTGCACACACAGATCTATGGGAATTGCAGGGGCACGTCGAAGCTATTCCCGCAGCACACGGCAAGCCGATTGTCTGGCTTGAGGAACAGGACCCTCACTGCGGCCTCACCGCCTGGGCTTATGAACTCATCGCAACGAGCGAATCAGCACGGGAAGAAGCTGTCGCCACCCTGGGTAGTCGATTCTTCGGAGGAGTCTCCCCAGCCGGACTGCTCGCGGAGACCGGCCTGCTCCGGCCAAGGAACACCATCAGAGCCCCGTTTGCAGAATCGAGCCCAGTTGAAGCTTATCTGCGCCTTTGCCGGACGGTAGAGGCTGCCGAAGCACGTGGCGACCATGACCGAACCTCCACCACCATCCGAGAGCAGCCGGTACGCTCTTCAGCCGCTACCAAGGCCGTACTGATCCGAAGCAGCGGTCATGCGAAAATCCACTGTGCACGGGCCAGCCCAACGACGTGACCACGAACGGTGACCCCCTTCTCGAGGTAGACCACGTTCAAGACCGGGCCAAATGGGGCCGCGACCACCCAGTCCAGATGATCGCCCTCTGCCCCAATTGTCACGCCATAAAAACAAGAGGCCGAACAGGCGAACAGCTCAGGATAATCCTTCGCGCAGAGGCTCAGGCGAGACACACGGCTTGGATATCCCTAGCTTAATTCCGGTCGTGATGTTCTGGTCTTGGTTCCCCGGCTTGCACCATGGCCAGGCCTCTTCTCAGAAGCTGGTGAAGCGGGTGGTTTCGGCTAGTGCTTTCTCGGCGCCGTCGAGGTCGGCGAGGCGGGCCGCTACGGTCGCGGCCGCTAGGTGTGCAGGGAGGGCGACAGAGAACTTCAGGCCCCGGACGGCGCGGGCGTCGACGTCGGGCAGCACGAGCGGGGTTTTCGCGCGGGCGGCCTTCCACATGTCGGGTGTCAGGTCTTCTCGCAGCCGCACGTACAGGTCGGTGGGACGCTGGACCGGATCGGTCACGGACGACAGAGTCGCCGTCAAGGTGGCGTTGGCACGGTATCCGGCCCACGTCCACCAGCGGACGTCGGTCCCCTTGCGCGTGATGACCGGGCCCGCCGGATGAACGGACTCGGAGGCACTGTCGCCTCGAAGGCGCTCGAGCCGCGCGCTCGCCCGGCGGGTGAGGGTGACGGGCGGGTCCGCGAAACCCGGGCGAAATCGAAGAGATCACTCCCCGACGGAGAGGCCAAGCCCCGATTGACGTCTCGCTCCGCTAACCATGACAGCCACTTTCGCAAAAAGCGGGAGGTTGTTAGGGGAGTTGGTGGGTGTGGCGTTCTTCTTTGGTTAGGTCGCGGGTTCGGCGGGTCTTGGCTAGGGCTAGGACCTGGGGGGCGGGGGCGCAGATCTCGCAGGGGCGGGTTCGGGTTAGGGCTTGGCCCAGGCCCGTGGGGCCGACGAGTTGGGGGCTTAGGCCGCGGATGATCTGGTTGCCGTCTGGGGTGAATGCGGCGAGGCTGCCGGTCGCTCCCCAGCCGGTTAGGTCCACTGGCTCTCCGCCGGTGGGGCGCCATAGGCGGAGAGCGCCGGTGGGTTCGTTGGTGAGGAGCCAGGATCCGTCGGGGCTGAAGGTGAGCTTGCGGATGGGGTTGGCGGGGCCCTTCAGGAGGGTTGGGTCGGCCTTGCCCTCGGTGTTCCAGACGCGGATCGTGCCGTCGGCCGCGGCGGCGGCCAGGTGGTTTCCGGCGGGGCTGAAGGCCAGGGCGGTGAGGTCGTCCTGGTGGCCGCGCATGATCTTGGGTTCGTGTGCTTCGGTCAGGTTCCAGATGAGGACGGTGCCGTCGTCGCGGGCGTCGGCCAGGAGGGTGCCGTCGGGGCCGAAGGCGATGGTGCCCTCGGCCTTGGCCGTGGGTTGCGTCTCCCAGCCGGTGACGCGTTTCAGGGCTGGGGAGATCTGCCAGACCATCGGGTCGGTGTTGGTGGCGCCTGCGGCCAGGTGCCGCCCGTCAGGGCTGAACGTCAGTGTCGAGGGGAGGCCGCGGAGGTCGGCGGGGGTGGTGGTCGAGGTGCCGGTTGCGAGATTCCAGAGGGTCAGGGTTCCGGCTCGTCCCAGGCCGGCCATGTGGCGGCCGTTCGGGCTGAGGGCGATCTTGTAGCCGGAGTCGCTGGGGCCTTTGATTTCGGTGGTGTGGGTGCCTTGCCATATGTGGATGCGGACGTCTTGGGGAGTGGTCAGGGACATGGGGGTGGCGGATGTCGCCAGGGTTTTGGTGTCGGCGCTTAGGGCTAGGGGCCTGCCCTGGGTGGGCGTGGGCGTGGTGGTTGTGATGTCCCATTGGCGCAGTTTGCCGTCGGCTTCGATGGTGACCAGGGAGTTGTCGGTGAACGCCACTCCGCGTGGGTTTCCAGGGGGACGGAGGGTCAGAGGGTCGGCGTCGGCGCCTGTCGTCCAGATGTGGATGAGGCCGTCGGCTCCGTAGGTGGCCATGCGTTGCCCGTCGCCGCTGAAGGCTAGGCCGTTCAGTTGGGGGGAGTGGGCGGGCAGTTCGATCTGTGGTTTCCACTCGCTGGCTTGAGTGCTGAGGACGTCCCAGACCTGGGGCACGTCGCCCTCGACTGTGGCGGCCCAGGGGCCGCGCGGGCTGAACGCCACCTGTTCCGGTTCGCCGCGGGCGGCTGTGCGTTCCGGCTGGGGGCGGCCTTTGGCCAGGGACCATATTCGGAGGGGTGACCCGCCTCCTCCTGTGGCGAGGCGTCGGGCGCTGGGGCTGAAGGCCGCGCTTCGGCCGGGAAGTTTGACCGGGGCGCGGCTGGGCTGCCCCCAGAGGCGGACGCCGTCGGGATGTGCGCTCGCCACCTGGCCGGTTCGGCTGATGGTGATGCCCAGGACTCCCTGGGGAGCGGTGCCCACGATCGTCGGTGGGGCGGTGGAGGTCAGGTCCCAGAGGGTGACCCGTCCGGTGGCGTTGCCTGTGGCCAGGTGGCGGCCGTCGGGGCTGAGGGCCGCGCTCTGGACGTTCTGTGTGTCGGCTGGTGAGAGGCGGAGTGCGTCGCGACGAGGGGTGGTGCCGGTGAGATCCCAGATCTCCAGGCCCGCGGGCGCCGGGCCGGAGCCCCAGATCGCCATCTTGCGGCCGTCCGGGGTGGTCGCCGCCCCGTCCACCCGGCGCAGGCCGGTGGACTGCGAACCGCGGAGGCGTGCGTCCACGGTGGCCTGGCGGAGCACGGTGTCGGCTTCGGGTGTGGGAGCCGCCTCGTACGCTTCGATCGCCAATAGCAGCGCCAGTTGCGGGTCCTGCTGGAGTTGGCGGCGGGCCTCGCCCGCGAGGCGGACGGACGTGGCGCGGTCACGGGCGTTGCCGGCGCTGCCCGTCTGGACCAGGGCCAGGACGAGCAGGACGCTCGTCGCCGCGGCTGCGAACGAGAGCCCGCCGATGGTGCGGCGCCTCCGGCGGCGGGCCGCGGCGGCCTGGACTCGGGAAGCCGCGAGGAAGGAGCGTTCGAGCTCGTTCAGCGGCGTGCGGCCCTCGGTGTCCCAGGCGGCGAGCCGGTCGCCCCGGTACAGGTAGTCCTCGCCGCGATGGTCGCGTTCCCAGTCGACCGCGTCGGTGGTGAGCCGCTGGTGGCGCAGCAGGGCGTCGCGGTCGTCGTCGAGCCATCCCCGCAGCCTGGGCCAGCCGTGGACGAGGGCCTCGTGCGCGATCTCGATCGTGTCGTCGTGGTCCAGGACGATGAGTCGCGCGGCGGCCAGCCGGTCGAGCACGGTGTCCAGCTCGCCTGCGGGACCGATGCCGGTCAGCTCGTCCCGGCCGATGCGTCGGCGAGTGTCGGCAGTGCCTTCGCCCGGTGAGGTGAGGCGGAGTAGGACGGCGCGGAGCAGGTCGTGATGGGTTTCTTCCAGGTCGTCCCAGAGCCGCTCGGCCGTCTGGGCGATGGCGCCGGCGACCCCGCCCGCGGCCCGGTAGTCGGCGAGCCGCAGGACGTTGCCGCGTTGCCTGCTCCAGGTCTCCCGCAGCGCGTGGGCGACCATCGGGAGCGCCCCCGCCTGCCCGGCGGCCTCGGTCAGTACGGCGGCCACCAGGTCCGGTTCCACCTGGAGCCCGACCTGGGCCGCGGGTTCGACGACGACGGCGCGCAATTCCCGCTCGTCCATCGGACCGACCGGCACGTGCACGCTGTCGCGGAAGGCCGTGACCAGCCCGGCGTGCCGCACGCAGCGTTCGTAGAAGTCGGCCCGGACGCCGATCACCAGCGCCGGACCATCTCCTGCGGCGGCCACGGCGCTCAGCCGGTCGAGGTAGGCGTCGCGCTCCCGCTCGCCGGCGACGAGCGTGAAGACCTCCTCGAACTGGTCGATGATCAGGACGGCGTCGTCGCTCTCCTCGTACGCGGGGTGCGCGCCCGGCGTGACCCGCCTGGCGGAGATGCCGTCGGCGGTCAGCTTCGCCAGCAGCCCGGCCCCGAGCAGCGACGACTTGCCGCTGCCGGAGGCCCCCGCCACCACCGTCAGCGGTGCCCGCTGCACGGCCTTCAGCAGGTCTTCAAGCAGCTGGTCGCGGCCGAAGAACAGGTCCGCGTCGGCGGCGTCGAGCGCGACCAAGCCCGGGTACGGGCTGCGGCGCCGCGACCGTTCGACCTCGTCCGCCGCCAGATGCCATTTGCGTTCCCACTCGGCGCGGTCACCGCCGCACGCGACGGCGTACGCGAGGGTCGCCTCCAGCGTCGGAAGGCGCATGCCGGTCGCCGCCTCGGCGAGCGTGCTGCGCGAGAAATGCGCGCGCTGGGCGAGTACGCGGTAGCTGGGCCGCCCGGCCTCGTCACGGAGGCGGCGCAGTTCCCAGGCGAGACGTTCGACGGGGCCGGCCGTCGGGTCCACCGGTTGCTCAGGTCGCCCCAACGTCCGCTCCCGCCGTTTCTAGATCGTCCGCCGCTGACCCTAGACAGCCGAAGATCTCCGGCACAACACGAGAACCGCCCGGACGCACGGCATCCGGGCGGTTCGTCGCCTCAGGTCACACCAGATCAGCGAATGGCGGCGTACGACTTCGACAGAAAGCCCGCGTGCCCCCGCTTGACGCGCGCGCTATGGCGTACCGGACGACCAACCCACCCCGGGCTTCCTCCTGGTGCCCATCGACACCGAAAGGTTCCAGGAGCGCGGTTGGGGCAAGGTTGCGCGGGGCCCTGACCTGCTTGTCCGGACCTGGTACGGCTTCGTCCGGAGCCTCCGCGGACTCATTTTGGACAACATCCGGCCGTCCTAGAACTGCAGTATGAAGTTTCACGTACTGGGTCCGACGGAGATCCACACGGAGAACGGGTCGGTCCCATTGCGACCCAAGTGGCGAGACCTGCTCGCGGTTCTGCTGTGCCACCCCAACAGGGCCGTCCCGACCGACTGCCTGATCGACGCGCTGTGGCCCTGCACCGCGCCCCGCACGGCGACCAAGACGCTGCACGGCTACGTCCACCACCTGCGCGGCGTCCTCGGGCCCGGCAGGCTGGAGTCGCGCCGCCCCGGATACGCCGTCGTCCTGCGGCCCGGAGAGCTCGACGCCGACACGTTCACCGTCCACGCCAAGGCGGGACGCCTGGCCGTCGCCGCCGGCCTGATCGAGCAGGGCGCGGCGGCGATCAAGGATGCGCTCGCCCTGTGGCGCGGGGCCCCGTTCGAGGGACAGGACCACCTCGCGGCGACGCAGGCGGAGGCGTTCCGGCTGACCGAGCTCAGGCTCGCCGCCGCCGGGGACTGGGCCGACGCCGAACTCGCCCTCGGCCGCCCCGAAGAGGTCGTCGGGGAGCTTTACGGCCTCGTCGCCGACCACCCGTATCACGAACGTCCCCTGATACAGCTCATGCGGGCGCTCTACGCGCTGGGCCGCACAGCCGAGGCCCTCGACGCCTGCCGCACGGGCCGGCGCGCCCTCGCCGACGAACTGGGCCTGGACCCCAGCCCCGCCCTCCGCTGCCTGGAACACGCCATCCTCACCCACGACGTCACCGCCCTCTCTTCGGCAGGCGCGACCGGCCGCTCATAGCGCCCTGGACGTCCAGCGGGCGGCAGGCAGCGGGCGGCAGGCAGCGGGCAGCGGACCTGCGGTTCAACCACCGCACAACCTTGTTCCAACCACTTTCGGCAACTCTGAAGACCATCAACCGGAAAACACCTAAGAGGGGCACCATGCGCATCAAGAGTCTGGTTCGTGCATCGCTTGTCGTCAGCGCGCTCGCCGGCGCCGCAGTGGCCGTTCCCGCCACCGCCGCCCAGGCCTACACCTGCAAGTGGACGTATGTGAAGACCATCGGCATAGCCTCGGGCGCCGCCGCCAACATCTACGCCAAGGACTGCAGCACCGGCCACTACGTCAAGGGCACGATCTACGACAACAAGGCGGACGGGCGCAACGCCGTGGTCACCATCGGCTACAGCCACGCCTGGGGCACCTGGGACGGCAAGGGCGACACCGCCACCTACTCCTACAAGGCCAGCACCAAGACGAAGGAAATCAAGGTCGTCGTCAAAGCGTGCAAGTACGAGGCCGCTTGGGGACCGCTCTGCAGCACCAAGGACAACCGGATCGTCTACTTCTTCTAACGAGCACCACGCAAAGGGAGATGGAGGAGCGGCCCCCGCTCCTCCATCTCCCTTTGTGCAAGGCCCCAGCACAGTCAAGCGCGGAAGCTCCCCGCTCGCGTCGCCGACCGGCCTGGCGCGGAGAATCGGGCAATTCGTCCGAGGCAGGTAGCGTTGCCGGCGCTACGAGCAGGGTTGATCGTGCATGGATGAGCTGTGCGACATCACCGACCATCACCGTCGACCTGCAATAGCCGTGCCCCTTCCACGAGACCCTGCGCAATCGGCCGTCGCCGGAGGGGCTTGCCCTACAGCGGAGCGCCGGCTTGGACGACGCCGCGGTGCGCAGCGTGATCCACGTGCCCGGGGTAGCCGGACGTCCTTCCGGCGCGAAGGACGTCCGGCTCGATCACCGTTCCGGGAAGACGCGCTTTCTTGGCTCCACTTTCAGCGGAGGAGTGCGGAGTTGCGGACGATCGGGAGGCGCGCCCAGGCTCGTCCGAGGCCGAGCGTGGTCCCGGCGTCGCCGAGCGCGACGGCGACCAGCATCGCGGCGTAGATCCAGTGCATGTCCATGAAGGGGTTGTTCTCGGGCCACAGGGACGCCACCCACAGCATGAACATCAGGATCGTTCCACCGAGCGCGGCGAGGCGGAGGCAGATGCCCAGGAGGAGAGCGACGCCGAGTCCGCCGAGTCCGAACATGAAGAGGGCGTCGACCCAGAACTGCCCGGCCATCGAGTGGAAGATCTCCTTGAACGGGCCGTTGTTATGGCTGAGGAAGCCCTTGGACGGAGACGCGCCCGACAGCCAGCCGGCCTCGGCGCCCTTTTCGATGCCGAAGAGTTTGTCGAGGAAGGCCCACAGGAAGATCCAGCCGAGGAAGATGCGTCCGGCGGCGAGGGCGTAGCGGGCGGGGTGCTCGGCGGTCAGGGAGAGGGAGGACCGCAGGCGGGTGTCGATGGACATGGCGTTCCTTGGGGGGTGGGAGACCAGAACGAGCCAATCAATAGGTAAGTTTCCTATCAGTGGAAGCCCGCTTCAAGTAGACCAGTGGTACCTGTTCGCCCCCGAAGCGAAACCGCTGTGCCACCCCGGACGACCGGCTCCCCGGCGCACGCTCCCCTTCGTACTAGACCAGCTGCGACTCCGGGCGACGCGACGCGACGGACCGCCGAGCATGTTCGCTGGTCGGACGATGCGGACGTTGCCGTCAGGTGGCCTCGTGCCCGTCGGCCCAGCCGTAGCGTTCGAGCCGCTCCCGCGCTTTGTCCCGGTCGTCGGCCGTGAACAGATCCTCGTATTCGGGCCGCAGGATGTGCGCCTCGACGGTGAGGTCCAGCCGACCGTGATCCCAGAGCGTCGTGAAGCCATCGGACGGCGTGTCAGACCACAGGAGTTGCTTGGCCGTGGCCAGTCCACCCTGGTTGCTGATCATCTGGAGGAACCAGGCGGCGTTGTAGCCCAGCTCCCGCTTGGCGGTCTGGTAGATCCCCACCATGGCCCGGTGGAACTCACGCTCACGCTCGTCCACGTTCGCCTCCTTGAACCCCCGGCGCAGGGTTACCGTCCCCAGAGCTCGCGAGGACGCGGCAGTGGAGCGCCGCGAGCTGCCATCGTCGCACGCCATTTAGCGGGGACGCTTCGCGACCACCTCAAGTGGACGGAATTCCTATAGCGTCCGGGCGCATGATCAGTGTTGAACTGAGCGAGCTGTTAGCGGACTTCGGACGCCTGATCGGCCATGTCGAGGAGACCGGCGAGCGGGTCCGGGTCACCGACGGCGACGAACCGATGGGCGTGCTCGTGCCGGCGGCCGAACTCGCCGAGCTGGAGCATTTCGCCCAGCGTGTTCGCGGCCGCCGCGAGCGGCGCCCCCGGTCGAAGGCGGGGCGGGAGCACCCCCTCGGTCCGGAGCAACAAAGCCCGTACGTGCGGTACGTGCATACCGACGGGGTACGGATGACATTCACACGGGACCACGCGATCGTGGCCGAGCTGCGCTCCGTTGAGGAGTTGGCCTGGCTGGAGAACAACGCGCGCATCGGCCGCCAGAGCTACATACCTCCAGAGCAGGCGGCTGCGTTCGAGGAATTCCTCGCCCGTCAGCCCCTGGCCGGCGACGGCATAGCGTGGATCGCCGACAGATGGAAAGGCCAAGAGCCCTTCACGGTGCTCGAGTTCATCAAGGGCCCGGCCCCCGAAGACGTCGCTCTCGCCTACGGGGCCGACGTTCAGGACATCAACGACGAGCTGATGCTGCACCAGGTGTGGGAGCGCGATAAACGCGAGGGCACAGACGACGTCTATCGCGTGCTCGTTTTCGGGAGCGAGCTCGGATGGACGTGGTTGGGCTACCACGACCTCGGCGACGCCTTCTCGCGTTCTCTCGATCCTCCTCCTTCGCAGCAGATCACACTGACCGCCATCGAGCCCAAGGCCATCTACGACTTCCGCTACTACAGGGACGGCGTATACCAGAACCCCTTCCCGCTCGAGGACGACCTCGACGAGCAGCGCGACATGTACGAGCTCATCTGGTACACCCCTGGCGAGCCACCATTCGAGCCGAACGCGCCGCTGGACTTTCTCAACACCTACATCCGCGTTGCGGAAAAGGTGTCCGGCTGGACGGGTGGCATCCCGTTGTTCTTCGCCGGGCTGGAACGAGCCTTCGACCTGTCCCTGCCCCGAGACGCGATCACGTCCGGTCAGGTGCGCTGCGCCCGCCCCACCCGCCGCTGACCAGGCAACCTCCCGCGCGCCCTCCTCCCACCGGAACGACCGGTAGGGAGTGTGGACGAAGATCACGCAGGTCGGCGCGCCGCGTCCGGCGAGGCTCCCGGTGGTTCAGCGTTTTGGGCGACGCAGGGCGCGGCCGTGGCGCGGTGCATTGTGAAGGGGTGATTGGCGAGCGTGGCCTGGACGGCGTGCGCCGCAGCAGCCATCAGCGCGCTGCCAGAGCCAAGGCCACCGCGCACCATTGGGCGTTCTTGGCGACACTGCCGGGGGCCGGATCCGCATCGCTCCCACAGTTCGCCCTCCAGGCTTATGGGGAGCGACATCGCTCATCGCGATCCGGCGGCGCGCCATTATCCAGGCGCCGACTTCCGCCTCGGTACCTCCGCAGGCGTGGACGAACAGCATGACCTGCACTTCTCGCGGCAGTCGCGGCCTGGCGGGATTGAGCATGTCGGCGATGGTCGCGGCGGGAAGGGTTGTCACCGGCCGCCTGGGATTTGCGCTCCATTCGCGAAACGATGCTCCCGTTGAGCACGGCACTCGCGCGTGGTCGGTCCCGGAGCCGGGCGCCTATGTCTAGCAAAGTCGGACGACTTCGTGCAGGCGAGAGCCACGCTGTCGGGGTTTGTGGGTGGGGGGCGGTACGGTGGCGGATCATGTATGAGATGGCCGGTATGGCTGGGTTTTTCGGGGCTCATGGAGTCTGGAGCGTGTCCGATGGGGAGACGCTGGTTCCGCTGCTCGGACACGAGTACGCGGACGGGCGGAAGGGGATGGACCGGCTGGTTCATGATGACCTCGATGACGCCGTCAGGGTGGGGCAGGCGGCGTTGGAGGCGGGACGGGAGGGGTGGGTTCGTGCCGTGCTCGTCGTGGATGCCTACCTTCATCTTGAGACGGGGCGTTTCGACGCGCTGATTGTGAACGCCGTCGAGTACGTTCCGGAGCGGCGCTCTTTGCAGATGGCCATTCCTTACCGGCCCGGGTCGTCCCCCGAAGGCTTCGCCGTCTACCGGCCTAAGTTCATGGACGTGGTGGGCTTCGACGAGCCGGACTACGCGGCATTGGCGGATGCCTTCTTCGCCGGGGTCGATTCCCATGAGCAGGCCGCGGCCACGTGGAACGCGCATCTTGTCGATGAGTCGGTTTGAGCCGTGGCGAAGAATCGTCTGGTCAAGGGACGGGTCGTGGGTTAGCGTTCAGTGAGGTGCGCCGGGAAGCCTGGTCGGCATTGGGAATGCGCTGTGGTGCGCGTTCACGACCGAGGAGTCGGCCATGTCGGATTCCGACAAGCGCAGTCCCTCCGGGCTTCCCTGGCCCGAGGGTTGGACGTTTCCCCTAATGAACGACCAAGTGCGGTTCGCTCTTGCGGCGGTGGTGGGAGTTCCGAGCCTGTACCTCGGCATCTGGATCCTGACCGATCCGGCCGAGGATCCATTCATGGGCTGGGCGTTCTTGATGCTTGCGGTGCTCTGTGCGTCGATGCCCGTCGTTATGCGACTCGGACGAGGGCGTGACGCGGTGTTCTGCGGGCAGGGCGGCGTCGTGTTTCCCAATCGCCGGTCGGCCGGGCCGGCCACCGCACTGCTGCTGACCAGCTTCGGGACGTGGGGCATTCTGCTGACCCTGTCGCCCGAGTCCGAGGCTCGTGGTGACCTGTGCCTGCTGCTGGGCGGGCTGGTAATGCTGGTCTGCGCCCCGCTGAACATCCTGTGGTGGCGGCGTAACAGAGCGGTCGTGCTCACTCCCGAAATCATCGTGTCGTCGAATGGCTGGAAGTCGCGGTCCGTTCCGTGGGACGCGATCCGAAGCGTCCGACCGCACGAATACGCACCTCGCACGCCGGTGGTGAGGATTCGCTTCCGGGACGAGCGCAAACGGTCCAACAAGAAGTTCGATGTGCAGGTTCATCAGCAGAAGGGCGATCCAGCGCTTCTGCTTTACGCGATCCTGCACTATGTCACGCACCCCGAAGATCGGGCGGAACTGGCGGGGTCCGCTGGGGTCGAGCGGCTGGTCTCCGGTGACCTGCGGTCCCTCGAGTCCAGCGTCTACCACGCTCCCATTAAGCCCTGGTGGTGGGTCCGCTGAGTCCGGTCAGGTAGAGCATGTTCGCCTGAAACATGACTGGGTGGTGGGGTTGCCCCCGGATCGTCCGGCTACGCGAGTAGAAGACGAAACGGGGGTCGGTGATGGTGCACAGGGCCGGGCGCGGCAAGTCGCCCAACTGGGAGCTGCTGCTGGGGTTGCTGGTGGCTGCGTTCCTTATCTATGTGTGGGTGTGGGCGGCCACGCAAGGCGGGCCGCCCTGGTAGGACGCATCGCGCGTCCGGCTAGCGGGTTAGTAGGTTTTTGAGGGTCTTGGCGATTTCGGCTGGGGCCTCTTCGGCCATGAAGTGGCCGTAGGGGACGGTCTCGTGGTGAAGGTTCTTGGTCCAGGCCTGCCAGAGGGCTTTCGCGTCGAAGCCCAGCGCGGCGCCCCAGTCCTGCTGGAGGACGGTTACCGGCATGGTCAGCCGGTTGCCTGCGTCGCGGTCGATCTGGTCGTGCTCGATGTCGATGCCTGCGGACGCGCGATAGTCGGCGATGATCGACGGGATCGCGTTGCGGGAGGCGTCCAGGTAGGCGGTGCGGATGTCGGGCGGTATCGCGGACGCGTCGTTCGCCCAGAGGTCGAGGAAGTGGCCGAAGAAGGCGTCCGGGGCCGCGGTGATCAGTTGTTCGGGCAGGCCGGGCGGCTGGGCCATCAGGTAGAGGTGGAAGCCGACGGCGGCGGTGACGCCGTGCATCGCGTCCCACATGTCGAGGGTCGGCAGGACGTCGAGGCTGGCCAGGTGGGTGATCGTCGAGGGGTGGTCGAGGCCCGCGCGGAACGCGACCAGGGCGCCGCGGTCGTGGCCGGCCAGCGCGAAGCGGTCGTGGCCGAGGGCACGGGCCAGGGCGACGATGTCGGCGGCCATGGTGCGCTTGGAGTAACCGGTGGCCGGCTTGTCGCTGGCGCCGTATCCGCGCAGGTCAGGAGCGATCACGGTGTGGTCGGACGCCAGGTCGGCGGCGACGTGGCGCCACATCAGGTGGGTCTGCGGGAAGCCGTGGAGGAGGACGATCGGAGGGCCGGAGCCCGCGACGGCGGTGTTGAGCGCCACTCCGTCGGCGACGGGGACGCGGTGGTAGTCGAAGCCAGGGATGGTCGGTGTGTTCTCATGCATGTCCTCAGGCTGCCCGGCGTGGATGAGCATCCGATGAGCGCGCTATAGCGTGGCTGGTGTGGGGGTCCTGTTCGGGGTGCTGGGGCCGGTGACGGCCTGGGACGGCTCCGGCGACGTGATCGCCTTGAAGGGGCCGAAGCATCGGGCCGTGCTGGCGCGGCTCATCGTGGCCAGAGGCCGGGTCGTTCCGGTGGGACGGCTGGTCGACGATCTCTGGATCGATCCGCCGGACGACGGAGTCGGTGCCGTTCGTACCTTCGTGGCGGCGTTGCGGCGGGCGTTGGAGCCTGATCGTCCGCCGCGGACACCGTCCCGGCTGCTGGTCACCGAGGGTCCGGGGTACGCGCTGCGGGCGGGGCCGGATGGGGTGGATGCCTGGCGGTTCGAGGAGGTCGTGGGGGCGTCGCGTCCGGCCGGAGCGTTGGTCGAGAGGTTGGACGAGGCGCTCGGGTGGTGGCGCGGCCCCGCGTACGCCGAGTTCGCGGACGAAGGGTGGGCGCGGGCCGAGCGTTCCCGGCTCGGGGAGCTGCGGCTGCGCGCCGTGGAGCGGAAGGCCGAGGCCAAGCTGGACCTTGGATGGGCCGCGGAGGCGGTCCCGGACCTGGACGCCCACGTGACCGAGCATCCCTGGCGCGAGGACGCCTGGCGGCTGCTGGCCCTGGCCCTGTACCGCACCGGTCGGCAGCGGGACGCGCTCGCGGTGCTGCGGCGGGCTCGGACGCTGCTGGCCGAGCAACTCGGGCTCGATCCCGGCCCTGCGCTGCGCCGGCTGGAGGAGGACATCCTCCACCAGGCCGATCATGCGGAGCTAGGTCAGGACGCGGCAGGGCGCGTGTGGGCGGAGGCGACCGCGGCCTACAACCGGGCGGTGGCGTCCGGCGCGCGGGCCCGGCTGGAGTCGACGGTGGGCATCCTGCGCGATCTCGCGGTGACGGGCGGCGGCGGGCTGGAGGCGGCCCGGGAGCAGCGGACGGCGGCGATCGCGGCGGCCGAGGAGCTGGGTGACGCGGAGCTGACCGCGCGGGTGATCGGCGCGTACGACGTCCCGGCGATCTGGACACGATCGGACGACCCGCGCCAGGCCGCCGAGGTCGTCGCGGCGGCCGAGCGCACCCTCGGCGGCCTGGCCGAAGGGAGCGATGTGCTGCGGGCGCGGCTGCTGGCGACGGTGGCGTTGGAGTCGCGCGGCGATCGGTCGGGGCGGGGGCGCGCGGCGGCGCTGGAGGCGGAGCGGATCGCCCGTGGGCTGGACGATCCCGGACTGCTGGCGTTCGCCCTCAATGGCGTCTACATGCAGACATTTCAGCGGGCGGGGCTGGCGCCGGAACGGGACGAGATCGGGGCCGAGCTCGTTGGATTGTCCGGACGGCATGGGATGGTGACGTTCGAGGTGCTCGGCCATCTTGTACGCGTCCAGGCGCGGAGCGCGCTCGGAGACTTCGCCGGAGCCGACCGGCACGCGGATGTGGCCGATGAGCTGGCCGCGCGTCATGAGCGGCCGCTGGTGAACGTTTTCACCCGGTGGTATCGGGCGTTGCGGCTGGCCGCGTCCAGCGAGGCGGGGGCGGAGGTGGTGGAGGCCGCGTACGAGGACGCCATCGCGCGGCTGGACGGCGCCGGGATGCCCGGCCTTGAGAGCGGGCTGCCGGCGCTTGCGCGACTGAGCCTGCGCGTGCGGCAGGGCCTGCCGCCTGCACAGACCGACGCGCACACCGATTGGGGGCCTTACGGGCCATGGGTCCGCCCCCTGGTGTGTCTCGCTCGCGGCCAGACACCCGAGGCGGTAGCGGCGCTCCGGCGAGCGCCCGAGCCGCCACGCGATCTACTGTTCGAGGCCATGTGGTGCCTGACAGCCCAGGCCGCCATAGCGGTGAACGACCGCGACACAATGCGCCGCGCGCACAGCGAACTGGCTCCCGCGGCAGCAGAACTGGCAGGAGCCGGCAGCGGCCTGATCACCTTGGGCCCTGTCGCGCGTTACCTGGCCGACCTGAGCATCGCGCTCGACCGTTCTTGATGGGGACGGGCGACAACGCTAGCGCCTGGTAAATGGATGCCCGTCGGCTCAGCGCTGGTTGGTAGGTTGGACGTATGACGACGTCCTGCTGCCAGGTGATGATGCCCCGCTCGCGGGGCCGCCGACGCTGACGCTGGACGCAATTCGAGGCCCTGTTCGCGGGGCCTCTTTCCTTTTGGGGCTCCGGGCCATCTGGCTCTTCTGGAGGTTCCCATGGCGGTTTACATCACCACGACGATCCCGTACGTCAACGCGCGGCCGCATCTCGGGTTCGCGTTGGAGCTCGTCCAGGCGGATGTGCTCGCAAGGCATCATCGGCGCCGGGACGAAGCCGTGCGGTTTCAGGCGGGGACGGACGACAACTCGCTCAAGAACGTGCTGGCCGCCGAAGCCGCCGGAATCGGCGTGCAGGAGTTCGTGGACGAGCTTGCGGCGGAGTTCGTCGGGCTGGCCGGCCCATTGTCGCTGTCGGTGGACGACGTCATCCGCACAAGCCGCGACCCGCGCCATCGGATCGGGGTGGAGCGGCTGTGGCGCGCCTGCGCCGAATCCGGGGACCTGTATCGGCGGCATTACGAGGGGTTGTACTGCGTCGGTTGCGAGCAGTTCTACGGCGAGGGCGAGCTGGTCGAGGGGCGGTGTCCTGAGCATGGGACCGTCCCGCAGCACGTGTCCGAGGAGAACTGGTTCTTTCGGCTGTCACGGTATGCGGAGCGGTTGCACGGCCTCATCGGCGATGGTGTGTTGCGCATCGAGCCGGGCGAGCGACGCAACGAGGTCTTGTCGTTCATCGCAGGCGGGCTGGAGGACTTCTCCGTATCGCGTTCCGTCGAGCGGGCGCGGGGGTGGGGAATTCCGGTGCCCGGCGATCCCGAGCAGGTCATCTATGTGTGGTGGGATGCGCTGGGCAATTACATCACCGCGCTCGGTTACGGTGGCGACGACGGTGAGGAGTTCCGGCGCTGGTGGACGGGAGGCGGCCGGCGTATCCATCTCGTCGGGAAAGGCGTGCTGCGGTTTCACGCGGTGTACTGGCCGGCGATGCTGCTGTCCGCCGGGCTGCCCCTTCCGGACGAGATCCTGGTGCACGGATACCTGACGGCGAACGGACGGAAAATCAGCAAGTCCGGCGATGTCACCGTCGATCCCGTCGCGCTGGCCGAGGAATACGGCGTGGACGCCGTGCGGTGGTGGCTGCTCCGGGAAGTGCCGAGGGTCGGGGACGCGGACTTCGTTGTCGAGCGCCTGATCGCCCGTGCGAATGACGAGCTGGCCAACGGGCTGGGGAACCTCGTCAATCGCGTCGTCTCGATGGTTCACCGGTACCGGGACGGTGTTGTTCCCGTAGGCGGGGACTCCTCGGCGGTGCTGGACGACGTATGCCGCAAGGCGCCCGCGCTCGTCGATGCCGCGCTCGCGGACTTCGATTTCCGGCGTGCCACCTCTGCGGTTTGGGCGATCGTGGACGAAAGCAATCGCTACATCAACCGCGTCCGGCCGTGGGAGCTCGCGAAGTCCGAAGGCGCGGGCAAGGGCGACGGGGATCTGCGGCTGGATGTTGTCCTGGCCGGGCTTGTTCGGGCGTGCCGGACGGCCGGCGAGCTGCTGGAGCCGTTCCTGCCGGACGCCGCCGCCCGCGTCACGGCCCAGGTCACGCCCGATGCGCCCGCTGGTGGGCGGCTTCCGCGGGCGCGGCCTGTGTTGGGGCGGCTCGGCTGACGGTGGGTTTACCTGGGACGCACGTTGGTTTGCTCCCTCTCGGGTAGGGCCGCACTGAACTACCGAGAGGAGAGGGCGTCGTGACGGACGTTTCGAGCATGGGAGCGCAGCCGGGGGACGACCGTCCGGTGCTGACCAACCGGCAGGGCCATCCCGTCTACGACAACCAGAACCAGCGCACCGTGGGAGCCCGGGGTCCGGCCACGCTGGAGAACTACCAGTTCCTGGAGAAGATCAGCCATTTCGACCGGGAGCGCATCCCGGAGCGGGTCGTCCACGCGAGAGGCGTGACGGCGTACGGGTTCTTCGAGGCGTACGGGAAATGGGGCGACGAGCCGATCGGGACGTTCACCCGGGCCAGGCTGTTCCAGGAGCACGGCAAGCGGACGCCGATCGCGCTGCGGTTCTCCACGGTCATCGGCGGGCGCGACTCGGCCGAGACGGCACGGGACCCGCGCGGCTTCGCCATCAAGTTCTACACCGAGGACGGCAACTGGGACCTCGTCGGGAACAACCTGGCGGTCTTCTTCATCCGCGACGCCATCAAGTTCCCGGACGTCATCCACGCCCTCAAGCCCGACCCGGTGACGTTCCGCCAGGAACCGGCGCGCATCTTCGACTTCATGTCGCAGACGCCGGAGTCGATGCACATGCTCGTCAACCTCTTCAGCCCGCGCGGAATCCCGGCCGACTACCGGCACATGCAGGGATTCGGCGTGAACACCTACAAGTGGGTGAACCAGGCGGGCGACACGAAGCTCGTCAAATACCACTGGATGCCGAAGCAGGGTGTGCGGAGCATGACGGAGGAGGACGCGGCGGCGGTGCAGGGCCGCGATCTCGGGCATGCCACCCGGGATCTGCACGACGCCATCGACCGCGGCGACTTCCCGGAATGGGAGCTGCTCGTCCAGATGATGGACGACCACGACCATCCGGAACTGGACTTCGACCCGCTCGACGACACCAAGGTCTGGCCGGAGGACCAGTTCCCCGCGCTGCCGGTCGGCCGGATCGTCCTCGACCGCAATGTGGACAACAACTTCGCCGAGAACGAGCAGATCTCGTTCGGCACGGGCGTCCTGGTGGACGGGCTCGACTTCTCCGACGACAAGATGCTCGTCGGGCGGACGTTCTCCTACAGCGACACCCAGCGGCACCGTGTCGGCCCCAATTACCTCCAGTTGCCGGTCAACCAGGCCAAGGGAACGCAGGTGCGGACGAACCAGCGCGACGGTCAGATGGCCTACTACGTGGATACTCCCGGCGAGAATCCGCACGTGAACTACGAGCCGTCCATCACGGGCGGGCTCCGGGAGGGCCAGTATCCGACGCACGACGAGCAGGGCCCGGAGATCCGGGGGCGGCTGACCCGCATGCGCATTCCGCGGCCGAACGACTACAAGCAGGCCGGCCAGCGCTATCTGCTGATGCAGGACTGGGAGCGCGGCGACCTCGTGCACAACTTCGTCAAGCTGATCTCGCAGTGCGCGCGTCCCGTGCAGGAACGGATGGTCTGGCATTTCCTGCTGGTCGAGGACGACCTCGGGCTGCGCGTCGGGGAGGGTCTCGGAATCGGCCCGGACGACGTCAAGCACCTCGAACCGCTGCCCGGCCAGGACCTCACGGACGAGGACAGGCAACGGCTGCGGAACCTCGGCAAGAACGGTTCACGCGACGTCGCCGGGTTGAAGATGACGCATTGCGTCCCGAACGAGAGGGCCGTCCACCAGCCCTAGTCCTCTGGCGATGAGTGGCGGCAGGTGCTGCCGACGTTGCCGCACGGTTTGGTGTGCATGCATGGGCCTGAGTGACGTTATGTGCTGGAGTTACTGCCTGCGCTGAAGTGACCCGCATGTGCTGAAGTGATCGCTCGCTTGGCGGCCTCGTGGGCGGGGTTCCGGGGCGGTCGTCGCGCGTGACCCCTAGCGCGCAGACTCAGGGTCGGTCAGGGTCATCCAACCTCGCGCGGCGTGCGAACTACCTACGAACCCCGCAGGTCAGAGCTGTGAATCCATGTTCGGCAAGTATGGAACAAAGTATTCCGTTCTGCTAGACTCAAGGTTGTGCAAAGGATCCGGACTACGGGTCTACCGGGGGATTACTCCACCGTGAATGGGGGTTTTCCCCTATGGCGATGAGTTTGCCGTAGCGGCAGAGTCATATTCAGCAGCCGGGGGACGAGGCCCCCTCCGCAGGAAGAAGGCACACGATGTCGAACACGCCAACCCTCACCTCGCTGAGCACCGCCGACCTGGCCGAGATCCTGTTCTGCTGCGGCCTGCAGGAGTCCGACCACCCCTCCACCGAGCAGGTCCGCAAGGCGATCGTCGACCGGTTCGGCGCCTGCGGCGGCGACCGTAACGCCTGCGTCGCCGTCGTCGCCCAGGAGGCGGGCGACCACCCGGAGACCTACATCACGCGGATGCGCTGGGCGCTCTCCACCGTGTCCGATGCGTACCGCGAACTCACCACGGCCGCCTGATCCGCCCCCACCCATCTGCCTACTCACCCGTTCCGCGACCAGGGAGAACATCTGATGCGTTCACCGTTCACCGACCGGCCCGAGGACATCGTCCCGCGCACGCTTCGCGACCTGCTCGACACCGAGGCGTCCCGGTCCCAGGTCACGAATGAAAGGCGCCCGCGCCGACAACGAAAGACCTTGACCGTCCGCCGCGTCACCTAGCTTCGGCAAGGCCCCGGCCCGCCCCGCACAACCGCGCGGCCCGCGCAACCGCCGGCGGGGCACGTTCGTTGGGGAGAACGTGGCATTGATCGCTTTCTTGACCATCCCCGGCCTCGTGATCGGGCTGGTCGCCTTCGCCGTCCTCGATCGCGCCGGCCTGTGGGCGAACCGCAGGCTCCGGCTGCCCTGGCGGCGGGACGAGACGGGCCGTCCGATCTCGGCGGTCGCGGTCGGTGAGCTGGACGCGTTCTTCCACGGCACCCACCGCCACCAGCAGGAACAGCGCCGCATCTCGCTGATCCTGCGGGACGAGGAGGGCGACGCCGCGCCGCGGCGCACGCGCCTCGATCTCGATGCCGGGACCGCCATCGTTCGCCGTCCCACCGGCTCCGGCTGACCCGCCCGAACGCACATCCGGGCCGTCCTCGGTGTCGAGAAGGCGGTCACCACGCCGTGGTCGGACGAGGTTCCGGTGACCATGACGCTCGACGAGCTCGCGCCGCTGTTCGGCCGGGAGACCCTGGAGCGTGCCATCGCACGCGGCCACATCGAGGCGGACGGCGACCGCGTGACCCACTGGAGCCGCCGCCAGCTCGACGCGACCCTGACGCTCGTCCGGGCCGGGGTTCCGCTGGAGGACGTCCTGTCCGCCGGGCGGGAACTCCAGCGCAGCATGGACGATCTCGCCGCGATGTTCGTCCGCATGATCGCCGCCCACGCCGCCCCCGGCAACGACGGCGACGACGGCCGGGGAGTCGGTGAGCTCGCCGAGACCATCGCCCGGCTGCGTCCCGGGGCCCAGATCACCGTCGAGGCGGGCTTCGCCCGTGCCATGGACCGCCAGGTCCGCGCCGCGATCGACCAGGCCATCGGCCGCCTCGCGGGCTGAACGCGGAGGGGCTGATCGGCCGCGATACTGGGGGCATGGTCGACGATGAGCGTTGGAAAGCGCGGTTCCGGGCCGCCCGGATCAGCCTGCCCCGATGGGCGCGGGACGCCCCGAGCCACAGCATCTACCGGTCGAACGTCACCGGGACATGGGAGATCTACACATGGGACCGCGGCACCGGCGCGCAACGCCAGGTGACCGAACGGCCCAACGGCACCTGGATGGGCACCATCGACCCGTCCGGCGAATGGGTGTGGTGGTTCGCGGACACCGACGGCGACGAGTTCGGCGTATGGAAGCGCATCCCATTCGACGCGGACGAAGGGGCTGAGAGCGTTCCGGCCGTCCCTGGGTTGGAGGCGTCGTATCCGTCTGGGTTGTCCCTAGGCCGTAGTGGGCTCGCCGTCATCGGGCGGACGACCGACGCAGGGAACACCATCCATTTCTGCCGTCCTGACGCATCGCCTGAGGTTCTCTACCACCACGCCGAAGACGCGCATGTCGCCGCCCTGTCGCAGGACGAGTCGCTGATAGCGATCGGGCACAGCGAGCATGGCGACAGCCGCCACATGGCGTTGCGCGTGCTGCGTCCCGACGGTTCCACGGTCGCCGACCTCTGGGACGGGCCAGGCAAGGGCGTCTACGGAGCCGGATTCGCCCCGGTCGACGGCGATTCACGGCTGCTCGTCAACCATGAGCGGCGGGGCCGCGACGAGATGCTGATCTGGGACCCGGTCGCCGGCACCGAGCGCGAGATCGTCCTCGACCTGCCCGGCGAGATCGGCGCCGGCTGGTACCCGGACGGGACCGCGCTGCTGATCTCCCACTCGCACGAGGCGCGCGACGAGCTGTACCGCTACGACCTCGCCACCGAGGCCCTGACCAGGATCGACACGCCGCGCGGGGTGATCGGCGGGGCGGCCGTCCGGCCGGACGGGACGGTCGAGTTCTTCTGGTCGTCCGCCGCCGAGCCGCCCGTGATCAGGTCCACGTCAGGGTCGGTGGTGCTGACGCCGCCGGGGCCGGTCGCGCCGCCGTCCGTCCCGGTGGAGGACGCGTGGGTGGACGGCCCCGCAGGCCGCATCCACGCCCTGATCAGCAAGCCGACGGACGGCACCGGCCCCTACCCGACCGTGTTCGACGTCCATGGCGGGCCGACGGCGCAGGACGACGACTCGTTCGTCGCGTCCGCCGCCGCCTGGGTGGACCACGGGTTCGCGGTCGTCCGCGTCAACTACCGGGGGTCGACGGGCTACGGGTCGGAATGGCGCGACGCCATCGAGGGACGGGTCGGGCTCACCGAGCTGGAGGACATCAAGGCCGTCCGCGACTGGGCGGTGGCGACCGGGCTCGCCGACCCGGCGCGGCTCGTCCTGACCGGCGGCTCGTGGGGCGGGTTCCTCACCCTCCTCGGCATCGGCACGCAGCCGGACGACTGGAGCGTCGCGGTCGCCGCCGTCCCGGTCGCCGACTACGTCGCCGCGTACGAGGACGAGATGGAGGGGTTGCAGGCGTTCGACCGGTCCCTGTTCGGCGGCTCCCCCGACGAGGTCCCCGACCGGTACCGGGAGTCGTCCCCGATCACCTATGTCTCGCGGGTGAAGGCGCCGGTGCTGATCCTGGCCGGGGAGAACGACCCGCGCTGCCCCATCCGGCAGATCGACAACTACCTCGGGCGGCTCGCCGAGCTGGGCCTTCCGCATGAGGTGTACCGGTACGACGCCGGGCACGGGTCGCTCGTCGTCGAGGAGCGGATCACCCAGATGGCCGCCGAAATGGACTTCGCCCGCAAGCATCTGGGCATGTCCTGATCTTTCCGGGCAACGGGTGACGGGTGACGGTGACGGGCGAGGGACGGGGTGGACGCCCCGCTCGTCCCTTCCCGTCACCCTCGCCCCGACCTCGGTGTTTACAAGATCAAAGGCTCGGGAATTCCTCCCATCGGCCGCTAGTGAGCAATGAGCCGTGCCGGTCACGGCTCGCCCCCCGGCGCTCGTTCGTCACTGATCGGGGGGATCGCATGACACGGCTCCGCCACGTCCATACGCTCGTCCGGCACGCAGCCCGGCATCGAATACCGGGGGCGCACGGCCCCGCGCACCGGCTGACGGCGCTGGCCACGGGTGCGGCGATGACGACCACTGTCCTCGCCGCCGGCACACCGGAGGCGTCCGCCGCCGAACGGCAAGCGGCCCCGCGGCATCCGGTCTCGACGCCGGCCAGGCCGGTGCCGCCCTTGGGGACTGGCCTGACCGCCACCGAAACGATCATCGAGGACGCCGAGGGGCAGGCGCCCGCGCCCCGACCGGCCTATCCCAGGGCCGTGGCGCAATCCGAGAAGCCGAGCCAGGAAGGCGCGGCGGCCCCCGCCTCCTCGCTGCCGGACGGGCCCAACTCCATGCGGCTCCAGCACCACCTCGCCAAGGACGTGCTGCGCGCCAACGGCATCGAATGGCGCTCGACCGGCGGCTGCTCCGACCGGACGGTCACGTCCTGCACATCGTTCGAGAACGTCCGGTGGGGGACGATCAAGGGCCTGATCCGCTTCGCGGAGTCGAGCGGCTGCGAGATCACCGTCACCGGCGGCACCGAACGCGGCCACGCGAGCGGCCCCTACAGCCACTGGAAGGGCTACAAGCTCGACATCGCGCCGAGCGAGTGCGTCGACCGCGCGATCAAGCGTTACCCGTCGGCCGGTGTCCGGAGCGACGGTGCGCGGCTCTACCGCGCACCGGACGGCACGCTGTTCGCCCGCGAGACGCACCACTGGGACATCACGTTCCGCTGAACCCGAGCCCAGGGCCAAGGCCAGGGCACAGCCTCAGGCGCGGACCTCGCGGATGATGCCGACCAGTTCCCGGGTCACCGACTTGAAGCCCGGCATCCGCGACATCGACACCATGCGGTTGACCAGCGGGACGGTCCGCTCCACGAGCAGGTACGTCTTGCGGCAGCCGGGTGAGCTGTCGTGCACCCAGTACAGGACAATGCCCATCGAGTAGATCCACAGCAGCTCCGGCAGCTCCGCCCGGAACTCCTTGTCGATCTTCAGGTCGGAGCCGTCCACGACCTCCCGGTAGATCGCGACCGCCGACTCGCGGGCCGGTCCCGACTCGGCGCTGAACGGGTTGAGCGGGCTGGTCGGCTCGGCGGCGAACTTGAAGAACTTCCCGGCGAACTCGTGGTAGGGGACCATCGTGTCGACCCGGGCCTTCAGGACGCCGAGCAGCCGGGGCGCGAACGCCGTCTCCGCGTCCAGGACGGCGCGGCAGGCGGCGACGTGCTCGTCCTGCAGCTCGTCGTAGTACGCCTGGATCAGCTCTTCCTTGGACCCGAAGTAGTAGTAGGCGTTTCCGACCGAGACGCCCGCCTCCTTGGCGATCGCGCGCATCGTCGTCGCCTCGTATCCGCGGTCCCTGAACAGCTTGAGCGCAGTCTCGACGATCAGGGACCGTGTCTGTTCCGACTTCACGGCCTTCGTCTCGGTCACGCCTGCCAGCCTACGGCCCCGTCCCGCCGCCGCGCTCGCACCGCGAACCCGGCCCCGACCGGCCCGTCCACGCCGCCGGACGCGGCCGCCGCCGTCCGCGCGGGTCTCACACCGCGAGTTCGGCGGCGATGAGCTCGGCGATCTGGGCGGTGTTGAGCGCGGCGCCCTTGCGCAGGTTGTCGCCGCAGACGAACAGGTCGAGGGCGTGCGGGTCGTCGAGCGAGCGGCGGACGCGTCCGGCCCATGTCGGGTCGGTGCCGACGACGTCGGACGGCGTGGGGAACTCGCGCGTCTCCGGGCTGTCGCACAGCACCACACCCGGCGACCTCGCGAGGATGTCCTGGGCCTCCCGCTGGTCGGTCCGCTCCTCGAACACCGCGTGGACGGCCACCGAATGCGCGGTCACCACCGGGACGCGGACGCACGTCGCCGCGACCTTCAGCTCCGGCAGCCCGAGGACCTTGCGGGTCTCGTCCCTGACGGCCATCTCGTCGGAGGTCCAGCCGCCGTCCTCGGGCGTCCCCGCCCACGGCACGACGTTCATCGCGAGCGGCGCCGGGAACGGCCCGAACTCGCCGACCACGCCGCGCACGTCGCCCGCGCGGTTGCCGAGCGTGCGGTCGCCGCCGACCTTCTCCAGCTGCGCGTACAGGGTGTCGATGCCGTCCCGTCCGGCCGACGATGCCGCCTGGTAGGACGCGACGACCAGCTCCCGCAGCCCGTACCGCCGGTGCAGCGCCCCGAGCGCGACGATCATCGACAGCGTCGTGCAGCCGGGACCGGCGACGATGCCGCGCGGACGTTCCCGCACCTGCTCCGGGTTCACCTCCGGGACGACGAGCGGGACGTTCCGCCGCATCCGGTACGCGCCCGAACCGTCGACGGCCACGGCGCCGCGCCCCACCGCGGCCGGGACCCATTCCTCGGCCACCGGCGCCGGGACGGCGAACATCGCGATGTCGACGCCGTCGAAGACCTCGGGTGCGAGCGCCGCGCACTCCGCCTTCTGGTGGCGCACCTCCA
This sequence comes from Actinomadura sp. 3N508, assembly GCF_044326375.1. Taxonomy (NCBI): domain Bacteria; kingdom Bacillati; phylum Actinomycetota; class Actinomycetes; order Streptosporangiales; family Thermomonosporaceae; genus Actinomadura; species Actinomadura sp. 3N508. The sequence goes on from NZ_JBIRAX010000019.1 coordinate 82,719, forward strand.
GCGCCTGCCCGGCGGACCGTTCCGAACCGACGAGGCGGATCTCGCCGTACACGTCGCGGCGGGTGGACAGCAGGTCGAGCATCACCGTCCCCACCGCGCCCGTCGCGCCGACGACCGCGAGCGTCGGCAGCCCGGAAGCCGAGTCCATCGTCGCACTCACATCCTCTGAACTACCGCCGTTCACGACCGGTTCCCGGAGGATGCTGCCACCGTCCGAACCGGACGACTGCGTCACGTGACGCGCCCGCCCACGAACGCCCCGGAACGACGTGCGGAACGACGTTGCGGAACCGCGCTCGGGCGCTGTGTCAGCGGCCGGAGTGCGGGGCGCGGACGGTCAGCGGCCGGTGCCGCCGTAGACGACGGCCTCGACCTGCTCGGCGTCGAGGTCGAAGGCGTGGTGCGCGGCGGCGACGGCGGTGTCGATGTCGTCCTGCGCGACGACGACGGAGATCCGGATCTCCGATGTGGAGATCATCTCGATGTTGACGCCGGCGTCGGCGATCGCGCCGAACAGGGTGGCGGTGACGCCCGGGTGCGAGCGCATCCCGGCGCCGATCAGCGACACCTTGCCGATGCGGTCGTCGTAGCGGAGCGACTCGAACCCGATCCGCTCCTTCAGCTTGTTGAGGGCGGTCAGCGCGCTCTGCCCGTCCGTGGACGGCAGCGTGAACGAGATGTCGGTGCGGCCGGTGGACGCCGCCGACACGTTCTGCACGATCATGTCGATGTTGATCTCGGCCTCGGACAGCACCGTGAAGAGCGCGGCGGCCTCACCGGGCTTGTCGGGCACCCCGACCACGGTGATCTTCGCCTCGCTCCGGTCGTGCGCGACGCCGGAGATGATCGCCTGCTCCATGTCCTGTCCTTCGATCTCGCTGCTGTCGACGACCCAGGTGCCTTCCTTCTGGCTGAACGAGGAGCGCACGTGGATCGGGATGTTGTAGCGGCGCGCGTACTCCACGCAGCGCAGGTGCAGGATCTTCGCACCGCTCGCCGCCATTTCCAGCATCTCCTCGTAGGAGATCTTCGGGATCTTGCGGGCGGCGGGCACGATGCGCGGGTCGGCGGTGAAGACCCCGTCGACGTCGGAGTAGATCTCGCAGACGTCGGCGTCGAGCGCGGCGGCCAGCGCGACCGCCGTGGTGTCGGAGCCGCCGCGGCCGAGGGTCGTGATGTCCTTGGTGCCCTGCGAGACGCCCTGGAACCCGGCGACGATGCAGATCGAGCCCTCGTCCAGCGCGGTGCGGATCCGGCCCGGCGTCACGTCGATGATCTTGGCTTTGCCGTGCGAGCCGTCGGTGATCACGCCGGCCTGGGAGCCGGTGAACGAGCGGGCCTCGTGGCCCAGGTTCGCGATGGCCATGGCGAGCAGGGCCATCGAGATCCGCTCGCCGGCGGTGAGCAGCATGTCCAGCTCGCGGCCCGGGGGCAGCGGGCTGACCTGCTTGGCCATATCGATGAGATCATCCGTCGTGTCACCCATGGCGGACACCACGACGACGACGTCGTTGCCCGCCTTCTTCGTCGCGACGATGCGCTGGGCGACCCGCTTGACGCCGTCGGCGTCGGCGACGGAGGAGCCACCGTACTTCTGCACGACTAGAGCCACGAGTGGCGCTCCTCGGTTCGGGGTCAGGCGTACCGGCGACGAGTCTACCCAGCCCCGCCGAATGAATTACGACCAGGTAACTATTGCCGGGACTAGGCGGTGGTCTTGTCCGGCTCCTGCGTGGGCTCGGCAGGTCGGGTGCTGATGTGGGCGGCGGAGCGGGCGGTGGCGGCGGTGGCGGCGCGCCTGGGACGGAGGCCGAACGCGCTGATCAGGGCCGCCAGGAGGGCCGCCGCGACCGGGACGGCCAGCGCGGTCCGGAGGGCGTCGAGGCCCGCGTCCGGGGACGTCGCGCCGCCGAGCACCGCGACCTGGACGGCGGTCACGCCGGAGAGGCCGAGCGCCGTGCCGAACTGGATCGAGGTGTAGAACAGGCCGCCCGCCAGGCCGTGCTCGCTCTCGTCCACGCCTTCGGTGGCGGCCATCGTCAGCGGCCCGTAGGCGAGCGCGAACGCCACCCCCAGCAGCGCGATGATCGGGAACATGACCGCGTAGGTCCAGTCGAGCGTGACCGGCAGGAACAGCGCGTACGCCACGGCCGCGAGGACGAGGCCGCCGAGCAGGACGCGGAGGTTGCCGAAACGGTGGACCAGGCGCGGGGTGAGCGTGGGCGCGAGGACGGTGTCGATGCCGGCGACGAGCATCGCGAGCCCGGTCTGCCAGGTCGTCCAGCCGCGAAGTTCCTGCAGGTACAGCGTCATGAGGAACTGGAAACCGGCGAAGGCGGCGAGGAACAGCGCGGCGCTGAGGTTCGTCCGGACGAGCGCGGCGGAGCGCAGGATGCCGAGCCGCAGCAGCGGGCTCGCTGCCCGCCGCTCGACCGCGACGAACGCGGCGAGCAGCACCAGCCCGCCCGCGAAGGCGCAGGCGGTGAGCACGGCGCCGTGCGACGGCCGCTCCAGCCGGACGACCCCGTAGGCGAGCAGCAGCATCGCGCCGGTGACGCTGAACGCCCCGACGAGATCGAACCCGCCCCGCGCCCGTCCGCGCAGCGCGGCGGGGGCGTCCGGCTCCTTGATCAGCGGGATCGCGGCGGCGAGGATCAGCGACGCCAGGATCACCGGGGCGAAGAACACCCAGCGCCAGCCGATCGCGGTCAGCAGCCCGCCCACGACGAGGCCGAGCACGTAGCCGCCCGCTGCCGTTCCCGCGTACACGCCGAGGGCCTTCGTCCGCGCGGGCCCGGCCGGGAACGTGGCGGTGACCAGCGCGAGCCCCGCGGGCATCATGAACGCCGAGGCGACCCCGGTGACGAACCGGGCGAGCAGCAGCATCCAGCCCTCGGTGGCGAACCCGCCGAGCCCGGAGAACGCCAGGAACACCACCAGCCAGAAGAGGAACACGCGGCGGCGGCCCAGCAGGTCGGCGGCGCGCCCGCCCAGCAGCATGAACCCGCCGTAGCCGAGCACGTAGGCGCTGATCACGCCGCTGAGCATTCCGGTCGACAACCCCAGGTCCGCCCGGATCGACGGGAGCGCGACGTTCAGCATCGCGACGTCGATTCCCTCCAGGAAGACCGCGCCGCACAGGACGAACAGCATCGCCCAGGCACGTCCGTCCATGCGGGCCGCGGGTGTTGACATGAGCAGGCTCCTCTCGCGCCGAGGGCCGGTTCCCTAACGGGAGGCCGGTTCCCTCTTGTTACCGGCCACATCCTCAGTCACTATCGGGACTCATGGAAGACGGAACTTTCGCGTCCCTCGGTAACTGCGGGGATACCGCCACCGACGATGACGTCCAGCAGTGGGACACCCGCAACGACTGCGAGGTGCGGCAGATCCTCGACCGCATCGCGGACAAATGGTCGCTGCTCGTCATCGCGCTCCTCGACCAGCGCTCGCTCCGCTTCACCGAACTCCGCCGCCGGATCGACGGCATCAGCCAGCGGATGCTCGCCAGGACGCTGCGGCACCTGGAGCGGGACGGGCTCGTCAGCCGAACCGTCCATCCGACCGTCCCGCCGCGCGTGGACTACGCCCTCACCCCCATGGGCTCGACCCTGCACGAGACCATCCGCTCACTCGTGACCTGGACGGAGGCGCACCAGAACGCGATCGCCACCGCCCGCGCCGCCTACGACGCCCGCATCGAGGCGGAGCGGAAGGCTGCGGAAGAGGAGGCCGCCGAGCGCGCGACCGTGGCCCGCGAGGCCCTCGCCGCCCGCCGCTGAACGCCGTCCCGCACCAGGGCGCACCTGCCGCATGTCACAACCGGCTCGGCCCCCGCGTCTTCTGGGGAACAGCCCCAGCGGAGGAGTCGAGCGTGTTCGGTCGCAAAGCCAGGCATGAAGCGGAGGTCTCCGATGTGCTCGGCAGAGCCCTCGCCCATCCGGCGGGTTCGCTGTCACGCATCGCGGCGCTGGAGGAGATCGGCCGGCTTGACGCCAGGGTCGCCGTCGAGCAGTCGCTCGCCCTCTGCCGCACCGGACCGCCGGACGCCGCCGGGGTCGGCCTCCAGGCGCTGGGCATCGTGCCGACCGCGCTCGTCCCGCGAAACCTGTGGCCGGAGATCGGGCAGGTCACGGGCGTCCTGTGCGGTCCCGGCCAGCGGGACGCCGAAGTCCTCGCCGCCGCGCTGCCCGTCCACGCGAGCGCGGCGGTCGCGCAGGGGCAGGACCCCGCGGACCTGCTCAGGGGGATGCTCCAGCACGAGGACGGCCGGGTCCGGGCCGCGGCCGCCAGGTCCGCCGCCGCGGCGCACGACCCCGTCCCGATGATCGGACCGCTCCTCGCGCTGCTGGACGAGGACCCGCTGCCGTCCGTCGCGACCGCCGCCGCCACCGGGTTGGCGCACACCGTCTGCCGGGACCCGTCCGCCGCGGACCTGCTCACCGAGCGGTTCGCGGCCCATCTGGACGACCCCGCCGAGGCCGTCCACGCATGGAACCGTGCCAAAGCGCTCTTTCGCGGCGCCCCCGATCCAGGCGAGGGCCCCGGCCCCGCCCTGCCGGACGATCTTCACGACGAGGTCCGGGAACGGCTCGCGAGCCTGCGCGGCCTTGACTGGTCGGACCACGATGTCCGTGCGCCGGTCATCGGCATGTTCATCGACGCGGTCAACGGGTCGACGCGCCGCCACGCGCCCGTTCCGGAGTGGGACGAGCAGGGCCATCGGGCCGCCGTCCGTGAGCTGCTCCAGCGGGCCCGCCGCGTCCCGCCCGGCAGTGACGAACGCGACGAGCTCTTCCTCCGGTTGGTCCCGGACGTGTCGGCGCCCGCCTGGACCGACCGCCACGCCGTCAACATCGCCGTCGATGAGGCACTCGCCCTCGGCGTGGATGCCCTGAGCGTCGAGGCGCTGGCGATCCTGGTGACCTTCGGCAGTCCTGGACGGTCGCGCCAGATCCGCGCCGCGCTGGCAGACCTGCGCGCCCGCCGCCCGGACGACCCGATCGTCCTGGCCGCGATGCTGCGCACCTACTCCGGGCTCGCCGCCCGCGGCCAGCTCGACCCGGCCGCCGACCGCGTCGACGAGCTCGTCCTTGACCTGCTCGAACACGAGAACGCCACCGTCAGGGCCACGGCGGCATCGACCGGACTGCCCGGCCTCACCGCAGCCGGCCGGATCGCGGAGCGGCTGATCCGGCTCATCGACCAGGACCCGGACCCCGCCGTCCGGGCGGACGCCGCCCTCGGGCTGACGGGCATGGCCGGCGCCGGCAACGCCACCGAGGCCCTCGTCCGCCTGCTCGACCATCCCGATCCGGTCATCCGCGCGCACGCGCTGACGTGGGCCGTCGAAGCGGGCCGCCCCGACGCCCTGCCACGGCTCCTGGACGAGCTCGCCGATCCCGGCGTCCGGTGGGAGTTCCTCTTCCTTGTCCAGAACCTGGACGACCACATGGACAGCCTGCCCCGCCGGCTCCACAAGGACTTCACGGACGCCCTGGCCCACCTGGACGAGACCGGCTGGACGAACCGCGCCACCCCCGACGCGGTCGACCCGGACGAGATCCTCGCAGACGCCTCCGCGACCATGCAGTTCCTCACCCCCATCCAATAAGCGCCGACCGCCCAAAGATTCAATTCCGGCGGGCGAGGATCAGCGCGGTTTCCTCGTCTGCCGGCAGGAACGCTTCGAGGCGCAGTTCGGAAAGCGTCACGTCCACGGCCGTCGCGAACGATGTCAGCGTCGTGATGAGCCGCAACTCGGACGAGCCATCCTCCCCGGCCGCCCGGAGCCGCAGCGGCACCGCGAAGCCGAGATGGTCTGCGGACGGCTCGACGTCGGGCACGTAGCCGTCGAGTTCGGCGATGAATTCGTCGAGCGCCGGGTCGGGGCTGCGGCGGGCCCGGTCACGCAGGCTGCCGGTGATGTGGCGGCCCCATTCGGGCAGGTTCGCGACCCTGCGGGCCATCCCGTCCGGGTGGAGGGCGAGGCGCAGCACGTTCACCGGCGGTTCCAGCAGCTCCGGGGCCGCGCCCTCCGTAAGGACGCCGAAGGCGGCGTTCGCGGCGACGAGTTCCCCGTACGGCCGGACGACGACCGCCGGGTACGGCAGATGCCCGTCGAGGATGCGGTCCAGTGCCTCGCGCACGGGACCGAGTTCGGGGGCGTCGAGGCTCGTCTCGGCGTAGACCGGCGCGTAGCCGCCGGCGAGCAGCAGTTCGTTCCGCTCCCGCAGCGACAGCCCGAGCGCCTCGGCGAGCCGCACCACCATGGCGCGGCCGGGGCGGGAGCGTCCCCGTTCGAGGAAGCTCAGATGGCGCTGGGTCGTGTCGGCCCTGATCGCCAGGTCGAGCTGGCTGACGCGGCGCCGCGTCCGCCATCGCCGCAGCTCGCGGCCGAACTGGCCAGGCCCCGCCAACACCGTCATACCTCCATTCCATGCGCCACGCCCGCACCTCCGCCATTCCCTCCAGGGAATCGCGGAACGACCATCGCCCGCCCAACACTTCTGCGCATGAGCAACCCACTTGATGCGAAGCGCGTGGCCGACGGTTTCGTCGCCCAGTGGAACGAGCCCGACCCGGCGACGCGGAGCGCGCTCGTCCGCAGGCTGTGGGCGCACGACGGCGCGCACATCCTGATCGACCCGCCGCAGGAGATGCGGGAGGCCGCCGCGTCGCTGGCGTTCCCCGTCCTGCCGCTGGAGGCCCGTGGCCACGAAGCCCTGATCGCCAGAGTGACACGCGCCTACGACATGTTCATCGCGTCCGGCGAGAACGTCTTCGAGGCGGATGGCGAACCGGCCGTCCTCCAGTCCAACGTGATCGCCCTCCGCTGGACGATGCTGTCCACCGGCACCCGCGAGGTCCTCGGGGGCGGCCTCGACGTCCTTTCCCTGGACGACGATGGCCGCATCCGCACCGACCACCAGTTCATCGCCCCGAACTGATCCACACGAATGGCCTTGACCCTGACGTACGGGTCAAGGGTTAGCGTCGCGAGGTCGTGCACGGGTTCACGGAATTGATGCGGTGAGGAGCGTTCACAATGCCCGGTACATCTCGCGAGGTTCGGCTTGCCGTCCGGCCGGAGGGCCTGCCCGAGCCGGAACACTTCGCCGTCGTCGAGGTGCCGATGCCGGTCCCCGGGGACGGCGAGGTGCTGGTCAGGAACCGCTTCTTCCACGTCTTCCCGGCATTGCGCACCCTGATCGGCGGGAGCGTGCGGGACGCGCCGTTCCCCGGCCTCCAACCGGGCGACACCCTGTACGGGAAGGCGATCGGCGAGGTCGTCTCGGCGCCGCCGGACGCGGCCGTGCGGCCGGGCGACCTCGTCGAGCACTGGCTCGGCTGGCGCGAGTACGCCGCCGTCCCCGCCGGTCAATGCGCGCCGCTGGGCGATGCGCTGCCCGATCCGGCGGCCTACCTGGGGCAGGCGGCGATCGCGTACACGGCGCTGACACGGGACGCGCGGCTGCGTCCCGGCGACACCGTGTTCGTGTCCGGCGGCGCGGGCGGGATCGGTTCGCTGGCCGGGCAGTTCGCCCGCGCGCTCGGCGCGGGACGCGTGATCGGCAGCACCGGCTCGCCGGACAAGGCGAAGCGCCTGGTGTCCGAGCTCGGCTACGACGCGGCCGTTCTCCGCGGGGCGGGGACGCTCCCCATCGCCGACCAGCTCGCGGAGGCCGCACCGGACGGCATCGACGTCCTCATCGACAACGTCGGCGGCGAGCAGCTCCGGGCCGCGCTCGCCACCGCCCGGACGGGCGCGCGGTTCGCCCTCGTCGGGACGCTGGCCGGGCAGCTGTCGCCGGACCTGTCCGGCACCACCGCCCCGGTCGAGATCGACACCTTCCAGGTGATCGTCAAGGGGATCGAGATCCGCGGCTTCGGCAGCTCCACCGGCCCGGCGGTGGACCCCGGGTGGGCGGAGCGTTTCGGCGGCTGGCTGCGCTCCGGGGAGGTCACGTTCCCGCATGCGCGCGTCGCGGGCATCGAGAACGCCCCGCGCGCGTTGCACGAGATGATCGGCGGGCGCCACCTCGGCACCGTCATCGTCGAACTGTAGGCGCCGGGCGGCTCGGGCGCCGGGCGCCGGGAACGGAGCACTGATGCGGATCAGCGACGCCGCGGCGGCGGCCGGGACCACGCCGCGGGCACTGCGGTTCTACGAGCAGCGCGGCCTGCTGCCGCCGCCGTCCCGCACGTCCGGCGGGCAGCGCCGGTACGGGCCGCGCGAGGTGGCGCGGGTGCGGACCATCCGCCGCCTGCTGTCGGTGGGGCTGACCGTCGAGGACCTCCGCCACTGCGCCGACCTGGACCGCATCCCGGACGAGAGCGCGCCGCCGTCCCGCAACGGCACGGTATGCGGGCCGGGGCCCGGGGTCGCGCGCCGGCGGCTCGACGCGCTCGACGCCGAGATCGCCCGCCTCACCCGCCTGCGCGACGGCCTCGCCGCCCAGCTGGGCCTGATCGGTCAGGACGCTTCCGGCACCGCTGTGAAGGACCGCCCGTGACGTGATGCGGGGCTCCCGGCGGACCGCACCGGGAGCCCCGCGCGAGCGCGGTTCTCAGCTCACTTCAGGGTGGCGCCCTGAGCCTGGAGCGCCTCGTCCAGCGGCTGGAAGAACGACTGGAAGTTCGCTCCGCAGCCACCGGTCGTGCCGCCGGAGGTGATCCCGACGGCGATGTTGCCGGCCTGCAGCGAGCCGCCGCTGTCGCCGGGCTGGCTGCACGCGGTGGTCTCGATCATCTGGCGGACGGCGCCCTCCTGGTAGTTCACCGTCCGGTCGTAGCCGACGAGCCGCCCGGAGGTCGTGCCGGTGGTGGAGCCCTTCTTCTGGATCTGGGTTCCGGTCGCCGGCCGTCCGACCTCGGTGAGCTGGGCGTTGTCCAGCTGCACCTGCCCGGCGCTGCGGATCGTGCCGTAGTCGTCGCCCGGGAACCTGCTGATCTCCCGGGTGCCGACGGTCTGGCCGCCCGCCGACCAGGTGGCGCCGATGTTCGTGCAGTGCCCGGCGGTCATGACGTACTCGGTGCTGCCGCCGACCACGCCGATCGCCGAGACCGAGCAGCGCGAGCCGCCGGTGGTGATCGCGTCACCGGGGCCGAGGTGCAGCCGCGGCGCCGCGGGCACGCGCCTGATCTGGACGGTCTGGCCGAGCGCGCGTGCGCGCTTGACGAACGCCTGGGTGGCGGCGTCGTCGTCGTTCTTCGGCACGCTGACGACCACGGCGTTCTTCACGATGTCGACGCCCCAGGACAGCCCGGTCGTCCCGGCGCTGCCGGCGAGCCGGTCGAGCGCGGTCTTGGCGGCGGTCAGCGGCTTGATGCCGTGCTTGACGATGCGGGCCTGGAGGCCCGTGGCGCGGACCTGCTCGGCGGCGGCCGCACTCGTGACGTTGACGACGAGGTTCCCGGTGTCGTCGACATAGAAGCCCGCGTGCTGGGAGCCGAGCCGGCCGGTCAGCTGATCGGCCTGCGCCTGCTGCGGGAGGTGAGCGAGCCGGACGGTTCCGGCGGCGTGGGTCTGGGCCGTTGCGGGAACGGTCCCGAGCGCGGGGAGCGTGATCAGCGCCGCGGCGCCGACCAGGGGGGTCATCACGCGCTTGACGTGCGATCCACGGTTCACTCTGGTTCCACCTCTCACCGCCGACCACCTTGTCGGCGGCTTCTCTCGGGGGTTGGCGGGGGACCACGAGCCTGGTGGTAAAGGCGTCGTGTGGCAGCAACGTACTTCGATGCCGTGTCAACAACCAGATTTCACCGCACTATTGAAATTTCAGGCCGAATCGATACGCCGCGCCCGCCCTTTAAAAGGCAAGGCGCTGATCAGCGCTATTGGGCCTGGAACTGCTGTGCCTTGGTGCCGGCGGGGAGGCCGAATGCGCGGGCGGCTTCGCCGTCCGGGGCGCCCGCTCCCTCGCCCCGTCGCCGGCGCCGGTCGTACTCGGCAAGCCCGCGGTCGGAGAACATGCGCTCCAGGGACGGCCGGAACCCTGCGCCGTCACTCGGCATCGCCACGTGGCGGACGGTCAGGGCAGCGGCTCCGCCCCGGTCCAGCGTCACCATCACCGGCGTCCGCACCCCGGCATGGGTCACCAGGCGCCCGCCGTCGCGCGCGTAGTCGTTGCACGCGACTTCCAGCGAAACACGCACCTGAGAGCCCCGCTGGACGGTCTCGATCACCTTCTCCACGCAAAACCATCGCGGACGCATTCGCGCGGGCATCGAACTGGGCCAGACGACCGCGCGCCCCGACTCCAGGAAACGATCGATCACCGGCAGCGCGGCACGAGCGACATTCCGATCGACATCCGGTTCAGGTGGCCACACACGCCAGGATTCCCGCCATACCGCGCCACCGCCCACAAGAGTTAAGGCGGCGAGAAGAACAGACCAAGTTCGAGCCTTCATGAGGTCACCCTAGAAGGATCACGAACCCCATGATCACCGCTAGATGAACCGGTCGCCGGTGGGTTCGGGGCCCCCGCTCCCGTCGAAGACCCGTCCTGGGGCGAGGCTTCGAGACAACCCACCGGCAGGTTCAACGGCGCTGAACACCGCCCTCGAACCGGTCAGGCGGCAGGGGCGGCAGGTTCAGCGGGCGCGGCGGGCAGGACGATCCGAGGCGTCACGACGAGGCGCAGGCCGAGGAGGCCGTACGAGACGCCGAGCCAGACCATGCCCGGGTAGGTACCGGCCTCGTCGCTGAGCACGGCCTCCCCCACACCGGCCACGACCAGCCACAGCCCGCAGAGGAGGAACTGCCAGCGCAGCAGCCCCCGGAAGCGGCCGACCTTGGCGACGGCGATGCCGAGGACGAGCATCCCGAGCATGGACAGCGGCCAGCACATGTCGAAGGGGATCACCCAGCCGGGCGTGTCCTCGGGGTAGGCGATGACGAGCGGGCACCAGATCATCGCGGGGACGAGCAGGACCATCTCCACGATCGCGATGTAGCGGCCCTTGCGAGCCCCCGTGGCGTTCGTGGACAGCGCGAGCACGACCAGCGACATGACGCCCACCAGGAACGCCATGCTGCCCCAGATCTCGACCGCGACGACCTCGTCGCGGATGCGGATCCCGCCTTCGAGCAGGCCGGCGATCCACGCGGTGGTGCCGGCGACGAGCGCGGCGCCGGCGATGCGGGTGCGGAGCAGGAGCCCGCCGGGACCCGGGTCGGACGGGTCGGGCGCGTAGACGGAACTGGGCCGGACGTGCATGGTCATCGGCTTCTCCCCGTGACAGGGGCGGCACAGGGGCGCGCCGCCGGTGACCATGACGCTCCGTCCCCGATGTCCCGGGCGGCCAGTGACAGGGCCGGCGTGGCGCCCGCGGCCACGCCCCTTCCTCCGGGGACCACCGTCCCGACCTGCAAGGACGCCGGCCCCAGGTAGCCGGGACGGCGCGCGGGTCAAGCTGGCTGGATGAGGAGCGCCCGCCCGACGGAGAGCGCCCGCCCGGCGCTTCGGGGCGAGCGGTTCCTGCGAACGTCCGCCATCGCGGTCGCCGTGCTGTGCGTGGCGGCGACCGCCGCGACCGTCTGGCTGGACGTCCTGCTGGCAGATGCCGACACACCACCGGACCCGCTGAACTGGGCGCACTGGGGTTCGGCGGGGTCCGGGCTGTCGGTGGCGGTCGCGGGCGGCGTCCTCGCGACACGGCTGCCGCGGCATCCGCTGACGTGGCTGATGCTGGCGGGCGGGTTCATCGCGGTCCTGGACGGGATCACCGCCGCGTACGCGTCGCTGTCGGTGCTGGAGCACGGCGGCGGCCTGCCGCTGACGGCGTTCACGGTGTACGCGGGCGGCCGGTTCGGCCCGATGATCAACATGATCGTCCCGCTGACGCTGATGTTCTTCCCGGACGGGCGGCTGCCCTCGCCGCGCTGGCGCTGGCCGGTGGCGGTGGCGATCACCGCGCAGGCCACCGGGGTCCTGGCGCTGCTGATGGTGCCGTGGGAGGTGTTCTCGCGGGGCGAGCCGATCGCGCCGGGCCTGCGGGACGTCCCGCTGGACCCGCTGACGCCGCCGCTGCCGGATGCGATCTGGCCGGTGTCCGGGTGGATGTTCTGGGCGGGTTTCCTCCTCTCCTTCGGGGTGTCGATCGCGGCGTTCACGGTGCGGTTCCGCCGGTCGGATCCGGTGCGGCGGACGCAGCTGCGCTGGATGCTGCTGGCGCTGATCGCCAACGTCGTCCTCATCGCCTCCGGCATCGTGCTGACCGAGGTGACGCCGCCCTCGGTGGACTGGTGGGTCGGCGACATCTCCCTCGTCCTCATGCACGCGGCGCTCGCGGTGGCCGTGCTGATCGCGGTCGCCCGGTACCGGCTCTACGACGTTGACCTGCTGCTCGGCTGGACGCTGCTGTACGCGGCGCTGGCGGCCGCCGTCATCGGCATCGACGTGGCCGTGTTCGTCCTCGCGGGGACGTTCATCGACGAGCCGATCGCCGCCGTGACGGGCGCGGGCGTGGTCGCCGTCCTGTACGCGCCCTTGCGCCTTCGGCTGCAACGCTGGGTGAACCGCGTCCTGACGGGCCGCGCGGAACCGTACGACGTGGTCTCGGCCCTGGCGCGCCGCCTAGAGCGTTCGCTGGGCCCGGACGAGCTCCTGCTGGAGGTGGCGCGGGTGGTGGCGGAGTCGTTCCGGTCGCCTTACGTGCGCGTCGAGCTGGACCGCGCCGACGGCCGGACGTTCGTCGTCGAACACGGCACGGCACGCGACGACGTCGTCGTGCTGCCGTTCGGATACCGAGGCGCGCCAATCGGACGCCTGGCGCTCGTACCACGCACAGGATCGCGGCTCCCGCCCGCAGACCAGCGCCTCCTCGCCGACGTGGTACGGCAAGCAGCCGCCGCCGCACGCGCCACAGCCCTGACCGAGGAACTGCAACGCAGCCGGGAACAGCTCGTGACCGGAATCGCCGAGGAACGCCGCCGCCTGCGCCGCGACCTGCACGACGGGCTGGGCCCATCACTCGCGGCCGCGGCACTGAAGATCGAAGCGGCCCGCAACCTCGCCCCGCGCGACGGCGTCGCCGCCGACGCGACGCTGGAGTCGGTGCGCACGGACCTGAAGACGGTCCTGTCGGACGTCCGGCGGCTCGTGCACGACCTGCGGCCCCCGTCCCTGGACCAGTTCGGGCTCGCCGGGGCGATAGAACAGCTCGCGGAGCGTTTCCAGGGGAGGTCCCTGCGGGTGCGGCTCCGCTGCGCGGGCGAGCTCGCGACGCTGCCGGCGGCGGCCGAGGAGGCGGCCTACCGGATCGTGGCGGAGGCGCTGGCGAACGTCTCGCGGCACGCGGAGGCGACGCGCTGCGACGTCCGGCTGGCGGCGTCCGCGGACGCGCTGGAGGTGGAGATCTCCGACGACGGGCGGGGCGTCCCGCCGGGCGCGCTCGTCGGCGTCGGGCTCGTCGGGATGCGGGAGCGGGCCGAGGAGCTCGGCGGGCGGTGCACGGTTTCGGCGCGGCCGGGCGGCGGGACGCGCGTCCACGCCGTCCTGCCGTTCGGGCCGCGCCCGCCGGCCGCCGCCGAAGAGGAAGAGCCGCTGACGCTCACGAGGAGCGCGCCATGACGCCGCGGGTGCTGCTCGCCGACGACCATCCGGTGTACCGGGACGGCCTGCGCCTGATGCTGGACTCCACCGGCGAGGTCGAGGTCGTGGGGACCGCGCCGGACGGGACCGTCGCGGTCGAGATGGCGGGACGCCTGCGCCCGGACGTCGTCGTGATGGACCTGCAGATGCCGCGGCTGGGCGGTGTGGACGCCACCCGCCGGATCCTCGCGGCGTACCCGGAGACCGGGGTGCTGGTGCTGACGATGCACGAGGACGACGAGAGCGTGTTCGCCGCGATGCGCGCCGGGGCCCGCGGCTACCTGGTGAAGGGCGCCGACCCGGACGAGATCCTGCGGGCGGTGGCCGCGGTCGCGCGCGGCGAGGTGATCTTCGGTCCGGCGCTGGCGGGCCGCGTCTCGGACTACTTCGCACGGATCGCGGCGGCCCCATCGGCCGACGAGCCGTTCCCTGAACTCACCGCCCGGGAACGGGACGTGCTCGAACTGATCGCGCTGGGCCTGCCGAACCCGGCGATCGCCGAACGGCTCGGGCTGTCGCCGAAGACCGTCCGCAACAACGTCTCGAACGTGTTCGCCAAGCTCCAGGTAGCCGACCGCGCCGAGGCGATCCTCCGCGCCCGCGACGCCGGCCTCGGCCGCTAACCCCCCGGGATCGCCCGCTGGCCGGTCGGGGACATGTTCTGGGGTCTGCTGGTGTTCGGCCCCGGCATGGGAGCCTGCTTCGTCACCGCCCAGATCTCCGCGCTGACCGGCGTACCGGAGGAGGAATCCGGCCTCGCCGCCGGCCTGGTGGACACGGTGTTCAACATCGGCAGCGCGATCGGCATCGCGATCGTCACCTCGGTGGCCGTGGCCGTCAGCCGCACCGCGATCAGCGAGACCGGCGCACCCGAGTCCGTCGCCGCATTCAACGACGGCCTGCGCACCGCCTTCGGCGTGGCCGCGGCGTTCGGTGCGATCGGCCTGCTGGCCGCCCTGTTCGTGCTGGAACGCCGCACACCGGCCACCGCGGAGACACCGGAGATCACCGCTCCGGGCTGAGAAGCCCCGGATCCCGGTCCGGCCTGGCGCGGGGTCGTCGGCGGGGACGCCCACCGGCTATCGCAGCCGATCCCCTCGGGCGTCTCCCGCCGAACCCGCGTCGCACTCAATTGCATTTCCCGGGACTACTTGCCGGTCCAGACCTGGAAACCCTCCCGCCAACTCGGGTATCGCGGCTCCCAGCCGAGTTCCTTCCGCGCCTTCGCATTGGACGACCCGCGCCATTCGGTCATCTGCGCCACGATGAAGCCGCCGGCGAGCAGCCGTCCGAGCCACGCGGGCACGCGCATCGGCGGCTTCGCGCCCAGGAGGTCCGCGAGGTACGGCAGCCATTCCGAGACCGGCGCCGGGTCGCTGTCCACGACGTTGTAGACACCGGGCGCGCCGCGCTCGATCGCCGCGAACGTCGCCGCGGCGGCGTCGGTGGTCTCGATGAACGACCAGATCCCGGTCCCGCCGCCGACCACCGGCACCTGCCGCTTCCGCACCGCCTCCAGCAGCATCTCCGACGCGCCGGGCCCGTAGAAGTTGCCGAAGCGCAGCACGAGCCCCTCCGGCACCCCCCGCCGGGACGGCCTCGTCCACATACTTGATCGCCGCCATCGACCGCTCCGAGGTCCGGGACGGGGCGTCCGGGGCGAGCGGGTCCTCCTCGGTCTGTACCGCGGCACCGGTCCGCGCCGTCGCGCCGATGTGGCCCTGCGCGACGACCCGGCGCACCCCCGCGCTGTTCGCGGCGGCGAGCAGGTTGTCGGTGCCGCGGGTGCGCAGCTCGTTGGTGGCGGCGAACGTCTTGTCCATGTTGCGGAGGCTCTTCATGTCCGCCAGCGCGGTCATCTGGTGGACGATGACGTCCGGCTGGGCGGCGGTGACGGCCTCGATCACGCCCTCGCGGTCGAGCCCGTCGACGATCACCGGCTCGGCGCCCGCCGCGCGCAGCTGCCCGGTCTTCCCGGCGGACCGCGTGGTGGCGGTGACGTCATGGCCCGCCTCGACGAGCATGGGAACGAGGTGCCGTCCGAGTGCCCCGGTCGCTCCGGTGAGGAAGATTCGCATGGCCTTTTCCTTCCGTGTGGTTCTTGCCCATGAAGACAAAGGCACCACCCGAATTCGTGACATTCCCCGCCACCCACCACGAAACGGCAGGTCGCGCTACCTCAGATCTCCTTGAGGAAGCCGGAGTCGACGGCGAAATCCGCGCCCGTGGTGCTCGCCGAGCGAGGCGACGCCAGCAGCGCGATCACGTCCGCGACCTCCTGCGGCGTGGCGAGGCGCCCGGTCGTGAGGTTCATCATCGCGGCGGCGCCCCCGTCCAGCACCGCGTCCCGGTCGGACCCGGTGGCGCCGGCGATGATGTCGGCCGCGCCGCCCTCGTCCGTCCACCACTCCGTCCGGACCGGGCCGGGCGACACCGTGTTCACCCGGACGCCCTGCGGCCCGTACTCCTCCGACAACCCCTTCGCCAGGTTCGTCAGCGCCGCCTTGGCCGCGTTGTAGTCGTAGTTCATCGGCCCCGGCCGCCGCGCGTTCCCCGACGACACGTTCACCACCGACGCCGCGTCGCTCTTGAGAAGGTGCGGGAGCGCGGCCCGCACCATCCGGACGACGGCGTGCACGTTGAACTCGATCATGTCGCGCCAGTCGTCGTCGGTCAGCGTCATGAACCCGAACCGCGGCAGGCTCGCGCCCGGCGGCGGGCCGCCCGCATTGTTGACCAGGACGTCGAGCCCGCCGAACGCCTCCACCGCCCGCTCGACCACCCGCGCCGGGGCGTCCGGGTCCATCAGGTCGGCGGGCACATGCAGCAGATCGGGCCCGGCGAGCGCGTCCAACCCCGCTCCCGACTTCCTGGACACCGCCACCACACGCGCGCCCTCCTCCAGCAGCGTCCGCGTGACAGCGACCCCGATCCCCTTGGACGCCCCGGTAACAACCGCCACGCGCCCAGCCAGCCGCAGATCCATGAAGACCCCTCTTATAGACGAGCACGCCCACCCCGGACGCGCCTCGCCCCATGAACCCCACCCGGCCCGGCCCGGTTGCACTCACCCCGGGACGGGATCGTCCAGCCGGCTCAACACGGTGTTGTGCACATGCTGGAAGATCACCGACGTCCGGAACCCGGCGATCTCCTTGCGCTTGCTCAGCCCGTCCAGCAGGAACGCGTGCAGGTGGTCGAGGTCCTGGACGCCGACGTGCAGCACCAGATCGTCGCCGCCCGCCACCACGAACACGCTGATGACCTCGGCCATCCCCGACACGTAGTCCTTGAAGGTGTTGATGACCGTCCGGCTCAGCGGCCGGACCTGCAACGACACCAGCGCCTGCACGCCGCGGTTCAGCGCCGCCGGGCTGATCTCCGCGTGGTAGCCGCGGATCACACCGCGCCGCGTCAGCGACCGGACCCGTTCGAGGCAGGTGGACGGCGCGATCCCGAGCGTCCGGGCCAGCTCGCGGTTGGACTGCCGGGCATCTGCCTGGAGAAGCCGCACGATCTCCGTATCAAGTTCGTCCATACCAACATTGTGAGCCAGAAATTCGATCAAACGTTCGCCAAACCGTCAACACTCCCAACCAGATGGCTACTTTCAACCCCGAACACCACTCATTCGGGGGAAGCATGGCGAACAACACCGGACATCGGCTCGGTCTGGGCCAGGGCACGGCGCTCTTCGTCGGCGCCGTCCTCGGCCCCGGCGTGCTGGCCCTTCCGCACCTGGCCGCCGCGGCGGCGGGCCCGTCGTCGATCATCGCGTGGGCGGCGCTGCTGGCGCTGAGCGTGCCGGTCGCGCTGACGTTCGCCGCGCTCGGCGCCCGCCATCCCGACGCGGGCGGCGTCGCGACGTTCGCGGCCCGCGCCTTCGGCCCCCGCCCCGCGATGATCGCCGGTTTCTGCTTCTACGCCGTCGTCCCGGTGGGCGTCCTCGCCGGCGCGATGATCGGCGCCGACTACACCGCCTCCGCCGCCGGTCTGGGACGCCCCGGCGCCATAGCCGTGACCTGCGCACTGCTCCTGGCCGCCTTCGCCACCAACTACAGCGGCCTGCGCCTCTCAGGCCGCATCCAATTGACGCTGGTAGCCCTCCTGACAGCCCTCCTCCTCATCACGGTCCTGACCACCATCCCGCACCTGAACACGGCGAACTTCACCCCGTTCGCCCCGCACGGCGGGCTGGGCGTCGTCCACGCCGCAGGAGTCCTGTTCTTCGCGTTCGCGGGCTGGGAGGCCGCAAGCCATCTCTCCGGCGACTTCGCCGACCCGCGCCGCCTCCTGCCCCGCGCTACCGTCCTGACCCTCGCCATCGTCGGCGTCCTCTACCTCGGCCTCGCCGTCACGGTGACGGGCGTGCTCGGCGGCCGCGCCGCCTCGTCCCCGGTACCGCTCGCCCTGCTCCTGGAGGACGGCATCGGCTCCGCCACGGCACGGCCCGTCACCGCCGGGGCGGCACTCGTCCTGAGCTTCGTCGCGATGAACACCTACATCGCGGGCGGCGCACGCCTGGGCTCCGCCCTGTCCCGCGACGGCGCCCTCCCGGACGCCCTCCGCACCCCGCGCCGCAGCCTCGCCCTGCTCGCCGTCGTGACGTCCGCGCTGACCACGATCGTCCTGGCCGCCGACCTCGGCCTGGACCCGCTCATGCGGACCACGGCCGCATGCCTGGCCACCGTCACCGTCATCGGCATGGCCGCCGCCACCCGGCTCCTCACCGGACGCCCACGCACCCTCGCCCGCGCAGGAACCCTCTTCACCGCCGCAGTCCTCCTGTCCTGCGGCGCCTACCTGGCCGTCCCCGCCTGCCTGACCTTGATCGTCCTGGCCCTCACCCACAAAACGACGCCACCGGCGAACACGCCCCCTACTCGGGCTTGGGCCCTTTCTTCCCATCGATGAAGTAGCTGTCGTGCTCAAGGAAGAACCGGCTCCGCTCCTCCTCGCTCATCTCGCCGACCGCACCGACCCCCTCGAAGTAGCCCTCACGAGGCGCACCAGGAGTGAACAGCATCAGAAACGACGCCGGCAGGTCCGACCGGTTGTAGAACGAGTGCAGCCCGCCAGGCGGGACGTAGAGAAAATCGCCCTTCGTCCCCTCGACCCAGCGCTCGCCGTCGAACAGCGAGACCGTCCCGTCCGTCACGAAGAACGATTCGGACATCGTCCGGTGGAAGTGGGTGCCCGTCCCGGCCCCCGGCGGCAGCCCGACGACGTTGTAGAGGCCGAACTCCCCGTCCGTGGCCGCACCGTGCTCGCGCCCCGTCGGCCGTCCGGTCGCCAGGTAGTAGGTCTTCGTCCCGGCCGGCGACACGAGCTCCGGTCCGGCGTCCGCCGCCCGGAAGACGGCGCTGATCTCGCCCTCGTCCCCGAAGTACCGGGGCTCCGGATATGACATGTTCATCTCCTCGCCAGACGTCCAGTAGGTCAGAACACGCCTCCCCTCCCCGAACACGGGGCACACCTAAACAGACCCACCAGCAGCCGAGGAGAGCACGCCATGAGCAACACGACGACCGGCGACCGGTTACAACGCCGCCTGGGCGTGTTCGACGCGGTGGTCATCGGCCTGGGTTCGATGATCGGCGCGGGCATCTTCGCCGCCCTGCCCCCCGCCTCACGCGCCGCCGGCTCGGGACTCCTGCTCGGCCTGGGCGTGGCCGCCGTCGTCGCCTACTGCAACGCGACATCTTCAGCACGCTTGGCCGCCCGCTACCCGGCGTCCGGCGGAACCTACGTCTACGGCCGCGAACGCCTCGGCGACTTCTGGGGCTACCTGGCCGGCTGGAGTTTCGTGGTCGGCAAGACAGCGTCCTGCGCCGCCATGGCGCTGACCGTCGGCTCCTACCTCTGGCCTGCGCATTCCCATGTGATCGCCGTAGCGGCCGTCCTGCTCCTCACGGCCGTCAACTACGCGGGCGTACAGAAATCCGCATTGCTGACCCGGGTGATCGTCGCCATCGTCCTAACAACCCTCATAACGATCATCATCACGACCCTGACCTCCACCGCATCCGACGCGACACACCTGGACCTAACCTCCGACACGAGCACCTCAGGTGTCCTAGAAGCCGCAGGCCTGCTCTTCTTCGCCTTCGCCGGATACGCGCGCATCGCCACCCTCGGCGAAGAGGTACGCGACCCGGCACGCACGATCCCCCGCGCCATCCCCATAGCCCTGGGAATCACCCTCGCCGTCTACGCAGCAGTCGCAGTAGCCGTCCTTACAGTCCTAGGCCCCGCCCTAGGCACCGCCACGGCCCCCCTAGCCGACGCAGTCGAAAAGGCAGGCCACCCCGCCCTCACTCCCGCCGTCCGCATCACCGCCGCCATAGCCGCCCTGGGGTCCCTCCTAGCCCTGATCTTGGGCGTCTCCAGAACCACACTGGCCATGGCCCGCGACCACCATCTGCCCCACGCCCTGGCCGCCGTCCACCCCCGCCACAAGGTCCCGCACCGCGCCGAGCTCGCCATCGGCGCCGTCGTCGCGATCCTGGCCGCAACACTCGACGTCCGCGGCGCGATCGGCTTCTCGTCCTTCGGCGTGCTGGTCTACTACGCCATCGCGAACGCCTCCGCCTGGACGCTCACCTCCGACGAGAACCGCCCACCCCGAGCCGTCCCCATCCTCGGCCTGCTCGGCTGCCTGATCCTGGCCTTCACCCTCCCACCCACGTCCGTCATCACCGGAGCAGCCGTCCTGGCCGCCGGCGCCGCCCTCTACGCCCTGCGCCGCACAGCCCGCCCGAATGGGACACAACCTCCCGGGTAGGGGCACGCCCACAGCAGAACGGAGGAGGCAAACCATGAGCATGACCCAGGAAACCGGCGACATCACCGGCACGAAGGACAAGGACTACAACCTGATCTGGTTCGTAGAGCAGTGCCTGAGCAACGCGCTCCGCCTGGAGACCTACATCGCCGACGCCGACCGCGCCGGCGACTCCGAACTGGCCGACCTGTTCCGCCGTGCGCAGGCGGAGAGCCGCAAGGGCGCCGAGCAAGGCAAGGACCACCTACGCCGCCGCCTGACCAACGCCTGACAGCCCCCCACACACACCGGCGCCGCCACCCCGCGGCGCCGGATCACTAACGGCAACAACCGGTCACCCCAAGCCACCACAACAACCTCAGCCGGCAGGGGGGCGTGGGGGGCGGTTCCCCCCA
>NZ_JBIRAX010000002.1:0-1053621 GCF_044326375.1 Actinomadura sp. 3N508
GGCCACCGCGTTCCTCTCCTTCGTTCTTGATCATCCATCTCGAAGGATCTACGCGGTGGCCGTCTCACGTCACGACGCCACGCTCTTCACCTGCGGAAACTCGTACACCACCTCCGTGGACGCAACCCCACGCGCGCCTTCTACCGTGACCAGAAGGCCACACTCACGGCGGATGAGTCGGTTCCTCTAATTGCTGCGAGAACCGATGAAGATCACGCGGACCAGGTCGCCGAACGCGATCTCGTCCTGGCCGCACTGCGAACCCTTCCGCCCCGTCAACGGGAGGTGATGGCCTGGACGATCGACGGGTTCCGACCAGAACAGATCGCACTGGAGTTGCGGACGACCCCCGAGAATGTTCGCAAGTCACTTCAGCGCGCCCGTGAGCGGCTCAAGGGCATGCTGGAGGCGCACGCTCAGAGGAGATACCAGTGACCGACGGTAAGTCTGGGAGGACGGCGTCTCGAGAGCTGATGGCAGACGCGGATTTCGACGCGCTCCTGTCTGACGCGGACATGCGTCGGGAAGCAGGGCTCCGCCGGTCGATCGACACGGCCGAGCGGCTCTCGGCTGCGCTTCAGAAATCGGCACTAGGCCCAGTCCAGGGAGAGCGCCCCTGGTTCACCCGGCGTCCAGTGAGCACGATCCGCCCAGGCGAACACGCGTGGCTGGCGTTCAGCGCCGAGCCAGAACGCGACCGCGTTATCGGAGCCTTCATTCGGGACGCCCTCGAGATGAACGAGAAGATGGTGTACATCACCGACAGCGGTCCGAAGCAACTCTCTGGCGTGCTCCCCCGACACGGCTACGACTTGCCCACGCTCACCATGACCGGGCACTTGTGCTTCATTCCGCGCGAGAAGGCCTGTCTCGACTCGCGCGGCCGGTTCGATGTCGACCGGATGTCGAAGACCCTCGAGCAGCAGGCGGCTGATGCCTTCGACCAGGGTTTCCGCGCGGTTCGGATGACCACTTGGCTATGACGGTCGTAAGTGGCCCCGGCAGGACGTCTTGAACCGGCCCCACCCCGTGATCGTTTGGGGTGGGTAAGGATGAAGTGACGGTCTGAAGTGGCCCCGGGGCGCCTCTTGCGGTGGGACGCTTGACGTGTTCTCACCGGTCAGGGGGACTTCGGGTGTCTTTGACCAAGCAAGAGCTGTTTCGCTCCATTCGCCACGACTCGTGGCGGGAGGGGCTGTCGGTGCGCGCGTTAGCGCGTAAGTACGGAGTGCATCGGCGGCTGGTCCGTGAGGCCCTGGCGACACCGGTGCCTGCCCCGCGCCGGACACCACAGCGCAGCACGCCGCAAATGGGCGCATTCACCAAGACGATCGATGAGTGGCTACGTGCCGATCTGGAGGCACCGCCCAAACAGCGGCACACGGCCCGGCGGATCACCGCTCGACTGGCCGAAGAGTTCGCCGTCCAGATCCCGTACCCGACAGTGCGGGACCATGTCCGCAAGCGTCGGACGGTGGTCGCGACGGAGGCGGCCGCTCCGGCGGAAGGGTTCATCGTCCGTCACAACCGGCCCGGCTATGACGCCGAGGTCGACTTCGGCGAGGTCTGGGTCCGTCTGGACGGGCAGATGACCAAGTGCTTTCTGTTCGCGTTCCGGATGGCGTACTCGGGCAGAGCGGTGCACCGGATCTCATCCTCGTGCGGGCAGCAGGCGTTTCTGGCTGGCCACGTGCACGCGTTCACCACGCTGGGCGGCGTTCCCGCTGGTCAGATCCGCTACGACAACCTATCCGCGGCAGTGTCGCGGGTGATCTACCGCAGCCGGTCGCGCCAGGAGAGCCCCAGGTGGCGGGAGTTTCAGACGCACTATGGTTTCACCCCGTTCTACTGTCAGCCGGGCGAGCGTGGAGCGCACGAGAAGGGCGGGGTGGAGGGGCAGATCGGCTACTTCCGCCGCAACTACCTCACGCCCGTCCCCGAGGTCGGGGCGCTGACGGAGCTGAACGCTCGGCTCTTGGCCTTCGAGCGTAAGGAGGACCAGCGCCGCATCGGGCATCGGATCCGCACGATCGGCCAGGACTTCGAGTTGGAGGCGGCGGTGTTGCTGCCGCTGCCGGCCGAGCCGTTCGGAACCGGCCTGACCTTCACGCCCCGGGTGGACCGCTACTCACTGATCACGGTGAAAATGTGCCGCTACTCGGTACCGGTTCACCTGATCGGCCGCAAGGTCCACGTCGTGCTGCATCCCGAAGAACTGCTGGTCTATGACGGCCGCCGCCAGGTCGCCCAGCATCCGCGGCTGAGCGGCCGCGGCGCCGAACGCATCGTGCTGGACCACTACCTGGAGGTGCTGCTGACCAAGCCCGGAGCACTGGCCGGATCCGAAGCACTGGACCAAGCCCGCCGTCAAGGCGTCTTCACCGCGGTGCACGAGGCGTTGTGGGCCCAGGCCACCGGGCGGCTGGGCGAGACCGAGGGCACCAAGACCCTGGTCCAAGTCCTGCTGCTGCACCGCCACCTGCACGGCGACGACGTGCTGGCCGGCATCAGCCGCTGCCTGCACTCCGGCACCGTCTCGATCGACGCGATCTCTCTGGAGGCCCGCAAATCCGCCGAGGCCCACGGCCGTTCACCCACGGTCACCAGCGAACTGGAGCCGCCCCCACCAGCGGTGCAGGCCGACCAGTCCGCGGTGACCAGCCTGGACGAGCATCGCCGCGCCCTGCTGCACGACACCCGGCCGCCGCCACGCCTGGAGAACTGGGACCAACTGCTGCACCGCACCCGCAAAAGCGCCCGGAAGGAAGGACCGCGATGACACGCCAGCACAACCTGACCGACCCGGCCGTCGACGCCGCGATCGACACCGCCTGCCGGTCTCTTCGCCTGCCGACCATCCGCGCCCAGTTCACCGACCTGGCCGACCGCGCCGAACGCGACCAGCTCACCTACCGCGGGTTCCTGGCCGAACTGCTGATGGCCGAGTGCGAAGACCGCGACCGCCGCCGCTCCGAACGCCGGATCAGGGCCGCCCGCTTCCCCCGTGAAAAGTCGCTGCGCGACTTCGACTACGACGCCAACCCCAACATCCCACCCGCTGTCATCAACACTCTGTCCACCGGCGACTGGGTCCGCCGCGGCGAACCGCTCTGCCTGATCGGCGACAGCGGCACCGGCAAGTCCCACCTGCTCATCGCACTCGGCACCACGGCAGCCATGGCCGGATACCGGGTCAAATACACCCTGGCCGCCAAGCTCGTCAACGAACTGGTCGAGGCCGCCGACGAGAAACAGCTCACCAAGACCATCGCACGCTACGGACGCGTCGACCTGCTCTGCATCGATGAGCTGGGCTACCTCGAACTCGACCGCCGCGGCGCCGAGATGCTCTTCCAGGTTCTGACCGAACGCGAGGAAAAGAACAGCGTCGCGATCGCCTCCAACGCCTCCTTCAGCGAATGGGGCAACACCTTCTCCGATCCCCGCCTCTGCGCCGCCATCATCGACCGACTCACCTTCAACGGCACCATCATCGAGACCGGAAGCGAGTCCTACCGCCTCGCCCACTCCAAAGCCCGCCAGAACCTCGCCTCCACCCGCTGACCCCACGACATCACGCAGCTTGATCCAAGCTAACGGTCAGTGAAACCTGGCGGTAGGCGGCCAAAGATCTGGTGGCACTCGGCCAGCGGAACCGGTGGCGGTCGGCCACGGAAATGGTGATCGACGGTCAGCCCGAGTTGCGGTGGATGGAGAGTCTGATCACTGCAAGGACCCGGTTGCTCGGTGAGGCCGTTTTTGGCCTTTGTCCAATAGACGTGCGGCGGTGGTTCCAGGATGGTGCTCATGCGCAATGGCAGGGCCTGGTGGCCGTGGTTGGCGGTCGTGTCGGTGGTGGTCGGGGTGGTGGGGCTGGGGGTAGTGACGTTCGCCCCGCTGGCCGGCAAGGGCGGGTTGCAGGTCGCGGCGAACCGCGCACAGCTCACCGGAGGGTTCGTGCTGGCCGCCGCCGTGGCGCTGGTCTCGACGTCTGTGTGGGCTCGGCGCCGCTCCCGCGCCCTGGCCGAACAGAGCGTCTCTTCTCCCGACGAGGTGACGCGCGCCAAAGACCTGCTGGCCGAGATGGTGGCCGAGCAGTGGAAGGACGAAGCTCGGCTGCGGTCGCTGGATGACCCCGACCCGATCCCGGTGCGCTGGCGCACGCCCGCGCCCGGCGAGCACACGCCCGCGATCATGGATCATCCCGGCCTCATCGACCCCGTCGCGGGCGCGGGTGGGGGTGGGTTGTGGTGGACGGCCTCCAGTACCGACATCGCCGCGCTCACCGGTCGGTTCCGCCAGACCCGGCGGCGCCGCCTGGTAATCCTGGGCGGGCCGGGGGCCGGCAAGACCACCCTGGCGGTGCAGCTACTGCTGCACTTGCTGGCCACTCGCCGTCAACACCCCGATGAGCCGGTTCCGATCCTGCTCCCGATCGCCGGCTGGGACACCGAACGGTTCCCCCGGCTACACGACTGGCTCACCGACCGGCTCCTGGGCGACTATCCCGCGCTGCGCGCCTCCGGCTTCGGCGAACCGGCCGTGCGGGCGCTGGCCGCGCGCGGGCACCTGCTACCGGTCCTGGACGGCCTGGACGAACTCCCCGCACCCGCCCAGAGTGATGTGATCGGCGCGCTGAACCGGTCGCTGGGCGGAGACGACCAGCTCATCCTCACCAGCCGCACCCGCGAATTCACCCAAGCGGTCACCCAAGCCGGGGGCGTGATCACCTCCGCCGCCGTGCTGGAACCTCGCCCCCTGGACCCCGCCGCCGCGGCCAACTACCTCGCTCGCTGCCTGCCACCCGATCCCGGACAGCGTTGGCAACGCACCCTGACCACCCTGCGCCGCACTCCAGCGCCCGACCAGCGGCCACCCGGCAGCGGGCACCCGGCGGCCGCACTTGCCGACGTCGCTGCGACCCCGCTGGGGCTGTGGCTGCTGCGCACCGTCTACCTCACCCCTCGCGCCGACCCCGGCCCGCTCACCGACCCCACCCGCTTCCCCACCGCCACCGATTTACAGGCCCACCTTTTCGACCAGCTGATCCCCGCCCTGATCGCCGCTCGCCCACCCAACAACAACCCCACCGAACCGTTCCGCCCCCGCCGCCGACACGACCCCGACCAGGCCCGCCGTTGGCTGGGCTACCTGGCCCACCACCTCACTCACCAACCTGCCCCCGCCGGGACCGGCACCGGAACCCGCGACCTGGCCTGGTGGCGCCTGGCCGCCACCACCCACGCCCTCAACCCCGCCACCCGTCTCGCCCTAGCCCTCTTCATCACCCTGGCGACCGCGTTCGGGGCTGCGGTCGCAATCGGGCACGGGGCCAGACTCGGGGGCGAGTTCGGGAGCGGGTTCGGGGGCGCGTTCGTGGTTGGGGTCTTGCTGGTCTTCATCGGGGCAGGGGTCTGGGCCGAGGCTGAAAACTGGGCGGAAGAGCAACCAGGCTATGTAGATCTGCAGGTTCCCCAACGCACCGCCGAACTCATACCCAGTATCGTGCGCGAGCACGGGGTCGTGCTCGCAATCGGGCTCGGAGGCGCGCTCCTGATGGCGCACGACGTCGGGTTCGCGGGCGGGGCGACTTTCGGAGTCCTGTACGGGGTCTTATTTGCGTTCATGCGCATAAGGTTCGCGGAAAGGTCGGCGCAGGCACGCCATGCTCTTACTCCGATGGACACATGGCGCGCTGACCGTGCCCTAAACCTTCTCCACGTTAGCGCCGGCGGGCTTGGGATCGGGCTCATGGCCGGGTTCGCGGTCGGGCTCGTGGCTGGACCCACGGCCGGGCTCGCGGCCGGGCTTACGGTCGGGCCCACGGCCGGGTTCGGATTCGGCACCCTGGACAGTGACCATCGGGCCTGGCTGGCGTATCTGGTGGCCACTCACCGGTTGGCCCGGGCTCGTCTTCTCCCGCGCCGGTTAATGCCGTTCCTGGACGACTGCCACCGCCTCGGGCTTCTCCGCGCGGTCGGCCCCATTTACCAGTTCCGCCACGCCGAACTACACGACCACCTCGCCGCCACCTACCGACCACCCAGCTGACGAACAAAGTGCTGACCACAGGTCAGGCGAGCCTCCAGATACGGTGTCCGGCTGCCACCCAGACCGTCTACCCCCAGTCCCAGATGGCTGTCAACAATCCACAAGCCCTGGGGCCAGACCAAGCCGTCCTGCGGGGCCACTTCAAACCGTCACGACGTTCCGAACCGGCCCCATCAGTGGAGCCGGTTCAAGACGTCCGGCCGGGGCCATTTACGAACGTCATAGCCAACCACTGACCTTACGTGGACGCTCAAGGAACCGGGACGCTCCGGATTCAAGAGGATGCTCGGATGCGAGGATCGTCTCGGCGATGCGGTCTTCTCCACTTCGATGGCCATGGCGATCTGCCAAGTGGACAAACGCCATTGCACCCCGGAGGAACTGGTCGCCCTGGCGGACGCTCACGAACTCGTCGTAGAGCCCAATCCGGAGTACGACGACGGAATCTTGCGCATCACCCGCACTTTCTCACCTTCGGGACTACGCATCGAAGGGGAGGTCGACTGGACACACCTGCCGATCCTCACGAAGTTGCTCGGATCGAGCGAAGTGCCTGCCGAACCGGTACACCTTGAACTCTCACGGCTTGGCTTTATCGATCTAGGGGCACTCAACGCCATCGCACGTCATGCACGCCAACTACCCAGAAATGCTCCACTGACACTGCACAACGTGCCTCCCCGCATTCTGTACGTGATCCAAAAAATAGGATGGCAGTATTTGCCTGGCATCGTTCTCAAGCAACTGTGAGCAAACTCCAGCCCGGCACCTCAATGCACCTCACCGAAAAAAAGGGGGGTTGCCGTGTCGAGGATTCGACCCCAGCTAGGCTCAGCACAACTCTACTGGTAACGGTCTATATGAATGCTCTAGAAGAAATACCGACTAGATAGCGGACCTCTTTCACAGGTCCGCCAGCGCTCATTTAGAGGGCTGATGCCGCACTATCAGCCTCCAACGCTCTGCCCTAACCGTCGTTACGTCAGATATTCGTCGGCCAGTGACGGGAGATGTAGCGGCAGGGGGAGGGTGGAGGCGATGTCGGTGTGGAGGGCGGCGCGGCGCAACGCTTGGGTGTAGGCGGCCCAGGCAGGCCGATCGTCTCCCGGCTGGACGAAGGCGGTCACGATCTCGATCGGGTTGTTGTTGCTGCCCTGTTTTAGGGCGTTCGCGCTTTGGTCGGGGTCGAGTTTGGTGATCGTCAGCGGGGTTTGCATCTGGTCGGATCTGGGGTTGACCGCGTAGTAGACGTGGTCGTTGAGGGGGTAGACACCGCTTGTCCGGCCGTAGGCCTCTTCCTTGGTTCCGAGCCCTCGTGGGACTTCCTCTTGGCTGTCGCGTTCGCGGATGCGAAAGACGCGCAGGCCAGGACATTTTGCGGGTGGAAGATGTTCGACGCCGTCGTCTGCGGGGTCGAGGCCCGGGATTATGAGCTTGTCGGGGGTCAGGTGCTTGTCTTGGAGCCAGTCCCAGCCACGGGTGCGGAAGGTGCTGGTTCGGATGAAGATGGCGCGGTCGTGGGTGGCGTGGTCGATGCCGAGTGCCGCGGTGAGGAATTCGGCGATGCGGATCCGGAAGTTGTCGTTCTTTGTCCTGGGGATTCGTCCTTGACCGGCAGTGAGGGCGAGGGGCAGGTCGGCGTACGGCAATTGTTCGGTGCCGTCGCTGGTGGCGAGTTGGGCAGTCGCGGTGCCGTCGTTGGCGATGCGGACGACGATGGGGATGTCGGCGCCGTTGTGGGTTTCGAGCCAGATGCCGATCAGTTCGAAGTCGCCGGTGATGCCGGGAGGGGCAGGGAGTACGCCGATTCGCCCAAGCGAGCGGAGAGCATCCTGCACGGCTGCGCTCGCGCGGTGGATGTCGCCCAGGGTGAATTGTGTGCCGGGCAGAGTCTTCTTGATCCGTTTGGCGTCGGGTTTCGGGGTGTAGAGGTTGATCGGGTGGATGCATTGCAGGCGTCGGTTCAGCGGTGGGAACGCTTGCTTGAGGGTGCGGTACGGGTCGTCCTTGTTGATCGCTTCGAAGTAGGCCGGCTTGCGGATCTCGACGATGGCGGCGCGGCGGTCGTCGCTCCTGCCGATCATCTGCTCGATGTGCTGGATGCGGTGGGTGGCCTGGGTTCCCTGCTTCTCGCCTTTGGCGGGTCGGGGGATGCCTGCGGCGATGTCGTGCTGCTCGCGCAGTTCCACCGTGAGCTCGCAGGGGCCGGTGTAGCTATGAGATTCGATGATCTCGCCGTTGTCGGTGGTGCGGGTGGTTGTGGCCGTTTGGGTGTAGCCGAGGTCCTGGGTCACTGCCGCGAGCAGGGCTTGCCGGGTGACCGGTGACTCGGTCCACATTTCAAGCGTGTAGGACGCCTGGGCGTCTGCGGCCGGGCGGAAGAGCCGGGGGACGGTGGTCTTGGCCTTCTTCAGGTCGGGGACCGGCAGGATTCCCAGCGGCTGCAAGATCTCCCCCACGCTGGTGTGGAGGTCGTAGTGGTCGACGGGCAGGAACCCGGTCTTGGCCGCGTGCAGCACCGATTTCGCTGTCTTGTCGTCGGTGTCCTCGTCGTCGGGGGCGCTGAGCTTGGTGCCGGTGGAGTACAACACGTACGCGGATAGGGGCTGGTTGGTGTAGGCGGCCGGTGCGATGACGACGTCGTGCGGGTCAGGGAAGGCATGATGGGTGAGGTTCGCTAGGGCGTGGGCGAGTCCGGGCTCCCAGGCCCACTGATATGTGCCGTTGATGCGGCGTCGCCCGATGCGGGCGCTGACGAGCGTGGGGTGCTCGGTCGCGCGGAGATAGCCGGAGTCGGCGAGGAGCCAGAGCGTCAGGCTCGGGCCTCGGCCGCCTCTGCTTGGCACGTAGCGGACGGGTTGGAGGGGGAAGCGGACGGTGCTGAGTTCGGCGTGGACGCGGGCTCGGCCGTGGGTCGGTACGGTCTCCACGTGGAAGTCGATCTTTGGGGCCCATAGACCGGACCCGAGTTTGGGGTCGTCCAGGCGTTCGGGTGGCCACCAGATGGCGGAGCGGTGGCCGGAGTTGTCGACCGGGCCGAGGATGAATCGCCGGTGTTCACCGCGGATCTGCATACCGGTGGTTGCGACAAGGCCGGCGAGGTAGCCGGGCAGCATCCGGAATACGGCCGTTTCAGGTTTCGCGGTCCCGCTGGGGTGAGTGTGGACTGCTAGGAGGTCGAGCTCGGTCGGCTTCCAGTCGAGTTCTTCGTCGTCGAGCAGATCGAACCAGTCCAGGTCGGGCCGGTCGGGGGTGATGCGGGTCGAGGCCCAGACCGCGACGGCCGTGCGGACGACCTGCCGGTCGACGCGGGCGTGGCTGATCAGCCAATGCTCGTCGTCGAGGCTGCCGGCCACGTGGATGATGTTGGGGTCGAGGGTGTCGAGGAGTTCGACGAGGGACCAGGTGGGCAGTTTGCGGTCGTCCCAGGAGGGCGCCTGGCTGCGGATCCGCCGCAGCCACCGTGTCGGGAACCGCGCGGCTAGGCTTGTGACCGGGAGCGACGCTCTGGGAGCGATCTCGTTGACCAGGAGTCGGAGGTGCTCGTAGTACGGCATCAGTGCCCCATGTCTCGATTGTGGAACAGGTCGCCGAGCAGGCTCCAGGTGGCTTCGGCGATGGCGTGGTCGCGGATCTTCTCGGGGGATGCGGTGCCGGTGGGCTCGGTCAGCAGGCTGGTCAGGTGCCGGTCAGCCGCGACGATCAGGCTGGTGCGCTGGGTGTCTGGTGCTTGCTCGTCCGGGTCGGCGTGCCGTGGGGCGAAGGCCGCGTCGGTCAGGATCACGTGGGTGGGCTGGTGGCCGCGGATGCTGCGGCCGATGGTCTGGCCCATCGGGACCAGGGCGTTGGCGACGAACGCGGGCCGCTCGGTCCGGTCGTCCAGCCGTCGGAAGAACACCGGACGGCTCATCAGGTTGTACCAGTCGGCCCGTGCCTTGTTGCCTAGCTTCTTGGCGGCCTCGGCGATCGAGGACAACGGCATGGCGGTCCCGGCGGGATCCAGGAGGTAGGCCATGGCGCGCTGGTTGATGAGGGAGAGCGGGAACTTGGGATCGGTGGGCGGTGGGTGAATGCGCGCCAGGTAGAACACCGCTCCGAGCGCAGCGGTGCGATTAGCGTTGAGGATGTTGTAGCCGCGCTGGATCGCCATTTCCGCAGCGACGAGTATGTCGTCCCCGGACTCGGGGAACTTCGTGATCATGCGGCGGTGCAGACCGTACTGGCCTGGGTCGTCGGCGTCCGGGGTCACATTGCGGGCGCTGTAGGGGGTGCGCAGGTTGATGTGCTCGGCCACCAGCTTCGCTTCGGCGCCGCTGAGCACGACGAACAGGACCTGCTTGCGGTCCTGATCGAGGTCGGCGCGGACCTGCTCCAGCAGGCTGACCACCGCGCCGGGGCGAGGCATGCAGCTCCCGCTGACGAGTTGTCGCAGGGCATCGTTACGTTCGGCGCCTTGGCGGCCGGACACTGCGACGGGCTTCTTGCCGTCCGGGCGCAGGCTCTTGCGGAACCACAACTTGCTTTGAGCCAACGCCTCCCGGTCCTCCGGGGGTTCGCGGAGGACCGCCGATGGCGCGATCGGGACGTGGTAGAACGACGAGCCCGGCGCCCAACTGGTGGCCGAGGTGAGGATGACGTGCGGCCCCTGGATGCCTTCGGGTTCCAGGAGGTCATGCATATGGTGCAGGAGCCACCGGCCGACGCCACGGATCCACATCACCCGCAGCGCACCGGTGTCGCCCAGCCGGTTGGGCAGCCATTGCAGGGCGAGCAGGTTCCCCATGGGTGCTTCGGGGATCAGCGGCTGGTAGTCGCGGGGAGGCTGCTGGCGCCAGAAGGTTTCTTCGTCATCCAGCGGCAGGGTTTCGGCCACCGCGGGATAGAGCGTGGACATCTCGAAGAACGACGTGGTGATCCGGCTCGCCCAGAATCCTGCCTGGAACAGCATGGTGAGCATCGCGAGGTTCGCCCGTACATGGTCGCGCTGCCCCTGTGGGGCGTGTTCGGTCAGCCAGTCGCTGATCGCCTCGTCGATGGTGTCCTCGTCAGGGATATCGGCTTGGAGCGCGGTGACCATCGGGGCGATCCCGTCAGGGACCGCGGCGAGGACGCCTTCGGTGAAGATCTCCAGGTGCTCGCGGAAGAAGTCGTCGGCGGCATCCTCTATCGCGGCGTTGTCGTCCATGCGTTTCAGCGGCAGTCCGTGCATGATCCGGGCGACCTGCAGTAGCAGCGAGAACCCGGTGAAGGGCGCCTTGCCGATCACTTCGTACAGGCCCTCGTCATTCAGGACGAGTTCGTAGAGCTTGTCGATGGCGCGCTGATGGATCCGGTCGTAGTCGTTGAAGCGCCTCACGTTGCGGTCTCGGAGCTGACGCCGGCCGATTCGATCGAAGCCGCCCACTTTGCCGATCGTGGTCCGATCGGTCCACCCTTCACCAGGGGCGACGAGAGTTTCATACTGCACGAACCGGTCGTCAAGGTCCTGCTGGACGTTGTCGGCCTCGTCGATGATGATCAGGTCGCTGTGATGTTGACAGGCCTCAAGCCACCGCATCTTCGCTTTCGCTGGCTCGGCTCGGCTGGCGACCAGGCCGGGCGCTGTCGTCACCCACACCTGGGCCTTGGCGACGCGCCGTTCGGTCTCCTGGTGCGGGCAGACCGCCAGCAGCGGGCAGTCGTGGAGCTTGTTCTCCCCGTCGGTTGATCTCAGAGCATTCCGGCAGGGAAAGCTGTCGGGGGTGAGTGGCGCCCAGTCGGACTGGTTCGTCTCGCGCAGCGGGTCGAGCAGGCAGATGGTGTTGACGAAGTCGGCCGCCGGATCCTCATCAGCGGGGAAGACGCCGGCCGAGGTCGCCAGTGTCGAGCGCCAGTAGCGTGCCGCGTGCTCGGTGCGGCTGTTCTTGCCGACCAGCGGCACGGCGTCGATCCCGACACTCCGCAGGAAAGACACCTTGGCGTAGACGTCGGTGACCGACCCGACCACCAGGGTGACGTGGAAGCCCTTCTCTACCCGGTCGCCGGTGATCAGGTCGGCCAGCGTGGACTTGCCGCTGTTCATCAGCCCGACGATGTGCTCGACCCCGTCGATGTCGAAGGTCGCGGGCATCTCGACGAGCTTGCCGGTGTCGTCGTCGACCGCACAGAAGACAATCTTCTCCAGACGTTCGACCCAGTTCCGGTTCGATATCTCAGGCTGGTCGGCTAGCGCTGCGTCGAAGCGTTCGGCGACCTTCGCCAGGTCTTCCTCGAAACTGAGGCGCCAGGCTTCGCGCTCCCGCTGTTGCCGGGGCGCCAGCGCGAGCGGAGCTGGTAGGACCTCGACATCGTCGGGGATACGGACGCGTTCCTCGACCTTGTCCCGCTGCAGGAACGTGTAGAGCTCGCCAGGTGCGGCTTGCGGTCGGGCCGGCTCGAGCGCATAGGGCACCGGATCGGTCAGTGCCGCCTCATAGCGATCGAACCGCTCCGGACACACCGAGGAGCGGCGGGGGACGAAGCAGGTCTGATCGTTGATCTTCTTGGTCGGGTCGTCCGTCCGGTCAAAGCCGCGGACCTCGGCAGGCAGTCGACGATAAAGGTCGAGGGACAGCCGCCAGTATCCGCGCCGGCTCATGTCACCCATCCGGTGCCTGAGCCTGCGCACCACCGGCTCAAGCTCGGGCTCCACGACCACGTACCCGGACAGGATCGGCCACAGCGCCCCGATCGGCTCGCCTTGGAAATGACGGTGCAGAAAATGCAGGCCGAGTTCGAGCGCAACCAGGTCACGCGCCGTAAGACGCCCCTCCGGTAGGACACCGCCGGCCTGGAGCTCGGTCACCAGCTCGCGGTACCACGACGAATGGTCCCTCATCGTCCCGCCACCTCCCCGGCCTTGGCGGTAACGCGCGCGACGAAAGTGTCCTCGCTGACCACCGAGACGCCCGACACCCGCCCCTGCAACTCCGTCGTCAAATCAGCCACATAGCCCGGCTGATCGGCGCGGTGCTTGGGCAACACCAGGAACCGTCGGTCGCACGGCGGATCGGGTCGCCAGGTGAAGCCGAGCCCCAGCAACCCCGGACTCACCTGGTCCTTGGCGTCCGCGCCCCACACCTCGACCACATCGGATCCGGACAGGAACGACACTCGGATGTCGTAAGCGTCCAGGCCCGGCCACGCCTCGACGTTGATGGCCCCTTCCGCCTGCACGTCCGCGAGCCGGTCCAAGACCCTGGCCTCAACCAGTCCAGGATCGTGGAAGAACCTGCGGGTCGCGCGGTGCTGGACGTAGTAGCCGCCCACCGCTTCGACGTTGAGACTGGTTCGGCTGCCCGAGCAGCCCGCGGTGCCGCAGTCATCGACGCCCTGCTGTATCGGATTGCCGCATCCGTCGCACACACCGATCGTGACCGGCCCCTGGGCTGCCCGCCGTACATAGGCCACCTGGACGAAACGCTGCACGATCGGCTGCCCGTTGCTCCCCCGCTTGGGAAACCGACAGACCAGGCGCCGTACCTGCGTTTCGGTCAGCACCGGCATGTCGATGAGGAGCCGACGAAGCTCACAGTAGTTGGCCTGGACGTCATCTTCGTCCTTGGCGTTCATATCCGCGACGAGCATCAGCTCCCGGAACACGTGATTTTCCACGAGCTCGGCCTCAACGTCCCGCACTGACAGCCGCGCTGCCTGTTCGGCCATCGGAGTCAGCTCATCGTCATCGAGCAGGCTCTGCTCCAGATCGGCCACAGACAGACGGAGTCTGATCGGCCACTCGTTGAACGGCGTCCGGCACAGCTCGAAAAGCGCTAGATCATTTCGCGGCGGATCCTTCTTCTCAGTACGAAACCTCCACCACAACCGCGTCATCCCCGACCGCCAGGGCACCGCAAGCAGCCCCTGCTCCGCCGACGTCCGAGTCAGATACTCACCGGCATCCATACGCCGCCGATCGTCCCTGATCCGCGCGAGCCCCGCCGCCAGCAACATCACGGTGACGTAGTCGCCATCTTCCTGCCGGAACGACAATCCGTCGGCCCAGCCGACGCCCTCGACCGCGTCAGGAGCCTCGGCTACATTCTCGTTCTCCAGGATGGTCACCCCGACATCCGCCTCATCACGAGCCCATACAACGACGCCGCCCCGAACAGGCGACACCGAGGGCGAGCGCCCAGCGATTCGTTCATGATTCCGCGCAATCTTGAAGATGGGTCGCCTTGGCAGGCAGACAATTCGATCTTGCGCCCAGCCTCAATCCGGCACGACGGCGCCGCGATTGAGCGCGACTGGCTGAGCGCAACCAAGGTACGCCGCCCCACCGACATTTCGTCGGACACAGACGAACCCGGGGCATCCGACGCCCCCGTCGTCATCATTTGGACTATTTCTGGCGCCACTGGCTCCGCTCTGATGGTCCGCACTAAAGGTGCGGAACGACACGAAGCCGCGAGTTCGAACAGCCAAACCCACACCCGGTCACCGCGAAGGACGAGTTGATCTACATCTCCGGTCCCACCAGGCTGAGCCCCGAGAAAGATCCAACCCGCTCGGGCGACCGAGGCGGACAAACCCAGAGGCGCCGCAGTGGGGCCCGACCGAGGTCACGACTGTCCGTCATTACGCTGCATGAAATGCGTTCTGAGCGGCCTGGACGGTGCGTACCAGGTCTGAGAGGTCGGCATCCTGAAGCTGGAGCGATAATTCGGCCCATCTCCTGAGTCACATCGGACGCCTCTCCGGCATCCCGGCAAGGCCCGGAACCGTCCTGGGTTGGTGGCGACGCTGGTGGCTACCCTACTGCGGGTCCAGGAACCCCAGCCTCGGACGGCCCAGCCGGTGCTGCGTTGCCGGACACTTACTGGCCCACCTCCCGTCCTTGGCCTCGCCTCAGGACCTTGTGCCTGATCCTGCCCAGGAGCCGACGTAGCCGCCCGGACCAGCGTCGTATTTCGCTGGTGCCGAATGAGGTTTCGGTCTGTGTTCTGATGGGCGCGCGATCGACGTCGATGTGGTCCATTGGTCGGCGCGGGAGCCATCGAACCTTGCTGCCGTGGATCCAGTAGTGCGAGCGGCAGGGAAAGTTCCAGTTCCCGATGGAAGGTTCCAGTGAGACGGTCTGGCCGTCGAAGATGAGCCGCCAGTCGCGCGGGGTCAGCGGAGTCACGACTTCGCGGCCGCATCCGCAGCAACATAGGTGCAGCGCGGAGGTAAAGGGGATCGAGATGTACAGGATCCCCTCCTTCAGCGTCTCCGGGGCGTGGTCGACGAACTGGTGCGCCAGGGTGACGACCCTGGTCACGGCGCGTCCTCGTTGGTGATCAGGTTTCCGCCGATCTGGTAGATGCTGTGCCGCTCGTGTTCCTGGTCGGCGTAGTAGCCGCGCAGCTTCTTCCACTTGATCACCGCGAGGACGGCGTTGAGGGCGTTGAGGTCGACGACCTGGATGTTGCGGTTGTAGTCGTTGTCGGGGCCGACCTGGTACGGCAGACGCTGGTCTTCGGCATCGTGATCCCCGCCGGGCATTCCGGTGGTCACCCTGATCAGGCCGGACAGGGCACCGTCGGCCTCGTACACCCCGAGCCCGACGTCGATGTAGGGAATCTGAAACCCCCGGAGGCTCCGGACGATCAGGCGCCTGGAGGGCCCGTCATCGATGGCGATGAAGACGAAGTCCATCTCGCGGAGTTTGTCGACGTTGGTGTCGTCGATACGGACACCATGCGCGATGATCCCGCGGCGCATCCTGCCGTAGACCTCGGCGAAGTGGACGGCCTTGTTCGGACCGCCCGCAAGATCCTCGCACGGGGTCGCGCCGGGCGCGCGGAAGGGGTTGTGCTGGCGGAAGGCATCGCCGTCGAACAAGTGGATCTCCCGCACCCAGGTCTTGGCCAGCAGGTCCAGGATGTGGGAGCCGGTCCCGCCCAATCCCACGATGGCGACGCGGTCCTGCTCAAGCTTGGTATTGATCGCGCCGAGCCCCGCCCTGCTGGAGGCTGTGTCGGTGTAGAGGAAGACCGAGTCGGGATCGGACTCCTCGATTACCGGAAACGTCCTGGCTGTCGCGTCCGGCTGCAGGTGCTGGGCATATCCCGAGAGGATGGCCACGTACGTGGTCATCTTCTCGTAGTAGTCCCGGTAACCGGCCTTCGGCTTGCTGGAGAAGGTACAGCTGATCTTCAGGTCGGGCGCCAATTGCTGCTCGCTCTGGCTGTGCAGGATCCGGCGCAGCGGCCGCCCGTCGGCGTCGCAGGGGATGCCGCCGGCGAACATCGCAACGTGCGTGCTTGGCCGCGCGGTCACCTCCCCTTCCAGGGTGAGTTCGGACACCAGCGTGCCGTACCGGACGTCGGTGTCCGTGTCGACGTAGGGAACGTGGCCGACGAGCAGATACCCGTCGCGTACCTCGACCTCGTATCCCTCTTCCCGCAGTCGTGCCAGGTCGGCGCTACGACTTATCAGTTGCGGTGGCATCGAACACCGTCCCGTTCTTGATCCGGACTGTCTGGCCGGGCAGGAGGGTCCCCGCTTGCGGCTGCTGGTGGGCGTGCCGGTAGCCGACGGTGAACTCCCAGTGCGCGCCGACCGGCACGGGGTCGAAGGCCAGAGCCAGGACGTCGTGGAAGGACAGCGTCTCCTGCGTGACGACCCGCTGCCGGGTGTTGACAACGATCTTGTACTCGCGGGGGCGCTTGAGCTCCTCGCCCTGGTGATCGGTATCCATCACGTCTCCTCCCCATCGCTTTCATTGAAGACAGTGAAAGCATAGCTCCAGTGGGACGCGGAAGTACAGCCGAGGTCCGGATCGCGCTTCGCCGCCGTTCGGTGGCATGCTGGACGATCGTGCACTTCAGGCTCGCCGGACCCCGGCCTCTTCTGCGTTCCCGGCGGCTCCTGGCACCCGACTGCTCGGGCGAGTTCGTTATCGACGCACGGGCGCTGAGCTTCGCTACCCCGCTGGAGCTCACCGCCATGACCGCCCTGGCGCATTCGCACGCCGCCGAGGGAGAGCGGATGCGCCTGCTCCTGCCCGATGAGCCTGCCGTAACCTCTTACCTCGAACGCATGGACCTGCTGAACCGGCTCCCCGACCAGTGCAAGTCCAACCGCCGGGTACCGGCTCGGGGCCGCGCCGACCGGTCGCACAGCCTGCTGGAGATCACGCCGGTCAGGAGCCCCCACGACGGCGAGCTCGCCGGTGAGCGGGTCTTCGGCATCGTGCGCGGCAATCTTGGTGACCGCCTTGGAAAGCTCGCTTTCAAGGTCGTCGGCGAGCTGATCGACAACGCGGTGAGCCATGGCAGGAGCGAGACCGGTTCCTTCGTCGCCGCCCAGGTCTACCCGAGACAGCGGCGGCTGGAGTTCGCCGTGTGCGACACAGGCGTCGGAGTCCTGGAGCACCTGAAGGGCAACCCCCTACACCGGGACTTGGAGCGAGATCAGGAGGCGCTGTTCCGGGCCTTGCAACCGGGAGTGACCGGCGAGCGGGAGGACCGCGGCAACGGCCTGCCCGACCTGCTGGACATGGCCGGTGGCGCTGGCCTTACCAGGCTATTGATCCGCAGCGGCGATGGGTCATTGGACGCCTTCCGCGGAGTTCCAGGCCCCACCACTCGGATTGGTTCAGTTCCCGACCCCGTCAAGGGAACGTGGGCCTGGCTCCGGGTCAGATTCCCCTGACTGTGCCCCATGTGTTTCAATGCGTTCAATGAACCCTAGGGACGCTGGCGGTCGCGTCGTCCTCTCCGTGCGAGACGACGGCCCAGAGGTCCTGGCCATGCGCGCGGCAGGCGCGGAGCTGCGCCAGAAACTAGAGAAAGCCCTCAAACCCACCGAGGACCGGCTGATCATCCTGGACTTCGCTTCGGTCAAGGCTATAACCAACAGCTTCGCCGACGAGTTGGTGGGCAAACTCTACATCTCCCTCGCAGGCGGAACCCTCACCAGCGGCGGTGTCCACCTCACAGGCCTGGACGAGGAGACCCGCGAGGCGATCGTGGTCTGCCTGGAGCGCCGCAAACTCATCGCCGTCGACGCAGACGAGCAATCCCTGCTCGCCGCGGAGGACTTCCTCCAGACGACCCACGACCAGGCAAAGCGACTGGGCACCTTCATAGCCGCAGACCTCGCCTCAGACCTGGCCATCACCCTGCCGAACGCCAACAACCGACTCAAGCGCCTGGTCGACGCCGGCGCTCTCGTCCGCGTTCCAGACCCCGGCCGCGAACGCGGCGGCAAACAGTACAGCTACTCCATCCCGGACCAGAACGTTTCAACGACAAACTAGGGCTACGACGGCAGCAATACGGGGACGCTGATCACTCACGGCAGTGACCACGTCGAGCGCTGTCCCGTTGTGTCTGGAAGGGTGATTGAGGCAGGGAGATCTGGCCGTCACCCCTGCCTTGGCATCCTGGCCCCGAATAGGGACCGGGCAAACTATTGCCCCGACGGGGTACGGGTGCGCAGGTGGAACGTGCCGGTGATCACGAGCTGACCGGTTGCGGACCTGGCGCAGGCCCCTCCTATCTGTGGTGTACCCCCTACCGGGTTCGAGCCGGCGCTAGGTCTAACGCATACCAGGTGGGGTCAGGGACGCCTGAGCTCCCAGATCTGGTCATCACTGCTGGGACGGCCCGTCAGGCGAGCCAGCGGCGGTCCCGGTGCGGCCAGGTGCTTGCGGGCGATGTTGACGAACTCGCGGCGCTTGGCCTCGATCCCTTCCCGCAGCGTGAACCAGTCGGCATCAGACGTCCAGCCGCGGGCCACCTGGAGACCGACCGGCCAGAACGCCACATCAATCTCCTGGGCCGCCGCTACCACCTCATGGTCCGCGATCAAGGCCACCATGGCCAGGGCCTCGTTCCACGGTCGCCAGTCGAGTGGCGTTGGGATACACACGCCCTCTTCTGCCGGAGGTATGCGCTGACCGTTCAGTCTTCCCAACTCCACGAGCACGTTGGAAGACTCGCGCAGAACCAGAGCGCAGACGTCTGCTCGCCGGTCACGTGACCACTGCCGTTGCTGCAGACGATGACTCAACGCACCACCCACGAACACACCGACCAGCGTGGTGAGCACAGCTCCGACGGTAGTGATGAAGAGGCTCATGTCCAGGAGTGTGGGCGCGGCCCGTGGTTCGTTCTGCCGACCAGGTCACAGAGTTGGCCGCCTTCCGGGCCTGGAACCGGAAGGCGGGGCGGACATCGCGGTAGGCCAGTCTCTCGTTCACGGCCGCCGGGCCTACTGCTTTCGGGCCGCCTTGAGGAGTGCCTCAGCGTCAGGTTCACGACCGGCAAGCCGAGCCGCCTCGCGGACTTCGGTGTCCGACATCAAGCGAGCTGTGGCGATCGCATCGTGAACGCCGTCTCCGTTGCCGAAATCCAGGGCTCGGAGGTACCAGCGCACAGCTTGAACCCGGTCGATATTCCCGCCGACCCCTTCGCGGCAGTAGGAACCCGCCTTCAACATGGCAACGGGGACTCCCCCTTCAGCCGCATCGAGATAGCACTCTCTGGCAAGCCGTTCCTCGCCACGCTCGGCGTGCCAGTCACCCAGTCGCAGGCCGGCATGTGCCACGCCACCGTCCTTGGCATCCTTCAGGAGCGAAAGAGCACACTGCTCGTCCTTGGTGACTCCTTGTCCGTTCAGGAGCAGGTTCCCCAGGTTGAACGCGGCGACGGCGTCCCCCGACTCGGCCGCCGACTGAAACAGTCCCGCCGCTCTGGGCAGGTCTCGTTCCACGCCGACTCCATTGACCAGCATGTATCCCAGCCCACGTTGCGCGGCGGCGTTGCCCGCATCTGCTGCTCGCTGAAAGAACTTCAAGGCGGTGGGTGGATCGTTCAGGTAATCGAGCGCAAATCCCGCGGCCAGGGCCTGTGCCTCCACATGCCCCGATTCTGCGGCTTTCTCGAGCTCGGGAAAAAGCTGCTGCAATCTCTTTCTGGCCTGCGGATCACCCTTTTTGAGATCGGCCAGCACGGACATGCCTCGTCGGACGAACTCGTCCTCCAGGTCGTCGCCCACCACCACTCCTCTCGCGACGGCCTCGCCGGAGTGCGCGACGGGCCCATGTACCGGACGTTCAGCCTACCATCGACCTGTGGGACGTATAGTTTATTCGGTGAACACATAACGTCCACTGGGATCCACCACCACGATGGTTCGTTTGTGGGCCTTCGCCGCGTCGGTAAAGAATTGGAAGCAGTCGTCGCAAAGGGGCCGGGTAACCGTTATCACGGCATCTTGCTCTAGGGTATATGCTTGCTTCTCGGCATGCGACAGGTAGTACGCACCCTCGCCTGCAGCGTTGTCTCTGAAGTCCGGTACTCGGGCCTTGCCGGCCGATTCCTGAACCTCCAGGATCTCATCGAGACTCGGCCTCACAAATCCTTCGGGAACCTCGCTGCTGTAGCCGCTCAGTACGTAGTTGCCATCGACGTGGGCTGCGGTCTTCGTGTCCTTGAATTCCGGGAAGCAGATCTTGTTGTCATTATGGACGAGTACGAAGATCGCGCCGACGGCGACGTAGTAGGTGTGGTCGTTCGCGACGGTGAGGTTATGGACGCGTTGCCCGGGTTTCGTCCACGCCTTGGTGGCGGTGATCTGGGTGTAGGTGCCGGCGCTGGTCCGAAGCCACATGCCGGGTTTGAGATCGGCCGCCTTGACCCATCGACCGGCACCGCCGGCGACCCAGAAGGGATGTTCGTCGGTAGCGATCACCGCGCCTTGTGCTTGTTCAGAGAGGCGGATCGCAGGTGTTGCGGCCGGTTGGGCTTTTGCGTCGTTCTTGGTGACCCAGTGCTTCTGACCGCGGCTTCCTAGCGTGATCTTTACAAGGTGCTTCGTGCCCTTGCTGGTGATGGTGTCCTGGACGGTCTGGGCTTCGGTCTTGCCTGTCCTGGGGTCGGTGGCAAGGACTTTGTCGCCCTTACTGATTTCGTCGATGGGCTTCTTGGTGCCGTCGGCCATTACCACCGCGGTGCCCGGAGTGAAGCTGCTTCTGCCGCGGCGACATGACTTGAAGAGATTGGACAGCCGTTTCAGTCCGCGAGGCAGCCTGGCGGCTGCCAGACCCGGAAGGGGAACGCCGACGACGTAGCCGACATCGCGACCGACCCGGAAGCCAGGGCTGTTACGGTTGACCGGGAGCGGCAGCCGCACCGTCGGTGGTTTCAGGTCCTTGGGTGGTTCTGCTTTGGGCCTTTGCGGGCCAGCGGGATTCTGCGAGAAGCCTACGAAGGAATTGAAGCTTTCCTTCATGTCGTTGCCCGCGTTTCTGGCGTAGTTCGCCAGGCCGTAAGCGTCGTCGATCGCTGCTTGAACTGCGCCCTCGGCCATGCCGGCGATCAGACCCGGGAGGCTGGTGATGCGTTCTTTGAGGGTGGGGATCTTGTGTCCGCAGGTGATGGGGTTGCGGATACAAGGTGGTAGGGGGATGAGGCCGTCGGGGTCGCTGAAAGTCACCGGGTTGTTGCCGCCGTAGGCGTAGCCATTCATCTGCTGCGGGTCGCCGACGTCGATGAGCGGGTCGACGGAGATGAAGCGGCCGTTGTTCGGGTCGTATTCGCGGGCGCCCAGGTGAGTGAGGCCGGTGGGGTCTTTGGTGCCGCCCAGGAATCCTCGTTGGTCGGGCCAGGTCTCTTCGTTGGTACCGCGTTCTTGGCCGAATGGAGTGAACCGGCGGGTGACGGCGGTTTGGTCGGTGACGTTGACCGCTATCTGGGCGGTTCCCTGGTAGTCGCCGACGAGGTGCTTGATCCCGGTGGAGTCGCGTAGAGCGACGGTCTGGCCATTGTGGTCGTAGTAGCGGACGCCTGCTGTGGTGGGGGATCCGTTGGTGAAGCGGAGTTCGGTGCCGGGCAGGTAGAGGGTTGCTCCAGTGAGGTCTTTGCGGATCAGGCGGTTGCCGTCGGCGTCGTAGATGAACCGGACGGTAGTGTCGCCCTGGGTGACTTTGTCGAGGTTGCCTTCGCTGTTCCATTCCAGGGTTTGGGTGGTGTCGCCGACGGTGCGGGTGGTGGGGTTGCCCGCGTCGTCGTAGACGTAGTTCTCGTCGTTGGTGTCAGGGCCTGTGAAGGGGTTGGCGCCGGTCTGGTCGACCTTGCCGAGCATGTGGCCCTTGACGGTGCCGCTGACGTTCGGCTCGCCCTGGTAGCGGTAGTCGCGGGTGGAGATCTGCGTGCCCGCCGGGTCGTAGAACTGTTCCTTGGCGCGGCTGCCGTCGAGTTTGTAGGTGTAGTGCATCCGGTACGGGGCCGGACCGCCCGACGTGGTCGGGTCTTGCGGACAGGTCGATGATGCGACGCTCCACGCATCGGTCAGGCGGCGCAGGTGGTCGTACTTGAAGCATTGGTTGTCGGTGCCCGCTCTGGCGACGTCGGAGATGCCGAGGATGTTGCCCGCATCGTCATAGGCGTAGGTGGCGTTGCGGTCGTTGCCTGCGACGTTCTCGCGCCGGGTACTGGCGGTGGAAAGGCGCTGGGTGCCGGGTTGATAAGTGAAGGTGTTCCAGGTCCGTTTGTCGCCGGAGCCCAGTTCGACCAGTTTGGGTTTGCCGGTGGGGGTGTACTCGGTCGCTCCGACATAGGTGGCCAGGCCGCTGGTCACTCGGATGGGACGCTGGTGGTCGTCGTATGTGCGGGTAAGGGTTTCCTGAGGCAATCCGCCCGCCGCGGGGAGTACTCCCTGGCGAGGTGTACCGTCCAGGTTGTAGGTCTGGGCATGGGTGTAGGTTCCGGTCAGCGGCCCTTCTGCGGCCGGGATGGTGACCGTGCTGGATTCAGGTCGGCCAAGAACGTCGTAGGCGGAGATGCTCTTGACATAGTCGCCG
Source organism: Actinomadura sp. 3N508 (assembly GCF_044326375.1). Taxonomy (NCBI): domain Bacteria; kingdom Bacillati; phylum Actinomycetota; class Actinomycetes; order Streptosporangiales; family Thermomonosporaceae; genus Actinomadura; species Actinomadura sp. 3N508. Next base: position 22,865 of record NZ_JBIRAX010000002.1, read on the forward strand.
TCTTCTCCGTGTCGGGTGGCGGCGGCGAGTTTCCCCTTTCCGCGGGGCGCGGTGTCATAGGTCCAGGACGTCAGCAGCTTCCCGGTCGCCGATCCCTCGCGGGTCTGGGTGTTGCGGCCGAGCCCGTCGTAGCTCTGGAAGATCGTCTTGTTGCGGGCGTCGGTGGTGGACTCGACGCGGTCGAGGATGTCGTAGATGAAGGTGGTGACGCCGGTGTCGGGGTCGGCGACCCTGGTCCTGCGGCCCCGCAGGTCATAGGCGTTGGTCCAGGTCTTGCCGGACGGGTCCTTCACCGTGGTCAGACGTCCGGCCGGGTCGTAGCCGTAGGTGGTGGCGTCGTAGGCGCCTGATGGGCTGTCTCCGTGGTACTGGCGTTGTTCGGTGACCCGTCCACGCGCATCGATGATCTGCGCGGAGGGTGTGCCGCCCCGGGGCGGGTCGACGGCCACCCAGTTCCCGCCGTAGCTGATCGTGGTCCGCCATTTCTCCTCGGTCGTGGTTCCGTTACCGGCCACCAGGCGTTCCTGTGTGCGGCGGCCGAGCCCGTCGTGGGAGAAGTGGTTCTGGGTCTCGACATCCCCGGGAGAGTTGACGTTGAACAATGCGGGCTCGGGGGCGCCGGTGGCCGAATAGGTGGCGTAGGTCTTGTCGACTTGGCCGCGGTCGTCGTAGAACGTGTCGGCGATCAGGCGGCCTTCGGGACCCGTGGTTTGAATCTGGCGAGGGCGCAGGTGCCCGTCGTAAAGCGTGATGGCCGGCCGCTGACCGCCGGAATTGGTGAGCGTCTTGGTGGTGACAGCGACGATCTGGCCGTCGGCGATGCGGTAGGCATGTTCGAAGCTGGGTGTGTCGCCGGCGGTCTTGGAGCGGTCGGGCCGCCATACCTTCTGGATCCGGCCGAGCGCGTCGTACTGCAGGTCGGTGCGCAACGGCTTGTTGTTGCGGTCGGCATTGTTGTTGTCGATCCTGGCCGTTGTCGATCCCCAGGCCGGGTCGAGTTCATTGGTGACGGTCAACCCGGTGGCCCCGGGACTGGGGGCGGGCGTGGTGACGGCGACTTTGGTGGTCAGCTCGTTGGTGTCGGTGTACTGGGTGGTGGTGGTCTGGCCTGCGGCGTTGGTGACCGTCAAAGGCCGCCCGAAGGTGTCGTAGGTCGTCTTTTCGAGCGGGACGTAGGTGGCGTCATCGCCGTCGTGTCCGGCGATTCTCTCGGTCTGGGTGACGTTTCCCTTGGTGGGCGCGTCACCGAAACCGCCGCCGTCGTAGAAGGCCCGCGCGTCGGCGATGATGTGCTTGGATCGGTCGGGGTCGGTGCCGCAGGCGACTGAGACGGTCTCGGCGCGGGACTGGTAGGAGACCATCCATTCGGTGACGTTGTCGGCATAACTGGTGCGGGTGCACCTGTCATCGGCGGTGGAGGCGACGTCGCCGAGATCCTCGACCTGCTTGACCCGTCCGACCTTGGTGAAGTCGGTCTCGTAGTCGCTGGTGGTCTTGGTTTCGCGCCAGGTTCCACCGTCCATTGCCGTCCAGCTACGGGAGTTGCCGACCTTGACGGCGTTGGCGGTCACTGTGCCCCAGGACCTGGTCCGGGACGCGGTCTGGTGTCGCCAGGGCTCATCGACGCTCTTGTCGTGCACCGCCCCGCCCGGGGCGGTGTAGTTGACGGTCTTGAGGGTGAAGCCTTCAAGCCCTTCGTAGTCGGTGTGGGTGCCGCCTTCCCCGTCGGGGACGGTGACGGTCTTGGTGCCGCCGTCGGGGCCGGCGCGGTCGCCGTGCATGCCGCGCAGGTGGTGGGTGTCGGTCTGGGTGGACGGGCTGTCCACGCCGCCGGACTTGACGCGCACCTGGCCGTACCCACGCCATTGGGACCAGGTCTTGTACTTCTCGCGTGTCAGCCCGTCATCGTCGTCCCAGTGCCAGGCGGCGCCGCCGATGTACTCGTACTGGGTGGCCATGTCGGGGGCGTGGCCGGTGCGGTCCTTCTGCACTACCGAGGTGACGACGAACTTGTTGAACCAGTCGGTGATGGGCGCGGTCTGGCCGGGGAGGTGCCAGATCGAGGGGAAGCAGCGTCTGGTGTTGGTGTGCGGTGTGGGCGGGGCGGCGCGGGAGCAGTCCTGGCCGGTGTAGCCGATGTCGAGCTGGCCGCCGGACTCGTCGTAGATCCTGCTGACGCGGTAGCGGGTGTAGGGGGCGATGCCGTCGTTGGCCTGGTCGACCCGGTTGGCCTTGGGCGTGTGGTTGAAGGTGACCTTGGGCAGCGCGATGTTGTCATCGGGGGTGGGGCCGGCCAGGCCGGTGTGCTGGATCTCCTTGAGCAGCAGGTCGCGTTCTTCGGTGTCGGCGCCCCACTGGTGGTCCAGCGTCCAGGAGTCGACCGAGCGGTCCAGCCGGCCCGTGCCGGGGTCGATCTGTGTGGTGACGTGCTTGAGCCGGTAGCGGGACCAGAAGGTGGGCGAGGTGGAACCGTGCCCGTTCTCGCACCGGGTGCCGATGTCGCAGTTCATGTCCCACGGCACGTCCGGCCAGTGCTCGGGACTGGTCTTGATGGTGTCGGGGTGGCATCCGAAGGTGTCGGTGGGGATGCACCGCTCGGCCGGCTGGAACTCGACCGCGGCGGGGGGCCAGTCATCGAAGACGTTGTCGCCGCGCAGCCCGTATTCGATCGTCCTCAGGTAACCGCCGCGGGTGTAGGGCGTGGCGGCGGCCGGGTCGAGGTTGCGGCCGTAGTGGTTGGTCTCCTGCTCGTAGAGGTAGATGGCGGCGTTGTCGTTAGGGTCGACGACCAGGTCGAGGTTCCATCGCCACGCCTGCTGACACCACGAGTCGGCGAATCCCGACGCCTTGTGACACGGTTCGCCCGGGTCGTCGCCGAACACCGGTACCGCCCACGTCGAACCGCTCGTTGGGGTCGATCCCGAACCCCCGGGCAGCTGGTTCAGGCCGAAGTAGTAGCGGGTGCCGTCGGTGGTGGTGACCTTCCAGTACTCGCCGTCGTTGTCGTCGTTGTGCCTGGCGGTCGTGGTGATCTTCTCAAAGCGGGTGCCGTCGTCGTTCTTGAGCCGCCAGGTCCCGTCGGCGGCCCTGATCAGTTCGCCGCCCTTGCCGTTCCAGGTGACGGTCGCGTTCTCGTCCCCCCAGCACAGATCCCCCGGCGGCTTCCCACCAGGGCCGTTCGGCACGCCGTCGTCCTCACAAGCCTTGTAACGACGCTCGATGAACCCGGGCGAGAACTCAAAGCCCTCACCCGCCCAGGACGGCTGGTTGTTGGTGTTGCCCGTGCGGCCGTCCACACTCTGCGCCGAGTAACCCAGCTCGACCGGAGGGACGAGGCCGCCTCGGACGGGCGGAAGCCGCATCGGATAGGTCCAGGTGAAGTCACCGGTGTTCCTCGTCACCGACCAGGTCGCCGACGGCGACAGCTTGGTGGCCTTGAAGTCGCCCTGCGAGCCTTCGGGCGCGGCGACGGCCGCCAGCACCGTCGGAGCCGACGCGCCCGCCGTGGACGGGACGGTCTCCACGTCCGCTGCCAGGGTCTTGGTCTCACCGTCGTTCGTGGTGACGATGGGTGCAAAGGAACGGCATTCAGGTTTGGCCGGGGTGGTCAGGACGCAGGCGGGGAGATTCACCAGCCGGAGCCGGGTGCCGTAGGAGCCGCCGAAGGCCTGCGCGAAGGTCGAGTAGTCCACCCGGACTCCCACCCGGCCCGAGGTGGCCTCGGATTCAGGTGTCAGGGTGAAGACGAGCCCTTCAACCCCCGCCCGGCGGGCCGCGCCACGGTCGAGCACGGACACCCGGGCTTCACCCTTGAAGACGGGACGCGCCGCGGTACTTCCCGGATCGGCGCTCTTGGGCGCGGTGAGCGAAATCGGCAGGTCGCCCGCCCGTACCAGCTTCTCGCCACGCCCCGGCCGTTCAGCCTGCTCGCTCGTCAGGGTCACCTCGGCCGTGCCGGAACTGGGCCAGGACGCCTTGAGCTCCGGCACCGACCTGCCGGCCGGATCGGGTGTTCGGGGACGAACCTTCAGCTTCTTACCGTCGACCGTGCGCTCATGGTCGGTGACCTTCGGACGCTCGGAGCGCGCTGGATCGGCCTGCGCGTCAGGAGCCGTGGCCAGCCCCGCCGCCAGCGCCACCGCCATTCCGGCCGCCGCGGTCCGCAACGCCCGGCCCATGCGCAGCACCCGCCGCCTGCCCAGCCTCGTCACCAGATCCTCCACAAAAGACGGCCACCACGGCCGAACGGAAAGCAGCCAACGGTGCCGAGCAGCACAGCGACGCGTTCATCCGAGTCACGAAGGCGCAGGAAACGCGATGTCGAGTTCATCGGCACAGAGCCCCTCCAGACCGTTCCTGTCTTCGGCAGCATCAGCACGCCGCTTCTCCTCACGGACAGAGAAACCGCAAGACGCGCCATTGCTCACGTCTCACGGACACGCCAACTGTGATCGCCCTCGACAATGCGTCCACCACTAAAAATGATCAAGATGCACGGGCGGTCACCGTGCGTGGCGAACACACAGAAAAGGAGGTCAAATACCGAGACAAGTCCTTTTTCGGTCACCATGACAACCGACTCATAGCACCAGGCGTCCGCACGCGCGGCAAACAGGTGTTCAAAAAGGCCAAGATTGAAGTGACCCCAAAAGTCAAAATCGGTCATGAATGATCTCACGATAAGGAATTGGAACGTGGAGATCAGTGCGACCAGACCTGCCCACATCGCCTTGGGCCGGTCCTAGCACCCTTCCGCCCGGCATTTAACCTGCAGGTCACGGGTTCAGCCCCACCTGGGCAAACAAAGAAAATGCCCGGTTCGCCGACCGCCCGACGTGCCCCACTTCATCCCCACGGTCGCTCGACGCCCGCTCGGAGGCTCGCCCCAGGCTCGAGATGGCAGCAACTGGCCTGGTCTTCGGCCATCGGGTTCGCTTGCTCAGGTAGCACGTCCGGGCATCCCGCACTGCTCCTCAGCCCTGAGTGCGTTCGAGACACGGAGTAGCCCTGCTGCATGGCAATGCCTCGGTGCGTGTTTGAGGAGTTCTCGTAGTCGGTGCGGGTGCGTGACGTTTGGTGTCGCGTCGGTTCGGTCAGGGGGGCGGGGTGATTCGGCGGCCCCGGTTTCGTTCCGTTCCGCTGTCACCCTCAGTCCCGCTGTCAGACCAAGCCTCTACGCTCCCCGCATGACTCGGACCACGCCGCCACGGCCCGTCGACCTTGGCTCCGTTTTCCCCGAACTGTCTCGCCACGCGCGGACGGCAACACGGCTTCATCCCCGGCCCGGCTCACCGGGAATACGGGAAAGCTCGATCGGCGGCCCCCTATGGTGGCCGGCCGACGAGCCTTGGCCGATGTGTACGCAAAAGCACGACCCTTACGGACCGGTCGAGCGGCTCGACCACGAACGCCGTCGTCGCGAGGTCCTCGCGGAGGCTTGGAGCCGGATTCCGCTCGGCTCCAGCGCGGACTTCACCCCGCAGCAGCGGGCGGAGCTGGACCGCCCGGATGACACCGAGCCGTCCCCGCCGCCGGAGGGGCCGGTGCCGTTCCTGGCATTCGCGCAACTGTACGCACGCGACATCCCTGACCTGGCACCGCCACCGCACGCCGATCTGCTGCAGGTGCTGTGGTGTCCATGGGACCACGACTACCTCTCCTGCCCGGCGGTGGTCCTGCGGTGGCGGCGGGCGGACGAGGTCACCGTCGCGCTCGATCCGCAGCCCGAACCGGAACTGATGGAGTACGACACCTACCTGCCCGACCCATGCGTCCTGTATCCGGAGCAGATCGTCGAGTATCAGTACGCCGATTTTCTGCCCGACGACCTGCAGCGCAGGCTGAAAGAGTGGAGCCAGGAGACCGGCCACAGCTACCACGACCTGTCGATCGCCTCCGGGATGAAGGTCGGCGGCTGGTCCTCCTGGCACCTCACCGATCCCTACCCCATGATCTGTGAGTGCGGCGCCGACCTTGAACTACTGCTGTGCATCGACGGTTCCGAATGGGACGGCAACGGCACCTGGCAACCGGTCGAGGACATCGAGATCGAAGCGGCCGAGCAGTTCCACCGCCTTCCCCACCTCAACAGCCCGACCAACATCACAATCGGCCGGGGCTACGGCCTGTGGATTTTCACCTGCCCCGTTTCACACGACCACCCGCACCAGATGAGCATGCAATGAATGCGCCGCCTTGGCCGTGCTGATCCCGACAGCGCGAGCTACGGGCACGGTTCACTAACACCGCGAACCGGCAACCAGCGCGGCCCCAACCCACCCGGTGCACTTGCTGAACACTGCCCCGCGTCGTTGAAATCGAGGGCCACGTTCCAACTCTCGCCAGAGGTAGGAGTGCTGAAGGCGGCAAGCACAGCAGTCCCCGCTTGTTTGCTCGTTGTCTGCTCGGCGGTTCCGAAACGCGAGGGCACTGAGCGGGATTTAGCGGCACAGCAATGGGCCTCGATGAGGACAGAATGGTATAGGCCGACACTGAAAGCACTGCACTGATATGACAATTTCGGACTTTTAATCCGTAGGTTGTGGGTTCGAGTCCCACGCGACCCACCACCTGTGACCAGCCCAAACAAAGAAAATGCCCGGTTCGCCAGCCGCCCGACATGCCCCACTTCGTCCCCGCAGTTGCTCCATGCCTGCTCGGCGACTCGCCCCCGGGCTCACGATGACCCGACTGCTCTGGTCCTCCCTAGCCAGCCCAGCGGGAGTTGCCCACCTCCTGCCCCTGCCGGCATTGGCAGGGACCTGATCAAGCCGGCGCGCGGCGATCGTCCGCGGCGCCCGGCGGTGCCAGTGATGTGGGGTTCAGTGGGTGAGTGGTTCGAGTTGAACGGTGCGGTTCATCTGCCGCTGCCATGCGCGGTGTTCGCGTCCGGTCCACGTTTCTCCGGGCACGCCCTCCCCCAGTGACCTGGCTCTGACCTGGGAGGACGTTCCAACGAGGGGGCCGGCCGATGAAGGCGTACAGGCCAAGCGTGGATGCGCGGATCTCCGAGTCCGAGGGCCGCGCCCCGAAGGCGCCGTGTCAACGGGTGGATCTCCAACCGCTTGGGCCTCCGCCGGGTCGGCGTGCACCCGTCCAGAAGTCATGCGCGAAGTTCGCCATCGCAACGATCATGGGGGTGGCCGGGGGGTGCTGGCTGCCGGGTGCGCGCAGGAGGATCCGCCCGCTCCCCCGACGACTCGAACATGGCCGACCACTCAAGCGCCCAGCCCGACGACGTCGGATCCGAGTCCGACGAGCGAGGCTCCCGCATCGAGCCCTCGGCGGACGGCTCAGGAGCCGGAGCGGAGCCTTCCATCTGAGTGCAGGCACGCGGTAGGAGGGAGTGTGCGACACAGTTGCATTGAGGCGCCGGGAGTGTCGCCGAAGGAAGAGCAGATCCGGCAGTGGTGTCGGCGCCTCAACCCCCTGGCGACCGCCATACCCCCCGGCCGCCGGACCTTAGCCCAGCCCTCCAGTTTGATCGCCCTCCAGAGAGTGGAGGGGGCCAGGCCTACGCGCCCGCGCGTCGCAGTTTTTCAGGCTCGGGCACATTTCGTGGCCGGGCTAGTCGACGAGCAGGACGTGCTTGCGGAGTAGGTCCGGACATACATTTGCGTTTTATCATCTTGGTCCGGTCCACATGGCCTTTGAACTGGCGGTCTTGGCGATTGAGCGATATTCCCGCCGACGCGACGATCGAGCCAGTCGGAGCGCGTGCGCGCCGACTGGGGCAACTCAAGGCGCCGATCGGCGGGCAGTGCGTCCAGTTCGGCCTGGGTAGCTGGCGCCCACAGGCATGCTTACCTCCTCCGGAGGGCGAGAGCTCGTCTGCCTCACGCAGATCGAGCCACGAACTCCGGGCGGTTGAACCGGCTGCAGCCGGTCATGCGGCGGTCGCCCAGTGCTCGCGATCAGCCGTCTTCACCCCAGCATGCTTCTCCTTCGACGGGGCGATTGACCCATGCTTTTTGCCAGCGAATGAACCATCTGGTGGGTCTTTGAGCGTCGTAGATTCATCGGTGTCAGCAAGGAGTGCCTGGTGGGAAGCCGGGCCGGACAGCCGGGAGAATTTGTGAACGCCGCGGTCTCGAACCAGTCGAACGCCCCCGTTCTGGTCCGCTCCGAGAGCGCCGAGTCCCTCCAGGACGGCGCGACGAGCCTGATCACGCTGCTTGCCGACGCGGGCGCGACCGGTGGGGCGCTCACCGCCAACAAGGCCACGTTCCAGAAGGGTTCGCCGGGCGCTCCCACGCACTTCCACACCAAGGCGACCGAGATGTTCTTCGTCCTGGACGGCACGATGCGGATCCTGGTGGACGAGGAGATCCTGATCCTGGGCAGGGGCGACTTCCTCACCGTCCCGCCGACCGTGCCGCACGCGTTCGCGCCGGCTCCCGGCAGCGAGGCCGAGATGTTGGTGGTCTTCACCCCTGGCCTGGAGCGCTTCGATTACTACCGGCTACTGGAGCGTGTCTACCGTGGCGAGGCCACGGTGCAGGACATCCGCGACAGCTCGCAGCAGTACGACAATCACTACTTCGACAGCCCCGTGTGGTCGAAGGCCCTCGCCGAGGACTGAACCCGCCGCCGGGTCGCGTGTCCCGGCGGCCCGAACGGGTGTTCCTCCCCGCACTTCCGAAAGTGGTTTTCCCCATGCCCTCGGCACTTGGGCGAGCCCCGGCCGGTACCGCCGCGCTGCTCGCCTTCGTAGTGATCGCACCGGACGGGCCGCACGCCGGTGGCCGTTCGATGGACGTCGCGGGAGCGTCGACCTCGACGATCGGGGTCACCGCCGTGGTGTGCGCCCTGGTGCAGGGGGCCGGAGTCCGGATGGCTCTCGCCCGTGATGCTGACCGCCGCGCTCGCGGCGCCGTCATGTTCGCCGTTTTCATCGCGGTCGAACGGCGCCGCGCCGACCCGCTGATGCCGCTGCGGTTGTTCGTCAATCGCGAACTGAGCGTGGGGATGGCCGTCACGTTCTTGTACATGGGCACTTCCGATGGCCGCCATCGCGGTCGGCCTGGTCCTGCTGGTGGCCGTCGCCAGCGCGGGTTTGGACGGGCTTGGGGCCAGGTTCTGCGTACCGCGACCAACGGCGGACTGCGTAGACGATATTGATCGCCGCGGCGGGGCATCGCGGCGACCGCGCTGATCGCGCTCGGTCTGCGCGAGCACCGCACTACGCCGGTCGTCGAGCGTCAGGCGCAGACCGGCAGTCGATCGGTCATGCACATTTGATCGGTACGGGTCCGGCGTGCTGTCGCCCCCTTCGGGTGGCACCACGCTCTGGCGTTCTGGATCGCTTCGGACGGGGCGGTGCACCGGTCAGGCGTCGGAGGGCGGCGGCAAGGCGCGGCACAGCACGTCGAGTGCCGGTCGGTAGCGGTGGTCGGGAGGTGTGGCGTATCCGACGACCAGTCCGTCGCGGTGGGGTTGTGGGCTGTCAGGGTGGCGGAACGTTGCGAGGCCGTCGAGCGCCACGCCCGTCCGGGTGGCCGCCTGGACGGCCGGGCCCTCGGTACCGGGTGGAAGACGCAGGACCGCGTGCAGTCCGGCCGCGATCCCGGTCACCGCGATGTGCGGGGCGCGTTCGGCCAACGTCGCCACGAGCAGGTTGCGCCGGGCACGATAGCGCTGCCGCATGCGGCGGATGTGCTTGTCGTAGTTTCCGGACCCGATGAGCTCCGCGAGCGCCAGCTGGTCGGTTACGCCCGTCCACGCCTCGCGCAATCCTTTGGCCGTGAGCATCGCGTCGACCAGGTGCGGCGGCAGCACCATCCAGCCGACCCGGATCGCCGGGGACAGGCTCTTGCTCACCGAACCGAGGTAGACGACGTGATCAGGATCAAGCCCCTGGAGGGCGCCCACCGGTTCACGGTCATAGCGGAACTCGCCGTCGTAGTCGTCCTCCAGCACCACACCGCCACGGCCGCGCGCCCAGTCGACGGCCGCGGCACGGCGCGCCGGATGCAGCGGGCCGCCGGTCGGGAACTGGTGAGCGGGCGTGAGGAGAACGGCGCCTGCCCCGCGCCGCGACGCGATACCAGGGTGCGACGCCAGTTCGTCGGTCCGTGCGCCCCTCTCATCAAGGCCCAACGGGATCGTGCGCACTCCGGCGGCGGCCAGGATGTCGCGGTGGAAGGGCAGGCCGTACGGCTCGACGGCCAGCGGTCCAGACAGCACGCCGCCGAACAGCAGACGCAGCCCGTGCGCGAACCCGGCGCAGACGACGATCTGGTCAGGTGAGGCAGCCACGCCACGCGCGCGTGCGAGGTACTCGGCCAGCGCGCGACGCAGTTCGGGGCGTCCCTGCGGATCGCCAGGGGCGAACGCGTCATGCGGCGCGGCGGTCATCGCACGGCGGACGGCCGTGCCCCACGCGGCACGGGGAAAGGACGTCGCGTCGGGCTGTCCCTGCCGCAGATTGTGGGCGACGGCGCCCGCCTTGTGGCCAGGGGCCTTCCCGGGCGCAGGACGCTGCTTGGCGACGACGCGTGCGGCGACCCGGGTCCCGGAACCCTGCCGGGCGGTCAACCAGCCTTCGGCGACCAACTCGGCGTACGCGTCCGCGACCGTGTTGCGCGCCACCCCCAGATCCACCGCCAGCGAACGATACGGCGGCAGCCGGGTCCCCGGCGCGAGCCGCCCGCTGCGCACCGCCTCCCGCAGCGCCGCCGCCACCGCCGCCCGGCGAGGCCCCGTGGGCGACAGCTCAAGATGCAGGTCAGAGCCCGCCTCACGGGCAGAATTGACCCGAGAGTCCGGCACTCGGCCGCCCCTTCGATCGGTCTATCGGCCCCTTAGACTAGCCGCCTGACCGACAGCCCCTGATCTCCTGCCCCTCCCGGGTGGACTTCCGCATCCCCGCCGCGCATGTTCAAGCTCCGCAACGGCTTCGCCGCCGCCCGCCACTCGATCAGCTCCGCGCAGGGGCCGGTGAGCGTGTTCTTGCCGGGAGCGGACGCGAGTCCCAACCTCAACTATGACCAGGTCGAACGCGGCGACGGCCTCGTGAACAGCCCACCGGCCACATCGAGCCGTTTACGCGGTGGCGGTAAGCCAGGTGGAGAGCCAGACCGTCACCGCCTCCGGCAGCGACGACGGGACGGTGCGGGCATGGGACGCGGATGGCCTCGCAATGACAACCACCTTCGAGGACGAGATCGTTACCGTTGCAGCCGCTGCCGATGACGGACTCGCAGCACCTCTCGGCATTCTTCGTCGCCGCCTTGACCGAGAGTTCATGATCTGAGCGGGCTGAGAGCTTCACCTGCACCGAACAACACGATCGGATCCGCGGTCCCGCCCGCCTCGATCAGGCCGCCGGCCCACGCCTGAGCACCGCTCGCGTCTTCAGATCGGGCGCCACCATCCGGGCATGCTCCAGGGAGCCGTTCAGGTGGCATCACCAAGGCGGATTCGGACGGTCAGCGGGTCACGGTGACGACCGAGACGGTGTGGGAGCCGGTATTGGTGACGTAGAGGTAGTCGCCGTCCGGTCCTGAGGCGGTCCAGCGGGGGTCGTCGCCGACGGCGACGTCGCCGAGGACACGGTGGGTGCGGGTGTCGAAGATGCTGACGGTGTCGGAGCCGGAGTTGGCGACGTAGGCGATGCGGCCACCGCGGTAGAGGTTGAGGCCGCGGGGGTTGGCGCCGACGGTGATGGTGTCGGTGACGGTGCGAGTGCGGGTGCTGATGACCGAGACGGTCCCGCCGATGGTGTTGGAGATGTAGAGGGTCCGGCCGTCGGGGGTGACGAAGGCGCCGCGGGGTTCGTCGCCGACGGTGATGGTCGCGGCCACCTTCTGGCTGCGGGTGTCGATGACCGCGACGTTGTCGGAGTCGGAGTTGGCGGAGTAGGCGGTGCGGCCGTCGGGAGTGAAGGCGATGCCGCGCGGGGACAGGCCGACGGGGATGTTGCCGGTGACGGCGTGGGTGGCGGTGTCGATGACGGTGACGACGCCGGATCCGGTGCTGCTGACGTAGGCGTGGCGGCCGTCGGGAGCGACTTCGACCCAGCGGGGGGCGTCGCCGACGGTGACGGTCTTGATGACCTTCCGGGTGTGGGTGTCGATCACCGACAGGTCGTCGGAGTCGCGGTTGGGAATGTAGACGAAGTCACCATCGCGCACGAACGCGACGCCGTAGGGGAACTTGCCGACCTCGATGGTGGCGACCGCCTTCCGGGTCTCCACGTCGATGACCGAGACGGTGTTGGATCCGGCGTTGGCGACGTAGGCGGTCTCATGGTCGGGGTCGAACGCCACCGCGCGGGGGTTGAGGCCGACGTTGATGGTGGCCAGCAGGACGGGCTTGTAGGACGGGCGGCCCGCCGGGGCACCGTGGCCGGCGGGCTGGTCGGCGTGGGCGGCGGGGGCGGGCAGGGACCCGGCCGTGAGGAGCGCGGTACCGGCCAGGAGCGCGAGCGAGGCGGCACGGATTTTCGATGCAGGGCTGTGGTGAGTCATCGCGGGTTCCACATCAGTTCTGGGAGTAGGCCATCGGGCAGACTCCTGGGTTGATGGTCATCCGGCAGGTGAGCACTTTGGGTTCCTGGACGTTTTGAGTCCCTGACGAAAGATCGTGCCCTGCCGGTCGGCGGGAGAGTTGATCGCTGGGAGAGCGGGTGAGCGCTTGGAGGCGGGTTTACTTTGCGGGGGCGCGTGTCGGGGCGGAGGGCATCGCCGGGGCGTCGGGGGTGCGCTGGTGAAGGGCTTGGGCGTAAAGGCCGCCCATGAGGATCAGGGCGATCGGCAGGACGTAGTCGCCGTCGCGTTCCACGAATTGGAACCATTCTTGCCCGACGAGGGGCCGCAGCAGTTCGGTACCGAGTTTCCAGGCCAAAGTGAAGAGCAGTAGCGCACGCCACGGTTTGATGAGTATGGCCAGGCCGAGAAAGATCTCGAAAGTCCCGAACACCACCATGAGATGGGCGGACTCGACCGTGGAACGGGTTATGCCGAAGAAGTCGAAGAAGTCGTACCAGTAGGGCTTGTTCTCGAAAGCGCCGAATCCGCCGTGGCCGATGAGGAGCAGGGCCAGGCCGCCGCGGGCGGCCCAGTGCGCGGCGATGAGGGAGCGGTCGGAGACGGCGGTCGGCGCGTCGGCGCGCCGGAGCCAGCCGCGCACTGACCAGCCTCCCAGTCCGACGAGGATCAGCATGGCCGCCGGCATTCCGTAGTTGCCGCCGCGCTCCAGGAACTCCCACCAGCCTTCGCCGACGGCGGGGCGCAGCAGCGCGGTGAACACTCCCCACACGGTGGCGTGCAGCAGCAGGATCCTTGCGGGCCACACCAGGACGAGCAGTCCCACGCTGATGTCGATGGTGCCGGTGATGTAGAACATGTAGTCGAGGGCGAAGTCGGCGGAGATGCCGAACATGTCGTAGTAGGGCAGCCAGGCCCGCGAGCGACTCAGTCCCGCCCATCCGTGCCCCACGTATTCCACGGCCACTCCGATCCGCAGCAGCCAGTACAGTTTGGTCAGGGTCGGGGCCTGGACAATCGCCTCCCACCTGCCCGTCCATTCCCTCGGGGTGATCTGACTCATCTCGAACACCGCCAATCGTGGTCGAATTTCTCGGACACCGATGAAGGTAGGCGCGGGCGGCGCGGAGAAACAGTGCAATGCCTGCCAGCTTGCGGAGTCGATAGGTCTTCGGAATTGGGCACGGCAAATGAACGACTCCGCGCTCGACGACCGGCATTAATGGCCGAATTCGCAATTAAGTGCGAGACTGGAGGCAATTACGTGCGGCCTGGCGTCGGGCCGGACCGCACCGGTCGCGTGTGTCGCCCCGGGTTTCGGACACGGCGGGGCGTAAAGGTCGAGGAACGGCAGGGAGCGCCTGTTCCGCCGGGCCCGACGGGGCCCAGATGTCGCTGGGGCCCCGGTCAGTGCGGCCGGGGCACGCGGCGCACAATGCGCTGCTGGCGGAGCGGATCGTCAGGCACGGGGGCCTCCGGGGGGCGGGGGGCGGGGAGCGGGGCCGTCGGACAGCGGCCTTGACCTCATGAAAACACATCAATGACTATTGCATCAATGGTGTTTGATCCATCCTTGCTTCGAGAGCGGGCGGCCGCGCATCGTGCGCGTGCGACCCGGCGCGGCCGGCGATCGTCGAGGCACTGTTGCTCGGCGACCTGGCTCCGGGGGAGGTCGGGCGCCTGCGGGGCTTGCCGTCCAACCTGCCGGCCCACCACCTGGGGGTGTTACAGGCGGCGGGACTCGTCGAGCGGACGCGCTCGGAAGTCGACCGACGAGGCAGGTACGTGCGCCTGATTCCCTCCGTGTTGCGGGCGCTGAATCCGATCACGCCGCTGACGGTGCCGCGGATGGTGTTCGTTTGCACCCGCAACGAGGCCCGCTCCCCCCTGGCCGCCGCGATCTGGGCGGACCGTTCTCCGATCCCGGTCGCCTCCGCAGGCATCCGGCCCGCCCCGCGCGTTTCACCCACTGCCGCCAGCACCGCCCACTGCCCACCGGCACGGGCCGCGGTTGCAAAGCCGTGACACCGTGCACGTCGACGACGTGCTGGCCCCACCGATCTGCTCGTCGCCGTGTGCGACAGCGCTTACCGGGCGCTGGGCCCCGCCCCACAGCGCGTCCACTGGTGGTTCCCGACCCGGGCCCTGCCGACACCGAGAAGATCTTCGAGGAGGTCTTCGGCCAGCCCGCCGAGCGCATCGACTGGCTCGCCGCCATCGCCACCGCGACCCCGGCGGAACCCGCCACCACGAGCTGACCGGTCCGCCCGCTGAACGCCAAGCCCCAACCGCTTCTCTTTTCAGACCGTGACTGGCGCCGCACTGATCCGGTCCCCGGGTTGACGCTGTGTGCCAACTTCGGCTGTGCACCCTGCTCGCTGCCGCAGACCCTGAAGCCCGGTGGAACCTTCCCGGATCTCGGCCGGGCGATGCCCCCTACGTGCGGTCGTCCGCCCGCCGCGCCTGCTCTCCCCCGGCTTTCCGGAATCGATCTTGAGAGACCGCGGGCTTGGTGACGCCGAAGGAGGCCTCACGTCAGGCCCAAGCCGTATCCCCCAAGCTCCGTCGCAAAGCCCTGGAGCTTGTCGAATCCGGGCGAAGCGTGCACGAGGTCGCGGCAGTACTCGGCATCGCCGAGGCGTGCCTGCACCAGTGGCGTTCCCCCGATCGGTCGAGCGGGGAGCCAAGGCGCCCAGTACCAAGGCAGTCGAGTCGGCGGCTTTGGCCGCGGCCAACAATCACAGGAAGTGGGAATAGCCACCGCGAAAGGGAAGGATCCGGCAACGCCTCGAAAGGTGCCGTCCGGGCTTCGAGGTCCTGCGTCTTGGAAGGCGCAGCGCCTCCGCAACGGCACAGGTCTGGCCGCGGCCGGGTCGCCGGATGAGGTGATCCGCAATCTTCGGAACGTGATCGTGAGGTTGCTAGTGGGGTTGGCGGCGATCGGTGGGGCCCGTCTCATGCTGGCCGGGGGGCGGTGGGGTGGAGGCGGCCAACAGGATGCTGCTGTACGCCGCGATCGATCGGGTACTCAGTGGCGGTGCCGACTCCGGTGCTGGTCAAGCTGCTGCAGAGCATCGTGGGCGAGCCCTCGTGACAGCGCCCGCTGAGCAGTCACCCCGATCCGCTGGTCTCGGGTCGTTGCCGACCTGCGTGGCCAGGGGTGGCGGTGCTCGTGGCGCTGGTGGCCGGGGCGTGGATGGGGGTGTCGGTGCAGCTTTCGCGCACCGGTTTCGCCGATCGGGCCGAGCCCGTCTCCGGCGGCTCCGGTGAGCCCGGTGTCGGGATACCGGAATCTCAGGCTGATTCTCGGGTCGGGTAGATCCTCAAGAGCCGAGGGGTACACACAGACCGGCGATTCCACTCGTCCGCCCACGGATGCTGTCAACTGAGCCGGCCGTGCTCGTCGCCAAGGTGCGGATTCCCCGCCTGGACACAACGGGGCCGGGTTCGTCGCTGGTAGGACACGCCCGCTATCGCCAGGGACCATCCGTACCCGGCGAACCCGGTCGCGGCGGAGCAGCCGAGGAGGTACTCGGCGGCTGAGCCGTCCATGTCCAGCACGCCGGTGAACTGGAGGAGGAGGTAGATCCAGGCGCCCGTCCCATAGGACGCGAGGGTGGGCGCGATCAGCCAGACCGGCGATATGGGCAGGAAGCGCGGCACCCGCCTGCCGGACAGCCACAGCGTCCAGCGCGGGAAGATCATTCCCCATTCGCGCACCAGTCCTTGAAGCAGGAATTCGGCGGGAAGCGCGGTGCCGATGACGAAGGCGGGGATGAACAGGTCGCCAGGGGCCGCCAGGTCGCCGCCGCGAAACGGTGGTGCGTCGGCGAAACGCAGCAGGTGGCACGTGTAGTAGGGGACGACGGCCAGGCCGCCGAGGCGGGCGACGCGGTGGATGCGGC
The DNA here is from genome assembly GCF_044326375.1 of Actinomadura sp. 3N508. NCBI lineage: Bacteria > Bacillati > Actinomycetota > Actinomycetes > Streptosporangiales > Thermomonosporaceae > Actinomadura > Actinomadura sp. 3N508. The sequence continues at coordinate 39,258 of NZ_JBIRAX010000002.1, forward strand.
CGGACGCCGGAGGTGCGGGACGCACGACCGCCGCTACCGATCCCGGCGGGTGGGCCGCGCGGCCGCACCGTGGGCAGGTGCTCCGCGTGCGATGCCGCCACGACAAGGCCGTCGCGAGGAACAAGGCCGCCACGGCGGCGAAGCCGAGCCGCTGGCCGAACCCATCCCAGTCCGGGCGGCCTTCGCGGTCGCGCACGGTACCGTCCACGACCAGCTCGATGAGGTTGAGCAGCACGAACACGCTGCCCGCCAGCGCGAGCGCCACCGTCGTCCACAACCCGGCCGACACCACCGCCGGCGGTAGCCTCCGGCCCCACCCGCGCACCGTCGCCAGGGCCAGGCCCGCCGCCATGACGAGCACGGCCGCGGCCGTCCAGCCCAGGTACGGGACGCCATACAGCGTCCAGCCGCCCATGCTGATCGCGAGCAGGACACCGCCGTACAGCAAGGCCCATCCACCGGCGGCATAGCCCGCCCATAACGGCCACTGCCGCCACCAACGGAGCGAATCCGGCAAAGGATCGGACACGGGCAGGATGTTCACGCATGACCTCCACGATGCGTTCGTCCCCGCCAGCCTCCCCCCGCCGCCCGATCCCGCGCCTCGCCCGTAGGTACCCGCCCCCTCACCCGCACGAGGAAGGGCATTCAAGCCCGGCCTGTAATCCGTAGGTTGTTAGCGCATGGGCTCGGTGGGCTCAGTGGCCACACCGCCGGGGGACTCCACCCCGGGCAGGCTCCCCGTGTGGCGTGGAGAGGCCGAAGATGCTGATTCACCGCGCCCAGGAACGCCATCACCGAACCCAGGCACTCGTGGCTCGCTCCGCGTTGTTTCCTAACCCCGCGGCTCGATACCGACGAGACATCGACAACGGGCTCCTTGCCTCTGCTCCAGCCGAAGCCCATTGACAGCCGTTGGCGATTCTCTCAGCCCGCCCACCTGCACACTAATCGCTGAGGGCAGCCGGCCCATGCCGTCCTTGGCGTACCGATCGTCCAGCTCGGGCACTGGTGCTCGTCGAGCTGAGAGCTCGCTGGGGCGGGATGTCTCATTTGGCACGGTTCATTTCTCTTCCTCGCGACCAATTTGCAGGCTGATGTTACATGGGCTATATTCATGCCTGTCGGAACCGGAAACGGTTCGGGCACCACAGATGGCCGCGCCGTGGTGGAGGGTCGGCCTGCTTCTTTCGGGGGTAGGGAGCAGGTCGGCTCGACCGCTGAAGGAGCGGCCGTCATCCCGGGGGATATGGGCCGCCCCGGATCCGTCGCGCCGGTGGGCCTGCACCAGCGCGGCCAGCGGGTCAGCGTCCGCAACCGGGGGCTTCGGCGATCCCGCAGTCGCCGAAGAGAGCGGACGCCCCGCGGATCAGCACCCCCCGGTCTCGGGACCGGGGGGTGCGCGGTCAAAGGAGCAGGGTTGATGAAGACACCACAATCGGCGGCGGAGCCGCCTCAGGTCTCCACCGGGTAGGTCCCGCGCATACGCCCGGGATATATGTATTTCCTTACGCTGAACGGCTCGACGGTTACGACGTGAAGCGGTCGGTTCTCGACCAAGTCGCGACATCTTCGGAACGGTGGCCTGTCGGCTTTCGCGTATCAGTCTGTTGCCCGTCGGGTGGCATGGGTGTGGCTATTTTGCCTTAGCGACGGTGATTGTTCGCCGTGCTCACGGCGTGGAATCCTTCTATGATGTGGAAGAGAAATTCCATAGAGGGTGAGCCCATTCCAGGGCCTGTGCATGGACCGGCTCCGGCAACTTGTGGCGGGCCTGCGGAGGGACCGCATCCGTCGCAACCACCACGATCGAAGTGCGTCACTGAGAGCACCAGGGCCAACCTGACAGGCCGAACCGGCTTGAGAAGGACTGGATGCGCGAGGGCCGCGACCGTTAATAAAATGTGCATTCATGTCGCGTGTGCGGCCTTGGATGGATGCCCTGGACCGCACTTCAGCGTGTGGCTTGCAGAACAGAATTCAGGAGCGGTTCTACCAACTCAAGGATCCAGCATCGCCAGCCCGCGAACTCGCCTTCGGCGATATAGGTGGGCGGCGGGAGTGTGGTCACGCCATAGTGCTCGAAAACCTCGTCTAACCAGGAATTATCGCGTTCGGTGATGTCGTCCGGCCGGTCGTAGGCAATGAGCGTTCCATGATGCACGACGACAAGAGCCCCACCTTCGGGCGATACCAGATTCGCGTCAAAATCCCTGGCGATGGCCACGGATCCGAGATCGCCCACCCATCCTCCTCAACCCAGAAGAGCCTCCCCCAATACTGCCCTCCCAAAAAAGTAAAGGTACAGGAGTGGTCTCAGTTATGGTAGAGGCGTTATGAGATTTGACGTGTTTCCGTTCCAGTCGGGACCAGGACGGCTACACCAGACGACGTAGGACTCTTTCGGCGCGGGATACTTCCGTGCCAGGGAGCGGTGAGCGCCTCTTTCCGGCGTACGGCCCGAACGGCGGAGCCTGCGATCCGGGGTTGGAACGGACGATTTTGCAGCCCACACATGTTACTTTCCGCAGACCGAAGCTGCGTGATCGTCGAGACCGAACCTGTCTGGCGTCGATGTGATATCCGAAAAACACTAAGGGCCGTAGCTGCGCTTCTAGCGATCAGGATCTACCTTTCCCGAGTTCAGGTTCGACGCGCACGTAGCGCGTCCCGATGGTGGTTCGGAAGGACGTCCCACGCGAGCACGGGGTGAGGACGGGCATGAACCTGGCCGAGCTCAGGAGCCGGGGCGACATCAGGGAGCTGAAGTACCAGCAGGCCAAGGCCGAAATCCTCGCCTGAACACTGCTCACGCCTGACCCGGCCGCCGTCCGATAGGCCAGCCTTCCGGTGCCGATCTCATCCGCTGCGGGTGAGTTGCCGGGGTGATGGCGTCGCGAGACTGACCCCAGTCTTGGCCGGCGGGAACATCGGATTCGGGGGCTGAACCACATGTCATTGGAACAGAGCGGTCTCCTCGCCGACGGCCCGCCTGCCACGCAGCGCTGGCTCGCATGCGACGGGCCTATGGTGCCCCTCTCGGGCAGTAGGCGGCGTCGACGCCCCGCGGCCCGGCCCGCCGGGCAGCACACGACCACGGTGACGTGGGTTGACGACGGAGACCCCGTGGGCCTCGACGCCTTCCAGAAGGCCGTCGAGAACGCCGACCGGCGCGCAGAACCAGGGGCGAAGGTCGAGCACGCACTGTGCACGAGCGGCGCCGGGCTCAATGACGCGTGGTGCCGTTTCCTCGCCGAGCGGGACATGCTCGTCGGGCTCTCGGTGGACGGCGCCATGGCCACCCAGAACTCCGTTGAAGGCGGCACGGTGGCGCACCGGCAGATGTTCGAGGCCGCCCGGCTGCTGCGCAGGCACGGGGTCGACTGCAACGTCGTCTGCCTTGTGCATGCCGGCAACGCCGACCGTCCGCACGAGCTCTACCAGTGTTTCCGGGACGGGATCGGGATACGGCACGTCCAGTTCCTTCCCGTCGTGGAACGCACCGATCCCATCCGGCGCGGCGGGGACCTGCGAGCGGGCCCACCCACGGTCTCCGAGCGGACGATCACTCCGGAGCAGTGGGGCGCCTTCCTCGTGGCGGTGTTCGACGAGTGGGTGCGCCACGACGTCGGCCGGCAGTTCGTCAAGATCTTCGAGGACACGCTGGCTTCCTGGTCGGCCGCGACGCGGCGACCTCGGGCGGCACGCGCCGGAGGGGAGCGGCTGCCGCTCGACTGCCGCTGCTGCCCGGTCCTGTTCGCCTGCGAGGGAGGCCGTCCGGCCGACCGGTTCGCCGAGTCACCGCACGGGGAGCCCGGCCTGAACTATCTGTGCGCGGGATACCGGAGGTTCTTCGACCACGTTGACCAGCCGATGCGCGTGATGGCGGCCCTCCTCCGCGGTGGCCGTGACGCCGACGCGATCATGAAGATCCTGGCGCGATACGAGCGGGGGCGACCGGCCGCATGAAGGCGCTCCCGTAAACGTCGATCGTCAACTCTGCGCGACTCACCCCGGGCAGGTGATGCCGCGGCCGCCGGGTGCGCGGAGTCTGGAGGCCGGCGCCGGGATGCCGGGAGCACGAGCGGACGGGCGGAGAAATGGCAGGGCAACTGGACGGGCGGCGGACGGCCACCGGACCGGACGACCGGGAGCGCACCGACTATTCCGGCGCCGTGTACGGTTCGCTGCTGGCCGCGTCCGTGGTCGTGGGGGCGAGCCCACGGCACGACCCCGCCCCCGCGACGACGGTCATCGCTCTGCTGCTCGCGACCGGGCTGGTGTTCTGGCTGGCGCACGTGTACGCGGGCCTCGCCGGGGACCGGCGGGACGGCCGGCGGCTGGACCGGCCGGGAATCAGGTCGGCCGGACGGCGCGAGTGGCCGCTGGCGCAGGCGGCCGTCCCGCCCGCGGCGGCCGCCGCCTGCTGCGGGCTCATCGGCCTGTCCAACGCGACGGCGTCCTGGGCCGCCCTGCTCGTGGCCCTCGGAGGGCAGGTCGGCTGGGCCGTGGTCGCGGACGCCAGGTCACACGCCACCGGACGTCTGATCGTCATGTCCGCAGTGGTCAACCTGCTGCTCGGCATGCTCATCGTCGCCATCAAGGCGACGCTTACCCACTGACGGCACGCTCACCGGGCCGCTCACCGAGCCCGACTGTGATGACCAGCGCACATCGCGGCGTTCCCGCACCGTGTCCGTCGGCGGCGTCACCCGTGCCAGGTGATGTGCGGTCAACTCGCCCGATGGTGCGATCAGCCCGTGCCAGACAACTTCGTAAGGCGTCTCTCCTGTCGGCCGCGCCTGGCCGCGAGGCTGTGTCTGCTGTTCGTGGTCGCCGCCGTGACGCTGCTGCTGCTGTCCGCCGGGTTCAGGGCCCTCACCCTCCTAGCTATCGGGGCCGCCGGGTTGGCGGTCACGGCGGCCGCGCTGTGGTGGGCGCTGACACACCGAGGCGCGGCCAGGGTCGCGGCCCTGGCGCTGGCCGTGGGCGCGCCGGTCGCCGTCCTGGCCCGCTATGTCGCGGTCGGGCTGCTCTGGGCCGTGCTGGCCGCGCTGGTCCTCTGGGCGCTGGCGGTCCTGTGCGGCCGGGCCGCGCTGCGCGGGGCCGCCCGGCCCCGCGCAGAGCAGCCGGCCCCGCCTCCCCAGCGGCCCTTCCTCATCATGAATCCGCGGTCGGGCGGCGGGAAGGTCGGCCGGTTCAGGCTGAGCGAGCGGGCCCGCGAACTCGGCGCGCAGGTCCTCGTCCTCGATCCGGACCGCCCCACGGACATCGCCGCACTGGCCCGCCGAGCCATAGCCGGCGGGGCCGACCTGCTCGGCGTCGCCGGCGGCGACGGCACGCAGGCGCTGGTCGCCGAAGTCGCCGCCATGCACGGCGTCCCGTTCATGGTCATCCCGGCCGGGACCCGCAACCACTTCGCCCACGATCTCGGCCTCGACCGCACCGACCCGTCGCGCTCGCTGGCCGCCCTCACCGGCGCGGCCGTCGAACTGCGCGTGGACCTGGGGCTGGTCGGCGGGCGCGTGTTCGTCAACAACGCCTCCTTCGGCGCCTACGCCGCCGTCGTACACAGCCCCGACTACCGCGAGGGGAAGATCCGCACGACCCTGGACATGCTGCCCGGCCTGCTGGTCCACCACGGCGGCCCGCGGCTGACCGTAAAGGCTGGGCCGGCGGTCCTGGACGGCCCGCAGGCGGTCCTGGTGAGCAACAACCCCTACCAGGGCGGCGACCCCGCCGGCGCCGGACGCCGGGAACGGCTGAACTCCGGTGCGCTCGGCATCCTCGCCCTCACCGCCGACAGCGCCGGACAGGCCGCCCGGCTGCTGCGCGGCACACGCGGCAGACGCGGCGGCCTCACCACGCTGACCGCACACGTGGTGGTCATCGAGGCCGACGCACCGCAGATCCCGGTCGGCGTCGACGGCGAAGCCCTCACCCTCACCACCCCCGTCACCTGCGTGATCCGGCCCGGCGCCCTACGCGTGCGGGTACCACGCGACCACCACACACCGCCGCCCGCCAAGCCCCGGCTGGACTGGCGCGAACTCCTCCGGGTCGCGTTCGCCCGCGGCGGCACCCCGCACCCGGAGCTCGGCGCGGCCGCCGGGCCGTCCCGCCCACCGGATGACCGTCTCGATCAGGAGGGATGTACCGGCGATGACCGCTGAGAGGGCCAGGCGTATCGCGGAGTTCATCGAGCCGCTGAAGGTCGCGTCCGGGACGAGGGTGAACCTCACCGAGGACTTCGACCCGGCCTACAAGGCGGGGGTCGTGAAGAAGAGGGGCGGCGTGGACCTGCTCCGGACGGGGACCGAGCTGCTGGCCGACTACCAGCGGCGGCTCGCCGCCCACGACACGTGGGGCCTGCTGGTGTGTCTGCAAGCGCTGGACGCTGGCGGCAAGGACGGGACGATCCGGCCCGTGATGAGCGGCGTGAATCCGCAGGGCGTCCACGTCGCCGGGTTCAAGGTGCCGTCGTCGGAGGAACTCGACCACGACTACCTGTGGCGGTACGCGCGCCGTCTCCGGTCCCATTACGAGGAGGTTCTGGTGGTGCGCGTCCACCCGGAGAACCTGGACCGGCAGCGGCTCCCGGACGGCGCGAAGGGCAAGGACGTGTGGGAGCGCTCGCGGCGGGCTCCCCGGTACCGGGAGATCAACGACTGGGAGCGCTACCTCTCCGGCAACGGCTTCAAGGTCGTCAAGCTGTCCCTCAACCTGTCGAAGGAGGAGCAGCGGACCCGCTTTCTCAAGCGCGTCGACGTCCCCGAGCGGAATTGGAAGTTCTCGGATGCCGCCGTTCGCGAACGCGCGCATTGGGACGACTACCAGGCCGCGTTCTCGCAGATGCTCTCCGCGACGAGCACCGATTGGGCGCCCTGGTACGTCGTCCCGGCGGATCGCGAGTGGTTCGCGGGCATCTGCGCGAGCGTGGTGCTCGCTCACGCGCTGATCAAGCTCGATCCCCGGTATCCGGAGGTGGGCGGGGAGGCGCGCCGCGAGCCGGCGGAGGCCGGGCGGGGCCTCCTGAAGGAGGCTCCGAAGAGCGCCCCGGCCGACCCCGACCACGCGAAGCGGGTGATGCTCGGCGAGTTCGTCCTCGCCGTGATGGTCACCCAGATGGACGTCTTCCACCGGCTGCTCGGCACGACCGAACTCGGCCTGCGGCAGTTCGGGCGGGCGCTCGGCCCGGCGCCTGCGCTGCTCATTCTGTGGGAGCTGGGGAAGGCGCTGGCGCGCCGCCACGCCGTCCGCGCAGACACCACCCCCGCGGACACCACCCCCGCAGACGCCGCCCCCACCGACGCCGTCCCCCCAGACACCATCCCGGCCGGCGCGTCCGCGGGGCGTTGAGGCTGCTCATGGTGTCCCTGTCAGCAGTGCCCGGGTACCGCGCGCTCAGGTCCTATCGGCGCGAGTGGCTGGTGAAGGACGTCGTCGCGGGCGTCGTCCTGACCACGCTGCTCGTGCCGCAGGGCATGGCGTACGCGGAGCTCGCCGGGCTGCCGCCGATCACCGGGCTGTACACGTCCGTCCTCTGCCTGATCGGCTACGCGGTGTGCGGACCGTCGAGGGTCCTCGTCCTCGGCCCCGACTCCTCCCTGGGCCCGATGATCGCCGCGGCGATCCTGCCGCTGATGGCCTCCGGCGGCGACCCGGCGCGGGCGCTGGCGCTGGCGTCCATGCTCGCGATCATGGTCGCCGCGATCATGATCACGGCGTCCGTGGCCCGGCTCGGGTTCATCGCCGACCTGATCTCCAAGCCCACGATGATCGGCTACATGAACGGGCTGGCGCTGACCATCCTCGTCGGTCAGTTGCCGAAGCTGTTCGGGTTCAAGGCGGACGGCGACGGACTCCTGCGTGAGGCCGTCGCCTTCGACCGGGGGCTAGCGGACGGGGAGGCCGTCCCAGCGGCGGCCGCGGTGGGCGTCACCGGGGTCGTGCTGGTCCTCGTCCTGCAGCGGTGGCTGCCGAAGGTCCCGGCGGTGCTGCTCATGGTGGCGCTGACGATCGCCGCGGTCTCCGTCCTGGACCTGGAGGATCGTGGCATCGCCACCGTCGGCGAGCTTCCACAGGGCTTCCCTCCCCTGACCCTGCCCCGCGTCCGGCTGGACGACATCGCGCTGCTGCTGGCCGGGGCGGCGGGCATCGCGCTCGTCTCCCTCGCCGACACCATCTCCACCGCCACGGCGTTCGCCGCCCGCACCGGGCAGCGGGTCCGCGGCGGCCAGGAGATGGCGGGCATCGGCGCGGCGAACCTCGCCGCCGGGCTCTTCCAGGGGTTCCCCGTCAGCACCAGCGGCTCGCGGACGGCCGTCGCGGCACGGTCGGGCGCGAAGACGCAGCTCACCGGGCTCGTCGGTGCGGCACTGATCACCCTGATGATCGTCCTGGTGCCGGGCCTGTTCCGGAACCTGCCGCAGCCCGCCCTCGCCGCCGTGGTCATCACCGCGTCCCTCTCCCTCGCCGACCTCCCGGGGACGGCCCGGCTGTGGCGGCAGCGCAGGACCGAGCTGTCGCTGTCGCTCGCCGCGTTCCTCGGCGTCGCGCTGCTGGGCGTCCTGCCGGGCATCGGGATCGCGGTCGCGCTGTCCATCCTCAACGTCTTCCGCCGGGCCTGGTGGCCCTACGAGACCGTCCTCGGGCGCATGGACGGGCTGGAGGGGTACCACGACGTCCACTCCTACCCCGCCGCCGCGCAGCTGCCCGGCCTGGTGATCTACCGGTTCGACGCGCCGCTGTTCTTCGCCAACGCCAGGACGTTCCGGGAAGAGGTCATGAGCCTCGCGCGCGCCGAGCCCGCGCCCGGGTGGATCCTGGTCGCGGCCGAGCCGATGACCGACGTCGACACCACGGCGGCCGACGTCCTGGAGGAGCTGGACGAGAAGCTCAACGCCGACGGCATCAGCCTGGTCTTCGCCGAGATGAAGGACCCGGTCCGCCGGAAGATCGAACGCTACGGTCTGACCCGCACCATCGATCCCCGCCATTTCTTCCCGACCGTGGAGGCCGCGGTCACCGCGTTCCGCGCCGAGACGGGCGCCCGGTGGCCGCGTCGCGGCGACGGCGACCAGACAGGCGATTGAGAGTCCTCCCCGCCCGGCGCTCGTCCCGTCGTGCGGGCCGTCAGGCGGGGCGTCAGGCGGGGCGTCAGGCGGGGCGTCAGGCGGGGCCGTCGTGCGGGGCCGTCAGGCGGGCTCGGCGGTGACGCGGCCGTCGCGTGCGGCGGCGGCGAGGGCGTCGCGGTCGCGTTCGTTCTGGTCGGCGTAGGCTTCGGCGAACTCCACCAGCGCGCGGTCGAAGACGTGGCCGCCGCCGAGGTAGGCCCCGATCGCGATCGGGTCGCCGGACCGCGCGTGGGCGCGGGCCAGCGACGCGCCGCACAGCCGCCCGAAGATCGTCATGATCTCCGGTGTCATGGTCTCGGGCCGGGCGATACCTTTCCAGTCCCGCAGCTGCCGGACGTAGAAGTCGCGGCGCCGGCCGTCGATCCCCTCGACGGTCTCCCAGCCGAGGAAGATGTCGCTCGCCGCTTGCATCAACCGCTGCCCGGCGACGACGCGCTCGCCCTGGTTCGCGTACGCGCTGCTACCGGCGTAGGGGGCGAGGACGGACGCGCCCGCCTCCTTGGCCTGGAGCAACAGCGGGTCGTCGTCGTCGCGGCCCAGCAGCAGGATGATCCAGCAGCGGGTGCCGACGCTGCCGACCCCGACGACCTTGCGGGCCATGTCGGCCACGCGGTAGCGGCCGAGCAGCGCCCGGCGCTCGGAGGACAGGCTGCGGCCGTAGTCCTCGATCAGCCGGCGCAGCGCCTCCGCCAGCTCCGCCTCCTCGGCCTCGGGGAGCAGATCGCCGTCCAGGCGGGTGAGCTTGGCGTACGCCTGCAGGTTCGTGCGGGTGCGGGCCCGCGCCGTGGCCGCGGAGAACCTGCGGCGGGCGCCGGCGGGCAGCCGCCGCGCCCGGATCGCGCCGAGCTCGCCGGCGTCGTCCTGCGCGTACCAGATGTCGAGGGTGCGCATCCCGGCGAGCTCGCGCATCCGCTCCCGGTACGCCCGCACGCACCGGCGCACGACGGCGGCGCGCTCCCGGTCGGCGAACCCGTTCGCGCGCCCGGCGATGGCGAGGCTCGCGGCGAGCCGCTTGACGTCCCATTCCCACGGGCCGGGCAGCGTCTCGTCGAAGTCGTTGATGTCGAACATCAGGTGCCGTTCCGGGGAGGCGAGCAACCGGAAGTTCAGCAGGTGCGCGTCCCCGCACAGCTGGACGCGCAGCCCCGTGTGGGGCGCGGCGCCGAGGTCCGCCGCCATGATCGCGGCGGCGCCCCGGTAGAAGCGGAACGGCGACTCCAGCATGCGGCCGTAGCGGATCGGCACCAGTTCGGGCAGTCTGGCCGCGGACTGCCGCTCCAGGACGTCAACGGGGTCGGGCCGTTTCGCGGCGGGCTCGAAGCGCGCGTGGCCGGATCGGGGCACCTCGCCGCGCACCCGCCTCCCGTACGCCGCCCGTTCGGACGGGCTCAGCGCGCCGGTTCCGTTCGCGGTCATGTCCGGGCCTCCCCTCTCTGGCGTCCTGGCTGCATCCTCGATGATCCGCAGGGCGAACGGCCTCACCCGCACGAGGTGAAGCAGGACGCCGGACCACCCACGTGGCGGCGGGGAGACCGTCCTCGCCTCACGAGGCGGACTCCCCCGCCCGCGGTCCCCGCCGCAGGCCGGCTCCGTCGAGCCATCGGATCAGCTGGCGGTGAACGGCGTCGGCGCCGTCCAGTTCGCCGTTCACCGCCCACTCCGCGGGATGGACCAGCACGGCACGGCCCTGCCACCCGCCGAGCCCCCCGTGGCAGCCGACCAGTTCCTCGAACGCCGCGACCTCGGCGGTGGACGCGTCCACCCGGCTGTTGACGACGATGTCGCCGACGTGGGGCAGCGCGTCGTACCGCCGAAGGTCGGAAGCGGCGCGGGGACCGAACGCCGCCAAGGGGTCCTCGCCCTCCACCGTGACACCCTCCACCGTGTCGCCCTGGTGCCCACCGCCGACGCCGTCGGCGAGGACGCGGCGTCCACTCGGGCCGAGGACGATCGGCGCGCCCGCCTCCGAACGGACCAGCACGAACCCGATCCCGGGATGCTCCGCGAGGCCGGAGAGCAGGCCCGGGTACAGGGACTCGATCTCCTCCGCCGTCAGCCGCCCGGGACGCCGCGGGAAGTAGATCGACCCGAGATTCCCCGAGGCGAGCACGACGATTTCGGGGCGGCCGTCCACCTGCCCGCCGACGTCGGGCGGCGTCCGGCGCTCATGGCGGCGGAGCACACCCCGGCCGGCCCTGCCGGCGAGGGTCCGGTCCTCGCCCACCTCGGTGAGCAGCGTGCCGACGCGTCCCCACTGCTCATCACCGCCGGAGAGCGCGCCGGGCGCGGAGGGTCCGCCGGGGCCGCGCGGCGCCGCCGCGCCCTCCTTGTCCATCAGGCCGCGTACGAGGTCGTCGAGTGTCACGCCGTACCGCTGCCGGAACGTGGCCCCCTGGCTCTGCCCGTGGTCGGACAGCACCACGAACCGGTACGGGCGCGGCGCGACGGCGGCGACCGACTCCAGCGTGCCCAGCACCCGGTCGATGCCCTCCAGCGACGCCAGGGACTCCGGCCGGGTCGGGCCGGCATGGTGGGCGATCTCGTCGTAGTCGACGAGATCGCAGAAGACGGCCGGGACGCCGCGCATCATGTGCTCGGCCACGAGCGTCATGTTGAGGTCCCGGAGCAGCACGTTCGTCACACCGCGCAGCGCGACGTAGCTCGCGGACCGGGGGACGCGCGGCTCGATCCCCCGCACCCGCTGCCGCCGCGCCTGGAACACCTCCTTGACCATCTCCGCGGCGGTGAGCACAAGCGATCGCGTCAACCCGTAGGGATCGACGACATAGCCGCTGACCTCGCGGGACGAGCGGGCCCGACGCCCGCGAGGCCCGGCCGCGGTGCTCATCGTGAGCCTGCTGGCCGGCGCGTCACCGGAGAAGACGTTGCCGACGCTCACCCCGCCGTCGGCGAGCAGCCCGCGTCCGTCCGAGAGCCGCTCCTCGACGTACGCGCTGTCCTTCGGGTGGTTGGTGACGACGAGGCGGCCGGTGTCCTTCTCGTACCAGCGGAACGCGGGCACCTGGGCGGCGGCGCCGTGCAGCAGCCCGGCCTGGCTCGCCGGGGTGGTCGCGGGGAGCCCGACGTGCCACTCGGCGATCCGGTGGCCGCCCGACCGGATCCAGCGGCCGAGCGTCGGCAGGTTCCCCGACCGCAGTGACCACTCCAGCACCGGCGCGGACAGCCCGTCGATCTGGATCATCACCACACCGGGCGGCTCGCCGGCCCCGGTGCCGGTGCCGCGCGCCCGGCCGGTGGTCCGCAGCAGGTGACCGAGCACGGCGGTGTTGTCCCCGGCGGTGACGACCCACAGCCCGGCGCTGACGGCCGCCGCATAGATCCACGAACTGAGGAACGCGGTCCAGAACCCGTCCACGTGCATCCCAGGAGTGATCGTCAGGACCGCGTAGACCAGCAGGGCCTGCCCCAGCAGCCAGCCGGCGAACACGCCGGCCCACCCGATGACTCCGGCGAAGTACGCGAGCAGCGGCCGCAGCGGGGCGGCGACCAGGCCGAGCAGGACGGCGGCGGCGAGGACGTCCCAGCCCGCGTCCGCCGACAGTCCCGGGACGATCGCGATCGTGAGACCGAGGGCGACCCAGTCGAGCAGCAGGACCAGCACCAGCAGACGCGGACGCTTGAAGGGTCCGGTCACAGGCGCCATGCCATCACCCCGCCCGGCGCGAGGACGCGCACGTCCGTGCCAAGGCCGCGCGCCCGGACGGCATCGGCGAAGTCGTGGCCCGGTGTGCGCAGCCGGTGGCCGAAGAACGGCGACAGCCCGTACGGGAAGAGCGTCCCCCAGTGCACCGGTACCGCGAGGCGGGGCCGCAGCCGCGCGACCGCCTCGGCGGCGCTCCGCGGATCGAGGTGCCCCGCGCCGAGATTCGGCCCCCAGCCCCAGACCGGAACGAGCGCCATGTCGAGGCGGTGGCACAGCTTCCGCATCCCGTCGAACAAGGCGGTGTCCCCCGCGAAGTACACGGCGGTGTCCGCCGCGGCGACCAGGTAGCCGACGGCCGCGGCGCGCGGCCCGAACGGGCGGCGCGTCCCGTCGTGCACCGCGGGCGTCGCCGTCACCCGGACCGGCCCGGCGGTGTGCGACTCCCCCGGCCGCAACGTGATCACCCGGCGGAATCCGCGCTCACGGAGGAAGTCCCCGCCGCCCGGCGGCGCGACGATCTGCGGATCCGGCCCCAGCGACCGGAGCGACGGCAGATCGCAGTGGTCGTGATGCAGATGCGAGATCAGGACCAGGTCGGCCCCGGCACATGCCCCGTGCGGCACGGGCGGGACGACCCGCCGGAGGAACGCCACCCGCCCGCGCAGCACCGGATCGGTCAGCACCCGGACACCGCCGATGTCGAGGAGCACGGTGGCGTGTCCCAGCCAGGTCAGCGAGGTCATCCGGTCCCTTCCCCGCCGCCGGACCGGCTCGCCGCCCGCGGATTCGCCGCCGTCCTCACCGCCGCCGGGACATCCGGCGCGCGGTCCGCCTGGCCGTGCGGCGTGCCACCCTGCGCGTTCCGAACATGTCCGTCTCCTCACTGTCGAACTCACTGCCGATTCCCTGTCGCAGGCCGCCCGAGAGCGGTTCTGGTCATCCGCCGGTCCCGCCTCCGGCGGTCTCCATGGCGTGGAGCCGCTGCGCGTCCTCGGGGGTGTGCAGGCCGATGGCGACCAGGTCCAGCGGGCTGACGAACCCGTCGCCGATCCGGTAGCCGCCCGCGCGCAGCACCGCGTCCCGCAGCGGCACGGCCCAGTGGTGCTCGATCAGCAGCAGGGCGGCGGCGGTGCCGTTCGGGATGTCGTCGAGCACGTGCCAGGCGTCCTCGCTTTCGAGGAACACGTGCACACCCTCGGCGGTGACCTCGGCGCCCGCGATCGCGCCGGCCTCCATGCCCTCCTCGCCCTCGATGCCCAGGCCGATGAGCGCGCCGATCTTGCTGCCGAACTCGATCGCCTCCGCCTGGGTCAGATTGCTGAGATGCGCCACTTCCAGCTCGCCGTCCTCGTCCCTGTGGACGGCCAGGGCGTCGATCACCCGCACGGTGTCGCTGGCGCGCAACCGCTCCAGCTCGGCGATGATCTCGCCGTGGAACCTCGGGTGGTCGAAGCCCAGCACCATGAGTTGCACGGGTCCGAAGGCCATTGACGGGCTCCTCACGCTCGGGGCCGGCGATCGGCCGGCTCTCCTGCCAGCACGGTCACACCCCGGCGGCCCTGCGGACATCACCCGCCACGGATGAGCATTTGCCGCTTCACTGGTGCGACCCACCGGCACCTTCACGGATGCGACCCACCGGCATTTCACTGGTGCGACCCACCGGCACCGGCCATCGGCGGGGCCGGAGGCGCCGTCCCGGCATCCAGGTCCGTCCCCGCCTCCGCCTCCGCGGCGCGCCACGCGAGCAGCGTCACCCCGGCCTCGTACGCCGCCAGGACGAACAGGATCACGAGAAGGGCCACCCAGGACGCGAACAAAAGCGCGACGAGCGCCGCCGCCACGACGCCCGCGATCCGTAGCGCGTCCAGATGGCGGGCGACCTGCTCCCCGAACCGATCGCTGCGAACGGCCGCCCAGGCTGCGCGGGAACCTGAGACGGCGTACCGGCGCAGCGCCACCGGCACCCTGCCGGGGCCCGCCAGGTACAAGAGGACGGCCAGCGCGACACCCAGCCACAGCAGCAGGTCGCCGCGGTCGCGCAGCGTCCTGAAGATGTCGTGCACCGCCACCGACGCCGCCTGCCGGTAGAGGCCCTCGGGCACGCCCTCCAGGAGCCGGTCCCTGACGGCCCGCAGCACCGCCGACAGCACCATCACGCTGCCCGCGACGGCCACGCCGAACTGCAGCAGCGTCCGCCTGCGTCCGGACGCGACCAGCAGCGCGAGCGCGAGGCAGGCCAGCGTGCCGATCACGAGCAGCACGAGGCCGCGCTTGAACAGCAGGACCGCGTCCTGGAAGCCGGTCAGGTCGCCGTCCTGGTAGACGGCCATCTGGCCGAAGTCCGCGGGGAGCGTCACGCCAAGCGCGGTCTCCACCTTCTGCCGCAGGTCGGCGGGGACCTCACCGGACGAGAGAGCGGGCAACCGGAGCTCCTTGCCGAACAGCGTCGGCAGCTCCTGCGAGACGGTGACGAGCACATCGTTGATGACCGGCAGCAGGTTCAGCGTCACGGTCCCGTCCCGGACGCCGACCGTCTCGCTCCTGCCCTCGGCGACCGCGACGATCTGGGCGTGCGCGAACCGGTTCGCCTGCCGCCACAGCGCCGCGAATCGCTCGGTGCCCATGAAGTTCTGCACCCGGCCCCGCAGATGGTCGTGGACGGCGTTCGTCACGGGCCCGGCCAGGAAGGCGGCCCGTGGCGGCAGCGCCTCGACGAGCCGTCCCCGCACGTTCAGGTGGGTGAAGACCTGGTCGGTGAGATAGGTCGCCATGGCGGCGTTGACCTCAGGGTTCTCGGGCAGCGGCGCCACCGTGGCGACCCACCGGTCGGTCTCCAGCGTGGTGCGCGCGCCCCAGACACCGATCACCGACGCCACGAGACCGAAGCCCGCGAGGGCCACCAGCAGCGCGGCGACGGCCCGCCGCGTTCTCAGCAGGTTCGGGTCCGCGCGCTCCCGGCCCGCCGCCCCCGGCGGCGGCGCCGCGAGCCGGGCCCGCAGGTCGGCCACCTCCGCACGCAGCCTGCGCAGTTCCTCCGCACCGTCGGGGTCGATCGCATGCTCGTCCCCGCCGGTCGCGTCCTCGACGTCGCCCATCACGAGCCTCCAGACCGAAGAGCCTCCCCGCATCGTCGGCTTGGCGGCGCCCGCTCTCATCACCCCCCACGGGTGACGGCGCCGCGTGGCGAGGCCGCCCCGGCGGATCCGGCACCGACGTCCAGCCGCCCGAACCCCGCCGACTGGGCGGCGGTCATCGCAGACCGGAACGCCGACCCACACGGGTGGGCGCTCAGAGGAGCGACAGCTGGTGGGCTCGGCGGACCGCTTCGGCTCTGCGGGACACGGCGAGTTTGCGGTTGATGCTCTTCAGATGGGTCTTGACCGTGTTCACGGACACGTACAGACTCGCGGCGATCTCTTCGGTGGTCATCAGCTGCGCCACGGATCGCAGCACTTCCAGTTCCCGCGGGCTGAGCCGCTCCACCGGTGCGGCACACTCCGGATCGGGGGACGCCGTCGTTCCGGTTTTCACCGCCAAGCCCAGCGGCTCCAGGAGCGCGTGATGGGCATGCAGCATCTTGGGATCCTGGTGCAGGACGGGGAGCAGCCATCTCCGCGACATCGCGAAGGGGCGTCCGATCTCCTCGCGCCGGGCCAGGCTGAGGGCTCGGTCCAGGGAGCGGCGGCCCTGCCCGCGGTCGCCGTTCCGGTAGGACAGGCAGGCGTCGAGCAGCCAGGCGTCCACGTGCACGTCCAGCGGTGCGTTGGCAGTGGAGTGGCGTAGTGCGTCCCGGAGTGTCGCGGACGCGGTGTCGTACTCGCCTAGGCGCACTTCGACGCGTGCCAGTGCGAGGACCGATTCGAGGGCTGCGCTGCCACCGGCCCGTTTGACATCCAGGCGTGCGGCTTCGATGTCGCCGCGGGCCGCGTTGGCTTCGGCGGCCACGAGGGCCAGTCTGCGTTCGAGCCAGCCGGGTCGCGGGGTGATCTCGTTGGCCGCTCGAAGGTCGTCCAGGGCAGGTTCGGGCCGGCCCTGGCACAGGTTCGCGTGGGCTTTCACCAGGTAGTAGATGGCGTTCGACAGCGGATCGGCGTGACCGGGCGATGTCCGCGCCACCTTGCCCAGCTGGTTGCGGGCTTCCGGGAGGCGCCACCGTTCCACATCGGCCCACGTTCGCGCCAGAAGCGCCGGTGTCATCGCGCCGCCGTCCGGTGGGACCGGCACATCGGGGAGCCGGCGGGCGCGGCCGGCCAGCTCGGCGGCGCGCGCGGCGTTGCCGAGCAGCGCCTCGGTGAGCGCCAGGTCGCCGAGACAGCGCTGCTTCTGGAAATCCCCGCCCGCCTGCTCCGCCGCGGTCAGCGCCGCGCCGAAATGGCGTGCCGCCTGGTGCAGTTCGCCGTGCCAGACGTGCGCGGCCCCTCGTCCGGACAGAGCCAGCGCCCGCAGCTCGGGGCGGTCGTCGAGCAGCCGGTCGGGGGCCTGTCGCAGCAGGGCGGCTTCACCGGACGCGTCGGCCAGGTCGGCGAACCCGGCCGCTCCGGGACGGCAGAGCTCGACGGCCGCCAGGCACAGCCGCGCCGACCGGGCCGCGTATGGCGGCGTCCGGCGCAGAACCCCTTTGGCATGCCGCAGCGCGGCCGCGCGGGACGGCTCGTCCCGGCGCCGCGCCGCCACCGCGGCGGCCACGATCGCCGGTTCCGGCCCGGGGCCGGCGAGGATCGCCGCGTCCGGGATCCCGTCGAGGAGGCCGGTCAGCGCGTCGTGAGGCCGCAGGCCGAGGACGTGTCCGATCGCCAGCCGTTCGACCACCATCCGCGACGCGTACTGCCAGTCGTCCGCCTGGACGGCGTGGCGCACGGCGTCGGGCAACTGCCCCGACCGCTCGAACCATGCCGCCGCCCGCCGATGCAGCAGCGGCACCTCGTCCGGCGATTCGTGCCGGAGGATCAGCCGCAGTGCCTTGCCGAACATGGAGTGGTAGCGGTACCAGCCCTGACCGAGCGGCACCACGAACGCGTTCTGCCGGGCCATGTCCGGGAAGGCCCTGCCCGCCTCGCCCGCGAGCTCTCCCGCCAGGTCGGTGTTGACGCGCTCGGCGACGCTCGTCGACAGCAGCAGCCGGCGCACGTCAGGCGGCTGGGCGTCGACGACCTCCTCCATCAGGTAGCCGACGATGGCCTGATCGTCGCCGGCGAACCGCGCGGCGAACCCCTCCGGATCGGGGTGGTGCTCCATCGACATCGCGGCGAGCCTGATCGCCGCCGGCCAGCCGCCCGTCCGCTCGCGGAGCGCTCGCAGGGACGCGAGTGTCAGCCGGACGCCGTGCTGGGCCAGGACCTGGGCGATCTCGTCGTCCGTGAAGGCCAGGTCACCGGCGCGGATCTCGGTCAGCTCGCCCGCGAGCCGGTGGCGGTGCAGCGGCACCGGCGCACCGCTGCGGGAGAGGACGACCGCCCGGAACCACGGACCCGCGTGCCGCAGCAGATGAATCACGACATCCGCGGGTGCCGACCCGGGCCTGGCCGGGAAATCGTCCACGACGACCGCGATGGGAGCGGCGGCGTTCAGCAGGGCCGCCGTGATCGCCTTGAGCAGGTCCTCTTCGCGGACATCGGTGCGGGCAGGCCCTCGTCCCATGGGCGCGACGTCGATTCCGGCGCGAGTCAGGCTGTCGCCTAGGGCGAGGCAGAACCCGCGGACGGTCGCCGTCGAGTCATCGCAGGCGACCCAGCAGGCGTCCGGCCGCGCCCCGACCGTCCCGGCCGCGGCTCCGGATCCGGTCGCCGCCCACGCCAGCGCCGTGACGGTCTTGCCCGCCCCCGGCGGCCCGGTGATCAAGGTGAGCGGCTCCCGGACCGCCTCGCTCAACCGCTCGGACAGCTGAGGGCGCGGAACGGCCCAGCCGGGCAGGAGCGGCCAAGGGCCGGCCGCCTCGGGGCCCTTCCCCGTCGCCCCCGGCGACACCGGCCCCTTGGGCGGCGCTTTCGAATCCTTTGGAGATGCTTTCGCGGAAGTCCCTGTCGCACTCATTCAGCTCATCCCCCGACAGGGGACAGCACTGTGCTGTTTCCACGACGCCCGTCCCGGAAAAATCCCCCTATATCTCTCTTACCCTCCATTTCATCGTCAGAACGGCACCGAGCACCGGCCAGCCGCGCGGCGCGCCCGTTCGGACAGTGCAATTCACCGGGATCGGCGGGCGTGTCGACCAGAACGGCCACCGCAGCGACCGCTGGGTGGCCGCCCCTGAGACGAGGGGCCCCAGCCGCTCCCCCGGCATCCAAGGCTTACGGGATCGCCGCCCCGGTAGGGTCGTTGCTCGTCAGGACGGCCCTGCGGCCAATGATGACCATGTACGCGGCACGCGCCGGTCGGCCGGGGCCGCGCCGCCCCGATGAGCGGATCCGAGAGCCTGTGCGAACCTTTGCCGTCGCATTGCCAGGAAATTGCACGACGGCCGCGTACGCGCCCGGGTCGACTAAAGCGAAGTCCTCGATGCGGCCAAGGTCGCCCCGTAGCCCAGTGCCGTTGGCAGAGCACGTGTGGGTCTCGGCCGCGATGACTATGAATGGCACGTCGTGCCGTGACCTCGCGCCAGCGTCAAGCGCTTACGTCGCATCAACGCCCGCAACGCCGCCCGCGCGCAGATTCCTGATCAGGGAGGGGTAGGCGCGGCCCTATAACCGGGCAGGCCTCACCTTGTTCAGGTGATGCCTTCCGGCCACGGCACGGCTCAGCATGCGTAGGAGGCATCGCTCTCTGGCACCGCTGCTGATGGACCTGGTCGGCGCTGGAGAAACACAGCGTGGATCGGAGCGAAAACTTGGACCTCCAAGTACTGCCGCTGGCCGTCACCATGATGGTGGGACCCCAGATCATGTCCGCCATCGTTCTGGTGACCGCCAGGCATGCCGTACGCGCTTCCCTGGCTTTCCTGGTGGGCGTGACCGCCGCTACGACGGTCGGAGTCTGCGTCAGCCGCGGCGTCTTCGCGCTGCTGGGGAACCACGTCTCGCTGGGCGATCCGTCCAGCAAGGGATCGGCGGGGACCATCATCCAGATCGCGCTCGTCGCGCTTCTGCTCGCCGCCGCGGTGAAGAGCTACGCGAAACGGGAGACGGCCAAGCCGCCCAAGTGGCTCGGAACGCTGATGGAAGCGAGCCCGCGCAAGGCGTTCACCATCGGCGCTCTGATGATCATGCTGATGCCCTCGGACATCATGGTCATGCTGACGGTGGGGGCTCATCTGGAGCAGCGGGATCTGGAGCTGGCCGCGGCCCTTCCGTTCGTCGCCGCCACCGTCCTGATCGCGGCGTTGCCGCTGCTGACGCTGCTGCTCTTCCGCAAGCACATGAACCGGGCCATGCCGAGCGTCCGGGAATGGATGAACACCCACAGCTGGGTGGTCAACATCGCCGCCTACGTGATCTTCATTCTGCTCATCCTGTGACCCCGGAACCGGCTCGTCACCCGAACCGGTCCCGGAGCCGGCTCACCCCCAGGTTTCGGCTGCGGCCTGCCTTGAGTACCTCGCCAAGGCCCAGATCACCGCGATGTCCAGAGCGATGATCACGATGGACCACACCGGGTAGTACGGCAGGAACATGAAGTTGGCGACGGCGCTCAGCACCGCCAGGGCGATCCCGACCACACGCGCCCAGGTCCGCCCAGCGAGCACGGCGATCCCGGCCGCGATCACGATGATCCCGAGCAGCAGGTGGAGCCAGCCCCAGGCCGTCACGTCCCATTTGAAGACGTAGTCGCCGCGGATCACGTACAGGTCGTCGTCGACGATCGCGGCGATCCCCGCGATCGCCCCGAACAGCCCGCCCATGATCATCATGCAGCCGGCGAAGACGGCCAACCCGACCGCCCAGCCGCTCACCGACCCACGGCCTGCGTCGACCTGCGAATGCACTTTCTGGGTCATGTCGACCTCCCCATTCGAACGTGCAGATGCGCCTCATCGTCCGGCAGGGCGGCGGCGTCCAGATCACCCGCGGCGGATGAGTTCCCGCCCGCCGCGCAGGCCGTCCCTTCGCACGGCGATCACCAGCAGCCTCCCGCTCGGCCCGACTTCACCCGCCAGGGATGATGCGGGTTCCGGCCCGGCGCGGTGTGCTCATACGAAGGACCACACCCGGCTCCCTCAAGCGCAGGTGCGGAGCCGACGAGCAAGGGGGGACATCATGACCTCAGCGCCATCGGAAGCGTTCGGGCCTGCGAACCCGCGCACGTCTGGCGGCGGGGTCACGATGCGGCTGGCCACCGGCGCCTGGGGCGTCGGCGCAGCCGCCGGGATTCTCGCGGCACTGCTGGGCCTGGCCATCGTGACCTGGCCGGACGCCACCATCGGCGTCGTGGCCTTCCTCTTCGGCCTCAACCTGGTGATCCACGGCATCTACCAGATCGTGCAGGCCATCGCCGCGGACGAGGCGGGCGGAGCCGCACGCGTCCTGTTCACGCTGCTGGGCGTGCTGTCGCTGGCCGTCGGCGTGCTCGCCATGCGCGACCCGCTCCAGACCGTCGAGATCCTGGCCCTCCTCCTCGGCCTGTTCTGGCTGATCAGCGGCACGATCGGACTCGTCACCACACTGACGGAACCGGCTCCGGAGGGACGCGGTGGGACGGCCCTCCTGGCGAGCCTGTGCGTCCTCGCCGGACTCCTCCTGCTGGTCTGGCCCGGGATCACCCTGACCGCACTCACCTGGATCACCGGCCTGTGGCTCATCACCTGGGGACTGCTGACCACGGCCCTGGCCCTCTGGATCCGGCACGCCGGCAACCGAACAGCGAGCACGAACCGATGACCGATCCATCGGCCAGCCCCGGCTACGAGATCCGGATCAGAGGCCGCATCAGCGACGCGCTCCAGCACGCGTTCGAGGACCTCAACATCCGCGTGAACCCCGTCGAGACAGTCGTCTGGAGCCCCGAACTCGACCAGGCCGCCCTGTACGGCGTCCTGAAGACGATCGAGGCCCTGGGTCTCGAACTCGTCGAGGTGCACCGCCTCCCCTGCGCTCTCGCGCCGAACCGGCTTAACCCGTCCAACCGGTAAGCCCGGGAACCCGGGTGCTCTCCCGGCCAGAGCCCGTCCGGACGAGGCCGACACCGTCCTCTCCGACTCGTTCCCGAAGGGGCGCCGACCGTGCATCAACTCGTCCGGACAACGCAGCCCTTTGGCGAAGGGGACGGCACGACGACGAGCGTGTGGTGCAGTAGTGGTCGGCCCCGCGCAGAACCAGGACGTAAACTCTGCTCGCCGGTCGCGTGGCCATTGCCGTTGCTGCAGACGATGACTCGATGCCCCACCCACGAATACACCGACCGGCATGGTGAGCACAGCGCTGACGGTAGTGATGAAGAGCTCATGTCCAGGAAACGCTGGATGGCATCCCGTTCGTCAATTCATGTCCTGGATCTCATCTGCTGAGCTTCGGACTCACCGATCGGGAATCACATCACGTGGCAAGACAGTCGTCTTGATCAAGCGAACCACACCGACGTTGGATTTCCGGCCGTGAGCGACGCCATCTTGGACGCCCTGCTGGGGATCATGACGTCGCCGTGGATCTACGCCGCCTTGTTCGGGCTCGCCTTGCTCGATGCCTTGGTCCCCGTGGTCCCCAGCGAGACTCTGATCGTCACCGCCGGCGTGTTCGCGGCCCACGGGCACACGGTCCTCCCGTTGGTCATAGGTGCCGCGGCCCTCGGCGCTTTCTGCGGCGACCACGCCTCCTATGCCGTCGGCCGCTTCGCCGGGGGCCGTCTGGAACGCTGGATGCGGGACGGGGCCCGCAGACGCGCCGCGTATGAGCACGCCCAAAGGATCCTCGCCGAGCGTGGTGGTCTCCTCCTCGTTGTCGCCCGGTACATCCCAGGCGGACGGACCACTGCGACGCTCCTAATGGGCATCGTGCGGTATCCGCTGCGCTCGTTCACCTCCTTCGACGTGCTCGCCGTGGTCCTGTGGGCGGCCTACTCCGCCCTCATCGGCTACTTGGGCGGCGCGGCGTTCCAGGATCACCCGCTCAGGGGGCTCCTCCTAGGACTCGGCCTTGCATTGGCGGCCACAGCACTTGTCGAGGCGGGCCGCTACCTGCGCACACGGAACCGCCGTGGCAAAGACCGAGTCTGATCGTCCGATCCGGCGTCCGCCCACCGGCGAAACGGCAACGGCACGCTTGGGCACGGGCACCGGCTCATAGGTCCCGTCCGGTCCCGCGGCACGCTGATCCACAGCGGGCCGTCCCCGGCCTGCACGGTCTTGTCTTTGCCGCGGCCGTTGCGTGAGTTGCCGGAGCTGTTCCTGAGTGATCGTCTTGGTCATGGCCCGGGTGCACGGTCATCTCACCCTCCAGGGCGCGATCCAGGACCGCCTTGCGGCTTGGCCGCGTGGGGATCAGTGCGGGTCCGATCAGCCGCAGCGCCCGCTGCCCCAGGTGTCGGAGGTCAGCGCGGCATGGGGCCACCGCCGCCTCAGCGACCATGCCGCCAAAGGCGACCTGCTGCACCGGCCGACCGGCTCGGCCTCATGCACGGCGCCGAGCAGCTCGGCCTCCAGCCGGTCCATGTCCAGCCGCGCCGAGGTCTGTGACGGGCGGTGGTTCCCGCCCGTCGGCGTGCGCGGTGCGGATCGCGGTGATCGCCTTGGCCACGGCGTCCACGTCCGGCGGCCGGCGATCGTGTTCCTGCCACAACAGGGCATCCACTCCCTCCCCGAAAGGACCTGGCCCCCACGGTCGGCGACACGACCCTCTTGGATCAGTCCCACCGCCGTGTGATTGGCCACGAACGGCATGCTCCTCGTCATCGGGTATCGGGTCTACCGCGCCTTTGTAACCGATCCGATGGCGACAAAGTCGAAGCCGATGGCCACCGAGCCGTACGTGACCATCGGCGTCGGGCGGTCGTCAGTCCTTGCGCCGGCGGTGAACCTGAAAGGAGAAGTCGCTGCCGCGATGGTAATCCTGAGACAGCAGGATCGGCTTTCCGTCGCTGTCATTGTGCTCTTGAGCGAGCAGCAGCCAGGCTGTGTCCGATGGCATGCCGAGCCTTTCGGACTGTTCGGCGCCCAAATGTACGGCCGAGACGGTGGCGATGGCCGCGGAGATGGCGTGACCGGCCTCCTCGAACAGGGTGAACAGGGATCCGGTCCAGTCGATTTCCGATATCGGCTGATCGAAGATCGCTCGGTTGAAGACATCGATGCTGTAGACGACCGCGTCGTCATCGTGCGTTCGCAGGCGTTCCAGCCGGATCACCGTGTGGCCGGGCGACAGCCCTAGGGCCGCGCGTTCGGTGCCGGTCGGTTCATCGAGCTTCACCGACAAAACGGTGTTCGTGACCCGGAAACCACGGCTGGCGAGCATGTCCGTCACGCCTTCGAGGCGGGTGAGCGGGCGCTGCACCGTGGGGCGAGCGCGCACGAACCGGCCCAGCCCTTGGCGCGACTGCACGAAACCCTCTTGCTCAAGAAGCCGGAACGCTTCTCGGACGGTGGTCCTGCCGACCTTGTGATGGGCGATCAGTTCGTTTTCGCTCGGTAGCCGGTCGCCCGGTCGGAGGTTGGTCTCAAGAATCATTCTCTCCAGCTCGTCGCGCAGCGTGTGCGCCAACGACTGGGACTCGCCCGGCCCGGGCTGGGTGGAGATGTGGCGTTTCTCTGCCATGGGCGTGGTCGTTTCACTAGGCATTCGGTAGAGGTGAAGATGGCGCTGCGTCAGCTGGGCCGTCGGCGCCTCGTCCCAGAATGTGGAGCTAGTTCGCTTTCCCACGATTCGAGCTCTCGCCGGGTGGGATATGAGGGAGCGCAGAATCGCTTGGTCACTGAGTATGAGGCGACCGTGACGGCGGTCAAGCAGGCATGATACAAGGATGCGCCGGTTGACAGCCGGGCCGCGAACGCTCCCGCGAATGCGTCGCCGGCGCCCGTGGGGTCCACGGTGGCGACCTGTGGCGCCGCGAAATGGGTGGACGTCTCCGAATCGAACAGGGTCGCCCCGCACGCTCCGTGAGTGACGACGACGGCGGGGATGCCGAGGTGTGCGCTGAGCGCGGCCGGGATCTGCGCCGCCGGCGGTGCCGGCAGCCCGCAGGTGGCGAGGAGGTCGTGGCCTTCGATGTCGTTGACGATGAGGACGTCGATGCCGGCCCAGGGGTCGGGGTGGGTGCGGAACTGCTCGACCGGACTGGGGTTGCAGATGACGGTCACCCGTTCCGGCACGACGCGGGCGGCGTGCAGGCTGACGGTGAGCGGGATCTCCCCCTGGATGCTGAGGACGTCGCCCGCGCCCGCGCCGGCGAGTGCCCGGTCGACATCCGAGCGGGTGAGGGTGTCGGCGGCGCCCGGCCACGTGGCGACGATCTGCCGCGCGTCATCGGCGACGAGGATGAAGCTGCGCCCGGTGTCGGTGCCGGGGACACGGATGGTCCCCGACGTGTCGATGCCTTCCCGGTGGAGAAGCGTCAGCGCGTGAGCCCCGGCGGAGTCGGCACCGAGGTTGCCGACGAACCTGGTGGACGCCTCCAGGCGGGCGGCCGTGATCGCCTGGTTGGCGCCCTTGCCTCCGTCGCTGTCGGCCAGCGAGCGAACCGCCACGCTCTCGCCCGCGCGAGGCAGAGCACGGCAGGACATAAAGCTGTCGAGAATGTAGGCGCCGACGATGTGAACCGTCATGCGTTGATTCCCAGCCGTAGCGGGGCGATGGACGCGCTGTCCACAGTGACCTCCATGTCCGGGTGGTCGTGGGCGAGGGTCACCGGATACATGACATCGGGTTCGCCGGTGAGCAGGAGGACACGGACGATGAACTGTTTCCACGCGCCGCCGTCGGTGATGAGGTGCAGTTTCCGGGCGGACAGGATTTCGCTCATGCCGATGGTGATCGCCATGCGGGGAATGGTCTGGGTGTAGCCACCGGTGGTGCGGTGCGAGTGCGCGACGATCGTGTCCTCCAGCAGCGGGACGATGCGCGTCGTCGACGCCTTGAACTCCTCGACGGAATAGCGGTGCCAGCGAGTGGTGGGCGGCTCGTTGAAGGCGAGATGGCCGCGGTATCCGAATCCGGCGAAGCACGTGTCGGCGCCGCCGGCGTCACGCAGCCGGCTGGTGAATGCGCTGGGGTCGCGTACGTCGGGGTAGACGATGTTCTCCGGCGCCGGACGCAGCTCGGGGTCGAGCAGTTCGTAAAGGTTGCGGTCGCAGAACCCGCGGAAGCTGAACGGGTGGTCGGCCCCGATCTGCCGGCCCTGCCAGTCGAGGAATTCGTCCATGTGGAATGCGTGGACATCGCGCCAGTGGATCCGCTCCTCGTTGCAGATCCGGGCCAGCAGCGGATATTGGGACTTCGGGCCTACGGGCAGAATCCACCGGGTCGGCTCGCCGGCGTCGTTGTTGGCCTTGATCTCATCGGCCATGATCCGGGCGAGCCAGGAATAGAGCTCGTCGAGGGACGGCAGCACCCGGACCTTGTGTCGGGTCTCGGCGACCAGCTCATCGACGGGCATGGTGAGCTGCCGCTCGGTGAGGTCGTGGGCGCGTGGGGCGGTGGGCCGCATATGTGATCCTGTCGTTTGTCGGGACATGGGGGCGTGGTGCCGCCGGTGGTGGTGCCGCCGGGCTAGCCGGCGGATGCCTGTTCGACCGCGGCGGGATGCGCGTCGCTGCCGGTCAGGGTCGCGATCACGTGCCGCGCGAACGCGTCAGGGTCGGCGGAGACGGCGACGTTGACCGCGCGGTCGCCGCCCCTGACGACGCGGCCCTGGCTCGGGCCGCTGGTGACGATCGCGGTCTCCACCGTCTCGAAGCGGCAGATGCCGGCGTCGCCGAGATGCGAGGCGGTCAGCGAGTCCCAGCAGTAGTAGGGCTGCCCCGTGCATTCCCAGGTGCCGAAGGTCATCGCCCACAGGGTCGCTACGATCGTCGCGGCGCCGCCCGGGCTTGCCGCACGGGTCAGGTCGCCGACGAGTTCGCTCGTCACCGGTACGTGGTTGGTGGCGTCCAGCGGGTAGAGCGTCAGCGGCAGGGAGCTTTGCCAGACCCGGCGGGCGGCGTCGGGGTCCCAGAAGAGATTCCATTCCGCGTCGCCGTCGTGGCCCGGTCGGTCGACGTTGCCGTCGACGTCTAGTGCGCCACCCATGATCACGACTTCGCGGATCTTCTCCTCGATGTCCGGATGCTCGTCCAGGCTGCGGGCGAGGTTGCTCAGCGGGCCCGTGCAGACGACGGTCACCGGTTCCGGAGCGGCCAGCACCTTCCGGGCGAGGTCCTTGTGGGCGGGAAGCGGCATGTTGGCGGCGGACGGGCGGCGTGCCGGGTCGGGTTCCGATGGGTGGCCCGGGGACGGGCGGCGTGCCGAGTTGAGAATCGGAAGGTGGTCGACGCGGAGGCTGTCGACCCGCCAGGCCATGGGAAAGGGGTTCCGTCCTTCCAGGATCCCGGGTGCGGCGCGGACGTCGTCCCGCCCGGCGAGGCGCAGCATCTTCGCGGTGACGGAGAGCGCGGGTTCGAGCAGGCAGTCCGCGGGGGTGACGGCGACGCCGACCAGGGTGACGTGCTGGTAGCTCAGCAGGAGTTGCAGTGCGGCGAGATCGTCGAGGCCGCCGTCATGGTCGAGGTAGACCAGGGTCATATCTGTCCTTCCGGTGACATGCGGAGGGGGACGGAGCGCGGTCAGGGTCCGTGGAGGAACTGCTCCAGCACGTTCTCCGTGATGGCGGCCACGTTGTTGCGGCCGTGGTCCCACGTGATGCTGGCGTTCCAGGTGATGGATCCGACGGAGAACACCGCCCCGCCGCCGGGCAGGGTGCGCAGAGTCATGTCCGCTCGTACGGCGTCCGGGGCACCGGTGTTCGCGGCGTCGGTGTTCGCGGCGTCGGCGGCTTCCAGGAAGAACGGTGGGTGACGGCCCGCCGACGTGGCGAGCAGGAGCGTGTCCGGATGCCGCGGGTCGGGGCGGAAGCCGTCGATCTCGTCGCCCGCCGCGCCGTGCAGCGCGTGGCCGAACTCGCCGACGACCTCGTCGGGAACGCCGGCGAAGACGAAGGCGGCGGCCGTGCCGTAGGACGCGGGCAGCCTCCGGTAGCCGCTCGCGCGCGGCCAGCCCTGCGCGGAGAAGGCGACCCCGAGAAGGTGGTGGGGTGGCCGGCCGCGCAGCGACCAGAGACCACCCGGCCGACCGTTCGCGACCATGGTCGCCTCCTCCTCCGGGACGCTCCACCAGCCGCCGTCGCCGCGGCGCCGGACCTCGATCCGGTGCGGCGCGTCCGCCGCGCGCGACGCGATCCAGTAGAAGCCGTTGCCACCGAGGTACATCAGCCGGCCGCCGGTCCGGGTGAAGGCGGTGACCGCGTCGTGCATCTCCTCGCTGACGTACTCGGGATGGCCGCCGGTGATGAGGACGCGGTAGCCCGACAGCAGTTCGGCGCCCTGGTCGTGCAGGTGCTCGTCGGAGGTGACGTCGACCTGGTGGCCGGTGCGCCGCAGCCAGCGCAGGAACCGCAGATCGGCCGGGTAGTGGCGGTGGGCCCCGGTCAGCCACCAGCGGTAGTCGGGATCGATGCTGAGGATCGGCCGCAGCCGTGAACTGTAGACGGCGGCCGTGCCGTCGGCCCGTCTGTCGTAGAGAGAGGCGCCCAGCCGTTCGCTGGTGTTCAGGTAGGTGTTGTCGTCGTCCAGGACGACAGGGTGGTCGCTGACGGTCCGGTAGTCGCCGAAGAAGGACCGCTCGGAGCGTTGACGGTGGTTGGCGTAGGCCAGGTAGGTGAAAGTGGGGAGGAGCAGCAGCGCCCTGGCCGGTCGGCGGTCGCCGCCGGAGCCGGCCGCCGCTCGTGGTCCGGGCGACGCTGGTCGTCCGGGTGACGCTGGTCGTCCGGGTGACGCTGGTCGTCCGGGTGACGCTGGTCGTTCGGGTGACGCTGGTCGTTCGGGTGACGGGCTGACGATGAGCGGCAGGTCGAGGCGATCATGAGCGGTCGCGACGCGTACGCCGAGAACTCCGCTGCGTTGCCGCGCGCCGATCCGTACCCGGGCGACGACCGGCCAGCCGGCGTCGTCGAGGTCGTCGGAGCTCAGGTGGAGCGCGCGGCCTGCGCCGCCACCGTGGCCGCACAGCCCATCGGCCGGATGGTTGACGATGAAGAGGCGCGGCCCCGCCGCGGCCGCCCGTGCGTTCCCGTGCGTAACGCCGGGATCACCGGCGCTCTCCGCGGCGGGCCCGGCGGTGATGTCGGCGAAGTTCCACCCGGCGATGGTCGCCGCGTCCCCGGCGAGGAGCGCGGCCGGTCCGGGTTCGCCGCGGGCGTACCGTTCGGCCTCCTCCCGCCCGAGTTCCCGGCCGAGGATGACGAGGTCCTCGATCCGGCCGTTGAACGTGTCCGACGGCGCGGCGCCCGCCGCCGCACGCGCGCCTATGGTGACCTGCCAGCGGGAAACAGCTCCGGCCGGACGCTCCGGTCCGGCGGCCCCTGCCCGCCGGGTGCTGCCCTGGTCGTCGGTGAGCAGCAGATCCGCTCCGCCGGCGGTACGGACGAGGGTCAGCAGATACCAGGTGCCGGCGTCGAGCCGGATCCCGGTTTCGGTGGCATGCCCGGCGACGTCGATGACGACGACGCCCCGGCCGTCCAGGCTCCAGCGGGTGTGACCGAGCGGCGCCGCGCCCGGCGGGCCGGGGTGTTCGACCAGCTCGGCCAAGGTCTGCCGGCGACCGGGTACGGCGTTCTCCGTTCGCAGCCACATCAGCAGGCTGATGTCGTCGCCGATGTGGCCCCAGACGCCGGTCTTCATGAACGAGCCCGTGGGCAGCACGGCATCGGTGAGCGTCCGCGTGCGCTGACGTACCTCGGCCCCCGCCGGGCGATCACCCCCGTCCAGCGCGATCGGTTCGACGGTGAACGGCACCGAGGCGGGGACGGCGGCCGGCCGGTCCGCGAGCAGCGCGGCGTGGACGCCGACGAGTTCTCCCGGCGCGGCCGTCCACGTCGACAGGTAGCCCGCCAGCCGCCCCCCGGTCGCCGCCGTCATCGGTCGATCTCCCTTCGGCGGTAAGGGAGCCCGTCGGCCGCGGGCATCTTGAGCCGACGCGCGGAGACCACCAGCACGACGAGGGTGACCGCGTACGGCGTCGCGTACACCAGCTGGGGCGGTACCCGGTGGACGAGGCCGAACAGGACGATCCCGGCGACCCCCACGCCGAGCGAGGACAGGGATGCCCGGTACCGCCCGCGTAGCAGCAGACCGCCGCCCAGCACCAGGAGCGCCAGTCCGGTGAGGAGGATGAGGCCGCGCACCGCGCCGGACTCCCGAAGTTGGAGCGCGTCGGTGTACCCGAAGAGCAGGGACCCGGTGGCGGTGCCGCCCACCCGCCAGTTGCCGAAGATCATGGCGGCCAGCCCGATGTAGCCCCGGCCGGCGGTCTGCCCTTCCCGGTAGAGGCCGCTGGCCACCGTCACCAGGAAGGCGCCCCCGAGACCCGCGAGCGCGCCGGAGATGACGACCGCGACATATTTGATGCGGTAGACGGCGACGCCCAGGCTGTCGGCCGCGGCCGGGTTCTCGCCGATGAACCGCAACCGGAGCCCGAACGGCGTGCGCCACAGCACCAGCCAGGTCCCGGCGAACAGAACGACCGCGAGCAGGGTGAACCAGGAGACGTCGGCCACGACACCGCGCAGCAGGCCGGCCACTTCGGACAGCATGAACAGGTCGCCGCGTTCGACCGCACCGAGCAGGTCGGGGCTGTCCCATCCGCCGACGCGGCCGCCCGCCAGCACGGGCACGGTGAAGGCGCCGATCTCGCCCCGCACCGGTGGAGACTGGGTCGACCCGGCCTGCGGCAGGCCCGACCAGTTGATCGTCGACAGGTAGCGGACGAGGCCGGGTGCCAGGAGGTTGATCGCGACGCCGGATATCACCTGGTCGACACCGAAGGTGACCGTGGCGACGGCGTGCAGGAGACCGCCGAGCGCGCCGCCGATGGCTCCGGCGACGACCCCCGGCCATACGCCGTGGGCCGCGCCGACCCAGGCGGCGCTCCACGTGCCGAGGATCATCATGCCCTCCAGGCCGAGGTTGGCGACACCGGCGCGCTCGCTCCACAGCGCGCCCAGGGCGGCGAGCCCGATCGGCACGGCCAGCCGCAGCGCGGCTCCGACCAGCCCCGAACCGGTCATGGCCGGCACCCCGGCCATCTGGTGGGCGGTGGCGACGATGAACAGGCCGATCGCCGCCAGGCCGAGCATGCGCGGCATCGGGACGACGCGGAACCACGCCGTGGCGCCGCGCCGGGCGAGGGCCGTCACAGCGCCGCCGCCCGCTCGGCCGGGCGCGCGGAGTCCGCCGACCGGGCACGGACCAGCCGCGCGGTCTGCCGCGCGGTGCTCCTCCTGACGACCTCGTACGCGATCACCACTGACAGCACGATGACTCCCTGCATGATGGTCGCGATCTCCTTGGGGATGCCGTCCAGGTCGAGGATCTGCGCGCTGCGTTCCAGGAGGCCGAACAGCAGCGCCGCCGCCGCGATGCCGGCGGGCCGGTTCCGGCCGAGCAGGGCGACGGCGATGCCGGTGAAGCCGATGCCGGCCGGGAAGTCGAGCCCGTAGCTGTGGGACTGGCCGAGCAGATACGGCAGGCCGGCCAGGCCCGCGAGGCCGCCCGACAGCAGCATGGTGATGACGATCATGCGGCGCGGATCGATGCCGTTGGCCTCGGCGGCCGGTGCGTTGAGGCCGGTGGCGCGCAGCTGGTAGCCGTACCACGTCCTCGTCAGCAGGTAGTGCACCCCGGCGCCGATGACGAGCGCGATGAGCAGGAAGCCCCAGAGCGCGACGGTCGGCGGCAGAGACATTCCGAACGCCTCGGCGAGCGAGTTCAGGGACGGCATTCGTGCGCTCGCGGGCAGGGGCCGGGTCGCGGTGCCGGCGCTCGCGCCCGCCGTGGACGCGAGGTGGTTGGCCAGCAGGTACGCGGCGATGGCGATCGCGATGTAGTTGAGCATGAGGGTGGAGATGACCTCGTTGACGCCGCGGGCGACCTTGAGCCATCCGGCCAGGCCCGCCCAGGCCGCGCCGACCGCCGCGGCGATCAGCACGATGAAGGCGATGTGCAGCATGCCCGGCGGGTGGACGACGGCGCCCAGCGCCGCGCCGGACAGCGCGCCGAGCTGGTACTGCCCTTCGACGCCGATGTTGAACAGCTTCATGCGGAACCCGACGGCGACGGCGAGCCCGGCGAGGAAGTACGGCACGGCGCGGTTGAGCGCGGAGACGATCGACTCGGGGGTCCGCGCGTAGTCGATCATCAGGGCGAAGGTGCGCAACGGCGGATGCCCCGACAGGCCGAGCACCAGCGCGGCGATGGCCGTCGCCAGCAGCGCCGCCGACACGGGGGCGGCGGCGCTCAACGCGAC
This sequence comes from Actinomadura sp. 3N508, assembly GCF_044326375.1. NCBI lineage: Bacteria > Bacillati > Actinomycetota > Actinomycetes > Streptosporangiales > Thermomonosporaceae > Actinomadura > Actinomadura sp. 3N508. The sequence continues at coordinate 71,474 of NZ_JBIRAX010000002.1, forward strand.
GCGCCGGACCACGCCGCTCACCGCCGGCCCCCGTCGCCGTCACGGTCGCCGTCGCCGTCGCGGTCGCCGTCGCCGTTCCCGTCGCCGTTCCGGGAGACGTGACCGGCCGTCATCAGCGAGCCGAGCCGGCGAGGTGTGAGCCGGTCCGCCGGGATCGGATCGCTGATGCGACCCGAGAACGCGACGTAGATGGTGTCGGAGAGGGCGATGAGCTCCTCCAGATCCGCTGACACCAGCAGAACGGCCAGCCCTTGGTCTCGGGCGTCCCGCAGGTGCCGCCACAGTTGCGCCTGGGCCCCGACGTCGACGCCACGGGTGGGGTGGGCGGCCAGCAGGACCTTCGGGTGCGTCGACATCTCGCGGCCGAAAACGAACTTCTGCTGGTTCCCTCCCGACAGGGCATAGGCGGGCGTGGCCGGGCCGGGGGCCTTCACCCCAAAGGTGCGCAGGACCGCCTCGGTGGCGTGCTGGACGGCCCGCCGATCGATGCGCCAGGGCTTGAACGTGGCTCGCAGCCGCTCATTGCCGAGCAGCAGGTTCTCCCACAGCGCCGCGCCCAGCAGCATTCCGTGCCGTTGGCGGTCCGCCGCGATGGACGCCAGCCCGAGCCGGCGCCGTTCGACGACACCGAGCATCGTGATGTCGCGCTCGCCCAGGCGGATGGTGCCCGCCCGCACCGGCAGGAGGCCGAGTACGGCGTCGAGCACCTCGTTCTGCCCGTTGCCCTCGACACCGGCCAGCCCCACGATCTCCCCCGCGTGCACGGTCAGCGACGCCTTCTCGACCGGCGACCGGCCGTCCGCCGCGACGGTGAGGTCACGCAGCCGCAGTCCGACCGTGTCCCGGGGTACGGTGCCGCGCGCCGGAACGGCGGGCAGCCGCCCACCGACCATCATTTCGGCGAGGAGGGTCTTCGTCGCGTCCGCGCGATCGACGGTGCCGACCACCCGCCCGGCGCGCATGACGGTGATCCGGTCCGCGGCGGCCAGCACCTCGTCCAGCTTGTGGGAGATGAACAGCACGGATATCCCGCGCTCGCGGAGGCTCCGCAGGCTGTCGAGCAGCCGGTCCACCTCGTCCGGCACCAGGACGGCGGTCGGCTCATCGAGAATGATCACCTTGGCGTCCCGGTAGAGCACCTTGATGATCTCCACGCGCTGCCGCTCGCCGACCCCGAGGTCGCCCACGGCGCGATCGGGGTCCACCGAGAGCCCGTGGGAATCGCCGATCCGGGTGATCCAGGCGCGCGCGGACGCCCGGTCCAGCAGTCCCCGGCGCCGGGTTTCGGCGCCGAGGACCACGTTCTCCCAGACCAGCAGGTTGTCGGCGAGCATGAAGTGCTGATGGACCAGGCCGATGCCTGCGGCGATCGCGGCGCGGGGGGTGGTGAACCGCACTTGCCGGCCGGCCATGCTCAGGGTCCCCCGGTCAGGACGCTCCTCGCCGTAGAGGATCTTCATCAGCGTGGACTTCCCGGCGCCGTTCTCTCCGACGATCGCGTGGATCTCGCGGGGTCGTACGGTCAGGGACACCTCGTCGTTGGCCAGCACGCCGGGATACCGCCTGCTGATGTTCGCGGCCTGCAGCACCGCGGCTGCCTCACTGTTCATGGCGTGGTCGGCACCGTAATCTGGCCTGCGATGATCTGTTTCCTGAGCGCTTCCAGCCGGGGTTCGATGTCATCGATGAATCCACCGGAGGTCGAATAGCCGACCCCGTTCTCCGCCAGGCCGAACCGGACGCTGCCCGACTGCGGCCGTCCGTTCGCGTAGTCCTTCACGAACGTGGACACGGCCACGTCCAGGCTCTTCACGGCGCTGGAGAGCACATGGGATCTCTGTGCGGCATCCACGGTGTGGTACTGATCGCTGTCGACGCCGATGGCCCACTTGTCCGCGGCGACCGCGGCCTGGAAGACCCCGCGCCCCGACGCGCCGCTGGCGTGGTACACGACGTCCGCGCCGCCGTCGTACATGCCCTTGGCGGCCTCTTTCGCCTTGTCCGGCGAGGAGAATCCGGTGAAGTCCGGGGGCTGCGTCAGGTACTTGACGTCGACCTTGATCCGCGGGTTGATCTTGCGGGCGCCGGCCTCGTACCCCGCCTGGAACTTCTGCTGCGGCGGCGTCTGCACCCCGGCCACGAATCCGATGTGGCCGGTCTTGCTCTTCAGGGCGGCGGCGGCACCGACGAGATAGGACGCCTGCTCCTCGCTGAAGACGAGCCCGGTCACGTTCGGTGCCTTCACGGCGTCGTCGTCTATGACGGCGAACCGCGTCTTCGGGTAGGCCGGGGCGAGCTTCTTGACCGGATCCTGGAAGAGGAAGCCGACGCAGATGATCGGGTTGTAGCCGGATTCCGCGAGCAGCCGGAGCAGCTCCTGGCGGTCGGTTCCGCCGGCGTTGGGGCTGAGTTCCTTCGCCTGGATGCCGAGCTCTCGCTTCAGCGAGTCGATGCCCGCGCCGACGCCGTCGTTGTACGACTTGTCTCCGCGGCCGCCGATGTCGTACACCACCCCGAGCTTGACCGCCGACCGCTTCTTGCCGCCCGAGGCGGACCCCTCGCCGGACGTCGCGGCAGAGCCGCCGGAACCGCCGCATCCGGCGAGGACCACGGCGATGAGCATGGCGACCGCCACCGCTCCCGCCGTTCGAAGTCTGGGCATGAGCCCTCCTCAGATCTTGTACGGCGTCCGCGCTCGTCTTTGCCGACCCGATCGCGGCGACCGGTGGCCGCACGCTACACAGATAACTGGCAAGTGGCAAGCACTTGTCTGTTAAGTGGTTGTCCTGCGATGATCCGGCGATGCGATCACAGTCACCGGGCGGCCGGCCCACATCGGCGCCCCTGCCGCCCGACCGGATCAAGGCCCTGCCGAAGGTGCTGCTCCATGATCATCTGGATGGCGGGCTACGGCCGGAGACCGTCCTCGACCTCGCGGCCGAGGCCGGTGTGCCGCTGCCGGTCAGCGGGCCTCGCCTCCTCGCCCAGTGGTTCGCCGACAACGCGAACTCCGGGAGCCTGGCGTCCTACCTCAACGGATTCCGCTACACCTACGGCTTCATGCAGAGCGTCGCCACCGTGGAACGCGTCGCCTACGAAGCCGTGGAGGATCTCGCCGCCGACGGCGTGATCTACGCGGAGGTCCGCTTCGCACCGCAGATGCACATCGCGGCCGGCCTCACAATGCTGGGCGCGCTCCGCGCCGCGGCGGACGGCCTACGGGCCGGGGTCGCCGCCGTCCGGGCCGGCGGCGGCGACATCGACGTCCGCCTCATCGCCTGCGTGGAGCGAGACCTGCCGATCAACGACGACACGATGGACGCCGCCATCGCCGCATGGGAGCAGGACCTGATCGTCGCCGTCGACCTCGTCGGCCCGGAACTGGGCCACCCGGCCGCGGCCCACGCCGAGCAGTTCGAACGCGCCTTCCAGGCCGGCGTGCCCGCGACGATCCACGCGGGCGAGGCGGACGGCACCGAATCGATCCGGCAGGCGATCGAGCTCCTGCACGCCAGACGCATCGGACACGGTGTCACGCTGGGACGGGAGCTGACCGAGGGTGCCGAACCCGCCGACGGAACCGTCGCGAAGCTGGTGGCCGACCTGGGCGTCACGGTCGAGTGCTGCCCGTCGTCCAACGCGCACACCGGCGGTGTCGAGACGGTGCGCGACCATCCGATCGCCAAGATGACCCGCTGCGGGATCAAGACGACGATCAACACCGACAACCGGCTCATGAGCCGGACGAGCCTGAGCCAGGAGACGACACTGCTCAACACCGAACTGGACGCCGGCTTCCACGAGCTCCGCGACTACAACATCCGGGCCGCCGAGGCCGCGTTCCTCCCCACCCGGGAGCGCGACCAGCTCATCACTCGCATTGCCCGCTTCCGGCCGTAGCGCCGTCCGCCCAGGCTCGCACGTCGGCTACGGCAAGCACCGCCAAGACCAGGATCGCCGCGACGGCGATCATTCGTCCCCGCGAGAGGCGGCCGAAGACCACGCGCCTGAACAGCGTGTGCCCAGCAGGAACAGCACCGGGTCGGAGCGGCGGCGGATGATCGAGAGCCTGTTGTATCGGGTGTTGTGGTTGTGGGACACCTTCGAGACCGTCCGCACCATGCCAGATCCTCGCAGCCGCATCGCCGGTACACACCACCGGCACTCCTCACTCTTCTCACAAGGGCACGGTGGGTCTGCACTGGACGCATCGACCATCATGGACGGCGCCAGACTGGGCCTACCGAGGACGACAGCGCAGCCTCGGGCCAAGGGGGACCAGGTCCTCCTGGCTAGCTCCCACCACGGAAGTCGGGGCAACCCACGACTCGGTTGACGGCCCGATCTGGTTGCCGCCATTCTCCCCGCATGGGCTTGGGGGAACGCGTTCGCTACCAGACCTCCTTTACGGACTCGGCCCGCTGGGACGGGTTCGTGTTCCGTCCCGGCGACATCGTGATCAGCACCCCGGCGAAGTGCGGCACGACCTGGCTGCAGATGATCTGCGCCCTGGAGATCTTCAAGACCGCGACATTCGACCGGCCGCTCGACCAGATCTCGCCGTGGCTGGACGTCCTGCTGCGCCCGCTCACCGGAGTGCTGGCCGACCTCGAGGCACAGGCGCACCGGCGGTTCATCAAGACCCATACGCCCCTCGACGGATTGCCCTTCGACGACCGGGTCACCTACCTCTGCGCAAGCCGGGACCCCCGGGATGTGGCCGTGTCCTTGGACAGCCACGCCGGCAACACCGACCGGGCCGTGTCCCTCGCATTGCGGGAGGATGCCGTGGGCGCCGTGGTCCTTGACGAGTTGCTGGCCGCAGCTCCGTCCCTGCCGAGCGGGACGGCGCGCGAGCGCTTCTGGTCCTGGGTCAATCCGGCCGCGCCAGGGAAGGCCGTGTCCGACCTGGAGATCATGCTTCACCATCTAGACACGTTCTGGCAGGTCCGCGACCAGCCGAACATCGTGCTGCTGCGCTACGAGGACCTCCTTGATGACCTCGAAGGGCAGATGCGCTACATAGCAGCCCGCCTCGGGATCGCCATCACCGAGACGGCCTGGCCGGACCTGGTCCAGGCCGCCACGTTCGCGGTCATGAAGGGCCGGGCCGGCGAGCTCGCGCCCGAAGCCAGCCACGACGGCTTCTATCACGACCACAGCCAGTTCTTCCACAGCGGATCAACAGGCCAGTGGCGGCAGGTCCTCAGCGAGGAGGAGCTTCCCCGGTACGCCGCCCGAGTCGCCGAATGCGCGCCCGCGGACCTTGCCGCCTGGATCCACCGGCCCGCGCTGCCAGCGGCAGGCAACCTCTAAGAGCGCGGTGCACGAGTGAAGACGCGCCGGAGCTGACCGCGGAACCGGTGGCGGACGGCGCCGTGCCGTCGCAGCCGGTGATCTCGCCCGGCGGGTGCCGCGTCGCCTACGCCGCCGCTCCGGCTGGCTTCAAGACAGAGCGTCGAATGTGCGCGATTTGGCTGGCCGCCGTTGACGGTAGCTCACCATCGGCGAAGCCGACCGCCATCAGCCTGACCGCCAGGCCTGGTCCCCGAGGGCTCGGTGGATCGCCGTCCTGGGCGGCCCAGGGGCGGAGAGATCGGCGGCTGGCGGTGGCCGAATGCCGCCTGACCTCGGCATGCTCGCCCCAGGCGAGCCACACGATTCTGCTTGGACGGGCCGTCAGACGCTCAGCGGGATGGGGTGGATCTCGTCGGCGCGGTGGCCTGCACGCTCGTGGACGCGCTGCACGGCGGCGGCGTCGGGAGCCTCCGAGAGGCAGAAGACCGTGCCGGACTCCGGGTCCGCCCAGGCCCGCTCGAAGGAGACGCCTTCCTCAGCCTGGAGGGCCAGATCGGCCTCGTGAGCTTCCCTCAACTGGTCGCCAGATATGCCGTTCATCCCGTGGTGAACGTCCATGAACTTGGACATTGCCGTACCTCCGCCGGTTGGAAGCCCGGCTCAGAGCCGGGTTCATCACCAAGACGGACCCCGTTTCCTTGCACCGATCGCCGCTTCCACTGTATCGCCGCCCTGCCGAGGTGCGTCATGGCCCGTGGGGCGGATGGGCAGTGGGATTCCGATGTCACCGACGAGTGCACGCGAACTTTGCCGTCGAGAACCCACCGTGTCATGGCGGGCCACCCGCAGCCCGGTGGTGGCGGTCTCCGGGGAGGCCGAGCGCGACGACGCGCCCGTGATCGGCGGCGCAGCTGCTCGAACGGCCCTGCCGGGCCGGCCGGGCACCGCCACATACCCGCCTGCGCCACCACCATCGCGCCCAGGCGACCGGTCCCCGCGATCGCCCGAGCGCGTGCTCGCCGCACGCGCTCCTGCCCATATACAGCCTTCGCGGGAGGGCGTCGTCACGGATGCGCCCTCTTCCGACGCCGCGTCCGCCTCGCCTCGTTCGGGTCGTGGTGGTGAACGGCCCGGGAAAGAACCAGCTAGCCGGAGCGGTCTAGTTCTTCCTGGAGGATGGGGAGGCCGATTTCCAGTGTCTGGATGCCGATCGTGCTGGCGATTTCCAGGACGGTGACGATGTCGTCGGGTGTCGCGCCATGATTGACGGCATTGTCGATGTGGACCTTGAGACCGTCCGTGAACAGGTGGGTGGCCGACGCGTCTATTGCTATGTAGATCAGCTCTTTGACCTTCGGTTCGAGAATGCCCCTCTCCCAGGGGATCGCGGAGAAGTTCAGATAGGCGCTGAAGAAGGCGGGTGCGCGCTGCAGGACGTCTTCCCAGGACTCGTCCCAGTAGCCGCGGCGTCGGACGAATTCGGCCTTGGCGGCCTCGCGGTCGGTGCCGTCGTCTGGACGGGACGAGGGCGCCAGGTCGCGCAGGAGCGGGAAGCCGGTGCTCGCCGCGTGGATGCCGAGGACGGCCACGAGCTGGAACGTCTCCATGATCTCCGCGCGGGTCGCGCCGTGGTCGAGCGCCCCGCGCACATGGCGGCGGATGCCGGGCTCGTGGAGGTGGGTGACGGCGGCGTTGACCGCGAGCGCGATCAGCTCGCGGGTTTTGGCGTCGAGGGTGGAATGCCGGTGGGGGACGCTCGCCAGTTCGACGCAGGCGGCGAAGAATTCCGGGGCGGCGGCTCGGAGCGGCTCAAGACTGTGCGGCGGCATCCAGATCCCCGGTCATCGCACTTTGATGAAGCCTAGAAAGGGCAGCGCCTTGGTGAGCAGGTAGTACTCGCCGTGCGGCTTCGGCCATTGCGTGACGTTGCGGCCCGATTCGGCGTGGTAGTAGTTCGTGCAGCTTCCATCGCTGGACGAGGTGTTCTTGCGGATCTGGCCGTCGACCCACCGGACCCACCGGTCGGTGGCCGACGGGCGGGTGTCGACGGCGCGGAACCGCTTGCGCCGCATCGTGGCGACCGTCCGCGCCGCGACCTCGGCCTGCCGTTCGAGTTGCGCGATGACGGAGAACCCGCCGTTGGTGTTCGGGCCGTACAGCATGAAGAAATTCGGGTATCCGGGGACGGTGATGCCCAGGAACGCCCTCGGGTCGTCCTTCCACGTGTCGTGAATGGACACGCCGCCGGTGCCGCGCACGTCCAGCGACGCAAGGAACTTCGTCGTCTGGAAACCGGTGGCCATGACGAGGACGTCGATGTCGCGCTCTACGCCCGTGGCGTCCACGATTCCGTTCGGCGTCACGCGGGTGACCGCGTGCGGGACGAGTTCGACGTTCGGCCGGTTCAGCGCCGGATAGAAACCGGTCGACAACACCGGGCGCTTGCATGCCCACGGATAGTCGGGCGTCAGCTGGGCGCGCAGCTTCGGGTCCTCCACCGTTTTCTCAAGGTACTCGTGGCACAGCCGCAGAATCTTCCGCTGCGTTCTCCCGTGCGGATTGTATCCCTTGAACAGCATCCGGAATTTCCAGAACATGAACAGCCGCCGGACCTTCTGAACAAAGGGCAGCCTCCGGAAGAGGGCCCGTTCGCGGGGGGTGAAGTCGCGTTCGTCCTTCGGCAGGACCCAGCCCGGCTGCCGCTGGAAGACGTACAACTGCCCCGCCTTTCCGGCGATGGCGGGGACGACCTGGCTGGCGGTGGAGCCCGTCCCGACGACCGCGACCCGCTTTCCGGTCAGTTCGTGCTCGTGCTCCCAGCGCGCGGTGTGGAACTTCGGGCCCTCGAAGCGGTCCAGGCCCGGCCAGTCGGGGTAGCGGGGGCGGCTGAGCAGGCCGAGGCAGCTGATCACCACCTCGAACGGCTCGGCCGTGCCGTCCGCCAGGCGCACCTCGTAGCGTGCCGTTTCGTCGTCCCAGGTCGCCGATTCGACACGGACGCCGAAACGGCAGTGGCGCCGCACATCGAACCGATCGAGGACGTGCTCGGTGTACCGCTGCAATTCCTCCTGCCCGGCGTGGGTGCGTGTCCAGTCATAGGTCAGGAAGGAGAAGGAATAGGCGTGGGACGCGATGTCGACCTCGCAGCCGGGATACCGGTTGTCCCACCAGGTGCCGCCCGGTCCATCCGACTGCTCGAAGACGGTGAAGTCGGTGAGCCCCTTCTTCTTGAGCTTCACCGCTGCGGCGATGCCGCCGAGTCCGCAGCCGATGATGGCTACCCTGGGCCCTCGCGTTCCACTCACAGTGACATCAGTCTTTCCATTACTCGTACACCGAACCGGAGCGCGTCCACAGGGCAGCGTTCGTCCACGCCATGGAACATCGCCGGATAGTCGTAACCGGAAGGTAGGAGTATCGGCGTGAATCCGTACGTTTCCATACCGAGCGTGCGGAACCATTTGTTGTCCGTGCCGCCGCTGAACACGAACGGCGCGACGGCGCAGCCGGGGCTTTCTCCGCGCAGCGCCTCGGTGAGAAGGCCGAACCATTCGCTCTCGTGGTCGGACAGGACGGACGGGCTGCGCCGGAGCAGTGACACCTTCGTCCTGTCGCCGAGGCGGGACGCGAGGTGCTCGTCGATCTCCTCCTCGTGTCCTGGGACGAAACGGCAGTCGAACCGCGCCCACGCCTCGCCGGGGATGACGTTCTCCTTGTAACCGGCCCCGATCCTCGTCACGTTGACGGTGGTGCGGATCCCGGCGCCGAACATCGGGGCGAACGGCCCGGTCCGCGTCGCCAGGACGTCCGCGACGTCGGCGGGGTCGGTGACGGGACGTCCCGCGATCTCGGAGGCCAGCACCCGCATCGGATCGATCACCGTGTACGGGCGCGCGGACGACACCAGCCGCAGCGCCGTCTCCGCGAGCCGCGGGATCGGGTTGTCGCGCGGGATCATGCTGCCGTGCCCGGCGACGCCTTCCTCCCGCACCTCGTACCAGCGCAGCCCCTTGTCGGCGACCGACACGGCGAACAGCGGCGGGCCGCCGGACGAGACGGGCACGTTGAACCCGCCGACCTCGCCGATCGCCGCCGCGCATCCCTCGAACAGGTCCGGACGCTCGGTCACCAGATGCCCGGCGCCGAGCCGCCCGCCGGTCTCCTCGTCGGCGAGGAACGCCAGCACGAGGTCGCGGCGCGGCCGGCGGCCCGCGGCGAGCGTGCCGCCTACCGCGGCGAGGGTCATCGCGACCGCGTTCTTCATGTCCACGGCGCCGCGGCCCCAGACGTGGCCCTCCGCGATGTCGCCGCTGTGGGGGTGCCGCGACCAGTCGGAGGCGTCGGCGGGGACGGTGTCGAGATGGCCCTGGATGAGGAGCGCGGGCGCGCCGGGGTCGGTTCCGGCGACCCGGGCGACGACGTTGGTACGTTCCGGCTCCGCCTCGATGACCTGGGGGTCCAGGCCCATGTCCGACAGCAGTGCCGCGACGTACTCGGCGGCCTTCCGCTCGGTTCCGCCCGGGTTCGTCGTGTCGAACCTGATGAGGTCGGAGCAGATCTCCTCGACCGGCGCGGGCTGGTCAGGCATCGGTGCCGCCGAGCGTCAGCGCCGCGACGGCGTAGGTCCGGACGGCGGTGAGGTAGTCCTGGACCGCCACCCATTCGTCGTCCCAGTAGCAGTCCATCGAGCCGGGGCCGTAGGTGACCGCCCTGATGCCCGACTCCCAGAAGATCGGCGTGTCCGGCCAGGCGGGATGCGAATCGTGGGCGGCGGCCGCACCGGTGCTGCGGCGGTGCGCGGCGGCGACGTCGGCGAGGAGGGGTTCGCCGGGCGGCACCCGAAGCGAGCTGCGCGGGTTCTTCAGGCAGGTCGCCTCCAGTTCGACGTCCACCGGGAATTCGGCGAGGCGGTCGACGGCGCGTTCCACGGCGGCGCGAACGTCCCGCAGGACGTCGTCCTGCGTCTGCGCGGCGGGGAACCGGAAGTCGAAGGTGATCTCGCACCGTTCCGGGACGAGGTTGTGCGCCACCCCTCCGGAGATCTGCGCCGCGTTGCAGATCTTGACGTCGTCGAGCACCGCGCCGTCCGCGCCGGTGATCGGCATCGCGAGCACCTCGCGGACGATGTCCGCGGCCCGCGCCACGGCGTTCACGCCGATGTCGAGCGCGGTGGTGTGCGCGGCCCTGCCGCGCACGGTCACGGTGACGTAGGCGATGCCGCGCTGGCCGGTCAGGACACGCAGGCCGCTCGGCTCGCAGTTGATCGCGTACGCGCCGCGCAGCCCGTCGCGGAGCGCCTGCCGGGTGCCCTCCCCGCCCTCGAAATGGTTGGGGACGGCGAGGACGACGATGTCGCGCGGCAACGGTACCTCGGCCCTGGCCAGCATCGCCGTCGCCATCGTCATCGCCGCGGTCCCGGCCTTCATGTCGGCGACGCCGACGCCGTAGACGCGGCCGTCGTCGATCTCGCCGCCGAACGGGTCCCGCCGCCACGACCGCGACGGCGGATACACCTCCATGTGGCCGTTGAAGATGAGCGCGTCTCCCGGATCGCCCGCGCCGGATGCGCGTGCCAGGACGTTCGGCATGCCGTCCGTGCCCGAGCCCGGAAGCTCGACCGCGAGGCCCGCGTCGGCGAGCGGGGCGGCGAGATGCTCCGCCGCGGCCGTCAGCGCCGGTCCGTCGCCCCAGACGCTCGGGATACGGAGAAAATCGCGGAGGAAGGCGACGAGTTCCGCTTCGTGCCGGTCGATGAGGCCGAGCACGCGGGCCGCGTGATCGTCCGTCGCTACCGTTGCCATGCCGTTCGCCCTTCGGTCGTCATCGTGGGCCTGTCTCCGGGGGGCGGCCCCCAGGCCCCGGGGCATCGCTCAGCCCCGGCCACAGGCCGGACGGGCCGAACACGTGCGCGTGGAAACGTTCGCCGATGCGGCGGTATCCGGCCGCGTTCGGGTGGAGGCCGTCGTAGAGGTCGCCGGTGTCGTCCGGGCCGAACAGCGCCCGCCCGTCGAGGTGGCGCAGGTGCGGGTCGTGTTCCGCGCGCGTCCCGGCGATCTCCTCGATCAGCGTCCGGATGCGGGCGAGGGTCAGGCCGGACGACGGGTCGCCCGTCGCGTGGTAGCGGCCGGTCTCGTCCTGGACGGTCGGCCCGGCGCGGTCCTCGGCGGTGGGGCAGCTGATCGGCGACACCACGAGCAGCGGCGTCCGCGGATGCCCGTCGCGGATCGTGTCGAGGAACCCGTGCAGCGCCGGGACGAAGGTCCGCTCCTTGAGCGAGTCGAGGTTCTGCACGTTGATGCCGATCTTGAGCGTGACGACGTCGGCGGGCAGGTCCCGGATCGTCCGGGCGGCGAACGGGTCGAGATGGCAGTTCCCGGCGAACGCCAGCGACGTCAGGTCGAGCCCCGCCCGCCGGGCCACCCACGCCGGCCAGGCGACGGTCGGGCTCCCCGCCTCCGCGCAGTGGCTGATCGAGCTGCCGTAGTGCACCCAGCGGCGGCCGGGGAGCTCGCCGGGCGCGACGCTGCCGTCCGCGCGCAGTTCCCGAAGTTCCACGATCGCGGCCTGGGGCAGCCAGATCTCGACGTCCTTCCAGGACGTGCCGAGCCCCTCGAACCGGATCGTCTCCGGCTTGCCCCGCTCGGTCTCGACCACCTGACCCGCGCGGACGACGCAGACGTCGCCGCCGCGCACCTCCTCGGAGATCACCCGGCACCGGCTGACGACCGCGTCGAACGCGACGGGGAAGAGCGGGAAGTAGGCGTTGCGGAACCGGGTGACGAAGACGTCGAGCTCGACGCTGTCCGCCTCGGTGCGGAACACGAGCCGCACCCCGGCGGGCCTCGGCACCATCAGCCGCAGGTACGGGTCGGTGAGCTGCGGGCGGGTCCAGGCGGGCAGCCGCCGCGGGATCAGCCCGGTGGGCGTGCGCTCCACGTCGAGCGCGCCCGCGATGGTGACGGGGCCGTTCTCGAGGTCGATCACCGGCACGTGCGTCACCCGAACCATCGCAGGCCGCTCGCGCGGACGGCGTCGGCCGCCGTCTCGTACCCGGCGTCCGCGTACCGCATGATGCCGATGCCGGTGTCGGCGGTGAGCGCCGCCGTGATCCGCTCGTCGGCGGCGGCGGTGCCGTCCGCGACGAGCGTGACCCCGGCGCTCTGCATGTAGCCCGCGTAACCGCCGCCGCCGGCGTGGATCGCCACGAGGTCGGCGCCCGAACCGGCCGTGAGCAGCGCGTTCAGCAGCGGCCAGTCGGACACGGCGTCGGAGCCGTCCGGCATGTTCTCCGTCTCGCGCAGCGGCTGCGCGACGCCGCCCGCGTCGAGGTGGTCGCGGGTGAACGCGACCGGGCCGTGCAGCTCGCCGCTCCGCACGGCCTCGTTGACCAGCAGCGCGAGCCTCGCCCGCTCGCCGTGGGCGAGCCACGAGATGCGGGACGGCAGCCCGGCCTGCCGCACGTACTTCCGCGCGGTCGGGATCCACCGCTGGACGAGCGCGTTCCCGGGGAACTCCCGCACCACCATCGTGTCGATGAGGTCGATGTCGGCCTGCTCGCCGGACGTCGCCACCCACCGGAACGGGCCGATGCCCCGGCAGAACAGCGGCCTGATGTACCGCTCGATGAAGATCGGGATGCGGAACGCGTCGACGCCGTTCTCCGCCGCCTGCGCCCGCAGGTTGTTGCCGTACTCGAACACGACGGCGCCCGCGTCCTGCCAGGCGAGCATGCACTCCACGTGCGTCGCGATGGAGGCGCGGGCGCGGCGGGTCAGCTCGTCCGGGTCGCTCTCGCGGAGGACCGCGGTCTCGGCGGGCGTCATGTCCGACGGCACGTACCCGTACATCAGGTCGTGCGCCGCCGTCTGGTCGGTGACGACGTCCGGCGTCAGGCCGCGTTCGCGCAGCTCGGGGAGCACGTCGGCGGCGTTTCCGAGCAGCCCGATGGACGCGGCCGTCCGGGACGCGGCCGCCTCCCGCGCCCAGGCCATCGCCTCGTCGATCGAATCGGTGGCGCGTTCCAGGTAGCCGTTGGCGATCCGCTTTTCGATCCTTTCGGGGTCGACCTCGACGCAGAGCGCGACGCCGCCTGCCATGACGGTCGCGAGCGGCTGCGCGCCGCCCATGCCGCCGAGCCCGGCGGTCACGACGAGGCGTCCGGCGAGGTCGCCGCCGAAATGCTCGTCGGCCACGGCGGTGAGCGTCTGGTACGTCCCCTGGACGATGCCCTGCGACCCGATGTACTGCCAGTCGCCCGCCGTGTACCCGCCCCAGGCGATCAGGCCGCGCCGCTCCAGCTCGTAGAAGTGCTCGCTGGTCGCCCAGCGGCCGACCAGGTTGCTGTTGGCCATCACGACCAGCGGCGCCCGCGTCCCGGTCGGGAACACCCCGATCGGCTTGCCGGACTGGACGACGAGCGTCTCGTGCTCCTCCAGCGTCAGCAGCGCCTCGGTCATGAGCTTCAGGGCGGCGTGGTCGCGGGCGGCCTTCGCCAGGCCCGCGTACACGATGAGGTCGTCCGGACGTTCCGCGTGCGTGAGGGTGTTCTCCAGCATCCGCAGGAGCGTCTCCTGGCGCGGCCCCCGGCAGCGCAGTCCTCGGTGGGCGATGTCGGCGATCACCATGTGCGTCCCCTTCTCGCCCGCTTCGGGCGCCGTGCGGTTCTCAGTCCGGGTGAGGCCCCTCGTGCCCGCCCGGCAGGCGTGTGCGGGCCAGCGCGCCGCGCACGCCCGAGTCGCGGACGTCGTGCCAGAACGACAGGCACGCCTCTTCGATCCGGACGCCCAGGACGAGCGGCGCCACCCGCTTCTCCAGATCCGGGACGTCGACAAGGCGTTCCAGCATCTTCTGGAACTCCTCCAGCCGGCCCTGGTGGTAGCGGACCTGCGCCTCGGCGAGCCGCTCCGCCGTCCCCTCGTCGCCGAGCTCGCTGAAGAACAGCTTCAGCTCGGCCTCGTTGCGGACCTGGAAGACCTCGGTGGCGGGGTCCCGGAGCCATTCGCGCAGCGCCTCGCGGCCCGCGGGCGTGAGCGAGTACGTGCGGCGGCGGCGTCCCCCGGTCTCGGCGGACTCCTCCAGCAGCCCGGCCTCGGCCAGCCGCCGCGGCTCCACGTACAGCTGGCTGTGCGGGAACGGCCAGAAGTACCCGACCGAGCGTTCGACGGCCCGTTTGAGCTGGTAGGACGAGCTGGGCCCGCGCAGGCCGATCAGCCCCAGCACGAGGTAGGAGCTGGACGAGAGGTTGATCGCCATGTTGTGAACTGTACCATTCATTCTGGACTGTCAGCATGCACGGCTCCTCTCACCATCGGACGTACGGGTTCCGGTCAGCCCAGCAGCTGCTGGCGTCCGGCGCGGCGCTTCATCGGGGCCAGCGCCGCCATGTCGATCTCGATCAGGTACGGCCCGGTGCCGCGCTCGACCGAGCGGGCGAACGCGCGGTCGAAGGCGGCGGCGTCCGCCACCTTCTCGCCGGGCACGCCCATCGCGGCGGCGAGCGCCACGAAGTCGGGGGTGTGCAGGTCGACGTCGTTGCGGGCGCCGTCGAACGTGGCGTGCTGGACGTCGCGCAGCACGCCGTACCCGCGGTCGTTGAACACGCAGACCGTGACGGGCGCGCCCGCCTGCGCGAGCGTCGACAGCTCGCCGATCGACAGCATGATGCCGCCGTCGCCATGGACGACGACGGTGCGCTCGCCGCTGCCGATCGCGGCGCCGATCGCCAGCGGCAGGCCGGGGCCGATCGCGGCGGAGGCCGGGTGCAGCGACGTGCGCGGCTCCAGGACCGGCAGCAGCCGGTCGCCCCACGCGTACGCCGGGACGGTCGAGTCCCGGACGATCACGCCCGCCCTCGGCAGCGACCGGCGGATCGCCGCCACGATCGCCCGATGATCCGGACCGAGGGATTCCAGCGAGCTCTCGCGCGCCTCGGCAGCGGCCTTGCGGGCGGTCCCTGCCCATTCCCCGGTCGCGGCGGTGGCGGCGACGTGCTCGCCGAGCGCGCGCAGCGTCTCGCGGGCGTCGCCGTGCAGCGCGACGGCGGGCGGGTAGGTGCGGCCGAACACGCTCGTGTCGGCGTCGGCGTGGATCAGCGCGCCGGTGAGCCGCAGCCGCCACGCGTCGGTGGTGTACATCTGGAAGCGGGCGCCCACGGCGAGGACGACGTCGGCGTCCTCGACCACCTCGCGCAGTGGCGGCGTCGTGACCAGGGCGCCGAGGCACAGCGGGTGGTCTTCGGGCAGCGCGCCGCGTCCCTGCACCGAGGTGACGACGGGGATCTCCAGGCGCTCGACCAGGCGGCGCAGCTCGGGCCAGGCGCCCGCGCTGAGCACACCGCCACCGGCCCAGATCAGCGGACGGCGGGCGCCCGCGAGCAGCTCCGCCGCCGCGCGCACCTTGTCGCCGGGTGGCGCGGCCCGCGGCACCGCAGCCGCCTCCGCAACCCGCGGCGACGCCGGGACCCGCGCGTACTGCAGGTCGACCGGGATCTCGACGGCCGCCGGACGCGGCCATCCGCGGCCCGTCTCGCGGCCCGCCGCCACGACCGTTTCGGCGATGTCCTCGGCCCGGCGCACCGTCCATGCCTCGCGGGTCAGCGTGCGGAGCATGGCGAGCTGCTGCTCCGCCTCGTGCAGATAGCCCTTGGAACGGCCCAGGAAACGGCTCTCCACCTGGCCCGTGATGAGCAGGACGCGGGACCCCGCGAACTGCGCCTCGAACAGACCGCCCATCGTGTTCGCCGTGCCCGGGCCGGTCGAGGCGAGGGCCACGCCGAGCCGGCCGGTGACGCGTGCGTAGCCGTCGGCCGCGTGCACCGCCGCCTGCTCATGCCGGACGTTCACGACCGTGATCCCGCCATGCCGCCGGACGGCGTCCAGGATCGGCAGGTTGTGGACGCTCGCCACGCCGAACAGCGTCTCCACGCCGAGCGCCCGCAGCGCCTCGACGACCAGGTCACCGCCGGTGCGCTCACTCATCTCGCACTCGCGGTGTGCCGCTGGATCGCCTTCAGCTCGGTGAACTGGGTGATGCCGAACGCGCCCAGCTCCCGCCCGTACCCGGACTGCTTGTAGCCGCCGAACGGCGCGAGCCCGTTGAACGGCGCGCCGTTGATCTCGATGCTGCCGGCCTCCATCCGCTCCGCGAACCGCAGCGCGCGCTCCTCGTCCGCCGACCAGACCGCGCCCGCCAGCCCGTACGGGGTGCCGTTGGCGATCGACACCGCCTCGTCCTCGTCCACGTACGGGATCACCGCGAGGACCGGGCCGAACACCTCCTGCTGGGCGAGTGCGATGCGCGGGTCGTTGACCGTGAACGCGGTGGGGCTGGTGAAGTAGCCGTCGCGCGGCAGCTCGGCGTCCGGGAAGGACCAGATCGTCCGGGCGCCGTCGACGAGGGCGCGCTCGGTGGCCTCGGTCACCCGGTGCTTCTGGTTCCAGCTCGCCAGCGGGCCGACGTCGGCGTCCGGGTCGCCGGACGGCCCGATCCGGTAGCCCGCCATCGCCGCGGCCACGAGCTGCTCCGCCTCCGGCAGCGACTGGAACGGCACGAGCAGCCGGCTGAGCGCGGTGCACGTCTGACCGGTGTTGATCAGGACGGTCCGGACCACCCGGTCGACGGCCGCCGCCAGGTCCCCGTCCGGCAGCACGACCGCCGCGGACTTGCCGCCGAGCTCCAGCGTCACCCGCTTGATCGACCCGGCCGCGATCTCGGCGACGCGGCGGCCCGCGCGGGTCGAGCCGGTCAACGACACCATCGCGGTGCCGGGGTGGCGGGCCAGGTACTCGCCGACGTGCAGCCCGTTGCCGAACAGCAGGTTGAACGACCCGGGCGGGGCGCCCGCCGCGTGGAACGCCTCAGCCAGGATGAACGCATCGAGCGGCGCCACCTCGCTCGGCTTCAGCACGACGGGGCAGCCCGCCGCGAGCGCCGGGCCGATCTTCGCGGCGGTCTGCAGCAGCGGGAAGTTCCACGGGGTCATCGCGGCGACGACCCCGACCGGCTCGCGCAGCACGGTCGAGCCGCCGGAGGGCGCCGGGCCGTCCAGCGGCGCGGCGAAGTCGACGTCGGCGACGGCCCGCGCGGTGTTCCGGAACGTTCCGACGGCGGTGCGC
Organism: Actinomadura sp. 3N508; assembly: GCF_044326375.1. Classification (NCBI taxonomy): domain Bacteria; kingdom Bacillati; phylum Actinomycetota; class Actinomycetes; order Streptosporangiales; family Thermomonosporaceae; genus Actinomadura; species Actinomadura sp. 3N508. Next base: position 88,885 of record NZ_JBIRAX010000002.1, read on the forward strand.
ACCTGGTAGTTGGCGCAATGCTTGCGCGGCATGCCCATCTCGCTGGAGATCAGCTCCGCGATCTCGTCCAGCCGGGTCTCCAGGTGGTCCGCGACGCGCTCCAGCAGCGCGGCGCGGTCCGCGGGCTCCATCTCGCGCAGGACGGGACGGGCCCGGCGGGCGGCCTCGACGGCCCGGTCCATGTCCTCGGTCGCCGACTCGCGGACCGTGGCCACGCACTGCCCGGTCGAGGGATCGATGACGGCGATGACGTCCTCGCCGTTGTTCTCGACCCACGTCCCGTCGATGTATGTGTCCGCACGATGATCCATGTCGCTCCGCTCACACCGGTCTCCAGGCGATCGGACCGAAGCCTAGAATCATCTGCCCGGAATGGGTTGGGGCTGGACCACCAAAGAAATCCGATGGTCATTATGTGCGCCGCACATGGCGGGCCGGATGGCGGGCCGCGGGTCAGGCGAACAAACGGGCGCGCAGATCCGTCCGCGCCTCTTCGCGGTCGCGGCGCATCTGGATCGCGTCGTAGGCCATCAGCGCGACATTGAGATCGACGATGTCGGTGATGCGGCGCATATCCCGTCCGGTCAGCGTCGCGATCTGCCGCAATCTGTAGGCGACCGTGTTCGGATGGACGAGGAGTTCCTCCGCCGTCCGCTGCAACGCCATATCGCAGGCGATGTAGACGCGGAGCGTGTCCAGCAGGTGCGGCTTCTCGACGAGCGGCCCGATGCGGGTCTCGATCAGCCGGTTCGACACCCACCGGTTGTGCGCGAGCAGCACTTCGAGGATCACGTCCGTGCACTGGGTGACCTGGCCGCGCTGGTCGCGGTAGATGCTGATCTCCAGCGCGGACAGCGCCTGCCGGCAGCTGTGCCCGGCGGCCGACAGCGACCTGCCCGGCTCGCCCGCCGACACGAACAGCGACCTGCCCGGCTCGCCGTCCAGCATCTCGGTCAGCAGCGGGACCAGCCCGGGACCCGTCCGGTCGAGCGGCACGAGGGCGAGAAGCACGCCGCGCCGCTCCCGCAGGAGGATCTCGCGGCGCGGGTCGTGCCGCCACAGCGCCTCCAGGACCCGGCGGCGGACGCGCGCCCACTGCTGCGCCGTGGGCGCCGGATCGTGGTAGGCGGCGACCGCGCGGAACGGCTGGTGCGGGTTGATGTTCAGCATCCTGGCCTGGTCGTTCACCGTGCTCGCGTCGACGGCGGGCCCGGCGATCAGGCAGCTCAGCAGGTCGGTGCTGACCCGGGTCTGCCAGCCCGCCAGCTCGTTGTAGGTGCTGGTGAACGACTCCAGCTCGCGGGTGCAGAGCACGTCGAACAGCTCCGCGAGGCGTCCGAGCACGGCGCGGACGTCGGCCATCGCGATCTCCGCGTGGGCGAGGACGTGGTCGGTCACGACCCGTTCCAGGAGCCGCAGCCACTCGACCGCCTCCACCACGGACCTGCCTTGCAGCGCTACTCGCGCGCCGCGCCCGGAGGGCAGCTCGCCGACCGGCCCGTCGCCGGCGAGGCCCGACGAGCACACGCCGATGACGCTCACCGCCATGTCGAACGCCTCGACGGGCGCCTGGCGGTCGACGGTTCCGGACTCGGCCGCCGAGACGTACTGCCGGACGAACTCGTTCGCGAGCGCCGTGGACGCGGATTCGAGTTTGCGGGCCACGGTCGCCAGCGGCTCGGTGACGCCGGTGGATGTGTCGGACGGTGCCATGTCACCCCCAGCCCGGCGGCCAGGAGCGACCTGCGTGACGCACCTGGCCCAGGTCGTGGAGGTGTATCACGCGGTTTCGTCCCACGTCAACGGAATGACCCCCGAGGCGGGCGGGGCCGGACGGCGGCGAACTGTGCCGCCCACACAGGCGCCCTCAGCGACTTTTGTGACCCGGCCCTCATGACATATGGCGAGCCGTAACCGTTGACTGGTCGGCATGCGGCAACGGAGGGATGGTGAATCGTGACGGCGAGTACCTCCGCGACGAGGCTGCCACCGGCCGGTGACGTCCCCGGCGTGCCGCCGCCCGGGCGGCGGCGCCCGCGGCGTCCGGACTTCGTCGCGATGGCGCTCGGCCTGCCGGTCGCCTTCATGGCGATCGTGTACGCCTATCCGGTCGGCGCGATGCTGCTGAAGAGCTTCACCGAGCCGGAGCCCGGCTTCGGGAACTTCAAAAGGGCGTTCACCGACGACGCCATCTGGGACGTCCTCGTTATAACCGTCCGGCTGTCCGCCGAGGTGGCCGTCCTGACCGTTCTGCTCGGCTTTCCGGTGGCGTATTTCCTGGCCCGGACGTCGAAACGCAAGGCGCGTTTCCTGGTGCTTCTCGTCATCATTCCGTTCTGGACGAGCATCCTCGTCCGGTCGTTCTCCTGGATCGTCCTGCTGGGCGACAACGGGCTGGTGACCACGGTTCTGGAACCGCTGACCGGCGACTCGCAGGGAATGCTGTACAGCGAGAGCGCGGTGATCATCGCGATGACGCACATTCTGCTGCCGTTCCCGATTCTCATCATCAAGGGCACGCTCGACCAGATCGACACCTCGCTGCCGCCCGCCGCGCGCTCGCTCGGCGCCGGGCCGCTGCGCGCGTTCGCGCACGTGTACCTGCCGCTGGCGCTGCCGGCCATCGTCAGCAGCGGGATGCTCGTGTTCGTCATCGCGCTCGGCTTCTACGTCACGCCCGCGCTGGTCGGGGGCCCCAAGCAGAGCACGATCGCCGTGGTCATCGCGCAGGCCGTCCAGGTCAACTTCGACTGGGGGATGGCGGCGACGCTCGCGACGATGCTGCTGGTGGTCGCCACCGCGCTGACGATGATCGTGCGGCGGCTCACCAAGGTGAAGGGCCTGGTGGCACTGTGAGCACCGTCGACGCGACCGCATCGCGGGAGAGAAAGGCCAGGCCCGCGCCGCCGCCCGGTGCGCGCCACCGGGGCCGCCGGTCGCCCGCCACACCGGTGGAACGGATGCTGCGCTGGGTCCTGCGGGGCGTGGTCGCGCTGGTCCTGGGATTCCTCGTGACGCCGATCGTCATCGTCGTCCTGGAGTCGTTCAACAGCGTCGACTACCTGTCCTTCCCGCTGGAGGGCTGGTCGCTGACCCATTACCGGCGGTTCTTCGCCGACTCGGCGTGGGTGGACGCGTCCCTGCTCAGCGCCAGGATCGCGCTGCTCGCCGCGCTGATCGCGACGGTCGTCGGCACGATCGCGGCCTGGGGCCTCGCACGCAGCCAGGCCCGCGCGAAGGGCTTCGTCTTCGCGCTGCTGTACTCGCCGCTGCTGATCCCGATCATCGTGCTGGCGATGAGCTACTACTTCACGTTCGCCGACCTGAAGGTGATCGGGCACTGGCAGCTGATCTCCGTCGCGTACTCGGTGATGGGCATCCCGTACGTCCTCGTCGCGGTGTCGAACGCGCTGCAGCAGTTCGACCCCGAGCTGGAGAACGCCGCCCGGACGCTCGGCGCCGGCATGACCCGGACCCTGCTGCGGATCACGCTGCCGTCGCTGACCTCGGCGATCTCCGCGGGCGCGCTGTTCGCGTTCGTGATCGCCTTCGACGAGGCGGTGATCATCCTGTTCGTGTCCGGCAGCGGCTCCGTCACGCTCCCGCGCAAGCTGTGGGACAGCGTCCGCTACGACCTCACGCCCACGCTCGCGGTCGCCGGCACGATCCTCATCGCCGTCTGCCTCGGGCTGTTCCTCCTCTCCGAGCTGATCAAGATCCTCCGTGAACGGCGGGAGCGCCGATGACCGAGCACGCGCCGATGACCGACGAGCGGCCCGCCGGAGGGCCCGCCGGGCAGGACTCCCCCGCGTCCGCCGGGCAGGTCGTCTTCGACGGCGTCCACAAGTGGTACGGGGACGCGCCCGCCGTCCACGACTTCAACCTCGCGATCGCGAAGGGCGAGTTCGTCACGCTGCTCGGACCGAGCGGCTCGGGCAAGACGACGAACCTGCGCATCCTCGCGGGCCTCGAATCGGCCACCGCCGGAGAGGTCTACCTGGCCGGACGCGCCGTCACCGACGACGTCCCGGAGAAGCGGAACATCGGCCTGGTGTTCCAGAACTACGCGCTGTTCCCGCACATGACCGTCGCGCAGAACATCGCGTTCCCGCTGCGGATGCGCCGCATGAAGAAGGCGGACGCGCAGCGCGAGATCGACCGCGTGCTGACGATGACGCAGCTGACCGAGTTCAGGGACCGCTACCCGCGGCAGCTGTCCGGCGGCCAGCAGCAGCGCGTCGCGCTCGCCCGCGCGTTCGTGTTCGACCCGAGCGTCCTGCTGATGGACGAGCCGCTCGGTGCCCTCGACCGCAACCTGCGCGACCACATGCGGCTGGAGCTGAAGAACCTGCAGAAGCGGATCGGCGCGACCGTCCTGTACGTCACCCACGACCAGGACGAGGCGCTCGCGCTGTCCGACCGGATCGGCGTCATGCACCTCGGCGTCCTGCAGCAGACCGCGCCGCCGGACGAGCTGTACGAGGAGCCGGTCAACTCGTTCGTCGCGAAGTTCCTCGGCCAGTCGATCTGCCTGCCCGCCAGGCGCGTGGACGAGGACGCCCGCCACACCGTCGTGGACGTGGCCGGGATGTCCGGGCGGATCCTGGTCGACAAGGCCAACGACGTCTCGGCCGACCCGGACGGGGAGTTCATGATCCGTCCGGAGCGGGTCCGGATCGGCGCGGACAAGCCGGACGCCGCCGAACGCAACGCCGTGGCCTGCACGGTCGTCACGCACGTGTACCTCGGCCCCCAGATCGAGGTGCACCTGCGCACCGCGGACGGCGCCGAGCTCCAGGTGGTGGTGCCGTCCGAGGCGCGGGCCGACTACACCGAAGGCTCGTCGCACTGGCTGAGCTGGGCCGCGGCCGACTGCCGCTTCCTCGCCCACGTGACCTGACCGCACACCGGAAACGCGCCTCCCGCCACGACCTCTGTTCGGCATGCCCCCGATTCCACGGAAGGGACGCGATGGAACTCCCGGCACTCAAGTGCTGCACCTGGCACATGGACGGCGACGTCGGTGTGCTCACGCTGAACCGGCCGGACCGGCTCAACGCGATCGCCAACACCGACATCGACGAGCTGGACCGCGTCATCATGCGGGCCGGCAAGGAGCCGTCCGTCCGGGCCATGGTGATCACCGGTGCGGGGCGCGGCTTCTGCTCCGGCGCGGACGTCAAGGAATGGGCCGCGCACGCCGACGCGGACGAGGAGTCGTGGCCCGCGAAGATGCACCGCACGATCGCGCGGCTGTACTGGCTGCCGATCCCGGTGATCGCGGCGGTGAACGGCGTCGCGGCCGGGTCCGGGTTCGACATCGCGCTCACCGCCGACATGCGGTTCGGCTCGACGGCCGCCCGGTTCGGCCAGGTGTACGCGCAGCGCGGCATCTGCCCGGACGCGGGCGGCTCCTACCTGCTGCCGCGCATCGTCGGCGAGGCCCGCGCGGCCGAGCTGATCTACACCGGCCGGATCATCGACGCGGACGAGGCGCTGCGCATCGGCGTGCTGTCCGAGGTCACCGAACCGGAGCGGCTGATGGAGCGCGCGCTGGAGCAGGCGCGGATCTTCGCCGCCGGGCCGACCGTCGCGATCGGCGAGGCGAAGCGGAACATCCGGTCCGGCCACACGCTGGGCATCGAGGAGGCGCTGCGCAACGAGCAGCGCGGCGCCCGCATCTGCGTCCCCACCGAGGACAAGGCCGAGGGCCTGGCCGCCGCGATCGAGAAGCGCCGTCCGGTCTTCGTGGGGCGATGATGGGCACCCGGCAGTTCGCGACGGAGGGCCACCGCCTGGACCGGCTGTTCCGTCCGTCCAGCGTCGCGGTCGTCGGCGCGTCCCCGAAGGGCGGCTACGGGCTGCGGACGCTGCGCAACATGCGCGGCGTCGGGTTCGCGGGACGCCTGTACGCCGTCCATCCGACCCACACGGAGGTCGGCGGGGTGCGGGCCTACCCGTCGCTGAGCGACCTGCCCGAGGTGCCGGACGCGGTCGCCGCCGCGATCCCGGCGCCCGGTGTCCCGGCGCTGGCGGCGGAGGCGGCCGGGCTCGGCGCGGGCGGCATGGTCGTGTACGGCGCCGGGTTCGCCGAGCGGGACGCGGACGGGCGCCGCCGCCAGGACGACCTCGTCGCCGCCGCGGGCGACCGGCTGCCGCTGATCGGGCCGAACTGCCTGGGTCTCGCCAGCTACCGGGGCCGTGCCGCGCTCTGGGGCATCGAGATGCCCTACGTCCACGCGGAGGCGGACGGCGTCGTCGCGCTGGCCGCGCAGAGCGGGAACATGGCGCTGACGACGATGCTGTCGGGCCGGCTGCCCGCGGTCGCCTACGGCGTCTCGGCCGGCAACCAGGCGGTCCTCGACCTGGCCGACTGCCTGGAGTACTTCCTCACCGACCCGGATGTGGAGGTCGTCTGCCTGGTCATGGAGGGCCTGGCCGACGTCCCGAGGTTCCGCGCGCTGGCGGAGCGGGCGGCGGCCCTGGACGTGTCGGTCATCGTCCTGAAGGTGGGCCGGTCGGCGGGCGGCGAGGCCGCGACGGTCGCGCACACCGGCACCTTGGCCGGACGCGACGCCTCCTACGACGCGCTCTTCCGGCAGACCGGCGTGCACCGCGTCCACGACCTGGACGAGATGATCGCGCTCGCCACGCTGCTGGCCGCCCCTCGCAGGCCGCGCGGCGGCAGGGTCGGCGTCTTCGCCAGCTCCGGCGGCGAGTGCGGCCTGATCGCCGACCTCGCGGACGACGCCGGCGTCCGGCTGGCCGAGCTGGACGCGGCCGCCGAGGCTGCGATCGCCGCGGCGCTGCCGCCGTACATGGGAGTGCGCAACCCGCTCGATCTCGGCGCGAACGCCTGGGGCGACCAGGACGTGTACCGCGCCGCCGCCCGCGCGATGGGGAAGTGCCCGGACGTCGACGTCGTCGCGTTCGTCGGCGACGCGCCCGCCCACGCCGGCCCGCTGGACGAGATCGGCTGGACGGAGATGATCGTCGGCGCGGGCGAGGCCGCCGCCGAGCTGGACGTCCCGGTCGTCCTGATGACGACCACCACCGACCTCACCCCCGGCCTGACCGACCTGGCCGGGCGGAACGGGGTCGTCCTGCTCGCCGGGACGCGCCCCGCCCTGCGCGCCATCGCGCTCGCCGGCGAGCCGCGCCCACCGGCGAGCGCGACGGCCCCCGCCACCGGCCCGGAGACCCTTCGCCGCGCCGCCGCGCTGCTCAAGGGCCGGACCGGGACGCTGTCCGAGGCCGAGGCGAAACGGCTGCTGTCGGTCTACGGCGTGGCGTCCCCGCCCGGCGAGGTGGCGGCCGGCGCCGACGCCGCCGCCGAGATCGCCGGACGGATCGGCTACCCGGTGGTGTGCAAGGTCCACGCCGCCGGGCTCGCGCACAAGTCCGACATCGGCGGCGTCGAGGTCAGCCTGGCCGACGAGAAGGCGCTGCGCGACGCCGTCCACCGCATCGGGGAGCGCACCGGCACGGCGAACGAGGTGCTGGTCGAGCGCATGGCGGGGCCGGGCGTCGAGCTGATCGTCGGCGGGCGCAACGACGCCGCCGGTTCGCTGGTGGTCATCGGCGCGGGCGGCGTCCTCACCGAACTGCTGGCCGACGCGGCGGCCCTGCTCTGGCCCTTCGGCCCCGACGACGTGAGGGCCGTCCTCGGCCGCCTGAAGATCGGCGCCCTGCTCGGCGGGCTCCGCGGCGCCGCGCCCGCCGACCTCGACGCGCTCGCCGGCACGGCCGTCCAGATCGGACGGCTGCTGGCCGACTTCCCGGAGATCGCCGAGATCGACGTCAACCCGTTGCTCTGCCGCCCCGACGGCTGCCTGGCGCTCGACGCGCTGATCGTCACCGGCGAGCCCGCGAAAGGAAACTGATGGACTTCGCGATCCCCGGCCATCTCGTGGAGTTCCGCGAGACGGTCCGCCGGTTCACCGAGACCGAGCTGATCCCGCACGAGGACTACGTCGAGGAGCACGACGGCCTCCCCGAGGACGTCGAGCGGCGCATCCGCGAGCGGGCCGTCGCCATCGGGCTGAACTCGATGGGCATGCCCGAAGAGGTCGGCGGCGGTGGAATGGACGTCCTCAGCCAGGTCCTCGTCACCGAGGTGCTGTTCCGCGCGGCCGGCGGCGTAGCCGAGACCGTGCCGACCACGCCGAGCGTCCTGCTGGCTTGCGACGACGACCAGCGCGAGCGGTTCCTGATCCCGTGCGTCCGCGGCGACGTCCAATGGTGCTTCGCGCTGACCGAACCCGACACCGGATCGGACGCGGCGGCCATCCGCACCCGCGCCGAACTCCGCGACGGCTCCTGGGTCATCAACGGCCGCAAACGCTTCATCAGCCACGGCGACACGGCCGACTTCGCCATCGTCTTCGCCCTCACCCACCCCGACCGCGACGAAGACCGCATCACCGCCTTCCTGGTCGAGAAGGGCACGCCCGGTTTCAGCGTCGGCCAGCTCCACAAGACGATGGGGCATCGCGGCTACCGGCAGGCGGAGCTGGTGTTCGACGACTGCGCCGTCCCCGAGGCGAACGTGCTCGGCGAGCCCGGCCGCGGTTTCAGCCTCGGCCACGGCGCGCTCAGCAACGGGCGCATCATGACGGCGGCGCGCTGCCTCGGCCCGATGGCCCGGCTCATCGACGACGGGATCGAGTGGGCGAAGCAGCGCGTGCAGTTCGGCCGTCCGATCGCCGACTACCAGGCCATCCAGTTCATGCTCGCCGACTGCGCCACCGACCTGCACGCGTCCCGCCTGATGACCTACGAGGCGGCGTGGTCGGCCGACCGCGGCGCGGCGCCCAAGATCGTCCACGCCAAGGCGGCCGCGGCGAAGCTGTTCGCCACCGAGGCCCTCGGCCGGGTCGCCGACCGCGTCCTGCAGATCTTCGGCGGCACCGGCTACATGAACGAGACGTACGTCGAACGCGCCTATCGCAACGCCCGCATCGAGCGGATCTGGGAAGGCACGTCCGAGATCCAGCGCGTCATCATCGCCCGCAACCTGCTCAAACGAGGAATGTTCCGCTGAGGTCACCCCCCTGATCCTCCGCCGCCCATCCGAAGAAGGACGATTCCCATGAAGATCCCCGGAAGATCACAGAGTTCCCCGCTCGCGCGCCGCGACATCCTGCGCGGCGGTGTCCTGCTGGCGGGCGGTATCGCCGCCGCCCCGCTGCTCAGCGCCTGCGGCGGCTCCGGCGGGGGCGGCGGCAGCAAGAAGGTCGTCGTCGCCGACTGGGGCGGCGCGCTCGTCGAGGCGGAGAAGAAGTACATCTTCGAGCCGTTCAGCAAGGAGACCGGGATCGAGGTCGTGGTGGCCGGCCCGCCGACCCCCGCCAAGATCAAGGCGATGGTCGAGACCGGCAACATCGAATGGGACCTGATCGCCGGCGGCCCCAGCACGGTCCTGCCGATCGGCCGCAAGTACTTCGAGCCGCTGCCGGACAGGCTGCTCAACATTCCCGGCATCGACCCGTCCTACGTCGACAAGAACTGGCTGACCTACTACCTGTTCTCGATCGTCCTGGCCTGGAACACCTCGGTCGTCGGCGCCGGGAAGAAGCTGGAGGGCTGGGCCGACTTCTGGGACACCGGCAAGTTCCCCGGCCGCCGCTCGCTCCGCGGCGCCGACAACGGCGTCCCGCCGGACATGGAGTTCGCGGTGCTCGCCGACGGCGTCGACATGAAGGCGGTGTACCCGATCGACGTCGAGCGCGCCTTCCGCAGCTTCGGCAAGCTCAAGCCGAACGTGCCGCAGTGGTGGACGTCCGGCGCCCAGCCGGGCCAGATGCTCGTCAGCAAGCAGGTCGGCGCGTCCAGCATCTTCTCCGGCCGCATCGGCGAGCTGAAGAAGAAGGGCGCGCCGCTCGAGTTCACCTGGAACGGCGGCATGTTCCAGCTCGCCGCCTGGTCGGTCGTCAAGGGCGCGCCGAACAAGGAGAACGCCTTCAAGCTGATGGAGTTCTCCGTCCGCCCCGACATCCAGGCGAGCGTGTGGAGCAAGTACCCGAACGGCCCGTCGAACTCCAAGGCCCTCGACCTCATGGACAAGGAGTTCGCGAAGACGCTGCCGTCCCACCCCCAGAACGTGGAGGTGCAGTTCCTCCAGGACGCCGAATGGTGGGGGAAGAACCGCGACGCCGTCCTGAAGCGCTTCCAGGAATTCGCGAAGTCCTGACAACACCCGACGCACCCGAGGAGAACAGATGGAGTCACTGGCAGGCCGCGCCTACCTGGTCACCGGAGGCGGCACCGGCATCGGCGCGGCCACCGCGCTCCACCTCGCCCGGCTCGGTGCGTCGGTGACCGTGATCGGACGCCGCGAGAAGCCCCTCGAAACGGTCGCCGCGGAGGTGGAGCGCCAGGGCGGCGGAGCCCTGGCGCATCCCGCGGACGTCCGCGACCCGGAGGCCGTCAACGCCGCCGTCGAGGCCGCCCTGGACCGGTTCGGCCGCATCGACGGCCTCGTCAACAATGCCGCCGGCAACTTCGTCACCCCCGCGGAACGCCTGTCGCCGAACGGCTGGCGTGCGGTCGTCGACATCGTCCTCAACGGCACCTGGAACTGCACGTCCGCGGTGGCCCGTCACCTGATCGACGCGGGCCGCCCCGGCTCGGTCGTCAGCGTGATCGCGACCTACGCCTGGACGGGCCACCCCGGCACCGTCCACAGCGCCGCGGCGAAGGCGGGCGTGGTCGCCATGACCCGCACCCTCGCCGTCGAGTGGGCCCGCTACGGCATCCGCCTCAACTGCATAGCCCCCGGCCCGACCGAGACCGAGGGCGCGGGCAACGCCCTGTGGGCGACGCCGGAGGACGAAGAACGCGTCCTGGCATCGGTACCGCTGAACCGCTTCGCCACGGCCCCGGAGATCGGCGACCTGGCCGGCCTGCTGCTGAGCGACCGCGCCGGCTACGTCACCGGCACGGTCCTCACCGTGGACGGCGGCCAGTCCCTCGGCGCCCAGATCTACGGCCCGCCCGTCAACGCGACGACGGTCACGTGACGGGTGGACGGTCCTGCGGGAAGCGGGGAAGGCCGGGTTCGGGTTGGACGTTGACGGTGTTCAGCATCGCGGCCACCGTCCAGTAGCGGCCCACGACGGCGATCAGGTCGAGGAGCTGCGCCTCGTCGTACTCCTCGGCCAGGGCCTTCCAGCTCTCGCCGGTCAGGCGGCCGTGGTCGTGTAGCTCGTCCACGGCGTGGAGGAGGGTCGACTGGAACTCCGTCCAGCCGTCGGCGGTGGGGCCGTGCGGGACGCGGTCGATCTCCTCGGGGGTCAGGCCGGCGGCGGCGCCCATGCGGACGTGCTGGCCGAAGGCGTACTCGCAGCGCGCGCGCCAGGCGATCCGGAGGATGGCCAGCTCGCGGTCGCGGGCGGGCAGCGGGGACTGGCCGAGCAGGTAGTTCTGCAGTGGACGCTGCGCCTTCAACAGGCCGGGGCTGTTCGCCCAGGTCCGGGACACGTGGGCGGTCCCGGTCAGGGCGTCGTCGCCGAACAGCTCGCGTTCGAGCCGGTGGTAGGCGTCCACGTCTACCGGGGCGATCCGGGGATCGGGATCGGACGGGTTCATGTCGCGTCCTCCATCTCGTGGCGAACCGTGCTCCGCACCCGGCCGTCCGGGTCGCGGTCCATGTCGATGACGGTGGGGATGGGGAAGTGGGGGGCGAGGATCACCGCGTTGCGGTCGGCCGCGAGGGCGGTGATCCGCCGGCGGCTGCGCACCGACTCGGCGGGCTCGTAGTCGACCGATGGCAGCCAGCACGGATGCTCCACGTGCACGGGATGGTGCAGGAGGTCGCCCGCCAGGATCGCGGCGTCATCGCCGTCCGCGACGAGGACGGACACGTGCCCCGGTGTGTGGCCGTGCGTGGGGAGGACGGTCACCTGCTCCGACAGCCCGAGCTCGCCGTCGTAGGTGTGGAGCCGCCCGGCGTTCCGGACGGCGCGGAGCCGCGGGCGGACGTTGCCGGCCATGTTCCGGTTGGCGTCGATGACGTCGACCTCGTCGCCCGTCCAGTAGGCGAACTCGCGCTCGTTGATGTGCACGGTCGCGTTCGGGAAGGTGAGGGAGCCCTCGTCGTCCTTGATCAGCCAGCCGCAGTGGTCGTCGTGGAGGTGCGTCAGGACGACATGGTCGACGTCGCCGGGCTCGATGCCGAGCCCGGCCAGCGCCGCGGGCATCGTGCCCGCGCCCTCCAGCCCGGGAATCTCGTGCGCGCGATGGCCGTAGCCCGCGTCGACCACGGTGACCTGCCCGTCGCCCGTGACGACGAACCCGCCGTACGTCACGGTCACCGGCGCGGCGGGGTCGGTGACGCCCATGGCGGGCATGAGTTCCGCCGGTTCGGCGCCGGTGAACCAGTATCTTCGCGGCCCGTGGGCCACGCCGTCGCTCACGTGCGACACCCGCGTCCGGCCGACCCTGATCGTCGCCAAGGACATCCGTCCCCCTCCGCCTGACCCGTTCAGGCCGCTCGCCTGTAGATGACCCGCCACCTGACCTGGCGCTCTTCCCAGGCACGCGGCCCGGGTTGGAGCGGTGGGACGCCGGGTGGTCTCGGACGCGGGTCCTCCGCCTCGTAGACCGCGTTGTACCGGGGACACCTCGGTGCGGGATGCCTGAACTCGTGCCAGAGCAGGAAGCGGGTACCCCGGTCGTACCCGAGCTTCGAGACGATCTCCGGAAGGTGCGTGCGCGTGTAGAAGTCGTCGAACTCCGCGATCTCGGCGTCCGTCGCGTCCCCGGCCGGGTCCATCCCGATCATCGCCATCTTCCCAGGGGACAGATCCGGCATTCCGACGGCCCCGGCCCTCTCCCAGATCATGCGCCATACGACCGCGGCACGGTAGAACGAGGGCGGGCCGGTCGTGTACACCGGCCGCCGCTCGCCCTGCCGGTCGAGGAAGCGGCGCGCGGCGTCCTCGTTCTCGATCCCGTAGACGGCCATCCAGGAGGGGACCGTCTCGTCGTCCAGGGGGCTGGTCAGCTCGTACCGGGCGCCGCTGACGAACCCTTCGTTGAGACGGACGACCTCCGCGAGATGGACCGTGTCGTAGTAGTCGGCGAGTGCGCGCAGCTCGGTCTCGGGCTCGTCCGGACGCGGCCTGAGCCCGACCGCGAGGAAGAACGGGCAGCTCAGCGGTTGCCTCCCCATGGACGTGCACCCCTCCCGCCACAAACAGTTCACTACAAACCATACATTCTGGACGGTATCAAACGTCAGCGGGCGGACGAGCCCGGCCCGGGGGCGATGTCGAGGATCTCCTTATTGTGCTGGCCGATCGAGGGCGGCCCCGCGGCGAACGCCGTGCCGACCACCGGCAGCGGCGAACCAGGGACGATCACCTCGCCCACCCCGCCTTCCAGCGGGATCGACCGCACCATCCGGCGGTGCCGGACGTGCGGGTCGGCCGCCAGCGCGTCCACGCTGAAGACCGGGCTGCAGGGCACGCCGACGTCGCCCATCCGCGCGACGACCTCGGCCACCGGATGCGCGCGGGTCCACGCCTCGATGGTGCGGTCCAGCTCGTCGCGGTGGTCCAGCCGTGTGTCGGCGGCGGGCGCGGTGAAGTACGGCAGCAGCTCCGGCGCGTCCAGCACGCCGGCGAGCGCCGTCCACATCCGCAGGGTCATCGGCGCGAGGTACACGTAGCCGTCCGCCGCGGTGTAGGTGCCGGCGTAGGAGCGCCGCACCTTGCTGCCGACCCGCATGGGGCTCGCGCCGAGCTGGACCGCCTCCGCCAGGCACGGGCCCAGCAGCGACATCATGCTGTCGAGCATGCTCAGGTCGGTGAACGAGCCCTCGCCGGTGGCCTCCCGCCGGCTGAGGCCGAACATCACCGCGAGGGCGGCGTAGAGGCCGGTGACGTGGTCGGGCACGAACAGGCCCGCCTGCATCGGCATCCCGTCGGGCTCGCCGGTCAGGTGCACCAGGCCCGACATCGCCTGGATGATGCCGTCGAAGGCGGGCCGCTTCGCGTACGGGCTGTCGTTGCCGAACCCGCTGGCGTGGACGTAGACCAGCCGCGGGTTGACGTCCCGGGCCCGCACATGGCCGAAGCCGAGGCGCTCGGGGATGCCGACGGCGTAGTTGGTGACCACGACGTCGGCCGAGCGCAGCAGCGTGACCAGCGCCTCCTGCCCCGCGTCGGACTTCAGGTCGAGCATGACGCTGCGCTTGTTGCGGTTCAGCGCGTGGAAGTAGACGTCGTTGTACGACAGGGTCTCGGTGCCGCGGCTGGCGTCGCCGTCCGGCGGCTCCACCTTGATCACGTCGGCGCCCTGGTCGGCCAGGATCTGGCTGCAGAACGGCCCGGCGATGTAGTGCCCGAACTCCAGTACGCGGATGTCGCTCAGGGGCGCGGCGTCCATGGGGTCCCCTCCCTTGCGGCGTCGCCGTTCCGGGGCGCCGCGGCCTCGCCGTCCCGGGACGCGGCCGCGTCCCGGCTCGGCATCCAGATGCCCTGCTCGGCGGCGAACTCGACCGCGCGCTCGTAGCCGGCGTCGGCATGGCGCACCACGCCGCTGCCGGGGTCGTTGGTCATCACGCGCTCGATGCGCAGCGCGGCGAGCGGCGTGCCGTCGGCGACCACCACCATCCCGGTGTGGACCGACCGGCCGATGCCCGTGCCGCCGCCGTGCTGCACGCCCACCCACGTCGCGCCGCTGGAGGCGTTGAGCAGCGCGTTCAGCACCGGCCAGTCGGCGATGGCGTCGCTGCCGTCGATCATCGCCTCGGTCTCCCGGTAGGGGGAGGCGACCGATCCGGAGTCGAGGTGCTCGCGACCGATCGCGACGGGCGCGCTGACCTTCCCGTCGCGGACGAGGTCGTTGATGACCCGTCCCGCGCGGGCGCGCTCCCCGTAGCCGAGCATGCAGGTGCGGGCCGGAAGCCCCTGCACGCGGACGTGCTTCGCCGCCAGCCGCAGCCACCGCGTCACGGACGGGTTGTCGGCGAACTCGTCCAGCATCGCCGCGTCGATCACGGCGATGTCGGCCGGGTCGCCGGACAGCGCGATCCAGCGGCAGTGCCCCTTCGCCTCGCAGAACAGCGGGCGGATGTAGGCGACGATGAAGCCGGGGTAGTCGAGCGCCCGCTTGAAGCCGCCGAGGTCGGCCTCCACGCGGAGCCCGTTGCCGTACTCGAACACCTCGACGCCCCGGTCGAGCAGCGCGCACAGCGCCTTGACGTGGTCGGCCATGCTCGCGCGGGCGCGCAGCACGTACGTCCGCGTGTCGTTGGCGCGCAGGTCGTCGGCCTCCTCCTGCGACATTCCGGGCACGGCGTAGAGGAGCGGGTCGTGGGCCGAGGTCTGGTCGGTGGCGATGTCGACGGGGACCTCCCGCGCGACGATCTCGGGCAGGACCTCGGCGGCGTTGGCACGGAGCCCGACCGAGAGGGCGCGCCGCTCGTCCCGGGCCGCCAGCACGAGCGCCAGGGCGTGGTCTAGGTCGTCGGCCTGGGCGTCGAGGTAGCCGAGCCGCATCCGCCGGTCGATCTTCGCCTGGTCGACCTCCACGCAGAGGACCGCGCCGCCGTTCATGGTGATCGCGAGCGGCTGCGCGCCGCCCATGCCGCCGAGCCCGGCGGTGACGGTCAGCGTGCCGGAGAGGGTTCCGCCGAAGCGATTGGACGCCACCGCCGCGAACGTCTCGAACGTGCTCTGCAGGATGCCCTGCGACCCGATGTAGGCCCACGACCCGGCGGTCATCTGGCCGAACATCGTCAGCCCGGCGTCTTCGAGGCGGCGGAACTCCTCCAGCGTCGCCCACTCCGGGACGATCATCGCGTTGGAGATCAGCACCCGCGGCGCCCACTCGTGCGTGCGGAACACGGCCACCGGACGGCCCGACTGCACCAGCATCGTCTCGTCGCCGGCCAGGCGGCGCAGCGTGGCGACGATCGCGTCGAAGTCCCGCCAGGACCGTGCGGCGCGGCCGTTGCCGCCGTAGACGACGAGGTCGTCGGGGCGTTCGGCGACGTCCGGGTCGAGGTTGTTCATGAGCATGCGCAGGGCCGCCTCCTGCGCCCAGCCCTTGCAGGTCGGCTCGCGCCCGTGGGGCGCCCTGACCGTCCGCGGTCCCGCCATCGCCTCTCCTTCGCTCACGTGGGCTGCCACCTACTCCCCCGCCCCGGCGGACCGCGGCCCGAACGGCTCGGGCCGGAACGGGTCGTCGCGGGCGCCGAGGAAGGCCCGCAGGCCGCCCTCGGCCTTCGCCGCGTTGAGCCGCTCGCGCTCCGGCCCGTAGGACGAGTGGGCCATCGCGTTGAGCGCGCCGTTGAGCAGCAGCCCGCTGTCGATGCCCGCCGCGCGCAGGCCCTGCATCGTGATGGCCTTGTTCAGCCGCACCGACGCGGCGGGCACCTGCGCGATGCGCCGGCCCAGCCGCCGGGCGGCCGGCAGCAGCTCACCGGGTTCGACGACCTCGTTGACCACGCCGATGCGCAGCGCCTCGGCGGCGTCGAAGTGGTCGCCGGTCAGCGCGTAGCGGTTGGCGTTCTTCCACCCGCACAGCGCCGCGAACAGGAAGATGGAGCTGGACGTCATCCGCACCTCGGGCTGGGCGAAGACGGCGGCGTCGGAGGCGATGGTGATGTCGCAGGCGAGGGCGTACCAGAACCCGCCGCCCATGCACCAGCCGTTGACCGCCGCGATCACCGGCTTGGGCAGGCTCCAGATCTCCCTGAGGTGGTCGAGCTCCACCTGGCCGCGCTCGTACCAGCCGCCGATGACGTCCGCCGGGTAGCGGGACGCCGGGTCGGACGCCCCTTCCACGGCCGCCATGTCGTAGCCGGAGCAGAACGCCCGCCCGGCCCCGGTCAGGACGATCGCGCGGACGTCCGGGTCGGCTCCCGCGCTGCGCAGCGCGTCGTGCAGTTCCCGTTCCAGGTCGGACGACAGCGCGTTCATGACCTCGGGCCGGTTGAGGGTGATGGTGGCGACGGCGTCGTCCACCTCGTAGAGGATGGTTTCGTATTCCATGGCGGACCGTTCCTAACGTGTCTGGGTCGGTTGGACGATCCGGAGGTCGAGCACCCGCACGCCCTGCCCGCGCGGCAGCACGGCGACCGGGTTGAGGTCGATCTCCACCGCGGCGTCGCGCAGGTCGGCGGCGAGCCGCGCGACGCGCAGGACCAGGTCGGCGAACGCGCCGGCGTCGGACGGCGGCGAGCCGCGGTACCCGGCGAACAGGCGCGCCAGCGGCGTCCCGGCGATCATCCGGTCCATCTCCTCGGGCGATACGGGGGGCAGCGCCAGTGCCGGGTCGGGCTGGAGCTCGACGAGCGTCCCGCCGGCTCCCAGCGCGAGGACCTGCCCGAACACCGGGTCGAGCCCGCACCCGACGAACGCCTCCACTCCGCCGGTGACCATCTCCTCCACGACGACCTCCGGCGACGGCTCGCCGATATGCCGCGCCACGGACGACGTGACGGCCTCGTACGCCTCGCGCACCTGCGAAGCCGTGGCCGGCCCGACCGCCACTCCGCCGACGTCGCTCTTGTGCACGACTCTCGGCGACGCGGTCTTGAGCACGACCGGGAAGCCGATCGACTCGGCCGCCGCGACCGCTTCGGCGGCGGAGCCGGCGGTGGCCCGCCGCGGCAACGGCAGCCCGTACGCCCCGGCCAGCTCCTCCAGCACCTCGCCGGACACCTGCCTGGACGGCGACGCGTCCAGTGCCCGCCGCACGGCCTGCGATGAGGCCGCCCGGGGCTCGACCGGTTCGACCTCATCGGCGACGCGGGCCCGGTACGTGGCCGCGGCGGTCACGGCGTTGATCGCGGCCATGCCGGCGCGGGTGCCGTGGACGACGGGGATGTCCGAACCGGCCAGCGCGTCGGCGGTGAACGGGTGGAGCCCGCCGCCGTAGTTCGACAGCACCATGACCGGCGTGCCGGAGCGCTGCCGGACGCCCGGCAACGTCGCCAGCAGTCGGGTGTAGGACGTGGCCAGCCGATCGCCCAGCGACGGCGGCGCGTCCAGGACGACGGTGAGGAGATCGACGCCCGGATCGTCCGCGACCGCCGCCGCGAGCCGTCCGAACCTGTCGGGTTCGCCGACGAGCTGGCCGGTGCCGTCGAGGGGGTTGGCGATCGTGGCGAAGCCCGGCAGGATGCGCGCGAGTTCTTCGCGGGTGCCCGCCGACAGCTCCGCGAGCCGCACGCCACCGTCGACGGCGGCATCCGCGACCAGCCCGATCTCGCCGCCGGACAGCCCGACGAACGCGACGCGGTCGCCCGCCGGGGCGGTGCGCAATGCCGACAGGCCGGCCAGCGCTTCGGTCAGCTCGTCGAAGTCGTCCACCGTCACGATCCCGGCGCGGCGGCAGAACGCCGCATAGGCGCGTGCGTCCCCGGCGATCGCGCCGGTGTGGGACGCGACGTTCCGTGCGCCCAGCTCCGTCCGGCCGGCCTTCAGGGCCACCACCGTGACGCCGTTGTCGTGCCCCTTCCGGACGGCCGCCATGACGCCGCCGGCGTCGCCGATGCCCTCCACCACGAGGCCGACCGCCCGGGTGGACGGATCCTGGACGAGATAGTCCAGGTAGTCGGCCAGCCCGGTCACGGTCTCGTTGCCGCTGGAGACGACGTAGGAGAACCCCAGCCGCCCGGAGCCCGCCAGCAGGATGCAGCCCGACCCCGACTGGGACACGACGGCGACCGGCCCGGCGGGCAGGTCCGCGCCGAAGTCGGTGCCGGTCAGCCACAGGGCCCGGCCGGGGTTGAACAGGCCCAGGCAGTTCGGGCCGACCAGGCTCATGCCGTAGCGCGCGGCCAGTTCCCGCAGGCGGGCGGCCCGCGCCGCGCCGCCGGCGGTCTCCTCGAACCCCGAGGCGTAGACGACCACGCCCCGGCAGCCCTTCTCGCCGGCCTCCTCGACCAGCGCGGGCACGGTGTCGCCCGGCGTGCAGACCAGCGCCACGGACGGGGTGTCCGGCACGTCGGCGAGCGTCCGGTACACCGCGACCCCGTCGACGTCCCGGCCGCCCGGGTGGACGCCGTGGACCGCGCCGCCGAAGCCCGCACGGCGGAGGTTGCCGAGGATCCGCCGGCCGGTCGAGCCAGGACGCGGCGACAGCCCGACGATCACGACGCTCTTCGGGTTCAGCAGGTCGTCCAGCGCGGGCTGGCGGTACGTCCGCCCGCTACCGCTCATGGGGCACCGCCGCCACCTGCGTCGTGTCGAGGTAGGCCGTCAGCGTGCCGCCGTGCCGGATCGACTCGCGGGCGTCGCGGGCCAGGGTGGCGCGCAGCGTGACGCCCTCGCCGGTGCGCAGCGTGACGCGCACGCCGTTGCCCAGGTACAGGTCGTCGAGGACGTGCAGCTCAAGGCGGGCCGGGGCCGGGCCCGACGGCGTCAGGCTCAGCGCCTCCTCGGGGATGCTGAGGCCGACCCGCTCGGCGGACGGCTCCAGCGGCTGCCCGCACATGACCTCCATGTCGCACCCGGCGAACCCGACGCGCGCCTTGTCGCCGTCGAGCCCGGCCAGGGTGGCCTCGGCGACGTTGTGGCCGCCGAAGAAGCTCGCGACGAAGGCGTTGCGCGGGCGGGTGTAGAGCTCCTCGGCGGTGCCGACCGCGTCGATGCGGCCGTCGTGCATGATGACGATCCAGTCCGAGAGGGTCAGCGCCTCCTCGCGGTCGTGCGTGACGTAGACGGTCGTCGCGCCCGCCTCCTTGTGGAGGCGGCGCAGCTCAACCGCCATGCGCATGCGGAGTTCGCGGTCGAGGGCGCCGAGCGGCTCGTCCATCAGCAGGAGCTGCGGACGGAACGCCAGCGCGCGGGCGACGGCGACGCGCTGCTGCTGCCCGCCCGACAGCTCGCGCGGGAGCCGTCCGCCCAGCTCGCCCAGGCCGACCAGCTCCAGCATCTCCGCCACCCGCCGGTCGCGTTCGGCCTTCGGAAAGCGGCGCATCTTCAGGCCGTAGGCGATGTTGTCCGCGGCCGTCATGTGCGGGAACAGCGCGTAGTTCTGGAACACCATGCCGATCTCGCGCGCCGCCGGCGGGATCCGGGTGACGTCGCGGCCAGCGATGAGCACCTCGCCCTCGTCGGGCGCGAGGAAGCCCGCGACGACGCGCAGGATCGTGGTCTTCCCCGAGCCGCTCGGCCCGAGGACGGTGACGAAGTTGCCTCGGCCGGCGACGAGGTCGATGCCCCGCAGCGCCTCCGTTCCGCCGAAGCGCTTGACGAGCCCGCGCAGTTCGAGCCCGGCCTCCGTCCCGGCGGGGGCGGGCGGCGCGGCGGGGCCGGGACCCGGCTCGGCCTCCGCCACCTGCCGCGGTTCCTTCCGTGCCCTGACGTTCATACCTTCCTCCGCAGCAGAAACGCGAGCGAGCCGACGACGCCGGTGCCCGCCATGAGCAGGGTCGCGATCGCGGTGATGTTCGGATCGAGTCCCGTCTTGACGTTGTCGAAGATGGCCTTCGGGAGCGTCACCGTCCCGGGGCCGCCGAGGAAGTTGATGAGCACCGCCTCGTCGAAGCTGGTGATGAACGCGAAGATGTAGGACGCGCCGATCGCGGGCAGCAGCTGCCGCAGCGTGATCCCGACCATGGCGCGCGGCCGTGACGCGCCGAGCGTCATCGCGACCAGCTCCGTCTCCGCGGGGAGCCGGGCCATCGCCGAGCCGAGGATCAGCAGGACGAACGGCAGCCCGTGCACCGCGTACGTCAGCACCAGAGCCACCATGTTGCTGGTCAGCCTGAACTGGACGAACAGGGTGTAGAGCGCGACGGCGTAGGCGACGCCCGGGATCACGAGCGGGCTCAGCCCGACGGCCTGGAGCAGCCCCTTCAGCGGAAGCCGCGACCGGTGCAGCGCGAACACCGCCGGGACGCCGATCAGCAGCGAGATCGCCGCCGACACGGTGGCCAGCTTGAACGACAGCACCATCGCGTCGACCCAGGTGTCCGAGCCGAGGAACGACCGGTACTGCCGCAGCCCCCATTCCTCCGGCGGGAACTGCAGCACCTCGGCGTTGGAGAACGACAGCACGACGACGCACAGGATCGGCACGCCGAGGAACAGCACCGCGAGCGCGCGCACCAGAAGGTCGGCGGCCTTCACGCCGCGGGTGAGGGCCCGGCGCCCGGCCGTGTCGCGGACGGCCCGCGGCGCGGTCTCGGGCGCGGCGTGCGAGGTCAGGGTCTCGGTCGTCATCCCAGCGCCCTCCGCAGCCGCTCCCGGCCCACCAGGCGGAGCCCGCCGAGGATGACCAGGCCCGCGACGATCAGCAGCAGCACCGACGCGACCGCGGCCTGCGCCGGTTCGAACAGGTTGAAGATGTCGTCGGCGATGAGGCTCGCCGTGAACGGCGCCGTGGCGCCGCCGAGCAGGACCGGCGTCAGGTAGTACCCGACGCAGATCACGTAGACGATCACCGTCGAGGCCAGCAGGCCGGGCAGCGCCAGCGGCGCCACCACGTCGCGCAGCGCCCGCACCCGCGAGGCGCCCATGCTCTCGGCGGCCTGGACGAGGTTCAGGTCGATGGTGACGTAGACCGCGTACAGCGGCAGCACCGCGTAGGGCAGCATCTGGTAGGTCATCCCCGCCACGACCGCGAACTGGGTGCGCAGCAGCTGCATCGGCTCGTCGATGACGCCCAGCGACGTCAGGGTCCGGTTGACGACCCCGAAGCGCTCCAGCAGGACGGTGAAGACGTAGATCTTCATCACCGCCCCCATCCACAGCGGCATGAACACGGCGAGCGCTATCACCATGCGGGTCAGCCGGCTCTTGGTCGTGCGCAGCGACCAGGCCAGCACCGCGCCGGCCGCCACGACGATCACCGTGACGATCAGCGAGGTGAAGCAGGTCGTCCACAGCGTCCGGCGCGCGGCCGGGCTCTGGAAGAAGTCGCCGACGTTCCCGAACCCGTTGGGCTCGCCGAACGCCGTCCGCAGCAGTTCGACGAACGGGTAGACGATGAACACGCCGGCGGCGACGAGGAAGGGCGCGATCAGCCCCAGCCCGGTCAGGCCGGAGAAGGTGGACTGCCAGCCCCTCCTGCGTGTTCGGCGGGTCATCCGAAGCATGTGCTCATCTCCTGGTCATCTCCCATCCCTGCTCGCCATCCGTGCTCGCCGGGAGCGTGCCGGCGGCCCGGCCGCGAGGCCGCCGGCACGCCGCTATCAGCCGACGAGGATCTCGCGCAGCGCCTTCCCGAGCTCCTGCTGCTGCCTGGCCCCCGCCTTACCGTCGACGAGGGTGACGCCGGTCTTGTTGATGGGCAGGTTCTTGATCACCTCAGGCGACAGGTACTTCTGCATGTCGCGCCCGCCGGTGCCGCTGTAGATCTTCTCCGTGAACTTGGCCTGGGCCTCGCGGTGCTCGGCGTACCACTTGATGAACTTGAACGCGGCCTCCTTGTTCTTCGCGCCCTTCGGCACGCACCAGCCCTCGTCGAACAGCAGGCCGCCGTCCCAGTGCAGCTCCAGCTGGGGGACCTGCTTCATCGCCGAGACCAGGACGGTGTTGGGCGCCTGCATGATCGCGACCTCGCCGTCCACGACGGCCTGCTGCATCTGCGCGGGGCTCGTCGACCAGACCTGCACGTTCGGCTTGATCCGCTTGAGCGCGTTCATGGCACGGTTCACGTCGACCGGGAAGTACTGCGCCGGCTGGACGCCGTCCCCCGCCAGCGCGAACAGGCTGGTGAAGATGGGGTTGTTCGCCGTGATGCCCCGCGTGCCCGGGAAGTTCTTCACGTCCCAGAACTCGCGCGGGTTCGTCGGGCACTTCTTGACCAGCTTGGTGTTGCAGCCGATCAGGTTCACCGTCCCGCCGTGGTCGAGGTAGTACGGTTCCGACGGCCCCGGCCGGATCGCGCCGTCGGCCACGAGCGGCGTGATCTCCTTGACCAGCGAGCCGGGCAGCTTCTCCAGGTTGCCGTCCAGGACGAGCTTCGAGGTGTCGCCGCCGGGCGCCTCCAGCAGATCCCACTCGATGTTGTTGCCGGCGCGCTGCGCGGCGACCTTCGCCGCGAAGCCGCCGCCGGGCGTGGCGATGGTGACCTTGATCCCGGTGTCCTTCTGGAACTGGTCGTAGAAGAACTCCTTGTTCGCGGCCGTGAACGACCCGCCCCAGCCGGCGATGACCAGGGTGTCCGAGCCGCCGCCCGAGTCGGAGTCCGAACCGCAGGCGGCCGTGACGGTCGCGACGGCCACGACGACCGCGAGCGCCGCCGCTATCGGGCCCCGCCGGCCCCGCCTGACGCCGCGAACGTGCGTTCTCTGGGAAGACATGTCATCCTGCTCCTTTTTGTGGGGTGGGCGAAGACCCTGTGAACCCCCGGTGTGCACCCCTTTGGTGAGCGGCTTTCCGGTGCACGTCCTTCTGGTGAGCGGCGTCCTGGTGAGCGGGATCCGGATTGGCGGCGTCCGGGTCGGCGGCGTCTGGGTCGGCGGCGTCTGGGCGGGCGAGGCCGTCGCGTGCGACGGGCGGCACCCTCAGATGCCAGTCGGTGTGGCGCTGGTAGGCGTCGGCGACGCGCAGCACCGTGCTCTCGGCGAACGGCCGTCCGACCACCTGGAACGACAGCGGCAGCCCCGCCTCGGTGAACCCGCACGGAACGGCGGCCGCCGGCAGGCCGGAGGCGTTCCACGGGCCGTGGAAGCCCGGCCGGAACAGCGCCGCCGCCAGGTCCGCCGACGCGATCGGCGGGGCGGCCGTGAACGACACCGGCGTGAGGAGCACGTCGACCTTCGCGAAGACGTCCGCCAGGCCCCGCCGGAACAGCGACCGGACCCGCTGCGCCTGGACGTAGTCGGCGCCGGTGAAGAACGCCGCCCGCGCGAGCAGCTCGCGGGTCGTCCTCCCGTAGTCGTCCCACCTGCCGGCCAGGTTCTTCCGGTGGTAGGCGAACGCCTCGGAAAGGAACGTGATGTTGTTGGCGTCGTTCGCCTCCTGCGCGTGCGGCACGACGACGTAGGTGAGCGTCGCGCCCGCCCGCGCCAGCTCGTCGGCCGCGCGCAGCACGGCGGTGCGGACCTCGCCGTCCAGCAGCGGCGAGTCCAGGAAGTACCGGGTCGGCACCCCGACGCGCAGGCCCTCGACCCCGCCGTCGCGCGCGCCTTCGGCGTAGCGGCCCGGCGGCAGCGGCGAGGAGTACGGGTCGCCGGGGTCGTGGCCGGCGATCGCGTCGAGGATCAGCGCGCAGTCGTAGGCGCTGCGGGCCATCGGGCCGACGGTGTCGAGGGTGAACGCGCACGGGACGACGCCGTTCTTCGGCACCCGGCCGAAGGTGACCTTCAGCCCGGTGCAGCCGTTCGCCCCGGCGGGGCCGCGCACCGAGCCGCCGGTGTCGGTGCCCAGCCCGCCGAGGGCGAGCCCCGCGCTGACCGCGATCGCCGTTCCCGAGCTGGAGCCCATCGGCGTGTGCTCGGCGTTCCACGGGTTGCGCGGGAACGGGAAGCGGGCCGTGCCGTCGGGCAGGCCGCAGGCGAACTCGTTCGTCGTGGACTTCCCGAGCAGGACGCTCCCCGCCTCCCGCAGCCGCGCCACCGCCGGCGCGTCGACGCCGTCGCCCCAGCCAAGGGCGAGGACCTCGCTGTTGGCGCGCGTCGGCGCGTCCCGGGTGGCGATGAGGTCCTTGACCACCAGCGGGACGCCCTGGAGCGGCGACCTGTCGCGTCCGCGCGCGAAGTCGGCGTCGGCGCCGGCCGCGGCGGCGAGCGCGTCGTCCTCGGTGACGGTGACGTAGGCACCGAGCGCGGGGTCGAGCCGGGCGATGCGGTCGAGCACCGTCCGGGTCAGGGCCGTCGAGGTCATGGCGCCGGTGCGCAGGGCCGCGGCGGCGTCCTCGATGGTGAGCGGCAGGGCCGGGGGCGTCATGGGCGGGCCCCTTCGCCGGGTAGCGCGGAGGTCCGCGTCATGGCGACGGGGTCGATCGGCGGGTCGTCGCGCAGGTCGAGGGCCGACAGCGCGCCGGCCTTAGCGCGCAGCGCGTCGTAGCCGGTGGCGAGCCGGACGGTCTCGTCCTCGGAGAGCGACAGCCCGGCCGCGCGCAGCGCATACTCCGCCGCGTGGACGGCCGCCTCCGCGCCCTCGCCCGGGGTTCTCATGACAGCCCCGCCCGCCACCGCTGGAGCGCCGGGACGAGCGGGCGCCCCTCGGCGCCCCGGCTGATCCACAACCGCCGCAGGCGGCGCTGGTGGCCCGGGTCGGACGGGTCGTCCACGAACCCCGTCCGCGAGTGGATCACCGTGTGGTTGTTGACGAACTCCATGTCGCCGGCCCGCAGGTTCACATGGACGGCGGTCCCCGGACGCCGCAGCAGCGAGTCCAGGTACATCAGGCAGGTCATCTCCTCGGCGCCGAGCCGCGGGACGTCCTCGAACCGCATCGCGCTGATGATCCGCTTGGTCGCGAGCGAGCAGGTCAGCGCGCCGCCCGCGGCGGAGAAGATCGGCCGCGGGCTCCAGCCGGGCTCGCCGTCCGGCTGCTCGCCCTCCCAGTCGGTGGCGTACTCCCGGTAGACCAGGTCGAGCCACTCCGGGTGCTCGCGGACCAGCGCGTTGTAGACCGTCGCGGCGCTGGCCACCACCCGCGCGCCGCCGCTCCTCGCGGGCGCCAGGCAGAGGTAGCTCACGACGTCGGTTGGGTCGGTGTGGAACGGCGCGCCGGCCTTGCTGGCGTAGGTCCCGCCGCGCTGGGCGGGGTGGTGGGCGTCCTCAAGGACGCGCACCAGATCGCCGTCACCGTTCTGCGGGACGATCTCGCCGAGGCGCTGAGCGAGCGTCCAGTGGATCCTTGACGCCTGCTCGGGCGTGTACCGCGTTCCGAGCGGCAGGCCGCGCAGGACGGCGTAGCCGATCCCGCTCTCCAGCCGCTCCACCAGTTCGGCCGTCAGGTCGGCTGGGGCGGCGGCGTCCTGGTCGAGCGCGTTCTCGTCGTGCGCGTTCTGGTCGAGTGCATCCAGTTCGGCGTCGGTGAGGTGCCGGACGTACGGCTCGCCGGACTCGAAATCGGCGGCCGTCCACACACTCGGGCCCGTCACCGGCCGGTTCGGTATCTCGGTGCTCATGCCGACCTGGCCCATTCCAGGCGGGAGATGCCGCTGCGCCAGTAGTGGTACTCGGGGCACACGACCCGTCCGGTGTCGGGGCGGCTGACCCACAGCCGCAGCAGGTGCCGCTGGAACGCCGGGTCGTCGGGGTCGTCCACGAAGCCGGTCCGGCTGTGCAGGGTCACGAAGTTGTTGACGAACTGGATGTCGCCGACCTCCAGCGTCATGTCCAGCGCGACCCCCGGCCGGGTCGGGATCTCGTCGAGGAACAGCAGGCACGCCACCTCGCGGGCGCCGAGGCGCGGGACGTCCGGGAACCGGGTCGCGCTGAGGATCCGGCCGGTGCGGTACGCCGCCGACAGCAGCCCGTCCACGTAGGAGTAGAGCCGGGAGTAGTACCAGCCGGGGCTGCCGGGCGGCTCCTCGCTGACCCAGTCGGTCGGGAACCGCTTGTAGAGGACGTCGAGCCATTCGGGGTGCTCGTCCAGGACGATGTTGTAGAGCGCCATCGCGCTGGCGACCAGGCTGATCCCTCCGCTGCGCGCCGGGCGCAGGCACATCAGCCCGACGATGTCGGTCTGGTCGGTGTGGAACGCGGCGGCCGAGGCGGTCGCGTACCCGCGCGTGTTGTGGCCCTTGGCGCCGAGGTTGCGGATGTGCCCGATCAGCTCGCCCCTGCGGTTCTGCGGCACCAGTTCGCCCAGGTGCAGGCCGATCGCCCAGTAGATCTTGGCGGCCTCCTCGACGCTGTAGCGGTCGTGGATCGGCAGGCCGCGCAGCAGGACGAAACCGGTGCCGTGCTCGAGCTCGTCCAGGACGTCGCGGACCTTCGCCGAGAACGACGGCAGCGGGAAGTCGCGCTTGGACAGCTCCGGCGCGGACTTCTCCCGGACGCCGGCCAGCGCCCGGTCGAACTCCTGGAGGTCGTCCTCGGTGAACCTCCGGGCGTAGGAGTCCTCGGCGCCGATGTCGGCCGCCGTCCAGACGCTCCGCCCGGTCACCGGCTCTCTCAGAATGTCAACCATCACAGAACTCCGAACAGGGACGATTAGTGATCACGTCGAGCCGCCCGTGACAGGTCGCACGGTCGTGGAGGCGGCCGTCTCGCGCACGGCCGGATACCGGTGTGGGCTTGTGGCTACACCGGGCTAGACGACAGTTCCGTTCTCGTCGTGGAGCCGGGCGAGGAGTTTCGCGATGGTGAGCAGCTGGATCTGCGAGGTGCCCTCGTAGATCCGGAAAATCCGGCAGTCCCGGTAGAGACGCTCGATCTCGCTCTCCTTCACATAGCCGTAACCGCCGTGGACCTGGAGTGCCATGTCCACGGCCTTGAAGCAGTTCTCGCTGGCCACGTACTTCGCGATCGACCCGGCCCGCCGGACGTCCCGGCCCTGGTCGCGCAGCGCCGCCGCGTGGTAGGCGTGCAGGCGCCCGGACTGGACGAGCGCGTCGATCTCGGCGAGCAGCAGCTGGATCGCCTGCAGCTCGCGGATCGGCCGGCCGAACTGGACCCGGGTCGAGGCGTACCCGGTCGCGAGGTCCAGCGCGCGCATGGCGACGCCGCCGGCCAGCGCGGCCACGTCGATGCGCGCGCTGTTGAGCACCTCCAGCGCGATGCGCCCGCCGCCGCCGGGCTCGCCGAGCACGGCGCCCCGCTCGACCCGGACGCCGTCGAAGGAGATCTCGTACGCATGCTCGCCGCGGATGCCGAGCTTCTCGATGGGTGCGGAGAAGGCGAGGCCGTCCGCGCCGGAGGGGACGAGGAACGCGGTGATGCCCTTGAACCCCGCGCCGGGTTCGGTCATGGCGAACACGACGATCTCGTCGGACTCCCGCGCGTTGCTGGTGAAGGTCTTGCTGCCGGACAGGGTCCAGCCGTCCGGCCCGGCGGTGGCGCGGGTCCGGATGCGGCTGATGTCGGAGCCCGCGTCCGGCTCGGTCAGAGCGAAGGCGACGCGGACAGATCCGGCGGCCAGGCCCGGCAGGTACCGCTTGCGCTGCTCGGACGAGCCGAACTGGCGCAGGGTCTCCATGCCGAGGTAGTGGCCGGCGAACACCGACCCCAGGGACGCGTCGGCGTAGGCGACCTCCTCCATCGCGAGGACCTGGGTCACCATGTCCAGGCCCAGGCCGCCGAACTCCTCGGGGATCGTGATGCCCATCAGCCCCATCCCGGCGAGCCGGGTCACCAGCTCGGCCGGGTACTCGGCCTCGGCGTCGCGCCGCGCCGCGCCGGGCATCACCTCCTTGCGGCAGAACGCCCGCAGGGTGTCGCGGAACTCCCGCCGCTGGTCGTCGAGCAGGTCAAACATCGGTTCCCTCCCGTCCGGCGCCGGTGCGCACCGGTTCGTCGAGCCAGCCGGCGATCAGGTCGTCGTGCTGGCCCAGCGCGGGCGCGGGGGCGGTGTCCGCGCGCGAGCCGGCGATCCGGAAGCCGCCGGCCAGCGTCGGGAAGCCGTCCGGCTCGGTGCGCACCATGCCGCGGGCCTCGGCCTGCGGGTGGCGCAGGGACTCGCGGACGCCGAGCACCGGCCCGCAGGGGACGCCGGCGTCCGACAGCGCGGCGATCGCGTCGTCGCGGGTCATGCCCGCCAGCGCCGCCTCCAGCTCCTTGCGCAGCTCGTGGCGGTTCCGGCCGCGGTCGGCGTCGGTGCCGAAGCGGGCGTCGCCGGTCCACTCGCGATGGCCGAGCGCGGCGGCGAGGCTCGCGAAGAGGGTGTCGTTGGCCACCGCGATGGCGATCGGCTCGTCGCGCGTGGCGAAGGTGCCGAACGGCGCGCTGATCGCGTGGTGGCTGCCGGTCGGCTCGACCGGCTCGTCGGTGAGCAGCGCGCGCATCGCGACGGACTCCAGGATGGACAGCAGCCCGTCGAGCATGGCCACGTCGACGTGCTGGCCCCGTCCGCTCCGCGCCCGCTCGTGCAGCGCCGCCAGGACGGCGGTCGCGGCGTACATGCCGGGCACGATGTCGCCGATGCTGACGCCCACCCGCGCCGCCGGGCCGCCGTCCGGGCCGGTCACCGACATCAGCCCCGACGCCGCCTGGACGATCAGGTCGTAGGCGGGCCGGTCGGCCAGCGGACCGGTGCGGCCGTAGCCGCTGATGGCGACCGCCACCAGCCGCGGGTTGAGCTCCAGCAGCCGTGCGGGCGGGAAGCCGAGCCGGTCGAGGACCCCGGGCCGGAAGTTCTCGACGAGCACGTCCGCCCGCTTGATCAGCTCGGTGAACGTCCGGCGGCCCGCGTCGGACTTCAGGTCCAGCGTGATGCCGAGCTTGTTCCGGTTGAGCAGCCGGTGGTAGCTGCTGACGCCGTCGTAGAAGGGCCCGAAACGGCGCCCGTCGTCGCCGGACGGCGGCTCGATCTTGATGACCTCGGCGCCGAGGTCGGCGAGGATCCGCCCGCAGAGCGGGCCCGACAGAACTCGCCCGAGGTCGAGGACCCTGATGCCGCCGAGTGCGGCCACCTGCTCACGCACCGCGCCTCCCCGCCTTGACGGAACGTTCCAGGCGAGGCCGCCGAGCCCTGCCCGCCCCGGCCGGGAACGCGACCCGGAGGTCGCTGTGCGGCGGGGCTCCAGTGCTGGACAGCTCGGCTCTCATCTGCAACCCTGTCATCTAGTAAAAATCGAAGGTCACTAGATGAAAGCATACGACCGGGGACCTGGCAAGACTTGCTCCCGGGACGACCACGGAGGACAGACAGGGTGTCGACAGGCAACGGTCCAGCGCCGACGCGCACGGTGGAGCGGGCTCTCACGCTGCTGGTGGAGGTCGCCACCAACGACGGTCTCGGCCTGGTGGACCTCGCGCGACGGGTCAACCTGTCGCCCGCGACCGCGTCCCGGCTGCTGCGCACGCTGGAGGCGACCGAGTTCGTGCGGCGGGACGAGGACGGCGCGTACCACGGCGCGAGCCGGCTCATCCAGGTGGCGGTGACGTTCATGGGCAGCGTCCCGATGTACCGGCTCGCCGAACCGCACCTCGCCGCCCTGCGCGACGAGGCGGGCGAGAGCGCCTATCTGGGCGTCGCCGGCCCGCAGAACACGGTGCTGTACGCGCGCATGGCCGAGAGCGGCAAGTCGATCCGGCACAGCGGCTGGCTCGGCCGGACCGTGCCCGTCGAAGGCACCGCGATCGGCACCGCGCTGCGCGGCCGCTGCGGCGACCTCGGCTACGTCACCGCGAGCCACGCGCTGGAGGACGGCGTCACGGCCATCGCCGGAACCGTGCGCTGGGCGGACGGCAGCGTCGCGGCCGCGATCAGCGTCGTCGGCCCGACGTTCCGGCTCCCGGACGCGCAGGTGCGGAAGATCGGGAAGCTGGTCGCCGCGCGTGCCCAGGCGATGTCCCGGGAACTCGGCACGCCGGACTTCGCCACAGACGAGGCGTCCGACCCGTCCGACGGCTAGCCGAGGCAACGGCTCCCGAAGACGGCGGCGAACGCCCCTGCCCCGCTCCGAACCCGACCCCGAGGGGGACCTGATGTCCGAGGATGCCGCACCGGCCGTGGGCACGCGTTCGCGCAGCGCCCGTCATGTCGCCGGGGCCGCCGGCGCCACGGCCGACCCGCCGTACGCCGCGGACCTGCCGACCCTGCTGCGGCTGCTGGAGCAGGTACGCCCGGCCGAAGGCGCGGAACTGGTGTCGTTGCGCTGGGACCCGCAGAGTCCGCCTCCGCCCGTGGAAAACGGCGGGACGGCCGTGCGCCTGGAAGCCACCGTCACCAGAAGGGTGGCCGGCGCCGCGCAGGCGACGATCCACCAGACGGTGCACGTCGTGGACGATCTCGACCGTGTCCGGTCACGCTCGACGGTGGCCTGGAGCGTCCCGGTCGCGCTGGACCGGGAGGCGGCCGCGGAGTGGGAGGCGGCCGACTTCGCGTCGGTGCGCTGGGGCGGCCGGCTGCGCGAGCGGCTGGCCGGCGACGCCCGCTTCGCCGCCGCCGCGCGCAGCTTCGACGGCGCGATCGCGTTCGCCGCCCAGGACCGGCAGGCGCACTTCCGGATCTACCGGGGCGAGGTCATCGACGTCGCCCGCAAATCCCTGGACGGCGCGACGTTCACGGTCGAGGGCGCCGACCTCGCGTGGGTCGGCCTGCTCACCGCCGATTCCAACGACTTCATCCGCCGCACGAGCGACGGCCTGTTCCGCGTCCAGGGCAGCGGCTACCAGTACCTGCGCATGATCAAGGCAGTCATGATCATGCTCGACCATGCCCGCGAGCTGGCCCGCGAAAGCGCGCACGAGAGGGAGGCGACCCGTGCATAACGCCGACTACCTGGAACTCGACGGCCGGCTGGCGTTCGTCGAGAGCTGGCCGGGCGAGCGTCCGGCCGTCCTGTGCGTCCACACGGCCGGGCAGAGCGGCGTGCAGTACCGGCACGTGGCCGCCGGGCTGGCCGAGCTGGGCTTCAGGGTCGTCGTGCCCGACCTGCCGGGACACGGCCGCTCGGAGCCGGCACCCGGCGGCCCGGTCAGCGACCTGTCCTGGTACACCGACTGGTGCGTACGGCTGATCACCGCGCTGGGGCTGGAGCGCCCCTACCTGCTGGGCTGCTCGATCGGCGGCAGCATCGCGCTGGACATGGCCACGAAGATGCCCGATGGCCTGTCCGGGGTAGTCGCGCTGGACCCGTCCGGTGTGCTCGGCAGCGACGGCAGACCGCCGCCGCCACCGTCCCTGGAGGACTCCGGCTCCCCGAGCATGCGCGACCGCACCTACTACGGCACGCTCGAAGCCTGCGGACGATCGGTCCCGCCCGAACGGGTCGAACTGATCGCCCAGATGCACTGCCGCGAGGACTGGCACATCACCGTCAGCGACATCCACGGCGCGCTCACCCACGACATCCGCGACGCGCTGGCCCGCATCACGTGCCCGGTGCGCATCCTCGCCGGCGAGGACGACTACTTCGTGCCGCCGAGCCGCGTCCGGCGCATCGCCGCCCTCGTCCCGCACGCGGCCTTCGAGCTGATGCCGGGCATCGGGCACTACCCGATGGAGGAAATCCCGGACTTCGCGGCGCGCTTCGAACGCTGGGTGAAGGACTTCGAGGAGGTCACGCCATGACGGTGGTACGCGGCGCGGCGTTCATCGTCGGTGCCCACGAGCATCCGCGCCGCGACATCCCCGACCTGTCGGTGGCGGAGATCCACGCCGAGGTGGCGCTCGCCGCGCTGGCCGACGCCGGGCTGTCCCCGCCGGACGTCGACGCCTACTTCTGCGACTCCGACGCTCCGGGCGTGGGGCCGCTGTCGATGGCGGAGTACCTGGGGGTGCGCTCCCGGTACCTGGACACGACCGAGACGGGCGGCGCGTCGTACCTGTCGCACGTCGGGCACGCCGCCGCCGCGGTCGCCGCCGGCAAATGCCACGTCGCGCTGGTCGTCATGGGCGGCCGCCCGCGCACCCTGCGGCTCGCCTCCGGACCGAACCTCTCCGGGGCGCCGGAGACGCACTACGAGACGCACTGGGGGATCACGGACACCGTCCACAACTACGCGCTGGCAGCCATGCGGCACATGCACGAGTTCGGGACGACGAGCCGGCAGCTCGCCGAGGTGAAGGTGGCCGCGTCGCTGCACGCGCAGCACAACCCGAACGCGTTCCTGCGCAAACCGGTCACCGTCGACGACGTGGTGAACTCGCCGATGATCAGCGATCCGCTGCACCGGCTGGACTGCTGCGTCATGACCGACGGCGGCGGCGCGGTGGTCGTGGCCGGCGCGGAGGTCGCCCACCGGCTGCCGCGCCAGTCCGTCGCCGTCCTCGGCCACGGCGAGGCGGCCAAGGGCACCGGCAGCGACCTGACCCACACCGCCGGGGTCTGGTCCGGTCCGGCGGCGTTCGCCGAGGCCGGGGTGACGCCCGCCGACATCGACTACGCCTCGATCTACGACTCCTTCACCATCACGGCGCTGATGGCGCTGGAGGACCTGGGCTTCTGCGAGAAGGGCGAGGGCGGGCGGTTCGTCCAGGACGGCGCACTGCTCGCCCCGCACGGAGCGCTGCCCATGAACACCGACGGCGGGGGCCTGTGCAACAACCAGCCCGACAACCGGGGAGGGATGGCGCGGATGATCGAGGCGGTGCGCCAGCTACGCGGCGAGGCCGCGACGGAGGTGCAGGTGCCCGACTGCCGCCTGGCGGTCGTGCACGGCTCCGGCGGGCGGCTGGCCACCCGAAGCTCCGCGGCCACCCTGATCCTGGGACGTGAGGACGCATGAGCACCCCTTTGCCCCCGGCCGATTTCACATCAAACGAGACCTTCTGGACGGCCACCGCCGAGGGGCGGCTACTGCTCCCCCGCTGCGAATCGTGCGCGACGGTGATCTGGTATCCGCGCCCGTTCTGCCCGCGCTGCGGCGGCCGCCACGTCACCTGGTTCCCGGCGTCGGGCGAGGCGACCGTCTACTCGTACACGGTGGTACGCAAGGCGCGCGGTGAGTACCGCGACCTGACGCCGTACGTCGTGGCCTATGTCGAACTGGCCGAGGGGCCGAGAATCCTCACCAACATCGTGGGCTGTGACCCGTCCGAGGTAAGCATCGGCCAGCCCGTGACACTGATGTTCGACCCCCCCGAGGAGGGCGCCGCTGCCGGCCCAAGGCTGTACCGCTTCCGCCCGCACCCCGCACCCAGCGGCGGCACCCCTTGAGAAGGCGCACGAGCGACGCCGGCCACCCCTTCCTTGCCGTAGCCGCTTGACACGCGGCAGTTGACCCGGATCACCTCGCCAGCGCCTCGTGGCGCTCGATGTCCCCCAGCCACAGGCGGTCCGCCCAATCCGCGGTGGCCGCCGGTCGACCAGGTCCGGGAGGTCGGAATGAATCCAGCAACACCGCGACAGCAACGCTCGCCCGCCTGGACCTCGGCCGGCTACCGCTGGCCGAACACGTTTCCTCGTTGTCCGCTCGGCGGCTCGTTCCCGGCCAGCGATGGCCCAGCTGCTCTGGTCTTCCTAAGCCGGTCCAGCGGGAGTTGACCAGTCCCCTCCTCTGCCCCTGCTGGCATTGGTAGGGAACTGATCGAACTGGCGCGCGGCGGTCGTCCGCGGCGCTCGGCCGCTGCCATGCGCGGTGTTCGAACCACGTTTCTCCGGGCACGCCCTCCCTTAGGACCTGGCTCTGACCTGGGAGGACGTTCCGACAAGGGGGCCGGCCGATGAAGGTGAGCAGGCCAAGCGCGGATGCGCGGATTTCCGAGTTTGAAGGCCGCGCCCCGAATGCGCTGCGTCAACGGGAGGATCTCCCAGCGATCGGGCCTCCGCCGGGTCGGAGTGCACCCGTCCAGAAGTCATGCGCGAAGTTCGCAATCGCAACGATCATGGGGGCGGCGGTGCTGGCCACCGGATGCGCGCAGGAGGATCCACCCGCTCCCCCGACGACTCGAACATCGCCGACCACTCAAGCGCCCAGCCCGACGACGTCGCCCCCGAGTCGGACTCGACAGGCTCCGGCATCGAGCCCTCAGCGGACGACTCAGGAGCCCGAGCAGCGCCTTCCAGCCGAGTGCAGGCACCCGCCAGGAGGGAGTGTTCGACAGAGCTGCATTGAGAAGTACGGACCGGAAGGTGTTGGGTCGGTCGAGCCGGTTCAGCCGTCGGGCGACGAGACCGAAGAGGCACCGGGGGTGCCGCCGAAGGAAGAACAGATCCGGCAGTGCATCGAGCAGGAAGGGGATCCGGAGGGCTGCCGGGAGAAGATCGACCCGCAGGACTCAGAGGACCCGTCGGAGTCGCCGACCGGGCCGGACGGCCGAGAGCCCCGGTAGGCGCGAAGGGAATGCCTACCGCCAGTTCGAGCAGGTGCGGGAAGCGAGGTCAAGCTAACCCTCCGCAATAACCGAAGGCGTGGCAGAGCTGTTGTCAGCCGCGCCCGACCAGTTGACTCCTCGGAATGGTGGTCATCCTTCTTCAGCTTCTTTCAGCCGATCTGGTGGCCCCATTGCGGGGGGCTTCTCTCCCTCCGCTTTCAGAACGCCGAACGTCCGGCACCGCCGTCCCTTCCCCAGGTGGTTCGCCGATATCTCCGAGCGGCGGAGGCTACAGCGCCGAGGTGCGCTTTGATGCCGATGCGATGAGGAGGCTCGGCGCGCAGATCGAGACGTGGCTTCAGGCGATCTTCAAGGTGATCCGCGACGCCGTGGTCGTCGGCCGGCGGTCGGTCTCGGGTAACGGACGCCCCGCGCCTTTCCTTCCTGCGGGTCCACGCAGCCGTATCGAACCACGAAGCTGAATCAGACCAGATCACGCACCCCCTTGGGGACACGGCGTAAGGCGCGCTGGGCGCCGGGTTCGTTGACGGCGCGATGTCGTCATGTTGTGCGGGGTTAAGCCCCCTGGCGGGGGGTAGCGGTGGGTATCGACGGGTTCGCGGCGGCGACGGCGACCAGGGTCGTACCGCCGGTGGGCCTGAGGGGCGTTCGCTCCGGACCCTGGTGTCGCCCTGGTCTGTGCAGGTTTCCGGATCGGGTGAGGTCGTGATGGTGTCCAAATGGCCGAGGTCTTCGGATGTCTCCGCCGACGCGAATGCTCGGGCGGCCGCGGATGCGTCGGTCAGGGGCGCGCGGTTACGGGTAGAGATCGACGCCGAGCAGTGGGACGTGCTGGCTGAAGCCGCCGCGTTGGCCGGGGTGAGCGTCGCGGAGTATGTGGATCGAGCGGTGGCCGCCCGGGTCCGGCGGGAACTGACGGCCGCGGCCGGTGCGCCGAGTGGGCAGGATCGTGGACGGCCTGACCGTGGGCCGGGCGAGCCGACGACGGCGCTGGTGACCGCCTTCGGGTGGCAGAAGGCGGTGGCGGACGCGGCGGCCGGCGCCGGCGGGTGGGCGGATCGGGAGTGGGTGGGTGCGGACACGGCGCTGCCGCGGGGCCGGGAACTGCTGCGCGACGCCTGGCTGGGGTGGGGTGCTGCGGCGCTGGCCGGTGAGGGGATGGTGATGGTCAGCGAGCTCGTCACCAACGCGGTGGTGCACGGTGGCGGGAACGTGTCGCTGCTGCTGGCAGGTCCGGCGGCGGGTGACGACGAGGGCGGCGAGGTGGTGTGCGGCGTGGGCGATGCGAGTACGGTTCCGCCCCGGACGCGGCGGGCGCGTCCGGGTGATGAGAGTGGTCGTGGCCTTGCGCTGGTGGCGGGGCTGGCGTCCCGGTGCGGGTGGTATCGGGCCGGGGCGGGCAAGGTGGTGTGGTTCTCACAGCGGCTGACGGCCGCGGACGGTTGCCGCGGGGACGGTTTCCCCGTCGATGCGGGCCCGCCGCATCCGCTGCTGGACGGGGCCGCGCGGTGGCGATGGTCGGCGCGGCACCCCTAGCGGCTGCCGGGGGCGTAGGTTAATGGTGCATACGTCGGAGCGCGGGGCGGTCGTTGGTGGTCGACGGTGGTGAGGTCGATGTCTGGGCGTTGATCGCCGCGTGCGCGCGACGGCGGGCCGCCCCGATCGCGACGCAGGACGCCTGCACCGCATGCCTGCAGGCGCTGGCGCTCAGCGGGGTCGGGGTGTCGCTGGTCACCGATGGCTGGTTGGAACCGGTGCATGTGGCCGGGGAGCTGGGCCGCGGGCTGCTGGAGGCCGAGCTGACCAGCGGGGACGGCCCGTGCGTTGAGGCGATGGCCACCGGTGGTCCGGTGCTGGCGGCCGACCTGGCCGCACCCGAGTGCGGACGGCGGTGGCCGGCGTTCACCGCCGTCGCGCAGGCCGTCAGGGTACAGGCGGCGTTCGCGTTCCCGTTGGCCAGTGGCGCGGCCAGGGTCGGGGTGCTGGTGCTGTGCCGGGACCGGCCCGGCGGGCTGGAGGTCGCCGAGTGCACCCGCGCCCTGATCTTCGCTGATGCGATCTTGGCGCTGCTGCTCAACGACCGGGCCGGCGCCGGTGCGCAGGCGCTGCCGGCCGGTTCGCTGGCGCTGGGCCCGCAGATCCATCAGGCGGCCGGGATGGTGTCGGTACAGATGGACTGCGGGATCGACGAGGCGCTGGTGCGGCTGCGCGCGCACGCCTTCGCCCACGACGTCCCGCTCACCCAGGTCGCCCGGCAGGTCGTCGAGCGGCACCTGCGGTTCACGCCGGACGCCCCCTCGCCGAGCTGACCCCGCCGCGCACCCGTCCCGCCTACGACGCCGCAAGCGTCGATGTCGGTGGTTTCGGACGACCGGTATCCAGGACGGGTTCGGAGTGCGGCTTGGACCGCTACACACACCGGCGGCGGGCGTAGGCTGCGATGTGTGAGCGGCAACCCGGCCCCAGCGCAGCAGAGCGTGGCCCAGACGTTCGTGGCGCTGGCCGACACGTTGGTGTCGGAGTTCGACGTCATCGACTTCTTGCAGCAGCTATCGGAACGGTGCGTGGAACTGCTGGAGGTGGACGCTGCCGGGCTCTTGGTCACCGACCAGCGCGGCCATCTGCGGTTGATGGCCGCCTCCAGCGAGCAGACCCGGCTGCTGGAGCTGTTCCAGCTCCAAACCGAGCAGGGCCCGTGCCTGGACTGCTTCCATACCGGCACCGTCGTGCACTGCGCCGACCTTCGCCAAGACGACGCGACGCGGCAATGGCCGCAGTTCGCTCCGCGCGCCCGCGACACCGGATTCGGGGCGGTGTCGGCGCTGCCGATGCGGCTGCGCACCGAACTGATCGGCGCGATGAACCTGTTCCGCGCCCGGCCCGGCCCGCTGACCGCCGACCAGGTCACCCTCGGGCAGGCGATGGCCGACGTCGCCACCATCGGACTGCTACAGGAACGCGCGATCCGCCACAGCCAGATCCTCACCGAACAGCTGCAGACCGCGCTCAACAGCCGGGTGGTGATCGAACAGGCCAAGGGTGTGCTGGCCGAACGGCACGACTGCTCGATGGAGCAGGCCTTCACCGCCCTGCGTGATCACGCCAGGAACCACAACCATCGCCTCACCGACCTGGCCCACGCCCTGGTCACCCGCACCTTGAACCCCACCGACCTCGACCGGCTCGCCGAGCGCGCCGCCGGCGGCACCACAGGCTGATCATCCCCGGCCACCAAGCGTCCGGGCCGGCGTGCAGTCCCGCCCCGACGACATGTCGGCCGCCGGACCCGGGTGACCTCACCCGTCCAAGCCCGGCTCCACCCTCGACCGGCATCCCACAACCTGCCGGGCGACCTGGTCGGCCGACTCATGACCGGGCGGCGACCTCGTCCAGCGCTCCGGCTGCCAGACCCGCCCTGCTGGGCCCCACCGGCACCGTAAACCGGCAGGCGACGCGGACATCCCGCATCAATCGGCGGCGCCGCACACGCCGGCATGCCCGGGCTCAGCCGTCCTCGATCTCGCCCGGTCCGGCCAGCCCGGTCAGCCCGGTCAGCCTCAGCAACCGCCACAACGCCGGAGACACACCCACCAGCAGCAGCCGCACTCCCTCCCGCCGAGCGCGTTTCCGCAGTTCCACCAGCGCCCCCAGCCCCGCCGCGTCGATGAACGACACGCCGCTGACCTGCATCACAACCCGCTCGGCGGCCCGCCCGTGCACAATCCCGGCCAGCACAGCACCCACATAACCGCGAAGAAGTTCGACCGTGGCCATGTCCACCTCGCCGACCACGGTCACCGTCACCGTGCCACCGGCACGGCCAATCGACACACGAAACGCGTCGACATGATCCATCCAGCCCAGTCCCGGGGAAGTCGCGACAGAAACGTTCACCGGCAGCCGCGAACACGCGGCCCAGCCGGTACCCGGCACAGGCCCGGCACCGAACCAAGAGACACGCCAACGACCACCGGCACCGACATCCGCCGTGACGCAGGGTCTGGACGACACGCATCAGATCATTCGGTGTGCGATGCACCAGACGTTGTGATCATCCTGATCACATCATCTGCCACTAAACGTAGCGATACACGCGAGATCAAATCCGCCGAACACCCACTCCGCGCTCCTACCGCACGACGGCACCGGGCCGGTCGCCACACAGGCACTGACGGCTCAGCGATGTGTCCGCGAGCCACCGCCGGTGGCCTCGTCGGCCTCGTGGCCCGGAGTATGGGGTCTGGTCCCTGGCCCACGCCCCTTGCGGGGGGCGTGCGGCCTCCGAACGGTGGCTTGGCGGCCCGGGGCATCCTGCTCCCCGTGCGGAGGGGGTTGTGCGGGATGGGAATCCCAAGGGCAAGTCGATGTGATGATCTTGCTTAGCTGATATCCGTCTCTGGCCTATCGCGGACAGCCGGTCGAGCAGTGTGCTGCTAGGAGATGGGATCGCAGGGGGACGGAGATGTCCAGGTTACTCGCAGCGGAACCGCGGTGGGGCAGCGAAAGATTGGATTGGGCAGGTAGCTGATTTTCTGCTCTGCTGGACGGATCTGCACGGTATTGGCCAGCAGGGTTTGGAGAATGATCCGGCTTTGCAGCCGTACCAGCGACGAGCCGAGACAGGAGTGCGCGCCATGGCCGAAGGTGAGGTGATTGGCCGCGTCGGTGCGCCGCGGGTCGAAGGTGGCGGGGTCGGCCCACCGGGCCGGGTCGTGGTTGGCGGATCCGAAGAGCACCAGGATCCGGGTGCCCTCGGGGATGGGGACGCCACCGATTTCGCAGTCGCGTGTCGCCTTCCGGTACATCCCTTGCAGCGGGTTCTCCAAGCGCAGGGTCTCTTCGACGAATCCGGCCATGTCGGCGGGGTGGAGGCGCAGATGGTCGGCGAGTTCGGGAGAGCGCGCGAGGATGTGAATGGCGCTGGACAGATAGGCGGTGGTGGTGAAGTTTCCGGCCACGAGGAGATCGATGACGAAGCGGGCGGCGTCGGCGGGTGGAATGCCGGACTGGTCGATGAGGGGTAGGACGCCGTGGCTCGCGTCGCTGAAACGCCGGGTGATCCGTTCGGCGAGGCGGCGCCCCGGCGGGATGATCCGCTGCGGCTCGAACTCCTCCACGCCCACCGTGGCCTCGACGAGCGCCTGGGACCAGCGCAGCAGCTCGGGCAGGTCTTCATCGGGGAGGCCGAGGACGTGGGCGATGGCCGAGATCGGCAGGGGGACCGCGATGTCCTTGACGAAGTCGACGTCGTCCTTGTGCCGTAGCGAGTTCACCAGCCGTTGGCAGATTGCCTCGATGGCCGGTTCGTGCTCGGCGATGTGTCTGGGAGTGAACGCCCGGTTGACGATGGACCGGCGGTGGGCGTGTTCGGGCTCGGACGAGGTCAGCAGGTAGGGCAGATAGTTCGACATCTCCTCTTCGGGCCCGGGCGCCGGCGCGCCCAAGGCGTTGGAGGACGAGAAGGTCTGCGTGTCCAGGACGATGCGGAGTACGTCCTCATAGGAGCTGACGACGTAGGCGTTCATCGACGCGGAGAAGTGCACCCCCTTTTGACGGGCGCTGTGGTATGCCGCCGCGGGGCACTGCAGGGCGGCGGGATTGCCGCTCAGGAGGTCGGTCATTTCTTGCCCTCCCCTTGCAGGACGTTCATGCGATACATCAATCGCTCGTGAGGGAAGTAGTCGGCGACCGCGTAGTGCTGCAGGCAGCGGTTGTCCCAGATGAGGAGATCGTCGTCCTGCCATCGGTGCCGGTAGACGAACTCGTTCGTTTCGATGTGCCGGTAGAGGAAATCGAGGAGGGCCCGGCTTTCCTGCATCGAAAGGCCGTCGATTCCCGTGATATAGGGAGCCGAGATGTAAAGGGCCTTCCTCTTGGTCTCGGGGTGGATTCTCACGATGGGATGATGCACCGCCTCACCGCCACCGAACCTGTCGTTGATCTCGATGGACTTCCTCTTGAGCATCTCGCTCAGTTCGGGGTAGTCGGTACCGAAGGCCTTCTTGACGTCGTGGGTCGCGGTCAGCCCGCCGAGCATCTCCTGCATCGACGGCGAGAGCGACTCATAGGCCAGGTACATGTTGGAGAACAAGGTGTCACCGCCGACGCTCGGCGTCTTCTTCGCGTACAGGACGGTGCCCAAGGGCGGTTCGGGCCAGCCGCTGTTGTCGGTGTGCCAGGCGTTGAGTCCGGGCGGATTGTCCGCGTCATTGTGCAGCCGCATGCACTCGGGGTGGCCCTCGACCGTCATCGGCAGCAGGTGCTCGTGGATCAGCAGCTCACCGAAACGGCGGGAGAACCTTATCTGATCCTCGATGGTCAGCATCTGATCGGGGAAGATGAGGACGCTGTGCCGGTGAAAGGCCCGCCTGATCTCCGTCCACTGCTCTTCGGACAGTTCCCGGGAAAGGTCGACCCCGGTCACCCGGGCACCGGCGGCCACGCTGACCTGTTCGATGGTTAGCATACTTTCTCCCTTTTCTCAGGCGCGTCGTTGAGTACGCCCAGCAGGCTGGAGAGATCGATGGTCCCGCCGCTGACAATGGCGCACGGAGTTTCCCACTGGTAGGCGTTCCGGTACTTGCGCACGGCCGCGAGGGCTGCCGCTCCGGCGCCCTCGGACAGCATCTTGTCGTCGAGGAGCAGCGAGCTCAGCGCTCCGGCGACCTCGTCCGGTGTCACGGTGAGGACGCCCGCGATGACGTCCTTGACCCGGTAGAACTGCTGCGGGAGGACGAAGCTGGCGCCGATGCCGTCCACGAACGAGGATCTGTACTCCACCTCGACGGGTTCTCCCGCGCGCAGCGAGGCGGAAAGGGCGGCGCCGGTGGTGATCTCGACGGCGAAAACGCCGATGTCGCGCTCGGCGAACAATGTGGCGAGGCTGTAGGTCAGGTTACCGCCGCCATATGGGACCAGGACGGCGTCGACCTCGGGTAGGTCCTGGAGTATC
Source organism: Actinomadura sp. 3N508 (assembly GCF_044326375.1). Classification (NCBI taxonomy): domain Bacteria; kingdom Bacillati; phylum Actinomycetota; class Actinomycetes; order Streptosporangiales; family Thermomonosporaceae; genus Actinomadura; species Actinomadura sp. 3N508. Next base: position 130,645 of record NZ_JBIRAX010000002.1, read on the forward strand.
TCCAGCCCGACGGTGCCGTTGCCCCGCGTCACGTACTCGTCCGTTTCGCAGGAGAGAAAGAAACCCGTGAAATCCGGATGCTCGCCGGCCAGCATCGTCTCCCGCCACTTCTGGTACGGGACGTGCACGATTCGCGTGAGCGGATTGTTCTCGATGATGCCGGCCAGCTTCGCGGGCGCTATCTGCTCGGGCACGATGACGGTGTAGTCCAATGCCAAACGAGCCGTCGCGTGCGCCAGCGCCTGGGCGAAGTTTCCTGAGCTGCAGGTCACCACCCCGTGCGTTCTGATCCGGGCCCACGTCTCGGGCTGGAAGCGCCTGTAGCCGAGGAGACCGCTCAGCGCGCCCCGCACCTTGAACGATCCGGTGAGCTGAAGATTCTCGCATTTGAGGAAGACGTCCCCATGGCCGGCCGACTTCACGAGAGGCGTCCGCCGGATGTAGGGCGAGATCATCTGATGGGTGTCGGCCACCAAGGAAGGCGCCGGTGTGTGGACGCTCATGAGCCCAGCAACGCGACTTCGTAGCGGAAGTCCTCGGTCAGGCCGATCCGCTTCGCCACCGCGACGCTTGCCCCGTTGTCGGCCTGGCACGACAACACCGGGCGCAGGCCCAGTTCCGCGCCGTACCCGATGACCTGGGCGCTCATGGCGGTGTACAGATTCCGGTGCCGGTATTTCGGATGGGTGAAGCCGCCCAGTTCGACGAGCCCTCCGCCCACCACTCCATGGCCTTCCGCCGCGACGTGTCCGTCACGGGCCAGGCAGAAGCCGTACCCGTTTCTCAGGTAGTTGGCGGCCGACCCGAAGATGGAAAGGACCATATCCCGCCAGTTCAGCTTCTCGAACAAGCGTGCGTCGACTCTGTGCAGATCGAACTCTGCGCGCGGCGCACGTTCAGTCCCGTTGGAATCGTGATGGCGGCTGAACTGGACGCGTTCCGCCTTGCGGAAGCCCCGTCGCAGGCCGACGTCATGTCCCGCGGGATAGATGAGCGTTATCGGCGGCCTGCCCCGTACCAGGGCGCAGACCTCGTCCATGAGCTCCGATGTGATCGCCCCGGCGACGAAGCAGAAACGAGAGCGCGTGGTGATGAGGCACGCCGAAGCGTCGTCGCCTTCGTGCTGCGCCCATATTTTCGCAGGAATCTTCTTCTCGAAGGCGGCATGGACGAATGCGAGGTTGGGATAGGACGGGCCGAAGAGTGACGCGATTGTCTCGTACCGGCTCGGCTTCACCGTTCGCAGCATCGTGTCACTCCATTCATCGGCGCCGATGTCATCGCTCGTGCCATGACGTCTCTCGTTGTCCGTCGGCACCCTCCCGGCACGGTGTGACGAAATGGCCCCGTTGCATTTCCGTTCGTGTGCTCGCCGCGACGGCCGGCCATCGCTGAGGCACCTAGACCCGATGGATTTCGATATGGCATGCGAGCAACGTAGATAGCGCCATCCCGGCCCGGTCCTCGCCGGGTCCTGCTCTCGTCCCAGCTCTCGGAGGACGCGGATCATGACGCGTAGAAAGAGACGTGACGGACAGCCTTAATGCGGACGGCCTGCGGCGGATCTCCCACCGCCGCGTATGCTGCAAACCGAGTTGACATGTGTGCTGGCGGTCAGACGATTCCCACCGGTGAGGGCGATGGAATTCAAGATCCTGGGGCCGTTGGAGTTGCGGACGGCTGACAAACCATTGCATCCGGGGACGGCACGCCATCAGAAAGTACTGGCGGCCCTGCTTCTGGCCGCCGATCAGGTGGTCCCGCTGAACCGGCTGGTCAACGCCGCCTGGCATGAAGACCCGCCGGCCACGGCGAAAAAGCAGGCCCGCAACATCGTTTCGGACCTGCGCCGCGTGCTGAACGGCACGGCCGCGGCCGATCTGCTGACGGCGGGACAGAGCGGCTACCGGCTGTCGGTCGACGCGGAGGCACTCGACGCGCTCGTTTTCGACGACCGGGTCTCCCGGGCGCGCAGGAACGCCGCCGAGAACCGGCGCCGCGCCGCCGTCACCGAGTTCCGCACCGCGCTCGCATTATGGCGGGGAACGGCTCTGGCGGGTCTGGACAGTCCCGCGCTGGCACCCCAGCAGAACGCTCTGGACGAGAAGCGCCTCGCCGCCCTTGAGGAATGCTTCAACCTGGAACTGGCCCTCGGACGGCATCATGCGCTCTCCGTCGAACTGGTCCAATGGGTGGCGGAATATCCGCTGCGAGAGCGCCTTACCCGCCTTTTCATGCTGGCGTTGTACCGGTCCGGCCGGCAGGCCGAAGCGCTCCGGGCCTTCCAGAACGTCCGGGGTGTACTGATCGAGCAGCTCGGAATCGAGCCCGGCGAAGAACTGCAGCATCTGCACCAGCGGATACTCACCCGCGACGCCGTGCTTTCCCCATCACCGACCTCGCCCGCACCGACCTCGCCCGAGCCGAGCTTGTCATCGGCCTCGCCCGCGCCGAGCTCGCCGCCGGCCTCGCCCGCACCAGGCCCGACATCGGCGTCCTCCACCCCGGTGGAGTCATCGGCGTCGTCCGCGCCGGAGCCGTCACCGGCCTCGTCCTCCACGTGCGCCCATTTCCTGCCTCGCGACATCACCGACTTCACCGGCCGCTCAGCCGAACTGGACCGCCTTTTCTCGGTCCTGCCGGCGGATGGGAAAGGCACCGAGGCCGTGGTGATCGGTGCGATCGACGGGATGGCCGGCATCGGCAAGACCGCTCTGGCCGTCCACGCGGCCCACCGCATGGCCGATCGCTACCCGGACGCCCAGCTGTTCGTCGATCTCCACGCGCACAGCCCCGAGCAGGAGCCCATCAGCGCGGCGGCCGCGCTGGACACGCTGTTGCGCGCGGTGGGCGTCCCCAGCGAGATGATCCCGGGAGGAGCCGAGGAGCGGGCCGCGCTGTGGCGCGCCCGGCTCGCCGGGCGCCGTGCCGTGGTGGTCCTCGACGACGCGGCCAGCGCCGCCCAGGTCCGGCCGCTGCTCCCCGGCGCCCCCGGTTGCGTGGTGCTGATCACCAGCCGTCGCCGGCTCGCCGACCTGGAGAACGCCCACGCCCTCTCGCTCGACGTCCTGTCCCCGGACGAGGCGGCGGCGCTGTTCACCGGCGTCGTCGGCGACGCCCGCGCGGCCGCCGCCCCGGAGGGCGTCAAGGAGGTGGTGCGGCTGTGCGGGCGCCTGCCCTTGGCGGTCCGCATCGCCGCCGCACGGCTGCGCACCCGTCCCGCCTGGGACCTCGCCCATCTGATCGAACGGCTGCGGCACGAGCATCGGCGGCTGGGAGAACTCGCGGTCGGGGACCGCGGCGTCGCCGCCGCCTTCGCGCTCTCGTACCAGCACCTCACCGGGGACCAGCAGCGCCTGTACCGGACGCTGGGGTTACACCCCGGCGCCGATTTCGACACGTACACGGCCGCCGCGTTGGCGGGCATGACGTTCGACGAGGCGGACCGGCTCCTCCAGCGACTCGTGGACGTGCACCTGCTGCAGCAGCGCACCGCCGACCGCTACCGCTTCCACCGGCTCCTCCGGCTGCACGCCGTCCACCTCGCGAACGTCGAAGACCACGAAAAGGATAGGCGCGCCGCTCTGACGCGGGTGCTCGACCATTATCGGCACACCGCCGCCCTCGCCGTGAATTCCGCCGTCTGCTACGACCAGTACTACTGGCCCAGGATTCCCGCCGCCACGACCCCGGCACCGCATTTCGCCGACTTCGACCAGGCCGTGGCGTGGCTGGAGACAGAACGGGCCAATCTCATCTCCGCCGCCACGCACGCCGCCGAACACGGCTGGCCGGCCCATATCGCCGATCTCGCCAACGCCCTGTGGTGCTTCATCGAGCACCGCTGCAGCTACGACGAGGCCATCGGCCTCTACACGCATGCGCTCGAATCCGCGCGCGGAGCCGGAGACCGCGAACACGAGAGCCAGGCGCTGCATTACCTCGGCCTGTTCCATCGGCACCGAGGGTGTAACGAGCAGGCCCTCACCCATTACGAACAGGCCCTCACCCTGGCAGGCGAAACGGGCAATCGCCTCCTTCAGGGCCGCATCCTCGGCAACCTCGGCGCAACATTGTGGTATTTGGGACGCGGCGACGATGCGCTTGACCGCTACGGGCGGGCTTTGACGCTGGCACGCGAGATCGGCGATCTCGCCCTCCAGAGCAATGCCTTGGAGGGGGTCGGTTCCGTTTACAAGCAGCAGGGACGCTACGAACAATCCATCGCTCATTACAGGCAGTCCCTCGCCCTGACGCGTGACAACGGAAACCGCCGGCACGAGCCCTTCGTGCTGTGTGAACTCGCCGGCGTCCACGGCCGGATGGGGCGGTACGACGAAGCGCTGGACCACCTTCACCAGGCACTCGACCTCGCCCGCGCGACCGCCAGCCGTCTCCTTGAAGGCTCGGCGTTGTGCGAGCTCGGCGCCGTTTACGGCCGGACGGAACGCCACGACCAAGCGCTGGACCACCTCCACCAAGCACTCGACCTGGCCCGCGCCACCGCCAATGCTCTCCTCGAAGGCTCGGCGTTGTGCGAGCTCGGCGGCGTCTACGGCCGGACGGAACGCCACGACCAAGCGCTGGACCACCTCCACCAAGCACTCGACCTCGCCCGCGCCACCGCCAACCGTCCGCTCGAAACCGAGACGCTGAACAACCTGGGCGAGACGGTGCGCCGCACTGGCGATCCGAACAGCGCCCGCGCCCATCACCAGGAGGCCCTGGCCGTCGCCGTCGAGATCGGTGACCGCTACGAGCAGGCCCGCGCCCACGACGGCCTCGCCCGCGCCCACCACGATCTCGGCCGCCACCAGCACGCGGGCAGGCATCGGCGCCAGGCCCTGGCCGGGTACACCGCGCTGGGCGTCCCCGACGCCGAAAGGGTCCACGCGCCCACTCGCTGACCCGCCCCCCGCGCAGCGCGTCCGCGCAGCGCGCGCCCTGATGGACGACCTGGACGTCCCCCGGTGCCGGCGGTTCAGGGTGGTCGTTAGCGGTCGGGGCGCTCTGGTGCGCGTTCAGGTGGGTGAGGGCGGTCGGAGGTATGGGGCGTGGTGAACGCCTTGGTGAAGGCTTCGTCGCCGAGGACCGATCGTGCCGTGTTCGTGATGCGGTCGACGTCCGTGCGTTCTTCGGGCGGCAGGGGTGCGCCGGTGGACTCACGCAGGGCGGCGGCCTCGCCGAGGAGCCGGGCGGCGTCCTCCGGGGCGCCGGTGAAGGCCGCCACGCCGGCCAGCCCTTCGAGGGCCAGTGCGATCGCCCGGGGGTCGCCGGTGTCCTGGGCCACGGCGAGGGCCGCCCGGTGGAGTTCCGCTGCCGCCGCGGCGTCCCCGCGCTGTTCCGCGGTGAAGCCGAGTTCGGCCAGGGCGAGCGTGATGCCCGGCGCGAACCGCACCTCGCGTTCCCAGGCGAGGGCGTTGCGCATGTGGGTCTCGGCTTCGTCGAGGCGGCCCGCGCGGCGAGCGGTGAGGGCCAGGCCGGTGAGGGCGAAGGCCTCGCCGGGGCGGTAGCCGTGCTCGGCGGCGAGGCTCCTGGCCCGCTCGTGGCGGCGGTCGGACTCGGCGTGGTCGCCCGCCAGCAGGGCGAGCCGGCCGAGCCCGGACTGGAGCAGCGAGACCTGCAGCCACAGCCCGAGCTCCTCGGCGGGGCGGAGGCCGGCGCGGACGAGCGCGGCGGCCCGGCGGTGGTCGCCCTTGATCTCCGCGAGCTTGGCGAGCAGGTCGGTGGCCCGGACCTGCCCCCACCGGTCTCCCAGCTCGTCGAACAGCGCCAGGCTCTCCGTCCCGGCCCGTTCGAGCGTGCCGAGGTCGCCGCGGACGAGGGCCTGGTTCGCCTCGGTGGCCAGGGCCGCGGCGGTGCCCCAGCGGTCGCCGAGCCGCCGGAACACCGGCAGCGCCCGGTCCACCAGGTCGCGGCTGACGGTCAGATCGCCGGCGCCGAGCAGCACGTCGCTGAGAAACCACTCCGCCCTGGCCCGCTCGCCCGGATCGGCGATGCCCTCCGGGGGCGTGCGGAAGTCCGCGGTCCGGTCGCCCAGGAGGTCCAGGCCCGTCTTCCATGCCTCGGCCCGCGCCCTCGTCGCGGTGGGGGCCTCGTTTTGGACGCTCATCGCCGCCGCGAACGCGCGCCGTCCCTCGCCGATCCTGCCGCGCAGGTACCAGTACCAGGCCATCGCGTTGACCAGCCGCAGCGCGAGGGCGGCGTGGCGGCCTCGGACGGCCTCCTCCAGCGCCCCGCGCAGGTTGCCGTGCTCGGCGTCCAGTCGCTGAAGCGCGCGCCGCTGGTCAGGGCCGCGCAGCCGCCGCTCGGACCGTTCGGCCAGTTCCGTGTAGTAGATCAGGTGCCGCAGGCGAAGCCGTTCGGTCTCCCCGGCCTCCGCCAGGCGGTCCAGAGCGTACGCGGCGACCGATTCCAGCAGCCGGTAGCGGGTCCCGGCCGGGCCGCCGGCCATGACCACCATCGAGCGGTCGATGAGGCGGGCCAGCAGGTCCAGGACGTCCTCGGGCGCGACGTCGCCGTCCGCGCAGACCTCCTCGGCCGCCTCCAGCGTGCAGCCGTCGGCGTGCACCGCGAGCCGCCGCAGGACGAGGCGTTCCGCCTCGGACAGCAGCTCCCAGCTCCAGTCGATCATCGCGCGCAGGGTCCGCTGCCGCGCCGGGGCGCCGCGGTGCCCGGACGAGAGCAGCCGGAACCGGTCGTCGAGCCGGTCCGCCAGGTCGTGGACGTCCAGCGCCCGCAGGCGGGTGGCCGCCAGCTCCAGGGCCAGCGGGACGCCGTCCAGCCGGCGGCAGATCGCCGCGACCGCGCGGGCGTTGGCGGCGTCGATCTCGAACCCCGGCGCGGCGGCCGCCGCCCGCGCCTCGAACAGCCGGACGGCGCTGAACCGCCGGAGGGTCGCGGGCCCGCTGTCGGAAGGAGAGTAGGGCAGCTCCAGCGGAGGGACCGGCCAGACCGACTCTCCTGCCAGCCCGAGGGGCTCCTGGCTGGTGGCGAGGATCCGGATCTCCGGCGCCGCCCGCAGCAGCCGCCCGCTCAGCGCGGCGACCGCGTCGATCACGTGCTCGCAGTTGTCCAGGACGAGCAGCGCCCGCCTGCCCCGCAGCACCCCGGCGAGCCGGTCGACCGGATCGGCGGGCACGCCGGAACGCGGCAGGCCCGCCGCGGCGTCGTCGCGGACGTCGAGGACGGCGATCACGGTCTCCGCCAGCCGGTCGCCCTCGCGCGCTCCGGCCGTGCGCTCGCCCTCGCGCGCTGCGGCCGTGCGGTCGCCCTCGCAGGCTCCGGCCGTGCGGTCGAGTCCGGCCAGCTCGACGAGCCACACACCGTCCGGGTGGCTCCCGGTCGCCCTTGAGGCGGTCTCCAGCGCCAGCCTCGTCTTGCCGACGCCGCCGGGTCCGGTGAGCGTGACCAGCCGGGCGGACTCCAGCAGCGCCCGGACCCGGGCCACCGCCTCGTCACGGCCGACCAGCTCGCTGATCTGCGCGGGGAGGTTGGTCCGCGGAGGCGTCCCGGACGGCACGGCGAGGGCGGAGTCCTGTTCGAGGATCCGCCGGTGGAGTTCGGCGATCTCGGGACCGGGGTCCACGCCCAGTTCGTCGCGCAGGCGCGCCTGGAGGTCGGCGTAGGTCTCCAGCGCCTCGCCCTGGCGTCCGGCGCCGTACAGGGCGCGCATGTACGCGGCACGGAGCCGTTCCCGCAGGGGATGCCGCTCGACCAGGTCGCCCAGCTCGCTCACCGGCGATCCCTGCTCGCCGAGCTCCAGGCTCGCCTCCGCCCGTTCTTCGACGGCCGTGAGCCGCTGCTCCTCCAGGAGGGCGATGGCGGGACGCGCGAACTCCTCGTCGGCGAAGTCGGCGAAGGCCGGTCCGCGCCACAGGCTCAGCGCCTCCGTCAGCAGGCCCGCCCGCGACCGCGGGCCGGAGGCCTCGCGCGCCCGCGCCAGCAGGCCGGTGAACCGCGTCGCGTCGACGGCTTCGGCGTCCACCCGGAGCCGGTAGCCCAGCGCCTCCTCGAAGGACACCAGGGCCCGGGAGCCCGGCTCGGCCTCGTCCAGGGCGCGGCGCAGTTGCGAGACCTTGACCTGCAGCGCCCCCGCCGGGTTGCGGGGCGGCGCGTCGCCCCACAGGTCGTCGATCAGCCGGTCCACCGGCACGGGCCGTCCCGCGTGCCCGAGGAGGACGGCCAGCAGCGCCCGGACCTTCGCCCCGCGCATCGCCACCGGGGCGCCGTCCGCCGTCCACACCTCCAGCGGCCCGAGCACCCCGAATCGCATGTCCCCCACGATAACGGGCGCCTTCCTCAAGATCGGCTCGGCTTACGCCCACTCCGCGCCGAGGGAAAGCGCACGGTAAGTGCCGGATCAGCGCTGGTCGGCAGCCTCGACTCACCGAACCGCACGGGATTCGAGACTTCGAAGGGAGCGCGCGATGACCGCGACCGGACCGCTGAACATCGCCATCATCGTCGGCAGCACACGGCACGGCCGCTTCGGCCCCACCGTGGCCCGATGGTTCGCCGGGGAGGCCCGCCGGCGTCCCGACCTCGCTCTCGACGTCGTCGACCTGGCCGAGGCCGTCCTCCCCGAGGTCCTCCCCGCCGAGGCGGGCGCTCCCGGCGCGCCCGTGCCGGTGCGCGAGCTGGGCGTACGGCTGGCCCGAGCCGACGCGTTCGTGGTCGTCACACCCGAGTACAACCGCAGCTTCCCCGCCTCGCTCAAGACGGCCATCGACTGGTTCGTGGACGAATGGCGGGCCAAGCCAGTCGGCTTCGTCTCCTACGGCGGAGCGTCCGGCGGCCTGCGCGCCGTCGAGCATCTCCGGCAGGTGTTCGCCGAGCTCCACGCCATCACCGTCCGCGACACCGTCAGCTTCCCCTCCTGCCGGGACAAGTTCGACGACCACGGCCGGCCGATCGACGCCGCGGGCTGCGGCGCGGCGGCCGAGAGCCTGATCGACCAGCTGGCCTGGTGGGCGCGCACCCTGCGCGACGCCCGTGCCGAACGCCCCTACGCGGCATGACCGAAGCCTTGATCCCGACTCTGTGAAGGAGCCCGTCATGAAGCCCCGAACCGAGACCGCCACCGGCAGGAGGCCGCGCCTGGCCCTCGGCCTGCTGGCCTTCTCCAGCCTGATCACTTCGCTTGACTTCACCATCGTGTACGTGGCGCTGCCCAACATCGCGCGGGACGTCGGGCTGTCCGGCCATGCGACCCAGTGGGTGGTCAGTGCCTACGCCATCTTCTTCGGCGGTTTCCTGCTGCTGGGCGGCCGCTCGGCCGATCTCCTGGGCCGCCGCCGCATGTTCGTCCTGGGGATGCTGGTGTTCGGCGGCGCGTCGCTGCTGGGCGGCCTGGCCACATCGCCCGCGATGCTGATCGCCGCGCGGGCCGTCCAGGGGATCGGCGGGGCGGTGCTGTTCCCCGCCACCCTCTCGCTGGTCACCACCAGGTTCGCCGAAGGCCCCGCCCGCGTCCGGGCGCTGGCGGTGTGGGCCATGGCCGGCGCGGGCGGGCTGAGCCTGGGCGCGCTGCTCGGCGGCGTCCTGACCCACGCGTTCGGCTGGGAGGCGGTGTTCCTGGTGAACGTGCCGCTGGTCGCGGCGGGAGCCGCGGGCGCGTTCGTCCTTCTCGACCCCGACGGCCCGCGCCGGCGGGGACGCGGTTTCGACATCCCGGGCGCCCTGACCGGAACGGCCGGGCTGACCCTGCTGGTGTTCGGTATCGCCCAGGGCCCGGAGGTCGGCTGGACCCAGCCGCCGGTCATCGCGTCCGCCGTCCTCGCGGCGGCGCTCCTGACCGCCTTCGTCATCATCGAGGCGCGCACCGAGAACCCGCTGATGCCGCTGCGGCTGTTCGGCAACCCCAACCTCCGCGCCGCCCTGCTGGTGATCCTCACCTTCGGCATCACGATGCAGAACCTCGTCTACTTCCTCAGCCTGTACATGCAGGGCGTGCTCGGCTACTCGGCCCTGCAGGGCGGGCTGGCGTTCCTGAGCCTCTCGGTGGTGATCGGGATCGCCAACTTCGCCGCCGAACGGCTGATCATCCGCATCGGGGCCCGGCCGACCCTGGTCATCGCGCTGCTGCTCGGCTCCGGGGGCGGCGCGCTGATGGCCGCCGGGATGCTCGCCAACGGCTCGTACTGGACGATCCTCGCGGGCCTGATCGTCTACGGGCTGGGCATGGGCTCCATCTATCCGACCATGTTCGGCGCGTCCGGGACCGGGGTCGCCGACGAGGACCAGGGCGCCGCCGGGGGCATGGCCAACACCGCACTGCAGATCGGGACGAGCATCGGCCTGGCCGTCCTGGTCGGGATCTCCACCTCCGGTCTCGGCGACCTGACCGGCGAGGCGCTGCGCACGGCCACGGCCGGCGGCCTGCGCGACGCGGTCTACGTCGCGTCCGGGCTCACCCTGGCCGGCATCCTCGCCGCCCTGGCCCTCCCCCGCCGCGCCGCCCCGTCCCCCACCGGCACCACCGAGGAGCCCGCGCCCGCCCTCCGCTGAACGGCTGAATCGAGCCGCCCCTTGGAGCCCACTCCAAGGGGCGCCTCGATGGCACATCGGCCTTCTGCATCGCGCTCGCGTGGTTGACCGCGTGAGACGCGTTTTCAGCGTCGCGCTTGAGGGTGGAGCCGGTCCGGTAGGTCGGCCAGCGTGAAGACCTTCCAGAAGTAGGCATCCGCCGCGTGCTGGTCGCCGGGATAGTTGATCGCCTCGGCGATGCGGCCCTCCTCGACGCGGAAGGCCAGCGCCCAGGTGATGTCCAGTCCCTCGGGTTTCGTGCTCCACCCGCGGTGCAGGTCGACCACCCAGTCGCCGTCCGCGGCCAGGAAGATCGTCTCGGCCTTGAAGCCCGCCCGGCCGAGCGCCTTGAAGAAGGCCAGCACCTCGTCCGGACCCTCCTTCGTGCCCGCCAGGGGATGGTGTCCGGGGATGGTCCAGGTGATGTCCCGGGCGAAGAACCTCGTGCGCAGCGCTTGGAGATCGCCCTTTCCGTAGGCCTCGTAATACTTGCGGATCAGGCTGACGTTCGGATGCTCGCGAGGCCTGCCGACGGGCGCCGCCGCGGCCGGTTCGGGGCCCGCGATGGTTGCGGCGGCCGCGGCGGCCGCGGTGACGCCAGCGGCGCGCAACAGGCTCGCGCGAGAGATCTCGGTCAAGAGGAACTCCTTTCGGGAACGGGGACGGCATTTGTCCCGCCCATGTAGTGGCCGTAGGAAAGGGACGGCGATTGCCGGCGCGCCCAACGCCGCTACGGTGGTGCCGCATACCGGCGGCTCAGTAGCGGCCTACAACGTCGCGGATCAGCCCGTCCTGGATCAGGAATGCGTAAGAGAAGCTCTCGCCACCGCCCCCGCTCGTCGTGAATTCGTAGTTCACGACGTACCGGTCGCCGTCCCAGCGGCTCCCGGTGACCTTGTAGCGGCCGCCGACATCGAGCACTTCGGGAATGAGGAAGCGATTCATGATGTCCGCGCGCGACGGGTAGACGCGGCCAACGCTGTCGAAGCGGGCGTTCTCCGCGAAGGTGGCCGCGACCCCTTTCGTGTCCCCCGCGTTGGCCGCGTCCAGGAAGCGGCGCGCGACCCGTTCGGCCTCCGCCTTGTCGGCGGGCCCGGCGACGGTGGACGCCCGAGGGGAATCCGGGGCGCCCGCCCCTATGCCGGCGCCCGCTGAATGTTCCGGCGAACCGCCGGTATCCCCCGCGCCACCGCAACCTGCGAGCAGTAACGCCGCCACCATTGCGAAGCCGATGTGCATACGAAAGCGCATGACAAATCTCCAGCCCCTGCTTTTCCTTCGCTTCCCGGCCGACGAGCGGACCCTGTGCCCCGTCCTGGCGAGCGCGGCGTCTCACGCGGAGCCGAGGGGATGCCTCCGCTGCCGAAGGTCGTCTGGGCTCAGCAAAGCGCGGTCTCCCCGCGCGAGTCCAAGACCTTTGTCCATGCAAAAAGCGCATAGAGGTCCAGGGCGGTCGTCTCACTCGAGATGGCAAAGGAGTGTGAGACCCGTGCCCATACAGTTGACGCCTAGATCAGCCCTTGGGTCAGGGAGGCCTGCGCATGGACGTGGACACGCGGTCCCTGCGGTATTTCATCGAACTCGCCGAACAACTGAACTTCACCCGCGCCTCCGAACGGCTCTTCGTCTCCCAGCCCGCGCTGAGCCGAAGGATCCGCCGGCTTGAAGAGGACCTGCGCACGCCGCTGTTCGAGCGGACCGGTCGCGAGGTCCTGCTGACCGCCGCGGGCGAGGCGCTCCTCCCGTTCGCGCGGCAGCTCGTCGCCGACTGGCAGGCGGCCCAGCGCGCCGCGCGCGTCGCGGCCGCGGCGAGGTCCCGCATCCTGCGAGTCGGGTTCGAGGCTTCGGGCGCCGGGACGATGGCCACCCAGGCTTACACCGAGTTCATGCGGCGGCACCCCGATTCCTCCGTCGAGCCCAAGCGCTTCGAGTGGGGCGGAGAGGTGACGGCGCTGCACGAGGGCCTGGTCGACGTCGCCTTCGTCTGGCTCCCCGCCGACACCACCGGATTGCACACCGAGGTCGTGGCCGTCGAGCGGCGGATGGCCGGACTGGCCGCCGGTCACCCGCTGGCAGGACGGGACACCATCTCGATCCTGGAGCTGAACGACGAGCCGATCGTCTGGACCCGGCAGGCACCAAGGGACTGGGTCGACTGGTGGGCGGTGAACCCGCGTCCCGACGGGCGGGAGCCGCTGTGGGGACCAGAGAACGACAACGTCGAGGAGATGCTCGAACACGTGGCCTCCGGCCGGGCGATCTGCATCAGCCCTGAGTCGATGACACTGCACTACAGCCGTCCGGATCTGGCGTGGGTGCCTGTGAACGACGTCTCACCGCTGCGCATCGCTCTCTGCTGGCCGGTGAGCACCACCAACCAGTCCGTCGCCGACTTCGCCTCCGTGGTCAGGCGTCTGTCCAGAAGACCCACGTCCGAAGGGGCAGGACGCTGAAGACCCCGATCATCCCTTCCGCTGAGCCCTGGCACTCGCCGACGGGATCACCGGGACACACCTGGCAGCCGAGACCTCCCACCCCGGGCGGCGGCTCGTTCACCGTGCGGGCGCCGGCTTGGGGGGTGTTTGGTGTGCGGGGGGACGGCTGCGGCGGTGGTGGGAGGCCATCGCGCTCCATGCCGTGGTCGTGGCCAGGGACAGGACGAACAGGGTTCCGGTGACGAGTGTGATGGTGCCGCCCGCGGCGACGTCGTAGCGGGTGGACAGGTGCACGCCGATCAGCCCGCTGGACGCGCCCGCGGTCACGGCGATGGCGGTCATGGCGGGGATGTTGTGGGTCCACAGGCGGGCGATGGCGGCCGGGCCGACCAGGACGGCGACGGACAGGATCGCGCCGGCGGCGGGTACGGAGACCACGATGACCGCCTCGATCGTCAGCAGCAGCGCCAGGTCGGTCAGGACCGGGCGGTAGCCGGCGGCGGCGTATCCGCCGGGGTCGAAGGCGCGGAAGGTGAGCTGCCGGCCCGCTCCGAGGAGGAGGGCGGCGACGATGGCGCCGGCCACGGTCACGGCGATCAGGTCGCCGGTTCCGACGGTGAGGATCTGGCCGACGGTGTAGGCGGTCAGATCCTTGGAGAAGCCGTCGCGCGTGGAGGCCAGGACGACGCCGAGCGCGAAGCCCGCCGACAGGACGATCCCGATCGCCGTGCTCATGGCCTGGGCCGGTCGCCGGGACAGGGCCAGCACCCCCAGCACGATCAGTACGCCGAACAGGCCGCCGCCCGCGTACAGGTCGATGCCCGCGACCGCGGCCAGGACGACGCCCGGGAAGGTGGCGTGTGTCATGGCCAGGGTGAAGAACGGCAGCCTGCGCAGCACGATCTGCACGCTGATCATTCCGCCGACGACGCCGAGGAGGACGGCTTCGATGAGCGCGCGGTCGACCGCCGTCATGCCGCGCTCCCCCGGACGCGCAGCCGCCGCCGGATCGTCCCGGTGGCGAGGGCGCCCGCGTAGCAGGCGATGAGGACGAGCACGACGGTGCCGCCGGAGGCGAGCCGCAGCCCGTGGTGGATCGAGGCGTCGTAGCTGATCGCCAGGCCCGCCCAGCCCGCCAGCGCGCCGAGGGCGGCGGCGAGCGGCACGATCAGCGCCAGCCGGTCCGACATCGCGCGGGCCGCGGCGGCGGGCACGATCAGCAGCGCGATGACCAGGACCGTTCCGACGGCCCGGACGGAGGCGACCACGACCAGGGCGACGAGGGTGTTGGTGACCAGGTCCAGCAGGCCGATCCGGTACCCGGCGGCCTGGGCGCCCTGCGGGTCGAACGCGCGGGCGGTCAGCGGTCGCCGCAGCACCGCCAGCGCGGCGATGACCAGAATGGTGACCGCCAGGGTCTGCGCCAGCTGCTGCCCGGTGACGGTGAGGATCCGGCCGAACAGGAAGGCGGTCAGGTCGGCGGTGTAGCCCGACTGCCGGGAGACCAGCACGACCCCGACGGCGAAGAAGGTGGTCAGCAGGACCGCCAGGGCGGTGTCCTCGGTGACGGCGCGGTGCCGGGTGAGGAGGGTGAGCAGTGCGGCGGTCGCGGCGCCCGCGGCCAGCGCGCCCCAGAAGATGCCGCCGTCCCCGCTGAGGAGGTGGCCGACGACGACGCCGGGGAAGACCGTGTGGGTCAGCGCGTCGGTGATGAACGCGAGGCGGCGCAGCAGGATCAGCACGCCGACGGTCCCGGCCAGCGCGCCCAGGATCACCATCACGGCCAGCGCCCGGCCCATGAACGGGAACGTGAACGGTTCGACGAAGAACTGGTACATGGCAGCCGCCTACGAGTGGGCGACGATGACACGGTCGCCGCGCAGTTCGAGCGCGTGACCACCGTAGGTGGCGCGCAGCCGGTCGGGGGTGAGCGTGGCGCGGGTGGGCCCGAAGCCGAACTGCTTCCGGTCGAGCAGGCACACCTCCTCGCAGGCCAGGTGGGCCAGCGCCAGGTCGTGGGTGGCCACGACCACGGCCGCGCCCCGCTCCTTCAGCGCGGCGATCGCGTCCAGCAGCGCCTGCTCGCTGACGGCGTCGACACCGTTGAACGGCTCGTCCAGCAGCAGCAGCCGGGGTTCGGCGGCGATCGCGCGGGCCAGCAGAACGCGCTGGCGCTGCCCGCCCGAGAGCGTCCCGAACCGGTGCCGGGCGCGGTCCGCCAGGCCGACCTGTTCCAGGGCATGGTGGGCGGCCTGCCTGTCGGCGGCCTTGGGACGGCGCAGCCAGCCGATCCGCCGGTAGCGGCCCATCAGCACGACCTGGCCGACCGAGATCGGGAACTCCGGATCGAGCGTGTCGGCCTGCGGGACGTAGGCGACGTCGCGGCGCGCCTTGGCGGGCGAGGTGCCCAGCACGGTGACCCGTCCCGCGACCAGCGGCACCAAACCCAGAATCGCCTTGATGAGGGTCGACTTGCCCGCACCGTTCGGGCCGATCAGCGCGACGGCCTCACCCGGCGCGACCTCGCCGTCGATCTTCTCCAGGGCCAGCGCCGGACCGTAGGCGACGCTGACCTCCTCCAGCCGCAGTGCCCGCGGCCGGACCTCCGCTTCCTCGTGAGTGTCCACGTTCAGCCCTTGAGCGCCGTGACGATGGTGGTGGTGTTGTGCCGCTCCATCTCCAGGTAGGTCGCGCCCGCGGAACCCGCCGGGCCGAGCGTGTCCCCGTAGAGGGAGTCCTCCCCCGCCACGACCTTCACCCCGGCCTCGCGGCCGATGGCCTCGGCGGTCTTGGGCGGCAGCGAGGACTCGGAGAAGACCGCCTTGACGCCGGTCGACCTGATCTTGGCGGCCAGCGAGTTGAGCTGCTTGCCCGACAGCTCGGCCGAGGTGTCGAAGCTCGGGATGATCGAGCCGACGAACGTCAGGCGGTAGCGGTCGATGTAGTACCCGAAGGCGTCGTGGTTGGTGACCAGCTTGCGCTGCTCAAGGGGCAGCGAGCCGATCTGGCCGGCGATCCAGGCGTCGAGTTGCTTGACCTTGGCGGTGTAGGTCGTGAGGTTCGTCTCGTAGGCCGCCTTGTCGGCGGGGTCCTCGGCCCCGAACGCGGTGGCGATGTGGCGGATCATGATCTCGACGTTCCTGGGGTTGTGCCAGATGTGCGGGTCCCCGTCCGCCTCTTCCTCCTCGTGCTCGTGGCCCTCCTCCCCGTGCTCGTGGCCGCCCTTGCGGATCGCCACGCCCTTGCTGGCGTCGACCACCGTCCCGTCGAAGCCGGCGGACCTGATCGTCTGGTCCAGCCATTTCTCCAGGCCGACGCCGCCCTTCACCACCAGGTCGGCGCCGGCGATGGCCTGGATGTCGGCCGGTGAGGGCTCGTAGTCGTGCGGATCGACGTTGGGCTTGAGGATCTGGGTGACCGTGACCTTGTCGCCGCCGATGTTGCGGGCGAAGTCGGCCACCTGCGTGGTCGTGGCGACCACCTTCAGCTTCATCGCGCCGCCGCCGCCGGCGTTGTCCGCGGAGCTGGAGCTGCCACAGGCGGTGGCCGCGGCCAGCACGGCGGCCAGCGCGCCGGCCAGCACGGCGGCCGGGACCGGTAGGGCGGGCCCGAGGGTTCGGATGCGCAACGTGTCTCCCCGCAGGTCGGAGGTGAGAATGAAAACGGATCCCATATTCTTCTTATTGGGAATGATTGTCAATGTCGATCGATGCTCATACCGTCACCCCCATGGGCTCCCACACCGCCCCCGCCGGCCATCACTCCCGCGATGGGAACACCGACGAGACCGCCCGACGGCTTCGGGCGGCCGGGCTCTCCCCGACCCCGCGCAGGCGCCAGGTACTCCAGGCGCTCGACCTCCGCCAGCGGCCCGCGAGCGCGCATGAGCTGTACGTCGACCTCACCCGCCAGGGACACGACATCGGGATGTCGACGGTCTACCGGACGCTGTCCGCCCTCGCCGGCGCCGGGCAGCTGCACGCCTTCGTCCGCGACGGCGAGACCCGCTACCGGCTGTGCGCCCCAGGCCGCCACTACCACCTGGTGTGCCGCGGGTGCGGCGACGTCCAGGAACACGCCGCCGCCGACGACGGCGGCTGGCTCGACGGCATCACGGCCACGGCCGACTTCCTCCCCGACCCGCACGAGACCGAGGTGCACGGCCTGTGCGGCCGCTGCCTGCGTGGTCAGAGCGATGATCCGGCCGATTGGTACCCTGTGGAAAAGTGAAGATCGGACCGTCGACCGGCCGGAGCAGCTCCCCATGACTTTGCACGCGTCCCCCCGCCGCCCGACACGACAGCCCCCCGCGTCCCGCGGAGGAACGCGGGTGCGGGGCACCCAGCAGGCCGAGGCCCTCTCCCGGGTGCTGGCGGACCTGTCCGAGTTCCGCAGCGCCCAGGACATCCACGGCGAGCTGCGCCGCCGCGGCGAGGGCATCGGGCTGACCACGGTCTACCGCCATCTTCAAGTGCTGAGCCAGGACGGCACCATCGACACGCTCCGCGACGAGACCGGCGAGACCCGCTACCGGCGCTGCCGGACCAGCGCCCACCACCACCATGTGACCTGCCGCTCATGCGGGCACAGCGTCGAGGTGGAAGGGCCCACGATCGAGCGCTGGGCCGACCGCGTCGCCGCCGAGGCGGGCTTCACCGACATCAACCACACCGTGGAGATCTTCGGCCTGTGCCCCGGCTGCCGGCAGGACTGACCGCCGGAGTTCCTTTCCCTCTGGGACGATGACGGGCATGAACGACCATGTCGGCCTTCGATCGCCCGAGGACGACCTGCTCCCGCCCGCGGACTGGGGCCGGCGCGGACCCGCCGCGCCCGGCACCCGCGCCGCGTGGGCTTTCGGGGTCCTGGCGGCCGGGCTGGTGGCCGGCCGGACCTGGGTCGCTCCGGCCGTCGCCGCACGCGAGCTGGACGCCTGGGCGACGATCTTCATCGCGGTATGCGTCCAGGCGCTGCCGTTCCTGGTCTTCGGGGTCGCGGTGTCGGCCGCGATCACCGCCTTCGTCCCGCCCTCGGTGTGGCGGCGGGTGCTGCCGCGCCGGCCGGGGGCCGCGGTGCCGGTCGCCGGGGCCATGGGGGCGGTCCTGCCGGGCTGCGAATGCGCGTCGGTGCCCGTCGCGGGCGGGCTGATGGCACGCGGGGTGGCTCCGGCCGCCGCGCTGACCTTCCTCCTCGCCGCCCCCGCGATCAACCCGATCGTGCTGGTCGCCACCGCGGTCGCCTTCCCCGGGAATCCGGAGATGGTCGCCGGCCGGTTCGCCGCCTCCCTCCTGGTGGCCGTGCTGGCGGGGTGGGCGTGGCTGCTGTGGGGGAAGGGCGAGTGGCTCAGGGTCCCGGCACGGCCGCACGCCGCCGGAGCGGCCGGTCGGCTGGAGGCGTTCCGGCAGGCCATGCGGCACGACATCATGCACGCCGGGGGCTTTCTGGTGGTCGGCGCCGCCGCGGCCGCCGCCATCAACGTGGTGGTGCCCGCCGGCTGGGTCACCGCGGTCGCCGGGATTCCGGTGGCGTCGGTGCTGCTGCTGGCGCTGCTGGCGGTGCTGATGTCCATCTGCTCGGAGGCCGACGCGTTCGTGGCGGCCAGCCTGTCGCAGTTCTCCACCACGGCGCGGCTGGCCTTCCTGGTGGTGGGGCCAATGGTGGACCTGAAGCTGATCGCCCTCCAGGTGGGCTTCTTCGGCCGCCGCTTCGCGGTCCGCTTCATCCCGCTGACCTTCTGCCTGGCAGTCGGGGTCAGCATGGTCATAGGGGGCCTGCTGTGAGCCGGGCCGCGCAGAACCTGCTGCTGCTCCTGATCGCCGCCGCGGTGTTGTGGATCACCCTGGGCAGCGGCGAGTACGTCAACTACGTCCGGCCCGGCTTCCGGTTCCTGCTGGTCCCCGCGGCGGTGGCGCTCCTCGTCCTGGGCGCCGCCGGGCTGCGCCGGGAGTGGCGCGCCACCCAAGGCACCTCCCGACACGAGGAGAGCGAAGCGCCGTCCGGTGACGACCACGGGCACGACCACTCCCGCGGCCCCAGGACGGCCTGGCTGCTCTGCCTCCCGATCCTGGCCGTCTTCCTGATCGCCCCGCCCGCCCTCGGCTCCTTCACCGTCACCCGCGACACCAGCCGCACCGCACCGCCTCCCGCCGGCCCGGCCGGAGGGTTCAAGCCACTGCCGGCCAACGGGACGCCGGTCACGATGAGCATGGGCGAGTTCATCGGCCGCGCGTGGGAGGCCCACAACAGAGACCCCAGCAGGCTCCAGGGCGTCACGGTCCGGCTGACCGGCTTCGTGACCCCCGCGGGCAAGGGCTGGCAGATCACCCGGCTGAAGATCGCCTGCTGCGCCGGCGACTCCGTTCCGTTCCCGGTACGCGTACGCGGCCTCCCCCGCCCACCGGCCGACACCTGGGTCGAGGTCATCGGCGTCTGGAAACCACCGCGCCCCGGCACCAAGGGCACAAGCGTGCCGGAACTGACCGGACACTCGCTCAAGCGAATCAAGAAGCCCAAGAACCCATACGAATAGCAGGGACGCGCCGTCATTCAGCTTGATAAGAGCGGCCGGCACCGATTGGTCACTCCTTCGGGACCACCAGATCGGGGCCGTTGCTCGTCTCTCCTGCGACCACATGCAGGGGCCGGGGATACCAGATCAGATCGCCGGGTCCGCCCGAATAGCCGAGCCTGATCCATTGCGTGGCCAGACCGTACAGGGCGTATTCAGCGTCGCCCGTGACCGTGGCCCAGGGCGCGGCGATGTCGCCGGTTCGCGCGCTGACGGCGACGACGGTCACGTACTCGTTGGGGACCACGGCACCGATGACCTTGCCGGTCATCTTGCCGGTCTGCGGCAACCGGGCGTCGGCGGTCGCCGTCCGCCCGGCCACGACCCGCACCGGGCGCGCGGCGAAGCGATCGGGCGCTCCACCGGACCATTGCCAGACATACCGTCCGTGGAAGTCCGGGTACTGGACGCGCCAGTCGTAGGGCCCCAGGCCGTCGATCGTGTAGCGGCCGCCGGAGCCGGTGCAGTTGCGTTCCCACACGTCCGGGCCGGACGGGCCCGCCGGCTGCACCCAGGCGCACACATCCTCGACCGGCTTGCCGGTGCGGGCGTCGGTGACGGTCCCGGTGATGGCTCCGGCCGCGTCCATTCGCACCCCGGACCTGACGACCCGACCGCTGGTCAGCGTGAACCACGCCGCCTTCTCCATGTCCCCGGTGCCGCCGTTCGCACCGACCCACTGGCGGCCGTGCACCCCGTCGGTGGGCGTGATGAACAGCCGGTACCTGCCGGGCGGCAACTGGGGGAGGCGGAGCGTGCCGCTGGCGTCGCTGCACTCCTCGCTGAGTGAGCCGCGTCCCCGCTTCCGGGCGGCGGCCTTGGTGGTGGCGGCCTGCGGGCCGAACAGCGTCACGCAGGCGCCTGGTACCGGTTCGGCCGTCCTGGAGTCACGGAACGTCAGGACGATCAATGCCTCGCGCATCAACCTGCCGGTGACGCTCGCGGTGGCGTCCGCCCGTACGACGACATCGTCGATCGTTCCGTAGAGGTAACCCTCCGGCGGTGCGATCGAGAACGAATAGGTCCCGGTGAGGACGTCGTCGAACGACACCTTTCCCTCGGCGCCGGTCACGCCGGAGAGCGTCCTGGGCCCTTCCCGCGTCGCCACGGTCGCACCGGCCAGCGGTTTGCGGGTCCTGGAATCGACGACGCTCACCTCGATGTCCCCTGTCGGGAACGCGGTCTCGGTGACGGTCGTCTCTTCGCCGGGCCGCACCGTGATCGGATCGGCCTGATCCTGGTGCGGCTTCCCGTGGGCCCATTGCAGGTTGCCGTTCGAGTCGAAGGACAGCCGGTAATCACCGGGCTCCAGCCGGGGGAACCTGAACGCTCCGTCGCCGTCGGTGATCTGGCGGTCGCGCTGGTTGCCCGAAGCGTCGAACACCTCCACGGCGGCGCCGGCCACCCCGGATCCGGAAGCCGTCGTGAACCGGCCTGAGATCGAGCCGTACTCGACGGGCTTCAGGCGCAGCGAAGCCGTGCCGGGCGAGGCCACCGGATCGGCCGACGCCTGTTCGGACCTGTCGAAGGCCCATTGGTCGTGGTAATCGGTGGCGACCACTTTGATCCGGTATTCCCCCGGGCGCAGCCAGAAAAGATCGTAATGACCGGACTCGTCGGTGTTCGCGCCACCGGAGTTCCCGCCCGAGGAATTGAACGCCTCGACCCAGGCGCCGGCCACCGGATCTCCGGTCTTCGCGTCAGTGATCGTTCCTTCGATTCCGGTGCTGTCCGCCCTGGCCGGGGCCGTCATGGCCCCGACCAGGACGACGGCGATGAACGCTGCGATGAACCAACGGCAGCGTCGAAACAACACGGACATGGCCCCCTCCGTCCGCTCGACGGGCAATCGGTGACGTAAAGGAGACCTCCACCCCCGCGGCCCGGTTGACCGAGAACCGCCGGAACGCCGAAAGCTGGCCTCATCCGGCCGACCAGGGGTCAGGAAATGCCGCGGAAGAAGGTGCGGATGTCGTCGGCGAGCAGTTCCGGCTCCTCCATTGCGGGGAAGTGACCGCCCTCGGCGAACTCGCTCCAGTGGCCGATCGCCTTCCACGGGTCCATCGCGCGGCGAATGAGCGGGTGGGTGTCGAACACGGCCCATCCAGACGGCACGCCGGAGCCCATGACCAGGTCGAGTCCGGAGTGCTCGGCCTCGTAGTAGAACTGCGCGCTCGACTCGCCGCTACGGGTGAACCAGTACAGGCTGATGTTCGTGAGTAGCTGGTCGCGGTCGACCGACTCGTCCGGCGTCCGGTGGGCGCCGCCGCCAGCCCTGGTCTTGAACTTCTCGGCGATCCACGCGAGCTGACCGACCGGCGAGTCGGTGAGCGCCGCGCCGATCGTGTCGGGACGGTGGTTCTGCATCAGGAGATACCCGCGGTCGGCCGCGTCCTCGGCGCGCACCGCCTCGATCTGGGCGATCTCGTCATCGGACAGACCGTCGGGGTAGGGGAACTTGTCGCCGACCAACCCGAGCAACCGGGGGTCGCATCCGATGTGCGTGCCGACTACGCGCTCCGGGTAGAGCGCCGCGAGGCGGCCGGCGATGCCCGAGCCGATGTCGGTGCCGTGGGCCGCGAACCTCTCGTAGCCGAGACGCGTCATGATCTCGGCGTAGGCATCCGTCGTCCGCGCCAGCTCCCAGCCGGTCCCTGACAGCGGGGTGGAGAACCCGAAGCCCGGCAGCGACGGGATGACCACGTGGAACTCATCGGTCAGCAGCGGGATGAGCCGCCGGTACTCGACGAACGAGCCCGGCCAGCCGTGGTTCAGGATCAGCGGGGCGGCCTCCGGGTTCGCCGACCGCGCGTGGACGACGTGGAACGTCTGGCCGTTGACGACCGTCGTGACCTGTTCGTATTCGTTGAGCTTCGCCTCCTGCGCACGCCAGTCGAACCCGTCGCGCCAGTACTCGGCGAGCTCCTTGAGGTACACCAGCGGGATGCCGCGGCTGAAGTCGGTGCGATCGTCTCGGCCCGGCACGGGGATCGGCCAGCGCGTGCGGGCCAGCCGGTTGCGCAGGTCGTCGATGTCGGCCTGCGGGACGTCGATGCGAAACGGCGTGAGCGCGTTGTTCTCGTTCATGACACCCACGCTCCTAGGCAATGCGGAAGGATAGCTTCCGCAATTGCTGGATGATGGAGAACATGTTGGAGACCTCGGCCCGCCTGCTGGAACTGCTGTCCTTGCTCCAGCTCAAGCGCGACTGGACGAGCTCCGAGCTCGCCGGCCGCCTCGGCGTGAGCACCAGGACCGTGCGCGCCGACATCGGCAGGCTGCGCTCCCTCGGCTATCCCGTGGACGCGCGCCCCGGCGTCGCGGGCGGGTACCGGCTGGCCGCCGGGACGGCGATGCCCCCGCTGCTGCTCGACGACGACGAGGCCGTCGCCGTCGCGGTCGGGCTGGGCGTGGTCGCGACCCAAAGGCTCGGCGTCGAAGAGACGTCGCTCACCGCGCTCGCGAAGCTGGAG
Organism: Actinomadura sp. 3N508; assembly: GCF_044326375.1. Classification (NCBI taxonomy): domain Bacteria; kingdom Bacillati; phylum Actinomycetota; class Actinomycetes; order Streptosporangiales; family Thermomonosporaceae; genus Actinomadura; species Actinomadura sp. 3N508. The sequence goes on from NZ_JBIRAX010000002.1 coordinate 153,648, forward strand.
CAGGTGCTGCCCTCGCGCCTGCGCCGGCGCGTCGAGGCGGTACGCGAGGCGACGAGCGTCGTTCCAGGGGCTCGGCCGCCGCTCGATCTCTCGGTTCTCGGCGCGGTCGCCGCCGCGATCCGCGGCCAAGAACGGCTCCGGTTCGGCTACACCAAGCCCGGGGGCGGCGAAGAGGCCCGCCACACCGAACCGCACCGGCTGGTGACCTGGGGGCCGCTCTGGTACCTGCTCGCGTGGGATCTCGACCGTGACGACTGGCGGGTCTTCCGTGTCGACCGCATGGTTCCGCGCGCACCGACCGGTGCGCGGTTCCAGCCGCGTGTGATCCCGGCGGACGATGCCGTCGACTACGTCGTCAGACGCGTCAGCAAGGCGGGCTGGAAGTACCGCGCCCGGGTACTCGTGCATGCCCCCGCCGCCAAGGTCGCCGCGAAGATCCCCATCCCGGTCGACATCGAGGTGGCCGACGAGTCCACGTGCCTTGTCGAGCTGGGTTCCGACGACCCGGACCGGCTCGCACTGTGGATGGCACAGCTCGACGCCGACATCGAGGTGATCGACGGAGACGAGCTCGCGGTGGCGTTCGATCGCCTCGCGACGAGGTTCCGCCGCGCGGCGGGCGACGCATCCACGACGTGAAACTCGGCCGCCGGTCATTCGACGATGTCGCCGAGACCCGGCGGCCGGGCCCCGTGGCTTCGCAAACTGCGGACCGCAACGCTGCTAGGGCAGTCTAATGAGCGCGAAACTGCCGCTCTGGAAGAGCGCGGTCGACGTGCCGAAGAACTTGTGCTCGTAGCGCTGGCACGGGTTGCCGAAACACGCGTCCACGTTAGCGGTCGCCTCGTAGGTGACGTTCGACTCCGGCGGACGCGCGGGCAACGAAAAGGCCTTTAGATCGACGAAAATAATGGGATCCGGCACCGCGGGTTCGACTATGTCGAAGCTCAGTTCTCTGGTGAAAGCCAGGTCGCCGATGGCGCACCGTTTCACGAAGGCGGTGAAGGTGTAGACGACCCGCTTGGTGTCGGTCCGGAAGATCCGGCTGCGGTACGTCTGGCCCGCATCGCACACCTCCCCATCCGCCGCTGCTACGGGTTCACCGAGCAATTCGGCTGCGCCGCGCTTCTGGATGTTCAGAATCGTCAATATCCTTCGACGGCTGGGCTCACCCGTCCCACATTCGCACCGACCCGTCGCTGAAGCCGGTGGCCAGGAGCAGACGTCCATTCGGCGCTTGTGGGGCGAAGGCCAGTGACTTCACTGGTCTGGTGTGGTGGGTCTGACCGAGCGGTGCCCCGGTGGCCGCGTCCCACAGCCTTACCGTTTTGTCGTCGGAACCGGTCGCCAGCAGCAGCCGACCTTCGACCGGCTGCGGCGCGAACGCCACCGCCCGCACCGGCCTGGTGTGGCCGGTCAAGGGGTGGCCGACCGGTTCTCCCGTGGTCGCGTCCCATAGCCGCACCGTCCCGTCGGCGGAGCCGGAGGCCAGGAGCAGGCGCCCGTTCACCGGCCGGGGCGCGAACGCCACGGCCCGTACTGGTCTGGTGTGGCCCGTTAGGGGTTCGCCGACTGGCTTCCTTGTGGCCGCGTCCCACAGGCGAATGGTCTTGTCGAGAGAACCCGTGGCCAGAAGTGTCCGCCCGTCGATCGGGTGCGGCGCGAACGCCACGGAGTTCACGGCCTCGGTGTGGCCGGTCAGAGGCCGGCCGACCGGCTTCCTCGTGGCCGCGTTCCACAGCCGTACCGCTTTGTCGTCCGAGCCGGTCGCCAGTAGCAGGCCTGGGCCAGGGACGGGCTGCGGCGCGAATGCCGCCGCCCGTACGGGTCTGGTGTGGCCGGTCAGGGGTTCGCCGACCGGCTTCCTGGTGACCGCGTTCCACAGCCGTACCGTTTTGTCGTCGGAGCCGGTCGCCAGCAGCAACTCTCCATCGACGGGTTTCGGCGCGAATGCCACCGCTCGCACCGGCTTGGTGTGGCCGGTCCGAGTGCGCCCGGTCGATCTTCTTGTGGTGGCCTCCCACAACCGTCCCAGCTTGGTGTCGGCGGCCTGGCCAGCTGGTTCTCCGGTGGCCGCATCCCACAGTTGCACCGTGTTGTCGTGGGAGCCGGTTGCCAGTAGCAGCCGCCCATCGACCGGGTGTGGCGCGAACGCCATCGCTTGCACCGAATTGCTCTCACCGCGCGTTGGAGCATGCGGTTCGCTGGCCCAGAGTAGGTGCCACTCTGGTTTCCAGCCCGTGTTGAGCGCAGGGACCTGCATGTGCGGTCGATCCGCGTGGCGGGAGATGGCGTGTAGGCGGTCGACTACCGCGGCCGCGGACTCGGGTCTGTGCTCGGGACTGTCAGCGAGTAGAGCGCTGATGAGGGCGTCGAGGGCCGGGGGGACGCCGGTCCGGTGAGCACCGGGCGGGTCGGAAGTGCGCGCACTGCCGGTCAGAAGGCGGTACAGGGTCGCGCCGAGGGCGTACAGGTCCGCCCGGTGGTCGACGGTGAGGCCCTGGCGCTGTTCGGGGGCCATGTAAGCGGGCGTGCCGAGGGCCGCCCCAACTCTGGTCAGGCCGCAGGTGGCGTCGTCGATGCGGGCGATCCCGAAGTCGCAGATCTTCAGCGTCCCGTCGGCCACCAGCATCAGGTTGGCGGGCTTGATGTCGCGATGCACCACACCGGCGGCGTGGACCGCGGCCAGACCCTCGCACGCCTGGACCGCGTACTCGAGGACCTGGCCGATCGGCAGGCCCTGCCCGCGAGCATCCGCCAGCAACGACCCCAGGTCGCCACCCGCCAGAAATTCCAGGACCAGGAACGGGACTATCTGGTCGTCACCGGCGCGGCGATGCTCGCCGAAGTCATGGACCGTGGCGATGTTGCGATGGTTGAGCCTGGCCGCGGCCTCACCCTCCCGCCGGAACCGGGCCATCACCTGCTCGGCCACCTGAGGGTGATCGCGCAGATCGGCACGGACCAGTTTGACCGCCACCCGGCGCCGCAGAACCTGGTCGTTCCCCTCCCACACCTCACCCATCCCGCCACCGCCCAGCCGCCGGTCCAACCGGTAGCGGCCCGCCAGCACGGTCCCCTGCTCCATGCCGCCAAAGTATCGGGACCGCGGCTTCATCGGCCGCCGCCACGGTTGACCTCAACTGTGATTGAGGTTGCACGATGGCGGCTTGTTACCTCCTCTCTGCGCGGGACGTTCATGAAGCTCGAGATTTACGCCGACGTACTGTGCCCCTGGTGCTACATCGGCAAGAGGCGCCTGACGGCCGCGTTGGCCCGGCAGCCCAGCGGCACCGACATCGACATCGTCTGGCGTGCCTACGAACTCGCGCCGGACGAAGGCCGGACCCCCGGCCCGACCGCCGCGGAGGCCATGGCCGGCTGGTGGGGTGAGCAGGCGCCTGCTCGCATCGCCCGGATCCGGTCGCTTGGCGCGGCCGAGGGCCTGGAGTTGAACCTGCATCTGGCCCGTCCGGTGAACACCTTCGACGCGCACCGGCTGGTCAAGCTCGCCGCCGACCACGGCCGGGCCGACCAGATGATGGAGTCGCTGCTGCGCGCCTACCACACCGAGGGCTGCGATGTGGCCGACGCGCAGGTCCTGCGGCGCCTGGGTGGCGAGGCCGGGCTGGACACCGGAGAGATCCGCGCTGTCCTGGACGGCGACGACTACGCCGATGAGGTGCGCGCCGACCGGCGCCGCGCGGTGGAGCACGGTGTCACCGGCGTGCCCAGCCTCGTGATCGGTGGCCGCCCGCCGGTCCCCGGAGTCCAGCCCGTCGCCGATCTGCAGGCGCTCCTGCGGGAGGCCCGACCGGCTCACCCGTCGTCCTGACCGAGCCCCGCAGGCCGGACGGTCTGCGGGGCGGTCGCCGGTCGCGTGGTCAGCCGGTCTCGGCGGGGCGGTACTCCGGGACGGTGTCGGTCCAGCCGTAGGAGACGACGGCGTCGTAGGAGACCCGGTCGCCGGCCTTGAAACCCTTCCAGTCCGGGCCCGGCTTGATCAGGACGGTTTCGAGGGCGAGCAGCCGCCCGGACGAGGCGTCGATGACCAGCCGCTCCTCGGTGTCCGCGCCGGGGGTGGGGCGGGCGATCGCCGTTCCGCGCCGGCCCAGCGGGTCGGTGACGGGGCCGATGACGCGCAGGCCGGGGTCGGCGGCGAGCATCCGGTACGCCGCGCCCAGCACCCGGGGCGGCACCGGCGCCGTCCCGATCTTCTGGATGTTGCCGAAGAGCCACTCGCCGGGCTCGATCCGGAAGCCAGGCCCGTTCGCCTTCGTGGTGCGCTCGAGGGCGTCGTCGAGGAAGCGCTTCAGCGCCGCGGGCTCGGCCGGCAGGCGGCGGACGTCCGGCGCGGTGATCCCCTCCCAGTCCGCCAGGCGGTACGCCTCCCCGCCCTTCACCCTGGTCCGCGTCCATTCGGTCGGGCCGGCGTCGCCGCGCGCGGGGGCGCCGCGCGGGCCCACGACCACGGGGCCTCCGGCCGGGGCGGGGCCGAGGTCCCGGCGGCCGAGGTCGCGGTGGGCGATCCACGCCTCGCGGCCCGGTCCCGCGTCCCAGAGCCCGATCTGCTTGAAGGTGTCGAACGCGTGGCCGCCGGCGGTCACCAGCATGCGTTCCTGGCGCACCACCGACCAGTACCGGCCCTTGGCGGCCGGGGCCCGCTCGGCCTTGGACGCGACGGACAGCAGGACGGTCCTGGCCGTCGGCGCCGGGCCGGCCGGCCCTTGCGGCGCCGTCCCGCCGGGGAGGACGGCGACCGCCGCGACAACCGCGACCACCGCGCCGAGGCCGGTGAGCGGCCAGGTCAGGCGGCGGACGCGCCGGGCGGGACGGTGGATCTCGCGCACCAGCCGGTCGCGGCCCGCGGCGGCGCTCCTCTCGGACGGCTCCTCCGCCAGCGCCGCGCCGATCATCTGCAGCTCATCCATGGTCGAGTCCTTCCTGCCTGAGCGTGGTGCGGAGCTTCTTGCGGGCGCGGCTGAGCCGGGAACCCACCGTGCCGTACGAGACGTCCAGCGCCTGGGCGATCTCCTCGTGGGTGAACCCGCTGAGCGCCACGAGCAGCACGACGTCTCGTTCCTGCGGGGACAGCGCGGCCAGCGCCCGGCCGATCCGGGGCTGCATCCCCTCGGCGGTCACCCAGCTCACGACCCGGTCCTCGTGGCTGCCCGCCGCGGGTTCCGCGGCCACCCGGGCCAGTGCCCGGTAGCGCCGGGCCTCGGCGCGCCGGTGCTGCGCGACCAGCTTGGTGGCGATGCCGAACAGCCAGGGCCGCACGGCGCCCTGCGCCGCGTCGAACGCCCCTCCTGGCTCATGGATCCTCCGGGGGGTCGGGACGATGGTCACCCCGTACTCCGCCGGACCCCCCGATCACTTTCCCGCCCGCTCACCGCCCTCGATGGTTCGCGCGGCGTCCTGGAGGGCCGCGAGGCCGTGGGCGATCGGTGGCTGGCGTTCGCTGCCCCGGCGGACGCAGGTGACGATGCGGCGCACCGGCACCACCTCGCCCCGCAGCGGCACGCGGACGGTCCCGTCGTCCGGTGGCAGCGGCGCGAGCCGCGGCACCAGGCCGACCCCGAACCCGTGCGCGACGAGAGCGGAGACCGCGAACCACTCGTAGGCCTCGTGGACGATCCGCGGCGCGAACCCGGCGGCCGAGCACGAGGCGAGCATCAGCCGGTGCTGGTCGGAGCGGTCCGGTGAGCCGATCCAGGGCTCCTCCGCGGCGTCGGCGAGCCGTGCCGTGCCGGCGGCGAGGTGGTGCCCGGCCGGGACGAGCAGGTCCTGCGGCTCGGCCAGCAGGGGCCACTGGCCGAAGCGGGTGTCACCGGGCGCGGGCGTGTGCGCGCTCGGGATGAAGACCGCGATGTCGGCGCGCCGGGCCAGCAGGAGGTGGGCGGCGTCGTCGCTCTCCCTCTCGCTCATGTGGACGGTGAGGCGCGGATGCTCCCGCCGGAGTGTCGCGGCGGCGGGCGCGACGAGCGCCGCCAGCGCGCTGGACACGCTGCAGAACCGGACCTGCCCGGACGTGCCCTCCCGGTGCTCGGCCAGATCGGCGCGGGCCTGTTCCCACTGGGCGTGCAGGACGTCGGCGTGGCGCAGGACCGTCCGCGCCGCAGGTGTCAGCCGCACCCGCCGCCCCTGTGCCTGCAGCAAGTCCACGCCGAGGTCGCGGGCGAGCTGGCGGAGCTGCTGCGACACGGTCGAAGGGGTGAGGTGCAGCGCCTCGGCGGCCGTGACCGTGCCGCGCTCGGCCAGGACCCGGAGCGTCTGGAGACGGGGATCGACCATACGGCCATTCAACATGGTTCCGTTCGGAATCTTTCGATGGACCCGAACGATCGGGTGATCGCAGACTGGCCGCATGACCGCGACGATGCAGCCGGCCGCGCGCCCCGGCGGCGGGCGGAGCGGGCGATCCCGCGTCCCGGGCCCGGCGCTGGTCCTTGGCAGCGTGGTCTCGATACAGGCCGGGATGGCCTGCGGGAAGGGGCTGTTCGCGTCCGTCGGACCGGCCGGTGTGGTGGCGCTCCGGCTGGGGTTCGCCGCGCTGATCCTTCTGCTGCTCTGGCGGCCCCGGCCGCCGCGCCGGGAGTCGTTCGGCCTGGTCGCCGCGCTCGGCAGGCCATCGCCGGAATGCATCTCATCTTCCCGGCGATGGAGCGGCTGCCGGTCGGGGTCGCGTCGGCGTTCCAGTACCTCGGCCCGCTGACGCTGGCGCTGCTCCGCGCGCGCCGGAGGCGTGACCTGCTGCAGGCCGCGGTCGCGGGCGCGGGCGTGCTGCTCCTGCACGGCCCGGCGGGCGGCCCGCTCTCCCTCACCGGAGCCGCGTTCGCCCTCGGATCGGGCGCCTGCATGGCGGCCTATCTCGTCCTCAACAAGAGCGCCGGCGCGCGGGCGGCGGACGGCGCGCCGTTGGCCTGGGCGGTCGCCTTCGCGGCCCTGCTTACCCTCCCGCTGGCGCCGCTCGCCGGTCGCGAACCGGCGCGGCCCGGCCTGCTCGCGGCCGGGCTGGGCGTCGCGGTCCTGTCCGCGGTCGTTCCGTGGTCGCTCGACATGGCGGCGCTGCGCCGCCTGCCCGCCGGCGTGGTCGCCGTGCTGGTGAGCCTCGAACCCGCCGCGGGCGCGGTCGCCGGGCTCGTCCTGCTCGGCGAGCACCTCACGTGGTCCGGCTGGGCGGCGATCGGCTGCATCTCCGCCGCCTGCGCGGGCGCCTCCCTCGGCTACGGCGCGCGGCGCCGGCCGTGTCCGGTGGCGAGGTCGTTGCCTACGAGCCAGCCCATTCCGAAGGCCGAGAGCAGACCGTTGCCGGACAGGTAGCCGTCGGAGTGAGCGCCCGCCAGGCCGCAGGCGGTGCCGCCGCCCGCGTACAGGCCGGGGATGGGGTCGCCCGTGGCGGTCAGGACGCGGCCGGACGGGTCGATCACGAGCCCGCCCTGGGTGGCGAGCAGGCCGTGGGTGACCCAGGCCAGGTGGTACGGCGCGGTGAGGTGCCGGCGGCCTGGGAGGGGCGTGAGGGCCTTTTCGGTTTGCTGCGGTGTGCGGTGCAGGGACGCGGCCAGGGCCTCGATGGTGGGCCGGTCGTGGATGGCGCCCGCGGCGAGGCATTCGCGCATCATCTCCGACTCGCGGGTGGCGGCCATGGCGGTGGCGTCCCAGATCATCGCGGCTCGTTCGCCCGGCTGGTGCCGCAGGACGCCCGCCATGGACGAGTAGCCCTTCGACTCCTCGTCGACGAAGCGCTCGCCGTGCAGGTTGACCAGGACGGCTCCGTTGAACGGCAGCGCCGGGGACACGCGGGTGCCGTGGTCGACGACGACCAGGCCGGAGCGCAGGGCGGCTCCCATGTTCCGCGGCTGGGCGCCCAGGCGCAGTGCCCAGCCGAGCGCGTCGCCGGTGGAGGTGGAGACTCCGCCATAGAAGGGCGTGCCGAGGTGGGGCAGGTGTTCCTTGAGCAGTGCGTGGTTTCCCGCGAAACCGTCGGCGGCGAGCACGACGGCGCCGGCCCGGATTCGCTGGACGGAGCCGTTCTGGGAGACGACGATTCCGGTGACGTCGCCTAGGAGGTCGGTTACGGGGGCCTCGTCCACGAAGGCGATGTTGTCGCGCCTTTCGAGGAGGGCGCGCAGGTGGCGCATGAGGCGGGCGCCGCCCTGGCGTCCGGTGTCGGTGTGCAGGCGGCGGGCCGTCATTCCGGCCCTGGGCATGTCGGTGCCGAGCTCGATGGGATAACCGGTGTCGGCGATCCAGTGCACCATTTCCGGGGCCGCCGTGCAGAGTGCCTCCACTACCGGACGCCATTCCTCGTCGCCGCTGGCGCGCAGGATGTCCTCGGCGTGCCGTTCCGGCGAGTCCTCGATTCCGGCGGCGGCCTGCCAGCGGGTGCCTCCGGCTGCGAGAGAACCCGAGGAGATGGCGGCGTTGCATCCCTCGCGGGTGGACTTCTCGAAGACGGCGACGGTCAGGGAGGGGTCGCGCGCCGCGCGAAGGGCGGTCATCACGCCGCAGGCCCCGCCGCCGACGACGGCGACGTCCACTTCGGCGTCCCAGGCGGTCATCCCAGGGTCCTCGACGTCCCGTAGAAGTTGCGGGCGGCGTCGACCAGGGGACGGGGCGGGCGCGCGCCGTAGAAGCCCGTGCGCGCCGGGGCCAGGCCGGTGGCGCGGAACTGCTCGGCGCGGAGTTCCGCGACGCGGACGCAGGTGCCGAGGGAGTCCAGCACCGGGACGTCGTCGACCCGGGAGATCCCCTGGTCGGCGAGGAACACGTTGAGCGGCCCCTCGCCGGGGACGATGACGTTCGCGCCCGCCTCGATCGCCTTCCGCGCGGCACGGGTGAAGGCGTCGAGGAGCGGCCCTGGGTCGGCGTAGGCGGCCATCACGTCGGCGAACTCCGCGTCCACCTGGACGATGGGGCCGACGAGCGGATCCAGCCGGTAGCCGCGCATGTTCCGGCGCAGTTGCGGTTCGAGGGCGCCGATGAAGTTGACGATCCCGACGCGGTCGCCGAGCTGGGCGGCCATCAGGACCGACGTCTGGCCGAACGCGATGACCGGGATGTCGATGAGCGTCCGGACCTTCTCGTACGCGGTGTCGGGGATGGTCGCGATCAGGAAGGCGTCGTATCCCTCGTCCTCGGCCTGGAGCGCCGCGTGCACGAACTGCTCCTCGTGGAGCCCGGCGAGGTAGGCGTAGCCGATGTGCGTCCCCGGATAGTCGGACGGGTACGTGCCCGGCCTCATCCCGTGGAGGTCGATCTCGGTGCCGGGCCGCGCCTGCGAGCGCAGATGCCGGGCCAGGGCGTCGCGGTAGTGCGGGACGTCGTCCAGGACCGTGAACGACTGGTGCCAGATCCGCATGCTCATGCCCCCGCGGCGGCGTTCTCGCCCGCGATGCGCCCGAACGTCGCGCCGCGCAGGACCGAGGTGGAGCCGGTGTAGTTCGAGTAGTACAGCCCGGTCAGCTCCCCGGCCGCGTACAGGCCGGGCATGGGACGGCCGTCGCGGTCCACGACCTCGGCGGAAGCGGTGGTCTTGAGCCCGCCGAAGCTGAAGACGTTCGCCGCCATGATCGGGTAGGCCGCGAACGGCCCGTCCGCGATGGGACGGCTCCAGTTCGACTTCGCGGGGACGAGCCCGCTGGTCGAGAGCCCGTCGGGACGGGTGTGGTCGAAACCGTCCGGGGGCGGGCAGGCCGCGTTGTACGCCGAGATGGTCGACTCCAGGGTCGCGGCGGGAAGCTCCAGCCGCCGCGCCAGATCGCCGATGGTGCCGGCGGTGACCGGCGCGACGTCGGTGCGCACCCCGGCCATCAGGTTCGGCACCGCCAGGCCCCGCTGGTCGAGGATCACCCAGGCGATCCCGCCGGGCTGGTCCTGGATGGAGCGGGTCGTGCGCTCGTACCAGGCGTCGACGGTGCCGCGCGCCTCGTCCACGAACCGCCGTCCCTCCGCGTTGACCAGCACGCCGTAGGGGAAGCAGAAGATCGCGGCTTCGGGCTCGCCGCTGCGCGGGTCGACCGGTTCGGCGTGGAAGAGCGCGAAGTTCCCGGCGGTGGCGGCGCCGAGCGCGAGCGCCATCTCCAGCCCTTCGCCCTTGTTGTAGTTGCCGCCCCTGGCGACGGGGCGGCAGGTCAGCGCCCGGTCGCCGTGGTAGCGGGCCATCAGCTCGAAGTTCCCCTGGTAGCCGCCGCTGGCCAGGACGACCGCGCCCTTGAACTCCGCCGGGCCGGTGGGAGTGTGCGCGAACACGCCGCCGGCGCCCTGCCCGGACGGGATGAGCCGCCGGGCCGTGGTCTCGAAACGGAACTCGGCCCCGAGCCCGCGGGCGGCCTTGCCCATCGTCTCCACGATGGCGAGCCCGCCGCCGACCGGCGCCATCCGGGTGGTCGACCGGGTGAGGAACGGGGTCGGCATGAAGTCGAACCGCACGCCGTGCGCGGACATCCAGCGCAGCGTCGGCGGCGCCTTCTCGGCCAGCGTCGCGACGTAGTCGGGGTCGACGGTGTGGGTGGCGCGGTAGAGGGCGCTCTGCCGTCGCGGCGGGAGCGCGGCGTCGTTGACGATGGACGGGTCGGGGTGGCCCATGAAGTCGTCGACGAGGGCGTCCTCGAAGCCGTCCGCGACCTCGTCCAGCGACTTCATGCGCAGGAACGCCTCGGTGTAGCGGGTGTTGCCGCCGGTCTCGGCCTCCGGGGAGCGCTCCAGGACCGCGACGCGGGCGCCGTTCTCCGCCGCCGCGACGGCGGCGGACAGGCCCGCGACTCCCCCGCCGACCACGACGACGTCATAGGTGTGGGACTGCACGACCGCCTCCCTCAGAACCCGAGCTCGGCGGAGCCGATAACGGAACCGAAGAGCGGCAGCATGTTCGTCACGGAGAACTCGTGGAAGTCCGGGCGGAACGAAGCGCACATGTCCTCGACCACCGTCACCTGGAGGCCGGAGTCGGACGCGTGCCGCGCCGCCGACTCGACCACCAGGTTCGTCGCGACGCCGCCGAGGACGACCTCCGTGATCCCTTCGGCGGCCAGCAGGTCGCGCAGCGGCGTCCCGACGAACGGGTCGACGCAGCCCTTGTCGATGACGGGCTCGCCCGCCTCCGGAGCGAGCGTCTTCACGATCTGCGCCTCCGGCGAATCGGCGAGCATCGCGCGCTGCTCCTCGTAGGGGTCGAAGCGCGGCAGCCGGTTGGTGCGCAGCTTGTAGGACGGGTCGAACGCGAGCCGCACGTGCACGACGAGCGTCCCGGCCGCGCGGGCGGCGGTCAGCACCCGCTCCGCCGTCGCCAGGACGCCGCGTTCGGCGATCTGCGCGGCGAGCGGCGGCATCCGCAGGTGCGGACCCTCCTCGCATAGCGCGACCTGGTAGTCGAGCATGAGCAGGGCCTTCTTGGCGGCGGTCATCACAGTCTCCTCGATCGGAAGGGGTTACCAGGCGGACCAGCCGCCGTCCACGTACACGACCTGCCCGGTCATGTACGCGGCGGCGGGGCTCGCGAGCAGCAGCAGGGGGCCGGCGAAGTCGGTGTCGGGGTCGCCGAGGCGGCCGAGCATGGTGCGGTCGCCGAACCACTTCAGCCGGTCGGGCCGGTCGCCGAGCGCGGCGGTCATCTGCGTGGGGTAGAAGACGCCTGGGGCCAGGCAGTTGACGGTGACGCCGTGCGGGCCGAGTTCGGCGGCGAGCGCCCGCGTCACGTTCACGACCCCGGCCTTGGACGCGTAGTACGCCGACTCCGGCACGGGCCCGACGCGTTCGGCGTAGACGGTGGTGAGGTTGACGATGCGCCCGCCCTGTCCCTGCCGGGTGAGGGCCTTGCCCGCTTCGCGCCCGACCAGCCAGGTGCCGGTGAGGTTGACGCGGACGACGCGCTCGAACTCCTCCACCGTCGTCTCGTCGTAAGGTTTGCGCAGCATGACGCCCGCAGCGTTGACGATGATGTCGAGCCGTCCGTGCTCGGCGACGGCCGCCTCGAATAGAGCCGTGACGGACGCCTCGTCGGTGACGTCGACCTCGTGCGGGCTCGCCCCGCAGGCGCTCGCGGTGGCGGCGAGGTCGGCGGCGCGCGACGCCAGGTCGGCGGCGGCGACCCGTGCGCCCGCGTCCGCGAGGGCCCGCGCCGCGCGCTCCCCGAGACCGCCGGACGCCGCGCCCACCACCAGCGCCACCTGCCCGGACAGGTCGAACAGCTCCGCCGGCCTCACCATTCGAGCTCGCTTTCCTCGGTAGCGGCGCGGATGCCTGCGAGGCGTCCGAAGACGCCCGACTTTCCGATGGACGTGCCGGTCATGTAGCCCGCGCCGTGGAACCCGCCGGTGATCTCCCCGGCCGCGTAGAGGCGTCCGATCGGCGCGCCCCACCAGTCGAGGACGCGCATTCGCGTGTCGACCGTGAGCCCGCAGTACGTGGCGAGCACGACCGTGCCCGACGGGTGCGCGTAATAGGGTGGGCGGTCGATCGGCGCCGGCTTCCCGACTCCGCCGGAGAGGTGGGCTCGCCCGAATGGATCTGGGCGGCCCTGCAGAATCGCCTCGTTGTATTCCTCGACGGTGCGCTGCAAGGACCCTTCGGGAAGGCCGATCTCGGCTTCGAGTTCCGCGATAGTGCCGGCCTTGGCGAGCATTCCGGCGCGCTCGCGTCCGGCGAACTCGTAGATCGGGACCTCGTCGTTGGCCTGCGCCATCGTCCGGGAGTCGAAGACCTGCCAGGTGGTCACGCCCGGCTGGGCGAGCGCGGCGTCCCCGATCTCCTTGTAGTTCTTCGATTCGTCCACGAACCGGCGCCCTTCGCGGTTGACCGCGATGGCGCCCTTGTAGACGGCGAGGATTCCGGTGCCGTCCTCGTCCGGGTGCTCGACGTGATAATGGCCGTAGGTGCCTTTGATGTAAGGGGTGTCGCGCAGCCCGGCGCCCAGCGCCATGGCCATCTTCAGGCCGTCGCCCTGGTTGCCCGCACCGCCCTGGCGCAGCGCGTGCTCCATTTGCGGCGCGAACGTGGCGAGCAGTTCCGGGTTCATGGAGAACCCGCCGGTGGCGAGGACGACCGCGTCCGCGCGGACCTCGCGCCCGTCCGCCAGCCGGACGCCGGTGACCCGCGAGCCGTCGTGCAGCAGCCGGTCCCCGGCCGCGTCGAACATGATCCGGGCGCCCCGCGCACCGGCCGCCTTGAGCAGCAGTTCCAGCATGCGGGTGGTGTCGGCGGGATGGCTGCGCGGCGCCGACTGGCCCGACGCCGCGTGGATCTCGCCGTACCGGACGCCGTGCCCCTTCAGCCAGCGGTACGTCTCCAGCTGATGCTCGCAGTACAGGTCTACGAGCGCCGGATCGTTGCGGTGTTTGCCGACGTCGAGCAGATCCTTGCGGAGCAGGTCGACGGAGTCGGCGATGCCCTGCTCGGCCTGCTCGTCCGTCCCGGCGAAGGCGGAGAGCCCGGCGGACTTCACGGTGGAGCCGCCGATCGCGCCGGTCTTCTCCAGCAGGAGTGCGTACCGTCCCGCTTCGGCGGCGGCCAGCAGCGCGGCGCATCCCGCGAGCCCCGCGCCCAGCACCAGGACGCCGACGCGCTCGGGCGGCTCGGTCTCGACCGGCAGGCCGGTGGCGCCGGTGCCGCCGTTCACCCGAGCTTCCCGTACTCGCGGTCCAGTGCGCTTTCCGCGGCGGTGAAGCGCGGCAGGTTGAACAGCTCCTGGCGCTGCGCCCAGCCGGCCATCCGCCCGGTCCGGGACGCGGTCTCGCCGTGCTCGCGCAGGTGCGCCAGCGCCTCGCGTCCGGCGAAGTGCATCGAGCGCATCAGGTAGTTGGCGAACAGCACGACCGCGAACCCGAGTTCCGCGTACTCCGCGACCGTGAGCTGCGGGGTCTTGCCGCCCTCGACGACGTTGACGACCAGCGGGACGCCGGCCAGCTCGCGCCCGACGCGGGCCAGCTCGTCGACCGTCCGGGGCGCCTCGACGAACACAACGTCGGCGCCCGCCTCGGCGTAGGCGCGGCCCCGCTCGATCGCCTCGTCGATGCCGTACACGGAGCGGGCGTCGGTGCGCGCGATGATCACCAGCGCGTCGTCCGTCCGCGCCGTGCGGGCCGCCGCGATCTTGGTCTGCATGTGCCCGGACGGGATCAGCGCGTGCGAGTCGAAATGCCCGCACCGTTTCGGGGACTCCTGGTCCTCGAGTTGGAGGCCCGCGACCCCGGCGCGCTCCAGCAGCCGGACGGTGCGCATCGCGGCGAGCGGCCCGCCGTAGCCGGTGTCGGCGTCGCAGATCAGCGGGACGCGGGTCGCCTCGGTGAGCCGCCCGGCGTGGGCGGCGACCTCCGCCTGGGAGATCAGCCCGATGTCGGGCAGCCCGTAGCCGGCGTTGGCCAGCCCTGCGCCGGTCGCGTACGCGGCGGCGAAGCCCGCCTCCTCGGTGAGCCGGGCGCCGAGCGCGTCGGTCACGCCGGGCAGCACCAGCGGCTCGCCTGCCGCGCCGGGGACGGCCGCCGCCAGCGCGGCGCGCAGCGCGAGCCGCTTGTCGCGGGCGCTCGGGCCGGGCCCGACTCCGGTCAGCGACGCGAGCAGGCCCGGCTCCGGCTCCCAGGGCGGGGTGTGCGGCACGGCGAGCTCCTCCATGTAGTGATTGCTACAGAACTTAACCGTGACATCAGTCACCGCCTAAGCGCAACCTCGGGGGCGGGCTCCGATCTCCGCAGAGATCACTGCGGGCGCGGTCACGATTTACCGCCCGACCTCTTGCGTTCCCCGGAGCGATCGTTCTACCATCCATGTAGTGACTGCTACAGAGATGCCGGTCACGCCCGGGATCACCCGCTCTCGACTACCGAAGGAACTGACGCCGATGACCGTCCTGGACGAGCTCCGCCGGCTGGAGCCGGAGTTTCGCGCCGAGGAGGACCTGTCGGCCGAGCAGCGCACGCTGACCGGCCGGGCCTTCACGCTCATGCAGGAGACCGGCCTCATGCGCGGCCTGCAGCCGAAACGCTGGGGCGGTGCCGAGCTGTCGCTGCGCGAGCACCTCACCGCCGTCTACGAGCTCGGCCGGATCGCGCCGTCGGCGGGCTGGGTCGCCGGGGTCATGGGCTCGCACCCGTGGCAGCTCGCGCTGTTCCCCGAGGAGACGCAGGCCGAGATCTGGGCGTCCGACCCGGACTGGAACGCCTCGTCCTCCTACGCCCCGACCGGGAAGATCGAGCCGGTCGACGGCGGGTACCGGGTGTCGGGACGCTGGTCGTTCTCGTCCGGCTGCGACCACGCCCAGGGCGTGATCCTCGGCGGCTTCGCCGGGAAGGTCGAGGTCGCGCCCGGCGTGGAGGTGCCGAACTACGGCTCCGCGCTGCTGCACCGCGACCAGTACGAGATCGAGGACACCTGGCACGTCCGCGGCTCGCGCGGCACGGGCAGCAAGGACATCGTCGTCGCGGACGCGTTCATCCCCGGACGCCGCTTCCTGTCCAGCCCCCTGTACGAGTACAACCCGGACCGTCCCGCCCCCGGCATGGAGACGAACCCGGCCGCGCTCTACAAGGTGCCGTGGGCGGTGATGTTCAACCTCGTCCTCGTCGCGCCGATGCTGGGGCTCGGACGCCGCGTCCTGGACGACTGGACGTCCGACACCCGCGTCCGCAAGGCGAACTGGGGCGGCACCTACGCCGACGACCCGCTGATGCAGATGCACCTGGCCGAGGCCGAATGGGTGCACGACGCCGCCGTCATGAAGATGTACGACGCGATCGACACGATCACCGAGGCCGCCGAGGCGGGCGTGCACCTCGGCAAGCGGCAGCGGGCCCGGCTGCGCTGGAACATCACCAAGGGCTGCCAGGACGTCGGCTTCGCGATCAACCGGCTGATGCGCGCCGCGTCCGGCCGGACCGTCTTCGTCGACCACCCCCTCCACCGCGTCTACCAGGACGTGGTCGCCGAGCTGGGGCACGCGTTCCTGGTCTCCGACGGCGTCGGCCGGTACTACGGCGCCGCGCTTCTCGACTCGTCCGCTCCGGAGGTCATGCTGTGATTTCGCAACTCGCGTACCTGGGGATCGCGTCCCCGAAGGCCGAGGAGTGGCGCGACTACGCCACCCGGCTGCTCGGCGCGGTCATCGCCGAGGACGGGCCGGACGGCGCCGTCCGGGTCAAGGTCGACGACCGGGGCTACCGCATCGCCGTCCACCCGGCGGAGGAGGACGAGCTCCGCTACGTCGGCTGGGACTGCGCCAACGAGACCGTCCTGCGGGACTATGTCGCGGAGCTGCGCGGCAAGGGCGTCGAGGTGCGCGCGGGCGGTGCCGACGAGCTGAAGGAACGGCAGGTCGCCGAGCTGTACTGGTTCACCGACCCGTTCGGGAACCGGCACGAGCTGGTCTGGGGCCAGTACTCGAACCCGAACTCGTTCTTCCCCGGACGCCCCATGCGCGGCCGCTTCGTCACCGGCGACCTCGGCCTCGGCCACGTCGTGCTGATCGTCCCGGACCTGGAGAAGGCCAACGCGTTCTACGCCGGCACGCTCGGCTTCCGGCTCTCCGACCGGGTGAAGAGCGACATCTTCAACCTGCGCTTCTACCACTGCAACGGCCGCCACCACTCGCTGGCCGTCGCCGAGATCCCCGGCATGACCGGCATCAACCACCTGATGCTGGAGGTCGAGTCGTTCGACGATCTCGGCACGGCGATCGACCTGTTCACCGCCGACCCGGAGCGGGAGATCCTGCTGTCGCTCGGACGGCACACCAACGACCTGATGACGTCCATCTACGTGCAGACGCCGTCCTCGATGCAGATCGAGTACGGGTACGGCGGGATCACCGTTGACGACCTCACCTGGGTCGCGGGCACGCACGACCTGCCGTCCATCTGGGGCCACCACCGCTCGCAGGCGTACCTGGACGGTCCGCCCGGGATCTTCCGCACGATCGCCTCGCCGGAGGCGGCCGGATGAGCGCCGCGATCCGGGTCGAGGACGTCGCGATCGGCGGCGGCCGGCACCTGCGCGTCAACCAGACCGGCACGCCGGGCACGCCCGCACTGCTCTTCCTGCACGGCTCCGGGCCGGGCGTGACGGCCGCGTCGAACTGGCGGGAGGTCATCGAGGGGCTAGGCGACACCTACCACTGCGTCGCGCCCGACATCCTCGGCTTCGGCGACTCCAGCTACCCCGACCCGCAGCCGCAGGGCTTCGCGGCGCAGGCAGAGGTGCGCATCGAGGCGCTGTTCCAGCTCCTGGACGCGCTCGGCCTGGAGAAGGTCGTCCTCGTCGGCAACTCGATGGGCGGGATGTACTCGCTGCGCATGGCACAGCTCCGCCCCGACCTGGTCGACGGGATCGTGCTGATGGGCTCGGGCGGCATGCCCGCCCTGGAGCCGACCCCCGAGCTGATCAAGCTGATCACCTATTTCGACGACCCGACCGTCGAGGCGATGGCGGAGCTGCTGATCCAGTTCGTCCACGACAAGAGCGCGTTCGGCGACACGGTGGAGAAGGTCGCGGCCGAGCGGATGCCGGTCGTGGAGCGCCCGTGGATCGAGGCGGGGCACCGGGCCATGTTCGGGCCCGAGATGCTGAGCTTCGCCCCGGACGACCTCGCGAAGATCGACAAGCCGGCGCTGGTGGTGCACGGCCGCCAGGACGTCATCGTCCCGCTGGAGTGCGGCTACTACCTGGCCGAGCACCTGCCGCAGGCCGACCTTTACGTGATCAACGAGTGCGGGCACTGGACGCAGATCGAGCAGGCCGCGCGCTTCCAGGCGATCGTGCGGACCTTCCTCGGAGGACGGAACCTATGAGCATGATCGACCCTATGAGCATGATCGGCAGGGCGCGGGCGGCGGCGCCCGCGCTCGCGGCGGCCGACGCGGCGAGCGCCGAGCAGGGAAGGCTGACCGCCGAAGCGGTGGAGGCGCTCGAATCGACGGGCGTGTTCCGCGCGCTCCAGCCCGCCCGGTGGGGCGGCGGCGAGGTCCATCTCGCCGAGTACGCGGACACGGTGATGGAGATCGGGCGGGCGTCCGCGTCCGCCGGGTGGGTGGCGTCCGTCGTGGGCGTCCACCCGTGGCAGATCGCCCTGTTCCCGGAGGAGACGCAAAAGGAGATCTGGGGCACGGACCCGGCGCGGCGGATCGCCTCGTCCTACACGCCGACCGGGAAGATCGAGAAGGTGCCCGGCGGATATCGGGTGTCGGGACGCTGGAGCTTCTCCTCCGGCAGCGGGATCTGCTCCGGCGTCATCCTCGGCGGCATCGCCGGGCGCCGCGAGCTGAACGGCGTGGAGTACCCCGACTTCACGTCCGTGCTCCTCGACGAGGGCGACTACCGGATCGAGGAGACCTGGAACGTCGCGGGCCTGCGCGGCACCGGGTCCGACGACATCGTGGTGGACGGCGTGTTCGTCCCCGAGCACCGGGGCCAGTCGCACGTGTTCTACACGCACGGGCTCGGCACGCCGCTGCCCGGTCAGGAGCTCAACGACGGGCCCCTGTACCGGACGCCCTGGGCCGTCGTCTTCAACCTGATCATCGCGGCGGGCGCGGTCGGCGCGTGCCTCGGCTTCTACGACCAGTGGGTCGGTGAGACCCGGGGCCGCCGCACCAACTACGGGCAGCTCCTCCGCGAGGAGCCGACCGTGCAGAACCAGGTCGCCGAGGCGGCCTGGCAGCTCGACGCGGCCGTCCTCAAGGTGCGGCGGACCGCCGGCGAGCTGATGGAGCACGCCGGGCGCGGCGAGATCCCGTCGCTGGACCAGCGCGCCTTCTGGCGGTGGGACGTCGCCCGGTCGGCGAACGCGGCGCTCGACACCGTCCAGGCGCTGATGCGGGTCTCGTCGGGCCGTTCGGCGTTCGTCGACCACCCGCTCCAGGCGAAGTTCCAGGACGCGGTCGCGGCCGGAAGCCACGCCTTCCTCTTCGGCGACCCGCTCGCCAAGGCGTGGGGCGGGCGCCATCTCGGCGCCGAGAAGCCCGCGGAGGTGCACCTGTGACGGCCGTGATCACCTCGTCGGACGTGGCCGTCCGCGTCCGCGGGGACGAGCTGTCCTTCCGGCTGCACGAGACCGGCGAGCGCGGCCCGGAGGCCGTGCTGTTCCTGCACGGTTCCGGGCCCGGCGCGACCGGGCTGTCGAACTGGGAGCGGATCATCGCCGATCTCGGGCACCGGTTCTGGTGCCTGGCACCCGACCAGATTGGGTTCGGCGACTCCTCGCACCCGCTCGACGCGCCGCGCGGGATGGGGCCGTTCAACGAGCTGCGGGCCGAGGCGCTGCTCGCCCTGGTGGACGTTCTCGGCCTGGAGAAGGTCCACCTGGTCGGCAATTCGATGGGCGGGCAGCTCGCCGTCCTGATGACGCTGGCCCGTCCGGAACTGGTGGGCAAGGTGCTGCTGATGGGCAGCGGCGGCGCGCCGGACATGCCGGTCAGCCCCGGCCTCAAGCATCTCCGCGAGTTCTACGCGTCGCCGAGCGCGGAGTCGTTGAAGGGGCTGCTCAGCGAATTCGTGTACGACCTCGAACCGCTGCTCGGCACCGTCGACCGGGTCGTGGCGGAGCGGATGGCGTATGTGAACCGGGACGACGTCCGCCGGTCGCACGAGGCGTCCTTCGACCCGGACGGCGCCCGCCGGTTCTTCTCCCGCGAAGAGCTCGCGACCATCACGCACGACGTGCTGTGCGTCCACGGCCGCGACGACCGCATCATCCCGGTGGACGCGAGCCGCTACTTCGCCGGCTCGCTCCCCAAGGCCAATCTCTACGTCATCGGGCAGTGCGGCCACTGGACCCAGATCGAGCATCCCGAGACGTTCGAGAAGCTCCTGCTGGGTTTCGTCGACGGCCAGATCTGAGGAAGCGGCACATGCGCATCGCCAACCACGCGGGACGGGCCGTCCTCGTCCTTTCCGACGGCAAGGGCGCGGACATAGCGACCGCCTCGGGCGGACGTTTCGGCCCCGGCCCGCAAAGCGTCTACGACCATTGGGACGCCTTCACGGCCTGGGCGGAGAAAGCCGCGCCCGTGCCGGATGTCGAGATCGACCGATCCCGGCTGGAATCACCGTCGCCGGAACCGTCGCAGGTGGTCGCGATCGGGCTGAACTACGCCGATCACGCGGCGGAGACCGGATTCGAGCCGCCGAAGGATCTGCCGCCGGTGTTCACGAAGTTCGCCTCGTCAATCACCGGGCCGTACGGCGAGATCGCGCTGCCGGACGGCGGCCACACCGACTGGGAGGTCGAGGTCGTCGCGGTCATCGGCCGCACGGCCCACCGCGTCTCGGCCGGCGACGCCTGGGACCATGTCGCCGGTCTCTCGGCCGGCCAGGACCTTTCAGAGCGGATCCTGCAATTCGTCGGTGAGGCGCCCCAATTCGGCTTCGCCAAGTCGTATCCGGGATTCGCGCCGATCGGCCCCTGGCTGGTGACGCCCGACGAGTTCGCCGACCGCGACGACCTCGCGCTCGGCTGCTCCATCGACGGGGAGACGGTGCAGGACGGGCGCACGTCCAAGCTCATCTTCTCCATTCCCCGGACGATCGCGAAACTGTCCGAGGTCATCACGCTGCGCCCAGGCGACGTCATCTTCACGGGCACGCCGGACGGCGTCGGACTCGGCCGCAGCCCGCAGCGCTTCCTGCGCTCCGGCGAAACACTCCGCACCTGGGTGGAGGGCATCGGCGAAATGGAGCACACCTTCCGCTGAACCGCCCGCGCTGAACCGCCCATGCCAAGGCCCCGGGACTTCACCTCATCCCGGGGCCTTGAGCGCGTCCTTAGAACAGATCCCAGAAATCGGTTCGCTGCTTCATCTGCTCGGCGGTCTCCTCAAGGATGACCTCGCCGGAGCGCATCACGTAGGCGCGGTCCGCGATCTGCAGGGCCTGCTTGACGTTCTGCTCCAGCAGCAGGATGCCGATGCGCTCGCCGTCGGCGAGCGAGCGGAGCCGTCCGAAGATGGTCTCGACGACGGACGGCGCGAGCCCGAGGGACGGCTCGTCCAGCAGCAGCAGGCGGGGACGCGCCATCAGCGCCATTCCCAGGCTCACCATCCGCTGCTGCCCGCCCGACATCGACCCGGCCGGCTGCTTCTCCCGCTCGTCCAGGATCGGGAACAGTTCCCTGACCGCCGCGAGCCGCTCCCCGGTGTCCGACCCGGACGGCGCGTTCGCCGCGCCGAGCAGCAGGTTGTCACGCACCGAAAGGTCCGGGAACACGAACCGCTCGGACGGGATCATCGCGACGCCCGCCGCCACGACCCGGCGGACCGGGCCGCGCGTCAGGTCCCGTCCGCCGATCCGGACCGTTCCGGACCGGGGGCGGACGGCCCCGAGCACCGACCTGATCGCGGTGGTCTTCCCGGCGCCGTTGTGCCCCATCAGCGCCACGATCTCGCCCGCGTCGACCCGGAGGCCGACGCCGTGCAGCACCTCCTTGCGGCCGTAGCCCGCCACCAGGTCGCTCACGTCGAGCAAAGGCGCGTCCCGCACCGCGGTCATCGGCGGTCCTCCCTCACTGTGCGCCGAAGTAGGCTTCGGCGAGCCGGGCCGAGCCGGTCAGCTCGGCGATCGTGCCCGACGCGGTGATCTCGCCGAGTTCCATGAAGCAGGTGTGGTCGGACAGCTCGCGCACCACGTCGAGGTTGTGCTCGACCAGGCAGACGGTGCGGCCCTCGTCCCGGACGGCGGCGACCATGGCGAGCATGGTCTCGACCCAGGTCGCGTCCACGCCGGACGCGGGCTCGTCCAGCAGCAGGACGTCCGCGCGGGTGGCGAGCGCCCGCGCCAGCGAGACGAGCTTCGACTGGCCGTAGGAGAGCGCCCCGGCGGGCGTCCCGGCGTGGTCGGCCATGCCGACGAAGCCGAGCCATTCCATCGCCTCCGCGGCGGCGGCGCGGTCGGCGCGGGAGACGCCGCGGCCGGGCACGAACAGCCGGCCGAGGCGTTCGCCCGGCTGGCCGGGCACGGCGAGCATGACGTTCTCCAGGCACGTCAGCCGGTCCAGCAGCCGGACGTCCTGGAACGTGCGCACCAGCCCGGCCCGGACGATCAGGTCGGGGCGCATCCCTACCAGCTCCGCGCCGTTCAGCCGCACCGATCCGGAATCGGGGACGACGATGCCGGTGAGCAGGTTGAACGCGGTCGTCTTCCCGGCCCCGTTCGGCCCGACGAGCGCCGTGATCGTGCCGCGGCGCAGTTCGAGCGCGATGTCCTTGGCGGCGGTGATGCCGCCGAAGCGCTTCGACAGCCCGTCCGCGCGCAGCACCACCTCCGCGTCCGCGTAGGCGACGCGGCCCGACGACGCTTCGCGAGGCGACACCGCTACCCGCGCCGTCCCGGGCGGGGCGACCCGCCTGGACCGCTCGGGGAACAGCCCCTGCGGCCGGACGATCATCACGAGCACCAGCAGCGCGCCGTACAGCACGACCTGCCACAGCGCGGCCTGCGTGCTCTGCACGCCGAGCACCTCGCGCAGCACCGGCTCGATCATCGTGAGCGCGATCCCGGCCACGACCGAGCCGAGCAGGTTGGCGTTGCCGCCGACGATCACCATCGCGAACACCGCCATCGCGAGCGGGAACCCGAACGCCGACGGCGTCGCCTGCCCGAGCCAGCCCGCGTAGACGCCGCCGACCAGCCCGGTCAGCCCGCTGGTGATCGCGAAGATGCCGACCTTGCGGCCGAAGGTGTCCTTGCCGAGCGCCCGGGTCGCGACGGCGTCCTCGCGGATGCCCTTGAGCACCCGCCCGTACGGCGACTCGCCGAGGCGGTGGCAGACCGCGAAGACCAGCGCGAGAACGGCCGCGGACGGGACCAGCCAGTCGGACGGCCCGTCCAGTTCGAACCCGAACAGCCGCAGCCCGCCGACGCCGGTGATGCCCATGACGCCGCCGAGGGAGTCGAACGTGGCGAAGACTCCGATGATCCCGAGCGAGAACGCCAGCGTCATCAGGATGAGGAACTCCTGCGCGAGCCCGAGCGCGATCAGCCCGATCACCACGCCGAACGCGGTCGCGACCAGCACGGCGACGGCCAGCGACGCGAGGTAGGGCCAGCCGTGCACGCCCGCGAGGAAGCAGACGGCGTACCCGCCGACGCCCGCGAACGCGGCGTGCGCGACGGAGACCTGCCCGGCGTAGCCGACGAGCAGGTTGACGCTGACGGCGAGCGCCGCGAGCAGGAGCGCCTGGTCCAGATAGTTGATCCACATGGCGTTCAGGCCCTCCGCACCGGCGCGAGACGAATTGCGGGCAGCCGGTCCTTCACGGCGAGGAACGCGAGGTACCCGGTGAGGACGGTGAACACGGCGGTCTGCGTCCATTGCAGCGACAGCCAGATCGACGCCCACTGCTCCAGCAGCCCGAGCCCGATGCCCACCGGCAGCGCCCGCAGCGGGGAGGAACGCGTCCCGGCCAGGAAGGCGACCACGAAGCCGTAGATGACCGTCGTGTCGCCCATCGTCGGCTGCACCGTGTAGAGCAGGCCGTACCAGAGCGCGCACACGCCGGAGACGAGCCCGGCGATCGCGAAGCAGACGAGGTTGACCCGGCGGACGCTGATCCCGAGCACGGACGCCAGTACCGGGTTGCTGCGCACGGCCTTGATCGAACGTCCGATCGGCGTGAACGCCAGGAACGCCGCCAGCCCGGCGACGAGGACGAGGCACGTCGCCACCAGGTAGAGCTCGAAGTTGGAGACCCGCACCGGGCCGACGTCGTGCCGCACCTGGTCGGGGCCGTAGAACGGCACGCCGCTGGTCCCGAACTTCAGCTGGAGCAGCGCGATGCCCGCGGTGCTGACACCGATCGACGTCACCAGCACGGCGAGCATGGCGCGGTCGGCGGCCCGGCGCGCGACCGGCTCGTAGACACCGGCCTCCAGCAGCATGCTCACCGCGACCGCCGTGCCGAGCCCGATCAGCGCGGACGGCCAGAACGGCACGCCGAGACCGTCCATCACCCAGAAGGCGGCGTAGGGCGCCGCGGTGTAGGTGAGCGCGTACGCGAAATGGAAGCGGGCGGTGACCCCGATGACGAGCGCCAGCCCGGCCCCGAGCGCCGCGTAGAACGCGCCCCGGACGAGGCCGTTCGCCGTCAGCTGCCAGAGTTCGGCGTCCAGCAGGTCATGCATGGCTCCTCCGGAATCGAGGGACGGGGACGGCCCGCCGGGCCGCCCCCCGACAGTCGGTCACTCCGCGAGGCGGAACTCCTGCCCCTTGACGTCATAGGTGGCGAGCGCCTTGACCTTGCCGTCCTTGTACTCGAAGACGCCCATCGGGCGCTTCGCGACACCGTGCGTCGCGAGGTCGATCTGGAGAGAGCCGACCGTGCCGGTGTCACCGCCGTAGACCGACGCGAACTTCGGGTCCTTCTCCAGCGCGGCCTTGAGCTGCGTGCTGTCGGAGGGGTTCCCTCCGGCGGCCACGACGCGGCGGATGAGGTCCCAGATCATCAGGGTCTCCTCGTAGGCGTTCGCGGCGTAGAAGTCGGCGGGCTCCCCGTACGCCTTCTCGTAGGCCTCGGCGAACAGCTTGGCCAGCGGGTTGGACGGCTTGGACGCGTCGAAGTAGTCCATCGCGAACTTGAACCCGTCCTTGTCGAGCACGCCCTTGGACGCCTTGACCGCCTCCTGCGTGAACTCGATCCCGAGCAGCTCGCTGCCGATCCCGGCGCTCTTGGCCTGCGCGACGAACGCGCCGGGCGCGGCGCCGCCGAAGGCCACCCAGAGCAGGTCGGGCTCGTTCTTCTTGACCTTGGAGATCATGCTCCCGTAGTCCTGCGAGGTGGGCGCGACGGTCTCCCAGAGGCCGTTGTAGGTCAGGCCCGCGGCCTCGATCTTCGCCTTCATGTCGGCCTGGATCGCCGCGTTCAGCGGGCCGAGGTCGACGCCGACGAGGCCGACCGTCCGGCCCTCGGGGTGGGCGCGCTTGAACCACTCCAGGGCGCCGGGCACCGCGTCGGACGGCGCGACCTCGCGCGTCCCGTAGAAGTACTGGGTGCCCTTGGTGAAGACCTGGGCGCCGCCGACGCCGTCCAGGCTGAGGATCTTGTTCTTGTCGGTGTCGGCGAGCATCGCGCCGAGCCCGTCGCCCATCGAGGTGATCTTCGCCGGGACGCGCTCGGCCGCCAGCTCGGACGCGGCCTGCTTGGCGGCGACGGGGTCGGGGCCCTTGATGTCCTTGACGCTCAGCTTGATCGCGGGGCCGCCGGCCGCCTTGATCTGCTTGGTCGCGAGCTCGATGGCGTTGCGCATCGACTCGCCGTTGGCGGCGGACGGGCCGGACAGCGTCAGCGCGGCACCGAGCGTGAAGCCGACCTTGCCGCCGAGGTCGGCACCGTCCTTGATGCCGAGAAGTTTGACCAGGTCGGTGGCCTGGGTCTTGGCGTCCTCGGCACTGACTCCGGCATCGCCGGAGCCGCAGGCCGCGAGGGTCAGGGCCGTGACCGCCGCGAGGACGGGGGCGATCAGCCGCCGGCGGCGGGGTCCGCTGCGAGGGATGGGCATGTTCTTCTCCGTTTCGCTGACCAACGCCGCGGCGTTGCCACGAAGCAACCGCGCCCGAAGAGTCCGTATTGATCACTACACTGATTGGAGTGATCACTACAGGGACGCATGGCGACCGTACCCATGATGTGATGGGCGGCACAACCCCCTGCAGGGGCCGAGTTTTCACAGGCCAGAGGAGCGACAAGCAGATGCGGAAGACGGCGCGCCGCCACCAACAGGGCGAGGAGTCGAGGGTGCGGATCCTGGAGGCGACCCTCGCCATCGCCGCCGAGCGCGGCTACGACGGCACCTCGATCGCCCTGGTCACGGAGGCCACCGGGCTGCCGGCCAGCTCCGTCTACTGGCACTTCCGCAACAAGGACGAGCTTCTCGCCGAGACCCTGGAGTTCAGCTACCGGCGCTGGCGGGAGACCGCCCCGACCTGGCAGGACCGGGTCGGGATCGCCGACCCCGCCGAGGAGGTCCGCGACCGGCTGCAGCGGGCCTCGCGCGCGATCGCCGACCGTCCCGAGTTCTGGCGGCTCGGGCTGATGCTCGGGCTCGCGAACCGCCCGAAGGAGCCCGCCGCGCGGCGCCGCTACATCGAGGTCCGCGCCGAGACCCGCGACGCCATCCGCGACTGGTGGGAGCAGGTGCTCCCGGACGGCGCGCCGGAGCGGGCGCGTGAGGTCGCCGACCGGATGTCCCGGTTCCACCTCGCCGTCATGGACGGGCTCTACGTCGGCGTCCACGCGGGCCGGGACTGGAACCTGGAGCGCCTTGTGAACCTGATCGCCGCGGGCGTGCACGCGCAGGCCATGACGTGGCTCGGCGAGTCGAGGTGAGCGCGATGCCGCCGTCCTCCCGCCGCGCGTCCCGTCCCGCCGAAGACCGTGAGATCTCCCGGGTCCGCATCCTCAAGGCCGCCGCCGAGATCGCCTCCGAACTCGGCTACGAGGGCACCACGATCTCCCGGGTCACCAAGCGGTCCGGCCTCCCGGCCAGCTCCGTCTACTGGTTCTTCCGCGACAAGGACCACCTCATCGCCGAGGTCGTCCGGCACAGCTTCGAGCAGTGGATCGCCGCCCAGCCGCGCTGGGAGCGCGACCCGCGCGACGAGCGCCCGCTGGCGGACGGGCTGCGCGCGATCCTGTCGCGCTCGGTGCGCACCCTGCCCGGCGCGCCGGACTTCCTCCGCATCGGCCACATGCTGCTGCTGGAGTCCCGCGAGGTGGAGGCGGAGGCACGGCAGTACTTCCTCGCCACCCGCGACGCGGTCGCCAGCAGCATCGCGGCCTGGTTCACCTCGTACTTCGACACCGAGCTGCGGGCCCGCCGTCCCGAGCTGGCGATGGACCTGGCCCGCATCGTCCTCGCCTCGACCGACGGGCTGTTCCTGGCCCACCAGATCCACGACGACTGGGACCCGGACGACTTCATCGAGATCATCGTCGCCATCGTCGAGGCGGCCGTCGCGGACTGAGTCCGGGGAGACGGTTGTCACGCGGGGGTCGCCCATGGCAGTCTCTGTAGTGATCGCTACAGGGAGGAGTTCCGCCATGCCGCTGACCGCGAACGGCGCCATCGACCCGGATTGCTTCCGTCACGTGCTGGGCCGGTACCCGACCGGCGTCGTCGTCGTCACCGCGCTCGCAGCGTCCGGCGCGGCCATCGGCATGACGGTCGGCTCGTTCACCTCCGTGTCGCTCGACCCGCCGCTGGTGGCGTTCCTGCCCGACAAGAACTCCAGCTCGTGGCGGGCGCTGCGCGAGTCGGGCGAACGGTTCTGCGTGAACGTCCTGTCCGCCGCCCAGGAGGACGTCTGCCGCGCGGTCGCGATGCGCAAGACCGACAAGTTCCACGACATCGGCTGGCGCCCGTCCCCCGCCGGGAACCCGGTCATCAACGGCGCGGTCGCCTGGATCGACTGCGTCACCGAGCAGCTGCACGACGCCGGCGACCACCAGATCGTCATCGGCCGGGTCGTCCACCTCCAGCTGGGAGACGACGACACTCCCCTGCTCTTCCACCGCGGCGCCTACGGCACCTTCACCCCCACCGACTCCGCCGCCCGCCGTCGCACCCCCACCGGCTGAGGCGCCTGCCCGCGACGGCACAGGACCCCCGGCCCCGCGCGCGGGGCCGGGGGTCCCGGCGGTTCAGCGCTTCCTGCGCCCCACGCCGATCTGCATGAGGTCGCGCCCGGGGACGACCGGCCCGCCGAAGTCGCGGCCCGGCCGCCGCCACCGTCCGTCCGGGAGGTGACCGGGCGTGAAGTGGTTCAGGACGAGCTTGCCCGCCCCCGCCCGCCGCGCCACCTGGCCGACCTGCTCCGTGGTGGTGTGGGCGCCGATCATGTGGTTGATGTAGCCCTCCTTGATCTCCGGCGGGACGGGCAGCGCCGCGATGCTCTGCTCGACCCACGCCTGGTCGATCACCTCGTGGACGAGGACGTCGCAGTCCCCGGCCAGGTCCACCAGGTTGTCCGAGACCGTGGTGTCGCCGGAGAACACCACCGAGCCGTCGTCGGTGTCGAACCGGAACCCGAACGCGGGGAACATCTGCCCGTGGTCGACGAGCGTGGCCGTCACGCGCACCCGGTCGTCCTCGTAGACGCGGATGGGCGTGCGCAGGCGCGGGATCCTGTTGGCGGGCGAGGCTCCGTCCGGCAACGCGATGTCGTGGGCCCTCACCCGAGCGGTGATGGCCGGGGACCCGGTGTCGAAGAGCCGGTCGTTGAAGTCGGTGGCGAACGCGGCGACCAGGGACGCGGTCATGTCGGCCGTCCCGGCCCCCGGGTTGTCCGGGTGCACGGGGTCGGGCACGGGCCGGGCGGGCGGGAACACCGCCGGAAGCGCCCCGCGCCTGCCCGGGCCGAACACCTGGACGGGCCGGTCGTCCCGGCCGAGCCCGCCGCCGCAGATGCCGTAGAGCAGCAGCCCCGGGTAGTCGGCGATGTGGTCGGAGTGCAGGTGGGTGAGGAACACGGCGCGCAGGTGGCCGAGGTCGTTCTTGCCCTCGCCCGGTCCGAGCAGCCCCGCGTCCCTCAGGTTGTGGACGGACGAGTTCCCGCAGTCGACCAGGTAGAGGGCGTCGCCGACGACGAGTGCGGAGGACACGCCGTCCCGGTCCGACCCCTTCCACCAGATGGGCCCTCCAGAAGTGCCGAGGAGGACGAGCCGCGTCCCGTACCCCTGCGCGGCCGCCGGGGACGGCGCCCCTTCCGCCGACGCGGTGCCGCCCAGGAAGCCGGACACGGTCACCGCTCCGGCCGCCGCTCCGGCGGATCGCAGCAGCCCTCTGCGGGACAGCCGCGGACGTGACTCTTCGCACATGATGACGACCTCTTCTTTCGCTGGGGTGGCCAGAGGCTTGAGACGAGACGCGCACCGGCGACCGGCCCGCGCACGTTCCCTGTAGTGTTCACTACAGGGACTGGCCGCGACCATACGGCCGATCGAGGCGCGTTGACAAGGGCCCGGCCGCCCGTCCTAGACGGTCTTGGAGCCGCCGTCCGGCTCTCGGCCGGTCGCTTGAGAGGTCTGCTCGGCCGTGCGGGCGATGCCCCGGCACATCCCTCCGAAGATCCGGTCGTGGAACGGCCGGAACGCCCACCAGTACGCGTGCCCCGCGAGCCCTCTGGGGTGGAACAGCGCGCGTTGCGCGAGGACGGTGCGGGAACCGTCCCGGCGCACGCCGAATTCAAGCCAGGCCAGACCGGGCAGCCGCATCTCCGCTCGCAGCCGCAGCAGCCGCCCCGCCTCGTTCTCCTCCACCCGCCAGAAGTCCACCGTCTCCCCCACGCGCAACCGCCGCGGGTCCCGGCGGCCGCGCCGCAGCCCGACCCCGCCCACCAGCCGGTCCAGGGCGCCGCGGACGCGCCAGGCGATCGGGAACGAGTACCAGCCGCGTTCCCCGCCGATCCCCTCGATGACCTCCCACAACCGCTCGGGCGTCGCGCCGGTCCGGCAGGTTCGCTCGTCGGTGTAGAGGCTGCCGCCCGCCCAGTCCGGATCGGTCGGCAGCGGGTCGCTGGGCGCGCCGGGTGTGCTCGCCGACGACCACCGCGTCGCGACGTCGGCCTCGCGGACCCGGCGCAGCGCCAGCTCGACGGAGCGCTCGAAACCGACCGGCCCATCGGGCGGCGAAGGCAGGTGCTCGGCGATGTCGTTCTCGGCGCAGACCACCTCGTTGCGCAGCGACTCCACCAGCGGACGCGCGATCCCGCCGGGAACGGGCGTGATCGCCCCCACCCACAGACTCGACAACCGCGGGCTCAGGACCGGGACCGGCACGATGACCCGGTGCCTGAGCCCGGCCACGGCGGCATAGCGCCGCATCATGTCGCCGTAGGTGAGGACGTCCGGGCCGCCGATGTCGAACCCGCGGGTCACGTCCGCGGGCAGCTCGGCGGCGGCCACCAGGTAGTGCAGGACGTCCCGGATCGCGATCGGCTGGATGCGCGTGTGCACCCACCGCGGCGTGACCATCACCGGCAGCCGCTCGGTCAGGTAGCGCAGCATCTCGAACGACGCCGAACCCGAGCCGATGATCACGGCGGCCCGCAGCCACACCGCCGGGACCCCGCTGCCGAGCATGATCTCGCCGACCTCGGCACGCGACCGCAGGTGCGCCGACAGCTCCTCCTCGGGATCCATGCCGCCGAGATAGACCAGCCGCCCGATGCCCGCCTCCCGCGCCGCGCCGGCGAAGGTCCGGGCCGCCCGGCGGTCGGTCTCCGCGAAGCCGCCCTTGCCGCCGATCGCGTGGATCAGGTAGTACGCGACGTCCACTCCGTCCAGGGCGCGCCGGGTCGACGCTGGATCGGTGGCATCGGCCTCCACGATCTCCACGCGCCCGGCCCATGGGTGATCACGCAACCGCCGGGCCGAGCGGGCCATGCACCGCACCCGGTGGCCGGCGTCCAGCAGCTCCGGCACCAGTCGGCCGCCGATATAGCCGCTGGCCCCCGTCACCAGGCACAGCCGCGGGTGGTGGTCGAAGGCGACGCCGGGTCGATCGGGTTCCGCGGGCATGTCCATCTCCAGGTTGACCAGGTGTTCTGTGGTGACTACCCATCTCGGCGGCGGGTACCGCGAGGCATATGGGCAAGAAGGAGACGAAAGATCCCCATGAGGCGGACGAGAAGGTGGCCGCCGAGTTCGGCAGGGTCGTCAATATGGGGTCCGAGGAACTGGAGCGCTGGCTGCGGACCGAAGAATCGCAGTCGGTCGGCCAGAAGGACGGCGGCGGAGAATCGACCGGCCACGCGTCCGGCCGGAGGATCGTCGAACTTCTGCGCACGAAAAGCTCGGACCTGAGCGAGCAGGACTACGCGCACATGAACAAGGTCGTCGGCTACGTCCATCGCCATCTCGCGCAGAGGCCGTCCGGCGACGTCACAGAGACCAGATGGCGCTATTCATTGATGAACTGGGGCCACGACCCGCTGAAATGACATCACGGACCTATCGGCCACGTGCTTTAGAGCGGTGTCGGGTCAGTCCGGCACGACGCCCAGCAGGTAAGCCGCCTCCTCGAACGTCTCCTCGGTGAGGGAGACACCGGTGATGTGTTCTGCCAGCGCGAACGCCTTGGCGATCGGATTGGTCTCGCCTTCGTCCTCGACGAGCTGGAAGCCTATGGCGCGCATGGCGTCCGTGAGGTCGGTGACGGCGGGGCCCTCCCGCTCCTCGGGCCAGAACGGCGGGAGGTAGAGGCGCAGGTCTCCGTCGTCCAGCCAGTAGAAGTGATCCTGGGTGTAGATGCTGTTGGAATGGCAGACCAGCCGGGTGCCGGCTGACAGCCCAGTGAGCCGTTCACGGTCGGCGAGCAGGTACGCGCCGGGCTCGAACGCCACCGCCCAATCGTCGATCGAGAAGATGCCGACCAGGTCGTCGTGCTCGCGCTCGTTCATCCATTGCTCGTACAGGGCTTCAGCTCCGATGATGCGCGGCGGATCGGTCGGGCGAAGTCTCAGCCTCTCCAGAAGGTGTTGAGGCGACAGGCCGCGCACCATCGCCACGGCGTAGTTCTCGCGAGGGTCCCCGGGGCAGCGGCCCGTCCAGGCGAAGTCTTCGACAGACTTGATCATGGGGTGGCATGTTGTCATCTATGGCGGACATTTCACCCTAAGACCCGAGAGTCACATCGTGCGGTGAGAGCGCGCCCAACCCTCGGCCGAGGGGCTGGTACCGCAGTCCGTCCGCACTGCCGGCTGGTGTGGCGCTACTCGCACCCGGGGTGGTAGGCGGCGTGTACGGCAGCGAACGTCAACGACAGAAGGCAGGACGACCGCTCACTCGATGACGCCTGCCAGGGAGTGGTGGATCACGCTCAGAGGCGAACCGCAGGGATGGCGTGCCGTGCGCTATTGAGGCGGGCCGATCTTTGCCGCCGCGCCATGGAGCAGACCGGGTGCGAGCCGGCGGTGCACAGCGGACAGCGGTGACCACGCGAGACGGCCGAGGGTCCGGTCGTAGCGGAGGAAGGTCGCCAGCGACACGCGCCCGTCGGCCGCCTGGACGAGAAGGTTGCCGGTCAGGAACCAGGAAGCCGCCTCGAGCCGGATCCAGTCCTGGCCACGTCCGGTGATCCGCCATCCGGCCACGGTGTCGGACGATCGGCCCTTGGCGAGCCGGAGTCCGAGCAAGGCGCGCCAGATGAATCGTTCCGCGAGGGTGGGAACGTCGCCGAACATCGCCCGGGCCCACCGTTCCGGCGTGGCGTCCTTGTCGGTGGTGAGGGTGAACATGTCGACGTAGTCGACATCGGACAGCGAACTGAGAGCGCGGACGGGGCGCGGAACGTTGAGCGTCCCCACAGATCTGTCGACCAGGCCGACTGCCATTTCGCGGCCTCCATTCATATATACGGTAGCGTATAGATAGAGGCTAGGCGATGTATACGGTGGCGTATATATCGTGGAGAGGTGAGGTGGGGCACATCGTGGGCGCGACTCGCACGCCGCGTGACAGATGGATCGAGGAGGGGCTGCGGGCGCTGGCCGCGGGCGGTCCGGACGCCGTCCGCGTCGAGGCGCTGGCGAAGAGGCTCGGTGTCACCAAAGGCGGGTTCTACGGGTATTTCGCAGACCGCGGCGCACTGCTGGCGGCGATGCTGGACGCCTGGGAGCGGGAGAGCGTCGACGAGGTGATCGACCGCGTCGAGCGCGAGGGCGGCGACCCGAAGACCAAGATCCAGCGAGCGGGCGGGCTCACCTTCTCCAACGACCGGCTGCTGCCCATCGACCTCGCGATCCGGGACTGGGCCCGGCGCGACGAGGCGGTCGCCGCGCGCCTGCGGCGGGTCGACAACCGGCGCATGGCGCTGCTGCGCGAGGTGATCGGCACCTTCTGCGCCGACGCCGACGAGGTCGAGGCCCGCAGCCTGCTCGCCTTCTGCGCGGCGATCGGCGAGCACTTCCTGGCCGCGGACCACGGCGGCCGCACCAGGGCCCAGGTCCTCGCCCGCGCCGCCGACCTACTGCTCGACCGCCCCCGCAGCGCCTGAAGGGCCTGGTTCGGAAACTCCGAGCGGACGCACGGCTCAGTCAGCGGTGAGGCTGCCACCCGAGCGGACGCGCATGGTGCGAGGCCGCCCGACCGTGCGCGCATGGGCGGGACGCCACTGCCGTAGGCGGTCTCACGGGTTCCGCGGATGCGGGCGCGGCAGCCAGGCCGGGACCGCGCGCCGGTACTCCTCGTGGGCGCCGCCGAATCGCCGGTGCAGGGCAGGCTGCTCGTACAGGTGCACGAAACCCGCGCACGTCACGAACACCGCTGCCGCGTACCAGACCAGTTCGAGCCGGGCGAGCACCAGAACCTGGCCGAAGATCACCGCGAGCACCGCCACGTACATCGGGTTGCGCACATACCGGTAGGCGCCGCTAACCACCAGCCGCTCCGGCGCGGCGACCGGCATGGGCGAGCCGGACGAACGCGTGCAGCACAGGGCGACCACTACCGCGCCGACGGCGAGCAGGGGCAGACGCCGGCACCCCCGAGCCGCTCGGACGTGCCGCCCCCAAGGGGGAGGCTGATCTGGCTGCGGCGGTTCGCCGCACTTCATTCGCTGGGTGCGCTCGTCCCCTCGGAAGAGCCGGGCAGCATCCTTTCGCGAAGGAGCTTCGCCAGGTCGTCGGGCAGGCCCGGTCCTGGCATCGCGACGATCTGGCGAATGTCGACCGGGCGGCCGGTTCTCGCGTCGACCACCTCGATGTCGATCGGCCGGCCCGTCACGCGGTCACGCAGTTCGATGGGCGGCCCGGCGGGATCGGAGAGCCAGCGGTCGCCCCAGCGGATCATCGCGGCGAGCACCGTGAAGAAGTCGCGGCCCTTCTCCGTCAGCCGGTACTCGTGCCGGACCGGGCGCTCCTGGTAGGGGACGCGGTCGAGCATGTCCTCCTCGACGAGGCGGTCGAGGCGCTGGGTGAGGACATTGCGGCTCAGGCCGAGCCGCTGCTGGAACTCCTCGAAACGGCGGGCACCATAGAACGCCTCGCGCATGACCAGAGGAGTCCACCAGTCGCCGGCGAGATCGACGGTGCGAGCGATCGAGCAGTGCCAGGTATCGAAGCGAGTGCGGCGCATGCACCCATGTTAGTTGCCGTACTGAACTGACCCCTTCTAGAGTGAGTCTCTCTAGAGAACTTACCCCGGGAATGCGGGTGAAGGGGCGGCTGATGAGCGTCCGGCTCGACGTGCCCGTCCTTGCCCGTGATCTGGTGCGGTTGGAGCCGCTGACGATGCGGCACGCGCCGGCCCTCGCCGAGGCGGTCGAGGAGGACCGGTCCTCCTGCGACTTCACGCTGGTGCCTCGCGGTGACGAACCCCTGGCACCTGGACGGTCGATGCGATGGCCTGGTCAGGCTTCCGCGCGTTGGCCATGCGACACGTCACGTCGGGAAGGCTCAGCCCTTCCCGCCAGTACCACTCATCCGGATAGATCATCCCGGTCGGGAAAGCGGCCCGCGAAGAGCCCGGCGAGACGGTCGCGCGCCCATCGGAACTGCTCGGTCGTGAACGCAGGTTCCATGACACCGAACCCGTCGAGGTGAAAGCGTTCCCGCGCGGCGCCGGGCTCGTCCCAAGGCGGCGCTGATTGGGCGGGACCGCGGTGTTCCGTCCTTCCCCTGCAGCCTCGACCGTCCACTTCGATCCGGTCGGCTGGCGCACGTGAGAACGGGTCCTACACCGGCACCCCAGGCTGTCCAGAGAGCAGGCACTTCTGGATGTCGGCGACACATGTTCCGAGGTTAGTTGCTGTATTGAACTGACTGGCCTAGGGTAAGTAGCACTAGTGAACTTAGCTGGAAGGGATCCAGACGTGCCGATGATCGACCTCACACTGCCACGCGGTGTGCTCTCGGATGACGCCAAGGCCGAGCTCATGCAGACGCTCACTCGCACCCTCCTGAAATGGGAGGGGGCGAAGCCGGGGAACGAGGCGGCCGAGTCGATCGCCTGGACCTTCCTGCACGAGCCCGCGCTGGTCACGGTGGCCGGACGGCCCGTCCAGCAGCCCCGCTATCGGATCGTGGTCGGAGTGCCGCAGGCCACGCTCGACGACGACGCCAAGGCGGGCCTGGTCGCGGAGGTGACCGATCAAGTCCTGCGCGCCGAGAAGAACGGCCTGGACCCGTCCCCCCAGGACGGCTTCCGCGTCTGGGTGATCGTCAATGAAATCACCGACGGCAACTGGGGCGGCGCCGGTCAGATCTTCCGGCTGCCCGACATCCTCGCCTTCGCCGGCGCGAGCGAGAAGGAGATCCAGCGGCGCACGGGCCGGCTCCATCCATCAACCGGCTAATGCCGCAAGAGGCACCGTTCGCCAGTTGACCACCCGAGGAGCCGCTTCTCCTTGGGGCCGGCGTGGTCGGTGCCGTCGAGAGCGGGCATGCCACGCCGGTACGGGGCGTAGGTGTAGCGCCCGGCTCGGCCGCCCGGTCGAGCAGCCCGGCGCTGATCAGCTGGTTGATCACCGGGTAGCGGCTGCCGTCGCTGACCGGCCGACATGGCTGCATACCCCGAATCGACAAAGAGACTGGGATGACATACACCGAAGAATGGGTGATCGAGCGGGCGCGCGGCGCCTACGAGCATGGCCGGGCATCGTTCGACGTACGGCCCGAACGGGCGGCGCTGCTGGTCATCGACATGCAGGACGAATTCGTCCGGCCCCCTGGAGTCCCTACTGGGTGTCCGCCGCCACCCGGATGGTGCCCCGGCTGCGGCTGCTGACCGAGGAGTGCCGGGCCGCGTCCGTCCCCGTGCTGTGGACCATTTTCGACAACACCCACCTCGGACTGAACCGCCCGCACACCTTGCGGCTTCTCCCACATGCCGACATCGCCTGGCGCCGGCCGGGCCCTGCCGAGGTGTGGGCTCCGATGGGCCGCCGCCCGACGAGGTCGTGATCCGCAAACCGTCCTATGGAGCGTTCTACGGCACCCCGCTCGACACGATGCTGCGCAACCTCGGCCGCGACACGGTCATCATCAGGGCTTCGCGCTCGTGCTGACCGCCGAAGAGGTCACCGACCGGCTCCTCGCAGCCACTCCAGCGCCCGAGGACAAAGGTCGGGAGAGCGTCGCCTGACGCGGCATCGGCGACGTCCATCAGACCGGTGAGAAGAAGGCATCCCTGTCACGATCAGAGTCGAAACTCGAGCGCAGAAGCAGGAGACGCCATTGGACACGCCGGATTCGCGGAAAGTGCGTGATCTCGTCTACGGGACGTTCGCATCGGAGGGGCGCGCGCCGTCGGTGGCCGAGCTGGCACGCAGGACGCGCAGTACCACCGAAGCGGTCCAGGGGGTCTTGCGCGACCTGGCGGAGGCCCACGCTCTGGTCTTGACGCCTGATGGGGATGCGGTGCGGATGGCGCACCCGTTCACGTCGGCGCCCATGGCGTTCACGGTGACTCCGCTGGACGGGTATGACGACCGCCGCTGGTGGGGCGGATGCGCGTGGGATTCCTTCGGCATCAGCGCCGCCCTTCATCTGGACGTCCGTGTCGACACGGCATGTCCGCAGTGCGGGGTCCCGATCAGCGTTGAGACCGGCCCGGAAACTCCGCCTCCCCCGGGGCTCGCGGTCCGCTTTCCACGCCCCGCTCAGGAATGGTGGGACGACGTGGTCGCCACCTGCACCATGATCCGCATGTTCTGTGACCGGGGGCACGCCGAACAATGGACGGCCGACCACGCGCCGGGCAACGGGCATATCGCCGACGCGACTACCGTCTGGCGACTGGCCGGCCCGTGGTACGGCGATCGCCTGGACCCCGAGTTCCAACCCCACAGCCGCGACTACAACCAGGGCCTCCTCGATGAATGCGGCCTTACCGGCCCATTCTGGAAGCTGCCGTAGGTGACACGACCGGACGGTGCCCGGCGAAGACTCAACGCAACGCGCCGCCCGGCGCCTCCCGTGGGACGGGCACAGTCGGGAGGAACGGGCTACCGCCGATAGCTCACCTCCTACGGCTGGCGCATTCCCGGCCTGTCGGAGATGAAGGTCGCCCCGCGTTTGAGAGTTTGGGCACTTTGTGTGCGCCCACCGAGCGTCTGCGCGAGGCGAGGGAGGCGAACCGCGAAGGTCCCGCGCCATGCGCTATAGAGGCGGCAAGTTCTTTGCCGCCGCGTCATGGAGCAGGCCGACCGTTAAGCCGGCGCTTCCTTGCCCGTCTCACCACGAGGTAAGCGATCCAGTCGCCGACCCAGGGCGCCTGGACGATCGAGGCGCTTGCCTGGTCGGATTTCGTGCGTTGGCCATGTGACGCGTCGCGTCGGGAAGGCTCGACCCTCCCGCCAGTCCCGCTCGCCCGGATAGATCCCGTTTCCGCGCGACGCCGGGCCTGTATAGTCTCATGTGAGACTATCTCAACTGGAGTAGTGATTCGGCGATCGATGGGGAGACGTCCATGCCCGAGCGACCCACCGGGCGGGCACCGGTGGCCGGGGTCCGGCCCGGCGCAGTAGCCCATGACCGGGTCATGGTGGCCGCTGACGTGCTGAAGACCTATGGCTCCGGCGACGGCGCGGTCACCGCGCTGCGGGGGGTTTCGGCGGCGTTCGCCCGGGGCCAGTTCACGGCGATCATGGGGCCGTCCGGGTCCGGGAAGTCGACCTTCCTGCACTGCCTGGCCGGGCTGGACACCGTGACCTCCGGCACCGTCGTCCTCGGCGAGGTCGAGCTCACCGGCCTGTCGCGGACCCGGCGCACCAAGCTGCGCCGCGACCGGCTCGGGTTCGTGTTCCAGTCGTTCAACCTGCTGCCGATGCTGACGGCGGAGGAGAACATCCGGCTCACCGGGCGGCTGGCGGGCCGCCAGGCCGACCAGGGGTGGTTCGGCACGATCGTGGACGCGCTCGGCCTGCGCGAGCGGCTGGGCCACCGGCCGGGCGAGCTGTCGGGCGGGCAGCAGCAGCGGGTCGCGGTGGCGCGGGCGCTGCTGACCCGTCCCGAGGTGCTGTTCGCGGACGAGCCCACCGGCAACCTCGACTCGCGGTCGGGCGCCGAGGTCCTGGGGTTCCTGCGCACCGCCGTGGACGCCTACCGGCAGACCGTGATCATGGTCACGCATGACCCGGTGGCAGCCGCGCACGCCGACCGGGTGCTGTTCCTCGCCGACGGGACGATCGTCGACGAGTTGCCCGCGCCCACCATCGACGCCGTACATGCCCGCATGCGCAGGCTGGAGGGCTGACGCCATGGGAAACGCCTTGTGGCTCATCGCGCGCCGTTCGTTCGCCGAAGGCTGGCCGCGGCTGACCGCCACGCTGCTGGCGGCGCTGGGGTCGATCGCGCTCATCGCTGGTTCGCTGCAGTTCGCGCTGCGCGCGCAGGAGGCGGTGGCAGGCAGCGACGCGAGCGAGTACTTCCGCGCGGACGTTCTCGTGCAGGGCGGGACGGTCGATCCGGACGACCCGTACGCGCCGTCCAACGGCCGGGTCCGCCTGGACCGCATCGCGGCCCGGCCTGGAGTGGCGGCCGTCGCCGGGGACGCCACGGTGACGGTGACGGCCGCCCGTCCCGGCGGACGGGCGATCACGGCGTCCGCCGAGGGCCGCACGCTGCTGCGTCCCTGGGTGCCCGACCCGCAGCTCAATCCCTACCGGCTTGAGGCAGGACGCTCCCCCACCGCCGAGGGCGAGGTGGCGATCGTCCGGCACATGTCGCGGGCCGGGAAGGTGAAGGTCGGCGACACGCTGACGTTGACGCTGCCCCGCCGGACGCAACGGGTGCGGATCTCCGGCATCGTCAGCGTCCAGGACCGTGACGCGGTGGCGTCCGGTGACCTGGTGCTGGCCCCGGCCGAGACCGTCCGGCGCGCCGCCATGCTGCCCCCGGGCTCCTGGCAGAGCGTCTGGGCGAAGGCCGGCCCGGGCGTGCCCGCCGAACGGCTGCGCGGTGAACTGGCCCGGGACCTGGGCGGCGCGGCCACGGTCCGGACCGCGGAGTCCGTACGGCGCGCGCAGAGCGCCGCCGCGGAGGGCGAGGGCGCCTCGATCGCCGGCGTCATCGGCATGCTCGCCTCGGTGGCGATCTTCGTCGGGCTGTTCGTGGTGGCCAACACGTTCGGGACGCTGGTCCGGCAGCGCACCCGGCGGCTCGCGCTGCTCGGGGCGATCGGCGCCACGCCCCGGCAGGTCAAGCGGCTGATCCGGCTGGAGGCGCTGGTGCTGGGCGGCGTCGCCGCGGTGGGCGGGGTGGCCGCGGGCTATCCGGTGTGCGCGCTGATCACCCGGCTGTTCGCGCGGGACGGCTTCGACGTCTCGGCCGCGGGCGCCCAGTTCGGCTGGGTCGCGCTGGCCGTCCCGGCCGCCGCCGGGATCCTGGTCACCCAGGCCGCCGCCTGGCGGGCCGCCCGCCGCGCCGCGGGCGTCTCACCCGTCCAGGCGCTGCGCAGCACCGTCACCGAGACCCCGGAACGCCGCTGGCCGCGGCTGCTGGCCGCGTCCGCGATCTTCGCCGGTGCGGGTTTCTGGTGGGCGGTGGCGGTCGCGGTCCGCGCCGGCGACCCGCCCGGACCCGACCGCACGTTCGGGGTCTCGCTGATGGTCGTCTTCGGCGCGCTGCTCGCCGTGACCGGCCTGGCCGTCCTCACTCCGTTCTTCGTCCGGCCGCTGGGCGGGCTGGTCGGCCGTTTCGGGACGCTGGTCGGCGGCGAGACCGGACGGCTGGCACACGCCACCATCACCCGCAGCCCGCGCCGGGTCTCCTCGGCCGCCTCATCGCTGATGCTCGGCGTCACGCTCGTCGCGTCCGTGGCACTGGTCACGCTGTCGGTGCACGATCGGTTCCAGGACGCGGGACGGGAGGTGATGGCGGCCGAACACGCGATCACCTCGACCGCCAGGACCACCGAGGGTGCGCCCGCGCCGCTGGCCCGGGACGTCGCGGCCCTGGTGACGGGCACGCCGGGGGTGTCGCGGGCGACCGCACTCACGCAGACCGAGGTCAAGCTGGTCTCGCCCCCATCGAACGAACCGGAAGAGGAACCCGAGCCGTTCTACTTCTTCGTCAGCGGCGCCGAGCAGTCCGGGCTGCGCGACGTCCTGCGGCTGGGCGGACGCCCGCCCGCACTGCGTCCCGGCCAGATCGCGCTGTCGTCGACCGTCATGAAGGAGCGAGGGCTGCGCCGCGGCCAGGAGATCATCGTCCGGGGCGCTCAGGGCCGGGTCACCCTCACGGTGGCGGACGCCTACCACGACCCGTCCCACCTGTTCGCCGAGCAGGCGCTCGCAGCGCCCGCGACGATGGACCGGCTGGACACCAACGCGGCGACCCGGGCCGTCCTCGTGCGGGGCGGTTCACCCGAGGACCTGAAGCGTGCGGTCGCCGGAGTGCCCGGCGTGCGGGTCCTCGACCGCGACGCCTATGTGGACGCCGCGTCCGGCTCGCTCACCCGTCCACTTCGGGCGACGTACGGGTTCGTCGGCATGGCGCTGCTGCTGGCGCTGTTCGGCATGGCGACCACGGTGTCGATGAGCGTCACCGAACGCACGCGGGAGTTCGGGCTGCTGGGCGCCGTGGGGACGACCATGAGGCAGATCCGCTCGATCGTCCGGTGGGAGGCGGCGACCGTGGTCGTCCTCGGCACGATCCTCGGCCTCGTGATCGCCATGGGGACGCTGACCCTCCTGCACGTGATGACGGGAAGCTCGTTCCTGCGCCCGGACCCGCCGTGGTGGCTCTTCCCGATACTGGCGGCGGGCGCGACGGCGGCGACGCTGGCCACCTCGGCCCTACCCGCACGCCGGGCCGCCGCCATACCGGTTTTGGAAGCCGCCAAGGCCGAGTAGGCCGACAGATACGTCCGAGGGAATTCGGATTGCGCTCAATCTCTCGCAGGAAGAACTCGCCGGCTGGGTCGGTGCGTCCAGGGGAGGCGGTCAGCAAGGCGCTCAGCACACTGCGTCGGCAGGGTTGGATCGAGAACAAGGGCATCTATCCAGCCGATACCTAGAACGGTGATCGGGGCTCAGTTCGGGCAGTTCTTCCAGGTGAGGTTGTAGGTCGTCCAGACGCCTTCGCCGGGGGCGTCCATCGCGATGTAGCTGGTCTTCGATGGATCCGAGGCGCCCTCGTCGACTCGCAATCCGGTGACGAGGACGGCGTTCCACTCCTCGCCGCACGGCTTGAAGACGAGTTGGTCCGCCGGCGGGCGGTGAATGAACCTCCAGAGGTCGTCGTAGGCGCCGTTCACGTTGTGCGT
Organism: Actinomadura sp. 3N508; assembly: GCF_044326375.1. NCBI lineage: Bacteria > Bacillati > Actinomycetota > Actinomycetes > Streptosporangiales > Thermomonosporaceae > Actinomadura > Actinomadura sp. 3N508. Next base: position 194,825 of record NZ_JBIRAX010000002.1, read on the forward strand.
GACCACTCCGCCCCGAGGCTGACCTTGGAGGTGGTGGCCCACTTTCAGGGTGGCGTTCGCGCCGCTCTCCAGGTGGGCGAACCCCTGGTGGTCCGACGACGAGATGGCGTAGGTGACGTCCTGCGGGACGCTCACCCGCACGGCGACCTGGCATTGCTTTTGAGAGTCGATCGGGCTCGACGAGCCGCCCGCCTGCGCCATGTACGCGCTGTAGACGACCCTGAACGACTCCTTTTCCGGCCAGGCGTCCGCCCAGACGGTGTTGACCGGACACCCCGAACCATTGACGGTCACGACCTTGACGCTGAATTCCGCTGGGCCGCGGGCGGTCCGCGGCCCAGCGGCGGCGGTCGGCGTACCCGTGGCCGCGGTAGCGGCTAACACCGTGGCGGCCACAGCGGAGACTGCATTTTTTTTGCGCATGCGCTTCCTCTTCACTTGAATGGGCGCCTATGCGGTGACCTAGGTGGTCACGTCAGATCATCTTCTCCGGCATCATGACGTCGCCCGCGAAGCGCGATAGGCGGAACGCCTCGATCGGGCGGTCGGTGTGCCCCTTCAGGGCGAGGTCGGCCGTGATCCTGCCGATCACCGGGGCCGATCGTGAGGCCGTGGCCGCTCAGGCCCGTGACGAGGACGAGGCCCCGCGGGCCCGCGGAGCCGTCGATGATCGGCAGCCCGTCCGGGGACATGTCGATCATTCCGGCCCAGTACCGGCGGATGGACGCGTCGCGCAGTGCCGGGAGGACCTCGCGCATCGCGGCGAACGCGCGGCGCATGATCCGGGTGTCGGGAGTAGGGGGCGGGGCGCCCTTGGGGACCAGGCGCGGGGAGAGTGTGGAGAGGGCGCCGATCTGCTGGAGGATCCGGCGCGTCCCCAGCCGTAGCTTCACGTCCCGGCGGTGGGCGCGCAGGCGTGGCCCCCATACCGGCAGGTCGACCAGGTCGTACAGGGTCACGTCGTGCCGGACGACGGCGTTGACGCCCGCGCTGAGCACCACCTCCCCGGACGGCCGCTGGTGGCCGCCGAAACCGAACGCCCGGATGGACTGGGTGAACAGGGGCGGCAGCGGGGTGGTCTCGCATTCGCTCAGCGAGACCGGCATGATCGGCACGCGGACCCCGGCGGTGCGGGCCAGGGGGGGCGTCCAGACGCCGGAGGCGATGACGACCGCCCCCGCCCGCACGACGCCCCGGTCCGTGACCAGGCCGGTGACCCGGCCGCCCGCGCTGATCACCCGCAGCGCCTTGGTGCCGTAGGCGAACCGCGCCCCGGCCGCCGCGGGGATGACCTCGCGGGCAGGATCGGGATCAAGCCTGCGGACGCCGAACGGTCCCGCTGATCCGAAGCGCGGGGGTGGAGCGCGGCAATTCTGGTGGTTGAGGTTAGGCTGCCCTTATTTACCGCCGTTTCGGAGGAAATGTGGTGCAGGCCGGACTCGGCGGGCGCGGATGAGCACGGTGGTCGCGGAGCGGCCGCCCGTGTCCCGGGTCGCGGCCGCCCGCCGGCGGCGGGTCGTGGGGCTGGGCGTGCTCGTGGCCGTCCTGCTGGTGGCGGGGGCGCTGTCGATGGTCGTCGGGGCGCGGGCGCTGAGCCCCCGCGAGGTCTGGCACGGGCTGTTCGCGGCCCCGGACGCCGACCGGCGGCTCACCGAGATCAGGCTCATCGTGCAGACCGTCCGGGCGCCCCGGACGGTCCTCGCGATCGTCGCGGGCGCCGCCCTGGGGATCGGCGGGGCGCTGATCCAGGGGTGCACGCGCAACCCGATCGCCGACACGGGGCTGCTCGGGGTGAACGCCGGTGCCTCGTTCGCCGTGGTGTCGGTGGTCTCCCTGTTCGGGCTCGCGAACCCGTTCCAGTACGTCTGGTTCGCCTTCCTGGGGGCGGCGGTCTCCGGGGCCGTCGTGTTCGGGCTGGCGAGCATCGGGCGCGGGGCCGGGAACCCGCTGACGCTCGCGCTGGCCGGGCAGGGGGTCGCGGTGTTCCTGGCGGCGATGACCACGGCGGTCGCGCTGTCGGACAAGGCGTCGCTGAACGCGCTGCGGTTCTGGAACGCGGGCTCGGTGGCGGGGGTGAAGTTCGACGTCATCTGGCCGGTGTCCGCCTTCATCGCGGCCGGGCTGGTCCTGACGGTGCTCATGCTGCCCGCGATCAACCTGCTCAACCTGGGCGACGACGTCGCGCGCGGGCTCGGGGTGAACGTCGCGCTGACCCGGACGGCCGGCATCGCCGCCATCACCCTGCTGGCGGGCGCGGCGACGGCGGCGTGCGGACCGATCGCGTTCCTCGGCCTGATGGTGGCCCATGTCGCCCGGTATCTGACCGGGCCTGACTACCGCTGGCTCGTCCCGTATGCGGGCCTGCTCGGGGCGGTGGTCCTGCTGGTGTGCGACATCGTCGGGCGCGTCGTCGTCCGGCCGGGCGAGCTGGAGGCGGGCATCGTCGTCGCCCTCCTCGGCGCCCCGTTCTTCGCGGCCCTGGTCTGGCGCGGAAAGCTCAAGAGCGCATGAACCGACCGTCCTCCAGCCCCCACCCACCGCCATTCAACGGACGAGCTCCGCTCGGCGGGACGGATGTGAAGCGGCCCGTGACGCCGGGCGTGCGGGTCGGCCGGGTGTCGTTCGTGTGGCGGCCCTGGCCCGTCCTCGTCTCGGTGGTGCTGGCGGCGGCGGCGTTCCTGGTGTTCTGCCTGTCCATCGGCGTCGGCGACTTCCCCATCGGGCTGCCGCGCGTGATCGCCACCATCCTCGGCCGCGGCGAGCGCGTCGACGAGTTCGTGATCATGGATCTGCGGATGCCGCGCGCCCTGGCCGGGCTCGTCGTGGGGGTCGCGCTCGGGGTGTCGGGGGCGATCACCCAGTCGATCGCGCGCAACCCGCTGGCCAGCCCGGACGTCCTGGGGATCACCGGCGGCGCCAGTGCGGTCGCGGTGTTCCTGGTGACGGTGTCGGGCGGGGCTTCCGCGGCGGTCGCCGGGGCGGTGGGCCTTTCGACGGCGGCGCTCGCGGGCGGGCTCGGCACCGGCCTGCTCGTGTACTTCCTCGCGTGGCGGCGCGGGGTCGACGGCTTCCGGCTCATCCTCATCGGCATCTCGGTGAGCGCGCTGATGCAGGCGATCACGGCCTGGCTGCTGGTCACCGCCGACATCAGGGACGTGGCCCGCGCCCAGGCATGGCTGATCGGCTCGCTGGACGGACGGTCGTGGGACGACATCCGGGTGGCGCTCTGGTGCACGGTCGTCCTGCTGGCCGTCGTCGCGGCCGCCGCGTTCCAGTTCAGGCCGCTGCACTTCGGTGACGACGTCGCGGCGGGGCTGGGCGTCCGGTACTCGGCGGTGCGGGCGGTCATGCTGCTGTGCGCGGTGCTGCTGGCCGGTGTGGCGGTGAGCGCGGCGGGGCCGGTCCCGTTCGTCGCGCTGGTGGCGCCGCAGGTGGCGATGCGGCTGGCGCGCTGCCCGACGCCGCCGCTGGTGGCGTCCGGCCTGGTGGGCGCGCTGCTGCTGATCGGCTCGGACCTGGTGGCGCGCACCGCGCTGGAGGTCACGCTGCCGGTCGGTGTAGTGACCGCCGCGATCGGCGGGCCCTTCCTCGTGTACCTGCTGGTGCGGGCGAACCTCCGCCAGGCGACGCGGGGGTAGGCGATGGCGAGCAAAGGAGATCCGGTGACCGCTGAGCAGATCACGCAGGTCGAGGCGCCGCTGGCGGCGCGGGACGTCACGGTCGGATACGGCGGCCGGACGGTGCTCGACGGCCTCGACGTGGCGATCCCGCCCGGGGTCATCACGACGATCATCGGCCCGAACGGCTGCGGGAAGACGACCCTGCTCCGGACGCTGTCGCGGCTGCTCAGGCCGTCGAAGGGCTCGGTCGTCCTGGACGGCGAGGACATCGCCAAGCTGAAGACCAGGGACGTCGCGAAGCGGCTCGGCCTGCTGCCGCAGGCGCCGGTGGCGCCGGACGGGCTGACGGTCGCCGACCTCGTCGCGCGGGGCCGCCATCCGCACCAGAGCTGGCTGCGGCAGTGGTCGTCGGACGACGCCGCCGTCGTGGAGCGGGCGCTGGCCATGACCGGGGTGTCCGATCTGGCCGACCGTCCGGTGGACTCGCTGTCCGGCGGGCAGCGCCAGCGCGTCTGGATCTCGATGACGCTGGCGCAGGGCACCGACCTGCTGCTGCTGGACGAGCCGACCACCTACCTGGACCTGGCGCACGCGATCGACGTCCTCGACCTGGTGGACGACCTGCACGAGTCGGGGCGCACCGTCGTCATGGTCCTGCACGACCTCAACCTGGCGACGCGCTACAGCGACAACCTCATCGTGATGCGGGCGGGGTCGATCCTGGCGCAGGGGCATCCGCGGGACGTGATCACGGCGGGGCTGCTGGACGAGGCGTTCGGCCTGCGCGCGGAGGTGATCGACGACCCGGTGGGCGACCGTCCGCTGATCGTCCCGATCGGCCGCACCCATGTCCGCCCCGGCAGAGACGAAGATCCTATTTAGGTTAGGCTGCCCTTATTTATGCATGTTAATGTACCTCTGCCTTGGAACGATCCAGTGGCGTCCTGCCTGAAAGCAAGGGATTTCGCATGCCCCTCCCCCGAATGACACGTCCGAGATCCCGGCGGCGGCTGGCCGCGCTCCTGTCGGCCGCGACCCTCGGCGCCGCGCTCCTCACCGGCTGCGGCTCCGGCTCCTCAGACGACGCGGGCGGCGGCGCCCAGGCCGCCGCGGGCGGCGCCTTCCCCGTCACCGTGGAGCACGCGTTCGGGTCCACGAAGATCACCGAGGCGCCGAAGCGGGTCGTCTCCGTCGGCTACACCGACGACCAGGCCATCCTGGCGCTCGGCACCAAGCCCGTCGGCATGGTCGACCAGTACCCGAACCCGCCTGGCACGACCCCCGACATCAACACCCAGTGGCCCTGGGTGAAGGACAAGTGGGGCGACACCAGGCCCGAGGTCGTCATGAACAACGGCGACACCGGCCCGAACTTCGAGAAGATCGCCGCGCTGCGGCCCGACCTGATCATCGCCGTCTACTCCGAGATCGACCAGGCCGCCTACGACAAGCTCTCCAAGATCGCCCCGACGGTGGGCCGGACGAAGGCGGAGAAGGAGCCGTTCAGCGCGCCGTGGCAGGACAACGCGGTGCACATCGCCAAGGCGCTCGGCAAGGAGACCGAGGGCAAGAAGCTCGTGCAGGACATCCAGGCCAAGCTCGACGCCGCCCGCAAGGCGCACCCGCAGTTCGCGGGCCAGACCGCCGTCGCGCTGTCCTGGTACAAGGACTCGGTCGCGCCGTTCACCACGACCGACGTGCGCGGGCGGATGCTCTCGGGCATCGGCTTCAAGGGCGCCACCGAGATCGACAAGATCGCGGGCGGCAAGTTCTTCACCGTGCTGTCCCCCGAGCGCATGGACCTCATCGACGTCGACCGCATCTTCGTCATCAACGACAAGGCCGACCAGGAGGCGCTGAAGAAGTTCGAGCTGTTCGCCAACCTCAAGGCGGTCAAGGGCGGGAAGGTGTCGTACCTGCTGGACAGCGAGGGCCCGGCGGTCGGCGCGGCCATGTCCCAGGGCACGCTGCTGTCCCTGCCGTACGCGATCGACGAGCTGGTCAAGGCAGCAGCCGGCCAGGGGTGACCGCCACCGACACGCCGCGCGCCGCCGCCCCGACGGCGCCGACCCTGCACACGGCGACCGGACGCGAGGCGGCCCGATGGGTCGCCTCGCACTGCCGGGACGTGCCATGGCTGACGTCCGCGACCGTCCTCACGACGGTGGCCGGGGCCGCGCTCCAGGTGCTGCCGGTGCTGCTGCTCGGCCGGGTCGCGGACGGGGTGATCGGCGGCGAGCCGCAGTCGATCCTGGTCACGATCGGCGCGCTGATGGTGGGCGCCGCGCTGCTCGGCGCGGCCGCCACCGCGGCGTCGACGTACCTGATCGGACGGCTCGGCGCGGACCTGCTGGCGCGGCTGCGTGAAGGCGCCGTCCGGGCGGTGCTGGGGATGCCGAGCGCGCGGATCGAGCAGGTGGGGCGCGGCGACGTGCTCTCCAGGGTCGGCGACGACGTGGCCGTGGTGTCCAAGGGCATCCGGACGGCGGTCCCCACCGTCTTCTCGGCGGGCGTGCTGGTCATCATCGCCACCGGCGGCATGTTCGGGCTGGACTGGCGGCTCGGCCTGGCGGGCGCGGGCGCGCTGCCCGCGTACGCGCTGGCGCTGCGCTGGTACCTGCCCCGGTCCGCCCCGCTCTACCGGCGGCAGCGGGCCGCGCAGGCCGACCGGGCGCAGGCGCTGATCAGCGGCCTGGACGGCATCGGCACCGTCCGGGCGTACCGGCTGGAGGACGCCTTCCGCGCGAAGGTCACCGCCGAGTCGTGGCGGGTGCGCGACCTCGGCATCGAGGTGTTCCGGTTCTTCGGCCGGTTCGTCGGGCGGGAGAACCGCGCGGAGTTCATCGGGCTCGTCCTGATCATCGTGGTCGGGTATGCGCTGCTGGAGGCGGACGCCGCCACCCTGGGCGAGGTCGCGGCGGCGCCGCTGCTGTTCCACCGGCTGTTCAACCCGCTCGGCTCGATCATGTTCACCTTCGACGAGGCGCAGAAGTCGGGCGCGAGCCTGACCCGGCTGGTCGGCGTCCTGGGCGAGGCCGCTGAGGACCGGCTCGTCGGCGACCCGGCCGTCCCGCCGCCGCCCGCCGCCGCGTACCCGGTGACGGTCGAGGGGCTGACGTTCACCTATCCCGGCGGCGAGGAGCCCGTCCTCCGGGACGTCGACCTGACGATCCCGGCCGGCGGCTCGCTCGCGCTGGTGGGCGCGACGGGCGCGGGCAAGTCGACCCTGGCCGCCCTGGTCGCGGGCATCGGGACCCCGCAGAAGGGCACGGTCCGCATCGGCCCGGCGGACCTCGCCGACCTGGACGAGGCCGCGGCGCGGACCATGGTGAGCATCCTGACGCAGGAGTCGCACGTGTTCTCCGGCCCGCTCGCCGACGACCTCCGGCTCGCCGCACCGGACGCGACCGACGCCGAACTGATCGACGCGCTGCGCACGGTCGGCGCGGGCGAATGGGTCGACGCGCTCCCCGACGGCCTCGACACCAGGGTCGGCGAGGGCGGCGAACGCCTCGACGTCACCAAGGTCGCGCAGATCGCGCTGGCCCGCCTGGTCCTCGGCCGCGCACCGGTCGTCGTGCTGGACGAGTCGACCGCCGAGGCGGGCAGCCAGGGCGCGGCCGAACTCGAACGGGCCGTCCTGGCCGCGTGCCGGGGCCGTACCACGTTGTTCGTCGCGCACCGGCTGACCCAGGCGATGGCCGCCGACCGGATCGCCGTCCTGGACGCTGGCCGCGTCGTCGAGCAGGGAACCCACGATGACCTCGTCGCCCAAGACGGCCGGTACGCGCGGCTGTGGCGAGCCTGGCGAGAAGGCGGATAGGCCGATGACGACCCCCGGCGAGAAGCAGCCCCGCACGGGCTCCGCGATCCTCCGGACCGCGCTGCGCCGCAACCTCGGCGCCATGACCGGCGGCACCGCCCTCATGGGCCTGTACCAGGCGGGCGAGACGGCCTTCCCCATCGCGCTCGGCCTGATCGTCGAGCACACGATGCGGGACCGGAGCCTGAACGCGCTCGCCCTGTCGATCGCCGCGCTCGCCGTGATCATCACGACGGTGTCGTTCTCGTGGCGGTTCGGGATGCGCATCCTGCAGAAGGCCAACACGACCGAGGCGCACCGCTGGCGGGTGGAGGTCGCCTCCCGCGGGCTCCAGCCGGTGGCCAGGGACACCGGCCTCAAGTCCGGCGAGGTGCTGACCATCGCCACCGAGGACGCCGACCAGACCGCCGACATCATCGAGGTGGTGCCGCTGCTCATCAGCTCGCTGGTCGCGGTGCTGGTCGCGGCGGTCGCGCTGGGCATGGCGAGCGTCCGGCTCGGCCTGCTGGTGATCGCGGGGACGATCGCGATCCTGACGATCCTGAGCGTGCTGTCCCGGCGGATCGGCTCCGGCACCCGCGAGCAGCAGGCCCGGGTGGCGCGGGCGGGCGCGAAGGTCGCCGACCTGATCACCGGGCTGCGCCCGCTGCGCGGCTTCGGCGGCAACCACGCGGCTTTCGGGTCCTACCGGACGGTCAGCACGGAGGCGAAGCACCAGGCGTTCGTCGTCGCGCGGGCGAACGGCGCGTACGCGGGCGCCGCGCTCGCCCTCAACGCGCTCCTCGCCACCGCCGTGACGCTCATGGCGGGACGGCTCGCGTTCCAGGGCCGGATCACCATCGGCGAGCTCGTCATGGCCGTCGGGCTCGCGCAGTTCATCATCGAACCGCTCAAGCTGTTCTCGCAGATGCCGACGTATGTGATGATCGCGCGGGCGTCGGCGCAGCGGATGGCGCTGGTCCTCGCCGCGCCGCCGGTAACGACCCCGGGCAGTGGCCGTCCGGCGCCGGGCGGCGGCCTCGACGTCGACGGCGTCCGGTACGGGGCCCTGAACAAGCTGACGTTCACGGTGCCGCCCGGCGAGTTCGTGGCGATCACCGCCTACCAGCCGCGCGCGGCGGCCGACCTCGCGTCGGTCCTGGCGGCGACCGTCCCGCCCGACGCGTACGAGGGCGTGGTGCGGGTCGGCGGGCAGGCGACGGCCGACCTGTCGATCGAGGCGCTCCGCGAGCACATGCTGGTGAACCCGTACGACGGGGAGATCTTCGCGGGCACCCTCCGCACGAACATCGACCCGTCGGGCACCGGACGGATGATCGCCGAGGCCGTCGAGGCGTCCATGCTGACCGACGTCGTCGCCCTCCACCGCGACGGGCTCGACCACCCCGTCCGCGACCGGGGCGCGAACCTGTCCGGCGGGCAGCGCCAGCGGCTGTCGCTGGCCCGCGCCCTCGCCGCGGACACCGGCATCCTCGTCCTGCACGACCCGACGACCGCCGTCGACGCCGTCACCGAACAGCTCATCGCGCGGGGCATCGCCGCGCTGCGCCGGGGCCGCACCACCATCGTGATCACCAGCAGCCCGCCCTTCCTGGACGCCGCCGACCGGGTCCTCGTCCTGCACGACGGCGTCATCACCGCCGAGGACACCCACCGCAACCTCCTCGGCACCGACGAGACCTACCGCCTGGCCGTGGCCCGCTGACCCACGAACCGCGAGCCGAGGCCGGTCATCTCGGCCCTTCATAAATGTCGAAGAATGTCGCTGAGGAGTTCGATGGTGCGTTCCGGGGTCGCACTGTCGACGCACAGGCGTTCCATCGCCTGCAGCAGTCCCGAGACGGACTGCAGTTGATACGTGCGTATGAACGCCGCCTCCTGCTCCAGATTCACGTAGTTCTGGGACTCGACGGACGGTACGTCGTCAGGGCTGCTCTGGACGGTTTCCAGCCAGTTGATCAGGTCTTCTAGGGCTTGGCAGCGTTGTTCGGCCTTGGTGGCGCGCCGCTGCGCGTGGTCCAGACTGGACGGTGAGGTTGGCGATCTCGGCTTCGCGTTGGCCGACGACGGCGACGTGCAATTCGTCGCGGACCAGCCGCACCCGGTACTCGTGCGGGTGGGCCACTTGCAGGGCCGCCAGTTGCAGCCCGGTCAGATGGTCACGGACCTGTGGCGAGACGTCCATGCCCTGCTCGGCCTTGATGGCCAGCAACCGGTCCAGGAACGTGTGGTCGCCGGGAATGCGCGTGCCGCTGAGGTAGCGCGAAACGGTGCCCTTATCGAAGTGGTAGGTCCGGGCGAAGTCGCTCCACCCCGTTCCCTCAATACGGGTGTTGCCATCTTCTGCAACACCCGTCCGCCGCTACCGCTGATCCCCGGCGATGTGTTCGGGGCGCACCGGGATGCGCGGCAGCGCGAGGCCCGTGGCGTCCCGGACGGCCGCCGCCACCGCGGCCGGTGAGGAGATCATCGGTGGTTCGCCGACGCCGGTCAGGCCGTACGGGGCGTCCGGGTGCGGGGTTTCGAGGATCTCCGCGCGGACCGGTGGCATGTCGGCGATCGTCGGGATGAGGTAGTCGGTGAAGGAGGCGTTGCGGATCAGGCCGTCCTCGACCTGGATCTCCTCCATCAGCGCCAGGCCCAGGCCCTGCGCGACGCCGCCGTTGATCTGGCCGATGATCGCCGTGGGGTTCATCGCCTTCCCGACGTCCTCGGCGGTGGCGATCTCGACCACCCGGACCAGGCCCAGCTCGACGTCGACGTCCACGGTCGCGCGGTGGGCGGCGAACGCGTACGCCACGTGCGCGTCGCCCTGGCCGGTCTCGGGGTCGGGGACCTCGGTGGCGCGGTGGTGGAACTCGTACGTGCGCTCGATGGCGCCGTCGCCGAGCAGTTCCGCCAGGTCGGCGACCGGCTGCCCGTCCGAGGTCACGACCCGCTCGCCCTCGGCGCGCAGCGTGGCGGGCGGCAGCCCGGAGCGGGTCGCGGCGCGGTCCAGGAGTTCCGCCCTGACCAGCTCGCATGCGGCTTTGACGGCGCCACCGGTCATCCACGTCTGGCGGGACGCCGATGACGTTCCCGCGTCGCCGACGCTGGTGTCGGCCGGGTGCAGGTCCACCGTCCGGACGCCCAGCTCGGTCCGCGCGATCTGGGTCAGGACGGTCACCAGCCCCTGCCCGACCTCGGCCGCGGCCGTGTGCACCCGCGCCCGCACCGCGCCGCCCGGCGCGCTCAGCGTGACCCGCGCCGTGGAGTAGTCGTCGTACCCGGCGGACTTGCAGACGTTCTTGATGCTGACCGCGTACCCGACACCGCGCCTGATCCCCTCGCCATGAGTCGCGTTCGCCACGCCGCCGGGCAGCGCGTACGGGTCGTCCGCGGCGGTCGCCGCAGGCGGCGGCATGTCGCGGACGCGGCGCAGCAGCTCGGCGACCGGGGCCGGGCCGGTCACCCGCTGGCCGGTCGCCGCCGTCGAGCCGGTGGCCAGGGCGTTCCGGCGGCGCAGCTCCACGGGATGCAGGCCGAGCTCGGCGGCGAGCCTGTCCATCTGCGACTCGTAGCCGAAGCACACCTGCACGGCGCCGAAGCCGCGCATCGCGCCGCAGGGCGGGTTGTTGGTGTAGACGACGTCGGAGTCGACGGTGACGGACGGCACCTCGTAGGGGCCCGCCGCGAAGTAGGTGGCGTTGCCCAGCACGGCCGCCGACGTCGAGGCGTACGCGCCGCCGTCCAGCAGGATCTCCGCGCGGACGTAGACGAGCCTGCCGTCGCGGGTGGCGCCGTGCTCGTACCGCATCCGCGCCGGGTGCCGGTGGACGTGCCCGAAGAACGACTCCTCGCGGCCGTAGGACATCTTGATCGGTCGGCCGGTGCGCAGCGCGAGCAGCGCGGCGTGCGCCTGGACGCTGAGGTCCTCCCGGCCGCCGAACGCGCCGCCCACGCCGGACAGCACCAGCCGGATCCGCTCCTCGGGCAGCCCGAGCACGTGGGAGAGCTGCCGCCGGTCGATGTGCAGCCACTGCGTGGAGCAGAGCAGTTCGAGCCCGGCGCCGTCGTCGTCGGGCAGCGCGAGCGCCGACTCGGGGCCGAGGAACGCCTGGTCCTGCATCCCGACCTCGTACTCGCCGCGCACGACAACGTCGGCGGCGACGTCCTGCGGGCCGTGCCGGAGCCGCAGGTGCCGGACGAGGTTGCCGCCCTCGTGGACGGCCGGCGTCCCCGCGGCGAGGGCCCGCTCGGGGTCGGTCACCGCCTCGATCGGCTCGTAGTCGACCTTGATCAGGCCGAGCGCGTACCGGGCCGTGTCCGCCCGGTCGGCGGCGAGGACCGCCACCGCCTCGCCCCGGTAGCGGACGACGCCGGCGGCCAGCACCGGCTGGTCGGCGCGCTCCAGCCCGTACGCGTTGGCGCCCGGAACGTCCTCGTGGGTGAGGACCGCGCGGACGCCCGCGACGCGCAGCGCCGGGCCGACGTCGATCGACCGGATCCGCGCGTGCGGGTGCGGGCTGCGCAGCGTCACCCCGTACAGCATCCCCTCCGCCTGGAGGTCGGAGGAGTAGGCGAACTCGCCGGAGACCTTCGCCGCGCCGTCCGGCCGGCGTGCGCTGTCGCCGACCTCGCCGCGGGCCGTCGCCGCCGTCGCGGGCGGTGGAGGAGCGATCGTCATCGGCCGCCTCCGGCCCGCTCGCCGGCCGCCTTGACCGCGTCCATGATCTGGCCGTAGCCGGTACAGCGGCACAGGTTGCCGGCCAGCGCCTCCTTGATCTCGCCGTCCGAGGGCGCCGGGATCTCGCTCAGCAGCTTGTGCGCCGCGACGACCAGGCCCGGCGTGCAGAACCCGCACTGCACGGCACCCGCCTCCAGGAACGCCTCCTGGATCTCCCCGGCCAGCCGGGCGCCTTCGCCGTCCCGGAGCTCCTCGACGGTCTCGATCTCCCGGCCCTCGGCCTGCGCGGCGAGCACCAGGCAGGCGCACACCAGCTCGCCGTCCAGGTACACCGAGCACGACCCGCACTCCCCCTGCTCGCAGGCGTTCTTGGAGCCGGGGAGCCCAGCGCGCTCGCGCAGCATGGTGAGAAGGTTCTCGTCCGGCCCGACCTCGGTCACGGTGCGGCGGCGCCGGTTGATGACGCAGGTGACGTTCATGATGTTCCCCCTTGGGCGGCGGACGCCCGGTATTCGGTCCAGGTCCAGGACAGCGTGCGGCGGGCGATGACGCCTGCGGCGTGCGCGCGGTAGCCGGCGGTGCCGCGGACGTCGTCGATCGGACGGGTCGCCGCGGCGACCAGCCGCCCGAACTCGGCGAACGCGGCCGATGGGATCGGGCCGCGGGAGTCCCAGAGCCCGTGCTCGTCGAGGACGCCTTCGATGAACCGCTCCGCCTCCCGGACGCGCAGTGGCGTCGGCGCGACCGACCCGGCGCAGCCGCGCACCCGCCGCGAGCCGGGACGCAGCGCGAGGGCGAACGAGCAGACCGCGATCACCATCGCGTTGCGCGGGCCCACCTTGGCGAACGCCTGCGGCCCGGTGGCCGCCGGGACCAGGAAGCCGGTGATGAGCTCGCCGGGCCGCAGGTCGGTGCGGCGCGGGGCCTTGACGAAGTCGTCGATCGGCACGTCGCGCTCGCCGCCGGCCGACGACGCCACCCGGACCAGGGCGTCCATCGCGTACAGGGCGGGCAGCGCGTCACCGGCCGGCGAGGCGGTGCCGGCGTTGCCGCCGATCGTCCCGCGGTTCCTGATCTGCGGCGACCCGACCGTGCGGGCCGCCGCGGCCAGAGCGGGCAGTAGAGCGCCCAGGTCGCGGACGGCCTGCGCGTGCGTCAGCCCGCCGCCCAGCCAGAGCGCGTCACCGTCGCGCCCCCATCTGGCCAGCTCGCCGACCCGGCCGAGGTCGAGCATCGCGGCGGGCGGCCGGCCGCGCATGTTCAGCTCGACCATGACGTCGGTGCCGCCGGCCAGCGGGCGGGCATCGGGCCGGGCCGCCGCCATCTCCAGCGCCTCCGGCAGGTCCGCGGGGCGGAGCACGTCCACGCGGCTACCTCCAGTTCACGTTGTTCGGGGCGGCGGCGGGAGCCGCGGCGGACGGCACGTCGGCGGTCTGCGTGTGCGCCCCGAACCTGGCGAGGAACACGGTGGCGACGGCCGAGAGCACCGCCATCGCCCCCATGTAGCCGGCGATGGCGCCCGATCCGCCCGTTTCGAGCAGGGACTGCGAGACGAGCGGCGCGACGGCGCTGCCCGCGATCGTCCCGGCGGTGTAGCCGAGCGAGTATCCGGAGAAGCGCAGGTGCGCGGGGAACAGCTCGGCGTAGTAGGTGGCCATCGCGCCGTAGCAGGCGGCGTACGGCAGCATGATCATCAGGAAGCCGGCGACCATGAGCCCGAACGAGCCGCTCTCCATGAGCCGCAGCCAGGGATAGGCCATGATCCCCATGCCGATCGTGCCGCCGATGAACAGCCCGCGCCGGCCGATCCGGTCGGAGAGCGAGCCGAAGTACGGGATCGCGAACAGCGTCATCACGTGCCCGATGAGCAGCGTCGTGACCATGGTGTTGTAGGACATGCCGAGGTCGTCCTCGCCGTACTTCAGCGCGAAGACGGTCACGATGTAGAACGTGACACCGGCCGAGATGTAGGAGCCCGCGACCAGCAGCATCTTCAGCCAGTGGTCGCGCAGCAGCGACCCCAGCGGCCGCTTGCGCACCTCGCCCCGCTGCTTGACCTTCTGGAACTCCGGGCTCTCGTCCAGGGTCAGCCTGACGTACATCGCGACGAAGATCAGGATGGCGCTGAGCAGGAACGGGACGCGCCAGCCCCAGCTGTTGAAGCTGTCGTCGGCCTGCGCGCCCAGGATCAGGAAGAGCCCGTTGGCGAGGATCGCGCCCATCGGCGAGCCCGCCTGGATCAGCGCGCCGTAGAGCCCTCGCCGATCTTGCGGCGCGTGTTCCACCGCCATGAGGATGGCGCCGCTGTACTCGCCGCCGAGCGAGAAGCCCTGGAGGAAGCGCAGCGCGAAGAGCAGGAGCGGGGCCAGCACACCGGCCGTGGCGTACGAGGGCAGCAGGCCGATCAGGAACGTCGACAGGCCCATCAGGGTCAGCGTGGTGATCAGGACGCGGCGGCGTCCCAGCAGGTCGCCGTAGTGCCCGAAGACGATGCCGCCGATGGGCCGCGCCAGGAACGCCACCCCGAAGGTGGAGAACGACAGCAGCGCGGACGCGACCGGCGAGAAGTCGGGGAAGAACAGCTTGGGGAAGACCAGCGCGGAGGCCGTCCCGTAGATCGCGAAGTCGTACCACTCGATGGTGGTGCCGATGAAGCTGGAGATGAGGACTTTGGGCCTGTTCTTCGCTCCCGTCGCGGGGAAGGGGGTGCTGGAGCTCATCGTTCACCGTCCTCGGTTGGGGTGGGCCTGCGTCAGGGGTCGCAGGCGTGGCGGGTCAGATCTCGAAGAAGCGGGTCACGGCCGAGCGCAGGATCCGCGTCTGCCGTTCGAGCGCGGACACCCGGACGAAGTCGTCGCCCAGCAGGCCGCCCTCGCCGGGCAGCCCGAACATGATGGTCGGGATGCCGAGACCGGCCGGGCCGCCCGCGTCGAAGCTGCCGGAGTAGACGATCTCCGGCGGGGCGTGCCCGAGGTGCCGCTCGCCTGCGTCGCGCAGCGCCCGCAGGATCGGCGGGTCCGACTCGACCAGCACGGGACGCATCAGTACGCCCGCCTCGGCGGTCACCTCGCAGGCGGGGGTGGTGAGCTCGGCGGCGATCGCGCGGATCTCGCCGACCGCCGCGTCGACGCCGGTGCCGGGCAGCAGCCTGCGGTCCACCGTGATCTTTGCGCTGGACGGCAACGTGTGCGGGGCCACCGGGTCGAACGTCAGCTGGTACACGACCGCGCGCTCGGCGCCGAGCCGGTCGTGGGTGCGGCGCCGCACGTCCTCGTCGAGGCGGCGCAGCCGGGTCACGAACTCCGCGGCGGTGTCGATGACCAGGCCGTCCAGCGGGGCCCGCGCCGAGTGCTCGGCCGTGCCGCGGACGTGCACGTACACGTCGACCCGGCCGCGGTTGCCGACGCTCGACGCGAAGCCGGTCGGGAAGAGCTGCAGCACGTTGTCCGGCCGGACCGGCAGCGCCTCGATCGCCGCCTCGCTGCACGCGTGGCTGCTGCGGCCCTCGTTGTTGATCACCAGCCAGAGCGTGCCGTTGATGTGGCCCGCGTCGTGGTGCAGCTCGCGGGCCAGGCCGAGCAGGGTGGCCTGGTGCGCCTTGTTCTGCGAGATGCCCTGGCCGAACGCGCACGGCTCGTCCACGCCGAGCTCGTACGGGATGCGGACGTCGCCCGACCACGGGTCGGCCATCAGGTTGTTGTGCTGCGTCGGGGTGTAGGCCATCACGGCCAGGCAGGGGCCCTGGCCGTCGCCGAAGCGGACCGCGAGCTGGTTCATCGGCAGCTCGACCAGGCCGGTGACGCCGAGGTCGTCGAGCTCCTTGCGCGGGCCCTTCGCCAGGTAGCCGACGATGATCGGGTCGTCGGGCTCGATGAGCGTGTCCGGGCCGAGCGGCACCGCGGACGGGATCCGGCAGAGCCTCCTGAGGACGTCCAGGACGTACCGGTCGGTACCGGCGGTCGGGCCGGTCAGGGCCTCAGCCATCGTCGGCCTCCGTCCCGCGGCGCAGCCTCGGCAGGACGTCGCCGCCGAAGGAGTCGATCAGCTCGTGCGGCAGCGAGTAGTTGCCGACGTGCCGCAGGTAGAAGCCGGTGGCGCCGAGCTCCACCGCCCGCTCCATCCGCTGGACGATCTCCTCGACCTCGCCGAACAGGCAGAACGTGCGCGAGAACCGGACGGCCATCTCGTCGGTCACGTACTTGTCGGCGAAGGACATGGCGGACTCCCAGTCCTCGGCGTGCACCATGTCCGGGTAGACCTCCGGCAGGCGGGGCGGCGGGGGCAGCTCGATCCCGGCCAGCCGGAGGAAGTCCTGCGCGCCGATGCTGGCCATGTGCAGGCACATCGGCTTGAGCACGCGGGCGTCCCGCTCGATGTCGTCGGTGACCTTGCAGAACGCGCCGACCGTGAACTCCAGGTCGGCGATGTCCCGGCCGGCGGCGGCCGCGCCTTCGGTGACCGAGGAGTGCGTCTCCTTGAGGGTCTCCGGGGAGATGCCCGCGAGCGTCAGCACGCCGTCGGCCAGCTCGCCCGCGAGCCGCAGCGTGCGCGGCCCGCTGGCGGCCAGGTGGATGGGCACCGTCCCGTGCGCGTCGCGCAGCCGCGAGCTGCGCTCGCCGAACTCCAGGAACTCGCCGTCCAGCAGCCCGCGCACCATCGCGACCGAATCCCGCAGGTGGACGAGCCGGCTCGGCTTCATCGACAGCAGCTTGACCGAGCTGTCGCCGCTGCCCACCCCGAGGCCGATCCGTCCGGGAGCCAGCTCCTGGAGCGTGTTGGCGGCCGAGGCGACGACGCTCGGATGGCGGCTGGCGAAGTTCGTGACGGCCGTGATCAGGTCGATCCGCTCGGTCCGCGTCGCGGCGACCGCCATCGTGGCGTACACGTCGCGCCAGAGGAGCTGCGAGTCGGCGATCCAGGCCGCGTCGAAGCCCCGGGCCTCCGCCGCGCGGACGGCGTCCGCGACCTCGGTGGCCGGGGCGCACGGCGGGAACCTGACCCCGACTCGGATGTCGCGTTGCTGGGAGCTGGTCGTCACGGGACCTCCAAACGAACGGATGGGATGTGCTCGGTGCCTTCGGGCGTGGCGCTCATGACGGGGAAGGACGCCCCGTGGTGCGCCGCAGAGGCGCGGTCGGTACGCGGGTCGTAGGTCAGCACCCCGGCCGCGATGTCCCGCGACCCGAGCAGTTCCCGCACGGCCGCGGCGGCGGGGTCGCCCTCCGGGATCAGCCGGACGGCCCGCCGCGCCAGCAGGACGCGCATCGTCGCCTCGCCGAGCCCTGAGCACACGGCCGCGCCGGCCGGGTCTGCGTAGAACCCGGCCCCGTGGACGGCGGCGTCGCCGATCCGTCCCGGCACCTTGCCCTGGAACCCGCCGGTGCTCGACCCGGCCGCCGGCCCGCCCCGCGTGCCTTCCGGGGACACGGCCACGCAGCCCACGGTCTCGGTGCGGACGGCCCGGCCGGTGAACCGGCTGACCCCCGCGCCGTCGCCGCGCCACGAGGCGAGCTGCTCGCCGGTCACCAGCGACCCGGTGGCGATCCCGCGCTCGGCCGCGTACCGCGCCGCCCCCTCGCCCGCCAGCAGCACCGGCCCGTCCGCGTCGGCCAGCAGCGAGCCCGCGGCCTGGATCGGGTTGCGCACCCCGGGCGCGGCGCCGACCGCCGCGTACCGTCCGGTGGCCCCGTCGGCGAGGCCGGCGTCGACCTCGACCCGGCCGTCCCGGTTGAGGACGCTGCCGTATCCGGCGTTGAACAGGGGGTCGTCCTCCAGGACCGAGATCGCCGCGACGACCGCGTCGCACGGCGTCCCGTCGCGGAGCAGCGCGGCGAGACCGGCCCCGGCCGCCCGCGCCAGCGCGGCCCGCACTTCGGGGGTGTCCGGGCAGTCGATACCGCCGTGGACAAGGACCCGTGACCTCATGGACCACCAAACGTCATGATCTTCCAAATGCCGAACCAGCAGGTTAGGGGGGTTGTGTGACAACAGTCAACACACTGCAAATCCGGCTGCGTTAAACTCAGAGCTCCCCCAGGAGGAGGTAGCGAGGTGCTGGAGCCCCTCTCTCGCAGGCCCGTTCCCGACGTGATCGCGGAACGGCTCACGGTGGCGATCGCCAACGGCGACCTGCGCCCCGGCGAGAAACTCCCCAACGAGCCGGAGCTGGCCCGCCGCCTCGGCGTCGGCCGCACGTCCCTCCGGCAGGCGCTCCGCCAGCTCCAGCTCATGGGCGTGGTCAAGGTCGTCCGCGGCCGCGGCACCTATGTCTGCGATCCGCCGGAGGACAACCCGACGCTCCGCTTCCTCGACTGGAGCGCGCGCAACCAGGCCGAGGTCGGCGAGATCCTGGAGACCCGGATGGCGCTGGAGACCACCGCCGCCGGCCTGGCCTCGGTCCGCGCCGACGACGCCCAGATCGCCGAGCTGGCCAAGCTCTCGGCCGCCCACGACGACGCCCGCCACACCGGCGACGTCGACGCCCTCGTCGAGACCGACGAGCGGTTCCACCACGCCCTGCTGAGCATCTCCGGCAACGCCTACATGACCCGCGTCTACGAGATGCTCGTCCCCCAGCTCCAGGAGTTCCGCCGCCGCTCCCTCTCGCTCAGCGGCGCCCCCGAACGCTCGGCCGGCGACCACGACGCCATCGTCGCCGCCATCGCCGCCCGCGACGCCCGGGAAAGCCGCCGGCAGGTCGTCCGCCATCTCTGGACCCTCTACAAAGAGGTCCGCACCCTGTCCGCCGCCGGGCCCGACCACCCGTTCCCCGAACACTCCGACACCTTCGCCTGACGGTCATTCCGGCCTCGACCTCGCCCTCCATCCCGCCGAGGGCCATGTCGTGGACGCCGATACGGCGTTCACCGCAAGGGTCATTGCCCAGCTGATTCTCATCTGAAGGTGAAATAGACGCGGTGCTTGACGGTGCTCTCGGCGAGAATGATCCCGATTCGGAAAAACAATGAAGGTGACCGAAGGGAGACCAATGGTCGAGACCATCAGCGTTGCCGCCGCCGGCCCGCTCAGCCGCGAGGACATCGCCGATCTCGTTACCGACCTTCAGCGCGACGCCACCCCCCTCACCTGGCGGCATGAGCGTCAGGAAGAGCCCGACACGCTCGGGCCGGGGCTGGACGTCGTCACGGCGGTGCTCGAGCACGGCTCCGGGGGAATCGCCGTGGTCGGCGCCGGCGCGGTTCTGGACGTGGTGGTCCTGACCGTCCGCGGTTGGTTCCGTGCTCGAAGATCGGCCGCGGACGCGACCGTCGACATCACCATCACCTACGAGGGGCCGCCCATCGAGGTGAAGGAAATCGAAGCCGCGATCGGGGACGTCCCGGCGAACATCCGGGTGCACATCGTCCGGAGCGAGTAATGACGTCCCAGGCGGTCATCGTCGCGGTGCGCGATTCCACCGTGCTGGAGGACGGCGCGTCAAAGCCGGACGACAGCGTGCCGATCCGGATCAGCGGCGACCTCTACGAGGAGGTGCTTTCCGATCCGAAAATCTGGGACGGGAACGTGACTCGCCTCCCGGACGGCGACCTGGACAATCCTCAGGCCGTCCTCGACAGGATCCGCCAAGCCGCCAACCTGACCGGTTCCGGCGAACGTCTTCTTGTGATTTATGTGGGCCATGGCCAGAACTTCAGCGGAGAGGTCTTTCTCGCCACACGCTCCGCTCACATCAATCGCCGGGAGGGATGGATCTCGATCAACGCGCTCTACGACGCGATGACCGGTCAGCTGGAGAACAGGCAGGTCGCCGCCGGCCTGAAGATGCTCATCGCCGACGCCTGTCACACCGGCGCCATCCGCACGCTCGGCGCGGGGACGGACCACGTCGAGACGACGCCCGCGGATGATTTCGCGCTCCCCGGCTTTCCAAAGATCACCGAACCCGGCACGTTCGTGCTCACTTCGGCGAACAGAAAACAGCCGAACCCGAAATTCACCCCCTGCGACTACATCGGCGATCCCGGCGACCCGGCACGCATGGCGACGCCGTTCAGCGGCCATATGGTCAAGATCATTCGCGACGGCCTGGCGGCCGAGGAGCCGTACTTCACGGCCGTGGGGCTCCACGACGCTCTTCGCGAGGCGATGCGGACCTGCCCGACCGCGCACATCGACCCCGATCACGACGGCACGCCGTCCGGGCGAACCTCCGTGGTGCTCCGCAACAGGAAAGGCCGGGACACGCCGGCCGATGCCGGATCCGCCCCGGCTCCGCTGACGACGCGCGAGTGGTGGGTGGAGCATGTGCTGTCCGGCGCCGCGGGCAAGCTGCCCGAACTCGCGAGGCAACCGGCGGATTGCGCGACGATAATGGTCGACGCGGCGAGGCGATCGGCCGATTCCCAGGACGGCGCCCAGCAGCAGAACGTGCTCACGGCGCAGCGCATCCTGCTCGATCAGCTCGCCGCGCCGGCGTCGGTCACGAGCTATCTGACCGGGCTCAAGCGGAAGGTGCCCGACCAGGGGCACGACCTCTGGTGGCTCGTCGACGACGCGTTCCACAACATCCTCGACGTACCGGTCCGCGGTGATCAGCCGGTACCGCCGGCCGGCGCGTTCCAGCGCGCGGGCGAGGCAGCCGATTTCGCGGCGCTGCTCCAGGCGCTCCGCTCGGGTGGGGAGGGGGCGCTGGCCGTCGAGGTCCTGCACATGTTCGGGATGATGCACAAGGTCGATCAGCTGCCGCAGCTCGTCCGGACGTTCAGCACCCCGCTCGACCGGGTCCTCGTCCTCACGGCCGCGGCGCTCAACCGGAAGCCCCAGGACGCAGCGCGACTCGTGATCCTGCTGGGCCGGGAGAACGACGGGGAAGCGATCGCGAGCATCGTTCACGACGTCGCCTGCCAGCGAACCGTGCCGGACGTCATGACCTTCCTGCGCGGAGTGCGCGAGCACCCGGAGATCGTCAGAAGCGTCCTCACCATGTTCACCGGAGAGTCCTCCGGGCGGTCGGACTTCGACAAGGTTCAGCTCTGCAGCGCGCTCCGCGCCGACGTTCATTTCCGGAGCCAGGAACGGGAGCACGAGTACGCTCACCAGGTTCTGGGACGCGCCCTGCATGTCGCCTACCGGCGCGATCACCGCTCGGACGCCCCCCGCGACGTCGAACGCGCTCGGCTGGACGACATCCCCGCCGCCCTGCACCACGTCGACCGCGACCTGGAGACGCTGCGGACCTGGATCCTCACCGAGCTCAACCGGAACGACACCCCGGACCTCTATGCCGACATCTATGCCGAGGATCAGCGCCGCACGACGGTGGACGAGATAGCGGCCTGGGCCGTCACCCACAGCCCGAACAGGGCCGCCGCCGACGAGCTGATCCACTTCGCCGTGAAAGACCTGCCCGCACAGCACGTCGGGGTCATCTGCGAGCAGCTCGCCGATCCTGGAAAGGCCGGAAAGCGCGGCGGCGCCGCCGGCGGCGGCCAGTTCCACATGCTGCGGCGCGCCTTCGCCGCCCATGCGACCACCGACAAGATCGGCGACCTGCTACGGCAGCTCGACGAGTTCTCCCCGCTCAACGATGAGTCCGACGCCCTGCTCACCGAGATCGTCCTGAATGGAGGTCCCGGCAATGAGGGCGCCTTCCGTCCCGTGGCGTCGCTGGGGACGATCTGCGAGAAGCTGTCGGGGTCTCGAAACCAGGCGCTCGCGTCCGCCCTGCGGCGCATCGCGCTGGGACGGCTCGGTGGCCGGCCCGCGCGGGACGTCCCGGCCCTGGTGGAGCTCGCCGGTTCGGCTCGGGAGCGCAGGCGGCTCGAGCGCCTGGCAGGAGCGGGCGTCGCCGCGGCGACTCTCGACGCCACCGCCCCCGCTGCCGAGCGCACCGCCTGGTGTGTCGACGTCCTGCAAACCCTGGAACGGGCCGGGCTCTCGCTGGCCGTGACGTTCACGCTTCGCGGGCTGTCGGAACCGGGCCGGTTCGACAACGAGGCCGCGGAGCGGATCGCGGCCGTGGCCCAGCGGATCGGCCGAGCGCCCGAGCTAGAGAAGCAGGCCTTCTACCTCCTTGAGCGCACTCTCGAGAATGAACAAGGCGGACGGGGGACGCAGCAGCGCGATGTCGTCACGCGAACCGTCACCATCATCAACGCGGTGGCCACCTGGTTGCCGCGGCCCCGGCGGCAGGAGCTCGTACAGGCGACCGTGGGCAGGTGGTCGGATACGCACCTGCGGTATGAGACGGCACGTGGCCTGACCGGCATCGGTGATGTCGACGCCGCCTCGTGGATCTACGAGGTCCTCGAACGAAGGTGAACGCCCGCCGCCAATCCGTGGTGATAGCAAGGGCGTCACGAATTGTGATCGGGAGCGTCCATGTATTTCCGCGAGGATCGCAATAGCAGCCCGAAGAGCATCAGCGAACCGCACGACGCCAGCCCCAGCAGGACCGCCGCCATTGACTCGGCGATGCTGCCCAGCCCGGCACACACCCCTAGGAGCACGAGGTAGGCCACGAGCCAAACGAATGGCGGGACTGACGCATCACCGAACCAGGCTCCCAGGCGCGAGAGGTGGTTTTGGGCATCGAGGCCGCCGAGTACTCGCCCCGCCACGGGAAGGTCTCGTTCCGCCAGCCACGGAGCCGCGAGCAGAATCAGCGCCGCCAGCGACATCACGATCATTCCGCCCACGAGGTGTCCCGAGACACTCGCTGCCCATGGCCCGCCGTCCTCGCGGCCACCGATCCCAGTTCCGACGACGATCAGAGCTGTCAGAACGAAAATGGCTCCTGGGAGCAGCTTCACCCGGCGACCTGGGCGAACTGCCAGCACCACTCCGGACATGGTGTAGACGAGCAGAAGCGAGACGCTGTTCAGCCCATGGAGTGACCGGATGGACGACGATCCCGCCCCGATCCCGATCCCGATGGCGAAGATGGCGATCAGGAGCGCGACGCCGAGGTTCACCAGGGTGATGAGCCAATACACGTCATAGCGGCCTGAGGACCGGATCCGGGAGAACCGCGCGGTCTGAAGTCCGCGGCCGACGAGATGAGCCCGGCACAGGGCCGCGACCTCACGGGTCAGGGCAAGGCTGAACACGATCGCGGACCCGAGGGGCGCGATGATCGCCGCGACGACGACGAGAACCCACAGCCACCGGGTGCCTTGAACCGCCTCGACGAAGTTGGCGGGGGCACCGCCGCCGGCGGTTTCGGACTTGTCCTGGACGAGGAGGGACCATGCCACTTGCATGGCCGCGTAGAGAACGAAAGAGCCGGCGACCGTTCCGTAAACGGCCGCCCGGATCGTCCGGGCCACCTGCCGCTGATTACCTTGAACGTCGCCGGCGAAGTCGACGGGCGCCTGGAAACCGATGTAGGAGAATATGACCGAGGCGCTGATCAGGCCGGGCACGACGGCT
Source organism: Actinomadura sp. 3N508 (assembly GCF_044326375.1). Lineage (NCBI taxonomy): Bacteria > Bacillati > Actinomycetota > Actinomycetes > Streptosporangiales > Thermomonosporaceae > Actinomadura > Actinomadura sp. 3N508. The sequence goes on from NZ_JBIRAX010000002.1 coordinate 218,325, forward strand.
TTCAGCGCCGTGAACATGCCGTCGAGAGAAAAGGCCCCCAAAGACGGGCCGCTGAAACCGTCCGCGTGCCGCGCGACGATTGCCGCCACCACGGTGACGAGCACAAGGATCTTCACCCCGGTCAGGCTGACCGTGACCATGAGCAGCTGCCGGGAGGGCAGCAGGGTGAGCAGGAAGACACCGGCCATGATGGCCGCCGCCAGCATGAGCCACGGCAGCACCTCCCCGAGGGTTGCCGCCTCCGTCAAAGGGGATTTGCCGTCCCGATCGCCGGCGACCGCCGAGAGCGTGTTCGCGACGGATAACGACTGGACGGCCGGGTTGATCGCATACGCCACCCACATCGACCCGGCGACGACCGTCGCCACCAGCGGGCCGCATGCCCGCAGCGGATGGAAGATCAGTCCCCCGGTCCGCTGATCCGCGATCCCCAGCTCGACGACGACCACGGCATATCCCGCCATCAGCAGGCACCCGACGGCCCAGGTGAGCAGGGATTGCGTCAGCGAGCCCCCGATCTGCCCGGGGGCCGTCATCCAGCCGGATCCGAGCACGCCGCCCGCGGCCAGTGCGACGAGTTCCCACAAACGCATCCCGCGGCGTTCCGAACCGAACTCACCAGGGGTCATCCGCCTTTTGCCCACCCTCCGACCGCGCAATGGATGCAGCGCGTCGCAGCATAACGCCGAGTCGAAATGGGACGGGTACCGCTCAGCCGATTCGGCCGCGCCGCTGATCTGCGCGACCGGCTGGTTCCGCCGGAGCGGGTTTTCGACCTACAGGTCGCGTTGCAGGTCAGGGGGTGTTGGCGGCGCGGCGTTCGAAGTCTTCTCTGCGGTGCTGGACCATGAAGGCCATGAAGGTCGCGAAGTCCTCGAAGCGGCCGATCTCCTCGCCGTCGATCCAGGACACCTCGCCCGCCGCGGGCCAGCCGTCCCGGACGATCAGCAGCAGGTCGCGCATGCCCTGGCCGGCGCCGACCGGCACCACGCCCTTCGGGTCGAGGTCGGCCGCTTCCAGGGCGTCCTCGGAATAGACCGTCAGCAGCCTGTTGGCCACCGGCCAGTTGCCGCCGCCGCGCAGTTCGGGCAGGCCGAACAGGTCCATCAGGTAGTAGAACTCGAGCCACCCGTCCGCGTGCAGCAGGAAGTTCCGGTAGGACGCGGGCAGCCGCTCCCCGATCCCCTGCTCGAATTCCGCCACTTCCGCTTCACTGGCCTTGACGCGCGGAAGGGTGTAATTTTCGTTGCTATTGCCGGGCAACTGGTCAATATCGGACTTGACCATGATCATTGCCCCTATCAGGGCTCGCCAGTCTTCCTGACCAGACATGCGCGCCTTCCTTGGCGAAAATCGGTTCGTACCGTAGCGATGTTGTGGACACAGCGTAATCCAGCAGGAAAGCGGCCGCAAGTCGCGTCATCGTCGCGCCATTATTCGAGACGGAATTCGGTGGGTTGATAGCCCTCCGGATACAGACCGGACTGGGAGCCGAGAGAGGAATTGATCCGGTCCGTATGTCGGCCCCACCCGGGTGGGTCTGGCACCCCGACCCAGGTGGTGTCCGGGAGGTGGGCCGCCACCAGCGGACCGTAGGGCTGCCCGGCGTTCGCCGCCCGGGTGCGTTCGGCGGCGGCCGCGGCCTCCTTGTCGCTCTTGAGCTTGCCGCTGACCTTCACCCGGCCGGTCGGGGAAAGGTCGCCCTTCTTCAGCGCCCGGTTGGCGTAGTCACAGTACTCCTGGGCCTGTTTGATCTCAGCCGGTGTCGCGTTCTTCGGCATACGGAACACGACCGGGCCGCGCTTGATGCCGTACCGCTTCATCACGGTGCCGTGCTTGACGGGATTCTTGTGCGCCCGCTTGGAATACCTGAGGAAGCTCATGGCGGCTTTGAAGACGCCCTTCGCGGATCCGCCGCCGGCCCCCCGCGGCGGCTGGTGTCCCCGCCGCCTACCCATCGAGGACCGCGCTCAGCGCCATGTCGATCAGCATGTCGATGATGAAGCCGGTGATCATCTTGAAGATGGGGATCTCCAGCAGGGAGGCCCCGAAGGTGACCACGGCGGTGGCGATGGCCTGGGCGATCTGGATCGCCAGGACGATCAGCTGGACGATGACGCTGATCTTCAGGGCCAGCACGATGGCGGCGCAGACCATCAGCCCGGCACCGATGATGTAGCAGGCGGTCAGCGAGTCCTGGAGGTTGGTGACCGGGGCGTCCTCGGACGTCCAGTCCTGGCGGAACGCCTCGATCCCGGCGCCCTGGTTGCCCGTCCACACCTGCTGGGCGTGGCCCTGGGCGCCGTCGATGGGTTCCCGGAAGGTCCCGGCGAAGCCCAGCCACTTCCCGCCCATCTCGAACAGTTTGGTCTCGTCCGCCTCCGGCCAGTCGTAGCCCAGCATCGACAGCAGCGAGCGCAGTTCACCCGGCAGTTGCAGGCCCATCGGTCACCCCAGAATGTCGCGGACGCGGTTGACCTCGATTTTGGAGAGGTCCTCCGACTCCCGGTAGGTGGCCGCCATGACCTTGACGTCGTCGCCGACGGCGGACATATCCTCGATATTGCCCTGGAAGCACTCCATGGCCGCCTCATAAATGCCCTGGTAGCACATGCCGATCAGCATTCCGATCTCGTCGGCGCCCCATGGCTGGCCGAAACCTTCGAGTTCGGAGGTGAACGCCTCCAGCTTCGACTTCAGCTCATTGGCGGAAATCTGGATGCGGTCGCCCGAGCGCTGGATCTGGGTGGAGTCGAAACGCAGTTCGGTCATTTCTCCGGCCTCTGGTCAGGGCTTATTCCAGCCATCATCGAAGAGAGCGATCGGGTGAAGGTGCGCATCTGTTCCAGAGTGAGATCCTGAATTTCCTGGGCGCGGCCGAGCAGTTCGGCACGGTCCATCGTGGTGGCCTGCGCGGTGCCGCCGTCGCCCAGGTCGTCCAGGGCGGCGTTCACCGCGGCCACCACCGCCTCGGCCAGCCCCTCGGACCCGGCCCGCAGCGCCCGGCTCCCGATCTCCAGCGACTCCAGCCGCTCACCGGCGCCCGCCACCGCGACCACCTGGGCGGACGGATCGCGCCCGACGCCCGTCACCTCTTCGGGCACGGGAACGTCCGAGGGTGCGGCGGCGGCCGCCATCTCCCGGGTCCGCTCCAGCAGCGCGTCGAACACGGCGGGGGTGGCCGGCGCCCCCGGGACGCTAGCCCGCTCCCGGATCTTGGTGATGGCCTCGTCCAGGCCCTGGCCGATGAGCGCCATCATCTGCATGCCCTCGTCCTGGACCTCGCGGAGCCGCCCGGCCAGCACGGCCGGGTCGATCACCGGCTCGTCGGCGTCCGGGGCCCCGGTCCGCGCCTCGCCGAACGCCGCGTTGATCGCCGTGACGAGCCGCTCGGTCAGCTCGGGCATCTCCCACCGCAGCACCCGCGGGTTCAGGACGATCTCGTCGAGCCGGCCGTCGACGGCCACGACCCGCATCCACCCGTCCGCGTCCGACGACTCCCCCCGGCTCTCCGGCCGGGGGCCGGTACCGGGCGCCGACAGCCGCGCCCGCGCCTCCCGCAACCGTTCGTCGAGATCAGCATCGCTGTCGTCAATGGTCATGCCGAAAACCGCCCCCTTGGCACACAACTGGATGCTCAGCGATCATTTTGGCGCAAAGTTCCCACGAGTGCCATATGCGGCTCAGCCAGGATCTTTTTGCCGTTCGCGAGGCCTGTACGAGTGCGTGGAGCCGCGCAGCCAGAGGCCCAGATCAGTAATACGGTTCGAACCTCTTGGTGACGTCCTGTAGCCGCGTCGCTGCGTCGGCAAGGGGGATTGCTTCCTGTTCTATGCGGCGGAAGGGGGTTGGCCCCTCGGTCGCGATGGTGTCGTAGGCGGTCGTCTCGGCTTCGGTCAGGTGCGGAAGGTTTATCGAGGACGGCTTGATCAGGCGTCCCCACTTGTCGTGGTTCACCCCGTGCTGGGCGTACCGGTGCAGGTCAGTGGCGTCCATCAGGATCGAGGTGACCCGTTTCGGTGGTACGTCGTCGCCCGGTAAGGGCTCGGCAAGTGCGGCACGGAAGCCATCGAGAATCGCGTATCCGTCCGCGTCGATGTCTCCCCAGTAGACGATGTGGCCGGCGGAGCGAATCCAGGGGACGTTCGCGAGCAGGGGCGCGGCCGCCTTGCCTCCGCCCTCGACGACGATCGTGCCCTCGGTGGGTGGGAACCAGAGGCGGGAGTCGCGGTTCTCCACGACCAGGACGATCCGCGGACGGTAGGCGATGTCGTGGGTATCACCGGTGGTCCAGGCGTCGTGCCTGCGGCGGCCCGACGCGAGGTGACCGGGGTCGACGTAGGTCAGGTGCAGGACGGCGGGGCGAGGGCGGACCTCGTCGCGGACGTCGCGGCCGGCCACGTCGCGCAGCAATGTGCCGTGAGTGTCGAGCCACTTGGTGTGCATGCCGGGGATCGGGAGCTGTCGGGCGGTCCATTCGCTCGCGTTCGGGTGTTCGCGCAGCCAGGTCACGGCGCTGAGCAAGACTTCCGCGTCTGCGGGCCCTAACCGGTAGGCGGCTCGGAGGGTCGCCGGGGTAAGGACTGCGCCAGTGGATTGCAGCGAGGACGCTAGCGTGCGGGCTCGGGCGATGTTCGGGGGCGGCTCGGAGCCCGAGGATAGGGCTGCGGCGGCGTCCAGGTCCGCGACGAGTGTGCTGGGGTAGTCGTCCGTCACGCCTTGGACGGATAACGGCTTCCGGACGATCAGCACGTGGGGATGCCGGTCGGCGAATTCGCGCCAGCTCATGTGCCACTCGTGCCAGGTGGCGTGCCCTATCCGCGCCACCGCGCTGCCGGTCGACACGCCGGGGCGCAGCGGGACGGCGAACGTGACCGGTTCTCCCGCGCCGAGTTCGGCGCATACGGCTGTTGCCCACTTCTGGTCTAGATTGCGGCGGAGTGACTTGACCGCGTCGTCGGGGGTGACCAGGCGGGGGGTCATGCGTCGGGGACCGCCACTATGGGTTTCGCCCAGGAGCGGCCCTCGGCGTTCTTGAGGATCAGGAACTCGGCGTCCACGTGGGGTTCGATCGCGCTGTGCTTGTCGTTGGGGGCGCTGATGACGAGCTGGAAGCCCAGCCCGCGCCAGGCGCCGATGGCCCGGCCGGTGAAGTGCGCGTCCGCCTTGATCAGCGCCTCGTCGAGGAAGACGGGGGCGTAGCGGGGACGTTCGGCGCCCGCGTCGCCCAGCTGGTAGCGCAGGGCGGCGCCTACGATGAACGCGACCAGTTCCTGGGACTCGCCGCCGGACTTCTCCCCGATGTGGTCGTAGATCGCGACATGCTCCCCGGCGAGGTTGCATTTCTCCGCGCTGATCCGGACGTGATTGCGCACGTCGATCAGGTCGGCGAAATCGGGTGCCGTGCGGCGGATGCGGTCGATGACCTTGGCCATGCGGTGGTAGGCGCGTTCGCGGTCGGCGTCCGAGGCCGCCTTGTCGATGATGGCGCGCACGTCGCGCAGCTCCTTGCGGAACCGGGCGCGGACCGCGGAGTGGCTTTCCTGCGGGTCGATGCGCAGCCGGTGGCCTTCGTCGGCGAACGGCAGTCCGGCGAGGATCCGGTTGACCGGGTCGATCCGGTCGCGGATCTCCCGGACGGCGGCGGCGAGCTCGCTGTCCAGGCTGGTCAGGTCGTTGCCGGAGAGTTTGAGCAGGCTGTCGCGCCACTCGCTTTCCAGCTCGTGCAGGCCGCTGGTCTCAAGGTCGGTGAGCAGGCGGTCGAAGTCGCGGTAGGAGGCGTCCGGGTCGGTGCCGAGGTTCGGGTTCGGCCAGCGTTCGACGAACGTCGAGAACGTGTCGTGCAGCGCCTTGCGCGAGCGGCCGATCGCCTCCTCCGCCAGCGTGCGGTCGGCGCGCATCCGCTCGACGCCGCGGCGGTGCGCGGCGTCGAAGTCCGCCAGGGCCGTCGCGGGATCGGTGCCGTCCGGGGCGTCGTCGAACAGCTTCGCGAGGTACTCCCGGTGCTCCTCGCTCACCTCGGTGCCGGTCTCGGCGGCGGTGTCGAGCGCCCGCTGGGCGCCGTCGACCTCGTCGACGATCGACTCCCAGGACGTGTTGAGCCGTTCGACCTCCTGCTTCTGCCCGCCGACGCGCTCGGTCAGCTTCTTGACCTCCCGCTTGAGGTCCTCCGCCTCCCGCTGCAGCCGGTCGATCTCCGGGTTGCCCTCGCGGACCTCGTCGATGACCCGCTGCCAGCGATCCCGTTCGGCGGTGACCGACTCGACGTCCACCTGCTCCCAGGACAGTTCGGTCACGGCCTGGTAGGCGGCGCGCCTCTCCTCGAACGAGTTGAGGGTCTGCTCCGCTTTCGCCGCCCGTTCGACGGCGTCGTCGTGACGCACGCGGGCGTGATCGATCCGGGTGTCGAGGTCGGCGAGCAGGCGGCTGTTGGTGAAGCCCAGCAGGTTGGCCCGGCCGTGACCGCCGTGCGCGCCCCGGCCGCCCTGCGAGGTCTGCCCGGTGATCGTGAGCGCCTTCGAGTGCTGCATCAGCAGCTTGGGCGATTCGACGCAGACGAAGTCGAAGCCGCGGACGAGTTCGCTCTTGAGCCAGGCGGTGAACGGCGACGGCCGGTAGTCGAGCCGGCCGGGGAGCCTCTTGTCGTTCAACCCGATGTCGTCGTCCCTGCCGGTGCGGACGCCCTCGAAGTGGATGCGCCGGCCCAGCTTCACCGTGTTGATGGCTTCGCGGAACGTGTTCAGCCGGCCGATGTCGATCAGCATCCGGGTGGCGAACCCGCCGAGCGCCAGGTTGAACGCCTCCCGCCACGGCTCGAACTCCGTGCGCACCTCGATCAGCTCAGCGACGAACGGCAGGTCGTCGGGGGTGAGCCCGGCGGCCTCGGCCAGCAGGTCGCGGGCGGTGTGCAGGTCGGTGGGGATGTTCCCGCGACGAGCTTTGACCGCTTTGTACTCGGCCTGCAGTTCGGCCAGTTCGCGTTCGGCGGCCTTGCGTTCCGAGGTCGCCTCGGCGAACTCGTTCTGGGCGGTCTTCCTGGCCTGGGAGTCCGCCAGCGCGCGGTGCGCCGTGTCGAGCAGCGCGGCGAATTCCTCACGGGTCGACGCGGTCGCGCCGATGGTGCCTAGAGCCCGGTCAAGCCGTTCCCGTACTTGTTCGACGTCGGCCAGCCGCCGTTCCACGTTGCGGATCTCCCGGAGCGCGGTCTCCAGCCGGTCGCCGCCGGACGCGCGGAGGGTGTCGAGCAGCGCCTCCCGCCGGGTCTCCGTGCCGTCGATGAGCGCTGCCGTCTCGCGCACGTCGTCCTCCGCGCGGCGGCGCCGTCCGGTGAGGTCCTGCTCGGCCGCGCGCAGCAGGTCGAGGCGGCGCTCGTGCCGCCACAGCGCCGCGGGGGACGACGGGTCGGTGAACGACCCGACGTCGTCGATCACCAGCAGCCGCGCCACCGCCTCGTCGATGCTCCTGCGGTGGTCGCGGATCGGGGCCAGCGCCCGCACCTGCCGGCGGGCGGTGATCATCCGCTCCCGGGTGCCGGACAGCTCGTCGAACTGCTGCACCACCTCGTCCGCCGTGGCCAGGGTGGACGGCTCCTCCAGGACCATCGTCTTGTACAGCGCGTCGACGGTGGTGATCTGCTGGCCCGCCTGGATCCGGCCGAGCAGCCCGACCGCCTTGTGGCCGTCCCCGGCGGCGCCGATGCCGAGCGCGGTGTGCAGCCGGGCGGTGAAGTCGCGGTCGGTGCCGAAGCAGGTCAGGCCCGTCGCGGTGACCGCCTCGCGGGCGAACCTGCTGCCCGCCGGGCCGTCCAGCTCGCGCAGGTCGAAGGAGTCGTCGCGGACGGCGCGGACCACGACGACGTCGTCGAGCGCCCGCGCGGACGACGGCACGTACCAGGCCCGGAGCGCGGTGAACACCGCACCGCTCGGGTCCGCCCAGGTCATCGCGATCGCCGACCAGGTGTCGCGGCCGTCGCCGCGTAGCACCCGCACCCGCGTCTCGCCGCCGGTCCGCGACTCGTCGAGCTTCCCGCGCGCGTAGGAGAGGATGTTGCGCTGGTCCTTGCCGCGCGGCCGGCCGACAACCCCGCCGTTGGACGCCCCGTTGAACGGCGTGGTGTGCGGCATCAGCAGCGCGATGTAGGAGTCCATCAGCGTGGACTTGCCCGACCCGGAACCGCCGCTGAACAGGGTCGCGCCGGGGGCGAACCGGATGCGGTGATAGCCGTCGTAGCCGCCCCAGTTGACGAGCTGCAGGTCCCGCGCCACCCACTGCTGCCCGCGCGATGCCGCCGGGATCAGCCCGAACAGCGTGTCGATCATGCTCATGGCGCCCTGCCTTCCTGGGGGGCGACCCCCAGTCCCCCGGAGGGGAGGGGCCCTGATCCTCGCTTCGCTGCGGTCATGGCCCCTCGTTCTGTTCCCGTAGCCACCGGCTCAGCTCAGCGATCTTCTCGGTGCTCAGCACGACCTCGACCAGCGGCGTGATGCGGTACCGGCCCGCGGACTCCTCCGCGAGCAGGCCCTCGGTGGCGAGCCGCTGCACCGCGTTGCGGATCTCGCGCTGGCCGCGGGCGAGGTTGTGGTCGTCCGGGTCGAAGTAGGTCAGCACGGTCTGTTCCAGCTCTTCGATGTCGACCCGCGCCGAGATCTCGCCGGTGCCGCGTTCCCTCTGGTAGACGGTCCGCAGATGGACCAGGACCAGGGTCTCGGCGCGGCTGTAGGGGTCGTCCTTCAGCAGGATCGGGACGTCGAGTTCCGCCGAGCGGACCTGGTGCTTGTAGGCGATGCCCCGGTCGTGGTCGACGACGAGCCGGACGAACAGGTCGTGCAGCCGCGACTCGATGAGCTGCTGGTTCTCCAGCAGCGTGCGCCACTGCGCGGGGTTCTTCTCGGCCAGCAGGAACCTGCGTTGCAGCAGCCGGACCAGCACGCGCCGCACGTCGACGTCCAGCGTGCCCGTGTCACCGGCGAACAGTTCGGACGGGTCGTCCTCCATCGCCACCGGGTCGATGAAGCCGGCCTCCTCGCCGGTCGGCCAGCTCTCGTCGGCGGCCTCCGGTTCACTCACCGTCGTTCCCGCCCTCGCCGGCAGCGGCGCGGGGTGTCGCCGGGTTCGCCGCCAGGACGCCGCCGAACGCGAAGCGCCGCCTGGTCTGGTCCGGGCGGACCGCGTCGACCACCGCGACCTCGGCCGTGTCGGTCATGCCGAAACCATGGGCGATCTCCAGGAGGCCGAGCAGGTCCACCGGCCGCCGCATCCGCTCGGCCGCCGCGCGGAACGCGGCCGCGACGTCGACGCCGTCCGCGTCGCCCGCGAACGCCGCCAGATGCTCGCGCAGCTCGGCGTACTGGGGGCCGCCCCATGCCCGGGTGTCGGCGTCCGGCATGTCCTCCGCCTCGTCCCATTCCCGCAGCGGCGTCGGCGGCTCGGGCGGGCGCAGGTCGCTGACGGTCTGCCGCAGCTGCTTCACGTCGGCCACCGGCAGGCGGCGCAGCGGGTCGACGGCCGTGCCGCGGCGCGATCTCGGCACCCAGGTCTGGAAGCCGGACATCACCTCGCGCAGCAGCTCGTCCACCTGGCGGTCGCGCATCGGGTCATGGTTGCGCACCTGGGTGGTGATGACGTGCGACGCCTGCCGCTGCGCGGCCAGCACCTCCTTGACGCCCTGCTCGATCCGGCGCGCGATCTCGCCGAGCTCGCGCCGCTGCGGTTCCGGCATCTGGTCGGTGAAACCGTGCCGCAGCACGGTGCGCAGCAGGTTCCACAGGTCCTCGATCCGGGCCGGGTCGCCGATCAGGCGCAGCGCCCCGGCGAACGCGCGGCCCTCCGGTGTGGTGTCCATGATCTGCCGGCCGCGCTCCAGGTACTCGCGCAGCACCTCCCCGGTCGGGCGCACGTCCTGCCGCAGGTCGGCGACGACGTCCCGCTGCATGGCCTTGATCGACTCGGCGACGCGGGCGAAGTCGGCGGGCAGCTCCCGCGCCAGATGCAGCACGTTCTCGGCCGCTTCGAGCAGCTGGTCGTCGGGGACGGTCTCGACGGCGCCGCCCCGTTCGAGCCGGTCGAGTTCCCGGCGGCGCTGGTCGATCTCCGTCTGGAGCCGCGCCATCCGGGCCATGACGTCCGGATCGGCGTCCTGCGCGAGCCGCTCGACCGCCTCCAGCAGCGTCCGCACCCGGGACTCCGACACCCGCGTCCGTGCCCCGCCGACCCGGCCGGCCACCTCCAGCGCGCCGACGCCGTGCGCGGACAGCCGGTACACCTCGACGTCGTCGGACACCTGCCGCACCAGCCAGCCCGCGTGCACCCACTGCCGGCACAGGTCACGGGCGTTCCCCGCGGGCAGCGGCTGGTCGCCCTCGTCGCCGTAGCCCGCCGCCCGCAGCCGGTCGAGGGCGCCGGCGATCTCCGCGTGCGCGTCCGCCACCGGCACCGTCGGCCGCTCCGGCGTGAACATCATCGCCAGCACCGTCACCACGAACGGCGCGTACGTCCGGTGGAGCAGGTCGAGCATCGGGTTCTGGAACGCCCGGAGCGCACCCTGATATGCGCCCTCCACACCTCGTGTTCCCATCGCCGACAAGAGTACGACCTGCGGCCCGGTGGCGGCGCTGACTGCTTCGGGACGGTGGGGCGGGGCCTTAGCGCGTCGCTGTGATCACTGTGCGTGGCGCCTTGTTTCAACTTCCCAAGCATTCGTTGCGAAGACTGGCACACACCGCAAAGCCGAAGCGGGCGCGCGCGTGGCAGAATTAACTTGATGTCGAGATATCCGACGCCGTCCGACCGCCCGCGCCCGCGCCGGCGGACAGGCACCCGCGGCCCCATGGCGCGCTGCCCCGCACCGCGCCCGCCGCGAAACATGTGAGGTGGTTGCCATGATCGTTGGGGTTCTCAAGGAGGATCCGCCCGGGGAGCGGCGGGTGGCGGTGACACCGGACACCGTCACCCAGCTGCAGAAGCTCGGATACGAGGTGGTCGTCGAGCCCGGCGCCGGAGCCGGGTCCGGGTTCCCCGACGACCGGTACGAGGCGGCGGGCGCCGCCATCGGTGCCGCGGACGCCGCGGACGTGGTGCTCGGCGTCAACCCGCCCGCTCCCGAGCGGCTGGACGCGCTGCGCCCGGGTGCCACGCTGATCAGCCTGCTGAGCCCGCGGTTCAGGCCGGACCTGGTGGAAGACCTCGCCAAGCGTCCCATCACGGCGCTCTCCCTGGACGCGGTGCCGCGGATCTCCCGGGCGCAGTCGTTCGACGTGCTCTCCTCGATGGCCAACATCGCCGGGTACCGCGCGGTGATCGAGGCGGCGCACGAGTTCGGCCGGTTCTTCACCGGCCAGGTGACCGCGGCGGGCAAGGTCCCGCCGGCGAAGGTGCTGGTCGCGGGGGCCGGGGTCGCCGGGCTCGCCGCGATCGGCGCGGCGGGCAGCCTCGGCGCGATCGTCCGGGCCACCGACCCGCGACCGGAGGTCGCCGACCAGGTCCGCTCGCTCGGCGGGGACTACCTCGCCGTCGCCGAGCCCGAGCAGGACGGCGCCCCGGACACCGGCTACGCCAAGGAGATGTCGGACGACTACAACGTCCGCGCCGCCGCGCTTTACGCGGATCAGTGCCGTGACGTCGACATCGTCATCACCACCGCGCTCATCCCCGGCAAGCCCGCGCCGACGCTGATCACCGCCGAGATGGTCGCGACGATGCGGCCGGGCTCGGTGATCGTCGACATGGCCGCGGCGAACGGCGGCAACGTCGAGGGGACGGTGCCCGGCGAGCGGGTCGTCACCGACAACGGCGTGATCATCCTCGGCTACACCGACCTGGCCGGGCGGCTGCCCGCGCAGGCGTCGCAGCTTTACGGCACCAACCTGGTCAACCTGATGCGGCTGATGACGCCGGAGCGGGACGGCGTGCTCGTCCTGGACTTCGACGACGTCGTGCAGCGCTCGATGACCGTCGTCCGGGAGGGCGAGCTGACCTGGCCGCCGCCCCCGGTGGCGGTGTCGGCGGCACCGGTGACCGAGCAGCCCGTGCGGCAGGACGCCGAGGCGGCCGAACCGGCCCGCAAGGCGAACCCGCTGCTGCGTCAGGTGGGCGTGGCCGTCGCGGCCCTTGGAATGTTCGGGCTGATCGCGCTCTCGCCGGCGGCGCTTCAGGTGCACCTGACCGTGTTCGCGCTGGCCATCGTGATCGGCTACTACGTCATCGGGAAGGTGCACCACGCGCTGCACACCCCGCTGATGTCGGTGACCAACGCGATCTCCGGGATCATCGTGGTCGGTGCGCTGCTGCAGATCGGCACCGGGAACGCGGCCATCACCGTCCTGTCGCTCGCGGCGATCCTGCTCGCGAGCATCAACGTCTTCGGCGGGTTCGCGGTCACGCGGCGCATGCTCGCCATGTTCATCAGGAGCTAGCCATGACGATCGCCACCGCCGCGACCGCGGCGTACATCGTCGCGGCGCTGTTCTTCATCCGCGCGCTCGCCGGGCTGTCCCGGCACGAGTCCGCGCGCCTCGGCAACACCTACGGCATGCTCGGCATGGCCGTGGCGCTCGTCGCCACCGTCGCCCTCACCATCGACGGCGACATCGGCGTCCCCGCGTTCGGGCTGCTCGTGGCCGCGATCGCGGCCGGTGCGGTGATCGGCCTGAACCGGGCCGGGGCCGTGGAGATGACCGCGATGCCCGAGCTCATCGCGCTGCTGCACAGCTTCGTCGGGCTGGCCGCCGTGCTGGTCGGCTGGAGCGGCTACCTGCACGTCGAGCGCCATCCGGACGGGGCGGAGGCGGCCGCGCTCGCCCGCGACGACATGCTCGGCATCCACAGCGCCGAGGTCTTCATCGGCGTGTTCATCGGCGCCGTCACCTTCACCGGCTCGATCGTGGCGTTCGGCAAGCTGTCGGGCCGGATGAAGTCCGCGCCGCTGATGCTGCCGGGCAAGAACCTGCTCAACGTCGGGGCGCTCGCGCTCTTCGCCCTGCTCACCGTCGTGTTCGTCGTCGAGCCGGGGGTGTGGCCGCTCATCGCGGTGACCGCGGTGGCGCTGCTGCTCGGCTGGCACCTGGTCGCCTCCATCGGCGGCGGCGACATGCCGGTGGTGGTCTCCATGCTGAACAGCTACTCCGGCTGGGCGGCCGCCGCGTCCGGGTTCCTGCTCGGCAACGACCTGCTGATCATCGTCGGGGCGCTGGTCGGATCCTCGGGCGCCTACCTGTCGGCGATCATGTGCAAGGCGATGAACCGCTCGTTCCTGTCGGTCATCGCGGGCGGCTTCGGGCTTGAGGCGCCCGCCGCGTCCGGCGGCGATCAGGGGCGGCACCGGGAGATCACCGCCGAGGAGTCGGCCGAGGCGCTCGCCGGCGCCTCCTCGGTGATCATCGTGCCGGGCTACGGCATGGCGGTCGCGCAGGCGCAGGCCCCGGTCGCCGCGCTGACCGCGCGGCTGCGGGGCCACGGCGTCCAGGTCAGGTTCGGCATCCACCCGGTGGCCGGGCGCCTGCCCGGCCACATGAACGTGCTGCTGGCCGAGGCCAAGGTGCCCTACGACCTGGTGCTGGAGATGGACGAGATCAACGACGACTTCGGCGACACCGACGTCGTCCTGGTGATCGGCGCCAACGACATCGTCAACCCGGCCGCCGAGGAGGACCCGGCGAGCCCCATCGCGGGCATGCCCGTCCTGGAGGTCTGGAACGCGCGGCAGGTCATCGTGTTCAAGCGGTCGATGGCCACCGGGTACGCGGGCGTCCAGAACCCGCTCTTTTTCCGCGACAACACCCAGATGCTCTTCGGCGACGCCAAGGAACAGGTCGACGAGATCCTCCAGGCGCTCAAGCACCTGACGCCCGAGGCCGGGCGTCCGAAGGCCGCATTGCGATCCTGACGAGCGAGGGGACGCCTCCCCATCCGCGCGGCTTGAACCGGCCACGCGCGGATGGGGACAACGTCCGTTCAGCGTGGTTCCCTACCGTTGGCCCGGAATTCGCGCGGGGCCGCTTCAAGCCTTGGGAGCCACGTGACCACGATCGAATCCCGGACGCCGGAGATCCCGGCGGACGCCTTTCAGCGGACCGCCAGAATCGCCGGTGTCTGGTTCATCCTCACCTTCGCCTTCTCGATCCCGGCGGTGTTCCTGTACGACCCGGTCCTCAATGACGCGGACTACATCCTGGGAGCGGGCGCGGACACGCAGGTGCGGCTCGGGGCCTTCCTTGAGATTCTGACCGCCGTGGCGAACATCGCCACCGCGCTCGTGCTGTTCCCCGTCCTGAGGCGGCAGAGCGAGAGCATCGCCCTCGGCTATGTCGGCCTGCGCATCGTCGAATCGACCATTATCGTGATGGGGATCGTGAGCGTGCTCGCCATTGTGGCGCTGCGGCAGGACCTGGCGGGCGAGGGCGGCGCCGACGCCGCCCTGATCGGCCGGTCGCTGGTGGCGGTGAAGGACCAGACGTTCCTGCTCGGCCCCGCCTTCTGCGCTGGCCTGGGCAACGGTCTGCTGCTGGGCTATCTGATGTACCGGTCGGGCCTGGTGCCGCGTCCCATGGCGCTCATCGGGCTCATCGGAGGACCCATCGCCTGCGCCACCGCGACCGCCGTCCTGTTCGGCGCCTACGAGCAGCAGTCCCCGGTGAATTTCCTGTTCACGGCGCCGGAAATCGTCTGGGAACTGTCCCTGGGGATCTGGCTCGTCACCAAGGGCTTCCGCGCCGCGCGCAGTACGTGATCAGCCCGGCGGACAACGAGTCCGGAAGGCGGCATATGGAGAGGAAGGCGGCTTTACGGATACCGTGACCGGCGTCTGGTGGCGATCAGGCGACCAGGTCGCCGGAACGGTTCCGGCGCCCGATCACGACCATGAGGGATTTCCATGCGAAGAACGACCGATCCGAGCTCCCCATGACCGGCAAGCTCCCACAACGCCGTCACGGGCTCCGCACCACCGCCAAGCCGCTCCCGCACCGTGACGCCCCCCGCTCCCGGCACCATGTGCTCGCAGGAATGCTCTTCGCCTTCGTCATGCTGCTGACGGCATGCGGCGGCGAATCGAAGGCGAGCGATCCGGGCGACGCCAAGCCGAAACAGAACGCGTCGGCCGCGCACAACGCCGACGACGTCATGTACCTGCAGATGATGATCGTGCACCGGCAGCAGGCGCTCGACATGGCCCGGCTCGTCCCCGGCCGCTCCAAGGACGCGGAGGTCACGAAGCTGGCCGCCGCCGTCGAGAAGGAGAGCGCCGGTGAGATACAGCAGATGAGGTCATGGCTCACCGCGTGGTCGAAGCCGACCTCGCTGCAGGGCCCGGCGAACTCCCACGCCGCCCATGGCGGGCTGCCGGCCATCGGCCCCGCGGAGATGAAGACCCTGAAACAGGCCGAAGGCCGCGGTTTCGACATCACCTTCCTCAACCTGCTCCTCGGACACCAGGGCAACGCGGTGGAGATGTCCAAGGTGGAATTGCAGAAGGGAGCCAACCCCGCCGCCAAAACGTATGCCCAAGGCACCATGGAACGCACCAGAGACATGACCAGCCGGCTGCTCGGCATGCTCAACACCTGACACCGGCCGCGAGCGCGACCTCGGCACAGCGCCGAGGTCGCGTTCAACGCGCAGCCGGCACGGGTGACGAGGGCAACCGAGCGGCAGGCGCCCCTCCGGCGACCGAAAGTCGAAGCGTGGATTTCCGCGGCACATCGTGTAAGTGTTGATGTCGGAGCACACTCGTCCGACGTCAATTCCAAACACGGGCATTACCGCAATTCATCGTTTATCGGCATTAAGCACTGAGGGGACTGCAATGGCACACCGTCCAGGCAAAACCGGAAGATTACGCGGCGTTGCGGTCATGACCGCGCTCGCCGTGACCCTGCCACTGGTGGCCACGGCCCCGGCGGCGCAGGCGCGTCCGGCCGCCGCGCCCAACGCCGCCATCGCCTGGCACGTCCACGCCCAGACCGCCATCTACGAGGTCGCCCGCCAGTCACCGACACCCGCCACCCGCAGCTTCGCGATCGTCCAGGGCGCGGTGTACGACGCGGTCAACGCCATCGCCGGCACCCCGTACGAGCCGTACCTGACCGCGCCGGACGCCCGTCCCGGCGACTCGACCCCGGCGGCCGTCGCCACGGCCGCCTACCGCGTGCTCCTCTGGCTGTTCCCCAAGCAGGCCGGCTCGCTGGACGCGCAGTACCGCGAGTCGCTCGCCGCGATCCCCGCCGGCCGGGCCAAGCGCGGCGGCATCCGCGTCGGCGAGGCCGCGGCCGCCGCCATGATCGAGGCCCGCCGCGACGACGGCGCGTTCTCCGACGCGACCTGGCCCGTCGGCACCGAACCGGGCCAGTGGCGGCCGACCCCGCCGGACCATCTCCAGGTCGGCGCCTGGTACGCCACCCTGAAGCCGTTCGTCATCCGGCCCGCCGACTACACCTCCCCCGGGCCCCCGGCACTCGCCGGCAAGGCTTACGCCCGCGCCCTGAACGAGGTGAAGGCCCTCGGCTCGGCCGGCAGCACGGTGCGCACGCCCGAGCAGACCGAGGCGGCGGTCTGGTGGGACGACCTGCGCATGGTGGAGTGGGCGATCGTCCGCCAGCTCGCCACGACGCACCGGCTGAGCACCCTGGAGACGGCCCGCCTGTTCGCCATGGTGGACATCGCGGCGGCCGACACGCTGATCGCCTGCTACCGGGAGAAGAAGCGCTGGCGATTCTGGCGTCCGGTGACGGCGATCCCGCTGGCGAACACCGACGGCAACCCGGCCACCGACGCCGATCCGTCCTGGGCGCCGCTGCGGACCACCGCGCCGTCGGCGGAGTACCCGTCCGGCCACGCCTGCTACACGACGGCTGTCACGGCGGGCCTGCGGGAGTTCTTCGGCCGCGACGATCTCTCGTTCAGCGCGTCCAGCGCCGACTCCGGCACGACCCGCCACTACGACAGCCTCTCCGTCGCGCTGGCCGAGCTGCTCGAAGCCAGGGTCTGGGCAGGGGTCCACTACCGCTTCGCCTCCATCGATGGTTGGCGGCTCGGTACGGCCGTCGCCCGCGACGTCCTCGATCAGGAGTTCCGTCCCCGCCACGGCTAAGGGTCACGGATCGGGCGTGGTGGTGAGGAGGCCGGAGGCGTTCTCGGCGAGCACGGCGAGGAAGGCACTGCTCAGCTCGTCCATGTGGGTGCGCGCGTAGGCGGCCAGGACGCGGGTGATCGCGGGCCTCGGGCGCAGGATGTGGCCCTCGTAGCCGTCCGGGACGAGGTTCGCCGGAAAGAGGGCGGGGCCGAGGCCGGTGGCCGCGAGGATCGGCGCGGACGCGGTCTGCTCCGTGCGCACCGCGGCGTCCGGCCGGAACCCGGCGGCGAGGCAGGCCCGGTCCAGGACGGCGGCGAGCCCGTTGTCCGGCCCGTAGTGGACCCATGGGCGATCGCGGAGCGCGCCGAGCTCGACCTCGTCCGCGCCCTGGAGGGCCAGCGGATCGTCCGCCGGGACGGCCACCACGAACTCCTCCGTGCCGAGCGTCCGCACCGGGCCCGTCCAGCCTGACGGCGGCGGCCCGATGGCCAGGTCGGCCTGCCCGCGCGCCATGGCCTCGGCCAGCTCGCCGGCGTGCCGGTGCTCGAACAGCCGGACGTCGATGCCCGGGTGCAGGCGGCGCCAGGCGCGCAGCGCGGGCGGCAGCACGCCGATGCTGATCGAGTAGACCGTGGCCAGCCGAAGCTCGCCCGCGGCCAGCCCGGCCGCGCGCCGGACGGCGGACTCCGCCTTCGCGGCGTCGGCGAGCGCGGCCCGCGCGTGCGGGAGCATCGCCCGCCCGGCGGGGGTCAGCCCGACCGCCCGCGGCAGCCGCTCCAGGAGGGGCGCGCCGGCCGTCCGCTCCAGCGCCCGGATCTGGTGGGACAGGGCCGGCTGCGTGACGTGGAGCGCCTCCGCCGCCCGGGTGAAGGACCCCTCGTCGACCACGGTGACCAGGTACTGGAGCTGCCGCAGGCTGAGCATGCACGGATTCTATCGATGCGATGAAAAAGATGACTTGGACTTATCCATGCAGGTGGGCCAAGACTTGAAGCCATGCGTACACCATCCAAGGTGGCTCTGGTCGTCGGCGCCCAAGGCGTCATCGGCCGCGGGCTGGTCGAGCACCTGGCGGAGCTGGGCGACTGGGACGTGATCGGCCTGTCCCGCCGCGGCGGGACCGACGCGGGCCGGGTCCGGCACCTGCCGGTCGACCTCCTGGACCGCGACGACTCCGCCAAGCGGCTCGGCGAGCTGGCCCACGTCACCCACATCTTCTACGCCGCCTACCAGGACCGGCCGACCTGGGCCGAGCTGGTGCCGCCCAACCTCGCCATGCTCGTCAACGTGGTCGACGCCGTCGAACCCGTCGCGAAGGGCCTGCGCCACATCAGCCTGATGCAGGGGTACAAGGTCTACGGGGCGCACCTCGGCCCGTTCAAGACCCCGGCCCGCGAGGACGACCCGCCGCACATGCCGCCGGAGTTCAATGTCGATCAGCAGGACTTCCTGGAGAACCGCAGGCAGGGGGCGTCCTGGACCTGGTCGGCCATCCGCCCGTCGGTGGTCTGCGGCTTCGCGCTCGGCAACCCGATGAACCTGGCCATGGTGATCGCCGTCTACGCGTCGATCTCCAAGGAGCTCGGCCTGCCGCTGCGCTTCCCGGGCAGGCCCGGCGCCTACGGCTCGCTCCTGGAGATGACCGACGCGGGGCTGCTGGCCCGCGCCACCGTCTGGGCGGCGACCGACGAGCGCTGCGCCGACCAGGCGTTCAACATCAACAACGGCGACCTGTTCCGCTGGAGCGGGCTGTGGCCCAAGATCGCCCGCTTCTTCGAGCTGGAGGTCGCCGACCCCCTCCCGATGAACCTGGAGACCGTGATGGCGGACAAGGGGCCGCTCTGGTCGTCCATGATCGAGAAGCACGCCCTGGAGCCGCACCCCTACGAGCGGCTCGTCTCCTGGCCCTTCGGCGACGCGGTGTTCTCCTGGGACTACGACGTGTTCGCCGACGGTTCCAAGGCCCGCCGCTTCGGCTTCCACGACCACGTCGACACGGAGCGGATGTTCCTCGACATCTTCACCGGCCTCCGGAATCGCCGCATCATCCCGTGATCCGCCGTCCATGAGGCGCCTCGCGGGTTGACGGGGCGGCGGGCCTGCCGTCATGCTTGATATGTGAACAGTTCTTCAGATGAGCAGCTCTTGATGGCGGACGGCTGCGCGGTGCGGGTCGTGGACGCGCCCAGGGTCGCCTCGGTCCGGGAGCGGATGCCGGCCGAGGCCGACCTCGCCGACACCGCGGAGGTGTTCGGGCTGCTGGCCGACAGCCGGCGGCTGCGGATGCTGGTCGCGCTGCTGGACGGGGAGCTGTGCGTCTGCGACCTCGCCGCCGTCAGCGGCATGAGCGAGTCGGCGGCCTCGCACGCGCTGCGGCTGCTGCGCGCGCACCGGGTGGTGACCGCGCGCCGGTCGGGACGGATGGCCTACTACCGGCTGGCCGACGCGCACGTGCGGATGCTGCTCGATCTGGCGGTCGCGCACATCGAGCACACCGAGGCCGTCCATCCCGAACGGGAGTCGTGATGGGCGTCGGGCACGGGCACGGGCATTCCCCCGGTCCCGCTCAGGCCGCCGGGCACGCCGCCGGGCGGCATCGGTGGCGGCTGGGCGCGGCCTTCGCCCTGATCGGGTCGTTCTTCGTGGTCGAGCTGGTCTACGGGCTGGTCTCGGGGTCCCTGGCGCTGCTCTCGGACGCCGGGCACATGGCCGCGGACGTGGTGACGCTGGCCGCCGCGCTGGTCGCGACCAAGGTCGCCACCCGCCCCGACAGCACCGGGCGGCGGACCTACGGGTCCTACCGGGCCGAGGTGTTCGCCTCCGGGTTCGCGGTGCTCGTGATGCTGGGCACCGCCGCCTACATCACCATCGAGGCCGTGGGACGGATCGGCAGCGAGGTCGAGGTGTCCACCGGGCCCATGCTGGTGGTCGGGGCGCTCGGGCTGCTCGCGAACCTGGCCGCGCTGGTGCTGCTGCGCGGCGGCGCGGCCGAGAGCCTGAACGTCAAGGGCGCCTACCTGGAGGTCGTGGCCGACACCGCCGGGTCGGTCGGGGTCATCGTGGCCGGGATCCTGGTCGCCGCCACCGGGCGGCCCCTGTTCGACACCCTCGTCGCGCTCGCCATCGGGCTGTTCGTGGTGGTCCGCGCCGTGGCGCTGGGACGGCAGGTCGTCGCGGTGCTCGGCCAGCACGCGCCCGAGGGGCTCGACACCCGGACGGTCGAGGGCGAACTCGCCGCCCTCGACGGCGTCCAGGACGTCCACGACCTGCACCTGTGGACGCTGACGTCCGGCATGCACGTCGCCACCGCCCACCTCGTCACCACCAGCGGCGCGGACGCCCACGCCGTCCTGGACCGGGCCCGCGACCTGCTCCGCGACCGGCACGCCATCGCCCACGCCACCCTCCAGGTGGAGCCGCCCGACCACGTCGGCTGCGACGAGGTCGGCTGGTGACCCGCTTCTCCCCGAACCCGCATCGACCCGCCCGGAGGACGTCGTGGCGCTGACCGCGTTGATCATCTATCTCGTCGGGATCGCCACGGCCTTCGGGCTGCGCAGCCTGCTCCAATGGCACCGCACCGGCGACACCGGATTCCGGGGCGGCGGCCTGGCCCCGGGCAGCGTGCAGTGGTGGGCCCGCATCGCCTTCGTCGCCGCGCTGCTCGCCGGCCTCGCCGGTCCCGTCGCCGCGCTGGCCGGGCTGGACCCGGTCGGCGTCCTCGACCGGCCGGTCGTGCGCGGCGCCGGGCTCGTGCTCGCCGTCCTCGGCGTGGCCGCCACCCTCGCGGCGCAGACGTCCATGGGGGCGTCCTGGCGCGTCGGGGTCGACGAGGACGAGCGCACCGCGCTGGTCACCTCCGGCGCGTTCGCCCTGGCCCGCAACCCCATCTTCACGGCCATGATCGTCACCGCCCTCGGGCTGGCCGCCATGGTCCCCAACGCCGTGTCGATCTTCGGGTCGCTGCTCACGGTCGCCGCGATCGAGCTGCAGGTCCGCGCGGTCGAGGAGCCCTACCTGCGCCGCCTCCACGGCGCGGACTACGACCGCTACGCCGCCGCGGTGGGCCGCTTCCTCCCCGGCCTGGGCCGCCGC
This sequence comes from Actinomadura sp. 3N508, assembly GCF_044326375.1. Taxonomy (NCBI): domain Bacteria; kingdom Bacillati; phylum Actinomycetota; class Actinomycetes; order Streptosporangiales; family Thermomonosporaceae; genus Actinomadura; species Actinomadura sp. 3N508. The sequence continues at coordinate 239,482 of NZ_JBIRAX010000002.1, forward strand.
CCCGCCTGACCGTCCAACCGTCGAATCAGCGCCCGGCGCTAGAACGGTGTGGCCGGAATGAACGGGTTTGTTGCCCGGCGGCGCGTTGGCACCGGCGGTGGTGGAGGAACGGGTGGTACAGGGGGTCGGCTTGAGAGCCGAAAGGGGGCCGTCATGCTGCACGGCATCGACGTCTCGTCCCACAACCCCTCCTTCGATTCCGAGGGGCTGGACTTTGTGATCGTCAAGGCGACCGAGGGCCGCACCTACGAGAACCCCAAGCGGGCCCGGCAGGCCGAGCAGGCCCGCCGGGACGGCTGCGTGGTCGGGTTTTACCATTTCCTGCTCGGCCGGCGGGGCCTGAAGCTCGCCCGGATCAAGGCGCAGGCCCGGTACTTCGTCGAGAACTGCGGCGCCGCGGACGGTGACATCCTGGCCCTGGACTGGGAGACCGACCCGAAGGGGCGCCGCGCCACCAGCGCCCAGAAGGACAAGTTCCTGCGCGAGGTGAAGAAGCTCCGCCCCGGCCACCGGCTGATCCTCTATTGCAACCGCGACCTGTGGACGAGGAAGGGCACCGGCGACTACAAGGCCGACGGGCTCTGGATCGCCGACTACCGCGAGGCCGGTGACCCGCTCATCAAGGACAAGTGGCTCTTCCACCAGTACACCTCCAAGCCGCTCGACAAGAACGTCGCCGACTTCGAGTCCAAGGACGCGCTGAAGGAATGGGCGTCGGGCGCCTGACGGAGGGCCCACGAGCTGCGCGGGAACGGCGGCCGGTCACCGGTAGTGGCCAGTTGTGACCGGGTCACTTGAAGAAAGGTGATCGCCGGGGCCAGGGTGGTCCTTCAGACGCAGCGGGTGGGCCCTCTTCTTTTCCTAGGTGATCTGATGTCGATCGTTCTGGTGCACGGAATCGGCAAGCAACTGGACGGTTCCGTCACCCTGCACGCGCGGCTGTTCCCCGCGCTGCGGCAGGGCCTGCGGTTCGCGGGACGGGACGTCGTCCCGGAAGACGTCACGGTCGCCGGTTACGGCAGGCTGTTCCGTCCGGAGGCGGAGGTTCTCGGGCCCGAGGCCTACTTCGACGCCAACGACGTCGAAGAGGGCTACGAGCAGGAACTCCTCTCGGCCCTGTGGGAACGCGCGGGCGAGGTCGACGACCGTGTCGTTCCGCCCGGTGAGGAGACGCTTTTCCGGAGCCCGGCATGGGTGCAGAAGGCGCTGTACGCGCTGGCCATGTCGCGGTTCTGGAGCGGCGTCGGCGAGCGCGCCTTCATCGGCGATCTGAAACAGGTCCGCCGGTACTTCACCGACGACGCCCTCCGCGCCGCGGCGCAGGCGGAGGTCGCCGCGGCCGTGACGCCCCGGACGCGCGTCATCGTCGCGCATTCGCTCGGGTCGGTGGTCGCGTACGAGGCTCTGTGCGCCCATCCTGAATGGCCGGTGACGACGCTCGTCACGCTGGGTTCGCCGCTCGGGCTGCGGCATCTGGTGCTCGACCGGCTGCGTCCCGCCCCCGGCGAGAAGGACGGAACCGTGCGGGCGCACTGGCCCGGCGGAGTCGGGAGCTGGACGAACATCACCGACGCGGGCGACGTCGTCGCGGTCGTGGAGGATATCCGTCCGTTCTTCGGCGACCGGGTCAGGCAGATCCGGGTGCACAACGGGTCGCAGGCCCACGACATGCGCGCCTATCTGACCGATGAGGCCACCGGCAGGGTGATCGCGGAGGGCATGGGTGGATGAGCCGGGACGGGAGGTCCGAAGGCATCTCATCGCCACGGGCGTGACCGCCGGGCTGGAGAAGAGCGGCGACCTCATCGTCGAATCCGTCGCGCTCATGGCCGACCTGCTGGTCGGGGAATTCGGCTACGAGCGGGTTCCGGGGCTCGGCATCGATCCGACCAGAGAGGAGATGGTGAAGGGCGTCCGGGAATTCTGCGTGCGCTGCACGCCGGACGATCTGCTGGTGATCTACCACACCGGGCACGGCGACATCGGGACCGGCCGCCACCGGCTCTGGATGGGCGACGCTACCGGGGACAAGCTTCTCGGCACGCTCCTGACGGCCGATCTGGTCGAGGCGGCGCTGCTGGACACGGAGCTGAAAAGCCTCCTGCTCATCATCGACACGTGCTTCGCCGGACGCGGCGGCGCCCAGTCCCTCACGGCGGGGATGGAGGCGAGCGGCCGTTCCACCGACAAGACGCTGATGGTGCTGACGGGCGCCCATCCCCTCGAACAGATACGGCCGGGCGACTTCGCGGCATTGTTCAAGGAGGCCGTCCACCATCGGGCGACCGCCGGGCACGAACCGCGTTACCTCGCCCCGCAGGCGCTCTCCGATTACATGAGCACCAGCCCGAACAGGAAAACGTGGCAGACCATCTCGTGCAGCACGCTTTTCAGTTCGGCTGAGAACCAGCGTTTTTTCGCCAACCCGCGCTACGAACCGCGGCTGCACGGCTTCGACGTCCTTTCCCAGCTCATCATGGTGGAACAGGCGGCGCGCGAGGAGGAACTGCGCAGCCATTTCCTCCCCCGGGCGCGCGGCGTGGACGTCCCGTCCGAGGTCGCCTGGCGGTTCGTCGGGCGGCACGCGGCGCTGGGCGAGCTCACCCGCTGGCTGTCGGATCCCGCCGCGGGGACGCTGCGGGTCGTGACCGGCGGCCCCGGCTCGGGCAAGTCCGCGGTGCTGGCCAGGCTGGCCGTGCTCAGCGACCCGGGGCAGCGGTCCACGGTCCCGCTCGACGGGGTTCCGGCGCATACCGTCCCCGCCGCCGGGTCGATCGACGTGCCCGTCCACGCCCGCGGCAAGACCGCGGGCCAGATCCTGGCCGCGCTCGCGGCGGCGGCCGAGGTGAACGCCACCACGCCCGGCGAGCTGCTCCGGGGCGTGCGGCAGCGCGGCGGGCTGGTCGCGATCATCGACGCGGTGGACGAGACCGTCGATCCGGACCATGTCGTCACCTGGCTGCTCCGGCCGCTGATCCGCGGCGCGGAGCCGGGCGGGCTACGGCTCGTCCTCGGCACCCGGAAACATCTCGTCCACCGGCTGGTCCGGGCGGAGCAGCCGGAGCAGGCGCTCGACCTGGACGCGCCCGAGTACGCCGACGGGCCGAGCCTGCGCCGGTACGCGACGCGGTGCCTGCGCGAGAGCACCGCGGGCTCCCCGTTCCGCGACGTGCCCGACGAGGTGGTGGAGCCGGTCGCGGCGGCCGTGGCGGCGGCCGGCCGGTCCTTCCTCGTCGCGCTCATCGTCTCCCGCACGCTCGCCGCCGGCGACGGGATCCCCGACACGGCCGACCCCGCCTGGCGGGCATCGCTGCCCGCGACGGCCGCGGACGCCATGCACCAGGACCTGGAGACCCGGCTGGGCCCCGACGCGGAGCGGGCGAGGGAGCTGCTGCGTCCCCTCGCGTACGCGCACGGGGCGGGCCTGCCCTGGGCGGGGACGTGGGCTCCGCTGGCCTCGGAGCTCAGCGGCCGGATGCACACGGACGAGGACATCGTCTGGCTGATGAAGAACGCCGGCGCCTACGTCATCGAGGCCCTGGAAGACGGCTCGTCGGTCTACCGCCTCTACCATCTCGCGCTGGCCGAGTACCTGCGGATGGGCCAGGCCGACAGCGACGTGCACGGCGCATTCGTCACGTTCCTGGAAAGCCGGGCCCCCGAGCTCGCGCCCGGACACCGCGACTGGACCCGCGCCCCCGCCTACGCGCGGGCGCACCTCGCGACGCACGCGAGCGCGGCGGGGACGTTCGGCCGGTTCATCACCGACGGCCTCTACCTCGCGACGGCCGCCTCCGCCGCCGTGATCGCCGCGCTCCCCTCGCTCACCGCCCCGGCGGAGACCGGGGCGGCCGCCGCCTACCAGCGGACGCTCCATCTCATGCGGGACGCCACCGTCCCCGAGCGGCTCTCCTACCTGGAGCTGTGGGGGCACCGCCTCGGCGCCGGCGCGCTGGTCGCGCACGTCCGCGCCTGCCCCATCGCCCGCCCCTGGAGCACGGACTGGGCGCAGTGGCCGGTGGAGCATCCGCACCGGGTCCTGCCGGGCCACGCCGCGATCGCCTCGGTCACGGTCCCGGCCATGGAACCGCCCACGGCGATCACCGCCGGAAGGGACGGCTCCCTCCACGTCTGGGATCTGCGGACCGCCGAACCGCTGGCCCACCGGGACCTCGGCCGCGCGCCGCTGCTCTCGGTCCGCGCCGTCGCCTCGCCCGGCGGGCCCGGTCTGGTGGCCGTCCTCGGCGCCGACCTCAAGCTGCACCGCCTGGACCTCGGCACGTGGACGCCGCACGAGCCCATCCTCCCCGCGTCCTGGCGGCGGCGCGCGGTGGCCTGGCTGACCGAACCCGACCCGGTGCTGCTGTGCGGGCGCCTGGCGGACGGTCGCCTCGCCGCGTTCGTCGGCGGCAAGGGATGCCCCGCGGCGATCTGGGACCTTCGCTCGGGAGAACGGCTGAGCGTGCTCCGCGACACGGGCCCGTTCTGGAAGCCCGTCGCCTTCGGGGAGCTGCGCGGCCGCCGCCCCGTCCTGCTGATGCGACGTCCGAGAGGCCCGCAGACCGCCTTCCAGTACTGGGATGTGGCGACCGGGCAGTCGCTGGTCCCCGTGACCAGGATCCCTCCCGGCAAGGCGACGTTCCTCGTCGCCGACACCGTCTACTTCCGGGACGCCGCGAAGAGACCGGTCGCGGCGCTCATCTTCGGCAGGCGGGTGCGCTGCGTGGATCTGGTGCGCAACGTCGAGATCTACAGCGCGGAAGCGCTCTCCAGCGGAGCCGGCCAGCGGGAGATGCGGGCGGTCACGAGACGCGTCCAGAAGCTCGTCGCCCGCCACTACCCGGACGCGGAACCCCTGGTGGGAGCGGCCGAGCGTGCCGAGGAGCTGGTCATCGACCTCGTCTCCGGCGAGACGGCCGGGCCGGGCGGCATCGGCGGCGTCTACACCGACGACCGCCACGCTCTGCGGATCGGCCTGACCGTGGACGGCGTCGAGAGGGAGGCCACGCTCTCCGGGCACACGGCCCGGATCGCGGAGGTCGCCGCGGCCGCCGTCGACGACGGCAGCGTGATCGTGACGGTGAGCGACGACGGCTCGGCACGCCTGTGGGACCTGGACGCCATCGCGCGCGCCGCACCGGGCGAACGGCCCGGCCGGTCGTCCCCCGTCTACCGGGTGACCGTCGGCACCCTCCCCGGTGGTGACCGCGTCCTGCTCTCGCTGGGCGCGGCGGGAGTCCTCCTCTGGGAGGCCGAACGCGGGGCCGTCCGGGCCGAACTCGCGGGACCCGACGCGCCGGGGTCGTCCACCGTCGCGCTGGTGGACGACGGGGCAGGCCGCCTCGCCGCCGTCGCCTTCGGGACGGACGGAGCGGCGCGGATCTGGGACGCCGGGACCGGCGAACCGAAGGGCGCCGTCGGCATCCATCCCCGCAGCTGGGCCATCAGGACGGCCTCCCTGAAACGTGATGACGGGACGGTCGCGCTGGTGACCTCGGGCCACGGCGACTTCTCGCTCGCGTGGGACCTGCCGGGATGGTCGTTCCGCAAGAGGCTGCACGGGCACGCGGGCCGGGCCGCCGACGTGGACTGCGGCCGGGACCACCGCGGGCGGCCCATCGCCGTGACCGCCGGAACCGACGGCCGCGTCTGCGTGTGGAACCTCACCACCTTCCGGCGCCGGAGACTGCGCTCGTTCCGCCGGTGGCGATCCCTCTCGCGCCGGATGTCCCTCCGCGCGGCCGCGGTCCGCCTCCTGACCGGCGCACACCCCGCCCGGATGGCGGTCGTGCTGCTCCAGAACGGCACCATGCAGATCATCGACCTCGGCACCGGCCGGGTCGTTCCGCTGGGTATGGACCGGATCCCCGCGAGGGCCTCCCATCTGGCGACCGCGTCCCTCACCGATGGCCGGAGCATCATCGTGACGGCGAACGACCGGGGCGTCGTCATGGCCTGGGAGATGTCGATGGGCTCGATCCGCCACCGCACCGCCGTGCTGCTCGACCTGGCAGCGTGGATCGACCTGGAGGTGCCCCTGCACAGCATCGAAATGGAACCGGACGGGCTGCTGGTGGCCGGCACGGCGCACGGCATCTCCTGCCTGCGCCTCACCCTGGAGACCGACCCCGTCCCCGGTCCCGGCCCGGCGCCGGGCTAGCGCCAGCCGTACAGCCACCGCGTCGCCTGGATCGCGGCGAAGGACGCCACGACGCCGATCACCCCCGCCCAGCAGGACACGCCCACCAGCTGCGAGGTGGCGTCGCGGGCCAGGTCGCCGAGCCACGGCGGCCCGGCCCATGGCGTCCCGTCCCGCAAGGGCGCGAACACGCCGATGATCCCGGTCACGCCCAGGGTGAAGCCGAAGAGGCCGGGGAGTTCCCACTCGGGGCGGCCGAAGGGGAGGGCGATGAACAGGAGGACGATCGGCCAGCAGGCGGTGAAGCCCGACGCCACGAGGTCCATGCTGCGCTGATCGATCGTCCCCGAGCCGTCCAGCCCGGCCCGGACGATGAGCAGCGACCACAGCAGGCCCGCCTCGACCAGCAGCGTGAGCGGGGCCGCGTGCGCCGCCCACAGCGGGGTCCGCCACCGGAAGCGGTCGCCGAAGAGCCGTCCGAGCCGCGGCGTTCTGGAGGCCGGGGCATGCTCGGAGACGAACCGCCAGCGCGTGTCGGCGGTCGCCCTCCGGGCCACGTAGAGCGCGAACAGCATCAGTGCCACGGATTTCAGCATCGCGGACCAGCCGGTCCAGCCGACGACGGTGAGCAGTTCGTCCCGCGCGGCCATCGGGAGGGTGAGCGCCTCCGGCGGGGCGGGCAGATCCGCCATCGAGAATCCCAGCCACCCGGTTCCGGCGACGGCGTAGACGACGTGGTGGACGGTGCCCGGGGAGAGGAGGGTCAGCATCAGGCCGGCCACCGCGATGACCGGAGCCATCTCGACCAGCCGGCCAGACGCCGCCGCCGAAACCTCCGCGCCGATGCCCGGCGCGCCGTCCTCCACCATTCTCATGGCGACGCCCGTCCAGAACGCCGCGCCGAGGACGATCGTGGTCATCAGGCCCGCGAGCAGCCGGTCGGCCGCCGCTCTCCACGCATGCGACATGCGCGCCCGCAGCGGTGGCCTGAGCGCCCGGCTGTCGAACACGATGGGAGCGCCGTCCATGGGGCCTCCCCTAGGCCGACGACCGGGACGCGTGCGTGACCTCTGTCCAGATGCGGACCACGAGCGTGACCAGGGTCAAGAGCAAAGCGCCAACGAGCAGGATCCGAAGGATCGCGCTGTCGGGGAGTATCCCGGCCAGGGCCGACACCGCGGCGGCGAGCCCGGTGACGATCACCACCGAGACCGTGATGACGTAGACGCGGACGCGGCCCTTCGTCCAGAACCACACGCCGTTGACCGGGTCGTCTCGCCGGGACGGCCGAGGCCGGACGCGCAGATTCTCCAAATACCGGGAGTCCCAGAGTAAGGCCAGCAGCAGCACGGGAAAGACCTGAGCGATGGTGGTGTAGAACTCGCCATGACCCATCGCCCGCCGCTCGCTTCCCGCTCGCCCGTTCCGCCCGATTCACCGTATCGAGGGACAGGAACGGCGTCATTGGGTCGCCAGGTCCGGTCACCAGGTCCGGTCACCGGCTCTGTCACCAGCTCTGGTCACCGGGGCGGACCGTCATCTGGTTGACGGCGATCCGGCGCTCTCGCGTGACGATGTAGCCGATGGCGTCCGCGACGTCGTCCGGCCGCAGCGGTTCGATCCCGGCGACCTGCCGGCGGGCCGCGTCCTGGGTGATCTCGTTGAGGTGGTCCATCAGCTCGGTGTCGACGGCGCCCGGCTCCACCACGCTGACCCGGACCCCGTCCGCGGCGAGCTCCCGCCGGATCGACTCGGCGAACGCGTTCAGGCCCGACTTGGTCAGGCTGTAGACGCTGCTGCCCGGCCAGGCGGCCGGGCCGGCCGCCGAACCGACGTTCACCAGGTCGGCCACCTCCCGCGGCGACGTCGACGCCGCGTAGATCAGGTGCGGGACGGCGGCGTGCGTGACGTGCAGCAGCGCCGCCACGTTGAGCGAGACCATCCGGTCCCATTCCGCCACGGTGGTGTGCAGCGCCGAGCCGAGGAGCCTGATCCCGGCGTTGTTGACGAGCACGTCCAGGCGGCCGAGCCGGTCCAGCGTCTGCTGCACGGCGTGCTCGGCGCGTTCGGGCTCGGTGATGTCGGCGGCCACGGTGATGGAGTGCCCGCCCGATCCGGTGATGTCGCGCGCGACCCGGTCCAGGCGGTCGCCGCGGCGGGCGACCAGCGCGACCGCCGCGCCCTCCCGGGCCAGGCGCCGCGCGGTCGCGGCACCTATCCCGCTGCTGGCGCCGGTGACGAGCGCGACGGCTCCGTCCAGCGGCTGTTCGGCCACGGCGGCCTCACTCCCTCCCACGGTCGGCTCGGCGCGAACGCCGGTACGGCAAGGCTCGCCAGGAGGGCCGCCGGGCCGCACCAGGGTGTCTCCCTGGTCGGGCCGGGCCAGGGAGTGCGTCAGCCGGGTTCGCCGTGCGGGAGGGTGCCGGGGAGCTGCCTGCGGGAGGTGATCCCGAGCTTGGTGAAGATCTTGCGGAGGTGCCACTCGACGGTGCGGGGGCTCAGGAAGAGGCGGGCCCCGACCTCCGGGTTGGACAGGCCGTCCCGCACGAGCAGGGCGATCTGCCGTTCCTGCGGCGTCAGCGCCTCGCCCGCCGAGCTCTCGGCCTTGCGCCTGCGGACGGTCTCGCCGCCGGCGAGGAGCTCGCGCCGGGCGCGCTCGGCGAACGCCGCCATCCCGATCGACACGAACATCTCGTAGGCGGTGCGCAGGTGGGTCCGCGCCTCGTCGCGCCTGGCGTCCGGCCGGGCGTCGCGCCGGGCGTTCCGGCGCAGCCACTCGCCGTAGAGGAGGTGGGCGCGGGCCAGTTCGGGGCGCAGGATCGTCCGGCCCAGCCGTTCGATCGCCTCGCGGTAGAGGCCGTCCGCGGCCGCGTCATCGCTCAGCAGGGCGCGGCAGCGGGTCAGGATTCCCTGTGCCCAGTCCGTGTCGCAGGGTCCCGCCGCGCCCGCGAGGTCGTCGAGTGCCCCTTGGGCGGACGTGCCGTCCCCGGTGCGCGCCGCCGCCTCGACCAGCTCGGACAGCGCCCACTGGGCGCTGAGCACGTTGGCGCTCTGGACGGCGGCCCGCGCCGCCGGCAGCGCCCGCTCATGGTCGGCGAGCCCGTTGTAGAGGATCGCCGCCGCCCGCTGAGCGGACGCGACGCCGTTCAGCTGGCCGCCGGCGGCCGCCTCCTCGATCGTGGCGGCGATCAGCTCCTCCGCCTCGGGGCGCCCGCCCCGCATCGCCGCCAGCAGGACCCGGGTGTGCGGCGTCATGGGCACGCCCGTCGCGGCGGTGGCGGCGTCGGCCTGCGCGGCGATCGCGTCCGCGGTGGCGAAGTCGCCGGTCAGCGTGACCGGTATCCCCCACGCGTGGAGGTAGATCGGCAGCTCGGACAGGGCTCCGGCGGCGCGGATCTCCTCGACGGCGCGGGCGGGCAGCTCGGGCATGATCCGGTCCTCCCAGAGGAGCCCGGTCAGGCCGCAGGCGGCCCAGCCCCATTTCAGGACGTCCCGCATCGGCAGGCCGGCGAGCGCGGCCAGCGCCTTCCGCAGTGTGGGCAGCGCGGCGCTCCGGCCGTCGGTGATGAGCAGCGCGTAGCCGGCGATCACCAGGTCCAGGGCGCTCGGGGCGCCCTCGGGTGCGGGCAGGTCCCGCATCGCGCGGGAGACGGCCATGAGGCTGTCGCGGTTCGCGGCCCCGAACGACGCGCTGCCCCAGGCGACGAGGTAGGTCTCCCGTGCCAGCGCCGGGTCGAAGGGCTCCAGACGCCGCGCGGCCGTGAGCAGCATCGGCGGCGCGTCGTTGTTGAAGCCCGCCGCGAAGGTGAGGTGGCCGCGGACGAGGTGGGCCCGCGCCCGCTGGAACTCGTCCTGGGCGTCCCGGTCGGCGATGCCGGCGAGCCTGCGCGCGACGTCGAGGTCGCCCGCGCGGAAGCCGGCGTCGGCGGCCGCCAAGGCGCGTTCGGCGCGCCGCGCGGGATCGGCGGTCAGCGCGACGGAGCGCTGCAGGAACGCCGCCGCGGTGGCCGGCCCGCCGCGCGCCTGCGCCCGGTCCGCCGACCGTTCCAGCTCGGCGGCGACGGCCTCGTCCGGCAGGACCGTCGCGGACGCCAGGTGCCAGGCGCGGCGGTCCGGGTCGGCCTCCGGGTCGGTGACCTCCGCCAGCGCCAGATGCACCGCGCGGCGGTCCCGCTCCTCCGCCGCCCCGTACACGGCCGACCGGACGAGCGGATGCCGGAAGATCACCCGCGCGTCGAACACCAGCAGGCCGTCCGTCCCGCTCGCCAGCGCCGGGGCCGGGTCGATCCCGAGCCGTTCGGCGGCCCGCCAGACGAGGGCGGGATCGCCGGTCGGCTCGGCGGCGGCGATCAGCAGGAGCGTGCGGGTCTGCTCGGGGAGGTCGTCGATCCGGGCGAGGAAGCTCTGCTCGATCCGTCCCGGCAGGGTGTCCGGCCGGCCGGGCGGCGTGCCGGCGCGTCCCGGCCGGGTGCGGGCATGCAGGAGACCGAATCCGCCCGCTATCTGGGTCACGGTCAGCCCGCGCGGCAGTTCCAGCAGGGCGAGCGGGTTGCCCTGCGCCTCGGCCACGAGCCGCGCGCGGATGGGCCGGTCGAGCCGGGCGTGCGTCACCGAGTCCAGCAGGGTGTGGGCGTCGGCGTCGCTCAGCCCGGTGACCTCCAGTTCCGGCAGCCCGAGCAGGTCCCTGGGCCGCTGCCGGGCGGCGAAGACGAGGGCGACCGACTCGGCCAGCAGCCGGCGGGCGACGAAACCGAGGACCTGCGCCGAGGCCCGGTCCATCCACTGCGCGTCGTCGACCGCGCACAGCAGGGGGCTCTCCCCGGACGCCGCCGACAGCAGGCCCAGCACCGCCAGCCCGACCAGGAAGCGTTCCGGCGGGGGCCCTTCGCGCGTCCCGAACACCGTCTCCAGAGCGTCGCGCTGCGGTCCGGGGAGTTCCCCCAGCCGGCCCAGGAGTGGCGCGCACAGCTGGTGGAGGGTGGCGAAGGCCAGCTCCACCTCGGACTCGACCCCGCCCGCGCGCAGCACCTGCACCCCGGTCGCGGCGCGCTCCGCGTACTCCAGCAGCGCCGACTTCCCGACGCCGGCCGTGCCGTGCACCACGAGCACGCGGCTCTGCCCGGTGCGGACGGCCGCGAGCAGCTGATCGAGGGCGGCGCGCTCCGGGCCCCGGCCGAGCAGTTCGACGTTCTCTCCGTGCCCGGCCCCGCGTGCGCGCTGGTCCACCCGCCACCCGACCTCTATTGCGGACAAATGTTGCCAAGACGGCCAATTATGTCCGGAATGGAGGGTTCGGTGCGCTCATCAGCCCGGGGTGAGGGCGTGGTCGCTGGGCGGCAGGACGTCCCGCAGCTGCCTGCGGGACGTGATCGACAGCTTCGCGAAGATCTTGCGCAGGTGCCATTCGACCGTCCGCGGGCTGAGGAAGAGCCGGGTGCCGACCTCCGGGTTGGACAGGCCGTCCCGGACGAGCAGCGCGATCTGCCGCTCCTGCGGTGTCAGCTCCTCGCCGGACGCGGCCTCGACCGCGCGCTTGCGGACGCTGTCGCCCGTCGCGAGCAGTTCACGGTGCGCACGCTCCGCGAACGCCTCCATCCCGATCGGCACGAACATCTCGTACGCGGTGCGCAGCTGGTTCCGTGCCTCCACCCGCCGGCGCCCGCGGCGCAGCCACTCCCCGTACAGCAGGTGAGCGCGCGCGAGCTCGGGGCGCAGCTCCGTGCGGTCCAGCCGCTCGATCGCCTCGCGGTACAGCGCCTCCGCGTCCGGCCCGTCGCTCAGCAGCGCGCGGGAGCGGGCGAGCACGCCGAGCGCCCAGTCCGTGCCGGACGGCTCCGCCGCGCCCGCCAGATCGTCGAGCGCCGTGCGGGCGACGTCGCCGTCCCCGGCGCGCGCCGCCGCCTCGACCAGTTCGGGCAGCGCCCACACCGACACCCACAGCTCGGCCATCCGGGTGCAGACCTGCGCCGCCGACAGCGCCTGCCCGTAGCGGCCGAGCCCGTTGTAGAGGACCGCCGCCGCCCACTGGGCGACCGTGACCCCCATGAGCTGGCCGCCCGCGCCGGCCTCCTCGATCGTCGCGGCGATCAGCGCCTCGGCCTCGTCCGGCCGGCCGCGCAGAGCGCTCAGCCTGAGCCCGACGTGCGGCGCGATGGGCAGCCCGGTCACCGCGGAGACGTCCTCGATCTCGGCGACGATCGAGTCCGCGGCGGCGAGGTCGCCAGTCCAGGAGATCGCGATCCCCAGCGAGGTCAGCGAGAACGGGAGCTCGGTCAGGGCGCCGGCGGCGCGCACCCCGTCGGCGACCCGGCCGACGAGGACGCGCATCGCCCGGTCGTCCCAGACGGCCGCGCTGACGGCGTTGGCGACCCAGCCCCACTTCAGCACCTCGGCCGCCGGGAGGTCCGCGAGCGCGGCCAGCGCCCGCCGCAGCACGGGGACGGCGGCGGCCCGGCTCTCGGTGACGAGCAGCGCGTAGCCCTCCAGCACGAGATCGAGCGCGTGCGGGGTGCCCGCCGGGGGCGGCAGCGCCCGCATCGCCTCCGAGATCGCCATCAGGCTGTCGGAGTGCGCGGCGATCAGCGCCGCGCCGCCCCACGCGATCAGGTAGGTCTCGCGGGCGAGAGCCATGTCGAAGGGTTCGAGCCGCCGCGCGGACTCCAGCAGCAGCGGCGGCGCCTCCTGGTTCAGCCCGGCCGCGAACGTGATCCGGCTCCGGATCAGCCGTGCCCGGACGCGCTGGAACTCGCTCCCGGCGGTCCGCTCGGCGATCTCGGCGTAGCGGCGCGCGGCGTCGAGGTCGCCGGCCTGGAGGGTGGCGTCCGCGGCGGCGGCCGCGCGCTCGGCGCGGCGCGACGCGTCAACGGTCAGCGCCACGCAGCGCTGCCGGAACGCCGCCGCGGCGGCCAGCCCGCCGCGCGCCTGCGCCCGGTCCGCCGACCGTTCCAGCTCCGCGGCGACGGCCTCGTCGGGCGCCGCCGCCGCTGACGCGAGGTGCCAGGCGCGGCGGTCCGGGTCGGCCTCCGGGTCGGTGACCTCCGCCAGCGCCAGGTGCACGGCGCGGCGGTCGTCCTTGGACGCCGACCGGTACACCGCCGACCGGACGAGCGGATGGCGGAACGTCACGCGGGCGTCCAGCGACAGCCACTCCTGCGTCCCGTCGGCGAGCGCCTCCGCCGGTGTCACGCCGAGCCGTTCGGCGGCACCCCACACCAGGGCCGGGTCGCCGACCGGTTCGGCCGCGGCGATCAGCAGGAGCATCCGGGCCTGCTCGGGCAGGGCGCCGATGCGGGTGAGGAAGCTCTGCTCGATCCGTCCCGGCAGGGTGCCGGTCCGGCCTGGCGGCGCGTCGGCGCGGAGGAGGCCGAACCCGCCCGCCATCTCGGTCACGCTCAGGCCGCGCGGCAGCTCCAGCAGGGCGAGGGGGTTGCCGCGGGTCTCGGTGACGATCCGGTCGCGGACGAGCCGGTCGAGCCGCCCGTAGGTGACCGAGTCCAGCAGGGCGTGCGCCTCGGCGTCGCGGAGGCCGGTGATCTCCAGTTCGGGAAGGCCGAGCAGGTCCCGGGAGCGCTCCCGGACGCCGAACAGCAAGGCGACCGACTCCGCCAGCAGCCGCCGCGCCACAAAGCCCAGGACCTGCAACGACGCATGGTCCACCCACTGCGCGTCGTCGACCGCGCAGAGCAGCGGCCGCTGCTCGGAGGCGTCCGACAGGAGGCTCAGCACCGCCAGCCCGACCAGGAACCGTTCGGGCGGCGCCCCCGCCCGTATCCCGAACACCGTCTCCAGCGCGGCGCGCTGCGGCGCGGGCAGCCGGGCGAGGCCGTCCAGCAGCGGCGCGCACAGCTGGTGCAGCGTGGCGAACGGCAGCTCCATCTCCGACTCGACGCCGGCCGCGCGGAGAACGTGCATGCCCTCCGCCGCGCTCTCGGCGTACTCGATGAGCGCCGACTTCCCGACTCCGGCGACGCCGTGGACGACGAGCACGCGGCTCTCGCCCGCGGCGACGGCCGCGAGCAGCCCGTCGACGGCGGCGCACTCCGCCGCCCGCCCGAGCAGCGCGGCGCCGTCCCCCTGCTTGCGCTGTTCCACCATGACCGCCTTCGGCACGGCCGCCCCTGGTCGACCGCATGTCAGGACCCCATCGTGACCCACGATGATCGCCAGGGAAATCCCCCGCCGAAGGTGATCCACCGGCCGGGCCGGAGGCGGCCACGGCCGGTGGAGGGCTCCGGTCAGCCCTGCCCGTCGCGGACGGCGTCGAGGATGGCCGCGGTCACCGCCTCCGGCTGGGACGCGGCGACCGCGTGGGACGCCCCGGCGATCTCCCGGACGCCCCGCGCGGAGGCCCGCCCGGCCATGAACCGGATCAGCTCGGCCGGGATGTTGAGGTCGAGGTCGCCGAGGACGAACCAGGACGGCTTGGCGCGCCAGGCGGGCTCGCTCACCTCCAGCCCGTCGGTCAGCGCCTTCTCCGTCACCGGCCGCTGCGTCGCCGCCATCAGCGCGGCCTCCTCGGCGTCCAGGTCGGCGCAGAACTGGGCGTGGAACTTCTCGTCGGCGATCCGGAACTCGTTGCCGCCGGACGCGAGCGGATACGCGGCCAGCGCGCCGCCCAGGGTGCTGCCCTCGAACTTGCCGGACAGCTGCAGGGCGCTCTCGCCGGTGTCGGGCGTGAAGGCCGCGACGTAGACCAGCGCCTGGACGGCGGCCAACCCGGCCGCCGCCTGGGTGATCACCATGCCGCCGTAGGAGTGGCCGACCAGGACGACCGGGCGCCCGATCCCGTTGATCACATCGCGCACGTAGGCGGCGTCGCCCGCCACGCTCCGCAGCGGGTTGCCGGCGGCGACGGCCTGGAGCCCGTGGCCGTGCAGGCGCCGGATGACGCGGTTCCAGCTCGCCGACTCGGCGAACGCGCCATGGACCAGGACGACGACGGGCTGCTCATTGGTGGTCATCGGTTCTCCTCATCGGTGTGCAGGGCGAACGTGAGGGCGGCCACGGCCTGGGCGGTGGCGGCCCGTGAGGCGTGCGTGTCGCGGACGGGGTTCAGCATCATGAAGTCGTGCAGCGTGCCGTTGTAGCGGACGCTCGTGGTCGGCACCCCCGCCTCGGTCAGGCGCCGGGCGTAGGCCTCGCCCTCGTCGCGCAGCACGTCGTTCTCGTCCACGATCACGAACGCGGGCGGCAGCCCGGCCAGCTCGCCGAGGGTGGCGCGCAGCGGCGAGGCGGTGATCTCGGCGCGCTCGGCGGGATCGGTGGTGTAGGCGTCCCAGAACCAGGCCATGGCCTTGGCCGTCAGGAACGGGCCGTGGGCGAACTCGCGGTAGCTCGCGGTGTCCTGCCCCGCGTCGGTCACCGGGTAGTACAGCGACTGCTGGACGAAGGTCACATCACCCCGCCGCTTGGCCATGAGGGCCAGCGCGGCGGCCATGTTCCCGCCGACCGAGTCACCGGCGACCGCGATCCGGGCGGTGTCCAGCCCTTCGGCGGCGCCGTGCGCGGTGAGCCACCGGGCGGTGGCGTAGCCCTGCTCGATCGCGACCGGGTACCGGGCCTCGGGCGAACGGTCGTACTCCACGAACGCGACGGCCGCATGTGCACCGGTGGCCAGCTCGCGGACCAGGCGGTCATGCGTGCCGGCGTTGCCCAGCACCCATCCGCCGCCGTGCATGTAGAGCACGACCGGCAGCCCGTCCCCGGCACCGGCCGGCCTGACGATGCGGACCCGCACGTCACCGACCTCGGCCGGCACGGTGATCCACTTCTCGTCGATCTCCGGCATGCCGACCGGTCCCGCCTGGAGGTCGTCCAGGACCTTGCGGGCCCCCTCGGCGCCCAGCTCGTACAGGAACGGCGGCTTGGACGTGGCGTCGGCCAGCTCCTGCGCCGCAGGCTCCAGCACGTGTTCACTCATCGGTGCTCCCCTTCCGAAACTTTGGTTGATCTGCCGGCCTTTCCCGTCGCTACCTGGGGCCCTACCCACCCACGGTCGCCCGGCCCGGTCGCCGGGACACCAGGGAGGAACCCTGGCGAGAACCCTGGGACGGCGTCATCGGAGGGCGCCCAGGGCGGCTTCCACGGCCCGGTGGACGATCCGCGGCGCGTTCACGCGACCTCCGCGGCGAAGAGGTCTTCGAGGGCCGCGGTGTTCCCGGTCTGGGCGGCGCTGAGGAACACCGCCAGCAGGCGGCGGTGCTCGGCCCGGTCGATCGGCCCGCGCCGCGCCGCGGTCAGCCGCTTGCGGGCGCGGCTCACGAGCTGGCGCGTGTTGGCCGAGCTGACCTGGAGGATCCCCGCGATCCGCGGGTAGGGGTAGTCGAACGCCTCGCGCAGGATGTAGGCGGCCCGCTCGGTCGGGGTGAGCCGCTGGAGCAGCAGCAGGAGCGCGAGTTCGAGCGCCTCGGCCCGTTCGGCCTCGACCGCCGGGTCGGCGCCGGAATCGGCGGGCTCGGGGAGCCAGGCGCCGAGGTGGATCTCGCGCCGCGACCGGGCGGATTTGGTGATGTTGATGGCCAGCCGCGTGGTGATCAGGGCCAGGTAGGCCGCCGGGTTCGCGATGGCCGGACGGTCGGCGTGCTGCCAGCGCAGCCAGGTGTCCTGGACGACGTCCTCGGCTTCGGCGGCGCTGCCGAGCATCCGGTAGGCGATGCCGAAAAGGCGCGGGCGCGTCCGTGTGAATTCCGAAGTGGCCTGTTCGAGCGTCATGAACG
This sequence comes from Actinomadura sp. 3N508, assembly GCF_044326375.1. Taxonomy (NCBI): domain Bacteria; kingdom Bacillati; phylum Actinomycetota; class Actinomycetes; order Streptosporangiales; family Thermomonosporaceae; genus Actinomadura; species Actinomadura sp. 3N508. The sequence continues at coordinate 256,336 of NZ_JBIRAX010000002.1, forward strand.
GTCGTCCTCCTGCTGCGCGGCGGGATCTGCCGATACCGTTCACACTCGCCGGGCCAGGGACCGGAGGGCACCAGGGAGGCTCACTGGCCGGCCCGCCCGGGGTGCCGCGCACCCCCTGGGCGCGCGGCACCGGGGCACGGGCGAGGCGAGGAAGCCGACGTCATGCGGGCACCGGCGCCAGGCGGACGGCTCAGGACGTCCCGCTCCGGCCGTCGCCGCGGGGGCCCTCCAGCTCCTCGGCCGCGTCGAGGAGGTTGCGGAGCCCGACCTCCTCCCGCTCGACGTCGACGGGGTCGAACAGCCATTGCGAGACCGGCAGGGCCGCGGCCTCCTCCGGGCCGCTCGACTCGGCCAGGCTCAGCTCCGCCTCGATCTCGGCCACGAACTCGACCTCGAAGCCGTCGTCACCGCTCGTAGTGCTCATCTCTTCTCCACACCTCGCTCGAACCGGTCGCGGCCGTGGTCAGCGCGCGTTGCTCTTCAGCCAGTCGGTGTAGGTGATCTCGCCGAGGGTCGCGTCCCCGGCCGGGACGAGGTCCGGCTCGTTCAGCTCGGCGCCGAAATAGTGCGCGTGCGGGTCGGTGACGACCTCGCGCGGGTCGCCCCAGGCGGCCAGGGCGGTGCGGAAGAACTCGTCCATCTGGAACCGCTCGGGACCCGCGATCTCGATCGCGCCGTTCAGCGGCGCGCCCAGCGCGGCCCCGCCGACGGCCTTGGCGACCTCGTCGCCCGCCATGGGCTGGAAGGCCACGGGCGGCATCCGGACCGCGCCGCCGTCCGTCGCGCCGTCGGCGATGCGCCGGGCGAACTCGAAGAACTGCGTCGCGTGGACGACCGAGAACGGGATCGGCGACTCCTCGATCAGCTTCTCCTGGGCGAGCTTCGCCCGGAAGTAGCCGATGTCGGGCCGCCGCCCGGTCCCGACCACCGACAGCGCGACGTGGTGCCCCACCCCGGCCGCGGCCTCCGCCGCCAGCAGGTTGCGGGTCGAGGTCTCGAAGAAGTCCAGCACCGCGGCGTCCTCGAACGACGGGGAGTTGGACACGTCGATCACCACGGACGCGCCGTCCACCGCCTCGGCGAGGCCCTTGCCGGTGAGCGTGTCGACGCCGGTGTTCGGCGCGGCCGCCACGGCCTCATGACCGCGCTCGCCGAGCTTCGTCACGAGCTTCGATCCGATGAGGCCGGTACCGCCGATAATTACGATCTTCATGAGCGAGCCCTCCAGTCAGCCGGGGCGTCCGTCCACCCCCGGTCGCCAGCTAAGACAGCCGACCCCGCCGACCTGTGACAGCCTCGCGGAAAGATCTTCAACCCCTAGCGGCGGTAGCCGCTGACGCCGACGGGGACCCGGCCGTCCACCGCGCGGATGACCGGCTCGGCGCCCTCCGGGCCGGAAGCGCCGTACAGCTCGATCAGCTGGAGGTCGCCGGCCATCGCCTCGGCCACCTCGCCGGCGGTGGCCTCGTCCGGGACCGCGACGAGGGTCGTCCTCCCGCCGTCGGACCGCTCGCGGACGATCACGTCGCTCGACGGGTCGGCGCCCTCGTGGACGATGATGAACGCCTCCGACAGCACGTCCCCGTCCTCGAAACGCGCCTTGTACGAGGCGACGCCGGTGAGCGACTCGAACCCGTAGTAGATGGCGCCCACGGGCACCTTCCCGCCGGCCGCCCGCCCGGCGGCGGCGTGCCACACCGCACCGAACGCGCCGCAGATCTCGACCTGGGTCACCCCTTCGCCGACCAGCCGGGACACCAGCTCGACCATCTCCTCCTGCTTGCCGACGGCCCGCACGCGCGTGCGTCCGCTGCCGTTCTGGACGGTCATGACATCGATCGTGGGGTCGGCGCCGGTCTCCTCGTAAATGATCACCTTGTCTCCGCTCATGCCCAGAACGCTGCCACCTCAACAAGGCTTGAGGTCAACCCGGCCGGTCGCCTTGGACGATCCGTCCCTGCGGGAGTCCGTAGAACCAGTGACCTCCCGGCGGATCAGGGGGAAGCGTGCCGGCCTCCAGATCGACCAGCGCCGCCGCCAGCTCGACGAGGGGGGCGGCATCGATGTGCTCCGCATGCCGCAACCAGCTCGCCGCGTCCCCCTCGACCTCATCCCAGGTCTCCACCTCCGCCAGGCTGACACCGCCGCGAGCCTCGACACGGCGTGCCGCCTCGGTGAAGGAGTCCAGCAGCAGCCGGCGCTGTTCATCGGTGTAGTCGTCGAGCAAGAATGCCCAGTTGGCGCCCACGGCGGCATGATCCAGCAGGTTCCTCTCCAGGTCCGCCCACCACCCGGGCCGCGCGTCCGCCGGCGTCTCCGCGCCGACCCGCGCCGCCTCGACACACAGGATCTGGAACGCGACATCGTAGGCCCAGAAGAAGACATCGTTGTACTCCACCGGCACCGTCTTGCTCACCATTCCTCCTCGGCCAATGGGCCATTCTCTGCCCCAGAATGACCGCAGCCGCCCGGAGGAACCACTTGATTTTCCCCACGCGAGTGGTTGGGGTGTCGGGGGATATTTGGGAAGATCACTGGCATGCGCGTCGCTGCGGCTCAGGCTCGGTGTCCATGGCTCGATTCCGCTGCCGGGGTCGCCAAGGTGGTGGAGTTCCTTGAGCGGGCCGCGGCCGACCACGTCGAGCTGGTCGCGTTTCCCGAGACGTTCCTGTCGGGGTATCCGTTCTGGGTCGAGCAGACCGGCGGGGCGCGGTTCGACGACCCGGACCAGAAACGCGCCTATGCCGCCTATCTGGACGCCGCCGTCGAGGTCGACGGGCCCGAGCTGCGCGTGATCGCGGAGGCCGCCCGCGATCTGAACGTCTTCACCTATCTGGGTATCACCGAGCGTGTTCGCGGGACCGTCTACTGCTCGCTCGTGGCCTTCTCTCCTGGTGAGGGGATCGTCGGCGTCCATCGGAAGCTGATGCCCACGCATGAGGAGCGGCTGGTCTGGGGCATCGGCGACGGTCATGGCCTGCGGACTCATCGGGTCGGCGGCTTCGCGGTCGGCGGCCTGATCTGCTGGGAGAACTGGATGCCGCTGGCCCGCCACGCCCTCTACGCCCAGGGCGAGAGCCTGCACGTCTCGGTCTGGCCCGGGTCGTCCGGGCTCACCGGCGACATCACCCGGTTCATCGCCCGGGAAGGCCGCGTCTACTCGCTGGCCGCCGGCGCTCTGTTGTCCTATGCCGACATCCCCGCCGATTTCCCTTTCCACGACCGGCTCGCCGACCGCGCCTCCCGCTACGACGGCGGCTCGGCCATCGCAGGCCCGGACGGGCAATGGGTCGTTCCTCCGGTCTCGGGCGAGGAATGCCTCGTCACCGCCGACATCGACCCTGCCGTCGTCCGCGCCGAACGCCACAACTTCGACCCGGCAGGCCATTACGCCCGAGCCGACATCCTCCACCTACAGGTTGACCGCCGTCGCGTCTCGACGGATTTCCTCGACTGAAAGCCGCCATCCGGGCGGCTGGGGGTCGCGGCCCAGGCGCCTGACCGGTTTGATCAGCAGCAGGGCCGCCACGACGGCGATCGTCGTCAGGGCCGAGACCAGCATGAACGTGCGCGGGGCGATCAGTGCGGTGGCCGGGCCCGCGAGCGCCTGCCCGGCCGCCATGCCCGCGACCGAACCGGCGATCTGGTAGGCGTTGACCCGGTTCAGGACGTCCGGCGCGACCTGCGTCTGGACGCTGGTCGACCACATCACCGACCAGAACGCCAGCGCGGAGCCGCCGAGGAGGTGCCCCGCCATGAGGAGCGGGAGCGGCAGGCCGAGCGCGATCGTCAGCGGCACCGGCAGGTACGCGATCACCGCGACCGCACCGGCGGCGAGCGGCCTGCGCGGCCGGAGCCTGATCGCCACCAGGCCGCCGAGGACGGTGCCGAGGCCGAGCGCCGCCATGACCCAGCCGTAGTCGTCCCCGATGACCTGCGACGCCAGCGGCACGGACGGGCCGATCACCAGGACGCCCCAGAACACCCAGACCAGGATGACCGACCACATCCAGCTCCGCGCCCTGAACTCGTCCCAGCCGCGACGCAGGTCGCCGAGCACGTTGGAGGGGGCGGACTTGGGCACGGTGACCCTGATCAGCAGCAGGAGCACGCCGCTGACCAGGAACGTCGCGGCGTCCACCGTGTAGACGACGACCGGGCCGGCGGTGACGATGAGGACGCCCGCCAGCGCGGGGCCGGTCAGGTGGGTGATCGCCTCCGCGATCTTCAGCGTCGCGTTGGCGCGCTGGGGGTCCTTGGCGACCAGCGGGACCATGCCGCCGACGCCGGGCTCGAACATCCCGGCGGCCGTGCCCGACAGGAACGCCATCGCCAGCAGCAGGGCGTACGGCGGGGCGCCGTCCAGGAAGGCGACGGCCACCAGGCCCTGGGTGCCGACCCTGACCGCGTCCGCGCCGATCATCACGCGGCGGGCGCCGATCCGGTCGGCGACGACCCCGCCGAACAGCATGACCAGCACGGCGGACGCGGTCCAGAGCCCGAGCACGTAGCCGACGCCCGCGATCCCGTAGACCTCGCCGACCGCCAGCGCCGAGGCGACGGGCATCATGGCGTCGCCGAGCAGCGAGATCGTGCGGGCGCCGAAGTAGAGGGTGAAGTTCCTCGTCCACATGATCCCCAATCCTGGGTCGTGCCAGGTCAGGTCACTGGTGTCCCAGATGACATCATTAGGTACATTTGCGCCATGCCGCTGGACTGTCCGGAAACGCCCCCTGAGCCGGTCGGGCCGCATCGCGTGGTCGCCCTGGTCGCGCCTCATCAGGAGCTCTATCCGGTCACGTCCGCTTCGGCCGTCTTCGGCTATCACGGGCCCGACATCCCGCAGCACTACAGCTTCGTTCTGTGCGCCGAGAATCCCGGCTCGCTGGGCACCACGCTCGGCGTCCCCATCCAGGTGGAGCGCGGGCTCGACGCCATGGACGAGGCGGACACCGTGGTGATCGCGGGCTGGACGTTCGTCGCGTCGCCCGGTGTCCTCGACGCGGTGTCCCGGGCCCATGCGCGCGGTGCCCGCATCGTCGCCGTCGCCGCCGGGATCTTCATTCCCGCCGCCCTGGGGCTGCTGGACGGGCGCCGCGCGTCCGTCCACTGGGAGCTCGCCGCCGAGCTCGCCGCCCGGCACCCCCGCGTCGTCCAGGACGCCACCGTCATCTACGTCGACCACGGCGACATCGCCACCGCCGGAGCCTCGGCCGCCACGCTCGACCTGTGCCTGCACCAGGTCCTCCAGGAGCACGGCGCGGCGCACGCGATGCGCATCGGCCGCCAGCTCGCCGCCGGGCCGCACCGCGAGGGCCGCCAGCGCCAGTACCCTCCGCTGCCCACCACCGGCCCCATGCCGGACTCCCTGGCGCCCCTGCTCGAATGGCTTCTCTCCCGCCTGGACAAGCAGATCACCGTCGAGGACATGGCGGCCTTCTCGGGCGTCTCCCCGCGCACCCTCACCCGCCAGTTCACCGGCCGGCTCGGCGTCCCGCCCGCGCGGTGGCTGCTGGAACGCCGCCTCGCCGCCACCCGCGCCCTGCTGGAGGACACCGACCTGCCCGTCGAGACCATCGCGACCCGCGTCGGCCTCTCCTCGGCGGTCAACCTCCGCCGCCGCTTCCACGCCGCCCTGCACACCACCCCGGCCGCCTACCGAAGCTCCTTCCGCTGACCGTCCGGCGCCCGCCGTCACCACGGACGATCACCGCTGTCGGTGGCATCGCGTTTAATCGAGGGGTGGACGTTGGAGAACGCATCGCGGAGCTGGCCGCCGAGGTCAAGCGGCTGAACGACCTGTACTACGGCGCCGGTGACAGCCCCGTGCCGGACGCCGACTACGACGCGCTGAAGGACGAGCTCGCCGCGCTCGTCGCCGAGCATCCCGAGCTGGAGCCGCCCGACAGCCCGCTCGGCAAGGTCAACGCGCCGGCGGAGCTGACCGGGCCGACCGTCCGGCACGCGCGGCCGATGCTGTCGCTGGCGAAGGCGACCGGCGAGGAGCAGATCCGCACGTTCTGCGAGCGGTTCGGCGGCCAGGTCTTCCGCGTGTCGGAGAAGCTCGACGGGCTCTCGCTCAGCGTCGTCTACGTGGACGGCAAGCTCGACTACGTCGCCACGCGCGGCACCGGCACCGTCGGCGAGCTCGTGACCGCGAAGGTGCGGCACGTGATCCCGGGCCTGCCGCTCGAGATCGACGCGCCCGGACGCGTCGAGGTCCGCGGCGAGGCCGTGATGCTGCGCTCGGTGTGGACCGCCTACAACGAGGCCCACCCGGAGCGCCCGCTGACCAACCCGCGCTCGGGCGCCGCCGGCACGCTCGTCCTGAAGGACCCCGAGGCGGCGGCGCAGGCCAAGCGGCTGCTGCGGTTCTTCGCGTTCGGCACCGACCGCGACGGCGTCGCGATCGACGACCCGGCGGGTTTCGAGCCCGTCGCCCAGTACGTGTGCACGACCGTCGAAGAGGTCATGGACGCGATCCACGAGATCGGCTCCCGCCGCGACGGGCTCGACTACGAGATCGACGGCGCGGTGGTGCGGCTGCACGAGCCCGCGGCGTTCGAGGCGGCGGGGTTCAACAGCGCCGAGCCGCGCGGCGCGATCGCGTTCAAGTACCCGCCGGAGGAGAAGCTGACGACGCTGCTGTCGGTCGAGTGGCCGGTCGGCAAGATCGGCCGGGTCCCGCCGCGCGCGAAGGTCGCGCCGGTGTTCGTCGGCGGCGTGACGGTGGAGAACATCACCCTGCACAACCCGCGCCTGATCCGCGAGCGCGATCTGCGGATCGGCGACACGGTCGCGGTCGTGCGGCGCGGCGACGTGATCCCGTTCGCCGGGCGCTCGCTGCCGGAGAAGCGCGACGGGAGCGAGGTCGAGATCGTCCCGCCGGAGCGCTGCCCGTCATGCGGGTCCGAGCTTGAGGTCCGCGGCACCGGCGAGGAGCGCTGGTGCCTGAACCTGCAGTGCCCGGCGCAGGCGACGCGGCGGCTGATGCACTGGGCCTCGCGCCCGGCCGCCGACATGGAGGGCGTCGGCGACACGTGGATCGAGAAGCTCGCCGACGAGGGCGTGCTCCGCCGCCGCAGCGACTTCTACGACCTGACCGCCGAGCAGCTGCTCGGCTACGAGCGGATGGGCGAGGTCAGCGCCAAGAACATGGTCGACTCGATCGCCTCGTCCAAGGGGATGGGGCTGCGGCGGGCGCTGATCGGGCTGGCGATCCCGATGGCGTCCGAGGGCACCGCCAAGCGGCTGTGCCTGGCCGGCTACGAGCGCATCGAGGACGTCGCGGCGGCCACGGTCGACGACCTGGTCGCGATCCGCGACATCGGGCCGAAGGTCGCCGAGAGCGTCGTGGCCTTCTTCGCGCGCCCCGAGGTCCGGGATGAGATCGCGGCGCTGCGCGAGCGCGGCGTGAACCTCGACGTCCTGGACGAGGACCGCCCGGTCGACAAGGCGGCCGCGGGCGACTCCCCGCTCAAGGGCAGCGCGGTCGTGATCACCGGCGCGTTCACCGACCCGCGCTCGGGCGCGAAGATCAGCCGCCCGGACGTCACGCGGCTGGTCGAGCAGGCCGCGGCGACGACCGCCTCCTCGGTCTCGGCCACCACCGACTACCTCCTCGCCGGCGAGAACGTCGGCGCCTCGAAGACCGGCAAGGCCGAAAAACTCGGGGTCACCGTCGTCGACCAGGAACAACTCTGGCGGTGGCTCGCCGAAGCCGGGGTCATCTGACCTCGCGAAGGCGCCGCGTTCGGGAATGGAAGGACGGCGGCCCCGGCATTCAGTCTTTATAGAATGAAATGTGAAATTCACATCATGCTTGCGGGGGCCGGACATTACGGCATAGCTTCCCGGCTATGCAGGTGGAATTGCGCCATTTGCGGGTGCTGTGCCAGGTCGCCGAGACGGGCAGCATCACGCGCGCCGCGGCGAGCCTGGGCGTTTCCCAGCCGACGCTCAGCAACCAGCTCCGGCGTATCGAGAAGGCGTTCGGCGGGCCGCTGTTCGTCCGCGGCCCACAGGGCATCACGCCCACGGCGCTGGGGCGGCACGTCCTGGCCCGTGCCCGCGGCGTGCTGGCCGACATGGACGATCTCCTCGCCTCCATGCCGGGCGACGGGTCGCGCAGCGGCATCCGCCTGGGCACGCACCCGCACATCCTGCTGGGCGAATGGCTGCGCAGGCTCGAAACCGAGATGCCGCACCGCACCGTCAGCGCCAACCTGGACTACTCCGGCGCCGTCCTGACCCGGATGCTCGCCAACGACCAGGCCGACGTCGTCCTCATGGGGCGCGTCGCCGACCACCACGCGCCGCCGTGCCCGCCGGGGATCACCGAGCGGGTCATCATCATCGAGCCGTGCGGGATCGCGATCGCCTCCAGCCATCCGCTGGCGGCGCGCGGCCGGGTCGGCCTGGCCGATCTCGCCGGGGAGACGTGGATCCCGCCGCTGGGCGGGGACGACGGCGGCACCGCCCTGCTGCGCGCCGCCTGCGAGACCGCCGGGTTCACGCCCCGGTTCCGGTACGCGGGCGCGGACAGCAACGTCATGGTCGGGTTCGTCGCGGCCGGGTTCGCCATCGCGCTGGCCTCGCCGACCTGGCTCGCCCCCGAGGGGATCACCGTCGTCGCGCTCTCCGACCACGTCACCGACGCCTACCGGGTCCTGCGCTGGCGCACCGCCGCCGTCCCGGCCGGGGAGATCGACATCCTGCACCGGACGTATCACGATCTGTACCGGCCGATCGTCCAGCGCAACATCGCGACGCTGCGCTGGCTCGCCGACAATCCCGACGCCCGGCCCCAGATCATCGACGTTCCCGCGGCCTGACGACGCCCGCTCCGACCGGCCCCCGGATGCCGCCGGCGGCGGTATAGCTCTGAAGCTATGCAGAATTAGCAGGCCCCATATGCCTCCGCGGAATGCCACCCTTCAATCCGGGCGCCCATTCCGAAGGCCACGCGAATGGACTCCCCCGCACTTCCCCGGCCGCCCGTGCGCTCTCCACTCCTCCCCGCGGGCGGCCGGGGCACCATCCCGCCCTCCTCAGCCGTCTCGGCCGCGACCCGAAATGGGTGCCCCGGCACGTCCCTTCGCCGCCGCCGGTCCGGCTGGACGGCGATCCGGCGAGGTAACGCGCAGGCGCGATAATCCGAGGCCCACACCGGTCAAATGTCCGAAAAATACGCTCCCTGGGCTATTTCTCCCGCTTGATCTACTTTGAGGGCGACCGAGGCTCGGACCGGCGAAGGGTGGGCGAGTGTTCGCGCGCACGCGTATGGGAACGGCTCTGTCGATCGCGCTGCTGGTCGCCGTGGTCGGCGGGTCCGGGCCGCTGTCCACGGACGTGGGGGCGGCGGGCTGGCCGCAGACCCCCAAGGTGGATCCGCCCCCGCTCCCGGCCGACCCCAGGTCGCCCCAGGAGGAACTGGACGCGCTGGGGATCAGCGGATATCCGGACCGGTTGAGCGCCCGGCCGGGCGAATCCGTGAAATTCATGGTGAGCACCAAGAGCCCGCAATTCCGGGCGACGATGGTGCGCGTGGTGCACGGTGACGCGGACCCGCGCGGGCCTGGCATCAAGGAGCAGGCCGTCGCGTCGGACGTCAACAAGGAGTACCCGGGCCGGCACCAGCCGCTGCCGCTGGGCTCGTACGTGACCGTTCCCGACGACGGCGGGCTCCGCCCGGACGGGAGCTTCACCCTCGCCGCGTGGATCGCCCCGACCACCGTCCCCGGGTCCAAGCTCAACCCCATCGCCTACCAGCGGACCCCGGTCGGCACGGGAGCGGTGCAGGGGATCGTGACCAAGTGGTCGGACGCGGAGCAGGCCGGATACGGCATGGTCGTCGCCCGGGACGGCGGGCTGGGCCTGCGGCTCGCCGACCGCGCCGGGAACGTCCACTCGGTGAGCACCGGCGTGCGGCTCAAGCCGTGGGCCCCGGCGCTGCGCGGTGTCGAACCGCGCGGGGCCGTCCGGCCGCAGCACGTGAACTCCTCCGGCTGGTACTTCGCCGCGGTCTCCTACGACGCCGGGACCGGCAAGGTGAAGCTGTACCAGGAGCCGCTGACCGGCCACCCCAACGACTCCCACGCCGTCGTCACCCGGACGATCGGGGCGCGCGGGCTGAAGAACGCCGCCGCCCCGCTGCTGATCGCGGCCCACCAGGGAGAACGCGACCGTCCGGCCGGGTTCTACAACGGCAAGATCGAGGCGCCGCGGGTGTACGACCGGGTCCTGGACGACGGCGAGATCCGCGCCCTGCGCCGCGGCGGCACGGCCGGCGGGGCGGTGGCGGCCCTGGACTTCTCCCAGAAGATGGACACCGACCAGGTCGTGGACACCTCCGGCAACCGGCTGCACGGCCGCGCGGTGAACCTGCCGGTCCGGGCCGTCACCGGCCACAACTGGCGGGCCGACGAGCAGGACTTCAAACGGGCGCGCGGGCAGTACGGCGCGATGTACTTCCACGACGACGACCTGGGCGACGCCGCCTGGGCGCCGAGCTTCACCTGGCGGGTGCCCGACGACGCCCGCAGCGGCGTGTACGCGGCCAAGCTGGAGGCGGACGGGAACGTCTACCACGCCACCTTCGTCGTCCGTCCCAAGCGGGCCGCCTCGAAGACCGCCCTGCTGGTGCCGACCTTCAGCTACCTGGCCTACGGCATGACGGGCAACCTCCAGAGCGGCCTGAGCCAGTACTCCCGCCATCCCGACGGCAGCGGCGTCGTCTACTCCTCGCCACTGCGCCCGCTCACCAACCTGCGTCCGTACACCACCGGGCGCACCGGACAGGGCAGGCCGTGGCAGTTCGAGGCCGACACCCACATCACCGACTGGCTGGAGTCCACCGGCCGCGACATCGACTACATCACCGACCACGACCTGCATGAAGAAGGGACGAAGCTGCTGGACGACTACGAGGTCGTCATCACCGGCAGCCATCCCGAGTACACCTCCGAGCCCATGCTCGACGCCCTGCAGAACTGGCTGAACGGCGGCGGCCGCCTCATGTACCTGGGCGGCAACGGCTTCTACTGGGTCACTCCGCTCGACCGCACCGGGACGTACACCGAGCTGCGCCGCCATGACGGCACCGAGGCATGGCAGGGCGCCCCCGGCGAGCACTACCACAGCACCACCGGCGAGTACGGCGGACTGTGGCGCTTCCGCGGACGCCCGCCCCAGCAGCTGGTCGGCGTCGGGTTCACCGCGCAGGGCTTCGGCTCCCGCATGGGCACGGGCAACTACAGCAGACCGCTGGTCCGCTCGCCCCAGAGCCATGACCCAAGAGGCGCCTGGGTGTTCGACGGCGTCAAGGCCACCGGCCCGATCGGCGACTTCGAGTCGCTGCAAAGCCCCGGCGGGCCCATGGGCGAGGAACTCGACCGGGCCGACTACGCCCTCGGCACCGCCGACAACACGATCGTCCTGGGCTCGGGCACCGGCTTCGGCGACGAGTACCTGTTCGTGAAGGAGGAGAACAACACCGCCAACCTCATGGAGGGCGGCACCGTCAACTGGCTCGTCCGCGGCGACGTCACCCTGACCCACTACCCGCACGGCGGCGCGGTCTTCTCCGCCAGCTCCATCTCCTGGGCGGGCAGCCTGTTCTACAACGGCTACGACAACGACATCGCCAAGATCACCGGGAACGTCCTGGACGCCTTCGCCTCCGGCAAGCCGCTGCCCGGCTCCGGCTGACGTGTACATATCGGTACGCGGCCTCCCGGCCGGGACCCGCCCGGCGGCGCGGGTGCCGCGCGTCGTCGTGGTGCTCGGCCTGGTGAGCTTGATCACCGACGTGTCGACGGAGATGGTCGCGGTCGTCCTGCCGCTGTTCGCGACCCTCGCCCTCGGCCTCACCCCCGTCGCCTACGGGCTCCTGGACGGTCTCTACCAGGGCACGACCGTCCTGGTGCGGCTGGCCGGCGGGTTCTTCGCGGACCGGCTGCGCCGTCCGAAGCTCGTCGCGGGCACCGGATACGCCCTCGGGGCCGCCGCCAAGCTGATGCTGCTCCCGGTCGGGGGCGCGGGAGCGCTGTCGGCGGCGGTGGCCGCCGACCGCATGGGCAAGGGGCTGCGGACCGCCCCGCGCGACCGGCTGATCGCCACGGCGGGGCCGCACGACGGGCTCGGCAGGTCCTTCGGCGTGCACCGGGCCCTCGACGCGACCGGCGCACTGCTCGGCCCCCTCGTCGCGTTCGGGCTGCTCGCGCTCGCGCCGGGCGACTTCGACATGGTCTTCGTCGTGTCGTTCTGCGTCGCCGTTCTCGGTGTGCTCCTGTTCGTCCAGCACGTTCCGGAGCACCGCGCGGCAGGGCACCGCGTCCCGGAGCACCGCACGCCGGTCTCGCTCCACGACGTCGCGGCCCTGCTGCGGACGGGCGCGTTCCGGCGGCTGCTCCTCGCCGCGGCCGTGCTGTCGGCGGCGACGATCAGCGACGGCTTCCTGTACCTCGTCCTGCTGCGCGACGGAGCGATCGGGACCCGCTGGTTCCCGCTGCTGTTCCTGTGCACGAGCCTGGTCTACCTCGCCCTGGCGGTGCCGCTCGGCCGGGCCGCCGACCGGATCGGCCGGAACCGGGTCTTCACCGCCGGTTACGGCCTGCTGCTGTGCGCCTACCTCACCGCGGTCCTCGCGGGCGGGCCCGCCGGGGCCCTGCTGTGCCTGGTGTTCCTCGGTGCCCACTACGCGGCGACGGACGGCGTCCTGCCCGCCGCCGCCGCGCCGCTGCTGCCCGCCGGGCTCACCGCGACCGGGATCTCCCTCGTCCAGGCGGCGGTGGCGGGCGGGCGCGCCCTCGGCGCGGTGGCCTTCGGCGCCGTCTGGACGGCCGCCGAAAGCGACGTCGCCGTCTGGACGTTCGCCGCCGCCCTCACCGCCGCGCTGCTCACCGCCCTGCCGCTGATCACGCGAGCCCGCGACCGCCGGACGGAGACCCGATGAACCGCCTCGACCCGCGCGGGCTCCACAACGGCAGGATCATGACGGCGATCGCGCTCCTCGTCATCGCGGTGGCGGCGGGCTGCGTCGCCACCTCGGCGCTGCGTGCGGGCACGATCGGCGGCGGGCCGGGCGACGGCTCTGTGGACCTGCCCGAGGGACGGCAGATCGTGTTCCGGTCGCTGCGTCCGGGACCCGCGTTCGGGCACGTCGCCGTGCTCCCGGCCGCCGATGTCCGGCGCGAGCGCGCCGTCCTCCCGACCCGCTGCGAGCGGGTGGCCGCGTCCCCCACGGGCGGCCTCTGCCTGCGCCAGACGCGCAACCCGACGCAACTGTTCGCCGCCACCCTCCTGGACGGGCGGCTCCGGCCGGGAGAGAAGTTCCCCCTGAACGGGATCCCGAGCCGCGCGCGCGTCTCCAGGGACGGCCGCTACTTCGCGACGACCGCCTTCGTGACGGGACACTCCTACCTCTCCGACGGCTTCTCCACCGAAACCGTCATCGGCCGGGTGGACGGCGACAGGGACGGCGACAGGGACGGCGACGCGGTCGGCAACATCGAGCGATTCACGTTCCTGCTGAACGGGCAGCCGAACCAGAACGTGGACCGCAACGTGTGGGGGGTGACGTTCGTCCCCGGCGGAGCGCGGTTCTTCGCCACCGTGGCCACCCAGAACCGCAGGTACCTGGTCGAAGGCGATATCGGGCGGCGCACCCTCACCGCGCTGCGCGACAATGCCGAGTGCCCGTCGCTGTCCCCGGACGGTCGGCGGCTGGTCTACAAGAAGCGGACCGGGCCCAACGCCGACGTGTGGCGCTTCCACGTCCTCGACCTGGCGACCGGCGCCGAGCGCCCGCTCGCGGAGACCCGCAGCGTGGACGACCAGGCGGAGTGGCTGGACGACGACCGGGTGATGTACGCGGTGCCCAAGGGCGGCGCGGGCGGCCGGAACGCCGACGTGTGGGTGACGTCCCTGCGCGGCACCGCGCCGCGCCTGCTCATCCCGGACGCCGACTCGCCCACCGTCCGGACCACGAAACGGGGCCGGCTCGGCTGACGTCCGCCTGGCTACCGCCCGCGCTCGGGAGGACGATCGTCAGCCCGCGCCGTCGAGGACTTCGCGGAGCTTGCGCGCGAACGCCTCCGGCTGCCCGGCCTGGCCGAACTCGCCGCCCATGAAGCCCGCGTGGTGGCTCGGGAACACCGTCGCCTCCTGGCCGAGCAGTTCGGCCGTCGCCACAGAGGTGCGCGCGGTGAAGGTGTTCGCGGACTCCTCCCCGACCGCGATCACGATCCGCGTCGGCGCCGCGGCCAGTGCCGCGGCGTCGGGCCGGTAGTCGCTGATGGCCCAGGACCGGTCGGACAGCAGCGGATCGTCGCGGGAACCGTCGTCCTCGGACGGCATCCCGAACATGGCGGGGTCCGGCACGGGCTGCGCGAAGTAGTCGTCGGTGAACTCGCCCTGCCACGACGTCATCGCGATGAAGGCCGCCATGCCGGCGCCCCAGCCCTTGGCCTCGTAGACCTCCTTGAAACCGGCCCTGGCCCGTTCCGCTGCCGGGGCGTCGGGAAGCACCGGGATGATCGGCGGCTCGTGCGCCACCAGGGTGGTCACGTCGCCGGGGTGGGCCGTCACGAGGGCGAGCGCGGTCACCGCGCCGCCGCTGCTGGCGAACATCTCGACCGGGCCCGCGCCGAGCGCCTCGATGAGGGCGTGCAGGTCGCCGGCCTGGGTCTCGGGCGTGCTGTCGACCCGGCCGTCGTTGCGGGTGCTGCGGCCCACGCCGCGCGGGTCGTAGGTCACCACGGTCCGCTCGGGGAAGTGGGACGCGAGCGTGCCGAACCCGGTGGCGTCCATCGGCTGGCCGATCATGACCAGCACCGGGCGTCCGCCGGCGGTGGGCAGCGGGCCGTGAACGTCGTAGACGAGGTCGACCCCGGGAATCTGCAGTGTGTGCGTACTCATGCCCTTATGGACCACCCCCACCTCGAAAACTCATCGGCCCGAAAAGAGTCAGTTGTGCCAGTGGCCGACGAGTTCGGCGTACAGGGGGCTGCGGCGCAGTAGCGCCTCATGGGTGCCGAGGACGTGCGCGGACCCGTCGAGGAGCAGGATCAGGCCGGCGCGCTCGGCGGAGCTGATGCGATGGGCGATGACGATCAGGGTGCCGCCGCGGTCGGCGAGCGCCCGTTCGGCGCGGGCCTCGGCCGCCGGGTGCAGGTGGCTGGTCGCCTCGTCCAGGACGGTGACCGGCGCCGCGGACAGGTAGGCCCGCGCCAGCGTGATGAGCTGGCGCTCGCCCTGCGAGAGCGTCGCGCCGCCGGGCGGGATCTCGGCGTCGTAGCCGCCGGCGCGGTCGACGGTCTCGGCCAGCCCGATCGCGTGGACGGCCTCGTCCAGCCGCGCGTCGCCGGGGTCAGGGCAGAGGTAGGTCAGGTTCTCGCGCAAGGTCCCGGCGAAGATGTAGCTCTCCTGCGGGATGAGCGTGATGGCGGACCTCGTGCGCGCGGGGGCCAGGGGCGCGCCGCCGAGCGTGATGGCGCCGCGCTGCGGGGTCGCGAGGCCCGTGAGCAGGTTGGCGAGGGTCGATTTGCCCGCTCCGCTGGGGCCGACCACGGCGAGGTGCGTGCCGTGGGGGATGTGGAGCGACAGGTCTTCGATCACGGGCGCCGCGCGCGGGGAGTAGGCGAACGTGACCTGCCGGGCTGCGAGGTCGAAGGTCCGGGTGGCCGCCCCCCGGGCCGGGCCCAGGCCGGGGGCGCGGCCGGGGGTGCAGATCTCGGCGAGCCTGCCGAGGACGACGGCGAGGCTGAGCAGCAGCGTCCCGCCCGCGTCGACGAGGACGGTGATGCCCGGCTGCAGCCCGGTGACGAGGTAGGCGGCCGCGCCCGCGATCTCCCCCGCCGTGAACCCCTGGTGCTCCGTCAGATGGGGGGACAGCAGGAGCAGCGCGAGCAGCGGGATGTGCACCCCGAACGCCAGCACGGGAATGCGGACCAGGCGCGTCCGGGCGTAGGCGCGCAGGGCCCGCGCCTGGGCGTCGACGACCCGTCCGACCGTGGCGGCGGCGCGGTCTTCGGCGGCGCAGGCGACGACGTCCCGGACGCCGTGGACGACCACCGCCGCCGCCTCGCCGATCTCCTCGGCCCGCAGCACGACCGCGCGGTAGCGCCGGACCTGGAGCCCGGCGAACGCGCCGAAGATCCCCAGCCCGAACGCCACCGACAGGGCGGCCACCAGCGCCAGCCGCGGGGAGAGCAGCGCCAGCCCGGCGAGCGCGGCGATCCCGGCCGACAGCAGCTGCCGGACGTTGCGCAGCGCCGATCCGAGCAGCGCCCGGACGGCCTCGGCCTGCTCGGTGACCTGCGAGACCCCGGCGCCCGCCATGCCGGACGGCGTCCCCCGGCGCAGGACGGCGGTCACGACCTCCTCCACTAGGGAGTCGCGGAGCGGTTCGACGGTCGCGGCGAGCCACGGGTAGATCCGTCCCGTCGCGACGGCGCCGAGAACGTACAGCACGGCGAGGACGGCCAGCCAGGCCAGCCCCACCAGGGGACGGCCGGCGAGGAAGCCGTGATCGATGGCGTGGGCCAGCAGGAGCCCGGAGGTGAACGCCGGGACGGCCTCGACGGCCGACCACGCGGCGAGCCGCCGCATCGCCGCCCACTGCCCCCGGACGTGCCGGTGCAAGAGGCGGGCGGCAGGCGCCGCCGTCATGTGCCTGCGGCTTCCCGTGTGGTGGTGGTCGGGCGGGTCGCGAACACGGCGCGGTAGCCGGGGTCCGGCCAGAGTTCGGCGTGGGGTGCGAGCTCGCGGATCCGGCCCGCGTCGAGCCAGGCGACGAGGTCGGCGCGGGCGGCCGTGGCCGGGCGGCGGGCCACCACGAGGCTGGTCCGTCCGGCCAGGACGCGCTGCAACGCCTGGGTGACCTTCAGCTCCGTGGCGGTGTCGAGGCTGCTGGTGGCGTCGTCGAGGACGACGATCTTCGCGTCGCTGAGAGCGGCCCTGGCCAGGCCGAGCCGCTGCAGCTCGCCGCCGGAGAAGGGCGCGCGGTCGAGCGGGGTGTCGTACCCGTCCGGGAGCGCCCGGATGAAACCGTCGGCCGCAGCAGTGCGGGCCGCGCGGCGGACCTCGGCGCGCGTCGCGCCGGGGCGGGCATAGGCGATCGTGTCGTGCACGGTGGCGCCGAGCAGCGCGGGGCGTTCGAAGGCATAGGTGACGGCGTGCCGCAACCGTGGGAGCGGAAGATCGGTCACGGGCACGCCGTCGAGCTCGACGACCCCTTCGTCGGGGTCGAGGAGCCGCCCTATGGTCGACACCAGCAGGCTCTTCCCCGTCCCGGACGCGCCGACGACGGCGACGGTGACGGCGGGCGGGACGTCCAGGTCGAGGCGGTCGAGGACGGCCCGGTCCCCGATCCGGACGGTGACCTGCCGCAGCCGGAGCCGTCCGGGGCCGTCCGGGAAGGGCGCCGGGTGCGCCGGCGGCCGCACCGCTGGGACGGCCGCCAGCACCTCGCCGACCCGGCCCGCACCGACCTGGCAGTTGAGCAGCGCGACGAAGGTGTCGAACAGGGACGCCGCCGCGACGGCCATCGCGGCGTAGGACGCGCTCGCCACGAGCTGGCCGGGAGTGACGTCGCCCGTGGCCAGCCGCATCCCGGCGACGCCGACCACCAGGACCTGGGTGAGGGGCGCGAGGAGCGCGAGACGGCGGCCCGCCCGTCCCTGCACCGCCCACGTCTCCTCCCCCGCCCGGCGCAGTCCGGGGAGCGGCGCTAGGATCCGCCGGACTTCGGTGGCGGCGGTGCCGCTCGCCTGGATCGTCCGGATGCCCTGCCGGGCGTCCAGCAGCCGCGTCGCGATCGCCGCCTGGCACGCCTGGTAGCGCGCGAACGGCTCGGTGGCCTGCACGACGAACAGGCGCAGCGCCACGATCAGCGGCGCCGCGCCCGCCGCGAACGCCACGGCGAGCCACCGGTCGATCAGGGCGAGGGCGATCACGGCGCCCGCCGTGGTCGCCAGCGCGGCCGCCGCCGTCACCATGAGGACGGGGAACGCCGAAGGCCCCGACGCGCTCTCGGTGAGCCGGGACAGCACGTCGCCTGTGGGGAAGCGCCGCCGGCCCTGCGGCCCGAGCGCCAGGATCCGCGCGAGCAGCCGGCGCCGGAGCCACACCGTGATGTGGCTGCCGCAGTAGGCGCCGGCGACGTCCTCCGCCGCGTCGGCCAGGAGCGCGACGCCCAGCGTGACGGCGAGCTGTGCCGTCGCAGCGCCCAGGTTCTCCTGGGCGTGGGCGGCGTCGACGGCCCTGGCCAGCATCACCGGCGTGGCCAGCATCGCCGCGACGCGGATCGCCGTGAGCACCGACAGCAGGGCCATCCGCACCCGGAAGCGTCGCATGGCCTCGCGCAGCAGCCGCCGCCCACCGGCACGCAGGACGGCGGACCCGCCCCCGCCGGCGGCGATGACTGTCGGCTTCCGGGCCACCTCGTCCTCTCTGTTCCGTTCGCGTGGCGTCTTCTAGACTCGTGTGTGGGTCCGGTCACGGACCGGCATCAGCCGGTCCGTGACCGGGGTTCTGCGGGCCGGACTCTTCTCAGGGGTCACGGGGTCCGCATGGGGTGCGCGGTACTACGCGCAGGAGATGCCGACGCAGATGGTGTTCAGCAGCGTCAGCAGGCCGACACACGCGCACGTGCCTCCGAGCTGGATGCCCTCGATCTCGATGGGCTCCGACTCGGGCAGCTCCTGGAGAGCGGCCACGAGGTCACCGTCGAACGTGTCCATTACTTCACCTCCTTTTCTTTCTGGGTGGCGTAGGTCCGCTCCGCCGTCAGGCAGAAGCGGACCACCGTTTCTCGCAGGACCGCAGGCCATGCCTGGACGACGCCGTGATGGTCGTCGTCGACCTCCAGGTAGCCGAAGTCGGCTCCTTCGGTCCTGCCGAGTTCGAGGAGGCGCCGCCGCAGCGCCCGGGACTGCCCGACCGGGACGATCTCGTCCCGGGTGCCGTGGGCGATGAGCAGCGGCGCGGTGATCGACGCGCAGGCCCGCAGCACGTCGCGTCCGGACGCCGGTTCGCCGGTCGCGCACCGGCTCAGCCGCGCGACGCGCTCGCGGACCGCGCCGGGCGCGGCGGCGCGCAGGCCGTCCGCCGAGGTGAAGGGCGCGAGCGCCGCGCAGCCCGACCACAGTTCCGGGGACCGGCAGGCCGCGAGCAGCGCGAGGTAGGCGCCGTAGCTCCCGCCGAGCACGACCGGGCGGGGCAGCCCGGCGGCGTCGCGGTCACGGGTGATCGCGCCCGCCAGATGGACGATGTCGTCCAGGTCGGGGCCGCCCCAGTCGCCGATGACCGGCCGCAGGTGCCGCTCGCCGTAGCCGGTGCTGCCCCGGTAGTTGGGCGCGACCACGGCCGCGCCCGCGGTGGCCAGGTGCTGGAAGAGCGGCTCGAACTCGAACCGCCAGGCGGACAGGGGGCCGCCGTGCAGGGCCAGCACCAGGCGCGGGCGGTCGAGGTCGCCGTAGACGATCGTCTCGATCGGCCCCGCCGCTCCGGGCAGCTCCATCAGATCGGCGCGCCGCCAGCCGCCGCGACCGCTTCCCGGCGCGTCCGGGGCCAATGTCCAGGCGGATCGCGCCGGGGCGGGCACGGTCGCCAGGGTGGGCGGACGGTGCGGTGCGGCGAACCGCACATGGATCCGGCCGTCGTCCGCCCAGCCGGCGGGCCCCCAGACCATCCCGCGCGGGCCGGGGACGGCGGTGAGCCGGTCCGCCACCGGGCTGTACACGGCGAGCCGCGCCACCGCGCCGTGGATCTCCCTGACGAGCAGGCGCGCGCCGGTGGCGTCGAAGGTCAGCGGCGTCCGGAGCCGGGGCGGCAGGTTGAGCGTCTCGGGGAACCGCACGGGGCCGCCGTCCGGGAACCGCAGCCCGATCTGCTCGGCCCCGGGCTGCTGGACGCCGGGCGCCGTGGTGGTGACGGCCAGGACGCCCGAGCGGCGGCTGCACGCCGCGATGCGGTCGGTCGAGGCGTCCGACACCGACCAGACCCGGCGCCAGGCGCGTTCGCGCAGGTCGACGAGGATGCCGCTGGTGCGCTGCCCCGGTGCGGTGTGGTCGAGGGCGAGGGTGCGCCCGCCGTCCACCCAGACGCCGCCCGCGAGCACCCCGGGGATGCGCAGCACCGGTTTGAGGCCGGTCGCGGCGAGCCGCCAGATCCGCGAGGTCCGGGCGTCCTCGACGGTGACGAGCAGGACCGTCCGCGCCGGTCCGGGCCCGGCGAGCAGGAACCCGCCGAGCATGGACGGGACCGGCCAGGACCGGGTGACCTGGAGCCCGGGCCCGGCCGGTCCCACCGCGAGCACGGTTCCGTGCCCGGCGGGTACTCCGTCCGCGTCGGCCGCCGGGCGGACGACCAGGAGGCGGCCGTCGTCCAGCGGCAGCGCGCCGCACCGCCGGTCGACCACCTGGCGGTCACCGGCGGCACCGGCGGCACCGGCGGCACCGGCGGTGGGACGGTCGAGCGCGCGGCGGGTCGGCGCGGGGCACGCGAGGTCCCATCGTTCGAGGGTGACGTCGTCCTCGACGGCACTCAGGCACGCGGCCCACCGGCCACCCGACGAGAACGCGAACCCGAACCGGCTCGGCACGGCCTTCATGACGCCGGCCCCGACCCGGCCGCAGCGGTCGCGTCGACGCGGATGGCCGTGTCGGCCGTCCACAGGCGGGGGGCGCCGTGCAGCAGCCGGAGCAGGAACGCCAGGACGCCGCTCATGCCGTCGCCCCAGGTCACCGAGACCTGGCCGAACTCGTCGGGGAACGCGGTGTGCCCGTCGCGGTGCGCCCGGTTCGCGAGGATGATCTCGGCGAGCCGCCAGGCGGCGTCGTGGTGGCGGTCCGCGCCGGTGAGCGCCGCCATGTCGAGCAGGAAGTCGCCGTTGCCGGACAGCCCGTGGCACTGGCCGAGCGGCGCGCGCCAGCGGTGCTCCATGACCGCCCGCGCGGAGCGCTCGGCGCAGTGGACGAACCGCTCGTCGCCCGTCGCGCCGCCCAGCCGGGCGA
The DNA here is from genome assembly GCF_044326375.1 of Actinomadura sp. 3N508. Classification (NCBI taxonomy): domain Bacteria; kingdom Bacillati; phylum Actinomycetota; class Actinomycetes; order Streptosporangiales; family Thermomonosporaceae; genus Actinomadura; species Actinomadura sp. 3N508. Next base: position 277,353 of record NZ_JBIRAX010000002.1, read on the forward strand.
GGAACGCGCCGATCCCGGCCGCGCCGTGGCACCAGTAGGGCGCCGTCGGCGCGTCCCCGGCGCCGGCGCCCCACATCGCCGACCGCCCGCTGGCGTCCGCCGCGTCCAGCAGGTTCTCCCCGGCGGCGACGGCGAGGTTCCGGTAGTCGTCGCGGCCGGTCGCCTCGGCGCAGGCGATCAGGAAGTAGCCGACCCCGGCGATGCCGTGCGCGAACCCGTAGTACCGCTTCCCGGCGAGCTTGGACGCGTGCTGGGCGGGGGTGCTCCAGCCGAGCCCCTCCGGCCCCTGCTCGGCGCCCGCGACCAGCGCGTCGGCGGCGGCGACGGCCCGGCGGGCGTACTGCTCGTGCCCGGTGCGGGCCCACAGGTGGAGGGCGGTCAGGCCGAGGCCCGCCGTCCCGTGGGTGACGTCGGGGCCGGGCGCGGCGCGGGGCAGCCGGTCGGCGACGGCCAGCGCGCCGCCGATCAGGCCGGCGTCGTCCAGCGCCAGCCCGGCGTCGAGGACGGCCCACGCGGCGCCGGCGGTTCCGAAGTACAGCCCGGCGGGACGCGGCGTGCCGTCGTCGAGCCGCGCGAGGATCCACCGGCTCGCGTCGCCGATCGCCTCCGGGAGGCCGGGGACGGGCGCGGACACGGCGGTGAGCTCGTGGCAGCGGACCAGCGCGCCCAGGACCCCGGCCGCGCCGTGCTGGACGCTGCACGGGTCGGGCGCCCCGTGCACGCAGGACGCGGGCCACAGGGCGCCGCCGTCCCCGCGGGTCATCGTGGCGAGCAGGTATCCGGCGATTCCGGCGACGGCCTGCCGGCTCTGCTCCCGCAGCCACTCGGGGCCGTCGTCGGGGAGCGGGATGTCCGGCTCGGTGACGGTCAGGGGCGGCGCGAGCGCTTCGCGGGCCTGCGCCGGTGTCCAGCGCTCGGCGGGGTCGTCGGCCATCAGCCCCAGGAGCAGGGCGGTCACGGGTGCGGGCGGCGTCAGGTCGCGGGTGCGGGCGCGCAGCCACTCCGCGAGCCGCTCGGCCGCGGGCCTCGTCGCGGGACGCTCCTCCAGGAGGTAGGGCGGGCCGCCGGTGATCACGTGGCAGAGCGTCGCGCCGAGGCCGAAGTGGTCGGCGGTGGGGTGCGGGGCGGCCCCGTCCAGCTGCTCGGGCGCGGCGTAGCCGGGGGTGCCCGCGCGCAGCGGCGCCGGTTCGGGGTCTGCGGCGGTGACCGCCAGCTCCAGGTCGATGAGGACGGGCGTGCCGTCCGGCCGGACCATGACGTTGTTCGGGTTGAAGTCGCGCAGGACGAGCCCGGCGTCATGCGCCTCGGCCATCAGCCCCGCCAGCCGGCGCGCCATCTCCAGCGCGCCGGGCAGGTGCGGCCCCCATCCGCGGTCGGCGATGAGGTCGGCCGTCCATTGCCGCAGCGTCGTTCCCGGGATCATCTCCTGCGCCAGGAACAGGTGGCCGCTCTGGGTGAACAGCCCGACCGGGCGCGGCGCCAGCCCCAGGTGCTCGATCGCGGTGAGCGCGCGGGCCTCGGCGCGGAGGCGGTCGCGGACGTCCGTCCCGTTCTCGTCGGCGGCCACGTGCGGGCGCGCCTCCTTGATGACCACCGGGTCGCCGGTATGGGTGTCGACCGCGCGGTACACGCCGCCCTTGTTGGTGTGGCGGATCGCCTCGCGGACGGCGAAACGCGTACCGAGCAGTATCTGATTCCGGTCGCCGCCGTCGTTGGCGACGCCGCCGTCGTTGGCCGCGGGTTGACCGGCCGGCCGGTTCTCCGGAAAGGGACATTCAACCCAGGAGGGAGGTAGGTATTTTCCGGTGCGCACATCTTCGACGGCATTGCCGTCGGGGTCGAGAATCATCCACGCGTAGAACCCGTCGTTGGTGATCCGGCGATCTTCGACGAAGGCCCCGTACCGGTAATGCACGAGGCTTCCCGGCGCATAGGGCCGGTCGGACAGAATGCGCGGCCCGGCCAGGCCGTCCGTCGCCCGGTGCAATTCCAGCGCCAGCCGGACGGCTTCGTCATCGTTCTGCGGGTAGACGGTGATGAACTTGCCCGAATGACCGCGGGAGGTGTTGCGCGCGTTCAGCGCCGCGACGTGATCATGGCTCGCGGCGAACTTGAAGGAGGAGCCCGCGGCCAGCAGCACGGCGAGCGAGCGGGCGAGGACCTCGGCGGCCGACGCCGGCGTCGCGGAGACGTGCAGTTTCCAGCCCTGTGCAGGGCAGACTCCGCCTTCGCGTTCGACGTGGCACCATATGCCGCCGCGGCGAGCCGTCCAGCGGGCGGTGCCGGGGAGCGCGGCGAGCGCCCGGTCCAGCACATCGTTCAGGCGGCCGTCCCCGGGGCCCGGGGAGGTCGCGCCGGAGAAGACGCTGAAAGTGAATTCCGCCATGGTGGGTTGCCGCCCTCTTTCCGCTTCGTCCGGGTTTCCGGTCCGGTTCGCGGTTCGATCTCGTCCGTCTTTCCGATCTATCGCCTTCGATCATTAAATGTGCGTATTCGGCGAACGAGAACACGGTAGCCACGGAACCCCGGAGGCGCCAGGGGAGCTTCCCGGGGGCATTTTGCCCAAGCGATACAAGAGGCTTACCGAAGGAATGAGATCGTGTGACGGCTGGGGCGGCAGCGCTGATCCAAATACCGGCGACATCCCGGAATGTGCATAATGTCCGGTTCGATTGGCTCATGAATCGGCATGGATTTTACCAATTCGGCGGCGAATCCGTTTTGATGCCGGTCATGGCCGGAGAACGCCACTCGCACCGCTGGCGAACCGCCGGTGCGATGTGCTAAACGCCGGTCGCGGAAAGTGACCGGTAGGGGCGGAAGAAGTCCCGGAGTTCCGCGGCGTAGAGCTCAGGCTCCTCGAACGGCGCGAAGTGCCCGCCGCGCTCCGGCTCGGTCACGCGCACGGCGTTCGTGGTCCGCTCGAGCCACGCCCGCGGGGGCCGGACGATGTCGCCGCGGAAGAGCGAGAACCCGGACGGCACCTCGACACGGCGGGCGTGCTGCGCGAGCGGGATCGCCGCGTTCGCGTGGTACATGCGCATCGCCGAGCCGATCGTCCCCGTGAGCCAGTAGAGCGTGACGTTCGTGAGGATCTCGTCCTTGGTGAAGCGCCGCTCGACGTCCCCGCCGCAGTCGCTCCACGCCCGGAGCTTCTCGACGATCCACGCGGCGAGCCCGGCCGGCGAGTCGGTGAGCCCGAACGCGGCGGTCTGCGGCTTCGTCCGGTGCATGGCCCCGTAGGCGCCCTCGGCGGCGCCCCAGTCCGCGACGGTCTTGAGCCAGGCGCGCTCTTCTGGGGTGAGGTCCGCGGGGTCGCCGGTGAGGACGGGCAGACCTCCGTCCATGCGATGGACGGCCACGACCCGGCCGGGGTGGTCGAGCGCGAGGTAGCGGCTCACATGGCTGCCGAGGTCTCCGCCCGCCGCGCCGAACCGCTCGTAGCCGAGAACGCCCATGAGCTCGGCCCACAGCCCGGCGACGGCGATCGAGTCGAGCGGCGGCCCGGCAGGACGGTCTGAGTACCCGTAGCCGGGAAGGTCGGGCACGACCACGTCGAACGCGTCGGCCGGGTCGGCGCCGTGCGCGCCCGGGTCGGTGAGCAGCGGGATGACCTTGGTGTAGCGCCAGAACGAGTCCGGCCAGCCGTGGCTGAGGACCAGCGGCAGGACGGGCCCCGCCGGTGCGGCGGCACGAGCGTGCACGAAGTGGATCCCCAGGCCGCCGAGCCGGACGCGGAAGCGGGGAAGCCGGGCGAGCGACGCCTCCTGCGCGGGCCAGTCGAACCCGTCCGCCCAGTAGGCGACGAGTTCGCGGAGGTAGGCGAGGTCGGTCCCGAGCGACCAGCCGGCGTCCTCGGGCGCGTCCGGCCAGCGCGTCGCGCGGAGCCGCGCGCGGAGATCCTCAAGCGCCGCGGGCTCGGTCTTCGGCGTGAACGCCTCCGGCCGGTTCGCCGTGTCCGACATGATCCTCACCCTACGCGCGACGCCGCCTGACCGACGATCGTAGGGGCTCACTATGGCGCCCCTATGGCGCCCCATCGCGCCCTACGGTGCCCCTCGGCTCCCCCTACGGTGCCGCGGCGGAAAGCCGGTCCGGAAACGGCCGCTGAGCACCGGAGGCGCGGGCAAGCTGCCGGAAGAAGCTCCCTTTTTGGTCACTTTTCTCAGATTGTTCGCCGTTCACCCGAAACCTAGCGTCATGGCCCGGCGGCCCCGCTCCCGGCCGCCCGCGCCACGCTCGACGGAGGCGAACGAAGATGGAAACGGCCAGGAAGAACCCGAAACGCACCGGGACCCGCCACCCGGTGCTGATCATGATCACCGCGCTGCTGAGCGCCGGCGGCGCCGGTGCCCTCGCCGCCCCGGCGGCCGCCGCCGAAGGCAGTGTGATCAACGCGAACGCGCCCGGCGCGGTCGACGGCCAGTACATCGTGGCCCTCAACGGCACGACGTCCCTCGCGCCCGGAGCCGACGCTCCGGTTGCCGCCGAGGCGAACGATCTGATGCGCCGTTATGGCGGCTCCGTGCAGGGCGTCTTCAGCGCCGTGCTGCGCGGCTTCGCCGCCGACCTGACCGCCGGGCAGGCCCGGCGGCTGGCGGCCGACCCGGCGGTGCGGTACGTCCAGAAGTCGGTGATGGTCCGCACGGCCGAAGGCGGCACCCAGCCCAACCCCCCGAGCTGGGGGACGGACCGCGTCGACGGCAAGCAGGACCGCGTCTACAACTACCCGGGCGCGGGCACCGGCGTCAGCGTCTACGTCCTGGACACCGGGGTCCGGATCAGCCACCGGACGTTCGAGGGCAGGGCCGTCGACGGCTACGACTTCGTCGACAAGGACACCACCGCGCAGGACTGCCATGGCCATGGCACCCACGTCGCGGGCACCGTGGGCGGCGAGGAGTACGGCGTGGCCAAGGACGCCAGGATCGTCGCGGTGCGGGTCCTGGACTGCGACGGCTACTCCCCCGACCGGCTCGCCATCCAGGGCCTGGAGTGGGTGGCGAAGAACGCGCAGAAGCCGGCGGTGGGCAACATGAGCATCGCCTCCGACCCGCCCGCCCCCGAGCCGCAGGCGTTCCGCGAGGCGACCAGGGGCGCCATCCGCGCGGGTATCCAGTTCGCGATCGCCGCCGGCAACGACACCAGGAACGGCTGCGACGCGCCCGGCGACGTGGCCGAGGCCGTCACGCTCGGGTCGACGGACGAGGGCGACTGGGTGTCCTCCTTCTCCAACTACGGCCGCTGCCTCGACCTCTTCGCGCCCGGCGGCGACATCGTCTCGGCGGACAACTGGTCCGACACCGGCTCGACGGTGCTGGGCGGCACGTCGATGGCGACGCCGCACGCCGCCGGCGCGCTCGCGCTCCACCTGGAGAAGCACCCGGACGCGACGCCGCTGGAGGCACGGAACGCGGTGGTCAACGCGGCGCAGCGCGGCGTCATCTCCAACCCCGGCACCGGCTCACCCAACCTCCTGCTGAACGTCACCGCACTGGGAAAGGCGGCCGGACGCCCCTAGCGCACCGTCCTGTCGCATTCCGGCCAAGGTGAGGCCTTCGCTCGCGCCACGCCGCCGGTTGGGCTGGAATGGAGCGGGTGAAGAGCCGGGGAGTGCGGGCGGCGGCGCTGCTCGCCGCCGCGACCATGTCCGTGTCCGCGGCCGCCTCGTGCTCGATGGGCGGCGATGCGGGGCCTGGTGAGCGTCCGGTGAACCACTCGGCAGCGCGGCAGCACGGGATAGCGCTGCCCTCCTGGGACGCCGGCGACTACGCCGGTCCGCAGGCGGGCGCCTATGTCGCGTCGATCGCCGCGGCGGGCGCGACCTGGATACAGCTCAACCCGACCTGGTACCAGCGGACGCCGCAGGACGGCGAGATGCGCCGCACGGAGCAGACGGCCAGCGACGCGAGCGTGCGGCACATCGCCGGCCTGGCACGGCAGGCCGGGCTGCGGGTCCTGCTGAAACCGCACGTGGACCTGCCCGGCGACGAGGACCGCGCCGCCATCAGGCCACGCGACGCGCGGCGCTGGTACGCCGCCTACTCGCGCTTCATCGCGCACTACGCCGACCTGGCGCGGGAGACCGGCGCGGCGGCGCTGTCCGTCGGCACCGAGCTCGCCGGGCTGTCGGGCGACCGGCGCCCCTGGCTGGACATCGTCCGGACCGTGCGCGCGAGATTCCACGGGACGCTCGTCTACGCCGCCAACTACGACGAGTACGAGCGGGTCGCGTTCTGGGACGTCCTCGACCTGATCGGCATCGACGCCTACTGGCCGCTTGCGGGCCGCCCGACCACCGACGTCGCCGAGCTGCGGCGCGCGTGGGAGCCGATCCTGCGGCGGGTCGGGCACTTCTCCGCGAGCCGGGGACGTCCCGTCCTGTTCACCGAGGCCGGGTACGTGAGCCAGCGCGGGTCCACGACCGAGCCGTGGGCCTGGGCCATCAGCCGGGCGGACGGTGCCGCCGAGCAGGCCGCCGCCTACGAGGCCCTCCTCGCGAGCTGCACCGGCCGGTCGTGGTGGGCGGGCGTCCACTGGTGGATGTGGGACGACTGGCCCGGCTCGGCCGAGACCCCGCCGCACCTGTCGTACTCGCCGCACGGCAAGCCCGCGGAGCGGATCCTCCGGCGCTGGTGGCGTCCTCGGTGACACCCAGCGCGTCACCGGCGGCGCGCCCCGGCACGTCACCGGTCGCGTCCCGGCTCGTCACCTGTGACGTCCGGTCCGGGCGCCGGAGGATCCGCTGTCTCTTACGGATCGCCGTCCCTCACGGGATCAGGCTCGCTCCTACGGGATCAGGCTCGCCGGGTCGACGAAGGTGTAGCCGAGATCCCGGATGCCGGTCACGATCTCCGCGAGCGGGCCCGTCCCGAAGTACGGGTGGTAGAAGGTGCTCGCGAAGCCGTCGCGGACCACGAGGTTGTACCGGGCCGCGCGGACGATGTCGGCGGGCAGCCGCCCCGCGTTGTTGTTCTGCGCCTCGGGCTCGTAGTTCCCGAGGTTCTCCGGCAGGACGGTCGCGCCGCCGATGTCGCGGACCGGGTACGGGAAGTACTGGCCGATGTAGCGCTGCCCGTCGATCGGGGCGCCGGAGAGCTGGCCCGCGAAGTACAGGCTGCGCTCCAGCCGGGCGGCGTAGGACTGCTTGACGGCCTCGTAGGTGGGGGCGGAGCCCGCGTAGTGCGGGGTCGTCCAGATGGTGGGCGCGGGCAGCCCGGCCGGCTCGTAGAGGGCCTTGCCCGTGGTGATCCGCTGGGACGCCCAGGCGACGGAGTCCTCGGCGACGGGGCCGTCGAGGACGACGGAGTTCGTCGCGTTGATGTGCGCGCGGAAGAACTCGAAGTCGTCGCCGGTCACCCCGGTGTAGGGGTTCTGGATGTTCTGGTACTGGTGGGTGTAGCCGTGCGCGACGATCCGCCCGCCGTTGGCGACCATGTACTTCAGCGCGTCGACGACCTGCGGCCGCTGCGCCAGCGTGATGGTCTCCGGGACGCCGTCGTTGTAGACGCCGTTGGGGTCGGTGTAGACGGGGATCACCTGGAACGCGTACGGGATGTTCTGCGCGGCCAGGTACTGGGCGGCGGCCATCAGGTCGGCGGGGTCGCTCGCCGGGCTGATGTCCTCCAGGCGCAGGAGCGCGCGGTGCCGGGTGGGAGTGTCCGGCGCGAGCGCGTCGAAGAGCAGGTCGTGCCAGGCGATGAGCCGGTCGGTCTCGTTGGTGTAGGTGTAGGGGATCTCGCCGAGGTAGGTCAGGTTCGACGACTTGATCGCCCACGGGAAGGTCGTCGCCGGCGTCGTGCTGGTGTCATGGGCGGTCGCGAGGGTGGTCACCACGGCCGGGTCGGTGATGGCGGGACGCAGGATGCCGCCGTCGCCGCCCGCCGGGATGGTGCGGGTGAGCGGCTCGTTCTTGTACTCCACCTGGGTCACGTTGCCGACCGGCTCGAAGGACGAGCGGGTCGGGTCCCAGCCGTACTTGCGGGTGAAGGCGGGCACGCCGATCTTGCCGGCCAGCGTCCAGATGTTGTCGTTCATCCACACGACGGGCTTGGCGGTGGCGGCCACGTCGGCGTAGAAGGCGTCCGGGATGGCGTCGGGGACCGTCCCGCCGTAGTAGGTCGAGCCGATGTAGATCGTGGCGGTGTGCTGCTCGGTCTCCCCGGCGGCGTACTGCTGGACGGGCTTGGCCGTGACCGCGCCGAAGTGGCCCGCCAGGTTCGCGGTGGCCATCCCGTACAGCTCGCCGAGGAACCCGTACGGGCCGGCCGTGTCGTAGAGCACCAGAGCCGAGGCGTCGGCGGCCTTCCGCGGCCGCGTCACGGAAGGCGGCCTGAGCTTGCCCCCCTTGAGCGGACGGATCGCCGGCGGTTTCTGCTTGCGGAGCCGGTCGGCCGTCCGCTGGGCCTTGGCCCACTCCTTCAGTTTCAGCGCGGACGCCGGTTGCCCGAGTGACTGCGGCCCGGCGTGCCGCACGCCCGGCCCGGTAGCGGCGGTGTGGCCGCGCCGGGCGGCCTGATCACCCTGGCCGGCCTGGGCGGTCGCCGTCCCGGGCACGGCCAGCGCGGCCACCACCGCGAGCAGGACCGCGCCTTTTCGGCTGCGCCATTTCATGGTCATGGAACTGCCTCCACGTCCCTTAATGAAGAGTGAAAAACTCCGCGCCCCGGCCTCAAAGTCGTGGCACCGCCCGGCTATTCGACGTGGCGTTGGCACGATCCGGCCGTTCCGCGGCTTTTCCATCTTCTCGACTTTGACAGGACTTTACTTCGGGGTACCGTTCGCGAGGAACACTTGACGAGTTCCAGGGTGGAACAGCACGGAGGAGCCCCGCATCCGTCGAAGGGGAGCTACGGAGAACGCGGCCCTTCCGCTCGCAGGCATGCGCGGAAACGGGGGTATATGGCGGTGTACATAAAGTCTTCGATCGGCGTCCTGCTCGCCTTCACGGGCATCATGGCGGCACCGGATCAGACACCTGTCATGCAGGTGGCGCGAATATTCCTGCAGATAACCGGCATCGGCTTCGGGTTATATTGCGTGGCCGCTTTCGGCCTTTTCCTGGCCGGTGTGCGGATCCGCGCGGCGGCCGGTGTAAGGGCCCGGCGCGGCAGGGAATGGCCATGATCGGCCAGTTCGCGGTGGCCGGCAGCCTGGCCATCATCGTGTTGGCGGTCTCGTACAACAGCGGAATGTTCGTGCTGTCGCGGCGCCGGACACCACATCCGCGCGAGACGGGAAGGGAGCGAACCTATGTCTTCATGCTCGCGTGCCTGAACGAGGAAAAAGTGCTCGGCGAAAGCCTGGCACGCCTCACCGGGCTCCCGCTGGACGATTTCATGGTGCTCGTCGTGGACGACGCGTCCGATGATGGAACGGAACAAATCGTCGCCGCCGCGGCGGCGTCCGCACCGGGCCGAATCCACCTCCACCGGCGGGAATTTCCGGATGCCCGCAAAGGAAAAGGCGCGGCGCTCAACGCCGGGCTGGAATGGCTGACCGAAACCGACGTCCTGGACGGCCGCGACCCGCACGACGTCATCATTTGCGTGGTGGACGCCGACGGCCGCCTCGACCATCACGCGGCGGAACAGGTCGATCCGTTCTTCAACGATCCCGGCGTCGGTGCCGTCCAGGTGGGCGTGCGCATGTACAACCGCCACAATCGTCTTCTCGCCCGGCTGCAGGACATGGAATTCGTCGTCTACGGGGAGATATTCCAGAACGCCCGGCGGCATCTCGGCAGCGTCGGGATGGGCGGCAACGGCCAGTTCATGCGGCTCGCCGCGCTGCGCTCGCTGCCCGGCAGGCCGTGGAGCGACTGCCTCACCGAAGACCTCGACCTCGGCGTCCGGCTGATCGCGGCCGGGTGGACGAACGCCTACTGCGGGACGGCCGCCGTCCACCAGCAGGCGGTGCTCACGCTCGGGCGGCTGCTCAGGCAGCGGTCCCGCTGGTTCCAGGGGCACATCCAGGCCTCCCGCCTGGCGCCGCTGATCCTGCACAAGATCGCGCCACGGCCGGCGGCGGACCTGCTGTACCACCTGTCGAGCCCGGCGCTGCTGCTGCTCACCTCGCTGCTGCCGATCTCGTTCGCGCTGATGCTCGGCGACACGGCCGTCTCCTCGATCCGCACCGGGCACAGCGCCCTGTCGCTGTGGTGGCTGCCCTGGTTCTACGTGATGACCTTCGGCCTCGCGGCCGCCTACGCGTTCGTCTACCGCAAGCGTGAGCCGGTGAGTCGGCCGTACTCGCTGCTGCTCGGGCACCTCTACGTGATCTACGGCTACGTCTGGTTCGTCTCCGGCTGGTGGGCGCTCGGCCGCGTCCTCACCGGCAGGCACACCTGGTTCAAGACCGCACGGACGTGACGCACCGACCCACCTGACCGACCCGGCCGAACACCCGCCCCGTCGCAAGCCCACCCCGACCTCCGCCGCGCGGGCGGCCTCGTCGTCGCACCTGGCCGCCGCGCGATCCGACATGCCTGCGAGGAGCAGATACATGGCTGTTCTCCCTCAGCGTGATCCCGCCCGGAACCGGTCGGGGGGCGCCCTGACCGAGCCCCCGATCCGGGCCATGATCGTGCTCGGCACCCGGCCCGAGGCGATCAAGCTGGCGCCGGTGGTCCGGGCGATGGACGCCTCCCCGCTCTGCGAGCCGCTCGTGGTGAGCAGCGGTCAGCACCGGGAGATGCTCGCGCCGATGCTGGCGGCCCTGGACGTCAAGGCGCACGCCGACCTCGCCGTGATGCGGGACCGGCAGCGGCTGTCCGGGCTCACCGGGCGGCTCGTCACCGCGCTCGACGCCGTCCTGCGCGCCGACCGCCCCGACGTGGTGCTCGTCCAGGGCGACACGACCACCGCGCTGTGCGGTGCGCTCGCCGCGTCCTACGAGCAGATCCCCGTCGCGCACGTCGAGGCCGGGCTGCGGACCGGCGACCTGTACAACCCCTTCCCCGAGGAACTGAACCGCCGGCTGATCGCCCGCATCGCCCGCTGGCACTTCGCGCCGACCGAGCGCGCCGCGGAGCACCTGCGCGCCGAGGGGATCGCGGGGCCGGACGTCCGCACGACCGGCAACACCGTCATCGACAACCTCCACTGGATGCTCCGCCAGGGCGGGGGCGAGGCGGCGTTCCGGACCACCGGCAAGCGGATCCTCGTGACGCTGCACCGCCGCGAGAACCAGGGCGGCGGGATGCGCGGGCTCGCGGGGGCGGTCCGCCGGCTCGCCGACCGGGGCGACTGCGAGGTGCTGCTGCCGCTGCACAAGAGCCCGGCGGTGCGCGAGGCCCTGCTCCCGGGCCTGTCCGGGCATCCCGGCATCACGATCTGCGAGCCGCTCGGCTACCCCGACTTCACCGCGACGCTGGCCGCGTGCGATCTCGTCCTCACCGACTCGGGCGGCGTCCAGGAGGAGGCGCCGAGCCTGGGCAAGCCGGTGCTGGTCCTGCGGACGACCACCGAGCGTCCCGAGGCGATCGAGGCCGGGGTGGCGCGGCTCGTCGGGACCGACCCCGGCGAGGTCTACGCGGCGGCGTCCCTGCTGCTGGACGACCCCGCCGAACGCGACCGGATGACCCGCGCGGTCAACCCGTTCGGCGACGGCCGCGCCGCCGAGCGGATCATGGACGCGCTGCTCCGCGACTGCCTCCGTCCCGACGCCCTGCGCCGCAGGGCACGGGACTGAGCAGTGCCGCATGATGGCAGCCATGTCGCTCTCCGCCACTCCCCGAGCCTTCCGATGGTCACCGGCGTTAGCCCTGGCCGCCCTGCTCACCGTCGCCGCCGTGACCGCCGTGCTCGACCGCGGCGGGGACCGGTTCGTCCGGTGGCGGGACGGCAGCGTCCACCACTCCTGGCGGGCGGTGTTCGACGGCCACGGCGTCAACGGCTCCCGCGGCGGGGTGATCTCGCTGCGGCCGAAACCGGCCACCGACCCGGCGGAGACGCACGCGGGCCTCGTCGTCTCCGAGACCCGGTACGGGCGCATGACCTACCGGCTGCGCGCCCGCACCGTCGCCCAGCTGCGCGACCGGGCCCCCAACCCCTGGGAGGCGGCGTGGGTCGTCTGGGCCTACTCCGACGAGCACCACTTCTACTACTTCATCCTGAAGCCCACGGGCTGGGAGCTGGGCAAACGCGATCCCGCCTACCGGGGAGGCCAGCGGTTCCTCGCCACCGGCGACCGCGCGTTCACCATCGGCCGGTGGAACCGGGTCAGCGTCGTCCATGACGGCGCCGCCATGACCGTCCGGGTGGACGGGCGGCCCGTGACCTCGTTCACCGACACGGAACGCCCGTACACGTCGGGGTCCGTCGGCCTCTACACCGAGGACGCGGAGGTCGAGTTCCGCGACATCTCCGTCCAGCCTCGCGGCTGAAGCGCTACGCCTCGCCGCGGAGGGCGCGCAGGACGGCGGCCTCCGCGGCGGCGTCGCGCAGCTCGGCGGGCCCATCGGTGAGCGCGCTGAGCGCGACGCCCGCCGCGTCGTGCGGCTCGGGCCACAGCGCGGCGTTCAGCACGATGGTGAACCAGTTCCGCAGGTTGCCGGTGTTCTGCTCGCCGGCGTCCATCTCGACGGGAGCGACCGATTCGTCGGGTGGCCCGGCGGCCCGGCGCGCCTGCCACAGCCAGGACCGGACGTGCGTGCCGAGCTCGGACTCGGGCGAGACGGTGACCGGCTCGCCGCGCCCGGCCGCGGCGACCGCCTCCGCCAGGCCGGGCGTGCCGTCCAGGCCGAGGACGGAGGCCAGCCGCATCGTCTCGCCCGCGACGACCGCACGGAGCACGTCCGGCGAGGCGGCCTGGATCGCCGCGACCATGGCCGGATCGGTGGGGCTGTAGGACTCCTTGGGCGGCGCGTCGCTGAACCAGGGGGCGATCTCGGCGGAGGTCAGCTGCCCGGCCAGCGCGTCCGGATGCGGGACGGCACCGGTGATCAGGCCCGCGAGCAGCAGCGCCGGGACGTAGGCGCTCGGCACGGAGCCATCGTCGTCGTACCCGCCGTCCTCGGCTTCGGCGCCTTCGTCGTCATCGGCGTCGAGGGCCAGATCCAGGTCCAGGCCCACCGCGCGCATCTGCCCGAGCAGCCGGTCGGGCTCGCTCCCCCATCGGACGTCGGGCCAGCTCGGGTCGAATCCGGTGACGAGCGTGCCGTCGACGGCGTGCCGGAAGGCGTGGTCGGCGTAGTCGTGCCGCATGACCGCCACCGCCTCGGTGCCCCGCGACAGCGCCGCCAGCGGCTCCTCCAGCGACCCCCGGACACCGCTGGGCTCGATCAGCACCGTCCAGTCGCCGAGGTTCAGCGCGAACGCGTAACGCGTGTAGGCGGCCTCGAACGACAGGAGCGCCTTGTCGGCCTCCTCCAGGGCGCGGGGGCGCAGCGTGTCCGGCAGGCCGCCCAGGCGGGTCAGCGCCTCGGTCTCGTCGACCCCTTTGACGAAGGTGAGGCAGAAGATCTCGCCGAGCGGGCCGTCGCCGTCGCCGTCGATCCAGTCGACGCCGTCGTGCGTCACCTTGAGCATGCTTTCTCCGGGAGGGTCGTCGTTGGCATGGCCCGTCGATGATGGCAGCGTCCTGTGACAAAGGGCAGTGAATCCGCCGGACACTGGCAGCCGATGCACAGCCGGGAGCGGGGCAGGCTTACCGTGTACGGGTAGCGAGTTCGCCGGGAGGACGATCCATCCATGACCCTACGGACCGGCGCCGGCGAGATGGCCGAGCAGCCGCGCGTCCCGCTGAGCCGCAGGCGGGTGCTGCGCGGGGCCGTTGCGCTCGCCGACCGTGACGGCCTCGGCTCGCTCACCATGCGCCGCCTCGCGCAGGAGGTCGGGGTCGAGGCGATGTCGCTGTACCACCACGTCGCCAACAAGGAGGCGGTCTTCGACGGCATCGTCGAGGTGCTCCTCGACGAGATCTCGGCGGCGGTGGAGAGCGTCGAGGCGCCGCCTCCGGAGCAGGACTGGCGGGCCGCGCTGCGCGCGCGGATCCTCGCCGCCCGGGACGTCTTCCTGCGCCACCCCTGGGCCCCGCAGGTCCTCGAAAGCCGCACCACCACGAGCCCGCTGGTCATCGCCTACTACGACCATGTCGTCGGGGTGCTGCGGGCGGGCGGGTTCTCCTACGACCTGGCCCATCGGGCACTGCACGTCCTGGGCAGCCGCGCCCTGGGTTTCACGCAGGAGCTCTTCACTCCCGACGCTCCCCAGCCCGCTGGAGCCGAGAAGGCCGATGACGGGTCCGCCGCCATGGCCGAGATGGCCGACCGGTTCCCCAACCTCGCCGGGATGGTGGCGGCGTCCGGCCACGACGATCCGGACGGCACCCTCGGCTTCTGCGACGACCAGTTCGAGTTCGAGTTCGCGCTCGACCTGATCCTCGAAGGCCTGGAACGCCGCCGCGCCGCCGCCCAGTAGCACCGCCGCCGCCCAGTAGCACCGCCGCCCCTCGCTGAGCCCGTTCTTCCCGGCACCCCTTGACTCCCTTACGGCGTACGATAGCCTTACGGTGTATGAGAACCTTACGCCGTACGACGGATGGGACGGCCCGCCGGCGGCCAGCCGAAAGGAACAGCGCATGAAAGCCTGGAGCTGGGACCGCTACGGCCCGCCCGACGTGCTGGCTCTCAAGGACCTCGACGCACCCCGCATCGCACCCGGCGAGGTGCTCGTGCGGGTGCGGGCGGCGTCCGTCAACCCCTACGACTGGCGCCATGTGGGGGCCGACCCGAAGCTGGTCCGGCTGAGCATCGGCCTGCGGCGGCCGAAGCCGGGGCTGGTCCCCGGCGCCGACCTCGCCGGGGTGGTCGAGCGGGTGGGCGACGGCGTGACCGGCCTCCAGGCCGGCGACGAGGTGTTCGGGGAGGTCCGGCTGGGCTCGTTCGCCGAGCTGGTCGCCGTCCCGCAGGACAGGCTCGCCATCAAGCCCGCCGGCCTCACCTTCGAGCAGGCGGCGTCGGTGTCGATGGCCGCCCACACCGCGCTGCAGGGCCTGCGGGACGTGGGGAGGATCGCCGCCGGGCAGCGGGTCCTCGTCAACGGGGCCTCCGGCGGCATCGGGACGTTCGCCGTCCAGCTCGCCAAGTCGTTCGGGGCCGAGGTCACCGGCGTGTGCAGCACCCGCAACGTCGAACTCGTCCGCTCCCTCGGCGCGGACGACACCGTCGACTACACCCGCGAGGACTTCACCGAACGGACGGGCCGCTACGACCTGCTCGTCGACATCGTCGGCGACCGCTCGCTCGCCCGGCTGCGCCGCCCGCTGACGCCTCGCGGGACGCTCGTGATCGTGGGCGGCATCCGCTCGGGCCGGGGCGGGCTGCTCGGCCCGGCCGCCCAGGTGATCCGCGGGACCATGGCCAACCCCTTCGTCCGCCAGCGCATCGGCACCGTCCAATGGAAGCCCAATTCGACCGACCTCCGCCTCCTGGCCGACCTCATGGAGAAGGGCGAGGTCACGCCGGTCATCGACCGGACGTATCCGTTCGACCAGATCCCCGATGCGCTGCGCTATATCGAGAAGGGCCACGCACGAGGAAAAGTGGCCATCACTTTCTGACCACGAGAAAGGCGCCCCTCGATCGGCTCAAGGGGCGCCTTCGCATTGGGTCTTGCAAGGTCAGGAACTGACGGCCTTCTTGTAGAGGCGGGTCGCCAGCGGGACGAAGACGAGCAGTATGACGGCGATCCAGATGAGCGATGCCGGAACGGCGTGCTGGATGGGCCAGGCGTCCGAGGTCTTCATCGCGGTGCTGGTGTTCCCGAACAGTTCCCGTGCCGCCTGGGTGAAGGCGGAGACGGGGTTCCAGTCGGCGACGACGCGGAGCGGCGTGGGCAGCTTGGCGCTGTCGATGAACGCGTTGGACACGAACATCAGCGGGAAGGAGACCATGGTCGCGATGTTGTTGAAGTTCTCCGGGGTGCGCAGGGCCAGCGCGACGGTCGCGGTGAACCAGGAGAACGCGTAGGCGAAGAGCAGCAGCAGCGCGAACCCGAGGACGGCCTCGAACGGCGAGGTGTGCACCCGCCAGCCGACGGCCAGGCCCATCCCCGCCATGACGACGAGGCTCGCCAGGTTCATGATCAGGTCGCTGACGGTCTGCCCGATCAGCACCGCGGACGGGGCCATGGGCAGCGAGCGGAACCGGTCGAAGATGCCCTTCTGCAAATCAAGGGTCAGCGTATAGCCGGTGGTCTGCGCACCGATGATCACGGCCTGGACGAAGATGCCCGGAAGCAGGAACTCCTTGTACGACATTCCCGGGACGTCGATGACGCTGCCGAAGACGTAGGCGAACAGCAGGATGAGCACGATCGGGAGCATGAGGGCGCCGCTGAGCAGGTCCGGCTGCCGCCTGATCTTCAGGGTGTTGCGCTTGGCGATCGTCCAGCCGTCGACGACGGGCATGGTGAGGGCGTTCATCGGGTGGGCTCCTCGGCCTGGTGGGGGTCGGCGCCGGGCGTCCGGTGCCCGGTCAGGGTGAGGTAGACGTCGTCGAGGGTGGGGCGGCGCAGGCCGGCGTCCCGCACCCGGACCCCGGCGTCGGCGAGCCCGCCGAGGACCCGGTGCAGCGCCTCGGCGCCCTCCGAGACCGGGACGGTGAGCTGCAGCGATTCCGGCACGGTCCGGATGGCGCCGACGGCGACCCAGGCGAGCGTGTCCCGGGCGGTGTCCAGGTCGGCGGGGTCGGTCACGGTCAGCTCGATGCGGTTGCCGCCGACCTGGTCCTTGAGCTCGTCGGCGGTGCCGCGGGCGATGGCGCGGCCGTGGTCGACCACCAGGATCTGGTCGGCGAGCTGGTCGGCCTCCTCCATGTACTGGGTGGTCAGCAGCAGCGTGCTGCCGCCCGCGACGAGTTCGGAGATGGTGTCCCACAGCGCGGCGCGGGCCCGGGGGTCAAGGCCGGTGGTGGGCTCGTCCAGGAACAGCACCGGCGGGTCGGCGACGAGCGCGCCCGCGAGGTCGATGCGGCGGCGCATGCCACCGGAGTAACCCTTCACCGGACGGTCCGCGGCGTCGGCAAGATCGAAGCGTTCGAGCAGCTCGCGGGCGCGGGCTTTGCTGCGCTTGGCGCCCAGGTGGTAGAGGCGCCCGACCATTTCCAGGTTCTCGGCGCCGGTGAGGTGCTCGTCGACGGCGGCGTACTGGCCGGACAGCCCGATCTTCGCGCGCAGCCGCCGGGCGTCGCCGACAACGTCGTGCCCGGCGACGACGGCGCGCCCGCCGTCCGGCCGCAGCAGTGTGGTCAGCACCCTTACCGTTGTGGTCTTCCCCGCGCCGTTCGGGCCGAGGAGGGCGAGCACCGTCCCTTGCCGGACGGAGAAGCTCAGCTCGTCCAGCGCGGTCACCTCGCCATATCTCTTGACCAGACCTTCGGCCGTGATCGCGTCATTCATGAGGGGTCTCCTTTTGCAAGTTCAAGGGGGGAGGGGTCGGGTCAGGACCGGTGGACGTCGATGTCGCCCCAATTGGTGTGCGCGTGCACCTCGACGACCGCGTCGGTGGTCTCGGGGCCGTCCGCGGCGGTCAGCGTGTTGCGCACCACGCCGTTCTTGGAACGGAGGTCCAGCAGCGCGGCCGTGCCTTCGGGAATGCCGATCCCGACCCGCCCGTGCCCGCCGTCCACCTGGACGCTCCCGCGCACCGCCGCACCGACCCGGATCCGGCCGTGCGCGGAGGTGAGAACGAGCCCGCCCAGCGCGCGGTCGACGGTGATGTCCCCGGTGCCGGTCTTCAGCCGCAGGTCACCGGTCACCTCGCCGATGGTGATGAGGCCGGTGGAGTTCTTCACCGTGCCGGGCCCGGCGACCGAGCCGAGCCGGATCGCCGCGACGGAACCGGTCACCTCGGCAGACCCGGTCACCCGGTCGACGGAGATCTCGCCGACCGACGACTTGACCTCCAGCGCGCCGGTCTCCTCCAGCCGGACGTCGCCGTTCGAGCTGTGCATGACCGTCCGGCCGAGCGCCCCGGTGGCGACGAAGCCGGCCATGCCGCCCGCGGCGACCCCGGCCTCGACGCCGGACCCGGTCGGCAGCTCGATGGTCACGTCGATGGAACCGCGCCAGGACCGCAGGTACCCGAGCCCCTTGGGCCGGGGGCCGCCGACCCGCAGCCGCCCGCCGGAGAACTCGACGACCGTGCGCTCGGCGTCCTGCACGCACGCCTCGTTGGCCGGATCGCTCGGGCGGACCTCGACCACGGTGTCGGCGCGGTCGGTGGCGTGGATGCGGACCTGGCCGACGAAGACGTCGATGTCGGCGATGATCGGTTCGGGAGTGTCGAAAGTTGGCATGGCGGAGCCCTCCTCATGGGTCCGGTGGAGCTTCCCGGCCGGGGGCCGGGCGACGAGTGATGGGGTCGAGCGGGTGCGGCTAGCGCACCCAGCCGGTGTAGTTGCGCCCGCTCTGGGGCTGTTGCCGCGGGGCGGCGGGACGGTTCCCGCCGCCGGTCTCGAACGCGGCGGACACGGCACGGACCAGCCAGGCGTTGACCGAGATGCCCTGCCGTCCGGCGGCCTCCTCCACGCGCACCTTGAGGTGCTCGGGCAGCCGCAGGGTCATCCGCGCGGTCCCGCCCTCCTCACCGGCGGGCGGGGGCGGTGTCGGCCCGGCGTCCCACGAGATATCCGGCTCACCGCCGGCCGTGCTCACCGGTGCCGGGGCCGGTTCGGGCGGCGTCACGACGAACGCCGGATCGCCGCCGCGCAGCCGCACGTCGACCGACCCCGGCGCGAGCTCGCTGGTGATCTCGTCCGCCGCGGCCGACAGCGCCTCCAGCAGCGCGAGCCGGGTGGCCGACTCCAGCACCCCGGTGAGGCGCTCGGCCAGCGCCCGGGCGTCCGGCCCGCCCGCCTCGGCGGCGACGACGAGTTCGCGGCGGAGGTTCTCCACGTACGGCATCAAATCCATGCCCTCATCATGACGTCATAGCGACGTCATGTCAACCCCGAAATGACGTCATCCATGACGCACATGACGCCACCTATGACGCCATAGACAGCACACAACCCATCTGCTTACGATCTGTGATCGAAAGACTATGGAGAGTGACCAAAAAGGAGACGTGACAGTGAGGTCTTTCGGCAAGCGGAAGCTTCTCGCGGCACCCGTCCTCGCGCTGACCCTCGCGGGCGGCGCGCCCGCCACGGCCACCGCGCAGGAGACCAGCACGAAGGCCGCGGTGAACCTGACCAGGCTCGTCTGCTACGAGACCGAAGACTCCTCGGGAGGCGACGAGATCTATATCCGGATCAACGGCAAGAAGGTCTGGTCGATAGCGGACTCCATCAACTGCGACCACGACAAGCCGAACCACTACCCGATCAACCGGAAGGCGAAGACCGGGGACCAGGTCTCGCTGTACGACAAGGACGGCGACCTGCCGGGCGACTCCGACGACCACCTCGGCACCGACACCGTCGAGGGCAACCGGGGCAGCCTGGTCTTCAACCTGGACGAAGCCCTCTACACCATCGAATACGGCCCCGCGTAGCGGACCGGCTCAGCGCTGGACGGCGTCCTCCCGGAGACGCAGCCGAGGTTCGACCCGGGAGGCGTCGCCCTCCACGACCGCCGGCCCGGGAGGGACGACGGCGGTCAGGCGAGCCGGGCGAAGCCGCCGAACGCGCCGCCGTAGTAGAGCAGCGGTGATGTCCGGCGGTTCAGCGGCGCGCGCTGTGCCTCGGCGACGTGCGAGGCG
The DNA here is from genome assembly GCF_044326375.1 of Actinomadura sp. 3N508. Lineage (NCBI taxonomy): Bacteria > Bacillati > Actinomycetota > Actinomycetes > Streptosporangiales > Thermomonosporaceae > Actinomadura > Actinomadura sp. 3N508. Next base: position 297,057 of record NZ_JBIRAX010000002.1, read on the forward strand.
GTCATGACGGCCGTCCTCCTTCCGCGACCGGCTCCGCATGGACCGGTTCCGCGTGCCGGCTCGGGCTCGGCGGGCGCGGGAGCCCGTAGTGCTCGCGCAGCGTGGTGCCGGTGTACTCCGTCCGGAACAGGCCCTTCGCCTGCAGCAGCGGGACGACGTGATCCACGAACGCCTCCAGCCCGGACGGCAGCACCGCCGGCATGACGTTGAACCCGTCGGCCGCCCCGGCGGTGAACCAGTGCTCGATCGTCGCGGCGATCTGCTCGGGCGTGCCGGTGAAGGTGCGGTGCCCGCGCCCGCCGCCCAGCCTGCCGATGAGCTGCCGGACCGTGAGGTTCTCCTCCCGGGCCAGCTTGACGATCAGCGTGTAGCGGCTCTTGGCGCCCTCGATCTCGTCCTCTGCGGGCAGGTCGGGCGGGAGGGGCGCGTCCAGCGGCAGCCGCTCGGGGGCCAGGCGCAGCGTCTTGGCCAGCTGCGCCCGCGCGTACTCGGGGATGATGAGCCGGTCGAGCTCCTCGTCGAGCGCCCGCGCCTCCCGTTCCGTGCTCCCGAGCACCGGGACGATCCCCGGCAGCACCTTGATCTGCTCGGGGTCGCGTCCGGCCGCGGCGCCGCGGCGCTTGACGTCGGCGTAGAACGCCTGCGCGTCGGCGAGGGTCTGCTGCGCGGTGAAGATCGCCTCGGCGTGGCGGGCGGCGAAGTCGCGGCCGTGCTCCGAGGAGCCCGCCTGGACGAGCAGCGGATGCCCCTGCGGGGAGCGCGCGGTGTTCAGCGGCCCGCGCACCCGGTAGTAGAGCCCGGAATGCTCGATCGGCCGGACCCGGTCCTGGACCGCCCAGGTGCCGGCGGCCTTGTCGCCGATGGCGGCGTCGTCCTGCCAGCTGTCCCACAGCCTGCGCGCGACCTCGACGAACTCGTCCGCGCGCGCGTAGCGGTCGCGGTGCGCGGGCAGGTCGTCGAGGCCGAAGTTGCGCGCGGCGTCCAGGGTCGCGGTGGTCACGATGTTCCAGCCGGCCCGGCCGCCGCTGATGTGGTCCAGCGAGGCGAACCTGCGGGCCAGGTTGTACGGGTCGTTGTAGGTGGTGGACGCCGTCGCGATGAGCCCGATGTGCGTGGTCGCGGTCGCCATCGCGGCCAGCAGGACGGTCGGCTCCAGGATGCTCGACGGGCGCCGTCCGACGTTCCCCATGACCGCGGGGCTGTCGGCGAAGAAGACCGAGTCCAGCAGGCCGCGCTCGGCGGTCCGGGCGAGCCGCGCGAAGTAGGTCGCGTCGTGGTTGACGAGCGGGTCGGCGCCGGGGAGCCGCCAGGCCGCCTCGTGGTGTCCGTTGCTCATCAAGAAGGCGTTGAGGTGCAGCCGTCGCGCGGTCATCGTCCGACCGCTCCTTCCTTGCCGGAGGGTTGCTCGTCGTCGTGGGGGCCGGCGATGCCGAGGTCGGCCAGGAGCCTGCTCCTGATCCGGGCGAACCGGGGGTCGGTCACCGTGCGCGGGGACGGCAGGTCGACGGCGAGGTCGGTGCGGATGACCCCCGCGTCGAGGACGAGCACCCGGTCGGCCAGCGTGATCGCCTCGTCGACGTCGTGCGTCACCAGCAGGACCGCCGGACGGTGCCGCTCGCACAGCCGCCGCAGCAGCGCGTGCATGCGGATGCGGGTGAGGGCGTCCAGGGCGCCGAACGGCTCGTCGGCGAGCAGGAGTTCGGGCTCGCCGACCAGGGAGCGCGCCAGCGAGGCGCGCTGCTGCTCGCCGCCGGACAGCTCGTGCGGCCAGGCGCACTCCCGCCCGCCGAGCCCCACCTCCCGCAGCGCGGCCAGGCCCCGCGCGCGGCCGTCGCGCGAGCGCAGCCCGAACGTGACGTTGGCGAGCAGCCGCTGCCAGGGCAGCAGCCGGGAGTCCTGGAAGACCATGGCGATCCGGCCGGGCTTGATCAGCGTGCCCGAGCCCGCCACCCCGTGGTCGAGCCCGGCGAGCGCGCGCAGCAGGGTGCTCTTGCCGGAGCCGCTGCGCCCGAGCAGCGCGACGAACTCGCCTTCGGCGATGGTGAGATCGACGCCGTCCAGCACCGGCTTTCCGGCGAAACCGCGCCTGAGCCCGGAGATCTGGACCGCGGGCCCGGTGCGCGGCGCGGCCAGGGTCAGTCGTCCAGCGTCAGCCGCCATGACAGCGCCCTCCTCTGCACCAGCCGGACCGTTCCATCGAGGAGCAGCCCGAGCGCCGCGTAGACGACCAGGCCGACGATGATCACGTCCGTCTGCCCGTAGGTCCCGGCGAGCGTCATCATGTAGCCGATCCCGCTGGTGGCGTTGACCTGCTCCACCACGACCAGGGAGAGCCAGGCCGACATGACGGCGAACCGCATGCCCAGCAGGAATCCGGGCAGCGCGCCCGGCAGCACGACCCGCCGCAGGAACTCCGGCCGTCCGGCGCGCAGCGTCTCGGCCAGCTCGACGTAGCGCTTGTCGATCGCACGCAGCCCGTTGTGGGTGTGCATGTAGATGGGGACCACCACCGCCAGCGCGATCGTGATGACCTTCATCTGCTCCCCGATGCCGAACCACAGGATCAGGAGCGGGAGCAGCGCGAGGTTGGGCACGGCCCGGTTGATCTGCATGGGCCCGTCGACCAGCCCCTCCCCCACCCTGCTCAGCCCGGCGACGATCGCCAGCACCAGGCCCGCCGCGACGCCGAGCCCCAGGCCGAGCAGCGCACGCCTCGCGGAGGTGACCAGGTGGTTCTGCAGCTCGCCCCCGGAGACCAGGTCTCCGGAGGTGGCGACGACCGTCCACGGCGCGGACAGCACCCGGGGGTCGATCCAGCCCAGGGCCGCCCCCGAACTCCAGCCCAGGAGCAGAAGAACCGGGCCGATGGCCAGCCCGAACGGGATCTTGTTCCCGGGCCCGAGCCGTTTGGCGCGCGGTGTGTCGCCGGACGGACGGCTTGCCACCGCGCTCGCGGCAGGAGCCGCGGCCGCTTCCGCCGGACGTTCCGTGCCGGTGTCGATGCTCATGATCCCTCCCCGGACGCGACCGCCGGCTCGCTGGACACGAACGCGGCCCCTCCGATGGGCTCGAACCGCAGGTCGTAGAGGTCCGCGCGGACGTCCACCTGCGGGTGCCCCTGCTCCTTGGCGAGCAGGTCGGCGACCTGCTGGTGCCGCTCGATGACCTCGTCCCAGGTCGCCGGGATCGCGATCCGCCCCTCCCGGCGGACGACGTATTGGGCGTCCACCGGGGACAGCCCCTCGTGCTCGACGTAGTAGCCCTTGGCCCATTCGCTCGGGTGCTCGTTGATCCACCGCGAGGCGCGGGCCCACAGCCCCACGTAGGCGCGGATCGCCGCGGCCTTGCCGGGGCTGCTGAGGCTCGTCTCCGCCACATACAGATCGGCCGGGTCGTCGCGGAGCCCGTGCGGGATGGTGGTCGCGCCGTCCCGCCCGAACTTGCTCAGGTACCTCTTGATGAGGACCCCGCCGAGGGGCGCGGCGTCCACCTGCTTGCCGGCCAGGGCGTTGACGTAGGCGTCGTCGGTGCTGGCCATTTCGACGAGGGTCACGTCGTTCTTCCGCAAACCCGTCTTCTTGAGCACCTGGAGCACCAGCGCGCCCTGCGCCTGCCCGGGGCTGTAGGCGATGCGCTTGCCGCGCAGGTCAGGCAGGTTCTTGATGTGCGCGCCGGGCGCGATGCCGAACTCGTAGATGGGATGCCTGATGGGGTCGTCGCGGACCGCCGCCGCGACGATGCGGACCTTGAGGCCCGTCCAGCGGGCGTGCAGCGGCGGGATGTCCGCGACGGCGCCCACGTCGAGCGCGCCGGCGCGGAAGGCCTGGGACGTCCTGGGCCCGCCGGAGATGTTCGCCCATTCGACCTCGAAGGGCAGGTCGTCGATCAGGCCGGACAGCTCCAGCGCCCGCTGCGTCTTCGGGTCGCCGACGACGAGCTTGGCGCCGTCGGGGACGCGCTTCGGGAGCGCGGCGGTCAGCGCGAGCCCGCCCTCGCCCGTGCGGTCCACACCGGAACCGCCGCAGGCCGTAGTGATCGCTAGCAGAGTCAGGGCCGCGCCGAACGCGAGGCCGGAAAGCCGTGAACGCATGGTCGCCTCCTGGGGGGAGTCGGACACCCAGCGGCGCGGCGAGGCACGGCTGTGCGACGGGGCGGGCCGCTGGGGGCCGGGGCGCCGCTCAGCTCGTCGGGGCGGCCCCGGCTCGGGGAGTTGGCCGGATGAGGGAAACTCCGCTAGCGACAGACCGCGCTGGCCACGCGGACCAGATCCACGTGCCGCCGGACGGTGAGGCGCGGCCCTCCAGACGTGTTCTGCATGCCGGTGGCCTCCTCCCGCCGTCGCGATTCCATGTAAATCCTACCTTTTAAGTAGGAATACCTCAAGAGCGGCGTGCCGCGTACAGGCCGGTCACCGGGGGAAGCCCGGCGATCTGCGCGTATCCGATGTTCAGCGGGACGGCGAGCGCCGCCGGCGTCGCTCCGGCGAGCACCTCGCGGGGCAGTGCCGACCGCGGGACGCCGCGCAGCCCTCCGGCCCAGCGCGGCGGATCAGCATCGGTCACGCGGCCCCCAGCCCTCACGACGCAGGACGCACAGCGGAGGTACCCGGCATCTCGCCACGAAATGACCATGAACGCACCAGGATCGATCACCGTGCCGTTCGGGCGGTCACACCTTTCCGGCGTCGATCGTGCGGCCCTGGGTCGTCTCGACGACCACGGACAGGCCGCCGGGGACGGTCCCGTGCAGGCGGTCCAGCAGGTCTTCGACGGGCGGCAGCCCGCCGGGCGTGCGGACGGAGACGTGGAACGTCCGGGATTCCGTCCGGACGCTCGTGACCGTGGCGCCGGGCTCGGCCTCCAGCCACGCGTCGGCGGCCCGTTCCACCCGATCCTCCCAGGCGGCGACCAGGTAGTTCGCCGCGGTGCTGAGGGTCAGCGGGACGAGGACGAGCAGCCCGAGCCCGGTGAGCGCCAGGACGACGCGGGCGCGCGTCCGGCCCCGGGGCGGCGCGTCCCGGTAGCCGAGGGCGGCGAAGACGAACGTCCCGGCCAGGACGAGGGACAGCAGGTTCGACAGGAACAGCACCAGCGCGCCGAGCGCGAGGACGAACGCCCCGTCCCCCAGGCACACGCCCGCGACGACCAGCGGCGGCACGAGCGAGATCGCGATCGCGACGCCGGGCAGGACGGCCGCGACGTCCCGGCGGGCGAGGGCGACGGCACCGGCCAGCCCCGTCGCGAGCGCGGCGATCAGGTCGGCCAGCCCAGGCGAGGTCCGGCCGGAGATCTGGGAGTTGGACAGCAGATCGTAGGACCGCGGGACGGCCAGCGACGCCACCAGCCCGACGGCGACGACCGCGGCGACACCGCCCAGCACGGACCGGCCCGCGCCGGTCCGCGACCGGGTGACCAGGCCGAGCGCCATGCCCATGATGGGCGTGGACAGCGGGGCGATGATCATGGCGCCGATGACCGTCGCGGTCGAGTCCGCCAGCACGCCCGCCGCGGCGATCACCGCCGACAGGACGAGCATCGTCCAGTACGCCGATCTGCTCGCGCCCGAGCGCAGGTCCAGCTCGGCGCCGAGCTCCTCCGTCGTCCGGCGCCGGGCCACCGGTACCAGCAGCTCCCGTACCCGCGTCAGCATGCGGTGAGGTCAGGCCGGAGCGGGTGTCACGGGGTGACGATGTCGAAGCCGCGGTCGACGTCGTCAAGCAGCCCGAACAGGGTGGTGAGCACGCGCGGGTCGCCGGCGGCCTGGATGTCGCCGAGGTCGTGGCCGGCGACCAGGCGGAGCAGTTGCGGCTTGGTCAGCGTCAGCGTGAGGTCGGCCGGGGTTCCGTCGTGGGCGCGGGTCTGGGCGAGGACGCCGTTGGCGAGGGTGAGCCTGACCTCGTCCTTGAGGTCGGTGAAGTTCCAGTCGATGGTCAGGCGGTGCTCCCAGGCGCGCGGGCCGTCGACGCGGATGGCGATGGAGTCGAAGACCTGCTCGACGCTGAGCGCCATCATGACGTCCGGGGACGTCGTGTCGAGGGACTCGGCGGGCTTGTCACCGCGCAGCTCGGCGGCGCCCTGGAGGTAGTAGCTGCGCCACGTCCCGTTCTCGCTGCCCTGCCCGAGCGCGTCGTAGACCTGGGCGAGAAGCTCGCGCGCCTCCATGTCGCCCGGTTCGGCGAACACGACGTAGTTGAGGACCTGGGCGGCCCAGCGCAGCTCGCCCGCCTCGAACGCCGCCCTCGCTTTGGGAAGGATGATCGCCGCACCGCCCATGAACTCGACGTGCCTCCTGGCCGACTCCTCGGGCGGCAGCTCCCACAGGTGCGCGGGATTGCCGTCGAACCACCCCATGTAGCGCTGGTAGATCGCCTTGACGTTGTGGGAGACCGAGCCGTAGTAGCCGCGCGCGTGCCACGCCCGCTCCAGCGCGGGCGGCAGCCGGATCATCTCGGCGATCTCGATGCCGGTGTGGCCCTGGTTGAGCATCCGCAGCGTCTGGTCGTGGAGGTAGGCGTACAGGTCCCGCTGCTCGTGCAGGAATCGGGTCAGCTCGCTGGTGCCCCAGGTGGGCCAGTGGTGCGAGGCGAACAGCACGTCCGACCGGTCGGCGAACATCTCGATCGCCTCGGTGAGGTACCGCGCCCACACCCGCGGGTCGCGGACCAGCGCGCCGCGCAGCGTCAGGATGTTGTGCAGGTTGTGGGTGGCGTTCTCGGCCATGCACAACGCCCGCTTGTCGGGAAAGTAGAAGTTCATCTCCGCGGGCGCCTCGGTGCCGGGTGTCAACTGGAAGACGATCCGGACGCCGTCGACCGTCTCCTCCTGGCCGGTCTCGGTGATGTACAGGGTCGGCTCGATCAGCGAAATGGTGCCGGTGGACGTGGTCGGCCCCAGCCCCGCACCGATCTGCCCGGTGGCGTTCCTGGGCAGTTCCGCCCCGTACATGAAGATGGCGCGCCGGTTCATCGCCGTCCCGGCGTAGACGTTCTCGGCGACGGCGTGCTCCAGGAACCCGGCCGGGGCGATGACGGGGATCTCGGCGCCGTCCGGCACCACTCCCCTGACGCCGCCGAAATGGTCGGCGTGCGAATGGCTGTAGATGACGGCGGTGACCGGCCGGTCGCCCCGGTGCTCCCGGTACAGCGCCAGCGCGGCCGCCGCGCATTCGGTGGAAAGCAGCGGGTCGACGACGATGACGCCGGTGTCGCCCTCGACGAACGAGACGTTGGACAGGTCGAATCCGCGGACCTGGTAGAGGCCGTCCGCCACCTGGTAGAGGCCGTGCCTGGCGGTGAGCTGCGACTGCCGCCACAGGCTCGGGTTCGCGGTGTCGGGGCACGGGCCGTCGAGGAAGGCGTAGGCGTCCAGGTCCCAGACGACGCGTCCGGACGCGTCCTTGATCTTCGCCTGCGACGCCGTGCCCACGAACCCCTTGTCCGCGTTCTCGAAATCGGTCCGATCCTCCATCGACGGCTTGGCGCCCACGGCAACTCCTCGGCGTGCGTTCGGGTAATACCGAAGCAATTCCCCACCGGGGCGGGCATCACGACCAGCGACGAGACAAAAGATCGTGAACTCTCCGGCAGCGCATCCGCTGCATCCGGCGAAGCTCTTTGCCAATTCATCACCCGCCACAACGAAATCTTGACGAACGGGCCGGAAGACCCGGCGAGAACAGCGGTAGGAAAGAGATACGTATATTTCCTGCGCCATCAGCAGGGAACAGACCAATCGGGGGAAACGCATGAGCGACCTGCTCGCCGTCGCGTACGACGACCTGGCCACCGCTGAACAGGCCCGTGACAAGCTCGTCCAGCTGCAGAAGGAACACGTCATCGAGCTGGCCGACGTCGTCGTCGTCGAGCGCAAGCAGAACGGCAAGATCAAACTTCACCAGGCCCGCAACCTGACGGCCGGCGGAGCGGTGGGCGGCGCCGCCTGGGGCGGCCTTATCGGCCTGATCTTCTTCATGCCGCTGCTCGGCATGGCGGTCGGCGGCGCCACCGGCGCCGCGATGGGCGCCGCGTCCGACGCCGGGATCGACGACGAGTTCATGCGCAACCTCGGCGATCACCTGACCCCGGGCGCCGCGGCGGTGTTCGTCCTGGTCGACAAGCGCAACCCGGACAAGGTGATCCCGGAGATGGCCCCGCTCGGCGGCGAGCTCATCCAGACGTCGCTGTCCACCGAGGAGGAGAAGCACCTCCGCGAAGCGATCAAGGCCGCCCACGCGCCCCAGCCCGCCTGACCCGCACCCCGCAGCGCACGCCCGGCGGCTCGGCGAGCCGCCGGGCGTCCTGCGAGGATGGGCCGATGGACCCGCGACGCATCCGCCTCAACCGCCGGCACAGCATGGAGATGGGCCGGCTGTTCGCGCAGTTCCTCGAAGCCCATCCGAATGTCGAATCAGAGATCGGGATGACCCCGGCGGAGGACGCCGCCTGGACGGCCTACAGCGCCGGCCTCCTCGCCCGCCACCAGGCCGAGCGCTCCGCCCTCGCAGACCAGATCGAAGCCGAGCAACGCCGCCCCTGACGGCCCTGTTTGGTCTTTCATGAAGCCATGACGCCATGGCGGGTGACGGCACTAGGGCTCCCTGACGGCCATCCGGTCGAAGGCGGAATCGACCGTCACGGGCGCTGGACCGACGCTCCGCCCGCGGACGCCGAACCGCTCCCCGGCCGGTTCGTGCTGGCGGGCCTGGTCGACGCCCACTGCCACCTGAGCATCGCCGACGGCGGGGCCGCCGCCGGCCCGCGACCGCTGCCCCTCCCCCAGGCCCGCCAGAACCTGCGCGCCGCACAGCGGGCGGGAATCACGCTGGTGCGCGACATGGGCAGCCCCGGCGCCGTCACCTTGCGGATGCCCACCGCCGGCGAGGGCGCCGGGCTGCTCGCGGCCGGACGGTTCCTGGCCCCGCCCGGCGGATACTTCCCGGAGTTGCACGAACCGGTGACCGCCGGCGGCCTCGTCCAAGCCGCGCTTGACCAAATCGCCGCCGGAGCCCGGTGGGTGAAGCTGATCGGCGACTTCCCCGCCATCGACCAGGGCGTGCTGCGTCCGGATCTGGCAGGGCCGACCTACCGGATCGACGACGTCCGGCGGCTGGTGCGGGCCGTCCACGAGGCGGGCGCCCGCGTCGCCGCGCACACCACCACCGCCTGGGCCGCCGACCTGGTCGCGGCGGGCGTGGACTCCATCGAGCACGGCGACGCCCTCACCGGCGACGCCCTGCGCGCCCTTGCCGAGCGCGGCGGCGCCTGGACGCCCACCCTCTGCGCCGTCCTGGCGCCCGCACCCGCCGATGACCCCGAACGCCGCCGGCGGTGGGCCGAGCGCCGCGAACGGCTCGTCCATCTGCTGGACGAGGCCGTCCGGCACCGCGTGACCGTCCTGGCGGGCACCGATGTCGTCGGCAACCTGCCCCACGAGGTTCGCCTCCTCACCGAGCTGGGCCTGCCGCCGCAGAGCGCGCTCGCCGCCGCGAGCAGCAACGCGCGCCGCTACCTGCTCACCGGCGACACGGCCGGTGATTTCACGCCGGGCCGCCCGGCCAACCTGGTCACCTACCACGACGACCCCCGCGACGATCCCGAAGTCCTCCGGCGGCCTGCCGCGACGTTCGCGGCAGGCCGGCGCCTCCTCTAAGCGCCGGCCGGGCGAAACGGATCTCGGGACATTTCCGAGATATCGGCCATTTCCCAAGAATGCGCGTGCGCGACGTTCCCCTGGCTGCCGGGTAACCGTTGAATGGCGGCATTTCAGCGGCGTCAGTAATTCACTCCCCGCGGACCTCTCATTACAATGAGTTACCGGCGAGCTTGATCGAAATTCGGCGCCCGGAATTGGATGGGAGAAAAGATCCTGATGGACGACGTGCGCGAAAAAGCCCGCGAGGCCGGCCACGCCGCCGGGGTGTCCGAGGACGTGTCGGCGTTCGTCGAGCTCTCGGAGGTCCTCACCGGCTTCAGCCGCTTCGACCTGCGGGGCACCGGGATGGCCGAGCTGTACCTGGACACGGTCAAGCGCCAGATCGGCACGTCCGGCTACGGCGCCCTGATCGCCATCCTGGCGGCGGCCCCGCGCGAAAGCCCCGGCTGGGACGAGCGCCCGGAACTGCTGGAGGCCGCCAGGGCGATCGCCTACCTCTGGTACACCGGCGCCTGGCCCCGCCTGGCCCCGGCCGCGCACGCCGCGCTGCGCCGGCAGATGGCCAACGAGGAATTCGTCGTCTCGCCCAGCTCCTACACCGAAGGGCTCGTGTGGCGGACGTTCCACGGGCACCCGGCGGGCGCGAAACCGCCCGGCTTCGGCACCTGGTCGATGGCGCCGCCGCCCGTCCCGCCCATCGAGGAGATCTTCGACGAGCTGGAGCCCGACTTCGCGGGCCGCCCCGCCGTGTTCACCGCCCCGGTGTCGGTCTCCGACATCGACCCGTCCATGCTGCCCGGCCTGGCGCCGGAGCGTTACGTCACCCCGTCGGCCCAGCCCAGAGCCGCCGCCTCGCCCACCCGACAGGAGGACCGGCCATGACCGGCAACGGCACCGTGACCGCACCCGGCCGGCTCGACGGCCGCCGCTACGACGTGATCGTCGTGGGCGCGGGCATGTCCGGCAGCCTGATCGCCAAACGGCTCGGCGCGCAGGGCTGGCGGGTCCTCGTGCTGGAGGGCGGCAACGGCGGCACGCAGACCTGGCCCGGCTATCTCGACTCGCTCGACACCTTCCACTCGGCCGCGATCAAGGTGCCGAACTCGGCGTACCGGCACAACGCCGCCGCACCGTCCCCGGACGTCCTCGACCTGTCGCCCATCCCCGGCGGCGACGGGTACCGCGCCAACGGCTACTTCCTTCAGGACGGGAAGCTGCCGTACGGCACCGACTACCTGCGCGTCCTCGGCGGTTCCGCGATGCACTGGCTGGGCGCCGTCCCGCGCATGCACCCGACCGACTTCAAGACCCGCACGCTCTACGGGTACGGGCGCGACTGGCCCATCGACCCCGCCGACATGCAGCGCCACTACGCCGAGGCCGAGCACGAGATCGGTGTCGCGGGCGACGCCGCCGAGCAGCGCGCGTGGCTCCGGGACGTCGACGACCCCCGCGACCCGTCCGTCATCACCGACCCCGCCTACCGCTACCCGATGCACCGGATCCCGCCGAGCCACATCGACGAGGTGTTCCGCACGATCGACGGCACCGAGATCTCCGACGAGGTGGGCCGTCAGTCGGCCGGCCTGCACGTCACCGCGCTGCCGCAGGCCCGCACCAGCACCCCGGACCCGGAGTACGACGGCGGCGCCGGATACCGGCCGACCGGCGCGGTGGGCCTGCCGAACTACGGCGAGCGCTGTGTCGGCAACGCCAGCTGCGTACCGATCTGCCCCGTCCAGGCGAAGTGGACTCCGCTGCGCTTCCAGGCGCAGTGGAGCGACTCGGTCACGCTCGCCACGCGAAGCGTCGTGAGCCGCGTGCTCCTGGGCGCCGACGGACGCGTCCGCGGCGTGGAGTACCGCTCCTACGGCGACCCGGCGACCCCGGTCAGCGACGTCTTCACGGCGGAGGCGGACATCGTCGTCCTGGCCGGGCACGCCATCGAGAACGCCCGGCTGATGCTGACCTCGCGCCTCGCCCCGAACAGCGGGCAGCTCGGCCGCAACCTCATGGACCATCCGACCATGCTCGCCTGGGCGCTGATGCCCTCGGGAAACCAGGTGGGGCCGTTCCGCGGGCCCGGCCACACGTCCGGCTACGAGAGCTTCCGGTTCGGGGACGCGCGCAGGCTGCGCTCGCCCTTCCGCATCGAGATCAGCAACTGGGGCTGGGGGTGGCCGATGGGCGCGCCGTTCAGCAACGTCGCGGCCATGCTCCGCATCGGCGGCGACTCCGCCGGTGAGGTGCACGGCCCCGATCCCGACCTGGACAAGTTCGGCCCCGCGCTGCGCACGTCCCTGGGCGAGACGATCGGACGCCAGATCTCCCTGCAGATCGCCGTGGAACAGCCTGCGAACCCGTCCAACAGGGTCACCCTCGCCGCCAGGGACCTGGACGCGCTGGGCAACCCCCGGCCGGTGCTCACCTACGACCTCGACGACCACGTCAAGAAGGGCGTCTACGCGGCCCGGCGGGTGTCCGAGCGGATCTTCGGCGCGCTCCGCGCCGTCGACCACACCAGCTACGGGCCCGGCCCGGACGGCACGTACCCGATCGGCCATTTCCGCTACGCCCCGAGCGCCTCGTTCGAGCCGCTCGACCTGGGCTACCGGGGAGCGGGCCACGGCGCCGGGACGCACATCATGGGCACCGGCACCGCCGACTCCGTCGTCGACTCCTACCAGCGCACCCACGAGCACCCGAACCTGTACGCGGTGGGCTGCGGCAGCATGCCGTCCGTCGGGACGTCGAACCCGTCCCTCACGATGACCGCGCTGACGCTGCGCAGCGCCGAGGCGATCCACCGGCACCTGGCCGGGCTGCACCGCCCGGTCAACCTGACCGCACCGTCGAGCACGCGTCGCGCGGAGGTGAAGGCATGACCGCCGGAAGCACGGCAAGCACGTCCGGTGGACGGATCGTCCAGGCCCACGAGCTGAAGTTCGAGCCGCCCGCCTCCCTGGACCAGCTCCGCACCTACCTCCAGTACGCGCTCCAGGTCGAGCACATCACGATCCCGCCGTACCTCACCGCGATGTACACGCTGCGGCCCGGCACCAACCGGAGCGCGTTCTACGTCATCCGCAGCGTCGTGCTGGAGGAGATGCTCCACATGACGCTGGTGTCGAACCTGCTGAACGCGGTGGGCGGCACCCCGTGCGTGGCGCATCCCGAGTTCGTGCTGAAGTATCCGGCCACGCTTCCGCTCAGCGCCGGGAACATCCCCGTCCCGCTGCGGCACTTCTCCCGGGAGGCGCTGAAGACGTTCCTGCGCATCGAGCAGCCGCAGTCGTTCAGCGGCCCGCCCGACCCGAGGGGCTGGACGTCGATCGGCCAGTTCTACGACTACATCCGCCGGGGCCTGATCGGCCTGATCCGCGACCTGGGCGAGGCGCGGGTCTTCACGGGCCACCCGGGACGGCAGGTCGGGCCGGAAGACTTCTACAACTCCGGCGGCGAGGTCTTCAAGGTCACCGGCCGCGACAGCGCGCTGCTGGCGCTGCGCGTGGTCAGCGAGCAGGGCGAGGGGCTCGGCGATTCCATCTGGGACAGCGACGACCAGATCTTCGGCGAGGAGCGCCAGGTCGCGCACTACTTCCGGTTCAACGAGATCGCCGAGGGCCGCCTCTACGGCCCGCACGATCTCCCGAAGGACCGTCCCAGCGGCCCGCCCATGAACGTCACCTGGGAGGACGTCTACCGGATCGACGGCGGCTCGACCGTCGCCGAATACGGACGGTTCCCCGACAAGTCCGTGTACCACCACGCGAAGGCGTTCAACGACGCCTACGCGGGCATGCTGGCCTTCCTTCAGGAGGGGTTCACGGGAAGTCCGCGCGACATCGCCCACGCCATCCCCGTCATGCTGGAACTCCGTGACCGCAGCCAGGCGCTCTACCGCAACCCGCACCCGGACCCGCGCAAGGCGGCCGAGGGGCTGTCGGCCAGCGCCACGTTCGAGATCGATCAGGACACGATCGACCGCGCCGTCGCGCATGCCGCCGCCCGTATCGAGGCGGCCGGCCTCTCCGCGGGCGAGCCCATCGACCTGTCCGCCCTGACCGCACCCCGCCCGTCATGACACGCGGTCATGTCATGGCATGACGGACGGGATGGTTCGTTCAGCGAGGTGATTCGTTCAGCGGAGCCGGCCGGTCAGTGGGCCGGGCCGGGCCGGTCCGGTCGGCGGGCCCGGTCAGCAGGCCGCGGGGGTGAGCACGTCGGCCCAGTCCCCGTCTCCGAGGTCGTCCGTGGAGAGCCGGCCGCGCTCGGGGGCGTCGATGCCGCACGTCCAGTGGTTCGGCCCGCCGAACCAGTGGGTCGTCGAGCCGGAGCCGATCGTCTTCGGGCCGCCGCCGTCGGTGGCCCAGCCGCTGGCCGCGGGGTCCCAGTGCTGGACGATGAAGTCCGCGTCGACGGGGAGGAGGCCGCGGTTCCGCGCCTCCAGGAACGGCTGGGTGGTGTAGGTGGTCTCGCCCACGTGGACGACGTCGCTGCACATCTTGTAGACGACGGCACCGAGTTCGACCTCAGGGCCGCAGACGGTTACGGGGTCGTCCTGAGCGGAGGCGGTGGCCGCCCCGCTCAAGGCGGTGGCCAGCACGGCCGCACCCGTGATGACCGCCAGTCGACGTGCGCCGGGTAATAACTTCATGTGTTTCTCCCAGGTGAAATGAAGCCGTGTTCGACCTCGCTAGCAGTATCGAACGTTCCAGCGTCACTTCAAGCTGATCACCTTGGCCGCAGTCGGCCATCAGGGAGATAGGCGCAGGCCGTCGACTAGACCAGTGGCGTACTCGTGGCGCGGGGGCACCGCGTCCTCGCCCAGCAGCAGGACGGTGAAGGCGCAGTTCAGGCAGGCGCCGATCAGCAGCCGGGCGGCGGCCGGCGGCTCGACCTCCGCCGCCACCCGCCCCAATTCCTGTTCCTGGCGCAGGTACGCGGCGACCGCATTCTCGGCCTGGTGGGGGCCGAGCTGGCGCGGCCCCATCACCTGCCGCAGCCGGACCAGCTGCGCCGGGCTGGCCAATACCGCCACCTTCGCGGCCAGGACCTCGTCGTAGAAATTGATGGTCGCCTCCGCGACCATCACGAGGTTCTTGTGAACGCTGGCCTGCCCAACATTCGAGAGAAGGTCGGCGACCGTCGCCACGTAGACGGGCAGCCGGTCTTGCAGCAGCGAGAGGTAGAGGTGCAGCTCACCGTGTTCCCTGTGCTGCACCGACCGCATGGAGTCACTGACCGCCTCGACCACGCGGCGCCGCACGCGATCGGCGCGATCGGCGGGACTTTCGGGCACGGAGCCGGTAGCAGGTCCCCGGTCGGACTGCATGATCTCCCCAGGCTATTTCGGCGTCCCTTGCGTGCATAAAGCCCATCCCGCTCAATGGACCGCCATCAAGTGACACGCCTGACCGGCGGCCGGCGCCGCGTGATGGCGAATCCCACATTATGACCTTCGCCTTTTGCGGGCAACGAAAACGAAAATCTTGACCGCGAAGATCTTCCTGCCCGGCGCCATGGCTGCCCGCCCGCAGACGCCTGACCTGGAGGGGCGCGCCATGAGAACGATCGCATGACGCGGCGGGCGCGTCCGGTCGGCTCAACTCCGCCGCGGCACGGCGTCCGGGCGTCGCCGGTGATCCCGTCCTGAAGATCCACTACGCGACCGCCGGGCGGCTCGATCTCGGCGGAAGCGAACATTTATCGACATGGCTTTTATCCGTTAGAACATTGTGCTCTCATATTCGGTAGTGACGGTCCTGGATCCGGGCTGGGGGCACAGTGATGTCGACCTACCATGCGGCTTGGTGGAATCTGGAGAATCTGTTCGACGAGGAGAACTCGCCGCGGCGCACCGAGAAGGTGGCGCGGGTGATCAAGAACAGCATCGCCGGGTGGACGCCCCGGCTCAGGGACCGGAAGGTCGCCCAGCTCGCGTCGGTCATCGCCCAGATGAACGACGGCGCCGGGCCCGACCTGCTCGGCGTGTGCGAGGTGGAGAACCGGTTCGTCCTGGACCTGCTCGCCGGCGCCGTCCACGAGCGGCTGCCGCGGCGGCGGTATTCGATCGTGCACGCCGACACGGGCGATGCCAGAGGTATCGACGTCGCGTTCCTCTACGATCCGGATCTGCTGGAGGCACCGGCCGATCAGGTCTTCTTCCATGTGGTGATGCGGCGTAACGCGACACGGGAAATCGTCCAGGTCAACTTCCGCACCAGGAACGGCCGCACATGGGCGGTGTTCGGCAATCATTGGCCGTCCCGCAGCGGCGGCGCGTTCGAATCCGCGGGCTACCGGCACATCGCCGCCGAAACGCTCGCGTTCTTCCATCAGCGGGTGCTGGAAGAGCACGGCGCCGACACCCCGGTGCTGGCGATGGGCGACTTCAACGACGAACCCTGCGACACCTCCCTCGTCACCCACGCCCTCAGCACCCGGCAGCGCCGCCGCGTGCTCGAGGCCGACACCCCGCGGCTGTGGAATCTGATGTGGCCGGCGATCGGCACCCCGGACGGCAGTTTCTATTTCAACAACGAGCCGAACATCCTCGACCAGTTCCTGATCAACGCGAACATGGCCCGGCGCGAGTCCCCGATCCGCGCGGACGCCGACACGGTCCGGATCCTGAGGTTCCCCGGCATGTCCGCCACCGGCCCCTACCCCCGCCCGATCCCCTTCGGCGGCATGGGCAAGAAAGTCGACGAGGACGGCTTCTCCGACCACTTCCCCATCGCCCTGACCGTCACAGAATCCCCCTAAAGCGGATATTACGGGTATTTGCGGGTTCCGGGGCTTGGATGATGGCGGGGGGTGGGTAGGGCGGGCAACGCGGCGGGACGTGGCCCTGCGGCCGATGCGGCGCGGGGCGGCGGAGATCAGCTCTGAAAGGAACCCGCCATGACGGAACCCAGCCCCTTCCCGGCGCCGAGGCGCGACCTGTGCGGGGCCATGCACGTCCACCGCCGGCTGCTGAACGAGAGCATGACGTACCGCGCGCGGCGCGCGCAGATCGAGGACCGGGCGCTCCAGTTCGAGATCGGGCGGCTCAGCTCCGCCCGGCACGAGGTGATCACCATCCCCGTGGTGGTGCACGTGGTGTACCACGACGCGGAGGAGAACATCGACGATCAGCAGATCATGAGCCAGCTCGACGTCCTCAACCAGGACTTCCGGGGCACCAACCCCGACGTCTCCAAGGTGCCGGACGTGTGGACGTCCCTCGTCTCGGACGTCCAGATCGAGTTCGCGCTCGCGGCCACGGACCCGCTCGGCAAGCCGTCCAACGGGATCGTCCGGGTCGAGACCCGGCGGACCGAGTTCGGGACCGACGACGCCGTGAAGGCCACCGCCACCGGCGGCTCCGACCCCTGGCCGACCGACCGGTACCTCAACATGTGGGTCTGCAAGCTGGGCGGCGGCCTGCTCGGCTACGCGCAGTTCCCCGGCGGACCGCCGCAGACCGACGGCGTCGTCGTCCTGCACGCGGCGTTCGGGACGACCGGAACCGCCGCGTCCCCGTTCGACGGGGGCCGCACCGCCACCCACGAGATCGGGCACTGGCTCGACCTGTTCCACATCTGGGGCGACGACGACGGCGCGTGCAGCAACGACGACCGGGTCGCCGACACCCCGAACCAGGCGGACGCCAACGTCGGCAAGCCGACCTTCCCGCACGTCACCTGCAACAACGGCCCGAACGGCGACATGTTCATGAACTACATGGACTACGTCGACGACGCCGCGATGTTCATGTTCACCAAGGGCCAGCGGGAGCGGATCGACGCCTGCCTGGAAGGGCCGCGGGCGCCGTTCACGGTCGCGAGCCAGACCCGGCGGGCGCCCGTCGCGGCTCCCGCGAAGCAGCCGGTTCCTGCGGGCGGGGTCATGCACGACGGTGACGTCGAGCGGCTCCTGCACGATTCGGAGCGGCTGACCAAGGAGGTCCTGGAGGACATTCACAACATGCTGGGCCTCGTCGGCCACCGTCCCAGCGGATGAGCGGGCCGGGACAGCCGCCCGACGTCACGGGCGCATGGGTGCACGCCTTCGAGGAGGACACCCCGGAGGGGGCGGTGTACCACCGGGACGACCCCGACCATCCGTTCCCTCCCGCGCGCCGCCCGCGCCGCCGTTTCGAGTTCCGTCCGGACGGCGCCTACATCGAGCGCCGTCCCGGGCGGGACGACCGGCTGAACGAGGTGCGGGGGCGGTGGGAGGCGCAGGGCACGGACCGGGTCGCCGTCACCTTTCCCGACGGCGACGGCTCGCCGTTCACGCTCACGGTCCTCTCCCGGACGCCCGGCAGGCTCGTGATCGCGAGGTGAGGCGGCCGGTCAGCGCTTCGGCTCGGCGGGCGGAGCGGGTGCGGAAGGCGGCGACGGGCCGCGCACGCCGTCCAGGACGGCCTGGCCCTGCCTGTCCACGAACTTCGTGAACAGCTCCTGCGAATAGCCGAGGACTACCGCCCAGGCGATGATCTGCCCCGGCGAGTCGAGCGCGCTCAGCCCGGGGACGAACCCGCCGCGCATCAGCAGCAGGCCGAGCACCGCGGTCAGCGCCCCGGTCGGCAGCTTGAGCAGGGCGAGCGCGATCGGGATCCCGAACGCGGTGGACGTCCCGCGGATCTTCCGCAGCGCCGACGCCGCCGCGATCCCGGCCGCGACCAGCCCGATGAGCATCACGACGATGTAGTCGCCCCATCCGGCGGCGGCGCGCGTCCGCGCGTCCAGCTGACCGGCCGGGACGGACGCCGACGCGCCCGTGGGGCACACGACGCTGAAGTCGCCCCGCGCTCCGGGGCTCGGCGCCGGGGTGAAGCACAGCGGGACGGCCGTCCGCCACAGCGCCGACAGCACCCCGACGCCGATCACCGCGCAGAACAGGAACACGGCGATCCACCGGACGATCCGCGCGAAGCTGCCGGCGCGCAGCTTCTCCCGCAGCCCCGCCTGGTGCGCGGTGTCCACGGCGGCCACGAGCGTGACGAGCTGCCCCTCGGTGAGGGACGCGGGACGCCCGGCCTCCTGCGCCTCGCGCAGCTCCCTGGCCAGCCGCTCGACGAAGATCCGGTGCTCGTCGGCGGGCGCGAGATGCTGCTTGACGGCGGCGCACACGGCGGGCAGGAACGATTGCAGCTCCGCGGGTGAGAGCGTCCGCATCCATAGGGAACGCGCGCAGTTCAGGTGGAGCTGGGCGGTCGTCACGTGGGACGCCGTCAGGTTCCTGCGGTGCGCGCCGGGGTCGATGACCTCCATCGCCCGGTCGAGGGCCTCCTGCGCACCGCGCCGCAGCTCAGCATGCTCGGGCGGCTGGTTCTCTCGTGGTGCGGCGAGGATCGCGCGGAGTTCGTGGACGTCCGCGCGCACTTCCTCGCACAGCACCCACGAGCCCCGCTCGCGCTCCCATTCGCCGAACCTCCGGGCGCCGGGACGCCGGCCGGTCCAGGGCGCCATCCTCCAGGTGGCCACGGGCTCAGGCGGCCGACGTCGGCACGTTCTCCCACCAGGTGGCGTTCCAGGTGTCGAAGTCGACGATCCCCGTAACCGGGAGGCCGAAGGCGCGCTGCATCTGCTTGCACACGCGGGCGTCCTCGTCGTCGTAGTGACCGTCGATGTTCTTGATCCGCCAGCCGCGGCGGTTCGCCTGGCGCTCCCACGTCTTGACGTGCGCTCCCTCGGACCCGTGTTCGAGGTCCTCCTCGGGCCACGGCTCGGGGTCGGTGGGGTGCGCCTCCCACGTGGCCTCCCAGGTGGCCGCGTCGACGACGCCGTCGGGCTCCAGCCCATGCTCGGTCTGGAAGTTCGCGCAGGTGCGCCTGCTGATCGGGCCGAACTGCCCGTCCGGCTCGATGTTCCAGTTGCGCGTCTTCATCTGCTGCTGCCACTGCTTGACGCGCGGACTTTTCATGACCGGCGGGTAGGACAGCTTCGGTGGCTTGAACGGTGGGGCCAGCATGGCGCCTCCTTGGTCGATCTCCCTTAGAAGGATCCCGTCCCAGCATCCAGCGAATCAGCGAATGCGCGGAGAAACCACCAAGCGGGGGTAGCAGGACGCCTCTTTTCCACATTTTCGCGCCATTATCATTTTCGCCGGCGCCATTACAGGATCAGGTCCTCGGGGCGGACGACCTCGCGCGGCCCCGGGACCGCCTCCAGCCGCTCCAGCGGGTCGGCCTGGATGTGCGGTTCGAGGCCGAGCCCGGTGATCTCGCCGATCTTCCGGACCGGGACCTGGTACGTCCGGTACGCGCCGTAGGAGAACTCCTCCTTCCCGGCCAGGTCCTCGATCAGGGCCGCCTGGCTGAGCAGGTACCCGGTCGCCGACAGCTCGCCGGACGGGCCCGCCATCGCGACGATCTTCCAGAACTGGCGGGGCAGCCGGACGCCGCGGTAGACGTCGTCGTCCGCGGCCAGCACCGGCCCGGTGAACACGCTGACCGCGAGGTCATGGTTGTCGGCGTTGTTCAGGACGTAGTCCTCCAGCCCCAGCCAGAGCGTCTGGCCCGCGTTGAACGAGTGGTGCTGCGGGGTGGAGTTGGTGAAGTGGAAGGTGTCGTCGTTGGCGGCCAGCGCCATGGCCTCGGTCCCCCAGGCGGGGTCGAGCCGCCGGACCAGGTGGCCGCGGTCGAGGTCGTTGGCGCGGTAGACGTCCTCGCCGGTCTGCTCCCCGGCGGGCAGGCGGGGGTCGAAGAACCAGCGGTCGGCGTCGCGCCGGGGACGCCGCGCGCTCCGGCCGTCGATGTTGCACGCGGTGAACAGCGCGAGCGCCCGCTGCCGGTGCATGACGACGCTGAAGTGGTGGTAGCGCAGCTCGGCCGAGGCGACGGCGGCGAGGTCGGGCGACGGGACGGGCAGCGGCAGCGGCCGGGCGAGGAACGCGGGATCGTAGCCGTCGCGGGTGCTGTAGTCGGGGTCGATCGCCTCCGTCTCGCGCGCGGCCGCCTCGACCGTCGCCGGGCCGTCCGCGAGCCGGACCGTGACCTCCAGCGGGATCGTGACCATCCCCTCGCGGGACTGCGCCAGCGGGACGGCCGCCATCGCCCGCGTCCCCGACGCCGGAGCCGGAGCCGGAGCAGGCGCCGAGACCGGGGGCGGGCCGACCGGGGAGGACTGCAGGGAGGCCGCGGTCTCCGTTCCCGGCGGGGCGAACAGCTCGTCGACGAGCGCCCGCTGCGCCTCGGGCAGCGCCGTCTCGCGCACCATCGCGCAGATCCGGCTGATGCGGATCCCCTCGTTCACGAACGAGCCGGACTCCTCCGGTTCGGGCACCGGGACGCTCGCGTGGTGCAGCGCGACGACCTCCCACTGATCGTTGAACACCGGCGAGCCGGACGACCCGGGCTCGGTGTCGGCCACGTAGTGCAGGAACCGCTCGGGAATGTCGACGATGCGGTTCTCGCGCAGCGCGACCTGCTTGCGGTCCCCGCGCGGATGCTGGACGATCGTGACGAACTCCCCGATGATCGCCTTGCCCTCGGCCTCGATAAGCCGGTTGTGGCCGAACGCCGCCAGCTCGGCGGCCGGGGCGTCGACCGCCACGAGCGCGAAGTCGAGCCCCTCGTCGGCGAGGAAGAAGCGCTCCGGATCGAGCTCGAAGGCCACGACGGCGAGCGGCCGCCCGTCGACGCCGTCCTGGTAGTTGAACTCGATCATGCTGGTCAGCGCCGTCCCGGCGTCGGGCAGCACGTGGTGGTTGGTCAGGAACAGGGACGGGGAGACGAGCGAGCCCGACCCGTACCCGACCGTGCGGCCGCCCTCGTCGCGGATGTTCACCCGGCCGACGGTGCGCGCCGCGGCGACCCCGGCGTCCAGGTAGCGGACGCCCACGTAGTCGACCGTGTTGATGATCTTCTCCAGCCGCGCGGCGGGTTCCGCCGCGCCCGGCTCCAGCAGCGAGCCGTCGCCGTAGAACCGGCTCAGCCGGTCGACCCGCTTGGCGACCCGCTCGGCGGTGTCGGCGACCGCCACCCCGCCGGGCGAGGCCAGGACGGTCTCGTGCTCGCGCCGCTGCGGAACGCGCTCGGCCACCCGCCGCTCCGCCGTCTCCCGCTGGCGCTCCTGCTCCCGCTCATAGAACTGCATTTCATTTCCCCCGGGTCGGTGAATATGCGCGTACCACCCGCCTCTCTTTAATTTCCTCGGTTTTCGCCGGATCTCGCCAGACCCCGGGTGCCCTATTTACCCCGCATCGGGAAACGTTTGACGCTCGACGCGAACCCCGCCGGGGGTCTTGCTGCTGTGGGCGGATCTGCCGTGGGCAGATCCGGCCACGAGTGGTGCGCGGCGCGGCGCATGGTGAATGCATGAGCGACGAACAGAGAACTCCGATGTTCAACGAACGCGTGCGACGCGAGCTTTATCAGCAGCGCGTGCTCGTGCTCGACGGTCCCCTCGACGACGACAACGGCACGCTGCTGGCGACCCAGCTGATGACGCTGGCGCGGGAGGACGCGTCGACCGACATCGCGCTGTGGATCCACTCCCCCGGCGGGTCGGTGCCGTCGATGCTCGCGATCCGCGACGTCATGCGGCTCATCCCGTGCGAGGTGTCCACGATGGTGCTCGGCATCGCCTACAGCGCCGGGCAGTTCCTGCTGTCGTCCGGAACCCGCGGAAAGCGCCGCGCCATGCCGCACGCCCGCGTCCTGATGCACCAGGGGTCGGCCGGGATCGCGGGCGCCGCCGTGGACATCGAGCTGCAGGCCGGGGACCTGCGCCACACCCGCGACACGGTCCTCGGGCTCATCGCCGAGGACACCGGGCAACCCCTTGAACGCGTCTTCGAGGACTCGCTCCACGACCGCTGGTACACGGCGCGGGAGGCGCTCGAATACGGGTTCATCGACGCGATCGTCAGCGATTTCGACGAGGTCGTCCCGACCAGCCACCGGCCCATCGGGCTCGGAATCCCCTCGGAAGGAGCCGCCCGATGAGCACCTACACGATCCCGAACGTCATCGCGCAGCACCCGCGCGGCGAGCGCATCATGGACGTCTATTCGCACCTGCTGACGGAGCGGATCATCTATCTCGGCACCGCCATCGACGCCGGTGTCGCGAACGCGCTCGTCGCGCAGCTGCTGTACCTGGAGGCCGACAGCCCCGACCGCGACATCCAGCTCTACATCAACTGCGAGGGCGGGGACCCGAGCGCGATGCTGGCCGTCTACGACACGCTGCGCTACATCCGCGCGCGGGTCGCGACGACGTGCGTCGGGCAGGCCGTCGCGGTCGGGGCCGTGCTGCTCGCGGCGGGCAGCCCCGGGATGCGGTCCGCGCTGCCCCACACCCGCGTCGTCCTGCACCAGCCGATCGGGCAGAGCCGCGGGGCGATCCCGGACCTGATCCTCCAGGCGGACGAGGTCGTCCGCGTGCGCGGCGACATGGAGCAGATCCTCTCCCGGCACACCGGGCAGGACACCGCGACGCTCCGCGCCGACACCGACCGCGACCGCGTCTTCACGGCGCAGGCGGCACTCGACTACGGCCTCATCGACCAGGTGATCGAGGAACGCAAGCCGCTCCCCATGTAGGGCCGGCCGTGCCTATGCGGCCAGGGCGTAGGCGGTGGCCTGGCAGGTCACACCGGTCGTCCGGGCCGGGACCGCCGCCGCCCGGGAGGTCAGCAGGGTCGTCGCGATCGCGAGCGTCAGGTCGCCGAGCGTCACGTCGAGGGCGCCGGCGACCGCGGCGATCATCTCGCTCGACGGCTCCTTGACGCCGCGCTCCATCTCGGAGAGGTACTGCGGCGAGACCCCGGCCCGCCGAGACGTCTCGACCAGCGTCTCCCCGCGTTCGAGGCGCAGCCGGCGCAGGCAGTGCCCGAGCGCGTCCCGCCACAGCGGCTCCGCCTCCGGGGCCGGCGCGGCGGGCTCGTGCGGCGCCTCGCCGGCGGGCTTCACGGGATCGACGGGCTTGAGCGGGCGGGTACGCGTGATCTCGGCCATGCGGACATCGTAAATCGGCGATACCGGCAGGCCCTAGGCGTTCCGCCGACCGCAGAATGGCGCGGGTCTCGCCATGCCCAACACCGGGTGCCATTCTGAGGGTGTGCGGATATTGGTCGTGGGCGCGGGAATCATCGGGGCCTCGCTGGCGGACCGGCTCACGCGTCCGGCCGCCTCCGGCGGTTCGCGGGACGAGGTCACGGTCGTCGAGGCGGAGGTGCCCGGCGCCGGGACGTCCGGCACCAGCTACGCGTGGATCAACGCCAACGACCCCGCGGACCCGTCCTACCACCGGTTCCGGACGGCGGCCATGGCCACCTGGCGCGACCTCGCCGCCGGGTTCGGCGCCCCGGCCTGGTACCGCCCGGCGGGCAACACGATCTGGGCGACCGCCGACGACGCGAAGTCCCAGCTGGCCGACCGGGTCGCAAAGCTCGCAGACCTCGGCTACACCGCCGAACTGATCGATCCCGCCCGGCTGCGCGAACTGGAACCGCACCTCCGCCCCCAGCCGGACGCGCTGATCGCGCACTACGCCGGCGAGTCCTTCGTGCACGGAGGCTCCGTCTCTCAAGCACTCACGGACCGCGCACGCGAGGCGGGCGCCACCCTCGTCACCGGGCACCGCGCCCTTCGCCTCAACACCGAGGGCGACCGCGTGATCGGCGTGCATCTGGACGACGGCCGCGACCTGGACGCCGACCTCACGATCTGCGCGGCGGGCCGGCACAGCCCCGCACTCCTGGCGACCGCCGGTGTCACCCTCCCGCTCGTCGACCCGTCCGTGCCCGGCTCGGAGGCCCCGTGCCTCGTCGCCACCACCTCACCCACGGACGCCGTCGTCAACGGCCTCGTCCACGCACCCGGCCTGTCCGTCCGTGCGGCGGAGGGCGGCGGCCTCGTCCTGGAATCGGTCGAGCTGGACGCCGGCGTCGACGAATCGGCCTCCCCGGCGCTCATGCAGATGGTCGGCGACGAACTCCTCACCCGAGCGCGGGCACTCATCCCCGGCCTGACGGCGGAGATCGCCGGCATCCGCAGGTGCGTCCGCCCGCTGCCCCTCGACGGATACCCGCTGATCGGCGCGCAGCGGCCCGGCCTTTACACCGCCGTCGCGCACAGCGGCATCACGCTCGGGCCGCACCTCGCCGCCCTGATCGACCGGGAGATCCACGGCCACGCCGCACCCGAACTCGCCCCCTACCGCCCGGACCGCCCGATCTCCTAGGGCTTGCGGGCGACGCCGCAGAACGCGTCCACCTCGGGCGCCTCGCCGAACGGGTTGGGTTCGGGACGCCAGCGCGACACCGACACCACACCGGGTTCCAGCAGCTCCAGCCCGTCGAAGAAGCGCGCGATCCGCTCCGGGGTGCGCAGCTCGTAGTCGTAGCCGGATTCGTCCCGGACGCGTTCGGCCTCCGCGGCGTCGTCGGGCCGGATGGTCTTGGTGCCGTCCTCCAGCGCCAGGTAGCTGCCCGGCGGGAGCGCGTCGAGCAGCTGGCGGAGGATGGCGTGCGCCTCACCATCGTCGGCGATCGTGCCCAGCACACCAAGGATCATCAGGGCGACCGGCCGGCTGAAGTCGAGCGTGGCGGCAGCGGCGGCCAGCACCCCGGCGGGGTCGCGGGCGTCGGCGTCGATGTAGTCGCAGGCCCCTTCGGGCGTGCTGGTCAGCAGCGCGCGGGCATGCGCCAGCACCAGCGGGTCATTGTCGACATAGACGATCCGGCTATCGGGGGCGACCCGCTGCGCGACCTCATGGGTGTTGTCGTGCGTGGGCAGCCCGGTGCCGATGTCGAGGAACTGGCGGATCCCGGCCTCGCCCGCCAGGAACCGGACGGCCCGTCCCAGGAACACCCGCGCGTGCCGCGGCACCTCCTCGAACCCGGGATAGACGCTGAGGATGTTCTCGGCGAACGCGCGGTCGACCGGATAGTTGTCCTTGCCGCCGATGAAGTAGTTCCAGACGCGGGCCTGGTGCGGCACCGTCGAGTCGATCTCGGGCGGGTGAACCGGGGGGTCGTCCATACCGCCCCATCCTGCCGCTGATCCGAAGGTTTGACATGCTCGGGACGAGACTCGAAAGGACATTTATGCGCGTCGCAATTCTCGATGACTACCAGGACGTCGCACTCCGGGTGGCGGACTGGTCACCGGTCCCCGCCACGATCGACGTGTTCCGCACGCCGCTCGGCGACGCGGAGGCGGTGGTCGCGGCGCTCCAGCCCTACGACGTCCTGGTCACCATGCGGGACCGGACGGCGCTGCCGAAGACCGTGCTGGAGCGGCTGCCGAACCTGCGGCTGATCGTCGTCACCGGCCACCGCATCACGGCGATCGACATCGCGGCCTGCGCAGCGCTCGGCATCACGGTCAGCGGCACCGCCCCGCCGGCCGGCGGCGGGGGCGGGCCCGCCGCCGAGCTGACCTGGGCGCTCATCCTCGCCGCCGTGAAGCGGCTGCCCGCCGAGCTGGCGAGCGTCCGCGCGGGCGGCTGGACGACCAGGCTAGGCACCTCCCTCACCGGCCGGACCCTCGGCGTACTGGGCCTAGGCCGCCTCGGCTCGCAAGTCGCCGCCGTGGGCAACACGTTCGGGATGCGAGTGGTCGCCTGGAGCCAGAACCTAACGACGGAGCGCGCCGCCAAATCCGGCGCGACGCTAGTCGGCAAAGATGAGCTGTTCGCGACGTCCGACGTGGTGACGATCCACCTCGTCCTGTCGGACCGCACCCGCGCATTGGTCGGCGAGCCAGAGCTACGCCGGATGAAGCCGGACGCGTGGCTGGTCAACACCAGCCGCGGCCCGATCTGCGACGAGAACGCCCTCCTGCGCGCCTGCCAGGAACGCTGGATAGCCGGAGCCGCCCTAGACGTATACGACCAGGAACCTCTCCCACCCGACCACCCACTACGCACCCTGGAAAACGTCCTGGCCACCCCACACATCGGCTACGTGACCGAGGAGACCTACGCCTCCTGGTACGCCGACGCAGTAGAAGACATCGTCGCGTACGCGAAGGGCTCACCAATCCGGATCCGCCACTCCTGAAGTGAACGCGAAGGACGAGCACACAGTCAACGAGAAGAGCGCCGCCCATCTCGTATGTCGGCGGACGGTGCAGCTGGGCGTGCCGGTGGTTCGGAACGTAGAGGTACGGGCGGACGGCTAATCCAATTGTCCGGAATACCTAGGTCCAGGGTTCGCACACAGGGTCTTCCACGGGGAGTAGGTGGTTAGACCTGAGGGTTCCTCGGAGCCATGCCGCGAGGGTCTGCGTCGCGGAGAGAGGAATGGCGGCACCCGTGTCGTCTCCGCGTGGCGGGTACATGGCGATGGGCCATGTGTCTGGGTGGCCGATGGTCAGCCAGCCCACATAGTCGCCGTTTTGTGTGTGCGCCCAGGGGATGAAGCCTTCGGGCTCAGGCCAGACCTTCATCCAGTATGTGTCAGGGTCATCTTCGCGGTGGGCGCGGTAGGTTTCGGCGAATCTGCGCACGAAACTGGTGACGAAGTCGCCTTCGCGTGGATCTGAGATGCCAAGGTACTGATCGATCTCGCACGAGCCGTAGCGCTCAATGAAGGCCACATAGTCCGCTGGCAGGTGAGTGCCCAAGTCTGCGGCGACGGTCTCCCAGGCGTCGACAGCGCCGAAGGCCGGTTCATCAGGTGGCGGCAACAGGACGAGCAGGTCGGCGAGTGCGTCATCAGGCGGGATCACGAAGTGAAGCATGGCGCACGGGAAGGGCGTCCTCGGCGTCGGGTAGTGCTAACAACTGTCCTGGCCCGCTTCGTTGTCACTCAGTGTCTACGCCACAAGCTTGGGACTGTCCGCGTCGCACCGCGCAGCTGAGGCCAGGGCACCGCGTGAAGGAGACCGTTGAAGGGGACGGGCATCTAGAATCCGGCAGACATAACGAGGCCCCGTCCCAAGGCACAGCCGGAACGGGGCCACGATGTGCGGGTTAGGCCTTGTCCAGGTCACCGCGCTTGATGCGGGTCAGGAACGCACGCACGGCGGAGGCCGGGAGAGCCAGCTTCGGTCCATCCGGATTCTTGCTGTCGCGGATGCCGACCGCGCCGGGGAGAACCGCCAGCTCCACGCAGTCCGACTGCGCGGTTGAGCCGCTGTGCGACGACTTACGCCACTCGGTCATTGGTAGGTCTCGATGCTCCTGTGGAGGATGGTTCGCGACGTGCCGACAGGTGCGGCTAGGTCGCCCAGTCGGTCGTAGCGTACTGCGTACTTCATCACGTCCGTTGGAGTGGTCACGAGTCGTCCCCGTTCGGGGGCATCTATGAACGCGACCTCCCTATCTCCCACGCTCAGGAGCCGAAAGGCTCCGTCCAGCCCGTTGTGCGCCCCGCTGGCCGCCTCTAGGACGCGGATGGACACGTGAGGCGCTTCCGCCAGTTCCGCCAGGTGCGAGATCTGTGCGCGCATCACATCCGAGCCGCCCACAGGTTGCGCGAGTACGGCCCAGCTCAGGATGACGCTCACTAGCGGTGGTTCGACCCGTTCCCAGACCACCGCCTGCCGCGCCAGCCGCTTCTCTAGTGCCTCTTCGACACCCGAGACCATTCCGGTAGACAGCATGGCCCGCGCGTACTCCGGAGTCTGGAGAAGGCCGGGGACCAGCAGCGCGGCCCACATGCGGTGCCGTGTCGCACGCGCCTCGTGCTCCGTGAGCCCCGTGAACCAGTCGCCGTCATCGCTCGCTTCCGCCAATCGGACGATTCGGGCGAAGGTTGTGTCCCAGAGGGCGTCCAGCCTTTGGGCGTAGCCCGGAGAGAGGTGCAGCCGTCCGTTTTCAACTCGGGAAACGTACGAACGGTCGCAGCCGAGTTGCTCGGCGAGCTTGTTCCCGGACAGCCCGCGAATCTGGCGCAGTCGGCGCACCTCAACGGCGATGTAGTTCCACAACGATCTATCGGGGTCGAGATCCTCGGGCTCGGACATTTTCCGCTCCGCACGTTTCCGACGTTCCGCGAACGTAGAAACGGTAGCGCTTCACAGCGCAGACTTGCAGCGCTGAACAGACATCTGCCCTGTGAGGTGATGACGACCATGGACACCGAGACTGGAGAAGGCCCCCGACCCACGATCCATCCGGAGGTGAGGCGAGAGCACACCATCAAGCTTGCCGCCGCCGCGAACGACACCAGGGACCTCACTGGCGACATCCTCCGCCCCGACGGCGAGATGTCCGCCAGGATCGGCCTTACCGGGTCAGGCCAGGCGGCCGACGTAACGGTGATCCTCAACGGAGGGTTCCCGTACTTCGCATGGACAACCGACCACGGCCCCATTGGGGCGGTTGAGAACATCGCCAAAGCGCTCGGCACGGTCCGACACGAGCTCGTGATGCGGGGCCAGAGATGTCGACCGTAGCCACTCTCAGCATGTTCACGACGTCGGGCGATCCGGGCGAGCTGGCTTGGACGACGGTTGCGTTCGGAATCGTCGCCGTCGCGTTCCTGATGTTCGGTCTCCTCCTTGGAGCCCTCTGGGGGACGCGGCACAGACCACCCCAGCGCGGTCGGCACGTCGCCGGGAAGCCGTCCACCAGAGGAGGACCCGGAAGCGCCCGCGTCCGCCCTCCACAACCCCGCCAACGTACGAAGCAGCCCGCGCAACGTGATGCACGGCCTTCTCCGCCACCTCCGCCCCAGGTTCAGCCGCGAGCGGTGGTGAGGGCCCAACCGCTTCAGAGACGGACGGCACCGTGAACGAGACCCCCAGCCCCAGTGCCGATCGCGCGGGACTGATCGAACTCGTGTCCGCCGCATTCCGCGAGGCGATGAAGGATCACGGCCTGCTTCGGGGGACGGTGGACACGATCAGCGTCGGCGCCTACGACAAGGTCTCGGCCGTGCTCGATGAGGCGGAGCCGAGTTCCCCGCCGGAGCCGTCCAGGTAGGGGGAGGACCGCGCGGGAGGTAGGCCCGCGCGAAGGGGGCGCACGATGACGGACTACCCCTCGCCCAGTTCGCCGCGCGTCCCGTGTCCCGCTCCGCCAATGGGGCCGGACACGAAAGAGGGGGTCCCGGGCGCCAGACCCGGGACCCCCTCTCGCAGGAGGACTACCACTCAGGCGAAGCTGATCAACCTGGGCTAACGAGTTATCTGAAGATGTGGTGTCGGCAGATTGGTTCGTCCGGCACCTTGGCGGCTGGGCGGGGCACGCCGAACCAGACGATGAGGCCGCCTGCGACGAACAGGGCCGCGCAGATCAGCATGCACGCGTCGAAGCCGCGGTCGAATTCCGCCGGGTTGCTCGCGGCGTTTTGCGGCAGCCCCGCCAGCAGCGGCAGTGCGGCGACGATCACCAGCCCGGCGGTCCGCGCGACGCCATTGCTCACCGCGCTGGCGATCCCGGCGCGCGCGTCGGGGACGGCGCTAAGCACGGTCACGGTGATGGGCGGCGTGATCAGCGGGATGCCCACCCCGATGAGGCAGACGACGGGGAGCACGTCGGTGAGGTAGGACGCGTCCCGTCCGACCCGCGTCGCCAGGACGAGCGCTAACCCGCTGATGAGAGCACCCGCGGCGAGCGGGACGCGCGGACCGGCCCGCTTGGTGAGCGACCCGCCCCGCGCCGACAGCCCGAGCGTCAGGACGGTGAGCGGAAGCAGCGCCAGCCCGGCCGCCAGCGTTGTGTACCCGGCGGTGACCTGCAACTGGATCGGCATGAGGAAGAACAGCCCGGCGAGCCCGCCGTAGAGGAAGAAGCTCGCGAGGTTGGCGACGCTGAACGGACGCGAGGAGAAGAGCCCGAGCGGCAGCATCGGGTCCCGGGCGCGCCGCTCGACCCACGCGAACGCCAGCGCGACCGCGTGCCCGAGAAGCGCGGCGAACGTCGCGGATGCGGGTGTGTCGGTGGCCTGGATCAGCGTGTAGCTCATCGCGCCGAGTCCGAGCGCCGCGAGCACCGTCCCGGGCGACGTCGAACCGTCCGGGCAGCCCGTCGTCGCGGCTCTCCGGCACGTGCAGAATCAAGTGCGGCGGCGTCCACCAGCGTCCCGCCGAGCAGCGGGCCCGCCGCACCGGCCATCCCGCTCGTCCCCGGCCACTTGCCGATCGCTCGCGCCCGATCATCGGGATTGAACGAGGCTTGGATAAGGACGAGCGAACCCGGCACGACCATGGCGCCGCCGATCCCTTGCAGGGCGCGACCGGCGATCAGCCACTCCAGGCTCGGCGCCACCCCGCAAAGGAGTGACGCGGCCGCGAACCACACCACCCCGACCAGGTACACGCGACGGCCTCCGAACCGGTCGCCTAGACCGCCACCCAGGAGGATCAGCGCGGAAAGGGTGAGCGTGAACGCGTTGACCGTCCATTGCAGGACCGCCATCGACGCGTCCAGATTTCCACTGGAGCGCCGGCAAGGCCACGTTGACGACCGTCGCCACAAGCAACACAAGCTCGGGACCCGGCGGCGGTGACAACCAGCACCCACCGCCCGCCGGGCTCGTCCAGCCGAGCGGACGCCGCCTTCACCGGCCCCGGTGGAGTGACCACATGATCAAGCCTGCCCCGCCCCACCCAAAACGTCCACCGCCGAGTGGGGCGCGTTCGCCTCGCGGGACTCGCACCGCAGGAGCAGGTCCTCGCGCGGGCCGTGGGCATTTATTGCCCGCAATTCCTCCAGCAGCACCGCGACGCCACCGGCGAGGTCGACAATGGGGACGGCTCGCTCAGCCAGTGCCAGGGCCAGGCTATGGGCACCCGCCCCATGCACTTCCGCCAACATCATTGCAACGTCAGACGGATTGGTCGTCGTCCCATCGATAGCCAGAACTGCTCGCTCAGCCAATGCCAGGGCGAGCTGCGCGTCCACCCTCCGTACTTCCTGCAGCAGCTGCGCCATGGTGAACGTGCCGGCGATGTCGACCGCTGGAACGACTCGTTCGGCCAACGCCTTCGCCAGGGGCCAGGCATGCAGCTCCCGCAGTTCCCGCAGCATCTGCACCATGTCGTAGGCGTTGGTCACGTTGACGTCGGGAACGGCCCGCTCGGCGAGCATCCGAGCGGGCTGCGGGTGCAGCCTTCGCAGTTCCACCAGCATTCGCACGACGCTCCACGAGTCGCTGACATCGACACTGCGTGCGGCCCATTTGGCCAATGCCCAGGCGGGCTTCCGGACACTCAGCCGACGCAGTTCCTCCAGCAGTTCCGCCACGTCGTCGGTGTCGGTCGTGAGGCTGACCTCGCCTACGACCCGTCCGGCCAGCTCCGTCGCAAGATCCTGCGCGCCGGTCTGCCGGAGCCCGGCCAGCAATCGCGCCGCGTCGCCCGGGGCGGTGACACGCACAACGGGGACGGATCGTTCGGCCCATGTCCGGGCAGCGTCATGGGCTTCCAGCTCGCGCATTTCTTCCAGCAGTCTCGTCACGTCACCGGGGTCGCTGGTGACGCTGACCTCGTCGGCGGCCCGTGCCGCCAGTGCCAGCGCCTGGGGTCTGGCGTCCGCCTTTCTGAATGCCCCCAGCACTTCCGCCGCGATCTCAGGCTTGGTGAGGGGCAGATCACCGACAGAAGCGGCCGGGGTTCCCGAGCCCGTGTCGTCGTGAGCGGAATCGGAGCGTTCGCCGGAGGCTCCGTCC
The DNA here is from genome assembly GCF_044326375.1 of Actinomadura sp. 3N508. NCBI lineage: Bacteria > Bacillati > Actinomycetota > Actinomycetes > Streptosporangiales > Thermomonosporaceae > Actinomadura > Actinomadura sp. 3N508. Next base: position 329,269 of record NZ_JBIRAX010000002.1, read on the forward strand.
TGCAAACGGTTGAGGACGTCTTCGAGACGGCGGCAGCGGTGTTCGGTCTGGGCGATGCGCTCCTGGGCCGTTTGCAGGCGGTGTTCGAGTTCGGCGATCTCCCGCTCCAGCCGCTCCTTCTCGGCCGCCATGGCGGCGCGGTCGTCATCCCAGGACGCGCGCAGCCGGCCGTGCTGGTCGGTGAGCTCCTCGATCTGGCGGATCCGGTCGGCCAGTTGCTCCTGGAGGGCGCGGACGTACCGCTCCGCCTCGTGCTGGCCGACCAGGGCCAGCTCCAGCTCGTCGCTGACCACTCTCACCTGGTACTGGTGCGGGTGGGCGACCTTCAGCGCCTCCAGATGGAGCCCGGTCAAGTGGTCGCGGACCTCCTGGGAGACCTCCTTGCCCTGCTCGGCCTGGATCGCCAGCAGCGTGTTGAGGAACCAGTGGTCGCGGGGCACGCGCCTGCCGTTGAGGTAGCGCGACAGGGTGCCCTTGTCCAGGGGGTACCGGCCGGCGAACCGGTTCATCGTCACACCGGCCGCCGTCCAGATCGTGCGGAGCTCGCGGACCCAGGTCGCGACCTCCGGCTCGAGGTCAGGGCTGAGCGTCTTGAAGCCGGGCGTGGCGCAGGCGGCCGGCTGCCGAGGGGTCAGGTCGGTCATGGGTCCATGGTCCGTGCTCGCGCTCTGGAAAGCCGCTCATAGTTGCCTTTCGGGTGTTGCCATTTGCTGCAACACCCGGCGCCGGACCGGTTGCGGCGTGGTGCAACGCCGCGCGGGTCTGGCTTGCTGGAGGCCACGATCGGAGAAAGGACCGTCAGGAATGCCTCAGCCCGCCAGCAACGTCCCCCTGCCCGCCCCGTCTCCGGCTCCCCCGCCGGACGGACGCGGCCCGGGGGTGTTCGTGCCGCAGCATGTGGTCGCCACCGTGGCCTGCATTCTCGTGGGGAGCGTGGCGGGTGTCCTGGTCTGGCTCGCTCCAGAGATCTGGCTTCCCATCGGCGCCGGGATCACGGTCACGTGTCTGTCGCTGACGCTGTACGGCCTCTGGCACCAGCGCTGACCACGTCGTGCCCGTCCGTTCGCGGACACGGACGGACGGGCAAGGCGCGGGGCCTGGGTTACTCGGTCAGGTAGACCTGTTCGAAGTGGGCGTTGCCGAAGGTGCGGCCCGAGAAGTCGTTCTTGGGCCAGCCCGCGTTCTTCACGTTGTGCGCGTTCTCGACGTTGGCGAAGAACGGGATGATCCAGCCGCCGCGCTCGAACTGGATCTGGTAGATCTGCTGGGTGAGCTGATCCTGTTTGGCCTGGTCGGTGGTCGTCTGCGCCTGCTCGTAGAGCGAGCGGATCTGGTTGAGGTCGTCGCCGCCCAGGTGGGTCAGGGAGTTGGTCTCGCTGAGGTCGGTCAGCGCCATCAGGGTCAGGTAGTTGCCCTGTGTCGGCCATTTGTCCACAGAGAACTTCCAGCTGTGGAAATTGGGGCCGAACAGCGTCGCGGTGTCCACCTGGCGGACCTTGATGTTCATGCCGATCTCGGCGGCGTTCCGCGCCAGGACGGTGCACATCGGCACCGCCTCGGTCGAGACCGGGCCGGTGACCAGCTCGACCGTGACGCCCTCCTGCCCGGCCTCCTTGAGCAGTTGCTTCGCCTTGGCGATGTCGCGCTTGCGCGTGAGCTGCTTCGGGTACGCGGGGGCGAACGGCTCGGGCAGGTCGTGGGCGACGACGCCGTGCCCGGACAGGGTGGCGGTGAGCGCCTGCTCCCGGTCGATCGCCAGCCGCAGCGCCTGCCGGACCCGGACGTCGTTGAACGGCGGCTCCTTCATGTTCATGTAGATGCCGGTCCACGCCCCGGTCTTGGACTCCAGCAGCTTGAGCCGCGGGTTCTTCTCGATGGTCGGGATCTGCGGGTACGGCAGCTGGTTGATGGCGTCGACCTGGCCGGTCACCAGCGCGTCGAGCCGGGCCGAGTCGTCGTTGACGACGTTGACGACCAGTTCGTCCAGGTAGGGCTTGGGGCCCAGGTTCGCGGGGGCGGCGGAGTCGCTCGGCTCGGACTTGCCGTTGGCGTTCCAGTAGTTCGCGAACCGTTCGCAGACCCACTGCCGGTTCGGGGTGAAGCTCTTGTACTTGAACGGGCCGGTGCCGACCGGGTTGCGCGGGTCGAAGTCCACCGGGACGATCTTGAACGGGCTGGCGAGCGTGCTCCGGAAGGTGGCGGCGGGGCGCAGCAGCTTCAGCCGCAGCGTCCGCTCGTCAAGCTTCTTGATCTCGTTCAGGTCGACGAGCGGCTTGAACTTCCCGACGATCACCGACCCGGGCAGCGTGATGGCGCGCTTGAACGTGAAGATCACGTCGTCGGCGTCGAGGGTCTTGCCGTTGTGGAACTCGATGCCCTGCCTGATGCGGATCGTCCACTCGTCGCCCTTGGCGTTGGGCTCGATCAGCTCGGCCATCTGCAGGTGGTACTGCATCTCGTTGCTGTAGTCGGCGAGCTGGTCGTAGAGGACGCGGGCCATGAAGCTGACCGGGACGCTGTTGAGCAGCATCGGGTCCAGCGTGTCGGAGCCCTTGGCGCCGCCGGTCGCGACGGTGAGCCGGCCGCCGCGGCGCGGTTTGCCCGCGGCCTGCTTCTCCTGCTCGCCGCCGCAGGCCGCGAGCGTCGCGCCGCCGACGGTGGTCAGGCCGAGCGCGGCCGCCGTGCCCAGGAATCCGCGTCTGCTGAGACCTGATGGGGGTTGCGTGGTCATGTCCGGTCCTCCTGCGACCGTTGTTCCGCTGGGACGCCGCCCGCCGCCGCCTTGAGTTCGGGGGACCCGAATTCGGGGGTGGCCGCGATGAGCTGCTGGGTGAACGGGTCATCGGGGTGGTCGAGCACGTCGTCCACCTGGCCGGTCTCGACGAGCCGCCCGGCGCGCATGGCGATGACGCGGTCGGCGATGGTCCTGACCAGCGCGAGGTTGTGCGTCACGAACAGCAGCGCGAGGCCTTCCTCGTCCTGCAGCGTGCGGAGGAGGCGGACGATGGACGCCTGCACGGAGACGTCGAGGGCGGAAGTGATCTCGTCGCAGATCAGCACGTCGGGGCGGCACACCAGGGCCCGCGCGATCGCGACCCGCTGCCGTTCCCCGCCGGAGAGCTCGCCGGGGTAGGACGACGCCACGCTCGGCGACAGCGACACGCGTTCCAGCGCCTCGGCGATCGTGGTCGCGGCCTTCGCCGACGGCATCGAGAACAGGATCTTCAGCGGCTCGCGCAGGGTCTCGCCGATCGAGCGGCGCGGGTTGAGCGAGTTGTAGGGGCTCTGGAAGATGTACTGCACCGCGCGCCGCTGTTCGAGGGGACGGTCGCGGGCGCGTGTCGCCATCGCGGCGTCCCGGAACGTGATGCCGCCGCTGTGCTGGCGGTGCAGGCCGATGATGCTGCGCGCGAGGGTCGTCTTGCCGCAGCCTGACTCGCCGACCAGCGCGAGGCATTCCCCGCTGGTCAGCTCCAGGGACACGTCGTGGAGGATCTGGCGTCGGCCGTGGAAGGCGTCCAGATGCGACACCCGCAGGAGCACGTCGGCCTGGCTTCCGGTGCGGGCGGCGGCCTGGCGAGGGGCTTCGCGGGACGGGCCGGACGCGAGGTGTTCGGCGCGGATGCAGAGCACGTCGTGTCCCTCGTTCACCTCCACCGGTTCCGGGACGGTCGTCGCGCATTCCGGCAGCGCTTCTGCGCATCGGGGGTGGAACATGCAGCCGGTCGGGCGCCGTCCGGGGGGTGGGGTGTCGCCGGGGATCGCGGCCAGTTCCCGGCGCTCCGAGACCACGGGCACGGCGGCGAGCAGCGCGCGGGTGTAGGGGTGCACGGGGCGGTCGAAGATCTGCGCGCTCGAACCGGCCTCGACGACCCGTCCGGCGTACATGACCATGATCCGGTGGGCCAGCTCGGCGACGACCGCCATGTCGTGGGTGACGTACAGCGCCGCCACCTGGTGCTCGGCGCAGAGTTCGCGCACCGTTTGCAGGACGCGCGCCTGGGTCGTGACGTCGAGGCCGGTGGTGGGCTCGTCCAGCACGATCACGCGGGGACGGAGCAGGAACGCCAGCGCGAGGGTGATCCGCTGCTGCTGGCCACCGGAGAGCTGGTGGGGGAAGCGGTCGAGGAACGCGTCGTCGGAGTCGAGCCCGACCTCGCGCAGGGTCGTGCTCATCCGCTCGTCGCGCTCCTTGGCGGGCATGTCCGGGCGGTGGAACTCGAACAGCTCGGTCAGCTGGCGGCGGAGCCGGAGTGCCGGGTTCAGCGCCATCGACGGGTCCTGCGGCACGTACGCGACCGTGCTGCCGCGCAGCGCGGTGAGCTTGCCGGGGGCGAGGCTCGCGACGTCCTGGCCGTCGATCAGGATGCTGCCGCCGACGATGCGGGCGCCGCGCCTGGCGTCGCCGAGCAGCGCCAGCCCGACCGTTGTCTTGCCCGACCCGGACTCGCCGACGAGGCCGAGCACCTCGCCCGCCGCGATCGTGAAGTCCACGCAGTCGACGACGTCGACGCCGCCGCGTCCGGTCAGGTCGATGCGCAGGCCCTTGACCGTCACCGCCGCCGCCGTCATGCCTTCACCGCCTCGGACGAGACCGCCTGAGGCGAGACCGCCTGGGACGAGATTTCCCGGGACGAGACGCGGGCGACCGTCCAGGAGAAGCCCTCGGTGATCAGGTTGGTGCCGAAGGTGAACACCGCGATGCACAGCACCGGCAGCACCACGCCCCATGGCTGGAGCGCCAGGCCCTGGTAGTTCTCCTTGATCATCAGGCCCCAGTCGGCGGCGGGCGGCTGGAGGCCGACGCCGAGGAAGCTCATCGCGGTGACGATCCCGATCGACCAGGTGAGCCGGAGCCCGAACTCGACCATCAGCGGGGTCATCACGTTCGGCAGGATCTCCCGGCGGACGATCCGGAGGCGGGGCGCGCCGAGCGTCTCCGCCGACTCGACGAACTCGCTGGACACCACCTCCCTGGACGCCCCGTACGCCACCCGCGCGACCTGCGGCACCCATGCGACGGCCACGATCAGCGGCAGCAGTGCCGTGCTGGCCCTGGCCATCGCGACCAGGAGCAGGATGAGGACGAGGGGCGGGAACGCGCGGAGGACGTCCATCGCGCGCATCAGGATCTCGTCCAGGACGCCGCCGCTGTAGGCCGCGGTCATGCCGATCGCGGCGCCGACGGCGACTCCGGCGAGCGTCCCGGCGAACGCGATCCACACGATGCTCCGCCCTCCGGCGAGGACCCGGGAGAGGACGTCCTCGCCGAGGTAGTCGGTGCCGAGCAGCGCGGTGGACGACGGGGCCGCGTAGGGCGCGCCGACGATGTCGTCGTGCCCGTGCGGCGCGAGGAACGGTCCGGCGAAGGTGACCAGCAGGACCAGCCCGGTCAGGACCAGCCCCACCCGGATTCGGGGTTCGCGCAGGCAGCGGCGCAGCAGTGCGGTGTTCATGCGCCGGCCGTCCGCAGCCGGGGTGTGACGTACACGGTCAGGACGTCTCCGAGGAGGTTGAAGGCCACGTAGCAGGCGGCGAACAGCAGGCAGATCAGCTGGATCACCGGGACGTCGCGGTTGTTCACCGCGTCCACGAGGGCGCTGCCGAGGCCCGGATAGTTGAACACCTGCTCGATCACCAGGATCCCGCCGGTGAGGTAGGCGAGCGCGAGCGCGGTGCCCTGGATCGCCGGGACGAGCGCGTTCGGCAGGACGTGGCGTCGCAGCACGACCCGCTCCGGGACGCCCTTGAGCCGCGCGGTCCGCACGTACTCCGACTCGTAGGCGTCGATCACCGATCCGCGCACGAGCCGCGCCAGATACGGCAGGACGCCCAGCACCAGCGCGACCACCGGGAGCACCAGCTGCTCGGCGTTGCTGAACGGGCTCTCCCCCGGCGCGAGCAGGACCGTGCCCGGCAGCAGGTGGAACACCGACGTCGCGAACAGGATCACCAGCAGCAGCGCGATGATGAACTCGGGCAGCGCGGTGAGCCCGAGGGTGACCACGAGCATCGCCCGGTCGGCGAGGCGGTCGCGCCAGCGGCCGGTCAGCGCGCCGACCAGCACCGACAGCGGCACCACGATCGCCGCGGAGATCGTCACCAGCACGGCGGAGTTCAGCACCCGGTCCCCGACCAGCGCGCTGACCTGCTCCTTGGTGACCAGCGACTGGCCGGGATCACCGCTGAGGATCCCGCCCAGCCACGAGAAGTACTGCCGCACCACCGGCTCGTCGAGTCCGAGTTCGGCGCGGAGCGCGGCGACCCGGTCCGGTGTCGCCTCGCGCCCGAGCGCCGCGCGGGCCGCGTCGCCGGGTAGTACTTGCGTCGCGAAGAACACCAGGATCGACACCAGCAGCACGACCGCCGTGCCGAGCAGCAGCCGCCGCAGCAGCCACAGCCAGCGGGCATGGGGGGAACGTTCGGCCAACGTCATCACCTCGCCGTCCCCGGCAGAATGCGGCGAGGTGTTGTGAATGTCAACAGTCGAGCAATGGAAAGGGCATCGCACTTCATGGTGACCCCGAAGCTACTGTTGACTTTCACAACAGAACGCTCAGATAATCGGAGCGCTCCGGGACCGTCCGACGGGAGTGGCCGGCCGGGCAGCGCGGGAACTCGAATCGAAGAGCCGGGGCGGTGGGGCGTGGTGTCCGTTACTGACAGGGTCGTGCCGGGTGGTCCGAGGCTCTCCGTCGGGGCGCCGAACGATCCGGAACTGCTGGTGCCGTTCGCGCGGCGCGCGGAGGAGCTGGGGTTCGACGCGATCTGGACGCAGGACACCCTCAGCACCGCGAACTTCTCGCTCGACGGCCTGCACGTGCTGTCATACCTGGCCGCGGTCACCGAGCGGCTCCGCCTCGGCATCGGCGTGCTGTACTCCGGGCGCCGGAACCCGGCCGTCCAGGCCCGTGAGCTGGCCACCATCGACCAGCTGTCCGGCGGGCGGCTGATCGTCGGGGTCGGCGTCGGCAACGACTACCACCGGGAGACCCTCGCCGCGCTGGGGATCGCGACCGACCGGCCCGTCCGGCGGCTGGTCGAGGGCATCGGCGTGATGCGGGCGCTGTGGAGCGGCACCGAGGCCGGCTACGACGGTGAGCTGTACTCGTTCTCCGGCATCCGGTCGCAGCCGGACCCGGTGCAGCGACCCGGCCCGCCGATCTGGATCGGGGCGCGCGCCGAGCCCGCCCTGCGCCGCGCCGTGCGCATCGCCGACGGATGGACGGGCGCCGCGCCCGCCGGTATGGACGACTTCCTTCACCAGCTCGAATTCGTCAAGCGGGAGCTGGCCGACCAGGGACGCGACCCGGCCGGGTTCACCATCTCCAGGAGCCTCTACATCGCGGTCGAGGACACCGTGGAGAAGGCGCGGCAGCGGCTGATCCCCGCGTTCGACCGGGCGTTCGGCGGGAACCCGGTCTACGACGCCGCCGGGATGGCCGACCGGGTCGCCGTGTTCGGCCCGCCGGAGCACTGCGCCCAGCGGCTCGGCGAGCTGTTCGACGCGGGAGTGGACGAGCTGGTCCTCTACCCGATGTACGACCGGATGGACCAGCTTGAGGCGTTCGGCGAGCTGGTGCCCGCGCCGGCCGCCGCGCCGAACCATCCCGCATGACGGCCGGGCCCACCCTGCTCGGCTACGTCGACCCGCTCAGCGTCGCGGCGGGCGACGAGGTCCGGCTGATGGTGAGCGCCACGTCCGGCTACCAGGTGGAGCTGGTGCGGCTCGTGCACGGCGCGGACGATCCGCGCGGCCCGGGAGTGCGCGAGGAGCGCGTCGGCATACCGTTCGAGACGCGGGCGGGACGCGTCCAGCCACTGCGGCCCGGTTCGTACCTGCGCGCGCCCGCGCACCCGTCGCTCGACATCGGCGCCTTCACCGTGACGGCGTGGATCACGCCGACGATGCCCGCCGGCGGGAAGCCGCGCGCCGTCATCGCCCGCCGCGACGCCACCGGCCGTCGCGGCTGGGCGCTCGGCCTCACCGGCGACGACCGGCTCGCGGCATGGGCGGGCGGCGGCGCCGAGCCGGTCGCCGCCACCGGCACCGCGATCCCGCCCGGCCGCTGGACGTTCGTCGCCGCCTCCTTCGGCCCCCAGGGGGTCACCCTGGTTCAGGTCCCGGTGCCGGAGTGGCCGGTCGGTTCATGGCGTGCGTCGGCGGCGGCGTCCGGCGGCGTCGACGCCTCCGCGACCGGCATCCCGCTCCAGATCGGCGCCTGGTGGACGGACGCGGCGACCGCGGGCGCATGCTTCAACGGCCGCATCGACCGTCCGACGATCCGCGCCGGGACGGCCGACGAGGCCGCGCTCGCCACCGCCGCCCCCGAGCGGCTCGGCCTGCCGGTCCTGGCCCGCTGGCGTCCCGGCCAGGACGCGGGCGGCGTGATGGTGCCCGACGCCGGTCCGCACGGGCTGACCGCCGAGGCCGTGAACACGCCGGTCCGCGGCGTACCCGGCGCCAACTGGACGGGCCGGGAGATCGACTTCCGGCTCGCCCCGGACGAGTACGACGCGATCCACGTCCACGACGACGACCTCACCGACGCGGGCTGGGAACCGCAGGTCACCCTGCGCCTGCCGGACGACCTGCGCAGCGGCGCCTACGCCTTCCGCCTGCGGGCCGGGGACGAAAGCCTGAGCATCCCGTTCTTCGTCCGTCCGCCGCGCGGCACGACGACGTCCCGGGTGGCGGTGCTCCTCCCCACCTTCACCTACCTCGCCTACGCCAACTCGCACACGAACCTGGAAAAGCTCGGCCCGGACGGTCTCGACTACCCCACGACCGAGCAGCACCAGTGGTCCGCCGTCCACAAGGTGTGCAGCCTGTACGACTTCCACCGCGACGGCAGCGGCTGCTACTACGCCTCGCGGCTGCGCCCCCTCACCACCCTCACGCCGGACTACATCAGTTCGTTCGGCCCGTGGAACCTCAGCGCCGACCTGTGCCTGCTCGACTGGCTCGAACACGAGGGCATCGGCTACGACGTGGTCTGCGACGACGACCTGCACGCGGAGGGCGTGGCCGCGCTGGCCGGGTACGACGTCGTCCTCACCGGCTCGCACCCGGAGTACTACACGGCGCCGATGCTCGACGCGCACGAGGCGTACCTGGCGGGCGGCGGGCGGGTGATGTACCTGGGCGGCAACGGCTTCTACTGGGTGACCGGGGTGTCGCCGCAGCAGCCGCACGTGATCGAGATCCGCCGCGCCCACACCGGGACGAGGGGCTGGGAGGTCCCGCCGGGCGAGACCCATCTGAGCACGACCGGCGAGGCGGGCGGGCTGTGGCGGCACCGGGGCCGCGCGCCGCAGCGGCACGTCGGGGTCGGCTTCGCCGCGCAGGGCGGGCGCGGCAAGGGCCGTCCCTACTCCCCCGCCCCGCCGGCCGGCGACGAGCGCGGTGCGTTCGCGCTCTCCGGGGTGGACGGCCTCATCGAGGCGGACGCGCTGGTCAGCGGTGGCGCCGCCGGGATGGAGGTCGACCGGGTGGACGCCGCTCTCGGCTCCCCGCCGCACACCGTCGTCCTGGCCACGGCCGACGGGTTCAGCGACGCCTACCAGCTCGCGGTCGAAGAGGTGTTCCAGTCGAACTCGCGGCTGGGCGGGACCGTCGAGCCGCGCGTCCGCGCCGATCTGGCGTTCTTCGAGTACCCGAACGGCGGCGCGGTGTTCAGCACCGGCTCGATCGCCTGGTGCACGGCACTGGGCGCCAAGGGATACGCCAACCCCGTCGCCCAGGTGACGGGCAACGTCCTGCGCCGCTTCCTAGACCCAGCACCACTTGAACCGCGAAACGCCACCCGGGGAGAACGATGACGAGCGATCGACCGCGTCCGGTGCCGCCGGGAATCGACCCCGACCGGCTCGCCGCACTGCTGGACGCCGAACGCACCAGATGGATCGAGGCCCGGCCACGGGCGGCGGCGCTGCGCGAGCGGGCGCGCCGCTCCCAGCTGCACGGCACGCCGCAGCATTGGATCAGCCAGTTCCCGCCGCCCGTCCCGCTGGTGGTGGACCGCGCGGTGGGCGCCCGCCTGTACGACACCGACGGCCACGAGTACGCGGACTTCGGGCTGGCGGCGACGGCCGCGCTCTGGGGCCACGACCACCCCGCCGTCGTCGCGGCCATACGGGACCAGCTCGACAAGGGAAGCGTCACCCTCTGGTCGGGCGAGGACCACGTCGCCGTGACCGAAGAGCTGGCGCGCCGCTTCGGCCTGCCCTTCTGGCAGTTCACCGTGTCCGCGACGGACGCCAACCGGTTCGCCCTCCTCCTCGCCCGCGTCACCACCGGACGGCAGAAGATCCTCGTCTTCCACCGCGCGTACCACGGCTCGCTCGAACAAGCCGGGGTCGTCCTGGAGCCGGACGGCGCCGTGGCACCGGAGCCCGGCGTCCACCCCAACGGCGTGGACGTCCGCCAGACGACCAAGGTCGTGGAGTTCAACGACCTCGACGCGCTCGAACGCGCCCTCGCCCCGCGCGACGTCGCCGCCGTGCTCGCCGAACCGGTGATGACCAACGGCGGCGCGGTGATCCGCCCGGAGCCGGGCTTCCACACCGCCCTGCGCGACCTCACCCGGCGCACCGGCACGCTGCTGATCATCGACGAGACGCAGACGATCCCGGCGGGTCCGGGCGGCTGCACCCGCGAGCTCGGCCTGGAACCCGACCTGATCACCATGGGCAAGTCGATCGCGGGCGGCATCCCGGCGGGCTTGTACGGGATGTCGGACGAGGTGGCCGCCGCGGCGGAGCGCTACACCGAGCACGGCGACGGCGGCCTCGGCAGCACGATGGCGGGTGGGCCGCTGGCCGCCCGCGCCATGCGCGCGGTGCTCACCGAGGTCATGACTGACAAGAACTACGCCCACATGAGCCGCCTGGCCGGACGCTACGAACGCGACGTCGCGGCGGTCATCGCCGAGCACGACCTGCCGTGGCACGTCGGGCGGCTCGGCGGCCGCGTCTCCTACGCCTTCACCCCGTCCCCGCCGCGCAACGCCGGACAGCTCTACCCGCGCGTCGGCTCCGCGGCCCGCACCGCACTGTGGCTGTATTTGGCGAACCGCGGCGTCGTCCTCAACGCCATGAGCGGTGCCGCGCTGATGTCGCCGATGACGGCCGAGTCCGATGTGGAATTGCACGGCGCGCTGTTCGCCGAGGCGATCGGCGCACTCACGGGCAAGAAGACCCGCTAGCAATGGACGAAGGCCAGCTCGAACGATTCCGCGCGGACATCAACCGTTCGAGAACCCCTGGCGCCTACGAACCGGGCCGCTGGTCGGTGGCCCCCGCGAACCGCGACACCGCAGTAACCGGCGTGATGCCGGAGCGGGTCCGGCTCCGCGACACGTCCATGCGGGCGATCGAGTCACTGCCCGGCGTCACGACCACCCGCGAGGCGAAGACCGCGTTCCTGCGGCTCCTCGCCCGCTCCGGGGTTCCGGAGATCGTCCTCGCGCCCCCGCCGCGCTCGCCCTCCGGGCACGACGCCGTCCGAGCCGACATTGCGCTGGTCAAACGGGAGCAACCGAACTGCGTCGTGTACTGCCCATTCATATCCGCAACGGACGGCGTTGACCTCGCCCGCGACCTCGGGTTCGACGGCGTGCAGATCGCCGTCCCCGCGTTCGGCCCGGCTGCGGGCATCTACGGAGGGCCCGTCCCGGCCTCCCGGGCGGAGGTCATCGCGCAGGCGGCCGAGATCGTCGCCCACGCCCGTACCCAGGGCCTGCGGGTCGCAGTAGCCGCCACGATGGTGTCCTACCTGACGGAAGAGGAACTCGCCGAAACCGCAGAATCCATGGCCGCCGCAGGCGCCGACGAAATCACCCTCTTCGACGGCCCAGGCGCACTCGGCCCCGAAGCATTCGGACACCTCGTTCAAGCGGCCAAGTCCGCCGCACCGCACCTGGAAATCGGTCTCCACCCGCACAACACATTCGGCCTGGGCGTCGCCTGCGCCGTGAGCGCGGCGCGGGCCGGAGCGACCGTCATCGAGTCATCGGTGAACGGCTATTGCGGCGGCCCTGGAAACGCCGACCTCGCCGCGACCGCAGCGGCCTTCGAGGCGCTGTACGGCGTGGACACGGGCATCCGCCTCGCCACACTGACAGAACTGTCCCGGACGGCCGCGGAACTGACCGGCCACCACCCGGCGACCAACCAGCCCATCACCGGCCCGGACGCGTTCTGCTGGGGCGGCGGCGACTGGGTCGTCCTCGAATCTGAAGTAGACCCGCTGATGCACAACTGCGTGGAACCGACCCTGTTCGGCAACGAGCGCCGAATTCCCGTTACACCTCAGAGCGGCCCGCGCGTCATCGCAGCGACCCTGCACCGCCTGGGCGTCAAAGCAGCCCCGGCCCTGCTCCCGTCCATCACAGAGCAGTGCCACGCGGAACTCGCCCGGCTAGGACGTCTCCTCACTGACGAGGAAATCCGCGCCATAGCGAGAACCGCCCTCACTCGCTGAACAGCGAGAGCCAGCCGCCCGTGTCGCGATGACGCCCGAGCCCGACCGCGTCGAACTCGTCGAAGTGCTCGCCCTTGTCGACGCCGAGCCGCCGCAGCGCCTGGGAGATCGGGCTGCCGGCCTCCGGCCACCGCTCCCCCTCGGCCACGTGCAAAGGCCCGAGGACGATCTCACCGGCGTCCCAGACCTGCGCGGCCTGGCTCCCCGTCCCGCCGAAATACTCGGCCTCGACATAGGCCACCGGCCCCGTCGCCGAGCAGTCCGCCAGCACACGTCCGAAATCTGCAGGCACCTTCCAGTCCCCGTCGAGCTCAACCACCTCGTCAAGCAAGGCACCGGTCAACGGCAAAAGCGAAATCCCTTGCCCGACAGAAATAACCCGCGCCTCCGCAATGGTCTCGGTCACCCGCCGAGGCACAGGCCCGCCGCCGGCCACCGTCCGCAAGCAATACATCCCGCCATTCTCCATCCACCCGAGATTCAGGTGGACGTTCCGTCGAGCTGGTCGAGACGGCAGGTCTCCAGGTGGGAGATGTCGCCGCCGGAGTCCAGTGCGGCGTCCAGGAGCAGTGCGAGCGAGGTTCCGTAGACCGGGATGTCCGCGGGGTCGTCCAGCAGCCGGCATGCGTTCCTCTGCATGGGTTCGTCGTCGGCCCGCTCGATGCGGCAGACGATCCAGTGGGAGGTGGAGGTCTCGAAGTCGATGGCGGCGCAGAGGCTCCTGCCGTCGGCGAGGTCGATGATCGATCTGATCAGACCCGGGGTCACGCGGCGCCAGATCATGCCGTGGTCCGCGGCGGGAAGCAGCCGCCAAGCGCCGTCGAACATCGTGCCCGAGCCGATGCGGCGGAAGAGCGCCGCGAGTTCGGCGGACGCCTGGAACCCCCAGCCGAGGGGCACCGGCGGATCGGTCTGGTGGTCGCGGACGATCCGGTCGATCACGTCGTCGATCTCGACCGTCGCCGGCGCCAGGTACCAGCCGCCCATCGGCCGCAGCGCCCCGTCCTCGTCCTGGGCGACGCCGACCAGTCCCGCGTTCAGGGCCACGACCCGGTTGAGGTGGTTGACGCGGTCGTTGACATTGACCCTCACCCGGGACACGACGGCCGGCACACCACTGCTTCTGATCCCCGGACCGTCATAGTGCCCGTTCGGGTCGGGCGCGACGTCGCGGGGTTCGCCGATCGGCAGGTCCAGCAGCGGATTGGGCCTGGTGACCTCGCCGTCGCCTTTCAGGTACGGATAGAACCGCGCGGCCCAACCAGTGATCACCTTTCCGCCGTAGGCGTCGATCGGGTTGTAGACGCGCCGCCAGAAGGCGATGTCCACGTCACCCGCCGCGGCCCGGACGAACTGGTCGCAGATCGCCGCGAGAGACCGGCACCAGGTCTCCAGGCCGAACGAGGCGATCGTGTCCACCCGGCTGCGAATCTTCCGCCAGTCCTCGACCGTGCCGGTCAGGGTGATGGCCGGGATCCCGCACACGACGTGCAGCCACACGGCGAAGTACGGCGAGTACACGTCGAGCAGCACGATCCGTCCCGCCACCCGCTCGACGTCGGTACTGGTGGAGAAGTCGCAGTCGAATTCGACGGCGTCGTTGATCTCCGCCAAGAGCAGTTTGCCGAACTTCTCGACAACGTCCCGCCATTCGGCTGAATCCTCGGGCAGCCGCAGGACCCGCACCGCCAGCCGCTTCTTGCCGGAGTGGGCCACCAGCCGCGGACGCAATTCCTCGGCATGCAGCCGCACATGCTGCGCCAGACCCTGCATGATGGTCAGCCAAACCGCGTCCGGCGACAGGATCAGCGGACGATGCCCGCCGAACGCATGTCCCACCGCACTGAGCAACGGATGAACGCCGTCGTTCTCCAACACCTGCACACCTGGATCACCACCCACGACCAGCGCATCCGTAAACCGCTCACCCAGTGGCACCGTTGGCAATGGCTCCGTGGCCGGCACCACATCATCGACCCGAAAGGTCACCATCACCGGACTGTAACCCGCTCCCGGGGCTCCACGGCGAGGGCCCGGGGCCGATGGCGGCCAAGGAGTTCGGGCGCGTGCTCGCAACGAGTCGCCCTGGCTGGCTAGCATTTGTGTGTCCCGTACTAAGGCGTGTCCTCATTGGTGCTCCCAGGGGGTCGAGACGATGCAGGATCCCGCCGAGTCGGGGGAAACGCGACGGGAGACCACGGCGACCTCGCTGGATCCGATCGGCGGAGCCGACGCCGGCGCCGCGCCGGCGGAAGACGGCGGGGACCAGGCCGGGAGGACGCGGCGCGAAGACGTTCCGGTGGCCAGGGCGGAGTCGCTGCTGACGCTGCCGCCCGAGCTCGCGGCCCGGTTCGAGATCGTCGCGGAGCTGGACGCGTCCGGCGCCGAGGCCGACATGCTGCGGGTGCGCGACGACGCGGGCGAGGAGCTGGTGCTCAAGCTCTACCGGCGCGGGATCACGCCGAACCGCGAGATGTGGGAGACGCTCCGGGGCGTGCGCTCGCCGCACATCGTGCGGCTGCGCGACACCGGCCAGGCCGGCGGGCGCGCGTTCGAGGTCATGGAGTACCTGCCGCACGGGACGCTCCGCGACCTCGCGAACGAAGGGCGGGGCGGCGGCGCACCGGAGATGATCACCGAGGTCGTGCGGCAGGTCGCCGAGGGGCTGACCGTCCTGCACGAGCATCGCGTCATTCACCGGGACCTCAAACCGGAGAACATTCTGCTGCGGGGGCGCGAGCCGCTGCGGCTCGCGTTGGCGGACTTCGGGCTCAGCCGCTACGTGAAACAGACCGCGATGTTCTCCACCGCCGGTCACACTCTCGCCTATTCGGCCCCGGAGACCTTCGCGGGATTCGTCTCGGTGATGCGCGACTGGTGGTCGCTCGGGATGATCGTGCGGGAACTCGCGCTCGGTGAGCCGCCCTTCGCCGAGCTGGTTCCCGAAGCGGTGATGCTGCACCTCGCCTCCCGGCCGATCGACGTGTCCGGGGTCGAGGACGAGCGGCTGCGGCTCCTCTGCCGGGGGCTTCTCGTCCGCGACCCGGACGACCGCTGGGGCGGCGAGGAAGTGGCGGAATGGCTCTCTGGAGGTTCCCCGCCGGTTCATGAAAGCGCCGATTCGCCATTGGCGGGCTCGGAGCTCAAGCCCTTCCTGTTAGGCGAGCAGCTTTATACGGACCGCGCCGAACTCGCGGCCGCGATGGCGGAACGCTGGGACGAGACCGCCGAGCGCTACTTCGTCCGCGGCGGGGCCGCCCGCGAAACGCTGAAGGCCTGGCTCCGGCAGTTCGACGACCCCCGGATTCACGACGTCCAGGCGCGCGACGAATTATTGGACCAGATGGAGGCCCAGCTCCCGGCCGACGTCCGCCTCCTGATGCTTCTGCGCTGGCTGAACCCGCGCATGCCGCCCATCTACGCGGGCGGCGCCATCACCACCGGCAGCCTGGGCGCGCTGGCCGCCGCCGCGCTCGACCCCACCGCCGACCGGCACGGCAGATCGCGGCGCGTGGTGGAAGACCTGACCGAGCACCACGTCCTTTCAACGCTCGCCCAATGCGACGGCGGGGTCGAGCTGGGCGAGGTCAACACCAGGCTCGACGACGTCACCCGCCGCTGGCGGGACCGCACCGTCCAGGCACGCGAACGCCATCCGCGGCTCACGGCCGAGCACACCACCGAGGTCAAGGCCGAGCTGCTGCTGATCGCGCTGGACGCCGACGAAGCGAAGGCCAGGCTGGCCGGGCAGATCCCGGCGGGCCGGGAGTCGCTGCCCGTCCCCGTCCCCTGGTTCGATCAGCTGGCCCGCGAGACCGCCGCCGACGACGACGCGACCGGGCTGCTGGTCGTGCGGCAGGCGCTGCCCGCCGCCGCCGAGGAGGCCGGGCGGCTGCACCGGGAGATCGCCGCCCGGCAGCGCCAGGAGCAGGAGCGCATGATGCGCTGGCAGCAGCGGGAGGCGGACCGCCTCGGCGGACGGCCCGCCGCGGTCGCGGCCGCCGTGGCCGGTTGCCTCCTGATGGCGGCCGTCTGGGCGGGCTTCCTCCTGCTGTCGGCGTTCTCCGGCAAAGGCGACATCGCCATGGCGGTGGCCATGGCGGTGCTGATCTTCCAGGTCGGCACGGAGGTCACGCTGGCCGTCGTCATGGGCGCGATGTACCACCCGAGCCATTCGCTGCTGCAGAAGGTCGGTGTGCTGGGCGGGCGCGCCGGGGACGTCGTCGGCGACAACGGCGGCTGCGCCGGCTGCCTGATCATCGTCCTGACGGCCGTCGTGCTCAGCGTCCTCACGAAGGTGTTCCCGCCGCTGGTGCCGCTCGTCGTCGCGGCGGTCTACGGCGGGTGGACGTACTCGCGCTGGACGGGCTGGACGCGATGGCACGAAGGCGAGAGGCGGAAGGCATTGGAGGGCGAATGAGCGCCGCCGGAATCTACGAGGTGGGGGTGCTGCTCGGGGGCGCCGTCGTCCTGGCCGCGGGCGGCACCGTCCTGGCGGCGCGGGCCGCCGGGGCCCTCACGGAGGCGGCCGGCGGGGCGATGGCGTCGCTCGGCGAGCGCCTGGAGGCCGGTCAGGCGGAATGGCAGCGGCGGCAGGACTGCAACTCCGAGTGGGAGAGCGCGGCGCTTCGCGTGATCGACCGCAACGCCCGCATCGCGGTGCTGGCCGCCGAGTGCGCGGCCGTGACCGCCGGCACCGGACGCGCCGCCCCGCGCTCGCTGCCCGGCCCGATGCGGCTCGCCTGCGAGATCGACGACCTCGCCGCCTGGTGCGCGAGCGCCGACGAGGCGATCGCCGAGGTCGAGTCGTGGCTGGCCGAGGCCGCCGCGATCGAGATCGGACGGCACCTGGCCGAGGCGTGGCGGATCGTCCGGCCCGGTGAGGCGCAGCCCGAGATCTTCTCCG
This sequence comes from Actinomadura sp. 3N508, assembly GCF_044326375.1. NCBI lineage: Bacteria > Bacillati > Actinomycetota > Actinomycetes > Streptosporangiales > Thermomonosporaceae > Actinomadura > Actinomadura sp. 3N508. The sequence goes on from NZ_JBIRAX010000002.1 coordinate 346,659, forward strand.
CCGAGAAGGTCGCGGAGGCGATGCGCGCCGCGGCCAAGCCCAGGGCCAAGCCCGGGGCCCGTCCGGCGGCGTCCTCGCGCGCGGCCGATCCGGAGTCGCTGTCGGCCGACGTCGCCCGGATCGTCGCGCGCCTGCCCGCCGACGTCGCCGCCGAGGATCTCACCGCCATCCGGCGCGCCGCCGAGAAGGCGCTGGTCCGCGACCTCGGCGAGGCGCGCACCCGGCTCGCCGATCTGCGGCAGCGGGTCGACGTCGCGGACACGCGGGCCGCCACCCAGCGCTCTGACGCCGAAGACGCGGCGGTCATGCTCCAGGCCCTCGCGGACGCCGCCGACCAGGAAGGCGCGGCGCTCAAGCAGGAGCTCTCCGACGTGGTCGCCCGGCGCCGCGCACTCGATCCCGCGCTGCGGGCGCGGGCGCTGGACCGCTGCGCGCGGATCCAGGCCGCCGCCGAGCAGGCGTACCTCCGCGAGGCGGTGCTGGCCGCCGCCGACGATCTCGGCTTCGAGGTGTCCGCGGACGTGACGACGCTGACCGGCGCGAACGGCCGCCTGGAGCTGTCCCGCGACGACTGGCCGGAACACGCCGTCGCGCTCGTCCTCGACGGCGGCGAGCTCCGCTCGATGGTGTTCCGCACCGAGCAGCGCGACGGCCAGGACGCGCGCCGCGTCGACCTGGAACGCGAGCAGGACTGGTGCGACGCCTTCGAGGAGGTGCGCGAGCGGCTCGCCGGCGACGGCGTTCAGGTCGGCACCCGGATGGAGCTGCGGCCCGGCGAACGCGACCAGGTTCCCGTCACGAAGGGCGGCGCGGCACCGGCACGGGCCCGTCGCAAGCCCAAGGCCCGGGAACGGGAAAAGCCGCAATGACCGGCCTTCTCCTCAACCGGATCCACTATCCGGTGACGACTCTGGGTCCGGGCCGGCGCGTCGGCATCTGGGTTCAGGGATGCACCATCGGCTGCGACGGTTGCGTCGCCAGGGACACCTGGGCCACGGAGTCCGCCTCCCGCGTCACGGTGGCCGCCGTGCTGGAATGGCTCGATTCGGTGGACGGCGCGACGGGCGTCACCATCTCCGGCGGCGAGCCCTTCCAGCAGCCGGAGGCGGTGGCGGAACTCCTCGACGGCATCCACGAATGGCGCGCCGAACGCCCGATCGACATCCTCGTCTATTCGGGATATCCGCTGAACCGCCTGCGCCGGGACGCGTCCGCCCGCCGGATTCTGGCCCTGTGCGACGCGGTGCTGGCGGGCCCGTACGTGGCCCGCCGCGCCACCGACGAGCCGTGGCGCGGATCGTCCAACCAGCGGCTGGTGCCGCTCACCCCGCTCGGCGAGGACCGCTACCGAACCATGCCGCCGGGCGGCCCGCGCCTCCAGGCCGTCCAGGACGGCGACCGCCTCTGGTTCATCGGCGTCCCCCGGCCGGGCGAGATGGACCGCATAGCCGACCACCTCAGCGGCACCGGCATCACCTTCACCACGACGACCTGGCGCGCCTGACACCCGCCAGAACCGCGACCAAGGTGGAGGGCAATCTCCGAGTAGTACCCCACTCCGCGCAGGTGTTGGATCAAAACGCGGGATGAGTCAACGTGGGAAGGACCCGGGGACATGGCGACCGAAACCGCGTCGGCAGGTCGATTCGGAGCGGGACTGCGGCCGCTCAATCAGCGTTATCACCGCGCCGCCCTGGGCTTCTTCCTCGTGATCGTCATTGCGCATTGGGCCGAGCACATCGCGCAGGCCATTCAGATCTACGCGCTCGGCTGGCTGCTGAAGGAATCGCGGGGCGTGCTTGGAATGCCGTTCCCGTGGCTCGTCACGTCGGAGTGGATGCACTACGGCTACGCGCTCCTGATGCTCGCCGGGCTCATCATGCTGCGCCCCGGATTCGTCGGCAGATCGAGGGCCTGGTGGAACGCGGCCCTGCTGATCCAGGTCTGGCACCATTTCGAGCACCTGTTACTGCTTCTGCAGGCGCTCACCGGGAACAACATCGCCAGCCGTCCCGTCCCGACGAGCATCATCCAGCTTCTCATTCCACAGGTCGAACTCCACCTGTTCTACAACGCGATCGTCTTCATGCGGATGGTAGTGGCGATGCTGCTCCACCGGCGACCGCGCGCCTCCGAGCACGGTCGCTTGCTGTGCACCTGCGCCGTCGTTTCCGGGCGGTGAAGTCGGGATGGCCCGCCGGCGCCGCTCCCACGGATTGACCGTGGTCTTGATCCTCGTGGCAGGCTATCTGCTCTACCTGGCCATTCCGAACGTGCGTCCCGCCTTTCGCGCCGCCAGCGCCGAAGGGACGCCGGGCGTGTTCACAGCGCGGCAATTGCAGTGCATTCGACATTCGGGCCCATGAGAGCTGCAACTGGAAGGGCGAGTTCACGTCCGCAACCGGAAAATCCACCGGACCGACGTCTCCCTCCACGGCGCGGGCCGCGACGCGCTGCGCGTCGGAGCGCAGACCAAGGCCGTCGACGTCGGACGTCCCAGCCGGGTATACGGCCCGGACGGCTCACGTGAATGGGTGGCCGTCGCGCTCATGGTCCTTACGAGCGTGGTACTCCTCTCATTCGCCTACTCAGATCAGGTCCCCGTCTCAGGGGGCGGTCGCGGCAGCGTTCCGAACGAAGTCCGTGACGAGGCGGTTGAACTCGGCGGCGTGCTCGATCATCGCCCAGTGTCCGCAGCGCACCGTCCTCATCCTGGGCGACGCCGACCGATCCCGCGTGCAGGGCCACGACCCGGTTGAGGTGGTTGACGCGGTCGTTGACATTGACCCTCACCCGGGACACCACGGCCGGCACGCGGCTTGGCCTCGCCGCCGACGCCTTCCAGATACGGATAGAACCGCGCGGCCCAACCAGTGATCACCTTTCCGCCGTAGGCGTCGATCGGGTTGTAGATGCGCCGCCAGAAGGCGATGTCCACGTCACCCGCCGCAGCCCGGACGAATTGGTCGCAGATCGCCGCAAGGGACCGGCACCAGGTCTCAAGGCCGAACGAGGAGATCACGTCCACCCGGCTGCAAATCTTCCGCCAGTCCTCGCCCGTCCCGGTCAGGGTGATGGACGAGATCCCGCACACGTAACGCATCCACACGGAGAAGTACGGCGAGTACACATCGAGCAGCGCGATCCGTCCCGCCACCCGCTCGACGTCGGTGCTGGTGGAGAAGCGGCTGAATCCTCGGGCAACCGCAGGACCACCACCTCCAGCCGCTCCTTGCCGGAGTGGGCCACCCGCCGCGGGCGCAATGCCTCGGCATGCAGCCGCACATGCTGCGCCAAGCCCTGCATGATGGTCAGCCAAACCACCAGCGCCGACAGGACCAGCGGACGATGCCCGCCGAACACATGCCCCACGGCACCGAGCAGCGGATGAACGCCGTCGTTCTCCAGCACCGGCACACCCGGATCGCCACCCACGACCAGCGCATCCATGAACCGCTCACCCAACGGCACCGTGGGCAAATGGCTCGGTAGCCGCCACCACATCATCGACCCGAAAGGACACCATCACCGGACTGCACCCGCTCCCGCGCTAAGGAGTGAGGAGCCGTTGCGGGTCTTCAGCCGCCGGCAACATCGCGAGGTCCCGGTCCAGCGCGATGGTCAGCCATAACGCGCCTATCCGCAAGGTGACGGTCTATTTGCCGGGCCGTGCCGTTTGCCCCAAGACGACGCGAGCCGGTTACGCAGGAACGCGCCGCACGCCCGATCTTTGCCATAACAACCTGGCACGCCCGGCCCCGAGCGGGCGCCCCGCCGAGAATTGGCAACAATCGGACGCACCGGAGGAGATGCGCGACACCCCGCCCCTAAGGTGTGGAAACGTCAAGTTCGACACTGCGGGCCGAAGCATGGAGGACCGGTGGCAGTCACGCGGCAGGCGCACCTCATCGGCGTACCGTGGGGCCGGTATTCCGGCCTCGACGACATCACGGCCGCCGTGACCGCGGACGTTCATCGTATGGAGGAGGCGCTTCGCCAGTCGGAGTACACCGTGGAGACCTGGGGGCTAGACGGTGGCCAGCGCACCACCAGAAATCTACTGAAAAAGATCATCAAGGACGCCTGCGACAACGCACCGGAAGAGGGCGTTCTGCTGCTCTACTTCACCGGGCACGGAGTGTCGATCGATGGACGCGACTACCTGGTGCCCAGCGACGCCACCCGGCACGGTGAGCAAGGTCCCCTCGACGTGGACAGCCTCGTTCCGGTGATGCCCGTCGATCTCACCGACTGCCCGGCCAAGCTGGTGGTCTACTTCGTCGACGCCTGCCGCGAGCCGGTGCAGCGAGACGACGGGATCCCGTTCGGGGGATTCGGCCAGACCCTTCCTGCGTTCCCGTCGGATGGCCATTTCGTCCTGATCACCGGCTGCGCAGCCGGACAGGTCTGCAACTACAACGAGAGCGGCAGCACCTTCACCCAGGCACTCGCCGAGGTCCTCGACCACCGCCACACCGCGCGCACGCTTTCCGAGGTGTTCGACGAGGTCAAGCGCCGCATGGCCCACCAGGCCCGGTGGGTGAGCCAGCCGGACCAGCAGCCCGCCGTCGGCCATCGGCTAATGCTCGTGTCCGCCGGAGACCAGGTCGTCTGCGATGGCGATGAACTCGCCGCCGCCTGGCAGAAGTCGGTTGTCGGCAGCCGCCTCTGGGACCTCTGCCGCGACCGGGCCAAAGCGAAAGCGGCTCTGGACTGCGCGCGAGACATCATCGACGCCTGCGCGCAGCGGTATGGAAACGCCAAGGATACTCTGCTACGCCATACCGGGCTGGCCGACCTCTGGACGGACCAAAACTATCCGAGTCGGGTGCTGGCCTGTGTCGAGACCCTCCTCGGTGACGAGGCGGAACTGAAACCGGCCGAGGCGGCCATGCTGGCGACGGCTCCGTTCCTGCGCGAGGCCGTTCTGTCCGAGGGCATCAGGGAAGCCGCCGGTACCCATCCCGAGAACCTGGAAAGGACGTATAGGCCAGGCCCCCGGACCGATCTGGAAGGCATCCATGAGATGCACCAGCACATCGTCCGCAGGATCGAGGGCTTCGAGAAGCGGGGACGCAAGCGCGAGCGGGACCTGCTGGTCACCTGGCTGATGCACCAATGGCTCGGCACCCGGCGATCGGTGTGGCGGACACCGGCGGCGACAGAGGCCTATGCGCTGGGCGCCTCGCTGATCGCCGATGCCCCCGGGGCGGCCGGTGCCAGAGAGCTGGCCCTGCTGGCTGAGGCACTGGTGCGCGCGGTCGGGGGCGAGCCCGTCGACTCGCAACTCCATAAAAAGCTGAACGACGCTTACGTCAGCAAACGGTGGCGTGGGATGGGCGCCGTGCTGTGGCTGGCCGGGACGCTGGCCGCCGACGTCCGCCGGACCCGATCCGTGCTCGCCGACCTGGTCGGCACGCGCATGGAGCTGCCACCGCAGGACGTGCAGAACGCCGCCGGACGCGACGCGGTATGGACCTTGGCCGCCGAACGGCTCGACCTCCAGCTCACCTGCGACCACCCGGCCCTCCACGACGTCTTCGCGAATGTGGTGCAGAACGCGAACCTGATCTGCGCGAAGGTCGGCGGCCTCGAACTGGAGCCGTGGCTGGCCGAGCGGTTCCCGCGACGGGTCACCGACGGGGCGCTCCGCCCGGTCCGGACGTCGGCCAACGAGGACGCCTACTCCGTCCCGCTCTCCCGGTTCCAGCTGTCCGAGGACAAGATTCGCGAACTGCTGATGGGCCGGCAGCTGTATGACGACCCGGCGCTGGCGATCCGCGAGCTCTACCAGAACGCGCTGGACGCCTGCCGCCTCAGGCAGGTGCGGATCGAAGCGCTCAAGCTGCGCGGCAAGCGCCCGGGATCGTGGACGGGAGAGATCCTCTTCCGCCAGGGCAAGGAAGGCGACCGGCAGTACATCGAGTGCGAGGACAACGGCGCCGGCATGGACGAGGACATCCTGAGGAAGGTCTTCGCGAACGCGGGCGAGCGGCTTCTGTACCAGCTGGAGTTCCGTGACGAGCAGGCCGACTGGCAAGTGCTCGAACTGCAGTACATCCCCAACAGCCAGTTCGGCGTGGGGGTCTTCAGCTACTTCATGCTGGCCGACGAGATCACGGTGGTCACCCGGCACGCCCCGCGCGGCGGCGGCGTCGCGCCCCACGGCTGGGAGGTGCACATCGCCAACAGCGGCAGCCTCTTCCAGATCACACGCACCAATGATCTCCCCGATGGTGGGACGCGGGTCAGGCTCTACCTGACGGAAGGCGAGGAGAGCATCTCCGTTCTCCGCACCATGCGGCAGTTGCTGTGGATCTCCGAACACCATGTCGAGGTGACGGAAGAAGGTTCGGGGGCGGTGGTCTGGGAACCGGGCAGGCTGCGCTACCACGACGAGGTCGCGGAGTCGGAGCAGCACGGCGACGACCTGTGGTGGGTCTCGGGCGAAGGCGGCCTGGCCGCGGACGGAATCCGCACCAACGAAGAGATCTACGGACTCATCGTCAACCTGCGCGGTGAGCGCCGACCGCAGTTCACCGTGGACCGCAAAAAGCTTCGCGAATGGAACCGGCCATGGGTCACCGAACAGATCTCGGCGGCGCTGCCGACCCTGATGGACTGGAAGGGCTTCACCCTGCCCTGGCTCTGGAAAGTTGCCGAATCCAAGCCCGAAATAGGACAGCTGATCTTCGACTATGCGGTCGAGCACGATCATTCGATCAGTTTGGGCGGGATATGGGGCCAGAACCGCAAGGTCGCGCTCAGTGCCGTGGGTTGCTTTCCTCTCGATCGTGAACTGTTCAAGATGAACCATTATTTTTATGGCTATGCGAGCTGGTTCACCTCATGGCGTGGTGGCCTCTGGAGAGCCGCGACAGGCGCCCTGTTGAACGCCCGAAGCGCTCCCTTTTCGGCCACCAACGAAGGCTTTCCCCAAGTCGGCCCCCTGGACGCGGAATTGATCGAAATGCTGGACTACTACAGAAATGGAGCATTGGGCATTGATGACCTCCTCAAAGCCATTGAACATCCCGAGCAGAAGGGAGCGGACCGGCTGAGACGACTGCGCAGGTACGCCGTCACCGGCGTCGGATTGGCCAGGCTGCGCGAGATCCCACCAGTCGAGGCCACGTGCGATGAATCCGACACCGGCCTTTACCGGGTCTTCGCGGCCTGGTCTCCGGAAGAACGACCGCCCCGGCGGTCGGTGGCCGGCTGGGTCGTGAAGACCTCCGCCATGCTGGACCGGAGCATCGGCGAAGTCCTGGACCGAGCCGGCAGATTGATGCCGCCCGGATGGAAACTTCCCGAACTGGACCTTGGGGCTCTCGTCAACCACACGTGCACCAACACGGAGGCCACCCTCGTCTCAGCAGAACTGAATGGCCGACCGCCCTGGGTCGAGGCTGAAATCAGCCCGGCGCACGTCATCGCTGCCACCGTCGCCCTGGGCCGCTCGGTGGATGAGATTTTGATCAACTGCGACCGGCTCGCTCCGCTAGGCGTGCAGGTGGCCGCGCGAGAATCCTATCCCGCCGACCTGACCAAGATCGAGACAGAGGCGCTCGGGCGAGTGCGCCGTCCGGGCGAAACGCTGCACATGGCGGCGCTGATGACGGTCGCGGGTCGCACCGGTTCCGGCCTCGTCGAGACCCATCGGAATCTGTCCCGGCTGGAGCGGCTCGGCCTCCTCGCGCTGCCTTCGCTGGATGGACTCACCGACATCGAGATCGGTCCGGCGGAGATCGATTTCATCGAGAGCGAGCTCGCCATTGACATTCTTTTCAGCCGAGAAGGGGCCTACAAGTCGTCACCGCATATAGAGATCGTTTCAGCGATATATAATCGGTTCACCGCAGGCAGCAAGAAAGCCGTTGCAGCACGGCGCCTCGCACCTTACTTCACGCCTACGGAACCGATTATCGGTGCCGAAATATTTTGGCTCTCGTACGACGCTTCCCGCCCAGTGGGCGAAGCCCTGAAAAGCTTTGCGGAAATCTATCCAGAGGCCCACCTTCCACAACTACCCAAAGAATGCCTGAAACAGGATCCACACTATCAGATCGCCAAGGTATTCATGGGAAATTCGCTCTGGAACCGAAAAGATATAAAGTGGCTTGACACGGCCGCTGGGGCCGTCTCTGGTGCATTTGAGAACAACTTGAAGCTTGGTGACTTCCTGGCTAAACTTGAACCCTACCGGGCACTGGGAGCCCCATTGCCGGAGTTGAGTCAAGATAGCCTGGACTCACTCAACAAGATCGAAATCGATGAATACGACTATGAGATTCTCACCTATTTCGATGACAGCGGTAATCGCGCATACTGGGAAAGCCCGGACCGATTGTACAGATCGTCTGTGAGCGCTCTGGAGCTGGTGCGCGCCGCCGGCCGTATCGGCTTGACACCAGCCGAAGCGCACCGGCGAATGAAGGCGTTCGCACCACTTGGGCTGACACTGGATTATCCAGACGTGGAACCACCCGACGGGCCGGTCCTCTGGCAGGACCTACTGCTGCTCACCGTTCATTGCGACGGTTACGCCCCCGCTCTGTCGGGCGAGGTGGACTCCGCTCATCTCAAAATGGTCGCCGCCGAGACCGGGGAAAGCACGAGCTGGCTGGCCGATCGGCTGAAGCTGTACGCGCCGCTGTTCTCGATAACCGACGTCCCCAGGGGTGAAGAATGCCCGACGACCAAATAGAGAACCATCAGTCGATCGAGTACGTCGAAGTATTCGTCAGCGCGCAGGCAGCCTTCACGCAGACTCCCTTCCCGGACGACCGGGGATTCGTCATGCAAGGTATCTGCCCAGCCTGCGGTGGCCATACAATGACGCCCTTCCCGCCAGGCATGGTCACGGGCCACAAAGGAAAAGGGCGTCGCCGCGTCCTCCCTCAACCCACCGAGGTCACGATGATCTGCATGTGCGGGTATGTCCATGAGAACCGTCCCCCGGAAGCGCACGACGCGGGCTGCGGCCGATTCTGGACCGTCCCATTGACATGAGTCTCGACCTCAAGCGGTGGGCCTTGATGGCCTACGAGATGCAGTTCCAGCAGCTCGACGCGGCACGCAAGCAGGCCGAGAGTTGGCGCACCGGTTTGACGGCTCTCACCGCCCTGCTCGGCACCGTACTGATCGTGAAAGGGCGAGACAGCTTCGCCGAACTCACACCGCCGTTCCGCTGGCTGATCGCGCTCCTGCTCGGTGCCGCCCTGGCGATGCTCGTCTGGGCGACCATGCTCGTGGTCCGCGCCGTAGCGGGTCCACCGGGCGAGAAGATCATCTTGAGCGGCGAGGCGCTCAAGGCCTGGACCGCCGCGGAAGTCGCGCACATAGCCACGGCCATCCGCGCGGCGACACGGCTTACTCTCGGGGGTGTTTGCGCCATCGCACTGGCCGTGGGGCTGACATGGCTGGGCCCTGCCGAAAAGCCCACCTCCTCGCTCGTGCAGGTGGAGCACGACCGTGGGCGACTCTGCGGCGAACTCATTGGGGCCGACCAGCGGCAGCTCGTCATCAAGAACAGCCGATCCAAACGGACCGAACTGGTACCGCTGACCACCGTCGTCACGATGACGTCGACATCTCGCTGCGGGACGAAATAGACGAAATATTGGAAACGCAACCGCGGGGGACGGCGTCAGCGCGGTTCGACGTCGATCTCGTGTTCGGCGAGCAACTCCAGGAGGACGTCGAACGCGACCGCCGGCGCCTTCCGGTGCCGGTCATAGCCGGCTACGAGATGCCGCCGCGCGACCGCCGAGTCGTGCCAGACCAGCCGGAACGGTGAATCCGCGCCCCATCCGCCGTTCAGGCAGTCGTGGAGGGCGTCGAGGTTCCAGCCGAAGTAGCCGCCCGGGCCGTTGACCGCCTCACCGATGGCGCAGTAGAAGCCCTCGATGTCGGTGACGAAGCGGCCGTCGAGGTGGAACGTCGTCGCTGGTGGCCGGTCCGGGGCGTCCGAACGATGGCGCGCCAGTGCCACGCCGGACCATTCGTGGCGCAGCGTCCGGTCATAGCCAGCCCACAGGTTGCGCTCTGTGGGGCGGCCGGTGCGCCACAGGTCGAGGATGCCGCGCGTGCCCTCCGGGTGCGGTTCGCCTGTTTCGCTGGCGATGGTGACGTCCAGGAGCCCGGAGCCGAGCGCGGACGGGACGCTCGACACGAGCGTCCCGGTCAGGCTGCGGCCGATCAGGCCCGCCGCCGAACCGTCGGCGGCGACGGCGTTGACCTCCCCCGCCACCCAGCGGCGGCGGAGGCCCGCCTTCGTCGTCTGGGGGATCGCGGCGATCGCGGTCAGCAGCGGCGGCTCGGGACGGCAGCCGAGCAGGGTGACGTACGGCACCGGCGGCGCGGCGGGCTCCCGGAAGACGCCGGTGATGTCGGTGCAGGTCCCGCATGGCGTGTCGGCCAGGTCGGTCAGGACGAAGCCGGTGACGTCATCGGGGCGTGCGACGCCGTCCGAGCGGTCGTTGACGTCGACCAGGCCCTCAAGGTCGATGTCGACGCGCCCCGGCGAGGATGCCGATGGTCGCCGGCCCAGGACGGTCACGTCCAGCAACTGCTCGCCGAACCAGCCGCGCCGCGTCGCCGGATCGTCCGGCATCGCCGAGAGCCAGAGGTTGCCCAGGTGCGGCTGTCCAGACCCGGCTGCGGCGAGCGCGCCTTCGGGGACGCAGCCGAGAAGGGTGAAGCGCTCCCGCGGGCGGGGCGGCAGATCGACGAAGAAGCCGTCGATGTCGGCGCACAGCGCCAGGGGATCGTCGTCGGGGAACTGGGGGACGCCCGTGTGTCCGATGAGCAACCAGCGTGGCGGGGACGGGTGATCCCACGTCCACCGGCGCCGGTCGAGGGGCTCGTGATCGGTCGTCACCCCTCGACCGTAGCGGCGATCAGTTGTTGCGGACGAAGTCCGTGACCAGGCGGTTGAACTCGCCGGCGTGCTCGATCATCGCCCAGTGGCCGCAGCGGTTGAGGAGCACCAGGCGGCTGTCGGGGATGGTGGCGAGCAGGTACAGCGAGCTCTCGAACGGGACGACCCGGTCGTCGCGGCCGTGGATCAGCAGCGTCGGAACCTGGATCTTCGGAAGGAGTTCGGGCTTGACCCAGATCGGGAGCGGCGCGCCCTTCGGCAGCCCGTCGACGTAGTTGCGCAGGTGTTCCGGGCGGGCGAGCGCCGCGTCCGACCGGGCCTTGCACAGCTCCGGCGTGGCGAATCGGGCCTTGTCGAAGCACATGATCTCGACGAGGCGGCGCATGTTCTCGGGGCTCGGGTCCCGGTACGCCTCGATGAGCACCTTCAGGCCCTCGGACGGGCCGTCGCCCGCCGCGAACAGGGACGGCAGCCGCCCGACCGGCGGGCCCATGGTGACCAGATGCGTGATCCGGTCCGGGTGCTCGGTGGCGAGCCGCATCGAGGTCTGCCCGCCCATCGAGTTGCCGACGAACGCGGCCTTCTCGATGCCGGCGGCGTCCAGGAACTGGATCGCGGCCTCGACGTGATCGAGGCGGTCGACGGTCGTGGCGTCGGAGTCGCCCCAGCCGGGCATGTCCACCGCGTACACGTGGAAGTGTTCGGCGAGCGCCTCGATGTTGCCGGCGAAGTTGCTCCAGCCCGTCGCGCCCGGTCCGCTGCCGTGCAGCAGCACGACCGGGTGCCCCTCGCCCGCCTCGTAGTAGCGGAGCGTCCAGTCCTTGGTCTGGACGGTGCGCGCCGCGTCGGCCTGGGTCAGCCCCATCAGTCCTCCGCCTTTCCCGCCTGGGCGAGCAGCCCGGCGACGACCTCCGGCGGGCGGTGGCCCCAGCTGTGCAGGCGGTCCAGCGTCTTGACCTCCCACGTGTCGTCGTCCACGAGCAGGCCGCCCCAGCCGTACTCGACGCTGAAGCCCGACGGCGTCTGGACGTAGAAGCTGAACATGTGGTCGTTGGGGTGCATGCCCAGCGTCATCTCGAACGGCTGCCCGGCGTCCATGCAGCGGTCGTAGGCCGTGCCGACGTCGCGGACGTCGGTGACCTCGATCATGAAGTGGTGGGTCCGCTTCGGGTGCGGCATGTCGCCGAACGCGACGGAGTGGTGGCGCGGGTTGCAGCGCAGGAAGATCAGGTCGGCGACGACGCCCGGCGCGACCTCCTCGACGATGATGTCGGAGATCCGGAAGCCGAGCAGCTTCTCGTAGAACTCCAGGTAGGTCTCGCGCGCGACGCCCTTGGAGAGCAGCACCTGGTGCCCCGCCCCTCCGGAGCCGGTGACGAACTCGCCCAGAAGGACGTCCGAGCGGAACGGGCCGTCGGCGTCGGCGAAGCCGGTGACGAGCTCGAGGCGGTTGCCCATCGGGTCGGCGGTCACGAGGATGCGGTCGACCCTGCGGGACGCGGCGAGCGCGGCATCCCCCTCGGTGACCTCGACACCGGCGGAGGCCAGCCGCCCGGCGATCTCGTCCAGCGCCGCGTCGCTGTCCACCTCGTAGCCGCTGGCCGCCAGGTCGTCGGCGGGTCCCTGCCGGACGAGCCAGCGGTAGGCCTTCTCGTCCGTCCGGAGTGCGAAGCCGTCGGCGGTCTTGCCGGTGAGCTGCATGCCCATCAGGTCGACACCGAAGTGCTCCCAGTCGCTGAGGCTGCTCACCTCGTACACGACGTACGCCAGTTCCTTGACTCCAGTCATCGGGCACTCCTCTCAACGGGCGGATTGGCGGGCAGGCTGGGCGCGGGCACCGCACCAGCGGCGGCAGCGGCAGCGGCGGGGGCGGGCAGGTCGGGGGTGGCGAGGCCGGAGACGTCGGCGGCCGCGATGAACCGGTCAGGACGCACCGCGATGGCACGAACCCCGTACCGCGCCAGCCACGGAAGCAGGACCTCGTCGAGGTCGACCAGCTCGTCCAGCCCCTGCGTGTAGGCCGACTTGGGCCGGATCGCGACGTAGCGGGCGCCGAGCCCGTCCCACTGCGCCTTCTCGGCGGGCGTGAGCAGGGTGGACGGGTCGACGTCGGCGCCGAGCAGGACGAAACCGTCGCCGAGCAGGTCGTCGAGCCGCGCCATCCGCCCGGCGGTGTCGCCGGTGATGGGCTGCGGGACCATGCGTCCGACGATGCTCGCGTCCCCGATCGGGCCGCGGATCCAGCCCGCGTCCAGGACGGGCGGCGCGGTCAGCGGCGGCTCGAACGGGGTGACCGTGCCCTCCGGGACCCGGTTCATCTCCTCGATCTCCGCCGGGGTCGCCTCCTGCTTGATGACCCGGCCGAGCTGGACGGCGAGCCCGGTGTAGAACGCGGCGTTGGGGCGGCGCTCGGCCTCGTAGGTGTCGAGCCAGCTCTCGTCCAGTTCGCCCTTGAGGACGCGGGCGAGCTTCCAGCCCAGGTTGTGGACGTCCCGCATCCCGGTCTGCATCCCGGCTCCGGCCCACGGCGGCATGAGGTGGGCGGCGTCCCCGGCGAGGAAGACCCGCCCCGCGCGCCAGGTGTCGGCCATCCGGGTGTGGTGGCGGTAGAACGCCCACTGGTGGATCGAGACGTCGTCGGTGGTGACGCCCATGGCGTCGAGCAGCGGCCAGACGGCGTCCTCGGTCGCGAAGTCGACCTCGGTCTCGTTCGGCTTGAGCGGGATCTCCCAGCGGTGGTTCCCGGCGGACAGCGCGATGTCGACCACCGGACGCTGCCTGTCGGACCAGAACGTGAGCAGGTCGCGGTCGGGCCACCAGCGCTTGACGCGGCAGTCGATGACGATCCACTGCACGTCGAGCGTGTCGCCGAGCAGCCGGCTGCCGATCATGGCCCGGGTGGCGCTGCCGCCGCCGTCGGCGCCGATCACGTACCGGACGCGCGCCGTCCGCGTCTCCCCCGTCGCGATGTCCGCCGTCGTGACCGTGACACCGCCGGCGTCCTGCTCCAGCCCGGTCACCTCGACGCCGTAGCGGACGCCGATCAGCTCGCCGCACTCCGCCGCGCACGCGCGGAGCTCGGCCTCCATGACCGGTTGGTAGATGTTGTAGAAGCGGGGCGTGGGGCCCAGCGCCGACGGCGGATGCTCGACCCGCATGATCTCGGCGCCGTCGTAGGTCACCCAGCGCAGCGCCCGCTGCGGCTCGATCACCTTGGTGATCCGCTCGTCGATGCCGAGGCTCTGGAAGATCCGCATCGTCCAGTCGTTGACGGTGACGGCGCGGGCGCGGGGATAGATGTCGGCGTCCCGCTCGAACGCGAGGGCCGACACGCCGTGCTTCGCGAGCGTGAGGGCGGCCGTCACGCCGGTGGGGCCGTAGCCGACGATCGCGACGTCGGCGTCGAAATGCTGGGTCATGTGCGCTCCGGAAGAACGATCCGATCTCGCAGTATTGTACCGATCGGTCGGTACGATCGTGACCACCCTCACATGACCCTCCGGAGCGGGTCCAGGAAATTCCACAGTGCAGAACCGCAGGTGACAGGCGTGGTGACCGGTGTAAAGACGAGGACATCTATGCTTCAACCCGTGGAGGCCGAGAAGAGCGGGAACCGTCGTGGCCACCGGTCCCGGGAGGAGATCCTGGACGCCGCGTCCCGGATCATGGCGGAGCGCGGCTACGCCGCCACCTCGCTGTCGGTGCTGAGCCGGGAGAGCGGCCTGCCCAAGAGCGCGGTCTACCACCACTTCCAGTCGAAGGCCGGGCTGCTCACGGCGGTCATGGCACGCGGCGCCTACGACTTCTTCGCGGCGATGCGCGCGGCACAGGCGGGCGGGCCGGACGCGTCCACCCCCCGCGAGCGGCTCACCTGGTACCTCCAGCGCACCGGCGAGGTCTTCCTGGCACGTCCGGACTTCCTGCGCCTGCACCTCCTCCTCGTCATGAGCGCCGAGGCCGCCGAAGCCGAGGTCGACGCGATGATCGAGCAGGTGCGCCGGGACGGCCGAGCGCACATGAACACGATGATCGCGGCGTCCTTCGCCCCCGAGGGCGCGGAGATCGCGCAGGCCGTCGCCGACGAGCTGGACTACTTCGCCATCGCCGGATTCGACGGCGCCTTCGTCGCGCTGCAGGCCGAACCCGACCGCGGCCTGGCCGACCAGATGACGCTGCTCGCCGAGGCCATCGCCGCGCTCGGCGAGACCCGGATAGCCAGGCTCCGCGCCGGCGCCCACGCCCGTCCGGCCGGTTGATCGCACCCGGAAGGGGGAATTGGATCATCGTGTCCATCGCGCGTGATTTCTGGATGGTCCTCGAACCCCTCCACAACGTGACCTACTTTTCGCCTGAGTGCATCGACGGGAACAAGGACGTCGGCCTCAAGGGCTACTGGATGGGGTACTTCGGCAGCCGGGGCGCTCCGCTCGGGCCCGTCCCCGCCGCTGTGATCGAGGCGTCCTTCTACGGTTTCCATCCGGCCCGGGTGCGGCGGGCGGTGCCGGACGCCTGGACCTTCGCCTCCCCCGAGAGCATCCTCCGCATGCGCGCCGCGACGGCGGCGAAGGCGCTCCGCCGGGTGGCACCGGAGATCGACGACGTGGCGGCCGAGGCGGTGCCCCGGCTGCGCCCGGCCATCGAGGCCGCGGACGGCGCCGGACGGGTCCTGTTCGCCGCCAACCGCGAGCTGCCCCTGCCGGACGATCCCGTGGCGGCGCTCTGGCAGCTGGCGACCACGCTGCGGGAGCACCGCGGCGACGGGCATGTCGCCCTCCTGGCGGCGGAGGGCCTGAACGGGCTGGAGTCCAACGTCCTGGCCTCGGTCATGGGCAACGTCCCGGTGGCGATGGTGTTCCAGAGCCGCGGCTGGACGCAGGAGGACTGGGACGAGGCGACCGCCGCCCTGACCGCCCGAGGGCTCCTGAATGAAGACGGCGCGACCGGCAAAGCCCGGGCCCTGCGAGCCGAACTCGAGCGCCGGACGGACGCCCTGGCCACCCCGCCCTACGAAGCACTGGACGACGCGGAAGGCCTCTACCGGTTGCTGGCCCCGCTCACCCGCACCGTGACGGATCGCGGCGACATGCCTTTCCCCAACCCGATAGGCATGCCGCGCCCGACCGCTTAGGAAGACCCAGGCACGAGCTCGGCGACAAGAGCCTCGACACGTCCACGGATCTCATCCCGGATGGGACGGACGGCGTCCACCCCCTGCCCGGCGGGGTCATCGAGCCGCCAGTCCAGGTAGCGCTTGCCGGGGAAGACGGGACAGGCGTCGCCGCACCCCATCGTGATCACGACATCGGACGACCGGACCGCGTCGGTGGTAAGGACCTTGGGGATTTCGGCGGAGATGTCGATGCCCTCTTCGGCCATCGCCTGGACGACGGCGGAGTTGACCTGATCGGCGGGCGCCGACCCGGCGGAGCGGACCTCGACCGCGTCCCCCGCGAGGTGGGTCAGATAGGCGGCGGCCATCTGCGAACGCCCCGCATTGTGGACGCAGACGAACAGAACACTGGGCTTGCCGGCGGTCATGGGTTTCCTCCGAGTTCAGACGTGGGGCGGCTCTCGGACATGCGGCGGCGCAGCCACAGCGAGACGTAGACCAGCGCGACCAGGACCGGGACCTCGATCAGCGGCCCGACCACGCCGGACAGCGCCTGGCCGGACGTGACCCCGAAGGTGCCGATGGCGACGGCGATCGCGAGCTCGAAGTTGTTGCCGGCGGCCGTGAACGCCAGGGTCGCGGTTCGGGGATAGGGCAGGCGAAGGGCGCGGCCGAGCGCGAACGCCCCGCCCCACATCAGCGCGAAGTAGAACAGCAGCGGGACGGCGATGCGCGCCACGTCGGCGGGCCGCCCGGTGATCGTGTCGCCCTGCAACGCGAACAGGATGACGATGGTGAACAGCAGCCCGTAGAGCGCGGCCGGGCCGATGCGGGGCAGAAACCGGGACTCGTACCAGTCGCGCCCGCGAACCCTCTCCCCTGTGCGGCGCGTGAGATATCCGGCCAGCAGCGGGACGCCGAGGAACACCAGCACGTTCATCACGATCTCGCCGGTGGAGAAGTGCAGGCCGTCGTCCGCCGCCAGGCCGAGCCAGCCGGGCAGGACCTTGAGATAGAACCAGCTGAGCGCACCGAACGCGACGACCTGGAAGACGGAGTTCAGCGCGACCAGAACGGCGGCGGCCTCGCGGTCGCCGCACGCGAGGTCGTTCCAGATGATGACCATCGCGATGCAGCGCGCCAGCCCCACGATGATCAGGCCGGTGCGGTACTCCGGCAGGTCGGGCAGGAAGATCCAGGCCAGCGCGAACATCACCGCCGGACCAGCCACCCAGTTCAGCACCAGCGAGGCGATCATCAAAGGCCGGTCGCCGGTGACGGTGCCGAGCCGGTCGTAGCGGACCTTCGCCAGCACCGGATACATCATGACCAGCAGCCCGAGCCCGATCGGCAGCGAGATCCCGCCGATCTCGACCTTGGCGAGGGCGCCGTCCAGCCCGGACACCGCGCGACCGAGCCCGAGCCCGGCGGCCATCGCGGCGATGATCCACACGGGCAGCAACCGGTCGAGCGTGGAAAGCCTGCCGATCAGCCCGGACGCGTCCGCCCCGGCACTCGCGCCGGTGGCCGCTTCGGTGGCGGTCACGTGCAGGGCCTCTTCCGGTCGCCGGCACGTGCGGCGCGCGCCGCGTCGGCGAGTTCGCCGAGGAACGCGGCCAGAGCGTCCAACGCGTCCGGACGGAGCCGGTAATAGGTGAACCGGCCGCACGGCTCGGTCTCCACCAGCCCCGCCTCACGCAGTGCGCGCAGGTGGTTGGAGATGTTGGTCTGCTTGGCGCCGGTCTCCTCCACCAGGTGACAGGTGCACAGCGCCTCACCGGCGAGCAGGGTCACGATGCGGGCGCGAAGCGGATCAGCCAGCACCTTCAACGTATCAGTCTCAACTGACGTCACCCGGTGATGATATGTCATGGCGAGGGCTGATCGCCTGCCGTCCCCCGCGCGGCAGGCGATCATCAGGGTGCGCCTCAGGAGATGACGAACGAGCTCGTGACGTTGTCGAACGGCTTGTTCTTCGGATCGGTGTGGTAGAGGCAGGTCGACGGCCGGCTGATCCGGCGGCAGTAGTCGGCGAAGCCCGTGCTGCCCTTCTTGTTCGCCGTGAGGTTGTGCCCGTCGTACATCTTGATGTTGCAGTTGGTCGCGTCGTTGCTCTGCACGGAGCTGATCCGGTTGTCCCAGAAAGAGTTGTGCTCGATGTCGACCGAATATTCGTTGTCGAAGGCTCCCGAGCACTTGTCCACTCCGGCGGGTAGCACGAAGGTGTGCTCCTCGCCCTCGTAGTACGGGTGCTGGTGAATCTTGATCGCCCACGGGCCGGCGGCGAGACGCTGGGCGGCATCGCTGCAATCGGCGCCGCCGCCGCGCTTGAGCACGCAGGTCCGGCTATTCGCGGACGGCTCCGAGTCCTGGGCGAGGGCGGTTGGAGCCGCCGTCCCCGCCAGTGCGACGACCGCGCCGGCGGCGGCCGTGCGGACCGCCACACGCATGACCTTGTTCCGCATGAGATCTCCTTTGTCCCCGGATGAATGGCCAGTACGTGCGGCACGCTAGGAATGGGATGTATAGCCGCTGTACATTCGTCGTAGATCACAAACAGAGCCGCCGGTGACGCGGGCACCACCCTGATCACCGAACCGGGCGCTGCACCCGATTGCGATGTCAAGACCGGGTGTCAGTTTTCATCACGACCACCGATAACCCGGTCAGGTCGCGTGCTATGGTCCCGCGTAAGAGATGGGGGATCTCTATGCGGTTCGGAATTCTGGGACCACTGTCGGTGACGGAAGACCAACGCGCCCTTGAGCCGACCCCGTTGAAATTGCAGGTCGTGCTGGCCGTTCTGCTCCGCAACGCCAATAAGGCGGTATCCGACGACCTCCTCGCCGACGCCCTGTGGGATGACCGGCCGCCCCGGTCGGCGGCGGCGAACCTGCGGATGTACGTGCACACCCTGCGCAGGACACTGGGGGCCCCGGAACGGATCGCCAGGCTCGCCTCCGGCTACGCCCTCACCGTCCGGCCAGGGGAACTCGACGCCCAGCGCTTCACCGACCTCGTCGGACGCGGACGCGAGGCCACCGAGAGCGGCGACGTCTCCACCGCGCACTCGATGCTGAGCGAGGCGCTCGAACTGTGGCGCGGCGCCGCCTACGAGGGGCTCTGCGAATGCCGGGCCCTGCGCGACGAGGCCGTCCGGCTGGACGAGCTGCGCCTGGGGACCGTCGAAGACCGGATCTCCGCCGCCCTGGATCTGGGCCGGCACACCGAACTGGTCTCCGAACTCCGGGTGCTGGCCGCAGAACATCCGCTGAGGGAACGGTTCCGGGCGCAGCTCATGCTCGCCCTGTACCGTTCGGGCCGCCAGGCCGAGGCGCTGCAGGTCTACCGGGACACGCGCCGCACGCTCACCGAGGAACTGGGCATCGAACCCGGTGCCGCGCTGCGGCGGCTTGAGGCGGCGATCCTCGCCAACGACCCGTCGCTGGACCTCGCCGCTCCGGCCGACCCGCTCCGCCCGCTCCGCCCGCTCCGCACGGTCCGCCCGGCGGACGGCGCGGGGCCCGGGTCCGGGCCCGGGCCCGGCCCCGGCGGACCGGTTCCCCAGCAGCTGCCGCCTGACGTGTCCGGCTTCAGCGGCCGCACCGCCGAACTCGCCCGCCTGGCCGGCCTGCTGCCGGAGCCCGGCACCCGTCCGGGCACCGTGGTGATCGCGTCGATGTCGGGCATGGCGGGTGTGGGCAAGACGACGCTGGCGGTGCACTGGGCGTACCGGATACGCGACGAGTTCCCGGACGGAACCCTCTTCGCCGACCTGCGCGGCTACAGCCGGATCGGCCCGCCGGCGCGCCCCGACGAGGTTCTCGACGGGTTCCTGCGCGCCCTCCAGGTCCCGCCCGCGGCGATCCCGCCGACGCTGGAGGAGCGCGCCGCGATGTACCGGTCCCAGCTCGATCGGCGGCGCATGCTGATCATCCTGGACAACGCCGCGTCGTCCGCGCAGCTCAGGTGGCTGCTGCCGGGCACGGGCGGCTGCCTGGCGGTCGTCACCAGCCGCAGCTGCCTGTCCGGGCTCGTGGTCCGCTCGGGCGCGCATCGCGTTCCCGTCGACGTCCTGTCGCGGGACGAGTCACTGTCACTGCTGCGCGAGGTGATGGGGGCGGGCAGGGTCGACGCCGAACCCGAAGCGGCCGAGGAGCTGGCGCGGCTGTGCGCGGGCCTGCCGCTCGCGCTGCGCCTGGCCGCGGAGCGCGCCGCGACGCGCCCGCACCTCACGCTGGCCGATCTGACCAAGGAACTGGAGGACGAGCACGACCGCCTCGACCTCCTCGCGGCGCCCGACGACGAGACCACGGCCGTGCGCGCGGCGTTCTCCTGGTCCTACCACGCGCTGCCACCGGACGCCGCCCGCACCTTCCGGCTCCTGGGCCTGCATCCCGGCCCCGACATCAGCCTCGACGCGGTCGCCGCGCTCACCGGCCAGGAAAGGCAGTGTGCACGCGGGCAGCTGGACACGCTGACCAACGTCCACCTCCTCCAGGAGACGGCGCACGAAAGGTATCGGCTGCACGACCTGCTCCGCGTCTACGCCCGCGACCGCGCGCACGCCGACGAACCGGCGGCGGAGCGGAACTCGGCCGTACGCCGCGTCCTCGACTGGTACCTGCACTCCGCCGACGCCACCGACCGGATCCTGATGCCGGGCCGCCGCCGCGTCCCGCTCGACGCCGCGGACTGCCGCCCCGCCGCGCCGGCCTCCCCCGCCGCCGCGCTGCGGTGGTGCGAGAACGAGCGGCTCAATCTGGTGGCCGCGACGCGCCACGCCGCGCGAACCGGCCTGTACGACGTCGCGTGGAAGCTCCCGTTCACGCTCTGGAGCTATTTCAGCCTCCGCACCCGGTGGACCGACTGGGTCACCACGCACGAGCTCGGCCTCGGCGCCGCCCGCCGCAACAACGATCGGTTCGCCGAGGCGCACCTGCTGACCAGCATCGCCAACGCGTACCGCGACCTGCAGCGGCACGACACGGCGTTCGAGCGGTTCGAGGCGGCCGTCGCGATCGGCCGGGAGATCGGCGAACCCTGGGTCGAGGCGTCCGCCCGGACCCTGCGCAGCGTGGCGCACGCCGACCTGCGGCAGTTCGAGGAGGCGATGGACGACTGCCTGCGCGCGCTGGTCATCTTCCGCGCCATCGGCGATCAGTGGGGGAAGGCGTGGGTCCTCTACCAGCTCGGCGACATCTGCGCGAAGGTCCGCCGTCCCGACGACGCCATCGAGTACTCCCGGCAGGCGCTGGCCCTCTTCGACCACGTCGACGACCACTGGGGAAGGAGCCGGGCCCTGTGGGCGCTCGGCCAGACCTACCGCGACCTCGGCCGCCTCGACGAGGCCGAAGACCACTCGCTGCGCGCCCTGACCGTCGCCCGCGCGATCGGCAACCGCCTGGGCGAGGGCCTGGCCCTGTTCAATCTCGGCAAGATCAAGAACGACACCGGCGACTGCGCGGCCGCGCACCGGCTGTGGGGCCAGGCGCTCGGCATCTTCGAGCAGCTGGGCGCCCCGCAGGCGGCGAAGGTCCGCGCCCGCCTGACGGTCACCGAGCGCTAGCCACGGTCCGAGAGCAGGCTCTGCATGCGGCCGATCTCGGCCATCTGCGTGGACTGGACGTCGCGCGCCATCTCCTGAACGGTGACGTCGGTCCCCTTGTCCAGGACGTCCTTCACCATGGTCAGCGCACCCTGGTGATGAGTGATCATCAACGTCAGATAGAGCTTGTCGAACGCCGCGCCGTCCGCGTCCCGGAGCTGCTTGACCTGATCGGGCGTCGCCATCCCCGGCATCCCCGCGTGCCCGCCGTGGCCACTGCCGGACGCCTTCAGGACGGCCTCGGCGTTCTGTTCCAGCCACGACCGCATCGCCGAGATCTCGACCTTCTGCGCCGTGTCGATACGGGAGGCCAGCGACCGCACCCGCTTGTCGGACGCCCGGCCCGGGGCCAGCTTCGACATCTCCAGCGCCTGGGCGTGGTGCGGGATCATCATCTGCACGAACCGCACCTCGGCCGCGGTGGGCGGAGCCGCCGTCCGCGGGCCTGCGACCTGCGTCTTGTTGGGTTCGCCCGGACGTCCCGGGACCACCACCGTCCGCGATGGGGCCGCCTCGGGCTCGCCGTCGCCGTCACCACCGCCGCATCCCGTCAGGACACTGGCGGCCAGCGCGACCGCCGCGCCCGCCACCGCGATCCGGTGCCTCATCGAACCTCCCGCGTGCGTCCGGCGTGGTCCAGACGGTATCCGCCGAACAGGATTAAACAAAAGGACCTTCGGTATCAAGTCGTGTACAGACACGTCCAGACCTATACATTGAACTCAAAACACTCCATACTCCGGAAGATCAGGATCCATTCATGGAGCCGTGCAGACAAAGGAGTCCGGGGTGACGCCAGCTCCGAAGCGAAGGAACAGACGCAGAACCATCTTGGGGACCCTCACGGGCATCGTCATGGTGATGTCCACCGTGCTCGTCCCGTCGGCGTCGGCGGGACGCGCCCCGGCCGACGAGATCACCAAGACCCCGAACATGCACCATCTGGCGAACATCCCCAAGCAGGGACCGCTCGCCGCGCCCGCCGCGTACGGCTCGGACTGGGCCTTCAAGGGCCGGTACGCCTTCGGCGGCAACTACGAGGGCTTCACCGTCTACGACATCAGCCGGCCGACGCAGCCGAAGGTCGTCACCGTCGTGCACTGCCCCGGTTCGCAGAACGACGTGTCGATCGCCGGGGACCTGCTGTTCCTGTCGACCGACAGCTCGCGCAGCGACGACTCGTGCCAGTCCGTCGCCAAGCCCGCGACCGAGAAGGACGCGTGGGAGGGCATCAAGATCTTCGACATCAGCGACGTCCGCAACCCGCGGTACGTCAAGGCCGTCGAGACCAAGTGCGGCTCGCACACCAACACGCTCGTCCCGAGCAAGCGCAACGCCTACATCTACGTGTCCTCGTACTCGCCGAACGACACCTACCCGGACTGCAAGACCCCGCACGACCTGATCTCCATCGTGAAGGTCCCGCTGCGGAACCCGGAGGCGGCGCACGTCGCGGCCGAGCCGGTGCTGTTCCCGGACGGCGGCAACCCCGGCGACCCGCCGGACACGCAGTGGCCGAACCAGACCCGCGCCACCTCGGGCTGCCACGACCTGACCGCCTACCCCGACCGTGACCTGATGGCCGGGGCCTGCATGGGCGACGGCGTCCTGTTCGACATCTCCGACCCGCTGGAGCCGCGCACCATCACCACCGTGCGCGACGACGAGAACTTCGCGTTCTGGCACTCGGCGACGTTCAACAACAGCGCCACGAAGATCGTGTTCACCGATGAGCTGGGCGGCGGCTCGGCGGCGACCTGCAACCCGGAGATCGGGCCGGAGAAGGGCGCCAACGCCATTTACGACATCGTCGGGAAGGGCAAGCACCGCAAGCTGAAGTTCCGCAGCTACTACAAGATTCCGCGGCACAACAGCGTCAACGAGAACTGCGTGGCCCACAACGGCTCGCTGATCCCGGTGAAGGGCAAGGACATCATGGTGCAGTCCTGGTACCAGGGCGGCATCTCGGTCATGGACTTCACCGACTCCAGCAACCCGAAGGAGATCGCCTGGCTGGACCGTCCCCAGTGGGCGGACAACCTCCAGTACCTGGCCGGAACGTGGTCGACGTACTACTACAACGGCTACATCTACTCCAACGAGATCCAACGTGGCCTGGACGTCATCGACCTCCGGGACCGCCGCACCGACAAGGCGAAGCGCGTCAGGCTGGACATCCTGAACGCCCAGTCGCAGCCGAACTACTTCGACTGACCTGATTCGCCCCTGACGGGCCCCCGGCCACAGCGGCCGGGGGCCCGTCCCTTTCCGGCGCACTGCCGTCAGGCCCCCTCCCGCATGACGCCAGCACACCGCGCCGATCAGGGCCGCATCCTGGCCCAGACCCACTTCCCTCCGGCCGGGTCACGAGTGGCACCGCAGCGGACGCACAAGGCCTGGACGATGTGCAGCCCATGGCACCCGTTGTCGTCGAACGCGTCCTCGGAGATGTCGAGGTCGTCGAGGGTGAGCGCGCTGCGCGGCTTGACGCGCGGGTACTGCGGGTCGCGGTCCCAGACGGCGAGGATGAGCCCGTCGCCGTCCCGGCTGACCTGGACCCGAATCTCCTCATTCGGCGTCTGCCGCGCCGCATTGGTGACGAGCTCCGAGATAATGAGAAGCGCGTCGTCGAGAATGTGGGAATAGTCCCAATTGCGCAGCCGCGAGGCCGCAAGCGTCCTAGCAAGCCCCACCGAGGCCGGCGTCCCCATAAGGGGAACGATCATTTCCCCCGCCGCCGTCATCACCATCGCTCCCCCTTGTCCGGGATTCTGAATTCCTATGACAAGGATCACCGCGATGTTCTACGTTTCGCCTGTAGGCACCAAAGCCGGATACAGGGAGGACCGCAATGCCGATCGTCCGCGAGCCCCTCAACCCCAAGCTCTCGATGTGGGTCTTTCTGGCCTTCTACCTGCGGTTTTGGCGCGAGAAGATGGGTCTCTCACTAACCCAGTGCGGCCAGATCATGGGAGTGACCCGAGGAACTGTTTCCAATATCGAAGCGGGTCGGCGCCGCCTCCAGGACGACCACGCGCAGGCACTCGACCGGCATTACGGGACGGGCCTGCTATTTCAGCTCTTGCTCTGGTTTGCCCGAATGGCCCACGACCCCGACTGGGGAAAGCAGCTCGTCAAGTACGAGCAGGAGGCGAACCTGATCAAGACCTACCACGGCCAGGTCATTCCACTCGCCCTCCAGACCGACGAGTACACCTGGGCATACGTCCAGTCCGGCACTCCGAAGGACTTCGAGGCCGCGATGGCCAGGCGAGTCGCCCGGAAGAAGTCCTTCTTCGACAGGGGGACCGACGTGGAAATGTGGGCCGTCCTCGACGAGAGCG
Source organism: Actinomadura sp. 3N508 (assembly GCF_044326375.1). NCBI lineage: Bacteria > Bacillati > Actinomycetota > Actinomycetes > Streptosporangiales > Thermomonosporaceae > Actinomadura > Actinomadura sp. 3N508. The sequence continues at coordinate 371,603 of NZ_JBIRAX010000002.1, forward strand.
TCTTGGCGCGCGAGGTCGGCAGCCCGGAGGTGCAGAAGGCGCAGCTGGAGCATCTGCTCACCATGGCCGACCTGCCGCAGGTCAGCCTCCGCATCGTCCCCTTCAAGTCAGGCGCTCACCTCGGCGTTGACGGATCACTCCAGGTCCTTAGCCTGGAGAGCCGCGACATCGCATATTCGGGCGCCCAGAACGGTGGCCGCTTGATCGAGACTCCTGGCGAGGTCCGCGAATTGTCGGTTAAGTTCGATCGCATCGGCGCGAAGGCGGCTTCCCTGGAGGCCTCTCGCGAGATCATCAAGCGGTACCTGGAGAGCTACGAATGATCGTGCACTGGCGCAAGAGCACCCACAGCGGCGGAGCAGACGATGAGCACTGCGTTGAGCTGGGACGGCTTACCCCGGGGATCGGAGTCCGAGACTCGATGGCCCCGGACGGCGGCCACCTCACCCTGACCGTCACCCAGTTCGCCGCCCTGCTGGAGCAGCTCAAGCAGCACGTCACCCACTGACCGTCCGCCCCAAGGTATCGCCCCCACCCAATCGGGCCGAAGAAGCCGACTTAACCCGTCGGCTCTTGCTCCTTCGCCTGCGCGTTCTGCCGCTCGCTCACCCACCGCCGCGCAAGGTGGGTCGCCTCCCGCACGTAATCCTCCACTCCGCCCTCGCCAGATTTCTCTTCCGTGAGGAGGACGTCGAACAACACGAGCAGCTCAACGGCCATCAGGTGCTCAAGATTCTTCTCGTCCCCGTCTACCAGGGGATTGTTCTCTTTCTGAAGAGTCGCTTCCCCAAGGCTGCCGCGGATGGCGTTCTCCGCAATGCGCGGACTCAAGTCCTCATCACTATACTTCTTGAGCTCAATCCGCAGTTCCGCCACATAACGAACAACATCGTGGACGCTGTAGCGCGGAGCAAACTTCCGTCGTACTGCGACGTAGAACGCGGCATGGAACATTTGCACATAACCGGCAGCAGCCTGATCTGAGGTCGTCAACTCTTTCTGCAACCGCTGCCAGGCCTCAGGGCCTTCCTGTAAGGGCAGACGCAGCGCGGCAATATGCTCGTCCCCGATCTCTACCACAGACCAATCGATCACTGCAGCGACTCCAGAGCGAGTTCTCGAACCTTGGTCATAAACGCGTCCAGCTCGACCTCGCTAAAGTCTTCGTCTGCGACCATTACAGCCACCAGCAGGCTTTTGACCCGGAAGCCAACATTACCGTCGACGTCGTCATAAGCATCCAATGGAAGCTTGCCGAGCACGTAATTGATTGCGAGCTCGGCAACCTCTGGATCGATGATCTCGGCCGCGTCCGTGGTCCTTCCGCGCGCTTCTGCAACGAACTCGATGATCTCGGCGTCACTGGCAGGCTTGCCGCCCCTGATGAAGCGTCGCCGCGCGAGCTCAAAGAAGGCAGCAGATATGACGGCTGCGTAGCCTACGTTCAACTCCTCGTGGCTCAACTCACCCAGCAGGCGCCTGTTCTCGTCGGCGCGCCCTGCGAGTTGCGCGTGCAGCGCAGAAACCTGCTTATCGATGGCTATTGTCATCTCTTCCTCCACGCTCTCTTGCCCATCCAGTCAATGTTTCGTGTAGTTTCCACGCCACCATGGCGATACCTAGCGCGGCATACACTACACTTCCGCCCTGTACACCTGGCTGCTGATCGCCCTGGAGTTGCCCCCCACGATTGCTGGTGTCCTGCATGCTTACCGCATTACCGGACGGCGGCCTCTCAAAGAGCTCATCCATATTAGAGGACAGATTATTTAGGTTCCTCTGCGCGTCATCCGGGTTTTCTCTGTTGCGACGCAGAATATGCCTCATCTTTTCCGCGTCATCGGATTCGGACAGGTCCTGGTTCTCGTTGACGGGGGCGAGGGGTTCGCCGCGTTCGGCGGTGAGTTCTCCGGCGCTGGCGGGGTCGAGGTCAGCGCGGGTCGGGAGTCCGGCGAATTGGTCGGTTTCGGTCTCCTCGGGCGCCGGGGACGCGGGCTGGTTCTCAGAATTCCTACCACGGGCGTTGTTGGCGTCGCCGGGGCCGTCAGCAATTTCGTCGGGTCTTTCCGCGTCCTCGGAGGACGGCTGGGGATCGTCGTGGTCGCCGGCCTGCCGTCCGCTTTCCGGGGTCTGCTCGGCGTCAGGTGCGGAGGGCTCTGCGTTACCGGTGCCTTCGTCGGTCTGCTCGGCGGCTTCGCGATCGGGCTCTGGCGGCGTCTCGGTCCCGGGCCGTGGTTCGGTGCGCGGTTCGCCGGTCTCAGTGCTCTTCGCCTTGGTCTCGCCCGTGCCAGGTTCGGCCTCGCCGCCGTCTCCGGCAGCAGGCTCGCGGTCGGGAAACAGGGGCTCGGCGTCGTCCGTCCCGGGACGCGATTCCTGGCCGGGCATGTCCTGTCCGTCGGTCCCGGCGGCTTGCTCATCCGGACGGTCAGGTGCGTTGGGGTCGCTGTCGAATGCACGGTCGGCGGGCAGCGCTGCGACTCGTTCGCCGTTCTCGATCGTGGCCGGTGCAGGGGCGTCGGTCTCGGCGGTCTCACTGCCCGCCGCCGTGCTCTGCGCTTCGGCCGCACGCGCCCACGACTCCGCCCGTGGTCCTCGTCCCGGCTCGGGCGGCTCTCCGGGCTGTTCGCCTGCCGATTCGGCCGGTTCTTGCAGGTCCTCTGCGCGCCGCTCGCCCGTGTCCGACTGCTGTGTTTCCCGTGCGCGTGTCCATGAGTCGGCTCGTGGCGTGCCTGGCGGTTCCCCGTCGTCGTCTGCCTCTGGTTCCGGGGGCTCTGGTGTTCTGGCGTCGGGCTGCTCTGTGCTGGGCTCGTCTTCGTTGGTCTCGTCCGAGGTCTGTGGGGTCGTCTCGGTGGGGGTGCTGGCGGCGGTCCAGCTTTCCTGGCGCGAGGGGCGTCCTGGCGAGCCGGGGCGGTCCGGGGGTGGCTTTTCGCTGGACGGCTGCGGCTGGTCGGTGGTCTCGGTCCCGCTGGTGTGGTCGACGCCCACCAATCAGCCCTTCCGCCGGACGGCACCGGACCAACAGCCCGGCCATGGGCGGACGCCACCCGGGACGCGCGGGGCCAACGTCGGGAAACGCCGCGCGTCAATGAAACCGTGCTCGCCCGGGAATTGCACCCCTCCCGAACAATGCACAGAAAGCGATCACACGAATCCGTGACGTCTCGTCCGGTGGGCCTCGGTTTCGTGTCCTGGTGGCGGGTGTGCCGACGAAGCTTTTGTGAGGGGGCGCATATCCCCCGAATCCGCTAGTCGGGGCGTCAGGAGGCAGCTTGGCTTTCGGTCGTGACGGTGTGCTGGAACAGGGGGCTCTCGATGATGCGGTGGTCGTGGCTTGGGATCACTTCGCAGTTGAGGCCACCGACGAACTCGAAGGTCTCGTAGCAGTCGAAGAGGTTGGTGTGGATGGTCGGCGCGACGCTCTTTCGCCAGTCCTCCGGGTTCCAGTTCTCGTAGACGCCCATCGCGTCGCCGGCGAGCAGGTAGCGGCCGGATTCGGATTCGATTAGCACGCCCTGGGACCCGGGTGTGTGGCCCGGCAGCGGGACAACGGTGACGCCCGGGCAGATCTGCTGTTCGCGGGATATCGCCTCGATGCGGTCCCAGGCCGACATCCACGGTGCCTGGAGGCCCGGTAGTTTCTCGTACGCGCGCTCGTGCAGCGGCAGCGGGTTCATCGCGTATTCGAGTTCGCGCCGGTGCACCAGGATGTGGGCGTTCTTGAACAGGTTGTTGTTCGAGCAGTGGTCCCAGTGCAGGTGCGTGTTGACGACGTAGTCGACGTCATCGGGGTCGAAGCCGCATTCGCGTAGTGCGGTCTCGGGCAGTTCCTCGGGGGTGCGGACGAACGCGTACGGGTGGTGCCGCCGGACGTATTCGGGGTCCAAAGTCCCGGTGTCGACGACGATGCGCGTGCCGTTGGCCTCGATCACGAACATGAACATGTGAATGTCGATGGTCGTGTTGCTCGCCGAGCCGTAGACGGCGGCGGCCAGGGGGACGTCCTTCGACCGTCCGACGCGTATCGGGGTGACGGTGATGCTCATCGTTCCTCCATCAGCACGTCGACGCCCAGGTCGCGGGCTACCTGGCGCAGGTCGGCGATGGTCCGTTCGGGAAGGAGCAGGCCCTGTTCGGTGTTCCGCGTTTCGGCGAGGGTTTCCAGTTCGCCGGGGTAGCGCACTTCTTCCGCACCCGGCCTGGACCCGGATTTTAGTTCCGCGACCAGAGCCTGCATGCGCTCCTCGAACTCTTGCACGGGGGTGAAGGCTGCAATGTTAAGGGCCAGGTAGAGGTGCCCTGACCGGCCCGGCAGTTCCGATTGGTAGGGACCGCTGACGCCCGAGCCGAAACCGCTTCCGCTCAGGACGCCCGAGAGGACGTCCATCATCACCGAGATGCCGTATCCCTTGTGGGCCGCCATGGGCAGGACGGTCCCGAGGAGGGCTTGTTCCGGGTTCCGGGTGGGTGTTCCGTCTGCGCTGACCGCCCAGCCGTCCGGGATCTCCTCGCCCCTGTTCCGGGCCAAGTAGATCTTTCCTCGGGCTACGGCGGTGTTGGCGATGTCCAGCACCATTTGGTTGTCGGCGTCTACGGGGGCCGCTACCGACCACGGGTTGCTGCCGACGAGTTTCCCGCGGCCGTCCCAGGGGGCCATCGCGGGGCTCGAATTCGTCGTCAGGATGCCGATGCAACCGCGTGGCGGCGCCATTCTGGTGAAGTACGCGGCGGTTCCGAAATGGTTGGAGTTCCGGACGGAGACGGCACCGATCCCGTGCTTCAGGGCCCGGTCGATGGCCTCTTCGGCGGCGCGGGCCGTGATCACCTGGCCGACGCCGTCGTGCCCGTCGAGGGTCGCGACGGCGCCGTGGTCGGTGACCAGCTCGGTTTTCGTCTCGCCCGACATCACTCCTGATCGGATGCGGTCGACGTACCAGCCCACGCGCAGCACGCCGTGTGACTGGTGTCCCCACAGGTCGGCCTGGACGAGGCTGTCCGCGACCAGCCGTGCGTCGTCGGGGGGCACGCCGGACGCGGTGAATATGCGGGTGGCGGCGTCCCGCAGTTCGGCGGCGGAAACTCGGACGGTCGACATTGGGCTGCCCTATTTCGATCCGCCGGCGGGCTCCATCAGGATCAGGCGCTCTTCCGTCATGTCCCGGATGGCGTAGCGGGGGCCCTCGGTGCCGTAGCCGCTGTCCTTGACGCCGCCGTACGGCATCAGGTCCGCGCGGGTGCTCGACGTCGAGTTGATCACGACGCCGCCCATGCGGAGGGTCTTGGCGGCGGTAAGGGCGGTGTCGAGGTCGCGGGTGAAGATGCCCGCCTGGAGTCCGTACGGGGTGTCGTTCACCTTGTCGATCACGGCCTCCAGGTCGTTGAAGGGGACGACGGAGACGACGGGCGCGAACGCCTCCTCGCAGAGCAGGCGCGCGTCCGGGGCTACGTCGACCAGGATCGTCGGGGTCATCACCGGGCCCTGCCGGTCGCCGCCGGTCACGATCCGGGCGCCCTGGTCGACGGCGGCGTGCACCCATTCCTCGGCACGCTTCGCCGCCGCCTCACTGATCATCGGGCCGATGTCGGTTGATGGGTCCTCCGGGTCCCCCAGGACGAGCTTCGATGCGGCGGCAGATAGTTCGTCCAGGAATTCGTCCAGGATGTCCGCGTGGATGTAGAGGCGCTGTACGGATGTGCACACCTGGCCTGATTTGCGGAACGCGCCGCGTGCGCATTGCTGGGCGGCGGAGAGGACGTCGGCGTCCTGGCAGACGATTGTCGCGGACACGTTGCCGCATTCCATCGTCGCGCGGCGCATGCCGAGCCGTGCGGAGATCGCCTTTCCGGCGGCGGTGCTGCCGGTGAAGGTGATGAAGTCGACGCGCTCGTCGTCCACCAGGGCCTGTCCGACCGGGTCGCCCGGGCCGAGCACCAAGCCGATCAGGCCCGGTGGCAGGCCCGCGTCCAGCAGCATCCGGCAGAGCGCGGCGGCGGCGATCGGCGTGAACGGCGACGGCTTGACGATCACCGCGTTCCCGGCCGCCAGCGCCGGTCCGACCTTGTGGGCGACGGTGTTCAGCGGCGAGTTGAACGGCGTGATCGCGCCGACCACGCCGACCGGTGTGCGGATCGTGAACGCGAGGCGGTGCGCGAACCCGGGCGCGGCCTGGATCGGGACGACCTCGCCGTCGATCCGCTTCGCCTCCTCGGCGGACGTCAGCATGGTCTGCACGGCGCGGTCGGTGTCGCCCAGGCAGTCCTTGATGCTGAAACCGGACTCGCGGGCCACGTCTAGGGCCAGTTCCTCGCGGTTCGCCGCTATCTGGTCGGCGACCCCGCGCAGGATCTCGTAGCGCTGCAGGGGGTTCAGGGGGGTGCGGCTCGCGGCGCGGGCGACGGTCACGGCGTTGGTCACCATGGCGGGCGTCGCGTCGTACGACGTCGCGAGCGGTGCGCCGGTGAACTTGTGGTGCACCGTGCGTTCGTGGTCGCTGCGCAGCCATTCCCCGTTGATCAGGTTCTCGACCGTGGGTAGCTCCGTCATCATTCTCCTTGAAGTGTGGGGACCCCGCCTTCAGGCGTGGGGGGAAACGCGGCCCGGTGCCACAGGAATGCGAACATGTGTGCGACGATCGGCCACGCTCCGGGTATGATTCATGACATGGCGCAGTCGGTGAAGCGGGCTTACAAGTACCGCTTCTATCCGACCCCCGACCAGGCCGCAGAGCTCGCCCGGACCTTCGGCTGTGTGCGCCTGGTCTACAACAAGGCGCTGGCCGAACGCTCTCGCGTCTACATGAAGGAAGGCCGGAAGGTCTCCTACGCGCAGACGTCCGCGTTGCTGACGGCGTGGAAGAGGACGCCGGAGCTGGCGTTTCTGGGCGAGGTGTCCTCGGTCCCGTTGCAGCAGGCCCTGCGGCACCTGCAAACGGGGTTTGCCAACTTCTTCGCCAAGCGCGCCGGGTACCCGACGTTCAAGTCCCGCAAGAAGTCCCGGCAGTCGGCGGAGTACACCCGGTCGGCGTTCCGCTGGCGGGACGGGACACTGACACTGGCGAAGATGGACGGGCCGCTGCGCATCGTGTGGTCGCGTCCGTTGCCGCCAGGCGCCGACCCGTCCACCGTCACGGTAAGCCTGGATGCCGCCGGACGCTGGTTCGTGTCCATCCTGGTGCAGGAGACGCTCAACCCGCTGCCGCCCGCCCGGCAGGTGGTGGGCGTGGATGCGGGGATCACGTCGCTGGTGGCCCTGTCCACCGGGGAGAAGGTCACCAACCCCCGGCACGAGCGGCGCGACCGGCGCAGGCTGGCCAAAGCCCAGCAGGCCCTGTCCCGCAAGGCGAAGGGGTCGAAGAACCGAGACAAGGCCCGCCTCAGGGTCGGCCGGGTGCACGCCCGGATCACCGACCGCAGGCGGGACTTCCTGCACAAGCTCACCACTCGGCTCGTCCGCGAGAACCAAACGGTCGTGCTCGAGGACCTCACCGTCACCAACATGCTCGGCAACCATGCGCTGGCCCGCGCGATCTCCGATGCCGCCTGGCGCCAGATGCGCGGCATGCTGAAGTACAAGACCGCCTGGTACGGCCGCGAACTCCTCGTGATCGACCGGTGGTTCCCCAGCTCGAAGCTGTGCAGCGGGTGCGGAGCCCGGCGGGCTGCGATGCCGCTGGATGTCCGGTCCTGGCAGTGCGCCTGCGGCGTGACGCATGACCGGGATGTGAACGCGGCCCGCAACATCCTCGCGGCCGGGCTGGCCGAGAGATGAAACGCCTGTGGAGCCGGTGTAAGACCCCAAGGGCGCAAGCCCGGCGGGCGACTGGCGGCGAAGCAGGAAACCCGACCCGCGAGGGCCGGAACCCCCCGGCTTCAGCCGTGAGGAGGAAGTCAAGCCTGCTGTCCTCTCGTCTCGTAGGCGCGGCCCGCTCTGAGCACGCGGGCGTCCTGGTGGCGGGGACCCACCAGCTGGAGTCCGGCCGGAAGCCCGGCGGAACGCGTGCGGCCGCACGGCACGCTCAGCGCCGGTTGCCTGGTCATGTTGAAGGGGTAGGTGTACGGCGTCCACGACGCCCAGACCTGCGACTGTTCGGGGGTCGGGCCGTTCTGGCCTGCGGCGAACGCCACGCATGGGACGGTCGGAGTGGCCAGCAGGTCGTAGGTGTTGTGGAAGCGCGCCATTCGTAGGCCTAGGTCGGCGCAGACGGCTAGCGCGTCCAGGTATTCGACGGCGGTTATGGCGCGGCCCTTTTCCGCGTACTCGAGGAGGGCCGGGTCTACACGGGTCAGGTCGTCTGGGGCGTAGGGGTTTAGCGTGCGGGCTACTCCGGCACACCAGAGTGTTTGGAATGCCTCTACGGGGTCGTCGAAGATCGGCTCGATTTCTGTGACGTGTGCGCCCAGGTCGGCTAGGGCGTCGATCGCGTTGGCCACGAGTGACGCCACTTCCGGGTCGTTGGTTCCGTAGCCGAGGTCGGGCGAATAGCCGATGGTCAGGCCCTTGATGCCCGCTTCTATGTCGTCCGTGAATGAGCCGGACGTGGCGGGCAGCGCGGCCCAGTCTCGGGGATCGGGGCGGCCGATCACGTCGAGCATGATGGCGGCGTCGAGGACGGTGCGGGTGATCGGTCCGCGATGCGAGAGGTGGCCGTTGCTGCCTGGGGGGTATGTCGCGATCAGGTCGCCTGTTGGTTTGAAGCCGACCGTTCCCGTGAAGGACGCCGGGACCCGGACGGACCCGCCGCCGTCCGTGCCCACCGACCACGTGCCCATCCCGGCCGCGACCGCCGCCGCCGAGCCGCCGCTGGAACCGCCGGGCGTCAATGCCGGGTCCAGCGGGTTTCTGGTAATTCCGAAACGGTCGGAGTCGGTGACGCCTTTCCAGCCGAACTCGGGTGTTGTGGTCTTGCCGATGAGGACGGCGCCCGCTTCGCGCAGCCTGGCGACGCTGGGCGAGTCCTCCGGCCACGGGCCCGCGGCGTCCGCCAGCCAGGTGCCGCGCAGGGTCGGCCAGCCGCGGGTTCGTTCGAGGTCCTTGACCGATGTGGGGACGCCATCGGCCGGGCCGCGCTGCGTGCCGGTCGACCAGCGGGCCTCCGATTCGGCGGCCGACTGGAGCGCGGCATCCGCGTCCACCAGGACGAACGCGTTCAGCTCGGCGTCGCGTTCCTCGATGGCGGCGAGCGCGGCGCGGGTCGCCTCTACCGGCGACGTGTCGCGCCGCGCGTACGCCTCGGCCAGTTCCGCGGCGGTCAATCCGGCGAGATCCGACACGGTGGCCTCTACGCCGCCGGCTCGAAGTCCGAGGCGTCGATTTCGAATTCGGTGAGCGCGGCGACCTCGTCGGTGGTGAATCCCGGCGCAACGTATTCGAGCTTGAACACGTCGCCGACGCGGCGCAGTACGCACAGGTCGGTGACGACGATGTTGACGCAGTTCAGCCCGGTCAGCGGGTACTCGCAGGAATTGACGAGCTTCGGGTTCCCCTTGGAGTCGCAGTGCATCATCAGCACGATCACGTTGACGTCGCCCGCGACCAGGTCCATCGCGCCGCCGATGCCGCCGCCGACCATGTTCGGGGTGCTCCAGTTGGCGAGGTTGGCGTCGGCGTCCACCTGGAACGCCCCCAGCGCGACGTAATCGACCTTGCCGCCGCGCACCATCTCGAAGGACGTCACGCTCTCGAAGAACGACGCGCCCTTCTCCAGGTGCACGTACTGGCCGCCCGCGTTGTAGATCTCGGGGTTGTAGTCTTCGCGGGACGCGATCGTCCCGTAGCCGAGCACGCCGTTCTCCGAATGCAGGACGATGTCGCGCCCCGAAATGTAATCCGAGATCAGCGTCGGGATTCCGAGGCCAAGGTTCATGTAGCTGCCGCTCGGCACTAGCCCGGCCGCGACCTCCGCCATCTGCTTGCGGGTCAGCGCCTGCTTGCCGTTGTAGGTGCGGGCGCTGTCGGCGCCACGGCCCTCCCGCACCACCGGGAAGTCGTGTGGGACGTCGACCGTCTTGCGGACGACGCGGCTCACGAAAATGCCGGGGAGACCGATTCGCTCGGGGTCCAGTTCGCCTTCGACGATCTCGTCCACCTCGGCGATCGTTATTTCGGCGCCCTTGGCGAAGGCGGGCATGAAATTGCGTCCCACGCCGTCGAACTCCAGGTTGCCGAAGCGGTCTGCGCGGGCGGCGCGGATGAACGCGTAGTCGACCTTCAGCCCCATTTCCAGAACGTGCTCAACACCGTCGATCACGCGGGTTTCCTTGCCGTCCGCGACCGCCGTGCCGACGGCGGTGCGGGTGAAGAACGCGCCGATCCCGGCGCCGCCCGCGCGGAGCCGCTCGACGAGCGTGCCCTGCGGCACCAGCTCGACCTCGATCTCGCCCGCCGCGATCTGCTTCTCGGCCGCCGACGTCGCCTCCCCCGCCCGCGCCGAGAACGACACGATCAAACGGTTGACCTGCCGGTTCTCCACGAGTGTGATCGAACGGTAGGGGCCCTCGCCGAGCGAGTTGGCGACCAGGCAGAGCTGCCGGGCGCCCTGCTCCCGGAGCGCGACGGTGAGGCTCGTCGGGAAACTGTGCGTCTTGCCGAAACCCGCGATCGACACGCTCGCGCCGTCCGGGACGTCGGCGACGGCCGCCAGCGGAGACTCGTACACCTTGTTGATGGTCATGCCTGTCCCTTTTCCTCTGCGCTCTGCACCGGACGGAAGCGAGGCAGCGCGCTGCCGTTCCCGGTGTCCTCGAACACCACTTCCACCGCGTCCCCGATGGCGACCTTCGTGACGTCGCAGTCGACGATGTTGGTCATCACGCGGGGCCCTTCCTCCAGCTCCACATATGCGAGGACGTACGGCGTCACGCCCTTCCACGCGCCCCCGGCCCGGTGGACGACGCTGTAGGAGTAGACGGAGCCGCGCCCGCTGAACTCCTCCCACCGCGTGTTCGAGCCGTGGCAGAACGGGCAGATCGGCCGCGGGTACCAGATCGCCGACCCGCAGTCGTCGCAGCGGCGGCCGAGGAACGTGCCCTCGGTGGTCGCCTTCCAGAACTCCGCGGTGTCCGGGGTGGTCACCGGCGGCGTCGCGGGCAGCACCGGGCTCCGTACCTCGCTCATTCGCCGTCCCTTCCGAGAATCATGGTGGCGCTGCGCATCCGGGTGCCCAGGTCGCCGCCGTTGCCGTGCACCAGGGCGATCTCGCAGTCGGGGACCTGCGTGCCCTGGTTCGCCTCGCCCCGCAGCTGCCGCACCGCCTCGATGGTCTTGGTGATCCCGCCGCGGTGTCCCGGATGGTTGTTGCTCAGCCCGCCGCCGTCGGTGTTGAACGGGAGTTTGCCGTGCGGGGCGACGAGCGTCCCGTCCATGACGAAGCGGCCGCCCTCGCCCTTCGCGCAGAAGCCGAGGTCCTCCAGGATCTCCAGGACGGTGATCGTGAAGCTGTCGTAGATCGACACGTAGTCGACGTCCTGCGGTGTCACCCCTGCTTGCTCGAACGCTCGCGGGCCCGACCACACCGCGCTCGTGTAAGTCAGGTCGACCCTGCCGCCGTTGGTCAGCTTCGCCGCCTCGCCCTGGCCCATGATCTTCACCGCCTGCCGGTCGAGGGTGCGGGCCACCTCGCGGCTGACGACGACCACGGCGCCGCCGCCGTCCGTCACCACGCAGCAGTCGGCGCGGTGCAGCGGGTCGGCGACCATCGGCGAGTTGACGACGTCATCGACCGTCAGCACCTTCTGCAGGAACGCGTTCGGGTTGTGGGACGCGTGCTTCGACGCCGCCACCTTGATCTCGGCGAGCTGCTCGCTCGTCGTGCCGAACTCGTACATGTGGCGCCGGGCCGCGAGTGCGTAGGTGCTCACCAGGCCTGCGCCGGTGTAGATCGCGGTCTCGAAGTCGTCCTCCGGGCGGGCCGGGCCGCCGCCGCCCGGCTGGATGCCCGTCCGCGGCTTCCCGGCCAGCGTGATCAGCGCGACGCTGCACTTCCCGGCCGCGATCGCCGCCGCCGCGTGCGACACGTGGTAGATCGGCGAGGCGCCGCCGCTCTCCGTCGAGTCCATGTAGGTGAGGTTGCGCAGGCCCAGGTACTCGGCCATCGTGACCCAGCCGCCGCCGTATCCGGGCGCGTCGTGGCCGCAGAAATAGCCGTCTACGTCGTCGAGGGTCAGGCCCGCGTCCGCTAGCGCACCGATCGCCACTTCGGCGTGGATCTGCGCCAGCGACTTGTCCGGCAGCTCGCGGCCCGGATGCTCGTAGGCGCCGATGATGACGGCGGCATCGTTGGCGTTGAACATTTTCATCCGGCCTTTCCGTGGAGGCATGAACTGGGACGGCCTATCAAGGATGAAAATTGTTCATTCACAGTGATCCTCCCGGACGCGGGGACGGGAATTCGGCGGGGCGCGGGGCGGGCACGTCGCCGAGGCCCGGCAGAAGGCCGTTTCGTATCTCGATGTCGTGCTGACCCAGGCTCGGGGCCGGGCGGGGCTGCGGCGGCTCGTAGCCGAACAGCCGCAGCGGGAAGCCCTTCTGGCGGCGTGGTTCGTCGAGGAAGACCCGGCGGCGCCGGAAATGCGGATCTTCGGCGCGTTCGCGGGCGGACTGGACCGGCGCGGACGGTACGCCGGCCCTGGTCAGCTCGCGGACGCACGCATCCTTCGGGCGCCGCCGGGTCCAGGCACTGATCGCGGCGTCGACCTCCCGGTGGTTCTCCTCCCACCAGCGGGCCGGTTCGCCCGCCATTCGGTCCGCGCCGATGAGGGCCGCGAGTGCGGCACGTTCGGTGTCCGTGCGGCAGGCGATGGCGACCCACTGGTCGTCGCCGTCGCACCGGTACACGTCGTGCGGGGTGCTGCCGGGGCGCCGGTTGCCGGACGGCCCCGGAACGGTCCCGGTGTCGAGATGCTCGATGATGCGGTCGGCGAGCGTCCAGCTGACGAGCTCGCGCTGCGACACGTCCAGGTACGTCCCACGCAGGTCCTGGGCCGCGCAGTACGCGATCAGCCCGGCGCCGAACAGCGAGACGATCTGGTCGGGGTAGTTGATGTCGGCCGACGACCACATCGGGCGCTCCCCCGCATACCCCGTGACCGACGCGAGGCCGGACAGCAGGTCGAGGCTGGAGCCGTAGGAGCGGGTGCCCGACTCGGGGCCCGACTGCCCCTGGCTGGACAGCGACAGGTAGATCAGCCGCGGGTTGACCTCGATCAGCGTCGGGAAGTCGATGCCGAGGCGGCGCGTGACGCCGACGGTGAAGTTCTCGATCAGCGCGTCGGAGCGGGCGACGAGCCGCCGCATCTCCGCCCGCCCGGCCTCGGTCTTCAGGTCGAGCGTGACGCCCAGCTTGCCCGCGTTGTTCGACTCGAAGAGTGGAGACTCCTCCATGACCTCGGCGTCGCCGGCGCCGGGCACGGGCCACACGCGGAACGCGTCCGGGCGGTCCCGCGTCTCGATCTTGATGACGGTGGCGCCGTAGTCGGCGAGGAGCCGCCCGGTGGCGGCCCCGGCCGTGATGGTGCCAAGGTCGAGGACGACGAACCCTTCGAGCGGGGCCGTCCGGCCCGCGCCGTCCGCCGGGCGCGGGGCGGCGGGTGGGGTGTCGGGCTCGGTGCCGTCGCCGGTCAGGGACGGTGGGGGGCCGAAGCGCCAGGGGAGGCCGGCGACCGGGGCCAGCCTTGCGGCGCCGCCGTCCGAGATGAACGATCTCGCCTGGTACTGCGGGTCGGCGGCCAGGTCGGCCAGGTCGGCGCCGTAGCCGAACGGCAGGCCGAGGCGTTGCGCGGCGTGGTAGATCTCGCGCTTGGTGCGCTGCGCGGCCCACCGCTCGACGGCCGGCCACCAGGAGTCGACCAGCTCGAAGCGCGCCTTGTCGCCGCGCAGCCGCGGGTCTTCGAGTGCGGGGTCGCCGACTAGCGTGACGACGCTGTCCCACTGCTCGGGCTGGAAGATGAACCCGATCCAGCCGTCGGCGGCCTCGACCGTCCGCCAGCGTCCGATGCTCGTGCCCGTCCGGACGGGGATCTGGCCCGTCTCGGTGTAGACGATGTCGCTCTTCCAGTCGATGTACGCGGCGACGTCGCAGAGCGCGACGTCCACGACATCGCCGGACGGGCGGCGGAGCGCGAGCATCGCCCCGTAGAAGGCCACGAACGCGGCGGCGTGCGCCACCTGCTCGCCGCCGAGGCTCAGCGGGCGCCGGTCCGGCTCGCCGACCATCGTCGCCAGGCCGCCGTAGCACTCGGCGAGCAGGCTGTCGCCGTGGACGTCGGAGCGCGGGTCGGTGACGCCGTAGGGCGTGATCGCGACGATGACCAGCCCCGGATATGCGGCGCGCAGGCCGGCCGGGGACAGCCCGGTCTCCGCCGACCTGCGCGGGCCGACGTCGGTGATCAGGACGTCGGCCGCCGCGAGCAGCTCCGTCAGGCGGTCGCGGCCCTCGGGGGTGGACGGGTCAAGCCGAACGCTCCGCTTGTCGGCGTTCAGCGCGGCGAAGGTGTAGCTGAGGCCGTCGGCGTCGACCGGCTCGCGGGTGCGGAGCGGGTCGCCGCCGGGCGGTTCGCATTTGGTCACGGTGTGGCCGAGGCCGGCGAACAACCGCCCGCCGACCTGGGCGGCCACGCCATCGGCGAGCTCGACCACGCGGAGCACCCTGCCGGTCCGCGCGCCTCCCCCGCCGGCGGCGACGGCGTCTGGACGGTTCATCGCGCGCCGTCGCCGGTCCGGCCGACGGCCATCCGGTGCGTCGCATGGCGGTCGTCGAGCACGTCGGTGCGTGCCGCGATCTGGTGCCGGACGTCCTCGCCGTATTCGAGGGCCTTCGTCCAGTCCGAGATGTACATGGGGATCTCGTGGAGGGCGCGCTTCGCGCAGGTCAGCGTCACCGCGTTGTGCCGGGCGACGCGCCGGGCGAGGTCGAGCGCGGTGGACTGGAGCTCGGCGGCCGGGACGGCGGCGTTCACCAGCCCCCATTCCGCGGCCGTCGCGCCGGTGATCCGGTCGGCGGTCAGCACCATCCAGGCCGCACGCTTCGCCCCGAGCCGGAGCTGCGTGGACGGGCCCGCGAGCCCCGGGTACAGGCCGAAGCCGACCTCGGGCATCCCGATCGGGGCGTCCTCGGCGGCGACGGCCAGATCGCTCGAATTGATGAGGGTGAGGCCGCCGCCGAGCGCGAACCCGTTGACGGCGGCGATGACGATCGCCGAGTGCTGCCGGATGCGTTCCTGGACGGTGAGCCAGCTCGTGCGCCGTCCCGGGCCGCGCCGGTCGGCGTCGATCTCCTCGTCCGCGGACTCCTTGAGGTCGACGCCCGCGCAGAAGGCCGGTCCGGCGCCGGTGAGGATGATCACCTTGACGGCGCCGTCGCCGTCGCAACGGTCCAGGACGTCCAGCAGCGCCGCTCGCGCGGCCCGGCTCATCGCGTTTCGCTTCTCGGGACGGTTCAGCGTGATGCGCGCGACGCCGTCGGACAGATCCTCGTACCGGACGAGATCGTGGTCAGCGATCGGATCCATGGGAGTTCACCCTCACTTCCCTGCGGCAACGCCGGTGCTGAACTGTGGAATGACCCGCCCGCCGGGACTCGGCCGGAACACCGCGTGAACCGGCTGGTCGAGGCGCAATTCTTCGGCCGCCTCGCCGGACGGTTCGTCGGCCAACACGCTGATCACCAGCGGGCCCTCGGCCAGGCGCACATAGACGAGCCGATAGGGAAGCTCGTCGGCGAAGGCGGCAAAGTACTTCTGGTGCATCGTGCACCACGACCAGATGGTTCCGGCTCCGCTCACTGCCTCCCAGGTGGCCGAGCTGGAAAGGCACTTTGGGCAGACGGGTGCGTCCGGGAAGCGGTAGCGCCCGCAGTCCGCGCATTTCTGGAGGCGGAGCTCGCCGGCTTCACAGCCGTCCCAGAACGGCTTGTTGCGCGAGGTGATGTCCGGCAAGAGTTTCGCGTAGGCCGCGACGTCCATCGGCTAGCCCCCTTCTAGTCGGCCACGAAGATGTGCGAGGTCACGATGGGCGATACGCACATGTACTGCACTGTGTTGCAGTTCGCGACCTGCCGTTCACCGGCCTCGCCGCGCACCTGCCGCACCGCTTCCACATGGAGCGCGAACCCCTGCATGTAGCTCTCGCTCGTATGGCCGCCCGAGGTGTTCAGCGGACAATTACCGCCGAGCTCGATCTGGCCGTCCCGGATCCATTCCCAGGCGCCGCCGCGAGGCGCGTAACCGAACCCCTCCAGCGTGAAGAGAATGGTCGGGAGGAAGTTGTCGTACACCTGCATGCAGTCGATCTGATCCCGGCCGATTCCCGTCTCCCGGTAGAGCTGGTCGGCGACGGCGGCGCTCGTCTCGAAGTAGAAGTCGGGGCTGATGTAGCTGCGGCTCAGCTCGGCCCGGCCCGCCGTGCCCGCCACCCGGACGGGCTTCTTCCGCAGGTCACGGGCCCGTTCGGTGGACGTCACGATGAACGCGACGGCACCGTCGTTGATGATGCAGTAGTCGAGTTTGCGCAGCGGTTCGGCGATGTACCGCGACGAGAGGTACTCGTCGCGGTCGATCTCCTTCTGGAACACCGCGATCGGATTGCGGGCCCCGTTCGCGCGGTTGTTGATGGCGAGCGGAGCCAGCGCGTCGTCCGGCGCCCCGTACATGGCGCGGTACCGCTGGTACATCATCGACACGTAGGCGCCCGTGGACGTCATTCCGTACATGGCGTCGTAGGCGCCCGCCGGATCGGCGTCCCCGCCGCCGTATTTCGTGCCCGCCGTTCTGCCGTTCGTCGCGTACACGCAGGCGACCATGTCCGCCATGCCCGAGCGGACGAGGGCGCATGCCTCCTGAAGGGCGACGCCGCTCATGCGGCCGGTGCCCTCCAGGTCATGGACGAATCCGGGGCCGGTGAGCCCGACCGTTTCTCCGAACTGGCCGTACTTGATGTTGATGCAGAGGAGTCCGTCGATGTCCTGCTGAGTGGCGCCGCAGTCGTCCAGTGCATCTCTGAACGCTTCTGCCGCGAGTTCGTACGCATCGTTTGGCTGGCTCTTGTCCGCGTACAGCCGCCGGAAGTCCGACGACCCGACGCCTACGATTGCCACATCCTTCATGGCCATGGCGATATCACCCTCGTGCTCGTGCCGACGGGGTCCTAGGTGGCCTTGGTGGCCACCGATACTTCTCTTTGCTTCTCTTTGCTTCTCTTTACTTCGGGTGCTTCTTCTCGAGGATTTCCACAGCTTCAAGGGCCGCCTTCGCGGCCGCCCGGACATGGCGGTGTGCCGCCTCGGCCGCGCGCTCGGGCGAGCGGGCGGCGATCGCCTCGGCGAGTTCGAGGTACTCCCGCGCGGACGCCTCGTGCCGGCCGGGAATGGTCACCGAAAGGCTGCGCAGCGCGTGGATACGCGTGTGCAGGGGCTCCAGCATCGATTTCAGCAGCGAGTTGCGGGCGCCGGCGAGGAGCAGTTCGTCGAACTCGTATATGGCCTGGAGGCGCTGGTCTCCGGTCTCGCGCGGCTGGACCTTCTCCACGAGCGCGGCGACCTCTTCGTCCGTCGCGCGCAGCACGAACAGCTCCGCCGCGGCGGGCTCCAGCGCGTCGCGCACCTCGTAGATCTCCCGGACCTCGTCACTGCCGAGCCTGGCGACGCGGACGCCGCGGCTCGGCGACGGCTCCACGAGCCCCAGGGTCTGCAAGTGCCGCATGGCCTCCCGCACGGACGTCCGGCTCACGCCGGTAAGTTCGACGAGTTCGCGCTCGGTGAGCTGACGACCGGGAGGGAGCAGGCCCGCGGCGATCGCGTCGCGAATCCGCCGCACGACCATCTCCGGTACGGACTCGGCGGGGCGGTCGATCGTCAGGTCGAGCTTCGGGTCGGTCACGGCAGTCCTTTGCTTTTGTCTGACGTACTACAGATTACGTCTGCCAGTATATGTAGGTCAATGTGGATCACGTCACGGGCGACGCGTCCACATGGCGCCATCGCGACCCTCATGGCGCCGCCGCGACACGGGTCGGCGCGAGATCGTGCAGCGGCGAGCCCGCCAAGGTGGGGCCGCTCGTCTGCAGATGGCACGCGACCTCCCCGCCGCCCTCGACGGCGGTGTGCTCGGGCATCTGCCGCCTGCAGACGTCCATGACGAACCTGCACCGCGTCTGGAACGGGCACCCCACCGGCGGCTTCGCCGGGTCCGGGAGATCCCCCTCCAGGACGATCCGCTCCGACTCCCGGCGCGGGTCGGGGATCGCCGACAGCAGCGCCTGGGTGTACGGATGCGCCGGCGCGCCGTACACCCGCTCCGCCGGGCCGGTCTCCACGATCCGGCCGAGGTACATGACCCCGACCCGGTGCGAGATGTGCCGGACGATCGCCAGGTCGTGCGCGATGAAAAGGTACGTCAGCCGGAACTCCGACCGCAGCCGCTCCAGCAGGTTGATGACCTGGTTCTGGGTGGAGACGTCCAGCGCGGACACGGCCTCGTCGCACACGACGAAGCGCGGGTTCAGCGCGATCGCCCGCGCGATCGCGAGCCGCTGCCGCTGCCCGCCGGAGAACTCGTAGGGATACCGGTCGGCGTAGCTCGCGCGGAGACCGACCATCTCGATCAGCTCGTGCACCCGGCCGCGCGCCGCCTTCGCCGACAGCTTCTCGTGGACGACGAGCGGCTCGGCGATGCTCGCCGCCACCGTGGACGACGGATCCAGCGACGAGTACGGGTCCTGGAACACCATCTGCATGCTCCGCCGCGCCTTGCGCAGAGCACTGCCGTGCAGGGACGTGACGTCGTGCCCGGCCACCCTGATGGACCCGCTCACCGCCGGCACCAGCTTCAGCAGCGCCCGCCCGGTCGTCGACTTCCCCGACCCCGACTCGCCGACCAGCCCGAACGTCTCGCCCTCGTCGATGTGGAAGGTGACGTCGTTGACCGCGCGCACCTGCCGCGCCGCCGCCAGCGTCCGCCTCTTCCGGAACACGACGCTGACATCGCGGACGTCCACGAGCGGCCCGCCCGCAGGCGACCCGTCCGTGGGCGACCCGTCCGCGGGCGCGGCGCCCGGCTCGGCCACGGGCCCCGACTCCGAGGGGCCGACCTTCTTGATGCTCATGGGGAACCCACCAAACGCAACTGCTCGGTTCGGCAGCAGCGGGCGCTGCGGCCTGCCTCGACGATCCGGAGCGCGGGCGGCGCGGCCACGCATTCGTCGCTCGTGTACCCGCACCTGGGACTGAACCTGCAGCCCTCCGGCATCCGCCAGGGCTCCGGGGTGCGGCCGGGGATCGTCGGCAGCTCCTCCCCGCGAACCCCGAGATGCGGCATGGCGCTCAGCAGCCCCGCCGTGTACGGATGCTTCGGCGCGTTGTAGAGGTCGAGCGCCGCCGCGGTCTCCACGACCTCGCCCGCGTACATCACGACGACCCGGTCGGCCAGCTCGACGACCAGCCCGAGGTCATGGGTGATGAAGAGGATGCCGCAGCCGGTCTCGTCGCGCAGCCGCGAGAGCAGCGCGACGATCTGCGCCTGGACGGTCACGTCGAGCGCGGTGGCGGGCTCGTCCGCGATCAGCAGCTTCGGCTCGCAGGCCAGCGCCATCGCGATCATCGCCCGCTGCCGCATCCCGCCGGAGAACTCGTGCGGGTAATCCTTGACGCGGCTGCCCGCGTCCGGGATCCCGACCAGGTCGAGCATCTCCGCCGCGCGGGCGAACGCGGCGCGGCGCGACCCGCCCTTGTGCCGCCGGTACACCTCGGCGATCTGGTCGCCGATGGTGAACGCCGGGTTCAGGCTCGTCATCGGCTCCTGGAAGATCATCGAGATCTCGTTGCCGCGGATGTCGCGCAGCGCCCGCGCGGGCATGCCGATCAGGTCCGTGCCCTGGTAGAGCACCCGGCCGGACGGGGTGCGCGCGTACCCGTCCGGGAGCAGCCGCAGCACCGACAGGCTCGTGACGCTCTTGCCCGACCCGGACTCGCCGACCAGGCCCACGATCTCGCCGGGCCCGACGTCGAAGGACACGCCCGCGACGACGTTCGTCCACCCGCGATCGGTCAGGAAGTCGACGTGCAGATCCTCGATCTGCAACAGCTGGTCGCCGTCCTTCTTCTTCTCCATCGTCATCAGGCCTTGCCTTTCTGGGGGACGACCCCCAGACCCCCGGGGGGAAGGCCTGAAGATCCTCGCTTCGCTCCGGTCATCAGGCCTTCCTCGTTTCCCGGCCGAAGGCGTCGCGAAGGCCGTCGCCGACGAGGTTGAAGCACAGCGTCGCGATCGCGATCGCGATCCCGGGGTAGACGGCGAGCGACGGCTGGCTGCGCATCTCCTGGAACGCCTGGCCGAGCATGCTGCCCCAGCTCGCCGTCGGCGGCAGCGCGCCGAGGCCCAGCAGGCTGACCGTCACCTCGGCCAGCAGCGCGGACGCGAGCAGGAACGACAGCTGGACGAGCGTCGCCGGCAGGATGTTCGGCAGCACCCGCCGCCGCAGGATCATCAGGCTCGGCGTCCCGATGCTGGTCGACGCCTCGATGTAGACCTCGCGCCGGACCTCGATCGTGCTGCCGCGCACCACCCGGTACATGCGCGGCGCGTACACGATCCCCAGCGACACCATCGCGGTGGTGAGCCCCGGCCCGACCGCCGCGATGATCGCGATGGTCAGGACGATCGCGGGGAACGACATCAGCACGTCCGCGGCCCGGTCCAGCAGCCAGTCGACGATCCCGCCGAAGAAGCCGCCGATGAGCCCGAGCGGCAGGCCGATGACCGTCGCGATCAGCACGGCGAGCCCGGCCGCCGCGAGCGACACGCGCCCGCCGTACATGAGGCGGCTCAGCGTGTCGCGTCCCAGCGCGTCGGTGCCGAGCCAGTGTTCCCCGGTCGGCCCGGCCAGCCGGTCGCTGATGTTGACCTCCGCCTGCCCGTAGGGGGCGATGAGCGGGGCCGCCGCGGTCACGAGGATGATCAGGAGCAGCAGCCCGCCGCCGATGACGGCCGACTTGTTGGCGCGGAACCGGCGCAGGGTGGCGCGGCTGCGGGAGACGTGCTCGACGAGATCGGCGCCGTCCTCGCCCGGCACGGTGACCAGTGCCGTGGCCGATGCGGTGTCCGATGCGGTGGCCGCCTTGTGGAGGTCGACGCTGTCACTTTGACTCATGACACCTTGACCTTCGGGTTGAAGTAGCCGTACGACAGGTCGACCGCGAGGTTGACCAGCATGATCAGCACGGCGGTGATCAGCAGGATGCCCTGCACCATCGGGAAGTCCCGGGAGAACACCGAGAAGTACGCGAGCTTCCCGACGCCGGGCAGCGCGAACAGCTGCTCGATGACGACGGTCGCCCCGATCAGCCGGTTCGCCTCGACGCCGAACGCCGTGACCACGGGGACGGCGGCGTTCTTCATCACGTGCTTGACCGCCACCCGCCGTGGATGGAGGCCCTTGGCCTTGGCCGTCCGGATGTAGTCCTCCTGCATCACCGAGGTCACCGCCGCGCGGGTCTGCCTTGCGACGACGGCGGTCGGGACGGTCGCCAGCGAGACGGCCGGGAGGAGCAGATGGCTGAACCAGTCCAGCGGGCTCTCGGCGAACGGCACGTAGCCGACGGCCGGCAGCGCCCGCATCTGGATCGCGAAGACCAGCACGAGCATCATGCCGACCCAGAAGTACGGCAGCGCCATGAACGCGCTGGCGGTGACGGTCGAGATCCGGTCGACCCAGCTGCCCGGGCGCAGGCCCGCGGCCAGGCCGAGCGCCAGCCCCGCCACGGCCGCGATGAGCAGCGTCAGGACGACCAGCGACAGCGTCACCGGGAACCCGGCCGCGACCGCCGACCAGACGCTCTGGTCGTCGACGAACGAGTTGCCCAGGTCGCCGTGCAGGACGTCGGTCAGCCAGTTCCAGTACTGGATCAGGAACGGCTCGTCCAGGCCGAGCTCCTCGCGGATCGCCTGGATCCGCTCGGGCGTCGGGTTGCTCCCGGCCAGCGCCACCTCCGGGCCGCCCGGCACCAGCGCGATCAGGCTGTAGATCAGGAAGCTGACGATGACCAGCAACGGGATCATCGCCAGGAGTCGCACGCACAGCAGCCGCAGCACGCCGATCCTCCGTTCTGTCCGAGCGGGTCCCAGCCGGCCCCGTGCTCCGGCTGGAACCCGCTCCGCCTAGGGGCGAGGGGTGGTGGTCACTTCTTCACCGCGACGCCGCGGAACTGGCGCGACCCGTCCACGTAGACCTCCACGCCCATGACCTTGTTGTTCATCGCGAGCGGTGTGTTGAGGTGGCACAGCGTGATCGGCTGGGCCGCGTCGTCGTGGGCCGCCTTGAACAGCTGCTGGTAGATGCTCTTGGCGGCGTTCCGGTCCGCGGCGCCCTTGGCCTTGGTGGCGAGGTCGGTGATCGTCGGGTTCGAGTACGCGCCCGGGTTGCTGAACCCGTCGGGCAGGTAGTACGAGGCGATCTGGATGCTCGGGTCGGCGTCCGCCTTCTGCTGCACCATGATCGCGTCGACGTTCTTGTTCACCGAGAAGCCCTCCATGAGCTTGGGCAGCTCGACGGGACGGATCGTCATCTTGACGCCGACCTCCTGGAGGTTCGCCTGGATGAGCTCCGCGACCCGCTGGTAGGCGTCGAGGTTGTCGGTCTCCAGCGTGAACGAAAGGTTCGTCACGCCCGCCTTGGCGAGCAGTTCCTTCGCCTTTCCGGGGTCGTGCGGGTAGGCGTCCGGGCCGAGCGACGGGTCGGACGCGTAGTAGTTGTTCGGGAACATCTGCACGCCGGGCTGGCAGAACCCGCCCTGCAGCTCATTGATGGCGTTCCTGTCGATCGCGTAGTTCAGCGCCTGGCGGACCTCCTTCTTGTCGAAGGGGGCCTTTCCGGTGTTCACGGCGATGGTGAAGCTCGCCAGGCTCGGCTTCTGGCAGACGGCGAGTTTCGCGTCCTTGGCCGGCTGGTACATGCTGGACCGCAGGAATGTGGAGTCCGCCGTTCCGGTGATGGTGGCGTTCAGCCGCGCATTGTCGTTGCTGGAGATCAGGAACACCATTTTGGCGACGTTGACCGCCTTCGGGTCCCAGTATCCGGGAACGGGCGTGTACTCGACCTTGGTGTTGGGCTCGTAGGCCGTCACCTTGAAGGCGCCGGACCCGCCGGTGGGCTTGCTCGCCTGGTTCGGGTCGTCGAACACCTTCGGGCTCATCATCATCCCCGCCGAGCTGGAGAGGATGCCGATGAGCGGGGCGGCGCCGCTCTTGGTGTTCACCTTCACCGTGGAGGCGTTGACGACGTCGACCCCCGTGACGTCGCTCAGCGCCTGCTTGTTGAAGCTCTTCCCGCTGCGGTGCCGGTCGATGTTCGCCTTGACGGACGCGGCGTCGAACGCGGTCCCGTCGTGGTACTTCCAGTTCTCGATGAGATTCAGCGTCAGGCTCTTGCCGCCGTCGCCGACCTCCCATTTCTTCGCCAGCATCGGCGTCGGCTCGCCGTTGGCGTCCATGCGGATGAGCGTGTCGTAGACCGGATACAGGTACATCCAGCTGTTGCTGGTCGTGATCTTGTCCGGGTCGAAGCTCGTGTTGGCGACGCTGTACATCCAGGTGAACGTCGCGCTCCTGTCGATCGCGGCCTCGTCGAGCGGCGGGCACGCGACGTTCTGCTTCGGTTTGGCCGCACCCCCGCCGTCGCCGCCGTTCGGATCATCCTTGTCGGCGCTACACGCGCTCGCGATCATCAGGAATGTTGCGGCAGCCGCAACGAAGAGCTGTTTCCGCATCTGGGGGTCCTCCGAACCAGAATGTGGTGATGGTGAAACGGGGCTTGATCCTCGCCCTCCGGTGAATCAGTGGGGTGGACGTCGGAGAGTGAACCCTTTTCATCCGGCCTGTCCGCGACGGCCGGGCCCGTGACTGATGGCCGAGGATGAAAAGTGTTCAAGGACCCGATCGCTCGCAGGGTTCCTGCGTTCGGAGGTGACGGGCCCGGAATCGGTGGTCGCAGGGTTCCTGCGCGGGGCTGCCTGGGGGTAGTCGGTGCGGCGAGTTCGTACTTTGTCTGATGAATGAGAACATACGTATGCTTGCCAGTCAAGGAACCGTCCACCCGGCGTCCGGTAATCTTGATCGGCCCGGTCTGGCGGG
Organism: Actinomadura sp. 3N508; assembly: GCF_044326375.1. NCBI lineage: Bacteria > Bacillati > Actinomycetota > Actinomycetes > Streptosporangiales > Thermomonosporaceae > Actinomadura > Actinomadura sp. 3N508. The sequence continues at coordinate 395,714 of NZ_JBIRAX010000002.1, forward strand.
TGACGGGGGGTCGCACGGTGGACGTGAACATGAGCGCTGAGACCAACGAGAGTCCCGCGCATACCGATGAGAGTCCCGCGCACGCGGGCAGGCGCGCACGCCTCCGCTCCAGGCGTCCCAAGGCACCGGCCCCCGCACCAGCGTCCGCCTTCGTCATCGGGACCCTGTTCTCGGGATCCACGCTGATCGGGCGCGCCATGACCACCCGGATCAGCGGCGCCCACTACGTCGGCGAGCTGAACAACCTCACGCAGTTCCCCGGCCTCAGCCACAAGACCGCGGCGCGCAACTGCGGGCCCTGCTCCGTCCTCGGCAAGGACTGCCCTCACTTCACCGGCAAGCTCCGCGAACAGGTCACCTACGACGACATCCTCGGCATGCACCGGCGGCTCGCCCGGTCACTGAACGCCTCGGTGATCATCGACGGGAGCAAGTACGTCACCTGGCTGCGGCTCGCCATCGCGCAGCAGCAGGCCGACCCGGCCGACCGCACCCGGCTGAACGTCATCGTCACGGCGCGGAACCCGATCGCGTACGCGATCAGCCACCGGAACCGGACGGGCCAGGCGCTGTGGCAGGGCGCGAGCGTCTGGCGGGACACCTACGTCGACGCCGTCCGCACCGCCAACACCTACGGCCTGCCGCAGCTGGTGATGCGCTACGAGGACTACATGGCCGACACCGAACGCTCGCTGGAGCGCCTGAGCGGCTTCCTGAACCTGCCGCTGAACGCCGCGCCTGACACCTCCGCCCTGCATGACACCGGCGGCAACTGGAGCTCCTTCGTCCCCTACGTGGGCAAGGCGCAGGTCGAGAAGCACATGGAAAGGTTCGACGGGGCGGTGCGCGCGGAGGCGGAGCAATTCGTGCGGGCCGCGCGGGCGTACTGGAACGACGAGAAGCCCAGGGAGGACACCCGCTGGCATGGCAGCCTCGACGCCGCCGACGCCAACGCCCTCCTGAGCACCCCCGGATTGACCGACGTGGCCGGGCTCCTCGGCTACAACCTCGTCGACATCGTCCAGGCGGCCGTCCGCCCGAAGGCGTGATCTTCACAGCCGACGGGCCCGGTCGCCGGGCCTCTCGGCCGGACGACCGGGCCCGCGCCCTGGTCTAGCGATTCCCCGTGGTCAGCCGACCGGTTCGAGGGCCAGGTCGTCGGACGTGCGGTGCTCAGTGGGCGTGTTGCCGAGGTTCTCGGGCTCGTCCGCCGGGGCGATGTGCTTGGGGAGCAGGAAGGCGATGGCGACCATCAGGACGGAGAGCGCGGCGGTGACGAGGAACGCCAGGCGCATGCCGTCGAGCTGGGCGACGGCCTGGGCGGCGCCGTCCGCGATCCGGGACCCGGCCCGGCCGGACATCACGGTCACCACCAGCGCGGTGCCGAGCGCCGCCGCGACCTGCTGGAGGGTGGCCAGCATCGAGCTGCCGTGGGAGTACAGGTGGGCGGGCAGCGCGCCGAGGCCGAGGGTGAACACCGGGGTGAACGCCACCGCCAGCGAGATCATGAGCAGCGCGTGCAGGCTGAGGATCTGCCAGTACGGCATGGCCGCCGAGATCTGGGTGAGGCCGGCCAGCGCGAGCACGATGCCCGCCGAGCCGGGGATGATCAGCTTGCGGCCGCCGAAGCGGTCGAAGAGGCGTCCGACGCCCGGGCCGATCAGGCCCATCGCCAGCCCGCCCGGCATCACCAGCATTCCGGTCTCCAGCGGGGTGAGGCCGCGCAGGTTCTGCAGGTAGATCGGCAGCAGGATCATCGAGCCCATCATCGCCATGAACCCCAGCGACATGAGGAGCAGCGAGAGCGCGTAGGTTGGGTGGCGGAGGATGCGCAGGTCCAGCAGGGGGACGTCGCGGCGCTGCAGGCGGAGCTGCCGGACGACGAACACCGCGATCGTGGCCAGCCCGAACACGACGATCGACGCGGGGACCAGCTTGTCGCTCTCGCCGAGCCGGCTCAGCCCGTACACCAGCGAGCCGAAACCGAGGGCGGCGGCGCCGACGCTGAACCAGTCGATGGTGCTGAGCTGCGGCTCCCCGACGTTCTCCAGCTGCGCCAGCCCGCGCCAGGCGATCAGTGCCGCGATCGGCAGCACCGCGGCGAACAGCAGCCGCCACGAGCCGAGCTGCAGGATCAAACCGGACACCGCCGGGCCCATCGCCGGTGCGACCGAGATCGCCATCGTCACGTTGCCCATCACCCGGCCGCGGTCGCGCTCCGGCACCACGGTCATCAAGGTCGTCATCAGCAGCGGCATCATCACCGCCGTGCCGGTCGCCTGGACGATCCGCGCCAGCAGCAGCACCTCGAAGACCGGCGCGACCGCCGCGAGCGCGGTCCCGGCGAGAAAGACGCCCATCGCGGTGGCGTAGGCGCTGCGGGTCGTGACCCGCTGCAGGAACCAGCCGGTCACCGGGATCACCGCCGCCATCGTCAGCATGAACGCCGTCGACAGCCACTGCGCCGCCTGCTCGGTGATGTTCATGTCCGCCATCAACCGCGGAATCGCGTTGATCATGATCGTCTCGTTGAGGATGACCACGAACGTCGCGAGCACCAGCAGGCGAACCACGGCGGGGGTACGGCGCCGCTCGGAGGTCGGCTTGGCGTCAAGGGCTTCCTGCGTAGTTGTCATGCCGGGTTAGACCAGCGCCCCCGCAAGAACTCATCGATCGGCCCCAACATTTCTTGAACGGATCTCATTTGCCCTGGACAGGGCCCTCCTCACGCTGTCGCTTGATCCAGTCGATGACGGTCGCCAGCCTCCCGTGCGGCCAGGGCACCGACGCCACGAACTGCGGCGCGCGCTGGGCGAGCCTGGCCATGGTGGGCCCAACTCGCTACGGATCTGCCACGAACAACATGATGCCGTCGTCCTGTCGAACCAACTTGAAGCCTTCGGAGGGCAGAGCACTCAACCTCGCCTGCTGCACGGCAGGGGGAGCCGGGACGCCGCCGAGGCGCTTGCTGTCGACGATCACCCAGTCCACGGGGCGGTGGTGAACGTCCGCAAAGAGGGTGACCTCGCATCGATCCGTGAGTTGGGCTGCCAAGTAGTTACTGGCGGCGACGGACGCACCGTCAGGAATCTCTGCGAGCAGCCGCTGTGCGGCGGCGACGTGCGGCGACGTTCGATAGAAAGCCGGATCCGTGAACCGCCAGAACGAGAAGTAAGGAAGCAGCGCCAAGCTCACTACAACCGAAAACACAGGCGCGGTTCGCGCAACACGTCGAGATATTTCCCGATTGCCGGCACCGAGGATTCTCACGGCATCCAGTAGTGCCACATAAATAATGGGCATCAAGATCGCATTGTAATGAACCTCTCCAATGCTCCATTGAGGCGGCTGTGTTGACACGATCCGGTAGAGGACAACAGGTAAGCCTACAAGCAAGATGGGTGACCGGATGGCCACAAAGGACGTCACTACAAGCAGGCAGAGGATGAGCACCAACTTCTGAGGGTGTTGAATCATGCTTGCCGGAAGTTCCAGCACAGTCTGAAAGACATTCTGCTCCCCTCCTTCGCTCATCTGCCCCCAGTAGCGATACTTTCCATTCCAACTGAAGGCGGGAATGAGTACAAGGAGAATCAGGAGCAGCCCGGCCACCCCGGTGACTATCACGCCTATTCCAAGCCGGTAGCGCTTCTTGAACACCAGGTAGACGCCGACGGATGCAACGACGAGACCCAGGTCTTCTTTGACGAGGAGAAGCGGAAAGGTCCATGCAACAGCCGCTCGCCAGCGCTCCTCCGCCAAGCTGACGACCCCAAAGGCAACCAACGGAACGGCGAAAGCAACCTCGTGGAAGTCGAAGGCGATCGCTCCTTGCAGGCCCCAGGACAGGCCATAGGCCAGTGAAATAGCGGCACCTCTGGCATACCCGAGCCTCGCGATCGCCAGACGGCTGATCGGAATAACGGAAGCCGCCACTAATGCAGCTTGCGCGAGAAGTAACGTTCTCGCATCCGGCCAAACCCAGTAGCCGGGAGCCAGGGTCACCAGTATGGGATGAAAATGATCCCCAAGGAGATTGGCCCCAGGACCTTTTATTGGCACTACTGGCGCCCGGAACTCGGAATATTCTCTCATGACCTGATCAAAGATCCCGAGATCGTACGCCGCGGTCTCCATACGAGCATGCCGGATGAGCGAAAATAAGGAGTAAACACCCCAAAGCGCAACCGCCAGAAGCGGCGAAATCAATGCCCGCCACGAAAAACTTCGCGATACAGTTGACAAGATGGGTCTTGGGGGTGTAAGGGTCTCTGTATTCACAATAGGCGATTTTAGCGGCTAATAGCGCCAGTTTGCACGGTTGACGCGACGTTGGTGTCCTGTCAGCCATGGCCGGCGGGCGGCGCGATATACCGTCTTCTGTTTCAGGCCATCCCTGACGTGCTGGGCGAGACGGACGCCGTGGTGGCGGCCAGACCACCATGCCCTCAGTGAGCGGCTATATCGGTCGTGCTTACCGGTCCTTTTTGACGAGGGCATTTAACGGGTGGCCGTGGCGTTCGTGGTGTTCGGGGACCAAGCCCCCGGTTGCAGATCCCACCCTCCAGATGCCAACCCGCACACCGCACTGCGAACCCGTCCGTCACCAACGGTTAGGTCGCGCTCACGTACACCATTCACATCTCCAGCAGAATCAGCGTCCCGTCCACGCTGTACACGTCTTCACCCTCTTCGGGCACCGCCGAAGCGACTGAAAGTCCTCGAACAAACTTCAGTGGCCTCAGCTTCACGCAAACATAAAGGGAGACCACAGTGCGGGAACTGCGCGGCAACAATTTGCCCTGGCCGCTAGCTCGTCTAACGTTGAATGCAACAGTGCCTGGTAGCTTGCAGTCCCAACCAGTCTCGAACTGGGCTACCAGGCCTGTCTTTTCGCACTGCGGGGTTTAGTCATCCTCGTCCTAGTCGAAATCCCATCCGCCGCTTGAGCCCCTCTTGCGGCTTGGGCAGAGGGCGGTGGATCCACGCCTGTCGCCGTGCCAGCGCCACTGTCCGTACTTCCAGCCGACGCCGCTGCAGTAGACCTTGGCCCGATAGGAATCGGGGCCGGTCCCGTCGCACCAGCCCGAGAACTTCCCGGTCGGCACGCGAGCGTATTCCCACATGTAGCAAGGGCCTCGCCCGTCCTCCTTCTCCCTCACATCAGCCGAGGCAGGGGTAGTCGCTGCCAGCAGTGAGCTGGCGACCCCCAAGGCTAAGACGCTGCTGACGACGAGCTTTCGCATGTGTATCACCCTTCACGAGTGGCTCTTTGGTGGTGCTTTGTACCACCAAAGACGAGGAGATCATGCGCGCTCTGGAACGATCAAGCTCCTGGCCGAGTTCGGACAGAGATACTAACTTCCAGTATTCTAGCTAGTAAGGATCGTTTCTCTGGCTTGTTTCTAGGCTTGCGGCTCGACCTGCAGTAATGGCGCGTGGTGACGCTCTAATCACGCACGCGGGTACTGGTATTCGCCACGCACCGCGAAGGCCGAGGCGAGTCGGGCGCTGGGCAAGCAGAACCCGGGGGCCGCCAGTGGCGGCTTTCGGCGGGCCGGATTCGTGGATTGGGCTCACACGGAGCTACTTGGCCAAATGTTTGTTGCCCACGGTCAAACAGGGTCGTAATTCGCCGCGGAACGTACCATTACCTCTCGCAGTTGGAGTCATCCACCGTATTCGCGGCGAGGAGGGTGGTCCGCACTCGTTTGGCCTCGCACACCTCGTCGGACGCGGGCATGTAGGCCGGTTCGCGCTCATGGGCCAGGCGGCCGCATTGTGATGATGCGGCCCGAATCGACGGCGGGTTGCGGCGCCGCTGTACTGCCCACACGCGCTTTTCCACGCCCTGGCGTCTCGTCCTGGACGCGGGTCACGCCTTACAGGCGGCGCCGCCGGCCATCCCCCTCGGCAGCGCCCGGTGAGTGATTTTCGTCCTCTGCGCCGGAACTGAGCAGGCCCCGCGTCCAGGGACGAAATTTACTCGTGTGGGGTCTCGTCGAAGATCAGCCAGGTGCGGGTCGAGCGGACGCCCTCGACCGTATGGATGCGGGACAGGACGATGTCGCGCAGCGAGGCGTTGTCGGGCGTCCGGACCAGCATGATCAGGTCGACGTCGCCGCCGACGAAGGCCAGGTGCTCGATGCCGGGGACCTGCCCGAGCTGCGCCGACACCTTCCGCCAGGAGTTCTGCTCGATGTTCACCAGGACGTAGGCCGCCGTGCCGAGGCCCGCGCGGACGGGGTTCACCCGGGCGGTGAAGCCCGTGATGACGTCGTCGGAGATCAGGCGCTCCACGCGCGTGTAGGCGTTGGAGCGGGAGACGTTGACGCGCTCGGCGAGGGCGCGCATGGACAGCCGCCCGTCGGCGACCAGCTCGCGGAGGATCGCGCGGTCGAGGTCGTCGAGCGCGGCGGGCGTCCCTCCGGCGGTCGGCGCCGGTCCGGCGGGCCCGGCGGGGCCGGCGGGGCCGGCGGGGCCGGCGGGCGTTCGTCCGGTCAGACCGGGCGGCAGCGGGGTCCCGGAAGACATTTGGTCCATGTGACCTCCCCAGCTCGGGCCATGTGTCCTGACTTCTGACGGGGTATTGAGACTTCTGTCCCCATCGGTTCATATTTCTAGCATCGATGGAGTTGCGGAGGTGGAGTCGATGACGGGTCGGACGGAGGCGCTGCTTCCCTCGGCGGAGCCCGTGCGGTTCCTGACCGACAGCGGTGCGGTGGCGCGGAAACAGGCGAACTACCCGATGCCCGACGCGGAGCTTCTGCGCCGGGCCTATCGGGCGATGGTCGTCGGACGGCGGTTCGACGCGCAGGCGACGGCGCTGACCAAGCAGGGGCGGCTGGCCGTGTATCCGTCCAGCCATGGGCAGGAGGCGTGCCAGGTCGGCGCGGCGCTCGTCCTGGACGACGGCGACTGGCTGTTCCCCACCTACCGGGAATCGGTCGCGCTGGTGACGCGCGGCATCGATCCGGTCGAGGTGCTGTCCCTGCTCAGGGGCGACTCGCACTGCGGATACGATCCGCGGCGCCATCACACGGCACCGCAGTGCACGCCGCTCGCGACGCAGGCCGTCCACGCGGCGGGCCTCGCCTACGCGGAGCGCCGCAAGGGGACGGGGCAGATCGCGCTCGTCTGCGTCGGTGACGGAGCGACCAGCGAGGGCGATTTCCACGAGGCGCTCAACTTCGCCGCCGTGTTCAAGGCGCCGCTCGTGGTGCTGGTCCAGAACAACCAGTACGCCATTTCGGTGCCGCTGGAACGCCAGACCGCCGCGCCCGCCCTCGCCTATAAGGGAATCGGCTACGGGGTGCGCTCCGAGCGGGTGGACGGGAACGACCCGGTCGCCGTGCTGGCCGTTCTGACGGCGGCCGTCGAGCACGCCAGGGCCGGCAAGGGGCCATTCCTCGTCGAGGCGCACACGTACCGGATCGAGCCGCACACCAACGCCGACGACGCGTCCCGCTACCGCACGGAGGCGGAGGCGGAGGAATGGCGGGGGCGCGATCCGATCCCCCGGCTGGAAAGTTATCTGCGACGGCGCGGGCACCTCACCGACGAGGACGTCAAGGCCTTCTCCGCCGACGCCGACGCGCTCGCCGAAGACCTCAGGACGCGCATGAACGCCGACCCCGACCTCGTCCCGCTGGGCCTGTTCGACCACGTCTACCGCACCCCGACGCCCCAGCTCGACGAGCAGCGCGCGCTGCTCAGCGCCGAACTCCACCCCGAGCTCCGCCACGAGGGGACGCCGTCATGATCACGATGGCCAAGGCGCTCAACAAGGCCCTCCAGGACGCTCTCGACGGCGACGAGCGGGTCCTGGTCTTCGGCGAGGACGTCGGCGCGCTCGGCGGCGTCTTCCGCATCACCGACGGTCTCGCCGCGAAATTCGGCGACGACCGCTGCTTCGACACCCCGCTCGCGGAATCGGGCATCGTCGGGTTCGCCGTCGGAATGGCGATGGGCGGTTTCCGTCCCGTCGTGGAGATGCAGTTCGACGCGTTCGCGTACCCGGCCTTCGAGCAGATCGCCTCGCACGTCGCCAAGATGCGCAACCGCACGCGCGGGCGCGTCGAGCTGCCGCTGGTCATCCGCATCCCGTATGCGGGCGGGATCGGCGGTGTCGAGCACCATTGCGATTCCAGCGAGGCGTATTACGCGCACACGCCGGGGTTGAAGGTCGTCACGCCCGCGACGGTGGAGGACGCCTATTCACTGCTGCTGGAGGCGATCGACGACCCCGACCCGGTCGTGTTCTTGGAGCCGAAGAAGCTGTACTGGTCGAAGTCGGACATCGAGCGCCTGGAGCGGACGGAGCCGTTCGGCCGCGCCGTCGTCCGGCGAGCAGGGGGCGACGCGACGGTCGTCGCGTACGGGCCGGGTGTTCCGGTCGCGCTGGAGGCCGCCGAGGCGGCGTCGGCGGAGGGCTGGGACCTGGAGGTCGTCGACCTGCGCACGATCGTCCCGTTCGACGACGCGACCGTGGCCGCGTCCGTCCGCCGGACGGGCCGCTGCGTCGTGGTCGCCGAGGCCGCCGGCTTCGCGGGCGTCGGCGCGGAGATCGCGGCCCGTGTGCAGGAGCGCTGCTTCCACAGCCTGCTGGCGCCGGTGCTGCGGGTGACCGGATTCGACATCCCGTACCCGCCGCCGATGCTGGAGCAGCACCATCTGCCAGACGTCGACCGCATCCTCGACGCCCTTGACCGCCTCCAGCGTGACGACCAGCCCGACACCCGGTATCTGAACGTCGGCGGTGCGGCATGAGCGAAGCGAACCGGGGGGTGTGGGGGGTCGACCCCCCACAAGAGGCAGGCATGAGCGGCACGGTCTTCCGGCTGCCCGACCTGGGTGAAGGGCTCACCGAGGCCGAGGTCCTGGAGTGGAAGGTGTCGGTCGGTGACGTCGTGACGGTCGATCAGGTCGTCGTCGAGGTGGAGACCGCGAAGGCGGCGGTCGACGTGCCCGTCCCGATCGCCGGGACGGTCGCGGAGCTGCACGCCGAGGCGGGCGGCGTCGTGACCGTGGGCGCCCCTCTCATCTCGGTGAACGCCGGACCGGCACCCCACACCGGACCGGCGCCCCGCAATGGTGCGGCCGAACGGTACCGGGAGGAGGAGCGGGCCGGGTCGGGCAACGTCCTGGTCGGGTACGGAACGGCGGCGACGGCCACGACTCGCCGTTCCCGGCGGCTGGCGGCACCGTCGCGCGACGAGGCGCCCCGCGTGATCTCCCCGGTCGTGCGCCGCCTGGCGAAGGAGCACGGCATCGACGTGGCGGCGTTGACGCCGAGCGGGCCGGGAGGCGTCGTCCTGCGGAAGGACGTCGAGGACGCGATCGCCGCCGCGGCACGCCCGGAAGCGCCCGAAGCGGACGAGGTGCGCGTCCCGCTCAGGGGCGTCCGCCGGACGATGGCGGACAGGGTGTCCCGCAGCCGCCGCGAGATTCCCGATGCGACCACCTGGGTCGACGCCGACGCGACCCGCCTCGTCAAGCTCAAGAAGAAGATCCAGCGGGCCGATCCCGGCGCGCGCGTCGGAATGCTGGCCTTGTTCGCGCGGATCTGCGTGGCCGGGCTGCGGCGCTTCCCAGAGCTGAACGCGTATGTGGACGACGAGCGGCACGAGATCGTCCAGCTGCCGCGGGTGAATCTCGGGTTCGCGGCGCAGACCGACCGGGGCCTGGTGGTGCCGGTCGTCCGCGACGCGCAGCGGCTGACGCTGGCCGAACTGGGCGCGGAGCTCGCGCGGCTGACGGACGAGGCGCGCGAGGGCCGGCTGTCCCCGGACGACCTCACCGGCGGCACGTTCACGCTCAACAACTACGGCGTGTTCGGCGTGGACGGCTCCACCCCGATCATCAACCACCCCGAGGCGGCGATGCTGGGCGTCGGCCGCATCACCGAAAAGCCCTGGGTGTGGAAGGGAAAGGTCCGGCCCCGGCAGGTCACGCAACTGTCGTTCACCTTCGACCACCGGGTCTGTGACGGCGCGGTGGCAGGCGGTTTCCTGCGTTTCGTCGCCGACTGCACGGAGCACCCGGAAAGGTTGCTCACCAACCTGTAGCCGGATACCAAGTGGGAGGCTGCGGTGTAGCCGTGTAGGTGCGCGGAGGGAGCTTCGATGGACAAGAAGACGGTCATCACCGTGTCGGCGGCCGCCCTCCTGGCGGTGATGGGCGCCGTCGTCTGGAAGCTCAGTAGCGCGGACAGCTCGGCCAGGCCGAGCGACGGGGTGCACGTCCACTCGACCCAGGACCCTGGAGAGGTCGCCGAGTATTGGACGCCGGAACGCATGCGGCAGGCGACAGGAGGCTAAGCGACGGCGGCGACCGCGGCGACCGCGGCGACGGCGAGGCGGGGGCGAGGGCGAGGCGGGAGCGAGGGCGAGGGCGAGGGCGAGGCGGCAACGACGGCGGAGGCGGCGGAGGCGGCGGGCCGGAGTGGGGGCGTTATTCGGGTGGGCGGGTGCGGAGGCCGTCGAAGGCGACCTTGCACAGCGCGTCGGCTATCTCGTCGGCGCCGGCCCCTCCCCGCCGTGGCCGGTACCACTCGATCAGCGAGTTGACCAGCCCGAACAGCAGCCGGGCCGTGATCGCCGGGTCGATGTCGGGACGGATGTCGCCGTCCGCCTCCGCCTCCGCGACCAGCCCGGACACGAGATGGTCGAACTCCCGGCGGCGGGCCAGCGCCCGCTTCTCCACGGCGGTGTTGCCGCGCACCCGCAGCAGCAGGGTCACGAACGGCTGCTCAGCGACGAGGACGGCGACGCTCGCCCGGACGAGGTGCTCCAGCCGGTCGATCGCGCGTCCCTCCACGGCCCCGGCCTGGTCGGCGGCGGCGAACAGCCCGTCGAGCGCGCGGTCGACGGCGAGCTGGAGAAGCTCGTCCTTGCCCGCGACGTGGTAATAGATCGCGGACTTGCTGATGCCGAGCCGCTTGGACAGCTCGTCCATGCTGGTGCCGTCGTAGCCGCGCTCGTTGAACACCTTCACAGCGACGCGCAGCAGCGACTCCTTGTCATACCCGGGCCGCCCCCGCCGGGTCGCCTTCACCTGCTGGTCACGGCCGTCGCGTCCGTCCCGCTCGTTGCTCACGGCGGTCATTATCGCAGCGCCGGGGCCTTCTGAACGGGCCGGATCAGGGGTAATATCCTGACTGAACGGACGGTCGGTAATTCAGGCCGGCCGACGACGCGGAGGAGAGGCCCGATGGCTCCACTCGCCAGCTACGTGTCCGGTGCCTGGCAGGTTCCGGCGGACGAGGGCGTCCCGCTCGCCGATGCCGTGACCGGCGCGGAGATCGGGCGGATCTCGTCGTCGGGCATCGACATGGGCGCGGCGCTGGAGCACGGGCGCCGGGTGGGCGGCCCGGCGCTGCGGGAGCTGACCTTCCACCAGCGCGCGGTGCTGCTGAAGCGGCTCGGCCTGGAGCTGCGCGAGCACCGCGACGAGCTGTACGCGCTGTCCGCCCGCACCGGCGCGACCCTCGCCGACTCGAAGATCGACGTGGACGGTGGCATCGGCGTGCTGCTGTCGTACGCGAGCAAGGCCAAGCGCGAACTGCCGAACGACACCGTCCTGGTCGACGGCGACGTCGAGCCGCTCAGCAAGGGCGGGACGTTCGCCGGACGGCACATCTGTACCCCGCTGCACGGCGTCGCGGTGCAGATCAACGCGTTCAACTTCCCCATGTGGGGCCCGCTGGAGAAGCTCGCGCCCGCGTTCCTGGCGGGGATGCCGACCCTGGTCAAGCCGGCGAGCCAGACCGCGTACCTGACCGCCCGCCTCGTCGAGCTGATCGTCGAGTCGGGCATCCTGCCGGAGGGGACGCTCCAGCTCGTCTGCGGCAGCGCGGGCGACCTGTTCGACCATCTCACCGAGCAGGACCTCGTCGCCTTCACGGGTTCCGCTGCAACCGCCCGCAAGCTGCGCACGCACCCCGTCGTGGTCGGACGTTCCGTCCGCTTCAACGCGGAAGCCGACTCCCTCAACTGCTCCATTCTCGGCCCGGACGCCACCCCCGGCACACCGGAATTCGACCTCTTCGTGAAGCAGCTCGTCACCGAGATGACGGTGAAGGCGGGCCAGAAATGCACGGCGATCCGCCGCGCCCTGGTGCCCGCCGCCCAGCTCGACGCCGTCGCCGAGGCGGCGAGCGAGCGCCTGGCACGGGTGAAGATCGGGAACCCGGCCAATTCGGACGTCCGGATGGGCGCGCTCGCCGGGCTCGAGCAGCGCGAAGAGGTGCGCCGACGCCTGAAGACACTGCTCGACGCGGGCGGCATCATCTTCGGCGACCCGGAGCGCGTCGAGGTCGTGGACGCCGACGCCGAGCGCGGCGCGTTCATGTCGCCCGTCCTGCTGCGCGCCGACGACCCCGAACGCGCCGAGCCGCACGAGGTCGAGGCGTTCGGGCCGGTCAGCACCCTGCTCCCCTACGACGGCACCGCCGAGCAGGCGGTCGCGCTGGCCGCCCGCGGGCAGGGCAGCCTGGTCGGCTCGGTCGTGACCGCCGACCCTGGGTTCGCCCGCCGGACCGTGCTGGGCGCGGCGCCGTGGCACGGGCGGCTGCTCGTCCTGAACCAGGAGGACGCCGCCGAGTCCACCGGGCACGGCTCGCCGCTTCCGCCGCTCGTCCACGGTGGTCCGGGGCGTGCGGGCGGTGGCGAAGAGATGGGCGGAATGCGCGGCGTCATGCACCACATGCAGCGCACCGCCGTCCAGGCCGGGCCGTCCATGCTGGCCGCTATCACGGGCCGCTGGACGGCGGGCGCACCCACCCCGTCCACCGATGTTCATCCGTTCCGCAAGCACCTGGAAGAGCTGCGCGTGGGCGACACGGTCGTCGCGGGCCCGCGCACTGTCACGCTCGCCGACATCGAGCATTTCGCCGAATTCACCGGCGACACCTTCTACGCCCACATGGACGAGGAAGCCGCGAAAGCGAATCCGTTCTTCGGCGGGCGGGTCGCCCACGGCTACCTGGTGCTCTCCTTCGCCGCCGGTCTGTTCGTCGACCCGGATCCCGGTCCCGTCCTGGCGAACTACGGGCTGGAGAACCTGCGATTCCTGGCCCCGACCTTCCCCGGCGACGAACTGACCGTGAGACTCACCGCAAAGCAGCTCACCCCACGCGAGGACGCCGCATACGGCGAAGTCCGCTGGGACACCGAGGTCACCCGGCAGGACGGCGCCGTCGTCGCGAAATACGACGTCCTGACCCTGGTCGCCAAGCGGGAGGCACCATGACGCAGAAGCAGTCCGTGACTCAAGAGCCGTCCGGGATGGCTCAAGAGCAGTTCGAGCAGACGATCGGCCGCGACCAGCGCATCGAGCCGCGCGACTGGATGCCCGACGCGTACCGGGCGACGATGATCCGGCAGATCGCCCAGCACGCCCATTCCGAGATCATCGGAATGCAGCCGGAAGGCCAGTGGATCACCCGCGCGCCGTCGCTGCGCCGCAAGGCGATCCTGCTGGCCAAGGTGCAGGACGAGGCGGGCCACGGCCTTTACCTCTACTCGGCCGCCGAAACGCTCGGCGCCGACCGCCCCGACCTCACCGCCAAACTGATCTCCGGCCGGCAGAAATACTCGTCCATCTTCAATTACCCCACGCTCTCGTTCGCGGACGTCGGGGTGATCGGCTGGCTGGTGGACGGTGCCGCGATCTGCAACCAGGTCCCGCTGTGCCGCAGTTCCTACGGCCCTTATGCCCGCGCGATGATCCGGATCTGCAAGGAAGAGTCGTTCCATCAGCGGCAGGGCTACGAGCTGCTGATGACGCTGATGCGCGGCACGGACGCGCAGCGCGAGATGGTGCAGGACGCGACGAACCGCTGGTGGTGGCCGTCCCTGATGATGTTCGGCCCGCCGGACGCCGACTCGACGCACACCGCGCAGTCCATGGCGTGGAAGATCAAACGGCACACGAACGACGAGCTCCGGCAGCGGTTCGTGGACATGACCGTCCCGCAGGCGGAGGCGCTCGGCGTCACGCTCCCCGACCCCGACCTGCGCTGGAACGAGGAACGCGGCCACCACGACTTCGGCGAGATCGACTGGTCGGAGCTCAAGCGCGTGATCAGCGGCGACGGCCCCTGCAACGCCGAACGCATCGAGATACGGCGCGCGGCCCACGAGGACGGCGCCTGGGTCCGCGAGGCCGCCGCCGCACACGCCGCACGGCACGCTGCACGGAGCGCCGCACGGCACGCTGCACGGAGCGCCGCTCGGCGCGGCGCGGAGAGGGAGGCGTGATGGAGATGGAAAAGGATTGGCCGCTGTACGAGGTGTTCGTTCGGGGCAAGCGCGGCCTGAACCACGTCCATGTCGGTTCGCTGCGCGCCCCCGACGACACAATGGCCTTGCACAACGCCCGCGACCTCTACACGAGGCGGAACGAAGGCGTGAGCATCTGGGTGGTAAAGGCACGCGACATAACCGCGTCCAGCCCGGACGAGAAGGACCCGTTCTTCTCCCCCAGCGGCGACAAGGTCTACCGGCACCCGACGTTCTACGACATTCCTGAGAACGTCCCGCATATGTGAGGCCGCCATGGCGTTCGACAACGCGCTCGGCGCGATAGCCGAGGACAACGACGAGGCCCGCTGGGCCTTCGGCACCGGTTTCCACGACCCGCTCGCCGGTATCGACACATCCGTCCCGGAGGGGATCGACAGGCACGCCCTGTCGGCCTACTGCCTCATGCTCGGCGACGACGCCCTGATCATGTCGCACCGGCTCCAGGAATGGTGCACCCACGCACCCGAACTGGAGGAGGAGGTCGCCCTCGCGAACATCGCGCTGGACCTCCTCGGTCAGGCTCGCCTCCTGCTCTCCCGAGCCGGAACCGCCGAGGATGAGGGCCGCTCCGAGGACGACTTGGCCTACTTCCGCGACGCGGAGGATTTCCGCAACGTGGTTTTGGTCGAGGCCGAGAATGGCGACTTCGCCCATTCCACCGTCCGCCTCCTCCTTTTCGCGACCTGGCGCCTGGCCCTGCTCGACCGCCTCACCACGTCCCGTGACCCGGTGCTGGCCGCGATCGCCGCCAAGGGCGTCAAGGAGGTCGCCTACCACCGCGACCACGCCGCCCTCTGGACGATCCGCCTGGGCGACGGCACGCCCCTCTCCCACGACCGCACCCAGCAAGCCCTGGACACGCTCTGGCCGCACACCGCCGAACTGTTCACCGCCCACACGATCGAGCGTGACCTGGTCACCGCCGGCGTGGCCGTCGACCCGTCCGACGTCCGCGCAGAATTCGACGCCGTCCTGGACGAGGTTCTAGCCAAGGCCACCCTGCAACGCCCGGCCCCCGCCCCAGCCCCTCCCTCATCCCCACCCGCATCTCCGGCCGGCCGGAACGGCGAGCATTCCGCCGCCCTCTCCGACCTGCTGGCCGAGTTGCAAAGCGTGGCCCGTGCCCACCCGGGGGCGACATGGTGACGGCCCGCACGATCGCCGAAACGGTCACCGACCCCGAGCTGCCGATGCTCACCCTCGCCGAGCTCGGCGTCCTCCGCGACGTCCGCGAGATGTCCGGCCACGTCGAGGTGACGATCACCCCGACCTACACCGGCTGCCCCGCCCTGGACGCGATGCGCGACGACCTCCGCGCCCGCCTGACCGATGCCGGGTACGCCGACGTCCAGATCCGCACCACCCTCGACCCGCCCTGGACGACCGACTGGATCACCGAGCCGGGCCGCCGCAAGCTGCGAGCCGCCGGGATCTCACCGCCAGACGCCGCCCCCCAGCGCCGCCGTCCCGGCCCGATCCCCTTGACTCTGGGCCCGACCCGCCGGATCGCCTGCCCCCGCTGCGGCTCGTCCGACACGGTCGAGCTGTCCCGGTTCGGCGCCACCGCGTGCAAGTCCCTGCGCCGCTGCGACGCCTGCCACGAGCCGTTCGAGCACTTCAAGGAGATCTGACCGTGCCCGGTTTCCACGCGCTACGCGTCGCCGAGGTCGAGCGCCTGTGCGACGACGCGGCCGCGGTCACCTTCGACGTGCCACCGCCGCTGCGCGAGGAGTACGCGTTCCGTCCCGGCCAGTTCCTCACCCTCCGCCGCATGATCGACGGCCGCGAGGAACGCCGCTCCTACTCGATCTGCGCACCTCTCGGTGCCGCCCCGCGCATCGGCGTCCGCGAGATCCCGGACGGCCTGTTCTCGTCCTGGCTGGTCCACGACGTACGCTCCGGCGACACGATCGAGGTTCTCCCGCCCTCCGGCAAGTTCACGCTGTCGCCGTCGCCGGACGCCGCCGCGCATCACGTGCTGATCGCCGCCGGTTCCGGGATCACCCCGGTCCTGTCGATCGCCGCGTCCGCGCTCAGCGAGCCGTCCACCCGGGTCACCGTGCTCTACGGCAATCGTCGCAGCGGCACGGTCATGTTCGCCGACGAGCTGGCCGACCTCAAAGACGCGCACCCGGACCGTTTCGAGCTCGTCCACGTCCTGTCCCAGGAACCGCGTGAAGCGGAGCTGTTCACCGGCCGCCTGGACGCGGACAGACTCCGCGCCCTCCTCCCCCGCCTGGTGCCCATCTCGGCCGTCGACGACTGGTGGCTGTGCGGCCCCTTCGCCATGGTCCAGGACGCGCAGCGCGTCCTCCGGGACTTCGACGTGCCGCGCGACCGCGTCCACCAGGAGCTGTTCCACGTGGACGAGGTGCCGCCGGAACCGAACCGTAAGAAGTCCGCCCCGACCGGCCCGGCCAGCCAGGTCACGGTCATCCTGGACGGCCGCTCCACCACCCTCTCCCAGCCTCAGGACGCGACCGTCCTCGAATCGGCTCAGAAGGTGCGCCCCGACCTCCCCTTCGCCTGCAAGGGCGGCGTCTGCGGCACCTGCCGCGCCAAACTCGTGGAAGGCGATGTGGAAATGCGCCGCAACTACGCCCTCGACCAAGCCGAACTCGACGCGGGCTACATCCTCACCTGCCAATCAACGCCTGTCGCCTCTCAGCTCACCATCGACTACGACGCCTAACGGCTAATGGCACGAATGGCGTCGAGGAGGGGTGTCCGGGCTTTGGGCGGGTTTCTAGTTTCGAGGCTCTAGGGTTCCAATGTTCTAGGGTTCGGGGTGGGGTGGCGCTGCGTACGGGGCCGCCCCTCCAAAGTCAAGGGCGCCTTCGGCGTCGCTTCGCGATGGGACTCCGTCCCACCCTTGACTTCGGAGCCTCTACGGCCCCTAGGCGCAGCTTACGTCGGGCAGGCTCCGCCTGCCCCCCGCCCGACGCGCCACCCCACCACCTCCAAGTCCCTAAAATCGAAAAAGGGAGGGAGCGGGTCTTGGAATCCGGTGCCCGCCAGAATATGGTTCCGGTTTCACTTGACTCCGACTATCCGACCGGTGACAGAAATCGAACCCGTATTCGGTGCGTAGCCGCCCCATTACTTGATATTCTTTGAATATGGGTTCGGTTGAGGTTGACCTCGCAGCAGCGTCCACCATGGAATTGGTGAACGCCATCGCGCAGATCACCCACGAACTCGCCCAGCGCGACGCCCCCGACTCGCCCGCCGCCTGCATGCACATCGCCGAAACCCTCGCAGCCGCCACCGACCGGCAGGAAAGCGCGCTGGCCGCGTTGATCGGGCGGGTGGACGCCTCGGGGGAGATGCGCCGCTGGGGCCTGCCCTCCACCCAAGCGTGGCTGCGCACCCGCCTGGGCATGCGCGACACCCGCGCCAAAGAGCGCATCACCCTGGCCCGGCAACGCCACCGCCTGCCCCGCGTCACCGAACGCCTCGCCGCCGGGGAACTGTCCTACGGCTATGCATCGACCGTCGCCGACGCCGTCGCGCGGCTGGACGACGCCGACTGCGCGAGTGCGGAGAGCCTGTTGCTCGACATGGTCGGGCAGGGGTTCTCGGCCGGGAAGGTCGCCTCGTTCGGGCGCCGTATCCGTGATGTGATCGCCGAACGCGACGGCACCGACAAGCCCGATGCCGAGTCGCGGCGCGGTTATGCGCGGTCCTGGGTCACCTCCACCCGCTCTCTGGACGGCGGCCGTTATGTGAAGGGCTGGCTGAACGCCGAGGACGCCGCCGTCTGGGACGGCACCCTCGCACCCCTGGCCAAACCGGCCGGCACCGATGACCGGCGTGATCTGTCCGAGCGGACGGCCGCCGCGCTGACCGGGGTGCTGGCGGGCGGGCACCGCGCCACCAAGGTCACCGTGATCTGTGATCTGGACACCCTCACCGGTGGTGCCGCCCCCGGCCGTCTCACCGACGGCACGCCCATCCCCGCCGAGCAGGTCCGCCGCATCGCGCTGAGCGCGGGCGTCTCACCCCTGCTTCTCGGGCGCGGCCACGTGCCGTTGTATCTGGGCCAGCGGGTCCGGTTCGCCACCCCCGCGCAGCGCCAGGTCCTCGAAACCCTGTATCCGACGTGCGCGGTACAGGGGTGCGAGGTGCCCGGGACCCTGTGCGAGGTCGATCACGTCACCGGCTGGGCCCTCGGAGCCCCCACCGACATCGACCGGCTCGCCCTGTGCTGCGGATGGCACAACCGCTTCAAACACACCAACGCCGAACAGATGAACATCGTCCGCGACAGCACCGGACGCCACATCTACCGCGTCCTCCCACCACCCGACGCGCACGGGCCACCCGTCCACCTCGCCCAAGCCGCCTAACAACCGCCCCCCGACCACTCCCCCGGCAGGCAGCCGCATCCACAAGCGAGACAGGCCGGATGGGAGATCGGCCCACGGGTCGTCTGCCACAGCACCGCGCTGACAGCTCAACCTGTACTCGAAGGCCAAGGCCAAGGCCAAGGTGCGCTGGGACGCACAACGCGCCCTCGGAACCTTCGACGTTTCACCCGAGCGCGCCATTAGGACCCGGCACCCCGTCGTCCCAGGCCAAAGGCACCCTTCTCAGCTGAACGGGCACTCCCGACCCGATGCCCGGCGAGAATCCGGGGCTAGGACGTCCTAGAAAATCGGCGGTCGGGAGCAACCGGGGCCGGGCGCGGCGGGTGTCATAGGTGTGGAGACAGAGGAAGCGGTCGCCGAAGGAGCCGGGGCCGAGGACGACGACCCAGCCGCCCCGCTCGTCGCGCTGTTCGCAGACCATCACGTGGCCCTGGTCCGGATGGCCCTGCTCATCGTCGGCGACCGGCCGACGGCGGAGGACGTCGTGCAGGAGGTGTTCATCGCCATGCACGGCAGGCTGGAACGCCTCCACGACCACGACCGGATGCTGCCCTACGCCCGCAAAGCGGTGATCAACAGGTGCCGCACCGCCCTGCGTCGCCGCAAGCTGGCGGAACGCCTGCACCGCCGCCACTACGAACCGCCCGTCTGGTCCGCCGAGTCGGCCGTGCTGCTGGATGAGGAGCACCGGGAGGTGCTGCACGCCCTGCGGTCCTTGCCGGGCCGGCAGCGGGAGGTCCTGGTCCTGCGGTTCTACCTCGGCCTTGACGAGGCCCAGATCGCCGAGGTCACCGGGATCTCCTGCGGCACCGTGAAGTCGACATCGTCGCGGGCGCTGGCGGCGCTCGCCCGGAAGCTGGGGGAGGACCAGTGACAAGGATCGAGGATCGGCTCGGCCGGGCGCTCGATGCCGCCACCACGGCGGTACGGCCCGAGGACCTCGCACCGCTGACGGCGCCCGGCCCGCGACCGTCCCGGCCGTCCCGCCGCTGGGCGCCGGTCGTCGCGGCGCTCATGGTCGTCACCGTGGTGGCCGCCGCCGTGGTGGTGACCGGGCGCGGCCAGGAGCGGGACACACGCCCCGTGTCGGCCGCCAGCCGCTACCTGCTCACGCTGCCCCCGGGCGAAGGCCCGGGCGTCAACGATCCGGCCCGGATCCTCGACTTGTACTCCGGCCGCGAGTTCCACCGGGTACCCGCTCCACGCGGTGTGGGCAGGTGGTCCGCGGCGGCGGGCACCTCCGGCAACCGCATGTTCTACCTACTGGGCACGCCCAAGGACGGGGAGAATGGTCCCGACCGCCTGTACCGGCTGCGCATCGACGACCGCGGCCGCCCCGTCCAGCTCGCCCCCATTCCCGGCGGCGAACTGCCAGGCATGGGCAACGGAAGGCTGGTGGCCTCCGCGGACGGCGGCACGCTGGCGTTCACGTCCGACGCCAGCGGCAGGCCTGAGCGTCCCCGCACCCGCGTCCACCTGCTGAAGGTGGCCACCGGGCAGCGTACGACGTGGGAGTCGGCGGGCGTCGCCGAGTACCTGTCCCTGAGCGCCGACGGCCGCCGGCTCGCCTTCGCCTGGTTCCAGTCGCTTCACGGCGACGGCATCCGAGTGCTGGACACCGTACGGCCCAGCGGGGACGTCCTCGCCCGCAGCCAGCGCGTCGCGATCATCCCCGGCCCCCTGGACGAAGTGACCAGCCTGTGGACGGCGGCGAACGGGCACCGCTTCCTCCTGGTCTCAGCGGAGGCAACCCGCACCAGGCTCGTGGAGGTCTCCCCCACCACCGGCAAGGTCACCGCGACGGTGCTGCAACGTACCCCGTCCCCTCCGGCTAGCGGCCCGGCTTCCAACGGCCCCGGCCCCGGCCCCGCCACCGGCCCGAACGAGCCCGCCTTCAGCGTCCTGTGCCGCTCCGGCGACTCGCGACACGTCCTGCTCAGCACCGGGACCGCCAGGCAGTGGCTCGACCTCCGCAACGGCCGCACCACCACCCTCCGCCACCCCGATGCCCTCTTCCATGGAGACGTCGCATGCTGACGGAACCGATGGCAGCACAGCAGGATGGTCGGGTGGCTGAGACTTCGCTGCCTGGTGGCTTCGTGAACGTCAGCGTCAGGGTTGGTGACACGGTGCGGCGGAGGCCTGCCGCTCAAGCGGAGTTCGTCCATCGCCTGCTCCAGCTGTTGGAGCGGGCCGGTTGGGACGGGGCACCACGGTTCTTGGGCATCGACGAACAGGGCCGGGAAATGCTGAGCTTCGTCGAAGGTCATGTGGCCTGGGAGCCGGTTCAGCCTCCTGGGGTCTGCAGTGACGAGAGCTTGATACGGGTCGTCGAAATGGTCCGGGAGTTTCACGCTCTGACGGCCGCCACGGACCTTCCCGGGGACGCGGAGGTGGCGTGCCACAACGACCTCTCGCCGAAGAACACGGTGTACCGGGATCTGGGTGCGGGTTTGCGGCCGGTGGCCTTCATCGATTGGGACCTTGCGGCGCCCGGACGGCGGATCCATGACGTTGCCCACGTGTGCTGGCAGTACCTGGGGTTGGGGCCGAGCGTCATCGATGTCGAAGAGGCGGCGCGGCGTGTCCGTTTGGTGGCTGACACCTACGGGCTGACCGACCGGCACGAGCTGGTCGATGTGATCCTGTGGTGGCAGGACCGATGCTGGCGCGGCATCACGACCGCCGCCGCAACCGGCGACCCGGCGATGATCAAACTTCGCGAAGCCGGGGTCGTTGATGAGGTGCAGGCCGCTCAAGCCTGGGTCGAGCGCCACCGCACTGAGTTGGCGTCGGCCTAAAGGACGAGCCCGCCCCTGTGCCCAGACACTGTCGCAATCAGGAAATCAGCACACTCGTGGGCGCCTGAAAACGGAGGATCACTTCCCAGGCGCACCAGGGCTGTCGCAACGGATCAGCTTCAGGGCTCAAGCTCATCTGGGGCCCGACGATGAATGGCCCTGACCGTCCTACATTTCTTGCCATCATCCAAACCGAGTTCAGACCCCCGCAGCGGACACGCCTCCTCGCTTCGACAGGACCCCGGTACCAGAGGTTTTCGTTGGACTCGGTGAAGCACTGGCTGTGTGAGCGACGGTGGCGGCCCCGGCCGGAGCGTATGTAGAGTACGAGCATGGGCTATGTAGAGTTCGAGCGACGCGGGAGCGGGTCGGGGCGGTCCGGGGTGTTCGTCGCCTGGGAGCTGCTGGCGTGGCTGGGGATCGCGGTGGTCGCGTTCGCGGCGGCGGTGCTGGCGGTGCTGGTGCCTGCGGTGGCGGGGCCGGTCGGGTTGGCGGCGGCGGTGGCGGGGTTGCTGTTGGCCGTGCGAAATGGGAGGAGGGGATCGCAGTGAGCCGGGGGCCGCGGATGACGGTGCAGACTCAGATGGTGCTGCGCCAGGCGCTCCTGGAGCCGGGTCGGGAGTGGTACGGGCTGGAGATGGTGCAGGCCACCGAGCTGCCGACCGGCACCGTGTACCCGATCATCACCCGGCTGGAGCAGGCAGGGTGGATCAAGTCCCGCTGGGAGGAGCCCCGCGAGCAGCGCGAGGCCGACGCCCTCGGCCGTCCCCGCCGCCGCTACTACCAGCTCACCCAGGAGGGCGCCGAGAACGCCCGGATCGCTCTTGCCAAGGCCCACGCCAACCGCGCCACCACCCCCAAGCCCTGGGACACCCTGCGCCCGCACACCCCCGGAGCCACCCCATGACGTGCCCTAACTGCGGCTCTGTCATCAACCCCGCCGTCCCATCAACCTGTATGCGTTGCGACGCCGACCTCACATGGGAGCCCCAAGACCGCGACATGTACGCGCTACAATCCGCGCGCTATTCGCTCGCCACCCGTGTACTTCCCGCCGCCCTCGCGACCAGGTACGCGGCAAGGATGGCGGCGGAGGCGGCGACTCGGGCGGCCGAGGCGGCGTACTCGGCGAGATGGGGGGCGAAAGCGGAGGCGGCGGCAGCGGCAACCGCGGCACAGGCAGCTTTCGCCGCAGAGGCGGCGGAACGTGCGGCGCTCGCCGCGGAAGAGGGCTCCGCGGCGGAAGCGACGGCACGTGCGGCGGCCGCGGCGTTCGCGGCTGGTCGCGCGGTGAAGGCGGCGCGCACAGCGGGACGTATGGCGAAGGCAGCCAGGGCGATAGACACGAGATATCCGGAGGACATGGGGAATTCAGCGGCATACAGGGCGCAGGCGATCACGGACGCGGCGGACACGGTGCGGATGGCGACGGACGCGGCGTTGCATGCCTTGGTGGAGGCTGAGCAAGCCCTTCTGAGATTGTCCAGCAGCGGGCCCTCGACGCGTGCAGGGGTGGTCGGGGTGGGGCGGGCGCCTGGGGTGGTGGTGCGGCGGTTGGTGGCTGTTGGGTGTGCGTTACTGCCTGCTGGTGATCGGGGGCGCTATGCCCAGGAATGGCTGGGACTGCTGACCGAGTTGCCTACCCGGCGGGCGCGGGCTTGCCACGTGTTGTCCATTCTGCGTGGGGCGCCGCGGCAGGCGTAGGCGCTGCGGCGGCCGCTTAAGCCCGTCCCGCCCACCTGACCTGGCCGCTGCATTCGCCGGGCGTCGACGAACGCCTTCCGGCACCCCGGCCGGTAAGATATGCCTGCGGAGAGTAGTTGCTTGGTTACTTTTTGTTTTATTCTTCGGTGGTGAGCGTCCGGTACGAGTTTGGGATCTTGGGGCCCCTCAATGTCATGCGTGACGGGGTGCCTGTGCCGGTTCGGGCCGGGCAGCAGCGGTGTCTATTGGCGGCATTGCTCGTCGATGCCGGGCAGGTCGTCTCGGTGGACGCGCTGGTGGAGAGGCTGTGGGGAGAGAGCCCGCCGCAGGGAGCGCGGAACGCGGTTCAGAATTATGTTCTGCGGCTTCGCCGGGCTCTGGGGGCGGGCGTCGTGGTCACCGATGGGCGTGGGTACGTGCTGGACGTCGCGTCCGACGGGCTGGACGTTCGCCGGTTCGACTCGCTCGTCCGGGAGGCGGACGTCCTTTCGTCCAAGGGAGATCACGGGCGGGCGGCGGCGATGCTCGGTGAGGCGCTTGAGCTGTGGCGGGGTGAAGCGCTGGCGGATTTGCCCGCCGAGCGGTTTCAGGACGTCGTCGCGGGCCTTCATGAGCGGAGGCTGGCCGCGCAGGAGCTGTGGATCGACGTCGTCATCCAGTGCGGGCGTCCCGCCGATGTGCTTCCGGAGCTGCGGCGGCTGACCGGGCGGCACCCGTTGCGGGAGCGCTTCTGGGCTCAGCAGATGCTGGCCCTGTACCAGTGCGGCCGGCAAGGGGAGGCGCTGGAGTCCTACCGGCAGGTCACCCGGCTGCTGGCCGACGAGCTTGGGGTCGATCCGGGTGAGGAGCTCCAGGCGATGCATCGGCGGGTGCTCGCGGCGGACCCGGAGATCGCCGGGGCGCGGGCCGGGAGGCCGAGCGGGAACGTGCCCGCCGAGACGACGTCCTTCATCGGCAGGGAGCGGGAGCTGGCGGAGACACGGCGGCTGCTGGGCGTCTCCCGCCTGGTGACGCTGACCGGGGTGGGCGGGGTCGGCAAGACCAGGCTCGCCCTGCGCGCCGCCGGGCAGCTTGCGCCGTCCTTCCCGGACGGGGTGTGGCTGGCGGACCTGGCCACCCTGACCGACGCGACGCTGGTGGCGCGCGCCGTCGCCGAAGCGCTGGGGCTGCGCGACCAGTCGGTGCGGTCCGCGGTGGACGCGCTCATCGACCATGTGCGCGAGCGGCGGCTGCTGCTCGTCCTCGACAACTGCGAACATCTGGTGGACGCCGCGGCACTGCTGGTGCAGCGGCTGCTGCACGCGGCGCCGGGGCTGCGGGTGCTCGCCACGAGTCGTGAGCGGCTCGGCATTCCGGGGGAGCACGTCCTGCTGCTTTCGGGGCTCGCCTTTCAGGGCGACGCCTGCGAGGCAGTCCGGCTGCTGAGCGACCGGGCGGCGGCCTGCGCGGTCCCCGTCCGGGACGGCGGGACGGCCGCCGAACTCTGCCGGCGTCTGGACGGCATCCCGCTGGCCATCGAGCTCGCGGCGGTCCGGCTGACCTCGCTCACCGCCGAGGAGATCCTCGAACGACTGGAGGACCGGTTTCGGCTGCTGTCCGCCGCGCGGGCGTCCGCCACGAGCCACCATCGGCGCACGCTCCGCGGGGTCATGGACCTGAGCTACGACCTGTGCACGCTCGGGGAACGCCTGCTGTGGACGCGGCTGGCGGTCTTCGCCGGCAGCTTCGACCTCAGGGCGGCCGAGGCCGTGTGCGCGGGGGACGGCATCGACGGAGGCGACGTCCTTGACCTGCTCACCGGGCTCATCCACAAGTCGGTCGTGGTGGTCGACGGGCACGGCCGCGCCGCCCGCTACCGGCTGCTCGAGACCATCCGCCAGTACGGGCTGGACCGCCTCCGGGCGGACGGCGACATCATCGAGTACCGCAACCGGCACAGCGACCATTACCATTCGCTGGCTCGGGCGGCCGTCGCGGACTGGTGCAGTCCCCGCGAGGTCGAATGGCTGGACCGGCTGCGTACCGAGCTTCCCAACCTCCGCGCCGCCCTGGATTTCTGCGTCACCCGTCCGGACCGTGTCGGGACGGGCGCGGACATCGCCTCCGGCCTCACCCGCACCCGCTCCTGGTTCTTCAACAGCACCCTCGGCGAGGCGCGGCACTGGCTCGAACGCCTGTCGGCGAATCTCGGCCCGCACGTCCAGGAGGCGGTCGTCGGGGTGACGGCCATGAAGGCGTTCGTCGCGTCCGTCCAGGGTGACCTGGCCGCCGCCGAAACGTTCATGGACGAGTGCCGCTCCCTCGGCGCGCCCCAGTCGCAGGCCCCGCTCGTGGCCTACGTCGAGGGCGTGTACGCGTTGCTGGTGCCCGGCGACCCGGCGTGCATCGAGCGGTTCGTCCAGGCCAGGGAAGGGTTCCGCGCCGCGGGCCAGGCCGGGGACGCCCACATGGCCACGATGTTCTGGGCGATGGGCGCCGCCTTCCTGGGGACGCCGGGCGTCGCCGTGTCCGCCTGCGACGCCTACGTCGCGGACGCCGACGCGTCCGGCGCGGAGTGGGCGCGCACCTGGGGCCAGTGGTGCAGGGGCCTCACCGAACTCCTGCACGGGGATCCCCGCGACGCGCTGACGCCGCTCTGCGACTCTCTCGTCCGGCAGCGGGACATGGACGACCGCTGGGGCCCCGCGTGGGGCCTGGAAGTACTCGCCTGGGCGGTGGGCGCGCTCGGGCATCACCGGCACGCCGCCCGGCTGCTGGGGGCGGCACACCACCGGCGCCAGGTGACCGGAGCCGCGCTCGCCGGGCTGAAGCCCTTCCACGTTCAGCATGTCCGGGCGACGAACCGGGTGCGCGAGTGCCTGGAGCCGCAGGCGTATGCCGATGCCTGGGAGTGCGGCGCCAACGCCGAAGACGGCGTCGCGCTGGCGCTCGGCATCGCGAGCGAGGTCCGGGCGGTGCGGGCGACGGGCGGACACGGCCCGGCCGCGTGACCGGGGAGTGACCGGGGCGACAGCCGGCGTGCGCAGAGTGTGACGTGCCGGGGGCCGCGAACGGGTCCCGGCGGCACAGCTCCCCATGTGTCTGAGGCATCACCGTCCACAGGACAAAGGAGAAATCACATGAACGCCCGTCACGCCGTTCGCACGGCGGTCACGACCTCCGTGGCGGCCGCCGTGGTCGTCCTCGGAACCGGGTCGGCCTACGCCAGCAGCTTCCTCAGCTGGGAGGGGCCGCAGAACACCGGGAGGGCCAAGGTCGTCCACGCCTGCGGCTGCAACCCCATCGACGACAACTTCAAGGCGGCGTACCGCTTCACGTACACGGGGCAGACCGCGGCCATGTACAACACGCCTGACTGCACGGGCAAGGTCCACACCACCTTCCGGGGTAGCCAGGAGAGCAAGGACCCCTTCGGCTGGCGGAGCATCTTCTTCCACTGCTGACCGCTCCCGACTCGGGCAGGTGAAGCGGCCGCGACCCGGCGCGCTTCGCCTGCCCGATCGCGCGCCGGCCATGTGAAGCAGCCGCCTGATAGGGCAAGGTGGGCGCCATGGTCGACGATTTGCACTGGTTGTCCGCGGTTGAGGCGGTGCGGCGGCTGCGTGACGGGGAGCTGGATCTCGGCGAGTACGTCGAGGCGTTGATCGAGCGGAGTGCGCGGCTGGCGCGGCTCAACTCCTACGTCTCGCATGAGCCCGACCTTGTCCGGCGGTCGATTGAGAACGCTCCGACGCGTCCTGGTCCCCTGTACGGGTTGCCGTTCGCGCTCAAGGACATCATCGACACCGCCGATCTCCCCACGACGGCGTCCACTCCGGCTTTGCGCGGCTCGCGTCCGCGGCGCAACGCGCCCGTCGCGCAGGCTCTGCTGGACGCCGGTGGCACGCTCATGGGCAAGCAGTCCCTGGGCGAACTCTCCTTCGGGATGACGGGCAACAACCCGGTGTTCGGGATCGTTCGCAATCCCTACCGCGAGGACTGCATCCCTGGTGGGAGCAGCGGCGGGACGGCGGTGGGCGTCGCGGCCGGGCTGGTGCCCGCCGGGCTCGGCGCCGACACCGGCGGGTCGTGCCGCATCCCGGCCGCGCTGTGCGGGTGCGTCGGGTTCCGGCCCACGCATGGACGTTACGACGGGCGCGGTGTCGTGCCGATCTCGTCGACCCGTGACACGGTGGGGCCGCTCGCGCGTTCCGTGGCGGACGTCCGGCTGATCGACGGTATCTGCGCGCCGTCCGGGGCCTCTGCCGATCCGGTCGAGCTGGCCGGGCTTCGGCTCGGGGTTCCCCGTGAATTCTTCTACGACGGGCTCGATCCGGACGTCGCATCGGTGACCGAGAGCGCGCTGGACGGGCTCGCCGCGCGCGGTGTCGTGCTCGTCGAGCGGGACATTCCCGACCTGGAGCAGCTCAACGAGGCGGCCAGCTTCACGCTGGTCCTGTACGAGGTGGGCCGGGAATTGTCGGCCTATCTGTATCAGCATTCCTCGCCGCTCACGCTGCGCGAGCTGGTCTCGCAGGTCGCGACCGAGCAGATCCGGGAGATGCTCGAATCCATCCTGGACGACGACGCGGTGCCGAGCGCCGAATACCGCGCGGCCCTCGCCGTTCATCGTCCGGCCCTCCGCGCTGCTTTCGCGGCCTATTTCGACCGGAACGACGTCGGCGCCTATCTCGTGCCGACCACGCCGCTGCCCGCGCGGCCGCACAAACCCGCTGGTGAAGACCGGACGGTCGAGCTGAACGGCAAGACCGTCGACACCTTCCACACCTATATCCGCAACACGGACGCGGCGAGTACCGCGGGCCTCCCCTGCCTGTCGATCCCTTCGGGAATGTCCCGGGACGGACTCCCGATCGGCCTCGAACTCGCCGGGCCCGTTTCGTCCGACGCCCTGCTTCTCGCCATCGGCGAAGCGGTCGAAAGCACGCTGCCGCCTTTGCCGCGGCCGCCCCTTTGAGGTCTGCTGTTATCGTTGATGATCTTTGGGGGGCGAATCGTGGATTCTGGGAGTTTTCGTATTGCGGGTGAGCTGAGTGTGCGGCGGCTCGGGTTCGGGGCCATGCAACTGCCGACCGCGCCCCGGCAGGCCCGGGACGGGGCCATCGCCGTGGCGCGGCGCGCGGTCGAGCTGGGTGTGACGCTGATCGATACGGCGCATCTGTACGGGTGGGGTGCCAACGAGGAACTGCTGGCCGAGGCGCTGTACCCCTACCCCGACGACCTGCTCATCGCCACGAAGGTCGGTGTCGCGCCGCCTGACCCGCCGCGCGAGGCCGACATCTGCGGGCGGCCCGACTTCCTCCGCGGCCAAGTCGAGGAGGGGCTGCGGCGGCTGCGCGTCGAGCGGCTCGAACTGCTCCAACTGCATCGCATCGATCCGAACGTGCCGCTCGCCGACCAGCTGGGGGCGCTCCGCGAGCTGCAGGTCCAGGGGAAGATCGGGCACATCGGGCTGTCCGAGGTGACCGTTGAGCAGCTTGCTCAGGCGCGAGAGATCGTCGACGTGGTCAGCGTGCAGAACCGGTACAGCGTGCTCGACCGGGAGCATGAGGGTGTTCTCGACGCTTGCGCGGCGGCGGGGATCGCGTTTCTGCCCTGGCGGCCTGTGCATCCGGCGGCGTCCGGAGGGGCGGCCGAGATCGCCGCGGTGGCCGCCGAGAGCGGTGCCACGGCGGCGCAGGTCGCGCTGGCCTGGCTGCTCGACCGGTCTCCGGTCATGCTGCCGATCCCGGGCACCGGCTCGATCGTCCACCTGGAGGAGAACGTCGCGGCGGCGGACCTGCGGCTGAGCGACGACCAGCTCCGGCGGCTCGACCGGCTAGGCGGTTAGGCGGCGCAGGTCGTGCGCGGCCTGGGCGAACGCGCGGACGCGGGCGGTGGCGCTGTTGGAGCGCCACAGCAGCCCCCAGCGCACGGGCGGGGCATCGTCCAGGAGGACGTAGGCGACGTCGGGCCGTGCGTAGTAGCGCCTGGTCTGCGCGCCGACCGGGAACACGCCGTGGCCCGCGCCGACGAGGGTGAGCATCTCGTTGAGCGTCGAGGCCGAAGGGCCCGGCTCTATCGGACGGCCCGCGGGCGTGATCTGCGGGGTGTGGTCGTTGCGCAGGGATTCGGGAATCGGGTCGGGGAATTGCAGCAGTTTCGTTCTGGCCAGGTC
The DNA here is from genome assembly GCF_044326375.1 of Actinomadura sp. 3N508. Classification (NCBI taxonomy): domain Bacteria; kingdom Bacillati; phylum Actinomycetota; class Actinomycetes; order Streptosporangiales; family Thermomonosporaceae; genus Actinomadura; species Actinomadura sp. 3N508. The sequence continues at coordinate 425,052 of NZ_JBIRAX010000002.1, forward strand.
TTCCATGGAAACCGACTCGCGGCGGGCGAACGGATGCTTGGACGGGACGGCCAGCATTCGCGCCTCGGAGACCAGAACCGGGCCGCTGGTGATGCCCGGCTCGTCAATGGGGAAGGTACCTAGGGCGACATCGATTTCCCCGGCGCGCAGCCACGGAATCGCATCGGCGATCTGCGCCTCGCGGAGCTGGACGTCGCAGTCGGGCTGCCGTTTCCGGAACAGCTCCGTCACCCCGGCGAGCAATTGCCCGCCCGCCGCGCCGACGAAGGCCGCGCGCAGCGTGCCGTTCAGGCCGCGACCCGTGCAGATGGCCTCCTCGACCGCGGCGTTGATCCGGTCCCAGGCGGGGCGGACTTCCTGGTAGAGGCGCTCACCGACGGCGGTCGGCTCGACGCGGCGGCTGGTGCGGTCGAACAGCGGGACGCCGACGCGCCGTTCCAGTTTGGCGATGATCTGGCTGATCCGGCCCGTGGACATGTGCAGGCGTTCGGCGGTGCGGCCGAAGTGCAATTCCTCGGTGAGCGTGACGAACGCCTCTATCTCATGCCGCTCCAGCACGACGCCCCCAGATCGTTAATTCCGGCTTCACGATTCTTGCCCGGTCACGCATTGATCGGCTTCCTTCCGCCGCGCAGGGTGGAACTGCTGGAATGCCTCTGACCTGTGTGGGAGCGCTATGTACGTCATCGATGAGCACGCGGTCGCCGCTTCGGAGGACAGCGGCGCGGTCGTCCGGGAACTGCGGGACCGCGCCGAGATCCTGGACACGCTGTACCGCTTCGCCCTCGGCCAGGACCTGAAGGACGCGGCCCTGTTCGCCTCGGCGTTCACCGCCGACGCCGAGCTGGACTTCCGGCCCGCCGCGGCGCGGTGGGGCGGCCGCCCGCCGGTGCTGGCCGGACGGGACACGATCGTCACCACCGTCCTGGCCTCGTTCACCGGCCGGATCGACACCACTCACCAGGTCACCAACGCCCGGATCGCCATCGCCGGCGACACGGCACGGCTGACCGCCCTGGTCGAGGCCCAGCATCTCCTCACCACCGACCACGACACTTTCGCCCTGCTGAAGAATCCCTATGACGTCGAACTCGTCCGCGAGGGGGAACGGTGGCTGATCCACCGGATGCGCATCGACAACACCTGGTACATCGGCGATCCCGCCACGATCTTCGGCACCTGAGCCACCGGCACCCGGTGCGGTGACGGGGCCACGCGGCCGGGACGGGGCCGTCCCGGCCGGTATGGCCGGTTCTCTATCGACTACGAACCCCGACATTCAACTGCGCCCCCGCGTCAGTTGGCCCCACGACGGAGAATCGCTTCCGTGTACGGCACCCTGTTGCCGTGCTGATCTCGACGCTACCGAGACCGGCCTTACCGATCGCTAACCGGACCGCTAACGGTGCGGAGCCGGATCAGTTAGCCGATCCGGTCGAATCAGGCGATCCCCGGCCCCTACGATCTAGCCGATCTTGTCGCCGGAGGCGAGGCGCTCCTCGATGGAGGAGTGCCCGGCGGTGTCGTCGATCCCGTCGAACAGCTCGCGCGCCTCCGTCCAGCTGGCGCGGGCGGCGTCGTGGTCTCCTGCGGCGGCCTGCGCGTCGCCCAGGGCGCGCAGCGCGCGGGCCAGGAACGGGATCCAGCCGCGGGTGCGCCAGACCTGCACCGACCGTTCGAGGCAGGCGACGGCCCCCGGGATGTCGCCCTCGGCGAGGTTCAGCTCGCCGAGGACGCCCAGCGCGTCGGCGAGATGGTGGCGGAAGTTGCCGTTGCGGCTGTAGGTCAGCGCGAGGTCGATCGTCGCCCGCGCCCTGCCGTCCCCCGTCGCGACGAACAGTTTCGCGAGATAGAGCAGCGAGAACGTCTCCAGGTAGCGGTCGCCGAGGTTGCGCGCCATCATGATCGACTCGTCCAGCAGCTCCCGGCCGCCCGCGATGTCGCCGGTCAGGGCGCGGCCGGCGCCGAGGAACTGCACGATCGTCGCGGTGACCCTGGGGTTGCCCAGCCCTTCCGCGACCACCCGCGCCTCGATGAGGCATTCGACCGCGTCGTGCGGGTTGCCCTCGCCGTGCGCGATGGCCATGACGTGCAGCGCGCGGACCCGCCCGCCGTCGTAGCCGGCCTCGCGCGAGATGCGCAGCGCGCGGTCGGCGAGCGCCAGCGCCTCGGTGGCGTCGCCGCGCGCCACCGCGGCCCAGACCATCGCGACCAGCGCGTCCGCGATCCCGGCCGGGTCGTCGAGCTCGGTGAACAGGTCCAGGAGCCGGACGGCGAGGCTGTGCATGCGGGTCATGGCCGTCCCGGACCCGGAGGGCGAGGTCCAGGTCGTGACTTCGAGGAGCCCGCGCAGGCTCACGGCCTCGCCGCGCTTGTCGCCCGTCTCCCGGCACAGCGCGTGGGCGCGCTCGTGCATGCGGCGCCAGTCGTCGTAGAGGCCGCGGACGTCGCAGTACTTCTCCATGGACGCCGCGAGATCCCAGGCGAAGTCCGTCCAGCGCAGCTCGCAGGCGTGCCCGACCTCCGCGACGAGCGCCGCCCGCTCGGACCTGAACCACTGCATCGGGTCGGCCAGCAGCCGGGTCGTGACGGCCGCGGGCGGCGACCAGCGCGGCGCGGGCCCGTGCATGGCGGCGTAGCACGGGCCGGGGACGTGCTCCGCGGCCTCCTCCGCCAGCGACAGCCAGCCGCCGAGCGCGCGGCGCAGCGCCGCCTCGCGCTCCGGCTCCGGGTCGTCGCGTTCGGCGAGCTCGCGGGCGTAGAGCCGGAGCAGGTCGTGCAGCCGGTACCGGAGCTGGCCCGTCTCGTCCACGCCGGTGATGCCGACCAGGTGCGCGTCGATCAGCGTCTCCAGGTGCCGCTGCACCTCCGCCATGGGACGGTCCAGAAGCGCGGCGACCGTCCAGGACGCGAAGTCGGGGGCGTGCAGCAGCCCGATCAGCCGGAACACGCGCCGGGCCTCAGCGGGCAGCAGCCGGTAGCTCATCTCGAACCCGGCCCGCACCTCCAGATCGCCCGCGACCAGCTCGTCGAGCCGGCGGCGCTCCTCCCGCAGCAGGTCCGCGAGATGCGCCAGCGTCCAGTGGCCGCGGCCGAGCAGCCGGGCCGCCGCGATCCGCACCGCCAGCGGGACATGGCCGCACAGCTCGGCGATCTCCACCGCGGCGTCCGGCTCGGCCGCGACGCGCTGCTCCCCGATGACGGTCGCGATCAGCTGGACGGCCTGCGCGGACGTCAGCACGTCGAGGTTCAGCAGCTTCGCGCCCTCCAGGCCGAGGAGGGCGGTGCGGCTGGTGATGAGCACGGCCGCCTCCGGCGTGCCGGGCAGCAGTGGCCGCACCTGCGGCTCCCCCGCCGCGTTGTCGAGCACGACGAGGATCTTCTTGCCCGCCAGCCGGCTCCGGAACAGCGCGACGCGCTCGTCCAGCGACGGCGGGATGCCCGCGCCGGACATGCCGAGCGTGCGCAGGAACCGGCAGATCACCTCGGTGGGGTCGGCCGGGTTCGCCGAATCGCCGCGCAGGTTGGCGTACAGCTGCCCGTCGGGGAAGAAGCTCGCGATCTGGTGCGCGACGTGGATCGCCACCGTCGTCTTGCCGAGGCCGCCCATTCCGGCGACGGTGGCGACGGACACGGTGCGGTTCCGTGCCGTCCCGCGACCGGCGATGAGGGTCTCGGCCAGGTCCACCACCTCGGCGCTCCGGCCGGTGAAGTCGGGAATGTCGGGCGGGAGCTGGGCGGGCGGCGGCAGCGGCGGCGGCTCCGGCGCCGCGTCCCGCTCGTCGAGCGTGCGGTTGGCGGACAGGACGCGCATGTGTGCGCGCTGCACCTCCTCGCTGGGCTCGACGCCGAGTTCCTCTGCGAGGTGCTCGCTCAGCCGCCGGTAGGTCTGCAGCGCCTCCGCCGACCGGCCGGACGCCATCAGCAGGTCGATGAGGACGGCGTGCAGCGGCTCGTCGAACGGGAGTTCCGCGGTCAGCGCGCTGACGGCGGTGACCGCGCCCTCCGGGACGCCCGCGTCCAGCGCGGTGGCGGCGAAGCCCATGGCTGCGCCGCGGATCTCCTCCTCCAGGCCGCGGACGAGCGCGTCGGTACGGTCGATGCGCGACAGGCCCGCCAGCAGCGGCCCCTTCCGCTCCGCGAAGGCGGACGAGAAGGCCCGGTACACGTGCTCCGGTTCCGCCGACGACGAGCGGGCCTCTTCGGCGAGCGCCAGGAAGCGGCCGAGGTCCGAGCGGTCGGCGGCGCAGTCCAGCAGGTAGCCGTCCTGGTAGTCGATCTTGATCCGGTCGGGCCGGCCGGGCTCGTCCGCGCGGTCGGTCTCGAGGCCGGTCAGCCACTTGCGCAGCCGCGAGACGCCGACATGGACCGATTCGCGGCTGGTCTCGCCGGCGCGGTCCGTCCACACCAGCTCGGCGAGCCGGCCGGTCGGCAGCGGCTCGCCGCGGGCCAGGAGCAGGACGCCCAGCAGCCCCTGGAGGACCGGAGAGCGGGGCGGCGCGACCGCGACCCCGTCCACGGTGACCGCCAGCGGACCGAGGACCCGGAAATACACGCCTTCCGCAGCCATATGCCTCCGACACCCCCGTCGAACACGACTCAGAAGTAACTCATGACGGCCTTTTCAAGAAACTGTTTTGATCGGCTGGATGAGGAGCCCGCCCAATACTGCCACGACGCCCGCGAGCAAGAACAGGAGTGTGTAGCCACCGAGGTCGACGCTTCCGGCGGCGACGAGCGGAGCGACCGCCGCCGCCGCGCTGCCCGCCATGTTCATCACGCCGAGATCCTTTCCGCGCTCGCGCTCGCTCCGCAGCACCTGCGTGACGAGGGCCTGGTCGACGGCGAGGTAGGCGCCATATCCGGCGCCGAGCGCGGCGGCGGCGACCACGGCGACCGACCAGCTGGGCACCAGCGCCATTCCGGCCAGCCCGCCGGCCATCAGCAATGCGGCAATGATCACGAAGATCTTGCGCCGTCCGGTCCGGTCGGACGCGCGCCCGACCACAAGGCCGACCACGATGATTCCCGCGGTGAACATCAGGCTGAGGACGGCCACCCCCTGCGCCGGATCGGCGTGCCTGATCTCGTCGCGGAGAAAGTACAAGAGGTAAACCGTTGCCAGCGACGTCGCGAATTGCGCCATGAATCTTCCGCAACAGGCCCAGACGAAATCCGGCCCCAGAGCGCGCGCGGCGGCGAGCGGGCGCGGGCGCCGCATCCTCGCCGGTTTCCGCGCCGGCACCGCCGCCGCGTCCGGCCGGCTGGACCGGCCGAGCTGGTCGGGCTGGTCGAGCTGTTCGGGCTGGTCGAGCTGTTCGGGCTGGTCAGGGCTCTGTGCGGGGGCCGGGACGGGGCCAGCGGGGCGGTGGACGGGGACGTCCCGTCCGATGAACGCGTACGGGAGGGCGAGCATCCCGACCAGGACGGCGATGAGCGGATAACCGGCGCGGAACGAGATGCCGGACACCAGCAGCGTCCCGAACACGAGCCCGAGCGGCTGCGCGAATCCGAGGATGGCGAACACCGTCCCGCGCCGGTCGACGGACACGCGATCCGCGACCACCGCGCAGAGCGCCGCGGAAATGCCGCCGACGCCGCCGTGCACGATCGTCCAGCAGATGCCGACCCCGACGGCCGTCGATTGCCAGGGCAGCGCGAGAAGGGCCAGCGCGCAGCACACCGTCCCGCCGATCACCCAGGAGCGGCGTTTCCCGAACCGCCACCCGGTCCGGTCGGAGAGCGCGCCCACGAGCGGGGCGGCCAGCACCGCCGCCACGGCTCCGGCGGCCGTCACCGCGCCCAGCGTCCAGACCTTCCGGCCCGGCGCGATCGCCTCGATCTGGCTCGGCAGCAGAACCTGGACGGACGCGAGCAGCCCGATCCACATTCCGAGGCTGACGGTGAACAGCGCCAGCACCCACGAAAAGGACAACGGCCTGAATGTCGAAGGCTGCTCGGCGGGGGACGACGCCCTTACAACAAGGGGTTTCTCCATTGCGAGTCCACAGATCCCGTACCCTCGGCAAGATTTCAAGATCTAGGTGGCCCACAAGGTAGCACAGGCATCGCGGGGGTCCCGGTGGTCCAATGCCGGGTGATCGACGGGCCGGGCACGGGGCGGGCGCGGACCAGGCAGGGAGTCCCGCTGGCCGGGTTAGGACGTGTCCGGCCATAAACCCGCAACGACGCGCTGCATACGGTATAGAGGCCGCCCGTCCCGGGCCCTTGACCGATCACGGAAAGCTCATTTTCATTCCGCAATAGAAATTGATTCTAATATGGGAATGAGTGCGCGATCCGGCGGGGCGTGGCCGGGCTATGGCGAGGCTATGCGGTGACGTCGTGCTCGGCGACGGGGACGCCGCCGTCCTGGAGCTGGGCGACGTCCACCACGGCCACCTCGTGGACGGTCTGCCAGCCGCCGGACTCGCTCTCCCGCTCGAAGATGTAGCGGGAGCCGGCGTGCCTGCACCGGTCGGCCGAGAGGTCGCGCCGCGCACCGTCGACGAGGTAGATGCGATAACCGGCCAAGGCCCCTCCTCAGTGTCGCCGGCTGCCGATCCGTAGGGTCACGATTACTATCCGTGACGACGCCGACTCTACCGCACCCCGAAATCGATGCCCGGACGATGTCGGATCGGGCCGCCGCCCGATCGTCTAGGGGGTGAAGACGCACATCACCGGAGGCCGACGCGTCCGGCCGCATCGAGAGGAGCGGGTCAATGAACCCGACGCTGAACGTCATCGACATCATCGTGTCCGACCTCCAGGCCGCGATCGACTTCTACGCCCGGCTCGGCGTGGAGTTCAAGGTCGACGAGGCCTACCCCGACCACGCGGGCTGCGACCTGCCGAACGGCGTCCACCTCATGCTCGACACCGAGAGGTTCCGCGGCGGGACGCTGCGCGGCGGGTGGCACCGCCCGACCGGCGACCCCCGCACCTACCTGGCGTTCGAGTGCGCCGACCCGGCCGCCGTCGACGCCAAGTACGCCGAGCTGACCGAGGCCGGGTACACCGGCGCGCAGGAGCCGTGGGACGCGTTCTGGGGGATGCGGTACGCCGTCGTCCTCGACCCGGACGGCAACGGCGTCGACCTGTACTGCCCGCTGCCCGCCGGGTAGCGTCCACCTGGCCCTTGACGGGAAGGGAGCGGCATATGAAGTACGTCATGCTGTTCGTGGAGACCGAGGAGTACGCGCGCGAGCTGGAGGAGATGGACGAGGCCGCGCGGGAGGCCGCGTTCGAGGCGGTCGGGCGCTGGTTCGCCGAGCACTCGGCCGTGATCAAGCACCACGGGCACCTGCGTCCCGCCGAGACCGCGACGACGGTGCGGCTGACCGGCGGCGACGCGCTGGTCACCGACGGCCCGTTCGTGGAGGGCAAGGAGGTCGTGTCCGGCTACGCGGAGATCGAGGTCGCCGACCTGGACGAGGCGCTGGCCGTGGCGAAGGCGTGGCCCGCATGCCCGATCATCGAGATCCGCCCGGTCACGTGACGGACCTCCCGTGACGGACGCTCCACAGGACCGGGTGCACGCCGAGCTGGCCCGCGTGGTGCGCGAGCACACGGGCCGGCTGACGGCGTGCCTGGTGCGGGTGCTGGGCGATTTCGCCGCCGCCGAGGACGTCGTGCAGGACGCCGTCGAGACCGCGCTGGAACGCTGGCCGCAGGACGGCGTCCCCGACCACCCGGACGCGTGGCTGCTGACCGTCGCCCGCCGCCGCGGCCTGGACGTGCTGCGCCGCCAGGAGCGCTACCGCGACAAGCTGGCCCGGATGCGCTGGCCGGTGCCGTCCGAGCCCGACGACCGGCTCAAGCTGATCTTCACCTGCTGCCATCCCGCGCTGCCGCGGCCCGCGCAGATCGCGCTGACGCTGCGGGCGGTGTGCGGGCTGACGACCGCGCAGATCGCGGCGGCGTTCCTCGTCCCGGAGCCGACCGTGGGGCAGCGCATCACCCGCGCCAAGCGGAAGATCGGCGAGGCGGGCATCCCGTACCGGGTGCCGCCGGACGCCGAGCTGCCGGACCGCGTGAACCAGGTCCTGGCCGTCATCTACCTGCTGTTCAACGAGGGCTACCTGCCGACGGCGGGCGACCGCCCGCACGCCAGGGACCTCGCCGACGACGCCGAATGGCTCACCGGCCAGCTCGCGTGGCTCCTGCCGAAGCAGCCCGAGGTGCTCGGCCTGCTGGCGCTGATCCGGCTGCACCAGGCCCGCACCAGCGCCCGCTTCACCGCGGATGGACGGATCATCGCGCTCCGCGACCAGGATCGCAGGCTCTGGGACCGCGACGCCATCGCCGAGGCGATCCGGCTGATCGAGCGCGCCGCCGCGCTGCGGAGCCCGGGCCCCTACCAGTTGCAGGCGGCCATCGTCGCCTGCCATGCCGAGGCTCCCACCTGGGCGGACACCGACTGGCCGCAGATTCTCATCCTCTACGACATGCTGCTGGCGCTGTCGCCGTCACCCGTCCACTGGCTCCATCGCGCCATCGCCCTGCACCACCATCCCGCTCCGCGCGGCGGGCCGCGCAACGCCCTCACCGCGCTGGACGCGCTCGCGCCCGCCGACCGCAAGACCTTGGAGCATTACCCGCTCTACCACGCCACCCGAGCCGAACTGCTCCGGGCGCTCGGCGAGCCTGAGGCCGCCCAAGCCGCCGACCAACGGGCCCTATCTCTCACTACCAATCCGGCCCAGCAGGCCCTTCTGGAAGAGCGTCTTACCAACCCGGTGCACTGACTATTGGAGCGGACCCGTCCCGGCCGGCGGGAAAGGCGGGCGGCGGCGGAGCGGGGTCGCCGCCGTCGCGCCATTCCGCGGCCCGGACGGGTCCGCCCGGTCATTCACCCGCCGAACGAGTCATTCGCCCGCCGAACGAGTCATTTGCCGGTGGCGCCGGCCTGGGGCGCGCAGAGCGCGTAGATCAGCAGGACGCACAGCGCGATGGTGAGCACCGACCACAGCGGGAACGCCACAAGGAAGGCGAGGTGGCCGATCGCGGCGAGGGCGGCGAGCACGACACCGGCCGCACGGGCCCACATCTTGCCGGCCATGATGCCCGCGCCGATCCCGATCTGGACGATGCCGACCGCGAGCCAGATCCAGCCCCAGGTGGTGTAGTCGAACACGAGGATCTGGTTCTGGCCGACCAGGTAATAGTCGTCCTTGAACAGCGCGACCAGGCCGTCGATGACGTTGAACGCGCCCACCACCAGGGCGAGGGTGCCGGCGAACGTCAGCCACCCGGACGTCCGGTGCCGCTCACCCGCCGGAACCGATGCGGAACCATGGGTCATTCTGGTCGTCATCGAGCCTCCTTGAATCGAGCCCTGGTTCAGTCACCAATTCCCTTCCGGAGAACAACCCCAAACCGGGATCAATACTCGCTTAACCATTTCTTTTAGGCTATTTGGCGGTGTGTTCGGCGAGCCGGCGCAGCAGGCCGGTGAGCTGGTCGCGCTCGCCGGGGCCGAGCCAGCCGAAGAGGCGTTCGCCCACGTCGGCGGCGATGCGGCGGGCGTCCGCGAGCGTGCGCTCGCCGTCCGCGGTGAGGGTGATCGAGTAGGCGCGACGGTCCTGCGGGGCGCGTTCGCGGCGGACCAGGCCGCCCTCCTCCAGCTCGTCGACGATGCGCACCATCGTGGACTTGTCGATGCCCGACAGGTCGATGAGGCGCCGCTGGCTGGACGGCCCGTACAGCTTCAGGGCGAGCAGCATGGAGAGCCCGCGCACGTCGACGCTCAGCGCGCGCAGCTCTTCGTTCATGGCCTCCCGGCTCTGGTTGTGCGCGGTGGCCAGCAGCATGCCGAGCCCCACGTGCCGGAGGGCCGCGTCGCCGTCCTCGGCCAGTACCCGTATGACCAGGTCATCAAGCATGAGGCCAGCGTAGACCCGTCTGATATAGTCTTAGATGAGACTTTCTCGTTAGGTCCGAAGTGGGCGGCACCCGCAACGACCGACAGGAGAAGCGCATGCCCGAGATGACCCGCCGACGTGCACTCCAGGTCTCCGGCCTGACCGCCGCCCTGGCCGCCGTCCCGGCAGGCGAGGCGGCCGCGAGGGGCCGGCGGCCCGCGCGCGGCAGGATCGACGTCCACCACCACGCCGTCCCGCCGAAGATGCGGCAATGGCTGGTCGACATGGGCATGGTCCCGCCGACGGGCGGCCCAAGCTGGTCCCAGTGGACGCTCAAGGACACCCTGCGGACCATGGACGCCAACGGCATCGCGGTAGGCGTCGCGTCCGCGCCCGCCCCCGCCGAGGTGTTCAAGGACCGCAAGGTCGCCGTCTCGGGCGTCCAGGTGTGCAACGAGTCGCTGGCCGAGTTGGTGCGCGACAACCCCACCCGGTTCGGCTTCTTCGCCAACGTCGCGATGCTGCACCCGGACCTCGCGCTGCGGCAGGCCGCGCACGCGCTGGACGAGCTGGGCGCGGACGGCGTCCTCCTCAACACCTCCGCCGACGGCCGCTACCTCGGCGACCCGATGTTCGAGCCGCTGTTCGCCGAGCTGAACCGGCGCCGCGCGGTGGTGTTCACCCATCCGGTCGCGCCGAAGGGCATCGTCGAGGTGCCGAACGTCGGCGACTGGCTCGGCGACTTCCTGCTCGACACCACCCGCACCGCGCTCAGCCTCATCGCCGCCGGGACCCTGGAGCGCCACCCGCACGTGTCGATCATCCTGTCCCACGGCGGCGGGATGCTGCCCTACATGGCCGGACGCGCCGAGCGCTGGGGCCGGGAGGACGACGGACCCGACCCGGCCAAGATCCGTCCGGCGCTGCGCCGCTTCCACTACGACACCGCGCTGCCGACGTCGCCGTACGCCACACCGTCCCTGCTCGGCGCCGTCGGCGCGGACCGCGTGCTGTTCGGCACCGACTGGCCCGCCAACTCGGCCCGGGAGGTCGCCATCAACACCGCTGAATTCGACCGCGACCCGGGCCTGAACGGGCGCGCGCACCGCGCCATCGTCCGGGGCAACGCGCTGCGGCTGTTCCCGCGCCTCGCCGCCCGCATCGGCGGCTGAGCCGGCGGCGGGACCGATGGCCGCCCGGTCGCCGGTCGGTGGCCGATCGGTGGCCGGGGGGGCGGGCGGGGGGCTGCCGGGCGGCGGCTACCCGGCGGCCGCACGGCAACGGCACGGAGGCTGGACGGCGGCCGTGTGGCGGCTAGGCGCCGTTCCCAGGTCGGAGCCATTTCAGGACCGACTGAAATTTCAGTTACGGCTTGAAATCTGGTTGTTGACACCTCATCGAAGTACGTTGCTGCCACGGCGTCGCCCTTATCACGGAGGCCATTCCGGCCTGTTCGCGTGATCAAGGCGGCTGCCCCCCGCCAACCCCCGAGATGCCGCTTACGCCTACAGGCGAACGGCGGCGAAAGGTGGACCAGAGTGAACCGTGGATCGCATCTCAAACGCGTGGTACCCCCACTTTTGAGTGCCGCGGCGCTGATCACGCTCCCCGCGCTCGGAGCCGTCCCCGCGACGGCCCAGGCCACCCCCGCAACCGCGGACTACGTCAAGCTCGCAGACCTCCCGCAGACGAAGCTGGCCAACAAGGTGCAGGCTCAGCTCGGCTCCCAGCACGCGGGCTCCTACGTCGACGGCGCCGGAAACCTGGTCATCAACGTGACCAGCGCCGCCGCCGCCGAGCAGGTGAAGGCCGCGGGCGCCAAGCCCCGCATCGTCAAGTACGGCATCCAGCCGCTGACGGCCGCCAAGAACTCCCTCGACCGGCACGCGGGCACCCCCGCCGTCACCGGCCTGACCTGGGGCCTCGACGTCATGACGAACTCCGTCGTCGTCACCGTCCCGAAGGCCGACAACGACGCCGCCACCAAGGCGTTCGTGAAGCGCGCCAAGGCGCTGAGCAAGGCCGTCCGGATCCAGCGCGTGGACGGGTCGCCGCAGCTGGCGCTCGGCCCCGGCGACGCGATCCACACCAGCGGCTCGCGCTGCTCGGTGTCGGCGATCGGCACCGCGAGCGGTACCGAGTACGTCATGACCGCCGGGCACTGCACCGCCATCGGCGCCACCTGGACCACCGCCGGTGGCCAGACGGTCGGCACCCGGAACCTGAACAGCTTCCCGGGCAACGACTACGGGTCGCTCCGCAGCTCCGGACAGGTGCAGCTGACGAACGCCAACCTCACCGAGGTCGGGCGTCCGGCGGTCGGCAGCCCGATCCAGAAGAAGGGCTCCACCACGGGCACGACGTCCGGGACCATCCGCGGCTACGACCGCACGGTCAACTACCAGCAGGGCGCGGTCACGCAGCTCATCGCGACCACCGCCTGCGCCCAGCCCGGTGACAGCGGCGGCTCGCTCCAGGGCGGCAACGTCGCCATCGCCATCACCTCCGGCATCAGCAGCTCCAGCTGCAGCGGCTCCGGCTTCGAGTCGTTCTTCCAGCCGCTGGACGAGGCCCTCCAGGCCCAGGGCGCGACCCTGAAGACGGGCTGAAGCACCACCTCGATCATCTGATGTGAGGCGAACTCTCTCCGCTCATGTGGGGCTCCCGGTACACCGGGGGCCCCACATTTGCTGTTCCTGCGGCCTCACTCGCCGGAGCCGAAGATGGGACGGTCGCCGGTCCCCGCCTCCTCGTCGGGCACGCCCGTGTTCTGGCAGGCGGTCAGGCGCCATCGCCCGTCCTCCTTCGCCATGACCCACAGCGGGGTGCCCACGTCCGGCCCGTCGGGGGTCCGGTAGAGCTGGCGCACCTTGACGGCGGCGACGTCGGGGCGGATGAACAGCACGTGTTCCAGCTCGAACGTCACCGTCATGCCCCGCATCCCGCCGGGGAGCACCTTGCGCGTGAACGCCGAGATCTCGTCGAGGCCGTAGAGGCGTTTGCCGGCGCCGGTCGTCCAGATCGCGTCGGACCGGAACAGGCTGAGGAACTCGTCGGGGAGCTCGTTGTTCTGCGCGTGTTCGACCACGGCGACGACCTGCCTGATCGCGTCGATCTCCGTTTCGCTCATTGGCCCAGTCTTGGACGTCAAGCGAACTTGAGGTCAAGAGGCGTCCGGCGTCAGGCGTCGGGCGTCAGGCGTCAGGCGTCAGGCGTCAGGCGTAAAGCCAGTCGACGTGGCGGTAGTCGCGGGGGTCGCGCTGCTGGAACACCTCGTTGCGGAGCAGCCGGGCGACGCCGTCCACATGCCAGATGTCGCCCCAGAGGCGGGCGTTGGCCTGGACGCGGGCGGTCCGGCCGGTGCGTTCGGCCTCGTACCGCTTGACCGCGCCGTCCCAGTCGGAGGTGCCGGCGCCGCCCAGCTCGGTGGCGAGGGACGCGGCGTCCTCGATCGCCTGGCAGGCACCCTGCGCCAGGTACTGCAGCATGGGGTGCGCTGCGTCGCCGGTCAGGACGAGACGTCCGTCCACCCAGTTCGGGATCGGCAGCCGGTCGTACATGGCCCAGCGGCGGTCGCGCCACAGGGAGCCGAGGCCCTCACGCACCTCCTTGCACGCTCCCGAGAAGACCTCGTCGAGCTCCTCCGGCCCGCCCCAGTCCTCCTCGCCGCGCTCGTAGGCGGGGGATTTGAAGACGGCGACGGTGTTGAAGATCTCGCCGCGCCGCAACGGGTACTGCACCAGGTGGCAGCCCGGGCCGACGTGGCAGACGACGTCCTGGAGCGCGTCGTTGTCGATGCGGTCGCCGAGGTCCGCCACGGGGAACGCGCCACGGTAGGCGACGTAGCCGGAGCAGATCGGCTCGTCGTCGCTGAACCTGGCGCGGAGGGTGGAGTGCAGGCCGTCCGCGGCGACGGCGAGCAGGCCCTGGTGGTCGCCCTTGGCGCTGTGGACGGTCACGCCGTCCGGCTTCGTGGTGACGTCCCGGACGTCGCAGTCCGGCACCAGCGCCACCCCGGCCCGCTCGCACGCGCGGGTCAGGATGGCGAGCAGGTCGCTGCGGTGGATGACGACGTACGGCGCGCCGTAGCGGCGGACGAACGCGTCGTCCAGGCCGAGGTGGGTGAGTTCGGCGCCGTCCAGGACGTCCTTGAACAGCAGCCGGCGCGGCGCGACCCCGGCGTCGAGGACCTCGTCGAGCAGGCCCCAGTCCGCCAGGATGCGGGTGGCGTTCGGCGCCATCTGGAGCCCGGCGCCGACCTCGGTGAACTCCGGTTCCCGTTCCAGGACGCGGACCGAGCGGCCGGAGCGGGCCAGCGCGTAGGCGGTGGACAGCCCTCCGATGCCGCCACCGGCCACGACGACATCGACGGGAGCGGGTGCTGAGTTCATGCGGCTTCCTTCCAGAGCCAGGGGCCGGCGTTCAGAGCCAGGGGCCGGCGTTCAGAGCCAGGGGCCGAGCGTGGGCGGGCGGTCGGTGCGTCCGGTGAGCCACGCCGCCAGGCCGGCGGCGTGGCCCTTGGCGGTGTGCCTGGCCACGGCTTCGGCGGCGAGCGCGGCGTTGAAGCTGTCCGGGAGGTCGGCGAAGGTCACGCCGTTGTCCAGGTCGAGGGCGTGGACGCACACCTCGCGGGCGCGCATCCACGGGATCTCCTCGGCGGGGACGGTCCGTCCCTGCGCGGTGATCACGAGGGCGTTCCAGGCGTCCGCCGGGAGCGCGTCCATGTCGGCGGCGAGGGCCTTCGCGGAGCCGTGGACGAGCGTGCGCAGCTCGCCCGCGGGCAGCGCGGACAGCTCCTCGATCTCCCGCGCCCGCTGGCCGGCGTCGGCGTACATCCGGTTCTCGACGCCGGTCGCCGCCCAGGTCAGCAGCCTGCGCAGCGCCTCGGCGTTGCCGTGGACGTGGGCGATGACGTGGCGGCGCGTCCAGCCGTCGAGGGCGGTCGGCGCGGAGAACTCGTCGTCGGTGAGGCGGTCGACGGCGGCGAGGAACAGCTCGGTGCCGTCGTCCGCCCAGGAACGGGGGCCGTCGCCGCTCACGCGGTCCTCGCCGTGTTCTCCAGGCGCCCGATGCCCTCGATCTCGGTGATCACGGTGGAGCCCTCCGACAGGTAGCGGGGTGGCTTGCGGGCGTGGCCGACGCCGCCGGGCGTGCCGGTCGCGATGACGTCGCCCGGCCGCAGCGTCAGGATCGTCGACGCGTACCGCACCAGCGCGACCGGGTCGAACACGAGGTCGGAGGTGTCGGTCTTCTGCGTCACGTCGCCGTCCACGCGGCAGGTCATCGCGAGGGCGGGACGGACGCCGCCGGGCAGCTCGTCCGGCGTGACCAGGACGGGCCCGAGCGGCGTCGTGCCCTCGAAGGTCTTGCCCTGCAGCCACTCCTTGGTGCGGAACTGCCAGTCGCGCATGGTGACGTCGTTCATGATGGTGAACCCGGCGATCGCGGCCTCGGCCTCTTCCTCCGAGGCGCGCCGGACCGTGCGGCCGATGACCAGCGTCAGTTCCGCCTCCCAGTCGACGGCGGACGACTCGGGCGCGAGCTGGATGTCGTCGCGCGGGCCGATGAGCGCCTCGGCGAACTTCGCGAACAGGGTCGGGTGCTCGGGCAGGTCCCGTCCCATCTCCAGGATGTGGTTGCGGTAGTTGAGGCCGACGCAGAGGACCTTGCCCGGACGGGGCACGACGGGCGCGAGGTCGGCGTCGTCCACGGGACGGGCGTCCCCCCGCGCGGACGCCGCCACACCCGCCCAGTCGTCGCGCCCGAGCAGCCCGCCGACGTCGGGGGCGTCGAGAAGGACGGCGCCGCCGGGGGTGATGCGGGCGGCGCGGGTTCCGTCGTCCGTGCGGATGGTGGCGAGCTTCACTTGGCGTTCTCCTGGTGGTCGGTGTGGGCGCGGTGCTGGTGCAGCCGCTCGAAGATCGGGGTGTCGCTGAACCGGAAGAGCTCCAGGCCGTGCTCGGTCGCGAGCGTCATCGGCTGCCACGACGGGACGGCGAACAGGTCGCCGCGCTCCACCGTCCAGCCGCGGTCCCCGGCCGTGACCTGCCCGGTGCCGTCGAACACCTGGTAGACGGACGAGCCGACCTCGCGGGTCGCCGCCGTCTGCGTGCCGGGCGCGAGCCGGTGGAACTCGGTCCGCAGCGTCGGCATGACGTCGCCGCCGGTGGTGGGGTTGGTGTACCGGACGGCGGCGTGCCCCGGCTCCACCGTGGCCCGGTGCCCGTCCGCCTCCAGCGCGAGCTGCTCGGACAGCGCCCGGTCGGTGTGCTCCCACCGGTAGGCCAGCAGCGGCGTCGCCGGGGCCGGCTCCAGGTGGGTGAGCGGGCGAAGGCCCGGGTGGCCCCACAGCCGTTCCGACCGCGACCGGTCAGGGGCGTCGCGCGTCTCGACCTCGTCCGGGCCCAGCTCGAAGAACGTCGACCCGGCGAGGTACTGGAACGGGATGTCGAGCCCGTCGATCCAGGCCATCGGGCGGTCGCTGATGTTGTGGTGGCCGTGCCAGTGCCAGCCCGCCTGCGGGAGGAAGTCACCGCGGCGCATGGCGACGGGGTCGCCGTCGACGACCGTCCACACGCCCTCGCCTTCGACGACGAACCGGAACGCGTTCTGCGTGTGCCGGTGCACGGGGGCGTCCTCGCCCGGGTTGAGGTACTGGATCGCGGCCCACAGCGTCGGCGTGGCGAACGGCCTGCCGCCGAGCCCGGGGTTGGCCAGCGCGATCGCCCGGCGCTCGCCGCCGCGCCCGACCGGGACCAGCTCGCCCGCCTGCTCGGCCATCGGCAGCAGCGCGTTCCACCGCCACAGGTGCGGCAGGGCCTTGGACCGCGGGGACGGCGGCATCAGGTCGCCGATCTCGGTCCACAGCGGGACGAGCAGCTCGGCCTCGAAGCCGCGGTACAGCGCCTCCAGCTCCGGCGTCCGGGCTGGCTGGTCGGCGGCGTCGGTCGCGACGATGCTGAGGGTCATGGCGAGCCCTTCTTCGTGCGGGAACGGTGCTCAGGCGGGGGGACGGGTACGTGTCTGCCTTGCCCCCAGGATGCCAACATTTCCAGATAGCAGATAACATCTTTCTTCTATGAGGAATAAGCCGCCGTACGCGCTCAACTCCGTGGACCACGCGCTGCGCCTCGCCGCCCTGCTCCAGCAGGAGGGCCCGATGCGGGTCACCGACGCGGCGGAGCGGCTCGGGGTGGCGGCGTCGACCGCGCACCGGCTGCTGACGATGCTCGTCTACCGGGACTTCGCCGAGCAGGGCCCGGACCGGCGGTACGGCCCGGGAAAGGTGCTGCGCCCGGCGGAGCCGTCCGGCGCGCCCGTCGCGCTGCTGCGCGAGGTGGCGGACGGGCCGCTGCGGACGCTGGTCGAGCGCACCGGCGAATCCGCGAACCTCGTGGTGCTCGCCGGGACGGAGGTGCGCTTCATCCTCACCGCCGAGTCCGACCAGATCCTGCGGGTCGGCGACCGGACGGGCGTGTCGCTGCCCGCGCGGCTGACGTCCGGCGGCAAGGCCATCCTCGCCGCCCTCGACCCGGCGGACCTGGCCGCCCGCTACGGCGACGCGCCCGGGTTCGACCTCGACCGGCTGCGGCGCGAGCTGGCGCTGGTGCGCGACCGCGGATTCGCGATCAACGACCAGCTCACCGAGACCGGCCTGACCGCGCTCGGCGTGGCGATCAAGAACCCGGCGGGCGTCCCGCTGGCCGGGCTGTCCATCGCGCTGCCGACCGCCCGCTTCGACCGCGACCGCCTCCCCGGCTGGGTCGGCGCGCTGTCCGCCGCCGCCCAGCGCATCGAGACCGCCCTGGCGGTCAACGCCGCTAGAGCGGAAGGGGCTGGTGGCGGGTGAAGGCCGCCACGTCGGCTTCGAGCGCGCGGGCGGTGGCGCGCAGCTCGGGGAGGAGGCGTTCGCGCATCTGCTCGACGGGTTCGCGGGCGGCGGGCGCGGCGATGTTGAGCGCGGCGACCACACCCCGTCCGGCCGCGTGGATCGGGACCGCGATGGACCGCAGCCCCGCCTCCAGCTCCTGATCGACGACGGCGTACCCGTCGTCGCGGGCCGTGGCGATCTCCCGGCCCAGCTCGGCGGCGCCGGTCAGCGTGCGATCGGTGAAGGCACGGCGGTCGGAGCGCCCGATCAGCTTTGCCGCCTCGCCGTCCGGCAGCCCGGCCAGCAGGACGCGTCCCATCGCGGTGGCGTAGGCGGGGAAGCGGGTGCCGACGGTGATCTCGACCCGCATGATCCGGGACGCCTGCGCGCGGGCGACGTAGCGGATGTCCGTGCCGTCCAGCACCACGACGGACGCCGAGTCGTGGACGCGCACCACGAGATCACGCAGATGCGGGCGGGCCAGCTCCTCGAACGTCAGACTGCTCACCTGCCGGTATCCGAGGTCGAGGACGCGTGGCAGCAGCGCGAACCGGCCCTCGCTTTCGCGGGCGTAGCCGAGGGCGGTCAGTGAGAGGAGCGCGCGGCGGGCCGTGGCGCGGGCCTGGCCGGTCAGGGCCGCGGCTTCGGAGATCGTCCGTCCGCCGGCCCGGGTGCCGATGGCGTGCAGGACGTCCAGGCCGCGATCTAGCGACTGGAGGAATTCCGCTCCGAGCCTGGCCTTCAGGTGGCCGTTCGAGCTGGGCGCCGCTGTCTCGTCCGGGTGCGGCTGCCGCTGCGCTGCCGTGAGCTGCTCCATCTCGGCGACGCACGCCATGACGGCCGCCCGCGCATGCGCCTGAAGGGACGCGGCCGAGTGGCGGCTGGCATGGCTGACCACGATCAACGCGGCCGCTTGGAGAGGCGCCCTGACGGGGACCGCGACGGGGACCGCGACAGGGACCGCGACGGCGACGAGCCCCGGCTCCAGGAAGTCGTCGTCCAGCTCCCACCCGGCCGAGGGGAACGGGCGTTGCAGCAGGTCACCGACCTTGAACGCGATCGCCAGGGACCCGCCGGGCCGCGACTGGCCGACGATGCGGAGCCCGTCCCGGTCGGGCACGGCGAGCACGACCGACTCGTCCAGTTCGCCGGCAAGCCGCGCGATACGTCCGGCCAGAACGCCGTCGGGGTCGAGCCCAGACAGGTAGAGGTTGCCGATGTCCATCGTCCGGGGCGTGGCGACGACGTCCCGGCCCTTCCAGCGCAGGTATCCGGTCTCGGCGAGCGTGCTGAGCACGCGGTCGACGGTGGAGCGGGCCAGCCCGGTCTCCGCGACCAGGTCGGCGGGACGCGGCGGCGAGCCCGCGCGCCCGACGACCTCCAGGATCTCCAGCCCCCGTTTCAGCGGCCCGACCGGATCGACGTCGCGCATCACCCCTCCTCTCGGCCTCTTGACATCGCCCGGACGACCGCCGACACTGCATCGACAATTCTGAAGCAAAGTTCACCAGGCGAACAGGACGGACGATACCGGCATGGACAAGGTGGTGGCGAACGCGGCGGCGGCCGTCGCGGACGTTCCGGACGGGGCGTCGCTGGCCGTGGGCGGGTTCGGGCTGAGCGGCGTCCCGAACGTCCTCATCGAGGCGCTGCACGCGGCCGGGCCCGGCGAGCTGAGCGTGGTGTCGAACAACTGCGGCGTCGACGGCGGCGGGCTCGGCATCCTGCTGGAGGCGGGGCAGATCGTCCGGGTGACCGGCTCCTACATCGGCGACAACAAGACGTTCGCCCGCAAGTACCTGGCGGGCGAGGTCGAGGTCGAGCTGATCCCGCAGGGCACGCTGGCGGAACGGCTCCGCGCGGGCGGCTGCGGCATCCCCGCCTTCTACACCCCCGCCGGGGTCGGGACACCCGTCGCCGACGGCGGCCTGCCGTGGCGGTACGGCGCGGACAAGTCGGTCGTGGTGGCGTCCCCGCCCAAGGAGGTCCGCGAGTTCGACGGAACGCCGTACGTCCTGGAACGCGGCATCCGCACCGATTTCGCGCTGGTGCGGGCGCGGCGCGGCGACCGGCACGGCAACCTGGTGTTCGGCAAGGCGTCCCGGAACTTCAACCCGCTCGCGGCGATGGCGGGACGCGTCACGCTCGCGGAGGTCGAGGAACTGGTGGACGCCCTCGACCCCGACGAGGTGCACCTGCCGGGCGTGTTCGTCCAGCGGGTCGTGGAGCTGACGCCGGAGCAGGCGGCCGGCAAGGGAATCGAGAAGAGGACGGTGCGCGCCTGATGGCCTGGTCCCGCGACGACATGGCGGCCCGCGCCGCCGCCGAGCTGACCGACGGCTCGTATGTGAACCTCGGGATCGGCCTGCCGACTCTCGTCCCCGGCCATGTGCCGCCCGGCGTGCACGTCGTCCTGCATTCGGAGAACGGCATCCTCGGCGTCGGGCCCTACCCGACCGAGGACGAGGTCGACCCGGACCTGATCAACGCGGGCAAGGAGACCGTCACCGTCCTGCCGGGCGCGTCGTACTTCGACTCGTCGCTCTCGTTCGGGATGATCCGCGGCGGCCACATCGACACCGCGATCCTCGGCGCGATGCAGGTGTCGGCCGGCGGCGACCTGGCGAACTGGATGATCCCCGGCGCGCTGGTGCGGGGCATGGGCGGGGCGATGGACCTGGTCCACGGCGCGCGGCGGGTGATCGTCCTGACCACGCACAACGCCAAGGACGGGACGCCGAAGATCGTCGAGAACTGCGACCTGCCGCTGACCGGCCGGGCGTGCGTCGACCGGATCATCACGGACCTGGCCGTCCTGGACGTCACCCCGTCCGGCCTGGCGCTGGTCGAGACGGCCCCCGAGGTGACGGTCGCGGAGGTCGTGTCCCGAACCGGCGCCAAGGTGATCACCTGAGGCTGCGGCGGGCGGGCCGGACCGGCTGCGTGGACTGCGTGGACTGCGTGGACTGCGTGGACTGCGTGGACTGCGCGAGCTGCGCGGACTGGGCGGACTGCGTGGGCTGGGCGGGCTCCGCGCAGGCGCCGGACGCGCATCGGGCGAGCCACACCTGCCAGTCGGCGTCGTAACGGTCGCCGATGGTGGTGGTGAGGAACGTCCGGGCCGCGTTCCAGTTCCCCACCCGGTAATGGCCGAGCAGCGTCGCGATATCGCCGGGATGTTTCTCGAACATGTACCGGACCGCGAGGTAGCTCCACTGATAGATGCGGGCCGCGTCGTGGCCGTAGTTGGTGTCCCACAGCTTGCTCAGCGCGTACGTGTGCTTGGCCGCCTCCGCGATCGCCGCAGCGTTGGTGACCTTTCGGTAGGAGTAGGAGACGTATTCGGCGAACCCTTCGATCCACCAGATGGTGGGCGTGCTGACGTTGGCGCCGAAACCGCCGTACAGGTCGAACCGGCCATCGAGATAATGCGTGTACTCGTGGTTGAGGTTCCGGATCTCGAATCTGGGGCGCACCCGCTCCTCCTCGAAGGTGATGGCCCGAGCCTGATTCCCGGGCACGGCCGGATCGCCCTCCAGATACATGCCGCCGGTGTTGACGTTGACGCCGAACATCACGCCCGCGTACGTCCGGTAATCAGCGCGGGAGTCGAAGACGGAGACCTCGATCGTGGAGTTGTGGTCGTCCGCGACGGGCTGGTTCCCGTCCTTCACCAGGCCGTGGAAGTAGGCGTCCTGCCCCATGAGGCTCGTGCACGTGTCGGATAGCTGCTCGGCCGTCATCTCCTGCGCACGGATCCTGAGTCCGGCACTGCACGCGTGAGCGATGGTCAGGACGCTCCGCGCGAGCCGTTCCTTCAGATCGCACGTGTCGTAATAGGAGCAGTTGGCCCGGTCGTAGTGGTCGGTCATCTCGGCGACGCCGACCCACAGCGGCGCCGTCCTCCCGGTCATGCCGCTCTTGCCGAGCAACCCCTTGGCCAGTGGCCTCACCTTGGCCCGCAGCGAGGCATGCTGCAGGAAGCGCCCCAGCTCACGCCCGGCATTGGACGTCAAATGGCTGCGGCCGGTGCCGAGCAGATCAAGATGGCCGACCGCAAAGGAATTGAGCGTGTCAAGAACACCCGGGTCCGCTTCCACCGCTGTGACGAATTCGGGTACCTGGTGGCCGCGGAACAGGATCACGTAGACGTTGTTGACCGCCTTGAGCATCCGCCGGTGTGCGTCGTAGGTGCTGTTGTAGCCGTTCAGGAGCCGCTCGACGACGTAGATGTAGCGGGCGTTCTCCTGCGCGCTGTCGACGAGCGTGACCGCCTCGGCGAGTACCTCCCCGTTCGCGTCACTGACCGTGGACGATGCCGAGTTCCCAAAGAAGGCGTCCAACCCCGCCTGAACGGCCGCCTTCAGGGCCGCCCCATAGGGCCCCACAGTTGACGGGTTGTACCACTGGACGTAGTAACCGGCGCGCAGATACACCACCAGCTGGGCGGTACTCCCGCTGTTGTCGCCCGCATAGTGCACCGCGTTGTCGCGCAACGCACCAGCGACCGTGACCATCTGAGATTCGCGGAACGCGTCGTGGGCGTCCTTGCCGGTCAAGCCGAAAAGCGTATTGATACAAGCCGTCGTGGACGTTTTGATCTGCTGCACCAGCGCGCTGCCCGAGCGGCTCCCGAAGTCGCCCGGACTGCACTCCGCCCCCGTCCACTCCCGCCGCCCCTCGGATTCACGCGGCGAAGCCGACAGCGGCGGACGCTCCTCGACCGGCAACGCGGATCCCCGGCCATGCCCGCCCGCGTATTCGCCGTTCTGCCCCGTGACCGGATGCGGTTTCGGATGAGCGCCGGGGGGCGAGACCACCAGCACGATCCCGAGCACCAGGACAACCCACACCCCCTCCCGCATTTCCTGCGCCGCACTCCGCGAAACCCACTGACCACGAACCGAAATGCAAAGTCCCGGCCCCTGGCCGGAACGCGTCACCCACCGGGCACGGCCGCCGCACCGCCGCTGATCCTGACAATGCGGTCGTCCAGGTCGAAGAGCACGACCAGCCGATAGGGGCCATCACCATCCGACCGCTGACCCTGCACACGAGCAGGAGTGTTCTCCACAATTCTGGCGCCGTCCCGGCTGAGCACGGCGTTGACCTCCGGATGCTCCTTGGCCCTCTCCAGCGGACACCGAACGGTGATGCGATGCCCGTCGTCCGATTCGACGACAATGACCGCGGGCGATTCCTCGATCTCGAAGCCGTGCCGCTCCATGAAGCCGCGAACCACCCGGCGCTGCTCGTCCGGCCACACCTCCGCCGCACTCGTGAGAAGGCGGGGAACCGCCGGCCGATCGAACTGCGCCTCAGGAAGGCTCGGATCATCGATCGCCAGAACGAGGCGACCCTTCCCGTCATTGACGGTGACGAAGCTGACCCCTCTGGCGCCGATCAGCGGAGCCGCGGCCAGCGCCATCGTGAACGCGCCCTCGGCCGGATGGTTGAAGCGGGAGAAGTCGAGATGCCCCTTGATCAGTTCGGGAATCTGATGCCGCTCACCGAACTCCCGGATAATGCCCAGCTTCGCCAGCGCGGGCAGATCCTGCTCCCAGCTGGAGTTGTCCCACGTCCACAACCAGGTCTGGGACAGATTGGAGAAGCTGCCCAGGATGGTGAGACCCTGCAGCACGCGACCGTCCAACGTCACGGTCGCCTCCTCCGGGTTCCATTCGATGTAGTTCTGCTCGAAGCCGTCGTTGAAGGCGTCCTGTTGCTGGATCGCGGCGGCGCAGTTCTCACTCGCGAACGCCTGGAACTCCGGGCTGTAGAAGGTCGGCCCGTCGGGGAACTCACCCCAGAACCG
Organism: Actinomadura sp. 3N508; assembly: GCF_044326375.1. Classification (NCBI taxonomy): domain Bacteria; kingdom Bacillati; phylum Actinomycetota; class Actinomycetes; order Streptosporangiales; family Thermomonosporaceae; genus Actinomadura; species Actinomadura sp. 3N508. Next base: position 448,603 of record NZ_JBIRAX010000002.1, read on the forward strand.
CGCCATCCGCTGCCGTCCCGAATTCGCGTAGATGTCACTCAGCCTGCGCGCGGACTTCTTGTTCCCGACCTCCAGGACCGCCCTGCGCAACCACGTGACACCCTCATTCACATCCTGCTGCGCCAGATAGAGGCCCGCGAGCGCGTCAGCGGCATTGGGATGCTTGAGCTCCGCAGCGCGCCGCCACGCCTCCATGCGCTTCTCGGGTTCACCCCGGTCCTGCCAGACGAACCCCAGTTTGTAGGCGGCGATGGCGTTCCCGAGATCCGCCGCTCGCCCGTACCACTCCGCCGCCGCGACAAGGTCGCCTTTCCCGTCATCGTCGTATATCGCTCCAAGGTTGGAGGCCGCCTTGTCATCGGAGGCCAGCTCCCAGGCGCGCAGGTAGCACTGCTTGGCCTCGTCCACGTCCCCCCGCTCGCCCAGGATCACCCCAAGGTTGAGATAGGCCCCGGCGTGCTCCCCCGCAACAGCCTGCCGATACCACCGCTCGGCCTCTGCCAGATCGCCCTCACGCTGTGCCTGAACCCCCCGCTCGTACAGACCATTCGCATCATCCATCTGTCCGGCGTCGCTCATGCGGGCACTCCTCGTGATTCGGGTCGGGGCGGTTGATCACAGAGAACGACGCCAAGAACCCGTCCCCGGTTCGCCCGTCGGTTCCGCGAGTCGATATCGGGAGGCTGGGTGAGTGCTTTGTGCGCGGTACGATCCGCGGATCATGACGATGGTGAACCTCGGCGCCACGGCCGGCACTTGATGTGGAGGGACCGGTTTCCTCCCGCTGACGGGTTCGTCTCGAACCTGCTCGGGGTCGTCAACGACTATCCGACCTGCGATCCGGTGGAGCTGCTGGAGACGGTCGCCGAGCTGAGCGTGGAGCACCCCGATCCCCGCGTGCGGGCGGGGCAGATCCTCGCGCTCTACTCGACCTGTTTCTGGGCCGCTCACCTGCTCCGCGACCAGCAGGTCTACGACAAGCTGATCGCCGCGGCGGCGCTGGCCGACGAAACGCTGGACACCTGCGACGAAGATCATCCGGGCCACGTCGAGCTCGACAACCTTGAGCGCATCGTGCGGTGGATCCCGGCGATCGAGGACCCCGACGTGGCCACCGCCGCCGGACTCGCGGACCGCGACGAGCTCGCGCTGTTCTCGTGCCCGGCCTGGCTCCGGACGATGGCCTGCGAGGCCGTGGAGGTGCTGCTGACACGGCGCCCGGCCGAGTTCGGGATGCCGGACTTCAGCTTGCTGACGCCCGCGTACGTGGTCGACGGCGCCCTGGACGTCATCGCGCTAACCGTCAGCGTCGGCCTCGATCCCGAGGACGCGTCGTCGCAGGTCACGAGCCTCTGGGCAGCCCAGAGGCTCCGCAGCGGCGTGCCGGGGCGCGAGCTGCTGCCGTTGACGGCGGCGGTCTGCTTCGCCCTGGCCGGACAGGACGCGACCGCCCCGCCGGCCGTCCCGACCTACCTGCGCGAGGTCCTCAACCGGGTCGTGGCGGACTCGGCGTGCGCGCACGGCGAGCGCCACGACACCGGCCCCGGCGCCTGGCTTCCGGGCGTCGAGTACCTGTACAAGCCGGCGCGCTTCGACGATGACGAGCCGGTCGACGAAGCCCTGTGGCACTGCCCCGGCCAGCGCGCCGCGATGATACGCACGGCATTGCGCCTCAGCGCGCCGCTTGAGCAGTGAGCTGATTCCATGCTCTGCGAGCGTCCACCATTGTCAGGAGGCGGTGGCGGCCTTCCATAGGTGGCCGTCGGGGTCGCTGAAGTAGCCGGAGTATCCGCCCCATTCGGCGCCGGTCGCCTCTTTGACCACGGTGCCACCGGCCGCCACGGCGGCGCGCATTACCTCGTCCACCGTGTCGCGGGAGTCGGTGATGAAGTGGAACGAGGTGCCGCGGAATCCCGATCCCTCCGCGGGGACGCCCGCGTCCTCCGCCGCCGCGTCCCACTTGTACAGGACGAGCGAAGCGCCCTCGCCCAAGCCGCATTTGACGTAGTCGCCGTAGTCCTGAACGATCTCGCAGCCCAGGCCCTCCCCATAGAACTTCTTCGCGCGGGCCACATCCGCGACGCCGAGCATGATGGCGTTCACCTGCAACTTCGTTTCCATGCCGGTCACGTTAGGCGCGGGCCGGTCGGCGCCGCTTCTCGATTCCTGATCGGTCCGGGCAAAGGTCGATCTCCGGGGTTTCTCCGGGTTATCCCTGATGTCCGGTGGTGCCGTCCGTCCGTACGGTCCTTCTATGACAGAACGGTTATCGCTCGTGATGACATGGCGGCTCAAGGCGGCCGCAATGGGCGGCCTCTGCCTGGCCGCCATGGTGACCGCCGGAATCGCGCTGGGCGACCGCGTCCCGCCCTTGGACTCCTGGATCGTCGACCACCTGTACTCCCGGCCGGAGACGACGGCCGCCGTGATCGCCACAGTGATCAGCGGCGCCGGAACGCTCGCCGGGCTTGCCCTTCTCCTGGCGGCCGCGGCGGGTCTGGTGTGGCGGCGCGGTGCTCGGCTGCTTCCGCGTCATGGCCTGCTGCTCGTGGCGTGCCTTGCCACCGTGGCTCTGCAGGCGGCCTTCCGACGTCCGGGCCCGCCGGTCACGTCCCAGGACTGGACCTACCCCAGCGGACACGTGACCGTGCTCGCCGCGCTGGCCTTCACCACCTTCGTGATCAGCCTGGAACTGACGGCCGCATGGCGCGCCACCGTGCTCGTCGGCAGCGTGACGACCCTGGCGGCGGTGGCGGCGAGCCGCGTCACGCTGGGCGAGCACTATCTGGTGGACGTGGTCGCCGCGTTGTTCGCCACGGTCGGCGCCGGGCTCCTCGCCGTCGCCGTTCTGGATCTCCGGCCACGCAGGCGGGTCCGCCTCCCCGCGCTGGGAGGCCGCCTGTAGCGCCCGTATCGGAATGGCCGGTCACGATAGGACTCCTGTCGTGACCGGCCGTCCGGTCGTCACCGCGTTCGCGGGGACGTGATCAGTTGCGCGAGCAGAAGCTGCTCTGGGTGTCGTCGGCGTGGCGGCCTTCGGCGTCGTAGACCGAGACCGAGACGTAGGTGTCCTGGTACGGATCGCATCTGCCGCTGATGGTGACGTGGTTGTTGTCGTAGTCGTTGATGCGGCGAGCCTGCGAGCCGTTGGAGCTGACCTGGACCTCGTCGGGTTCGGTGCCGCCCTCCCAGAAGAGATCGCAGGTGAAGGGGTTGCCGTAGAGGTCGTCCGCGAAGCAGAAGAACCCGGTGATCCGCGGGGGCGGGATGACGAGGGTCGCCAGGCACAGGTTCAGGATGGTGGCGTTGTAGTCGAACTGCCGCGGCAGGTCCCCGTTGTGGTCGCCTTCCCGGCCGGTCAGGTGACCGATCTCGTGCAGGACGGCGATGGTGCGCTCCTGCTCGGGCGTCGGGGCGAACACCGCGACGGGGGAGATCGGCAGCCCAGGGTCGGGGGCGAAGAAGCTGGGGTGCACGGTGATGGTGCCGCGGACCCCGGCGTTGATCGGTGCGGACGCGACGGCGCCTGCGGGCTGGCCGGCGGGGACCGGCCCCGGGACGATGGGCACGCGCACCGCCACCGCCTGGGGATCGCGGTCTTCCGGTCGCTGGAAGTCCGGGCCGGTCAGGTATCGCTTGCAGGTGGGGCGCAGCAACGCGATCTGGGCGTTGAACCGGGCCCGGTCGATGATCTCCTGCTGATCCTGCGCCGCCGCCGGAGTGCTGGTGATAACCAGGAAACAACCGGTGGCGACGATGGCCGCGGTCATGGCGGCCACCAGGCGCCGGCTCCAGCTTCTGGGCGGCCGGTGGCTGGGAGGTGGGACGGCGACCAATGGGGTCATTGCGGTCGGCACATTGGCTCCTTCGGCAAGAGAGGGGCGCCCGTTCCTGGGACCGGGCATCGGGGTATTCGTCGCCCGGGCCCGAGCGGATCTCCCGTCCGCATGCCGTAAGGGGTTGGTAATGCCGCCTCGCCGGGCCTACTCGGTCCTTGCGTCGAAGGCGTAGGCCGCGCCGCGGTGGTGGCGTTCGCCGGGCGTCACTGGCGGGTGCGGGCGTAGTGGGCGTTGACCTTGGCTCGGTTGCCGCAGCCGGTCATGGAGCACCACCGGCGACGGCCGTTGCGCGAGGTGTCGAGGAACCACAGGACGCAGCCGGTGCCCGCGCAGTGGCGGAGCCGGTCCGGGGGCGCGGTGGCGAGGAGGTCGAGGTAGGCGCGCGCCGCGAGCCATGCGGGATGCCATGACTCGTCGTCCAGGTTCACGTGCTCGGCAGGGTCGCCGTCTTGCAGGGAGAGGCGCAGCGTGCCGTGTTCCAGGACGGCGTTGACCTCGTCGTCGACGCCCTCGTCCAGGGAACGCCGGATGGCGGCGCGCGCCGTCCGGAGAGGCTCCAGGTAGCGCGCGGAGCCGGCGGACGGCAGGCCGTGTTCGCGCAGCCAGGCGTCGAGGGCGACGGGGTCGTCGAACTCGTCCAGCGTCACCCCTCCCTCCGGCCATCGCGTGTTGACCAGATCCAGCGGCAGGGGTTCACCCATCAGCGGTCTGCGCGCCATGCCCCCACCCTAACCGACAAGACGAGCTTGACAAGTTAGGTCCGGCGATGCAATAACTCTAACTGTTGTAATCATTTTTACCGGTTAGAGGGGACGAGCGATGGGGCAACGACGCGTCACCGGGGCGGCACTCGCCGCGCCGGCCGCCCCGTCCACCCGCTGGAACGACCGAAGGGAAAGCGCACGATGAACGTCCGTCACCGCACCGTCCAGATCAAGGGCCTCGACGTCTTCTACCGGGAGGCCGGCGACCCGGCGAACCCCACCGTCGTCCTCCTGCACGGCTTCCCCACCAGCTCGGCGATGTTCCGCGAGCTGCTACGCGAACTGTCCGGCGAGTACCACCTCATCGCCCCCGACCACATCGGCTTCGGCCAGTCGGCGACGCCCCTGGTCCACGAGTTCGAGTACAGCTTCGAGAACCTCACCGAGATCACCCTCGGCCTGCTCGACGCGCTCGGGCTCGACCGGTTCGCGCTCTACATCCAGGACTACGGCGCGCCCATCGGGCTGCGCATCGCCAGCCGCCATCCCGGCCGGGTCACCGCCATCATCAGCCAGAGCGGCAACGCCTACACGGAGGGCTTCACCCCCTTCTGGGAGCTGCTGTTCGCGTACGCCAAGGACCGGGAGGCGAACGAGGCCGCCGTCCGCGAACTGCTGGAGCCGGACGCCACCCGCTGGCAGTACACCCACGGCGTCCCCGCCGACCGCCTGGACCGGCTGTCCCCCGACACCTGGACCCTGGACCAGGCCTACCTCGAACGGCCCGGCAACAAGGAGATCCAGCTCCAGCTTTTCTGGGACTACCAGTTCAACCTCGACGGCTATCCGGCCTTCCAGGAGTACTTCCGCACCCACCGTCCGCCCACCCTGATCGCCTGGGGCCGCAACGACGAGATCTTCGGGGCCGAGGGCGCCACGGCGTACGCCCGTGACCTGCCCGACGCCGAGATCCATCTCCTCGACGCCGGCCACTTCGCCCTGGAGACCCACGGACGCGAGATCGCCGACCTCATCCGCGCCTTCCTGGCCCGCACGCTCACCTGAGGAGCCGGACGGGGTCATCGGCTCGGACCGGTGCCCCCGTCCGGGGCTAGGCTGCGCAGAACTCGTTGCCTTCGGGGTCCTTCATGACCCACCAGTGCCCGGCGGGGCCCTGGTTCTGTTCGAGGACGCGGGTCGCGCCGAGGGCCTCCAGCCGGGCCACCAGGTCGTCCAGGCCGCCGGGCTCGCTGTGGACGTCGATGTGCAGCCGGTTCTTGCCCGACTTGGGCTCGGGGACGTCCTGGAACAGCAGCCGCCTGCCGTGGCCGACCCCGCTGGCCGGGTCGAACGGGTCGTCGGGGTGGCGGATCGCGGCGTAGCCGCGGAAGGTCTTGCGGCCGTCGTGCTCGACGACCGCCTCCGCGCCGATGTGCCCTGCCGCCAGCAGTTGCTCGATGAGCGCGCTCGGGTCCTCGACCTCGTAGTCCAGGGCTGCGGCCCAGAAGTCCGCGAGCGTGGACGCGTCGCCGCTGTCGATGACCAGCTTCCATCCGAGTGCCATGTAACCAGTTATATTGGTTACATGGGCATCGCCGCAAGCAAGGGGCTGACGCTGCGCACCCATCGCGGCTTCGAGTTCCGCTTCGATCCGGGCGCGCTGTGCCTGGAGTTGCTGACCACCGGCGGTCCCGGCCCGTACCGGCGGTTCGAGGTGCTGCACCGGCCTGCCGATCTGGCCGCCTGGGCGGAGCGGTCGCGGCTGACCCCGACGCCCGAGCTGGAGATCACCGACGCCGAGGTGGCGGACGCGCGGGCGCTGCGCGACGCGCTGTTCCGGGTGGTGATCGGCCACCTGCGCGGGGAGCCGTACCCGGCCGGTGAGCTGGAAACCGTCAACCGCGCGGCGGCCCGTCCGGCGCTGGCGCCGGCCGTCACGCCGTCCGGGGAGCGGCGGTGGGCCGGGCCGTCCGGCGGGACGAACCTGCTGGCCACCGTCGCGCGGGACGCCGTCGAGCTGCTGTCCGGGCCCTTCGCGCGCCGCATCCGCACCTGCGCCGCCGACAACTGCGAGCTCGTCTACGTCGACACCTCGCGGCCCGGCCGCCGCCGGTGGTGCTCGATGGAGCACTGCGGCAACCGGCACAAGGTCAAGGCGCTTCGGGCCCGCAATTCCGAGCCCGAATAGCCCCGGTGGCATCAGCGGCCGCTGCGGCGGATGCGGCCCCAGGGCTTCGCCACCGCGAGGACGGTCGCCAGCGTCAGCGCCGTCAGCGACACCGCGGGCGGGAAGAACAGGTTGGAGACGCCCGCCGGTTCGGGCGCGCCGCCGGCCAGGTCGCGGCCGTAGTCGCCGATCTCCCCCATGCCCGGACGCAGCGCCACCAGAATCAGCGTGCACAGGACGAGGTTCAGCACCAGCTTGATGCCGACCCACCAGTAGCGCACGAGTCCCCATTTCGTGCCCAGGCCCAGGATGAGCCCGGTGAGCAGGGTGAGCAACCCGCTGACGAGCATCGGCCACACGACGAACGTCGCCAGCGTCTCGTACGCCAGCCCGCGGACCTCGTCGCTGGTGCCGAACTTCCCGGTCAGCACCAGCACCGCGACCATCACGTCGATCCCGATCCACGTCCCGGCGAACACGATGTGCGCGACGAGCGCCGACTTGCGCCAGCGGCGGCCGAGCTTGAACCGGCCGCCCGGCCGCCGGGCCCCTGCCTGCTCTGGCTTCTTCTCACGTACCGCCATGTCGTCACGTCCTCCAGTCCGGTATTGGCACCGCATGAATGACGATGGCCGTTTACTGTGCGGATTCCGTCCGCTGGGAGACGACACTGCGGGTACGACGACCGGAGCATGCGGCGTCCCGCGCGCTACGCCGGGTGGGGTACCGGCCGGGCGGGGCCGGGATGCCAGGATGGCGAGCATGCCTTTCGCCGAACCGCCGGCAAGCGCGGCCTGGCAGCACCGTGACGCCCGCGCCGGATTCGAGGTCCTGCGCACGAGCCGCGGCCAGGGCATCGGCTGGACGCTGCACGGGACGACCACGGCCGTCGAGAACGGCACGGCCTGGGCCGTCGAGTACGTGATCGAGGTGGACGACGACTGGCGCACCCGCCGCGCCCGCGTCCGCCACCCCCTGGACGGCCGGCCCGGCGAACCGGCCGAGGTGACGCTGGAGAAGGCCGCGGACGGCCGCTGGCTGGTCAACGGGCGGCACGTCCCGGCCGTGGACGGCTGCGTCGACGTCGATCTCGAATCGTCCGCGGTGACGAACGCGCTGCCCGTGCACCGGCTGCGGCTGGACGTCGACGAGGCCGCGGACGCACCGGCCGTCTACGTCCGGGCCGCCGACCTGACCGTCGACCGCCTGGAGCAGACATACACGCGGCTGCCCGACAACGCCGCCGGACGCCAGTGCTACGCCTACGCCGCCCCGGCCTTCGACTTCACCGCGCGCCTGGTCTACGACGAGTCGGGCTTCGTCCTGGACTACCCCGGACTCGCCGTCCGCCGAGCTTAGAGGCGTGCCCAGCCCTCTTCCACTGATCGGCGGCAGGCGGCCGGGTCGTCGCCCGCGCTGACGAACAGGGCGGTCAGCATGGGAATCCCGTGCGCGAGCGCCGCACGCGGGAGCGGGCCCGTGGCGACGAGTGCCACCAGCCCATGGCCCATGGCCCAGCTCTGGGCCGCCAGGTCGAGCGGGTCGACGTCGCCGCGGAAGCGTCCGGCGGCCTGGGCCCGCCGGATCGCGTGGACGAGGGTGTACAGGGTGTCGTCGGCGGCCTGGGGGTCCTCCAGCTCGAAGCCCGCGTCGAACATGACGCGGTAGAGGTCCGGCTCGTCCAGGGCGTTGGCCAGGTAGGCGGCGCCCAGGGCGGTGAGGTCCCGTACCGGGTCCTCGGTCGCCTCGACCGTGGCGAGCTTGGCGGCCAGCCGCGTGAAGCCTTCCTGCCGCATCGCCTTCCACAGGCCGTCCATGCCGCCGAAGTAGGTGTAGACCGCCATGGTCGACACCCCGGTTCCGGCGACGAGGGAGCGGAGGCTGATCGGCTGCCGGGTGCGCAGCATGTGCGCCGCGCGCTCGATCAGCAGCGCGCGGACGGCGGGATCCTTCGGCCTGGGCACGAGCACCACATTACATAACACTGCTATGTTATGAGCAATATCGACTACAGGGAGGACGAGACATGGCCGTAACGACGCTCAATCCCGATGGTCTGCCGAAGCCGGACGCCTACCGGCAGCTCTCGATCGCCACCGGATCGCGGACGGTGTACCTCGCCGGCCAGGTCGCGCGGGACGCCGAGGGCGGGAAGATCGGTGCGGGCGACCTCGCGGCCCAGGCCGAGCAGGCGCTGCTCAACGTGGGCACGGCGCTGGCGGCGGCCGGCGCCACCTTCGACGACGTCGCCAAGCTGACCTTGTACATCGTCGACTGGACCGAGGACAAGATGCCGCTGCTGGGCGAGGGCATCTCGCGGGCCGCGGAGCGGATGGGGGTCAACCCGATCAAGCCGGCCACGCTGCTGGGCGTCGCGGCGCTCGCCGAGCCCGACCTCCTGATCGAGATCGAGGCCATCGCCGTCCTCGACTGACCCGTCCTCCAGCCCACCACCATTCAGGAGACGGGGGCGTGCTGGGTCAGGTAGCGGTCGAACCAGCGGGCGGCCATGTCCGTGACCTGCTCCAGCGTGCCCGGCTCCTCGAACAGGTGCGACGCGTGCGGCACCACTTCCAGCCGGTGGACGGCGCCGTGCATCCGCCCGGCGGCGTCGTCGTTCAGCCGCAGCACCTCCGGGTCGCGGGCGCCGACGATCAGCAGTACGGGCGCGGCGACCCGGCGCAGCGCGTCGCCCGCGAGGTCGGGGCGGCCGCCGCGCGAGACCACGGCGCCGACCCGGCCGGGGCGTTCCGCCGCCGCGGCCAGCGCCGCCGCGGCGCCGGTGCTCGCGCCGAACAGGCCGATCGGGTAGCCGGTGGTCGGTGGCGCGGCGGCGAGCCAGTCGATCGCGCCGGCGAGGCGCCGGGTCAGCAGGCCGATGTCGAAGCGCAGCTCGGCGGTGACGGCGTCGCGCTCGTCCTCCGCCGCGGTGAGCAGGTCGATCAGCAGCGTGCCGATCCCCGCCGCGTTGAGGCCCGCGGCGACGGCGCGGTTGCGGGGGCTGTGCCGGGAACTCCCGCTGCCGTGCGCGAAGAGCACCACGCCGCCCGGCTCGTCGGGCAGGGCCAGATCGCCTGGCAGCGCCGCGTCCGCGAGTTCGATCGTCACTTCTGCGGTGTTCATATCGCGTGGCTACCCCGCCGCCGCGCCGCCATGCCGGGGGCTCAGCGCGGGACGGGCGCGTCCGAACGGTGCTCGCCGCGCTCCGCTCCCCGGCGGACGGTGAAGAACCCGACCAGCGCGGCCAGCGCGGCGACGGCCTCCCCCGCGAGGCTGATCGTCTTGTCGGCGTACCACGACGGGTCGTACATCCGCGGAATCGGGCCGAGCCGCCCGAAATCGACGAAGTAATAGAGCAGAACCGCGCCCGCCGCGCTCGCCGCGACGAGGAACGCGATCGCGTACGTCCACCGGCGCGCCCAGAAAAGGACGAGCAGGGCCGCGACGGCGGCCGCGATCGCCTGGGCGTAGAAAAGATCGTCGCCGTGGATGGTGCCGCTCGGAGTGTTGGGTCCCGGCGCCATGTCGGGCGCGAACCGCCAGTGGACGACGGCGTCCGCCGCCAGCCCGCCGGCCACGAGTACACGAAGAAGAATGCCCATACCCATTGCACGGTGATACCCGCTCCAGGGATCAATTCCCCGGCACGAATTTCACCGGTCAGCCCGGTCGCTTCGCAATGATCATTGCGAGCCAGGTGGACGCCATCGCGCCGTAAAACGTCAGCAACGCGGCGACCGGGACCCAGCCGAGATGCGGGGCCGCGACCGCGAGCGGGGTCAGGACCGCGACGAGCGCGCCGAGCGTCCCGGCCAGCGCCACGAATGCCATGCGGCGCGGGCCGTCGAGCAGCGACGCCTCCTGCACGGGCATGACGAGGGAGAGGAAGGCGAGGCCGGGGAGGATGAGCGTGGGCGTCCACAGGGCTGTGGACATCGCCAGCAGCGCCGCGCCCGCCCCGACGAGCCCGGCGGTGACGCGTGCGGCCCTGATCTCTGCACCGTCCAGGAGCCGGCGGTGCCGCGGATCGCGGGCGAGCGACAGCGTGACCGCGGCCTGGGCCACCCAGTTCAGCCAGAACGCCCAGGTCAGCAAGATCATGAACACGAACCACGGCACGAACAGCGCGGCGGCGATGTTCAGCAGGATCTGGCGGCGCGGGCGGTACCGGACCCGCGCCAGCACCGTGTCCAGGCCGCGCAGCGGGTTGCGGCGTTTGAGGGCCCTGAGCAGGAGCCTGCCGGCGTCCGCCGACTCGGGTGCCAGCCGCAGCGCCTCGCGGAACGCGTCGGCGGCGGCGCGGTGATCGCCGGTCGCCAGCGCGACGGCGCCGTACGTGCGGTGGGCGTGCGCGCTCTCCGGCGCGAGCCGGACCGCCCGCGCCGCGTGCTCGCGCGCCCCGGCCGGGTCGCCGGTCTCGACGAGCGCCAGGCTCATGATCTTGGCGAGGTCGCCGTCGTCCGGCGCCAGCCGCAGCCCGGTCGCCGCGGCCCGGGCGGCGAGCTCGTACTCGCGGACGGCGTAGTGCGCGCGGGCCAGCCTCTCGTGGATGATCGGCTGCTCCGCGTCGCAGGCCAGCGCGTCGTTGAAGGCGCGCAGCGCTGTGTCGTGGCGGCCCGCGTTGGACAGCACGACGCCCCGCACCCAGTGCGCCATCCAGGCGCCGGGGCTCAGCTCGGCGGCGCGGTCGGCCTCCTCCAGCGCCCCGGCCGCGTTCCGCTGGGCGGACAGCGCGAGCGCGACGATCATGTGCGCGCCCGCGTGCTCCGGCTCGCGGGCCAGCACGGCGCGGGCCTCCCGCTCGGCCTCGCCGGGGCGGCGCAGCTGCAGCAGGAGCTGGGCCCGCGCGACCATGTCCCGGACGCGGGGCGCGGACGTCATCGCCGCTTGCCGCCGAGCCACGGGAGCAGGTCGTCCCACACGCCGCTCTCGTTGGCGTGCATGACGTAGTTGCGCGCCGTGCCCATCCACTCGGGGACCGCGGTCGGGCGCGCCGAACGCGCCGCGTCCAGCAGGTCGGCGGTGGACAGCGGCAGCGGGCGCCCGGCGCGCAGCGCCTCCTGCAGCTTGGCCTCGACGGCCCGGTCGACGACGCCCTTCAGGTCGGCGCCCGCGAAACCGTCGGTGGCCTCGGCGACGGCGCGGAAGTCCAGCTCGTCGAGCGGCACCTCGCGGCAGAGGAGCGCCAGGATCGCGGCGCGGGCGGGCAGGTCAGGCGGCGGGACGAAGACGAGCTGGTCGAACCGGCCGGGACGGCGGAACGCGCCGTCGACGTACCAGGGCGCGTTGGTGGCGGCGAGGATCAGCACGCCCTCGTTGGCGTCGCCGTCGACGCCGTCCATCTCGGCGAGGAACTGGTTGACGATCTGCCGGTTGTGGGCGCGGTCCATGTCGGCGCGGCGGGCGGCGAGCGCGTCGACCTCGTCGAAGAACAGCACGCAGGGGCGGTTGCGGCGGGCGGTCTCGAACGTCGCGTGCAGGTTCCGCTCGCTCGACCCGATGTACATGTCGAGGATGTCGGACAGCCCGACGCTCATGAACGCCGCGCCCAGCTCCCCTGCGGCGGCCCGCGCGAGGTGGGTCTTCCCGCAGCCGGGCGGCCCGTACAGCAGGACGCCGCCGCCCGCGCGCTTGCCGTACGCGGCGAACATCTCCGGCTGCTGGACGGGCAGCAGCAGCTTCATCCGCAGCGACTGCTTGACCTGCTCCATTCCGGCGACGTCCGCGAACGTGACGCCCGTTCTCTGCTCTTCGGGGGCGTCGTCGGACGGGCCGTCCACGGGCGCCGAGACGTCCGCCAGCGCGTGCGCGAAGGCGGGCTCGGAGACCGAGGAATGGCCGAGTTTCACCTCGAAGTCGGTGTCGGCGAGCGAGGCGTCGCGGGCGACGGCCTCCCAGTAGCGCGGTCTGGCGGCGGGCACGTTCCCTTCTGCCACGAGCGCTTTCGCGACGATGAGGCCCGCCTTCGCCGGGCCCTCCCCTGGGCCGAGGCGTTCCAGCGCGGCGAGGGCGGCGCCGTGTTTGCCCTGGCGGAGGAACGCTTCGGCGAGGCCCGTCGCGAGTTCGGCGTCGCCGGGCGCCAGGGCGAGGGCTTCGCGGAATTCGTTCTCGGCGTCTAGGAGGAGGCCCGCGTCGAGGAACTGTTCGGCCAGGTGGCGCCGCAACGGCAGGTTGCCGGGCGACACGCGCACCGCCTCGCGCAACGCGTCCAACGCTCCCCGATCCGCCACAGATGCCAGCCTTTCAGCGCGATCTGACAAAAACGCCCACGGGCGATGATGTCACGATCGCGACTGGCCGTAAGCGGTCAGTGCTGCGGCTCGGCCCCCGCGGCCCGCGCCGCGCGGACGCGCCGGTAGCTCCAGTACAGCAACCCGAAAAGGATGAAGCCGGACAGGATGAGGCCCGATCCCGTGCTCCACCCGGAGAGCGGCAGCTCCGGCACCGTCCCCCAGACGATGCCGGCGGCGAACAGGGCCAGCCCGGTCAGGATCGCGCCCGTGAGGCGCCACCACGACGTGACGCTCTCCTCCGCCGCCTGGATGGCCCGGTTCTGGACGGGTTCGACGAAGCGCTCCACGGCCGGGAACTCGCGGGCGAGGATGAGCAGACCGGCGAGCACGAGCAGCAGGCCCGGCCCCGGCAGCACCAGCAGCGCCACGCCGGTGAGCAGCACGACACCGCCCACGACGAGCACCACCACGCGCTTGGCATGCCTGCTGTACCCCATCTGGGTCCCCCTCGCTCCACCGTCCGCCAGGCCCCCGCCCAACCACCAACCAAAACGACGTGCTCCGCGCGGCGATGGTTCCCCAGCGTAGATCTTCAGCCGGGTTCGCGGTCGGTAGCGGCGGAGGCGTGCGCGTCGTGTCGGCACCGCCCCACCCTAGGACGGCCATGACCGGCGGATTTGCGGATTCTGCACGATTTGGTCGGATATGCTCACGAGCCCCTCTCCAGGATCAGAGCCACCGATGACACAGACTCCTGAGGCCGCCGTCACGGGCGACGCGGCGCAGCGCCGCGCGTCCGAGCATGCGCCCAAGGCGTCCCAGTCGGCGGAGCCGTCGCAGGCGCAGGTGGCGGGCGGTGGCGGTGTCCGTGGTGCGGTCCGGGCTCGTGATCCGCATCTCGACAACGCCAAGTTCATCGCGATCCTGCTCGTCGCGACCGGGCACGGGATGGCGGGGGTGGACGAGGTACCGCTCGCCTCGGCGGCGTACTACTTCCTCTACCTGTTCCACATGCCGGTGTTCGTCGTGATCTGCGGCTACGTGTCGAAGCGGTTCACGCTCACCGACGAGAACGCGCTCAAGCACGTCCGCTCCACCCTCGCGCCCTACCTGATCTTCCAGGCGGCCTACAGCCTGTTCGCCTGGGGGTTCGGCGACCGCCCGTTCGAGATCGGGCTGCTGAACCCGTACTACATCACCTGGTTCCTGCTGGCGCTGTTCGTCTGGCGGATATCCACACCGCTGTGGCGGCGGATGCGGTTCCCGGTGGCGGTGGCCGTGGTCGTCGCCCTGCTGGCGTTCATGAGCGACCTCGGCGGGACGCTGGACCTCTACCGGATCCTCGGCCTGATGCCGTTCTTCGTGCTGGGGCTCGTCCTGCGGCCGGAGATGCTGGAGTTCCTCCGGCGGCCCGCCGCCCGCATCCTGGGCGCGGTGACGCTGGCCACCGCGTTCGCCGGCATGTACTTCGCCTACCCGCACATGGACGCGCGGTGGGTGCGCTGGACGCACTCCAACGCCGACATGGGCGTCGGCGAGCTGACCGGAACGGCGATGCGGATGGGGCTGCTGCTCACCGGCCTGGTGCTCGCCGCCGCGTTCCTCGCCGTCGTCCCGTCCCGCCGGACCTGGTACTCGGGCATGGCGACCCTCTACACGTACCTGCTGCACGGGTTCTTCACCCGGCTGTTCACGTTCACCGGGTGGAACGAGGCCGACTGGCTGAACACCGTGCCGGGGGTCCTGCTGGTCGCGGTGGTGTGCTGCGTCGGCGCCACGCTGCTCGGCACGAGCCCGGTCCGCCGGGTGACGCGCTGGGCCGTCGAGCCCGATATACGGCCTTTGTTCAACAAACAGGGAGCGAAGTTCAGCAAGCAGTGACCGACCGGTCGCCAACAGTTCTGACTGGTCACACCGGGATCACGGCAAACCGCAAGATCGCTGAATTCGTCACATTCCCCCACGAACCAGGTACAGTTAACCGTCAGTTCTCCCCGCGTGCATCCATACGCCCTGCACAGCGCCGCAGCCCCGTCGCTCCCAATGGATCTCCACCGGTGACTGAACGGCTTCATCGCGGCGGCCATCCATGGCCGCCTAACTGAAAACAAGGACGGTCGCATTGGTCATGGCGCCGCAGGGCGAACATCGAACCGTTGCCGTCATCCTGGCGGGTGGCAGTGGGCAGCGGATGGGCCTGAGCACCCCGAAGCAGCTTCTCAAGATCGCCGGAAAGACGATCCTGGAGCACACGTTGGGCGTCTTCGAGGAGGCGCCCGACATCGACGAGATCTTCGTTCTGATGAACCCCGGTTTCCTCCAGGACGCCGCGGAATGCGTGAAAAGGGCCGGCTGCACGAAGGTCACCGCCGTCCTGCCCGGCGGGACGTCCCGCAACGCGACGACGCAGCTCGCGCTGGACGCCCTCGCCGACCACCCGGCCGAGACCACCAACGTGCTGTTCCACGACGCGGTCCGCCCGCTGCTGTCGCAGCGCATCATCCGCGACTGCGTCAGCGCGCTCCGCGAGCACCTGGCCGTCGACGTCGCCATCCCGTCCGCCGACACGATCATCCAGGTGGACGAGGACGTCATCGTCGACGTCCCCCGCCGCGCCAGCCTGCGCCGCGGCCAGACCCCGCAGGGCTTCCGCCTCGCCACCATCCGCGCCGCCTACGACAGGGCCTGGCAGGACGACGCCTTCGAGGCCACCGACGACTGCTCGGTCGTCCTGCGCTACCTGCCCGGCACGCCGATCTACGTCGTCCCCGGCGACGACCACAACATGAAGGTCACCGAGCCGGTCGACATGTTCGTCGCGGACAAGCTGTTCCAGCTCGCCTCCTCCGACGCCCCCGACCTGTCCGAGGAGCAGTACGCCGAGGCGCTCACCGGCAAGACCGTCGTCGTGTTCGGCGCGAGCCAGGGCATCGGCGCCGCCGTCGCGGAACTGGCCCAGGGATTCGGCGCCCGCGTGTTCGGCTACAGCCGCGGCGCCACCCGCACCCACGCGGAGCGCCCCGACGACGTCGCCGCCGCGCTCGCCCAGGCCTACTCGGCGACCGGACGCGTCGACTTCGTCGTCAACACGGCGGGCGTGCTCCGGATCGGGCGGCTCGACACCATCGACCCCGAGGCGATCGAGGAGGCGCTGCGCGTCAACTACCTCGCGCCGATCCACATCGCCCGCGCCGCGTTCCCCTACCTCGCGAAGACCGGCGGGCAGTTGCTGCTCTACACGTCCAGCTCATACACGCGCGGGCGCGCCGAGTACAGCCTGTACTCGTCGGCGAAGGCGGCCACGGTCAACCTCACCCAGGCCCTCGCGGACGAGTGGTCCGCCGACGGCGTGCGGATCAACTGCATCAACCCGGAGCGCACGAGCACCCCGATGCGCACGCGCGCCTTCGGCGACGAGCCCCCGCACACCCTGCTCAGCGCCGACCAGGTGGCCAGGACGTCGCTGAACGTGCTGCTGTCCGGCCTCACCGGCCAGGTCATCGACGTCCGCCGCGAGGACCCGCTCACCAGCGGCCGCACCGGCTGACGGCCCCGGCCCCCCGGACCCCGAACCCGGCCCCTCGAACCCGGGCCCCTCGGACCCGCGCCTCTTCTCCTTCTCCTCGCACCCGTCGCCGCCCCCCTCGGCACCGGGCGGGTGCCCCGACCCTCGATCGCCGCCCCAGGGCCGCGCTGACCAGACGGAGGTGTGCCGTGCGACGTCTCGCCCGGTACTCGAAGCTTCTGCGGTTTTCCACGGTGTTGTCCTTGCCCGCCACGCTCGCGCTGATGGTCGTCGCGGCGGTGGCGGGGTCGCCCGGCTGGTTCCTGGGCGGCGCGATCGCGTGCTACGTCGCCGAGCCGGTCGTCCACCGGCTGCTCCCGGACGCCGACCGCCCGCTGCGCTGGGGCGAGCTGAACGCCGGGGCGCGCACGCTGATCCGGCAGGCGGCGTTCGTGCTGCTGCTCGTCCAGGCCGGCGGCGTCGGGGACGCGGCGATCTGGACCGCCGCCCTCGGCTTCTTCGTCCTCGACTGGCTGCGCGCCGGGATACTGATCGGCGCGACCACCATCCGCCGCGCCAACACGATCCCGTACGCCAGCCGCAACCTCGGCGCCGGCGAGCCCGCGTTCCCGGCGGCCGAGCCCGCCTGGCACGTGCGGCTGGTGACCCTGGTCGAGGGCTACGCCGACGTCCCGACCCTCCTGCTCGGCGCGATCGGCCTGCTGGCGGGCGTCCCCGAACTGCTGATCGCCGGGCTGGTGGTCGCGGCGGCGGGCACGCTGGCGTCCTGCGTCGCGCAGGTCCCGTACCTGAAGGAGATGCGCCGCCTGCTCAACGGCAGGCGCACCGGACGACTCGTGCAGCGCCGCGTGAGCGAGTACGAGCCCGAGGTCGTCCTGTACTTCACCGGCATGGCCGTGAACGCCTACCAGGCCAACATGTGGCTGGAGACGCTGGAGCGGCTGGACCGCAAGGCGATGGTCCTCGTCCGGACGCCGGAGGTCGTGGGCGCGCTGGCGCCGACGCGGCTGCCGGTCGTGTGCGTCTCGCGGGCCGAGGACGTCATGAACTTCGACTGGTCGACCGTCCGCGTCGCGCTCTACACCGGCAACACCGGCAAGAACCTCCACCTGCTGCGCGAGCCGGCCATCAAGCACGTGTTCGTCGGCCACGGCGACAGCGACAAGGACTCCAGCTCCAACCCGGTCAGCAAGGTCTTCGACCAGGTGTGGGTCGCGGGCCCCGCCGGGCGCGACCGCTACCGCAACTCCGACGCGGGCGTCCGCGACGAGGCCATCGTCGAGGTCGGGCGGCCGCAGCTCGCGGGCGTCGCCGAGGGGCCCACCGGCAACGAGGTGCCGACCGTCCTGTACGCGCCGACGTGGGAGGGCTGGGACAGCGAGCACAGCTACTGCTCGCTCCTCACGATGGGCGAGAAGATCGTCGCCGCGCTGCTGGACGAGGCCAAGGGCCTGCGCGTCATCTACCGCCCGCACCCGTACACCGGCACCCGGATGGCGATAGCCGCCGCGGCGCACAAGCGGATCATCGCCATGATCGAGCAGGCGAACCGGACGGGCCGGGGCGGGCACCGGGTGGTGACCGGCGCCGAGGCGTCGCTGCACGAGTGCTTCAACCAGTCGGACATGCTCATCACCGACATCTCCAGCGTGATCTCCGACTACATGCCGAGCCTGAAGCCGTACGTGGTCACCAACCCGCACGCCGCCAACGACGCGGAGTTCCGCGCCGACTTCCCGTCCGCGTCCGCCGCGTACCTGCTCGGCCCAGGCTGCGCCGAGCTGGCGGATATCCTGGCGGTCACGACGACACCCGGGCGGGACCCGCTCGCCGAGGAGCGCACCAGGCTCCGCGACTACCTGCTGGGCCCCGCGGAGCCGGACGCGATGACACGGTTCGCCGCCGCCGTCGACACGCTGGCCGAGGCGGGCCCCCGGTCCACGATGTACGCATTTCCGGCATCGCGGGTGCCCGACCACGCATAAAGTGTCGCTCGGTATTCCTCCACACCCTGCCGAGGCACCATGAAGCAACCGCTGGTCAGCGTGATCACGCCGGTCTACAACTGCCGGGACACCGTGGTCCGGGCGCTGGAGTCCGCGTTCGCCCAGACCCTGCCCCCCGAGCAGGTCGAGGTGATCGCCGTCGACGACGGCTCGACCGACGGCAGTGCCGAGCTGCTGGACGAGCTGGCCCAGGCCCACGAGCAGCTGACGGTGCTCCACCAGGCGAACTCGGGCGGCGCGGGCGCGCCCCGCAACCGGGCCCTGGACGTGGCGACCGGCGAGTTCGTCTTCTTCCTCGACGCCGACGACGCGCTCGGTCCCGAGGCGCTGGAGCGGATGACGGCGATGGCGGAGCGCAACGGCACCGACATCGTCCTCGGCAAGCAGGTCGGCACCGGCGGCCGCAAGATGCCCCAGGTGTTCGGCGCGACGGTCGAGCGCACCCACGTCCTCGAACCCGGCTCCGACCTCTTCTGGCGCATGTCGATGGCGGCCCTGCAGCTGTTCCGCCGCTCGCTGATCGAGGACGCCGGGCTCCGCTTCGCCGAGGGCATCCCGACCCACGAGGACCAGAGGTTCACCGCCGGTGCCTACCTGCGCGCCCGGGGCGTGTCCATCCTCGCGGACTACGACTGCTACTACTGGGCCGCGCGCGCGGACGGCAGCAGCATCACCCAGCTCGGCGGCACCCGCGCCGCCGACGTCTACGCGATCGTCACGACCGCGATGGAGGAGGCCGCGGCGTTCGCCGAACCGGGCGACATCCGCGACCAGCTCCACCGGCGCTACCTCGACCAGGAGGTGTTCGCGCGGCTGCGGCGCAAGTACCCGGACGCCTCCGAGGACGAGCGCAAGGTCACCTACTGCGCGTCCCGCGACCTGCTGGAGAAGTGGCTGACCCCCGGGCTGCGGAAGAAGCTCGTCCCCGCCCAGCGCGTGGTCGCCCACTGCGTGCTCAACGACCTCACCGAGGAACTCGACACCGTCCTGCGCTTCCAGAACGAGACCGGGCGCCCCCGCCTCCACCTGGAGGACGGCCGGTCCTTCCTGAAGTACCCGTACTTCCGCGACGCGTCCGCCGGCATCCCCGACGACTGCTACGAGATCGAGACGGCGCCGACGATCCAGCATCGCCTCTCTCCCCCGTCCTGGACGGACGACGTCCTCCAGCTCAGCGGCACCGTCGTGGTGCGTGACACCGACGAGGGCACCCCCGACCTGCACCTGATCGTGGACGGCGACGGCGGCCCCCGGCGCGTCGCGTGCGAGATCGGCACCGCCGAGCGCACCGACCAGGGAATGGCCACCTCCTACACGGCCGAGCTCCGCCCCGTGTCCGAAGGCTGGCCGGACGGCCGCTGGACGATAGCCGTCGAAGTGGACATCGCCGGGCACCAGCAGACCATCACCGTCCAGAAGCCGGGCGGCATGCACGTCCCGGCCGTGATCGACACACGTCCGGCGGAGGGCGCGCGGCTCGTCCGCCTCCTGCCGGTACGCGGCCGGGGAGACCTTGGCCTGGAGCTGGGCGGCGGGCCCGTCCCCGGAGACCTTTCCGACGCCGAGGCGAGCCTGGCCGGCGGGAACCGGCTGCGGGTACGGATCGACGCGCCGCCCGTGCTCGGGCCCGGCCCGGCGCCGGCGATGAGCGTCGTGCTCCGGCACGCCCGCGACGAGAACGCGGCGATACGCGCCGTCCTAGAGCCCGATGGGCCGTCCCACCTGCAAGCCGACCTGCCCCTAGGGCGGGCCCGCCGCGGACGCTGGAAGGCGTTCTTCGAGATCGACGGCATCGGCGACCCCGTCCGGACGCGGCTCCAGGAAGGCTCCGGCGCCCTGGGGCCGGTGAGCGTGTCGTGGGTGCCGCCGCGGCGCCTGCACGTCCGGCTCGACGAGAAATGGCTGGCGGCCTCCGTCACCGACCCGGTGCGGCAGCGGGCGGCGGGTCTCCGGAAGAGGCTGTCCCGCAAGCCGCGATAATGGCGGCAGCGCTTTGACGACTTCACCGCCGCAGACCCGCCAGAAAGGCACCGAATGACGCACCGCATCCTCCCGAGCGCGCAGGTGGACCCGTCCGCCGAGATCGGCGACGGGACCACCGTCTGGGACCTCGCCCAGGTGCGCGAGGACGCCCGGCTCGGCACCGGCTGCATCGTCGGCCGCGGCGCGTACGTGGGGTCGGGCGTGCGGATCGGCGACAACGTCAAGCTGCAGAACCACGCGCTCGTCTACGAGCCCGCCGTGCTGGAGGACGGCGTGTTCGTCGGCCCCGCCGTCGTCCTCACCAACGACCGCGAGCCCCGCTCCGTCGACCCGGACGGCAGGCTGAAGCGCGGCGGCGACTGGGAGGCGGTCGGCGTGCACGTCGCGGAGGGCGCGTCCCTGGGCGCCCGCAGCGTGTGCGTCGCGCCGGTGCGGATCGGGCGGTGGGCGATGGTCGCCGCGGGCGCCGTCGTGACCCGCGACGTCCCCGACTTCGCCCTCGTCGCCGGTGTCCCGGCCCGCCGCATCGGCTGGGTCGGCCGCGCGGGCGCCCGCCTCACCGAACTCCCGGACGGCACGTGGGAATGCCCGCGGACCGGCGCCCGGTATGTCGAGACACCCGCCGGGGACGACTCCGGCACCACCGTTCTCATGGAAAAGGAAGCATGAGCCTCAAGGTCCTCAGCGTCGTCGGCGCACGCCCGCAACTGGTCAAGCTCGCCCCGATCGCGTCCGCGCTCGCCGCGGCGGGAAGCCGGCACGTCATCGTGCACACGGGCCAGCACTATGACGCCGACCTGTCGGACGTGTTCTTCTCCGGCCTCGGCATCCCCGACCCGGACGTGCACCTCGGTGTCGGGTCCGGCAGCCACGGCGTCCAGACCGGCGCCGTCATGGCGGCCCTCGACCCGATCCTGGAGCGCGAGCGCCCCGACTGGGTCCTCGTCTACGGCGACACGAACTCGACGCTCGCTGGCGCGGTGTCCGCGGTGAAGCTGCACCTTCCGGTCGCGCACCTGGAGGCGGGGCTGCGCTCGTTCAACCGCCGCATGCCGGAGGAGCACAACCGCGTCCTCACCGACCACGCCGCCGACCTGCTGCTCGCCCCGACGGAGGAGGCGATGCGCCACCTCGCCGCCGAGGGGCTCGCGGAGCGGAGCGTGTGCACGGGCGACGTGATGGTGGACGTGTGCCTCCGCATCCGGGACACCGTCCTCGCCCAGGCCGGCGGCGGGCTTCCCGAGGGCCTGCCGGACGGGATCGACCCCGAGCGGCCCTACCTGGTCGCCACCCTGCACCGGGCGGAGAACACCGACGACGCGGCCCGGCTCGGCGCGCTCGCCGACGCGCTCGCCGACCTGCCCGTCCAGCTCGCGCTGCTCGCCCATCCCCGCCTGCTCGCCCGCGCCGAGACGCACGGGATCAAGCTGGGGCGCGGCGCGGTGCGCGTCGGCCGCCCGCTGCCCTACGCGGCCATGGTCGCGGCGGTGCTCGGCTCGCAGGGCGTGATCACCGACTCGGGGGGCCTCCAGAAGGAGGCGTTCCTGCTCGAACGCCCGTGCACGACGCTGCGGACCGAGACGGAGTGGCCGGAGACGCTCGCCGGCGGGTGGAACGTGCTGGTCGCCGACCCCGGCACGCTCGGCGCCGCCCGCTGGGCGGAGACCGCCACCCGTCCGGCCCCGGACGTCGCGCGCGGCACCCCGTACGGGGACGGGCGCGCGGCGGAGGCCGTCGCGGCGGTCCTGGCCGAACGCGCGCGCAGCTAGGAGCGGCCCCCGGGGGGTTCTCAGGCCTCGGGGGTTCTCAGGCCTCGGGGTCGAGGGTCCGTGTCTGCCGCGTCGTCACCGTGAGGCCCGGGTGGCGGCGCGCCAGCCGGTAGGCGAACGGCACGGACGTGTCATCGATCACGATGACGCGGGTGACCGTGGCCATGTCGATGGCGCGGTCGAGGTACCGCCGCGCGATCCGCATCAGCAGGAGCGGCCGGACGTGCTTGTAGAAAGGCATGAACAGCCGCCGGTGGACGATCCCGGATGCCCGCGTCTGCGCGCGGTCGAGGAACGCGCCAGCACGTCCGAGCCGCCTCAGCGGCCACACGATCGCCCGGGGCGCCCTGCTGACGATCGTGTGCTCCAGCCACGGCAGCGGGTGCCTGGCCTCGGCGCCGTCGAGCAGGTGCAGCCGGGCGCGCTCGTCCAGCCGTCCCCAGCCCGGCGAGTCCGCGGACACGACGTCGACCTCCGCGCCCTCCTCGTCCAGGAAGTGGGCTGCCAGCCCGGCGGCCCTCCTGGTGTCGCGCTTGTGGCTCCTGGCGTCCAGGGCCAGGATCAGCACCCGTGGCGGCGGCCCACCGGTCACCTCGTCGCCTCCCCGCTCGGTCATCCGGCGTCCCCGGTTCCGGTGCCGGCGCCCCTGCGAGCGGCCAGTTCGGAAAGCCGCCGCACCATCGGCTCCAGCGTCACCGTGCGTTCGTAGCGCGCCGCGTAGTCGCGCGCCTCGGCGATCTGCCGCTGGTCGAGGCCCGCCGCCGCCTTCGCCGCCTCCACCATCGACCGGGCGATGGCGTCCGGGTCGAGCCCGCCCGGGTTGAACCACAGCGGGTAGTCCCGCAGGACCTCCTCGGCCGCCGAACCGGGCGCGTGGACCGACACGATCGGACGCCCCGCCGCCATGTACTCGAAGATCTTCCCCGAGGTGACGTAGCGCGCACCGCCCGCGAGGAACACCAGGACGTCGGAGTTCCGGTACACCTCGTGCAGCTCGGTTTTGGACACCGGCCCGCAGTAGTGCACCCCGGGCGCCAGGTCCCGCTCGCCCTGCTCTTTCTCCCCGGCGCCGTCCTCGTCGTCGGACGGGGACGCGAGCCGCTTGCGGAGGGTGCCGTCGGCCCCCTTGAAGAACCCCAGATACCCGTGCAGGTCGAGGCCCGCTCCGGCCAGGTCCGGATGCTCACGGGCGCGGCCGAACCCGTCGATCATCGCCTCGATGGGCTGCTTGCCGGTCAGCGTCCCGACGTAGGAGAAGCGGGGGCGGCGCTCGTCCCGCCCGTTGCGGATCTTCGCGGGCGGTTCGACCGTGGCGTCGAGCGTGTCGGAATCCCAGCCGTTCGGGACGACCATCATCCGGTCCGCCACCCGGGGATAGCGCTCGGCGTGCCAGGACCGCAGTGCCTCGTTCACGAAGACGACATTGGACGCCCGCTTCAGCACCCGCCGTTCCCAGGAAAAGGCCGGGTGGCCCTTCTCGAACGCGGGCTCCTCGTTGAAGAGGTCGAGGGTCCAGGCGTCGCGGTTGTCGAGAATATAGGGGGTCCGGGTCAGCCGGTTGAAAAGCCAGGCCGCCGCGAACGAGGCGAACGGATTCCCCGTCGCCAGCACGACGTCGAACCTTTTCCGGCTGTGCATGCGCAGCGCCTTGCGGACGCTCGCCCAAGCCCACGACGCGTAGTTCTCCGGGAAGACGTGCTTCTGTTTCCAGCCGTACAGCGAGCGGGCGAAATGCGGGAACGTCCCCCGGAACCCGCCGTAGTCGCGGAGGTTGTGCTGCCACACGAACAGGTCCAGGTCGGGCCGCACGACGTCGACCCGCGGATCCACCGAATCCAGCAGCCGCTCGTCGAACGAGCCGATGGCGTCCCGCAGGAAGGGCATCGGCGCGGCGAAGACCGTGACGTCCCAGCCCCGCTCGACCAGGAGATTGGCCGTCGCCCGGGGACGGTACACGCCGCTGGCCCGTGACGGCGGAAAGTAGAAGGCGAGGTACAGCAGCCGTGGGCGGCGGTTGGACATCTGTCTCATCCTCCGACGTGACCGGACAGCGGCCGTTCTTGAGTGCCGGTGTAGGCGAGCCGCGCCCCCGAGCGCACGATCACCTCGCGCAGTTCGGAGGCGATGACCATCGATTCGGGGTCACCGACGATGACGAGGTCGATCGACCGGCTCCTCAGCAGATCGCGGTCGATGACACGCTCCCGGGCACGGACCGGATCGCGCCGGTAGAGGCGGGCCAACCGGCGGTCGACAGGGCGCTCGATGCGGCGGACGTAGGCCGACCGCAACCGCTTGCTCATCCCGCGCAACGGGCCGGGCAGGCACACGCGCAGCAGGAACAGCGGGACGCGGGTCAGCAGCAGCCGCACGACGGCGGGCCGGGAGTCGCGTTCGAGCCGCGAGAGCTCGACCAGGTCGGCTCCTTCCGGGAGCGGCCCCTTGCGCCATTTGGCGGCCGTGCCCACGAGCACGGTCACCTTGTCGCCGTGCGCGATCACGTGTTCGGCCTCGGAGATGACCGCGGGACGCCGGGAGCCGCCGAGCGCGAGGAAGAGAACGTTCACGGCGCGTCCGTCCTCTCGTCGCCGGCGGGGTCGGCGGCGGCGCCTTCAGGGAACCAGTGCCGGTAATGCTCGTCGGCCACCGTGCGGTGGCCGTAGCGCTCGTCCAGGACCCGGCGGGCCTCCGGCAGGTCGAGACCGTCCGGGAACCGCTCGCGCAGCCGCCGGTACCCGGCCACGATCGTCTCGGGATCGTCGTCCACGTCGATCATCTCACCGGCGGCGTCCTCCACTCCGGCGAGGGTGACCTGCGGACCGCCGCAGCGGGTCACCAGCACGGGCAGGCCCGCGGCCACCGCCTCGACGATCGCGACCCCGAAGGTCTCCCCGCGGGACGGGTGGACGAGCACGTCATGCTCTCGCATCCGGCGCAGCGCCTCGTCGGGCTGGAGGGCGCCGGTGAGGGTCACGGCGTCCTCGACCCCGAGCTCGACGGCGCGGGCGGCCAGCTCCTTCGCGAGCCGCCCGTCCCCCACCATCGTCAAGGTCAGGTCCCGGTCCTCGGCATGGCATTTGGCGAACGCCTCCAGCAGCAGGCCGACGCCCTTGTGCTCGATGAGTCCGCCCACGAAGAGCCAGCGGCGCAGCTCGGTGACCGGGCGGGGCCTGGGCATGTCGAAGAAGATCGGGTTCGAGATCATGTCGATCTTGTGAGCGTGCGCCGGGAAGGCGTCCGCCAGCTGCTCCCGAAGCGCCTCCGAGACCACGAGGAAACCGGTACAGCGCTCCAGCACCTCCCCGTACATCTCCCGCGAGTCGGGCTCGTCGAGGACCTGCGCGAGGAAGGACGCGTGCTCGGTGACGAACACGCGCGCGTCCGGCCTGGCGTTCTCCACCGCGGTCCAGCCGCCGCGGAGCCCCACGTGCGCGTGCACGACCGGCGCGGGAATCGGTTCGCCGCCCAGCGCCTCGCGGAGCCACAGGGCATGGCCGCGGGCGAGGTCCGCGAACGACCGCTGCCCGGCCACCCGCCGCCCGGTCAGCGCCGGGACGCGCACCAGCCGCGCACCCGCGACCGTCGGCTCGGGACGCAGCGCGCTCGGCAGCAGGCTCCGATGAGCGTCGGCCACCGTGGCCGCGTCCTCCGCATCCGGATCCACGATCCAGGCATAGGTGTGATACACGGTGACATCGCCGCAGCCCGGCGCCGTCGCCTTGACCATCCCCTCCACGAACGCGCCCCGGGCCTTGTGCTCCGGAGTCGGGTACCAGGGCGTGACGACGGCGACGTCCCTGCCGTGGGCTGTGTTCTTCATCGGCTGGTCACTCGTGATCGGACGTCTTCTGGGAGGACGTCTTCTGGGAGGACGTCTTCTCGGAGGACGTCTTCGCTGCGGACGGCCTCGCGGAGGACGGCAGCAATTCCGTGTAGACGCCGTCCAGGATCTCGGCCTGCGCGGGCCACGTCCACTGGTGGAGCAGGTCGGGCCGCTCGTCGTACACGTCGCGGTACCGCTTCAGGTTCTGCATCACCGCGGTGACGGCCCGCACGAAGTCGTCCTCGTCCTCGGCCTTGAACACCTCGCCGTGCCCGGTCTCCTTGACGACATCGCTCATCGCCTTGACGTCGCTGACGACGATCGGCAGCCGGGCGTGCGCGTACTCGAAGAACTTCGTGGCCAGCGCGATCTCGTGGTTCGGCAGGTGGTGGAGCGGGTGGATGCCGAAGTCCGCCGCCGACAGGAACGGGACGACCTGGTCGAACGGAACGAACGGGAGCAGGGTCACCCGGTCCCGGACGTCGAGTTCCTCGGCCCGGTTCATCAGGGCCTTCACATAGTCGGCCCGCGACGAGGGGACGATCAGGGCGACGTGCAGCCCGGGCAGCCGCGGCAGCGTCTCGATGATGATGTCCAGGCCGCGCTGCTTGGTGGCGCCGCCGCTGTAGACGGCGAGGGGGGTGTCGGCGTCGATGCCGCACATCTCCCGCATGTCGGGCACCGGCTGGTCGGCGCTCACCTCGACGTCGGTGACCGGGGCGTTGAGCACCACGGCGGGCTTGCGCTTGAGTCCGTGCTCCTCGACGAGCCACTCCGCGAGGGGCTCCGAGACCGTCACGATGGCGTCCGCCACGGGGGCGTACTCGCGCTCCATCGCGATCATGGCGGGATGCCAGCGCGGCGGGTTGTTCCAGCGGACGCCCGGAAGGTACTCGTGGGCGTCCCATACGAACTTCACCTGCCGCCCCCGCGCACGCGCCCGCAGCGTGGCGCGCGCGCCGATGGCGAGCATTCGGAAGTCGTTGCCGTGGATGATGTCCGGCTCGAGCTCGTCGATGACCTTCCCGTACGCGGCCTCCCAGTCCCACATGCCGCGGTCGAGGACGCGCCAGGCCCGGTCGCCGAGAAGCTTGAGCCAGACCGCGACCATGAACCGTTCCAGCGGCGACTGCTGGCTGTTACGGGCGGCGGTGAGCGAGTCCGTCTGCCGGGCCCGCAGCCCGACCCACTTCTGCTGGACCTTCGCCGCGACGCGCCGTCCGAGCAGCCAGGTCTTGCGCACCTGCCCGGCCGCCCTCGGCTCCAGCCGGCTCGCGGAGAGCTCGGCGCGGCGGGACTGGACGAGCCGACGCCGGTACACCGCGATGTCCGGGTGCCCGTAGGCGAGCGGACGGCGGACCATGGAGCGCAGCGGGCGGTACTTCGGCTTGTTCAGGACCTCGCCCAGCGGCACGAGCATCACGTTGGCCTCGCCGAGCGTCCAGCGCTTCTTCTTCTTGCCCCGGTGGAAGCCGATGAGGTGCACCTCCCACCCCGCCGCCGCGGCGTACATCGCCTGCTTCTGCACCCGCGAGTCCCGCTCGACCATGTTGTCGACGAGCATGACAATCCGGCCACGCGAGCCCGTGCGTCCGGCCTCGTCCTCTTTCTGCAATTCCTTCTCCGTTTCGGTCGGCCCGGACACCCGGCGTCCGGTCATCCGGCGAGATCGATGATCCGAGGTGCGGCGGCGGGCGGGGGTGCGGTCACCGGTTCGTGCGGGAGCTCTGGCCGGGGGCGCCGATGACGGCGCGGTGGACGCCCGTCCAGCGGGACGGGTCGGTGACGCGGCGGCCGTCGACCAGGGCCTTGACGCCGGGCAGGTCGTCCGCGCCCAGGTCGCGGTATTCGGCGTGGTCGGCCTGGACGATCGCGGCGGTCACCGCTTCGCCCCGGTGCGGCGGCAGGCCGAGAGCCTCCAGCTCCTCGGCCGTGTACATCGGGTCGGACACGTACGGGACGGCACCGCGCTTCCGCAGCGCCTCGACGGTCGGGAAGACGCCGGAGAACGCCGTCTCCTTCACGCCGCCCCGGTAGGCGGCGCCCAGCACCAGGACTCCGGCGCCGGTGAGGTCGCCGTACGCGTCCGCGAGGAGGCCGACGGCGTATTCGGGCATCGCCATGTTCGCGTCGCGGGCGGCGCGGACGACGGTCGCCTCCGGGTCGTTCCACAGGTACATCCGCGGATACACGGGGATGCAGTGGCCGCCGACCGCGATGCCCGGCCGGTGGATGTGGCTGTAGGGCTGGGTGTTGCAGGCGTCGATCACCTTGGTGACGTCCACCCCGACGGTGTCGGCGTAGCGGGCGAACTGGTTGGCGAGGCCGATGTTCACGTCGCGGTAGGTGGTCTCGGCGAGCTTGGCCAGCTCGGCGGCCTCCGCCGAGCCGAGGTCCCACACGCCGTTCGGGCGGTCGAGGTCGGGCCGGTCGTCGAAGTCGAGGACCTGCTCGTAGAACTCCACGCCGTGCCGCGCGGACGCCTCGTCGATGCCGCCGACGAGCTTCGGGTAGCGGCGCAGGTCGGCGAACACGCGGCCGGTCAGGACGCGCTCCGGGCTGAACACCAGGTGGAAGTCGCTCCCGGCGGTCAGGCCGGACCCCTCCGCCAGCATCGGCGCCCAGCGGTCCCGGGTGGTGCCGACCGGCAGCGTCGTCTCGTAGCTGACCAGCGTCCCCGGACGCAGGCCCGCCGCGATCGACCGGGTCGCCGCGTCCATCCAGCCGAAGTCGGGCGTGCCGGCCTCGTCCACGAACAGCGGGACCACCACGACGACCGCGTCGGACTCGGCGACCGCCGCCGCCGTGTCGGTCGTCGCCGTCAGCAGCCCGGCCCGCACCGCCTCGGCGAGGTGGACGCCGAGGTCCGCCTCGCCGGGGAACGGCTCGCGACCGGCGTTGACGTCGGCGACGACGCGTTCGTTCACGTCGGCGCCGGCCACCCGGTGGCCCTTGCGGGCGAACTGCACCGCGAGCGGGAGACCGATCTTGCCGAGCGCGACCACGCAGATCCGCATGTGCTACTTACCTCCAGGAGACTTCGCGGCTCCGGCGGGCAGTGCGCGCCGGAGCCGCCGGACGACGGCGCGGGCCGGAAAGGACGGGCGGGTCTCGATCGCCGTGGTGCCCCGCCCGTCGGCGCGGACCGACAGCCGGTAGGGCCTGCCCCGATGCCAGACGAGCGATCTGCACGGGGCGGACAGGCGGGCGGGCACGGCGACGTCATGCGTCGCGCCGGACGCGCTGACGATCAGCCTTAACGTGCGCTTGGCCGAGCCGCGCGCGAACACCACCGATTTCGGCATCCGCACGGTCAGGGTCAGGGCGCCGTCGTCGCCGATCGTGCGGTCGAGCCGCGCACCGGACGTCTCGTCCAGCCGCACGCGCCCGTCGCGCCCCCGGACGGCGAACGCGAGCCCGACCACCTCCGGGTCATCCGCGTCGGCCCCGTTGATCGGCGTCCGGACGGTGATCTCCAGGATGCCGTCCGCGCGGCGCGCGGCGACGGCCCCCAGCTGCTTGCCGAGCCGCCCGCGCAGCCCTTTGGTGATCTCGTAGAGCTCGTCGGGCAGGCCAGCCTCGGCGTCCTCGAAACCCTCGTAGGCGTAGTAGGCGCGGCCGTTCTTCAGCGTGACGGCGTAGGGCTTCTCCGCCGCGTCGGCCCTGATGGCCGCGCAGAGGCGGTCGACGTCGCCGCGCTGCGCCAGCCGGAGCCGCACGCGCCGCGTGATGGGAAGCAGGGCCATGACGTCGTCGGAGACGTACTTCTCGACGAGGGCGCCGACGCGCGTGCACACGTCGCGGCGCTTGTCGTCGTCCAGTTCGAGGAGGCCCTCGCGGATCGGCTTGGTCAGCTCCCACTTGGTGTGCCGGTGGACGATCGCGTCCCGGCCCGGCCCCGGCTCCAGCAGTCCGGCGACGAACTCGAAGAGCCGCTCGGCGCACTCCAGCCGGGTGTAGACCTCGACGGTGCCCTGCGTGATGTTGCCGCCGTCCTCGCGGAGCATCGCGTAGTAGCAGGTGTAGTCGGCGAGCACGGAGATCCGCTCGGCGCGCACGCACGCCTCGATGGTGAACGGCTGGTCGCTGCCGATCGGCATGTCCTCGGGGAAGCGGAGCTTGTGCCGCTCGACCAGGTCGCGGCGGAACAGCTTGCAGTTGGACAGCAGCCACGGGAGCGGCGAGTCGAACAGGTCGACGTCGGCGCGGTTCTCGGCGAACAGGTCCTGCCTGACCTCGCGCCCGTTGACGCCCATCATCTTGCCGACGAGGACGTCCGAGCCCCATTCGTCGGCCGCGTCGACCATCCGCTCCAGCGCCTCGCGGCCGAGGCGGTCGTCGGCGCCGACGAAGTACACGTAGCGGCCTTTGGCGACGTCCAGGGCCCGGTTGCTGGGTGCGCCGGGGCCGCCGGAGTTCGGCTGGCGCAGCACCGTCACGATGCCGGGGTACTCGGCGGCGAACCGGTCGAGTTCGGCTCCGCTGCCGTCGGTGGAGCCGTCGTCGACGGCGATGACCTCCATGCGGCCCGAGCCGATGCTCTGCTCAACGAGCGAGTTCAGGCAGTCGGTGAGGTACGGCATCGTGTTGTAGACGGCGACGACGACCGTGACGTCGACGCCCTGCGAGTCCGCTGCGGGGGGACGACCCCCCACACCCCCCGACGGCCTGGAGTCAGACGGCACCTAGCACCCCTGAAGGCTGGAGCGAGACGGTCTCTCCGAGCCTCGCCGACTCCAGGACCGCCGCCGAGACCTCGACCGTCCGCAGCCCCTGCCGCAGCGTCACGATGTCCCCGCTCTCGCCGCCCGACTTGAAGGCGTCGCGGAACCGTTCATGCTCCACCAGCAGCGGCTCCCGCTTCGGGATCGCGTACCGGATCATGTCGCCCTCGGAGACCCCGCGGAACGCCCGCAGCGCCTCCCACTCGGTGCTCAGCTCGCCGTTCGCGTAGAACGTCAGGTCGGCGGTGAGGGTGTCGGCGACGAAGCAGCCGCGCTCACCGGTCACGACCGTCGTCCGCTCCTTGAGCGGGCTGAGCCAGTTCACCAGGTGGTTGACCATGCTGCCGTCGCTGAGCCGCCCGACCGCCGCGACCATGTCCTCGTGCGGACGGCCGCTGCGCGCGACCGTGTGCGCGCAGATGGACACGTAGTCCTGGCCGGTCACCCACCCGGTCAGGTCGATGTCGTGGGTGGCGAGGTCCTTGACGACGCCGACGTCGGCGATGCGGTGCGGGAACGGCCCCTGCCGCCGCGTGACGACCTGGAACACGTCGCCGAGCTCGCCCGCCTCCAGCCGCGACCGCATGCTCTGCAGCGCCGGGTTGTAGCGCTCGATGTGCCCGACCCCGGCGACCAGCCCCCGCGACTCGAACGACTTCACCAGCCGCTCCGCCGCCTCCACCGACTCGGCGAGCGGCTTCTCGATCAGCGCGCCGACCCCGGCCTCCGCCAGCTCGACCCCGATCTCCTCGTGCAGCGCGGTCGGGCACGCCACGACCGCGTAGTCGATGCCGAGCTCGAGCAGGTCGGCGAGGGACGCCAGCAGCGGGACGCCGTGCGGGGCACCGTCCGGCCGCCCCGCCGGGTCGACGACGCCGACGAGGTCGACGCCCTCCAGACCGGCCAGGACGCGCGCGTGGTTGCGTCCCATCACCCCGAGCCCGATCAGGCCCGCCCGCAGCGCGGTCACGACGCGCTCCCGGTCTCGTTGACGGCGTCGGCGACCCGGGCGAGGTCGTCCTCGCCGAGCGAGGGATGCACCGGCAGCGACAGCACCTCACGCGCCGCCCGCTCGGTCTCGGGCAGGTCCCAGCGCGGATCGGGACCGCCGTCCTTCAGGAACGGCTTCAGCCGGTGGACGGGCGTCGGGTAGTAGACGGCGTTGCCGACCTTCCGCTCGTCCAGGTGCCGCTGGACGGCGTCCCGGTCCCCCACCCGGACCGTGTACTGGTGGTAGACGTGCTTGGCGCCCTCCGCGACCGGCGGCGTGACCGCGGCGGTGATCTTCGCGTCGAGGTACGCGGCGTTCGCGCGGCGCTGCTCCGTCCACCCGGCGAGCTTCGTGAGCTGCACGCGCCCGACCGCCGCGGCGACGTCGGTGAGCCGCATGTTCGCGCCGACGACCTCGTTCGCGTACCGCTGCTCCATCCCCTGGTTGCGCAGCAGCCGCAGCATTCTGGCCGTCTCCGCATCGGCGGTGGTGATCATGCCGCCCTCCAGGGCGTGCATGTTCTTCGTCGGGTAGAAGCTGAAGCAGCCGACGGTGCCGAGCGCGCCCGCCGGGATCCCGCCGACTGCCGCGGCGTGGGCCTGGGCGGCGTCCTCGACAATGGCCAGCCCGTGCCGCTCCGCGAGCGGCCCGATGCGCTCCATGGCCGCCGGGTGCCCGTACAGGTGCACCGGCATGATCGCGGCCGTCCGCGGCCCGACCGCGGCGGCGACGGCGTCCGGATCCATGCAGAACGAGCCCGGCTCGATGTCGACAAAGATCGGCTCGGCACCGACGAGACGCACCGCGTTGGCGGTGGCCGCGAACGTGAACGACGGCACGATGACCTCGTCACCTGGCCCGATGTCCAACGCGAGCAGGCTGAGGTGCAGGGCCGACGTCCCCGAGTTGACCGCCACGCAGTGCCGTCCCGCCACGATCTCGGAGAACTCCTCCTCGAACGCCGCGACCTCCGGCCCCTGGACGACCCGCCCGCTGCGCAGCACACGCACCGCGGCCTCGATCTCCGCCTCCCCGATCACGGGACTCGCCGCGGGGACGAGCCCATCAGATTCCACGGGCATGCACAGACTCCTTAGGGCAAAACGGTGACCGGGCGGCTTCCTCGCGGGAAACGGAGCGCAACAGGATGCTCACAATTAGCGGAAGCCTCGCCTAACAGGCAGATTCTAGCCAAGTAAGACCGTTGCGAGGACGTTCTCGATCATATGCCGCCCCATGCCCGCGCTGGGAGAACGCCGAACCTTCCCCAGATTCACGGCAGGTATCAGATTGGCGACGGGACGGCGAGCACGAGGTAAAGCCGATTTAGTGGGTACGCAAGCTCTTGCCTACCTCCCGAGGGCCGGCCGCCGTGCGAACACCGAGATTCATGGGACGCGCCCTACTCGGAGCATCACTGCTGGTAGCGGCAGGTGTTGCGGTCAACCAGATCCTGAACAACGGGAAGCTGAGCTGGAGCTGGGGCTACCTGGCCCTGGTGTTCACCGTCCTGGGCACCTTGGCGCAGGCAAACCCGCAGTCCGCCCCGCAACCCGCAGAGGCCACTCCCCCGCCTTCAAGCCCGGCGCGGCGGCCGTGGAGACCGAGACACGCATATCTGCGGCGGATGCGTTCTTCGGTCAACCAGATGGAGACCATCGGGCTGGTCACCCAGGCGGAGTTCGTGCTGCGGACCCGGCAGGTCTACGTCAACGTGATGCTCCAGCCTAAGCCGGTGACCGACACAGTGACCGATTCCGGCATCGGCCTCGTCCCGCCCGACAGCGCTCGGCGGGACCCGTTGGCGTCCTTCCTGACCGCCGGTCGCGTCCTCGCAGTGCTGGGCGCCGCGGGTTCAGGGAAGACGACCCTGGCCCGTTACACCGCGCTGGAGCTGGCCGAGCGGCGGTGGTGGCGCCGCGGACTGCTCCCCGTCCTGCTCTACTTGCGCGACCATGCGGAGGCGATCCAGGCCGGGCAGACGGAAAGCCTGGCCCGGATCGCTGCGGCCGCCCCATGGCTGGACGACGCGGTCCCCGCCGAGTGGCTGGAGCGGCGCCTGGCGCGCGGCCGATGCGTCGTGCTGCTGGACGGCCTGGACGAGGTCGCCGACGCCGGGCAGCGCAGCCGTGTGGTCCAGTGGGTGGAGGAGCAGATCAGCCGCTATCCGGGCAACGCGTTCGTGGTCACGTCCCGTCCGCTGGGGTATGAGGCGAACCGGCTGACGCGCGCCGACGTCCTGCAAGTGCAGCGGTTCACCAGCGCCCAGATCCGCGCCTTCCTGCACGCCTGGTATCGGGCCATCGAGCGCCGTTCCCGGGACGCCGACGCGGAAGAGATCGACCGGATCGCCGCCCAGGCCGCCGACGACCTGTTCCACCGCGTAGGCGGGCGCCCCTCCCTCTACGACCTGGCCGCGAACCCGCTCCTGCTCACCATGATCGCCAACGTGCACCGGTATCGCAGCAGCCTGCCCGGCAGTCGGGCCGCCCTGTACGAGGAGGTGTGCCAGGTCCTGCTCCATCGCCGCCAGGAGGCCAAGAACCTCCCCGACGCCGAATTGGAGAACCTGAGCGGCGAGCGAAAGGAACGCATCGTCCAGGAACTGGCCTGGCACATGATGCGCCAGAACCTGCGCGACATTTCCGTCGATCGGGCCGCGCGCGCTATCCGGCTGGTGCTGCGGCGCACCGCCCCCGACGTCACGCCCGAGGCCTTTCTCGCCCACGTCAGGCGCAGCGGCCTCCTGCTGGAGCACCAACACGGCCGCTACGGCTTTGCCCACCTGACCTTGCAGGAGTACCTGGCGGCCGCGCTTGTCCCCGATCACGCGTCCCGCCGCCAGATCCTCGTGGACAAGGTCAATGACCCCTGGTGGCGAGAGACCACCCTCCTATGGGCAGCCCGCGCGGATGCCGGCCCGGTCGTCGAGGCGTGCCTGGCCGCCCGCACCATCACAGCGCTCAGCCTCGCCTACGCCTGCGCGAGCGAGGCCCGCGAACTCGATCCGGCGCTCCGAACCGAACTCGACCGCCTTCTTACCGTAGCTCCCAGCGACCCAGATGAGATCCGGCTCCTGGACGGCGTCGCGGCCGCCCGCGCCCTGGAGAACACCTACACCATCGACGACAACGGCACGCTGATCTGCGCCCGGCCCGTCCCCGACGACCTCTGGGCCCGCTACGCCCGCGCCGTCAACCTGCAAACCGTTACGGGCAATCCGTTGTCGGGGGACATCGACAAGTTCCTCATCTGGCTCAGCAACCTGTTCAGCGACGGCACCCGCTACCGCCTGCCGGAACCCGCGGAGGCCCGGCAGGCTCTTGGCAGCGGACGGTATTCCGGTGCGGCGCCGATTCTGTACGCAGCCGACGGCGACGTGCACAGTCAGGGTCAGGCGTGTTTCATTTTCGCTGAACCGGCCCGTCATCCTCATGAGCCCACCCGAGATCAGATCGACGGCTACCCAGCCCTGATCATTGAGCACATTCAGCTCATCCTCAGGTTCCTCGCTCCGTACTCCGACGTTCCCCTCCCGCACCTCTTGGCTTACGCGGCCCCCCGCGATCGCGGCAATCCCGCCCATCAGCTGCTGTACATCATCGACCTCGCCTACGAACTCGCCTGCGCTCTCTCGCAATACCGTTGTCTTATCAGCGAGCGCACATTAGGTCGCGGCCAGGTCTTGAGTTGGAATCCGGCTCGTTCATTAGAGTCGGCCCGCGAACTGGCCAATGATCTCCACCGGGCCCGCGGCTTCACCGACCCTGCCGTCGAGAGCGTCCTCGACGAGGTCTTCGACCTCGTTCTCCAGGTGGACTCCGCAGGCTTCCCCGCTGATGTCATCACCCTGAACCAAGCCCTCGGCCGGGCGATCGTCGTCGTCCTCAACCTGGCGCCCACGAGCACTTCAGCCCGAGGGATGCACATCTCCCTGCTCCCCATGCTCGACAGGATCGGCGAGCTTGCCCTCGCATTCGCCCGTGATGTCCCCGGTGCCCGGGGCCCTGGTCACATCGACGCTCTCGGCGACCTGCTCCGCGACCTCCTCGCCTATGACGCCGATGCTCGCGGCCTCGGCCGCGCACTCACCTTCGAACTCACCCAGAAAGACAACATCCACCCCTTCATCACCCGCCTTTCCGATGCCGAGGTCGCCCGCGCCTCTCTCGACGAGGTCATATATCGCGAATTGTATCTCCGCCTCCCCGCCCTGGATTATTGCATGACGCTCGGGCTCCGTCCGGCGAGGGAAATAGCCGCCGCACGCGCCATGAGCCGCGGTGTCGACCTCGCATGCGACCTGGCCATCGCTCGCTTGCCCGCCGCTGGCGCCGTCTGGCCGCCGGAAGCGGACACCGTGATGGGCCTGGCCAAGGCCTGCGACCAGCTGGCGCGTCACTTCACAAAGCCATCGTTCGAGAAACGGTCGATCCCCAAGAACCGGAGAAGTGAATCGATCACGGCGCACGCGCAAGAGCCTTTTCAGCACCATTTAGACATCGTCGCCACTTCGTCACCTGCCGATGATCCGATCAAGGCGTTGACGTATGCGAGAGACCTTGCGAGGCATTCCAGTTCGGAAGTCTCGGAAGCCTTGATTTCGACCGCGCAGGGGTTCGCCCGCCCGCTTCAGGACAGGAACCGCCCGACCCGGCAGAGCGATCTGGTGCCGGCGGTCACCTGTCTCCTGGCGGCGCTGACTCTCGATGAGGTGACTCCCGAACCGGAGATGTCGAGGCTGCTTCGCGGCGCGGTGTGCGCACTCATCGCGCTGACCCCGGACACACCCGGCCGATCGGAGCGGGCGCAGCTGGTCCTGGTGCGGAGCTGAGGCCCCGTGTCAGGTTTGGGTGCGGGGGGTTGCGAGGCCCATGTCGTAGGCGAAGATCGTGGCTTGTACGCGGTCCCGGAGGCCGAGTTTGCCGAAGATGGCGTTGACGTGGGTCTTCACCGTCGCGGTCCCGATGCCCAGCGAGGTGGCGATCTCGGTGTTGTTGAGGCCGTGGGCGACGCTGCGCAGGACGTCGATCTCCCGGTCGGTGAGGAGCCCGAGCCGCTCGTCCGGACGGGGGCGCGCGCCGACCTTCCCCGCGACGAACGCGTCGATGAGCTGCCGGGTCACCGCCGGGGCGAGCATGCCTTCGCCGCTCGCCACGATCCGGATCGCGTCCAGAAGTTCCTGCGGTTCGCAGTCCTTGAGGAGGAAGCCGGAGGCACCGGCGCGGAGGGCGCCGAACACGTACTCGTCGCGCCGGAAGGTCGTGAGCACCAGCACCCGGGTCGCGGGCGCCGCTGCGGCCAGCTCACGGGTGGCCTGTAGGCCGTCCATGCCGGGCATTCGGATGTCCATGAGGACGACGTCCGGGCGGCTGTCCGCGACCGTCCGCAGGACCTCGGCTCCGTCGCCCGCCTGGCCGACGACCGTCAGGTCGGGCTCCTCGTCGATGATCGCGGCGAATCCCATCCGGACCACGGGCTGGTCGTCGGCCACGAGTACGCGGATCGTCACGGCCGGGCTCCCGTCGCCGCGTCCATGGACCTCTCCATCGTGTCGAGCAGCTCCCGCATGCCCGCCAGCGCGGCCCGCGCCTCGGCCGCCACCAGGGTCAGCGCCGCCCGCCGGTCGCTCGCGGGCCCGCCGCGCAGCGCTGCCTCAGCGGCCCGCACGAACCGGACGGTGTGCTCGAACACCGCGTCCCGCAGCCCGGCGGCGACCCGGGACCGCTCGGCTCGCACGATGTGGTCGGTGCGCACCGCCACCGACTCGGCCATTGATCGCTCCCATGCGCTGCTCCGGTTCCGTCCGGACTTGACGACGGAGCCCCAAGCCCAGAAGGGCAGCATCGCGAGCGTCACGAGGACCCCGAAGAACACGACGCCGGCGACGGCGTCCACCGCTGTGAACGGCTGCTCCGCCGGGTCGGTGGAGAGGGCCGTCGCCGCGAGCAGACCGCCCACGGCACCCGTCGCGGTGGTGCCGAGCAACCCTGCGCCCGTCGACGGCCCGGAGGCGGCCAGGGAGTACACCGCGATCAGCTCGGTCGTCCAGGCCAGCGCCAGCGCCGGCAGCCAGCTCACGGGGATCACGTCGGCCAGGGTCAGTCCGGCCCAGAGGAGGTCGACACCGGCCACTGCGGCCAGGGCCGCCACGGGTGCGTTCCGCCGCCACCACAGGGCGAGCGCATGCGCCGACAACAGCCCAGATAGGGCGGCATGGCCGAGCGGAGAGGCCGGTATGAGCGGGTCGGGCGGGATGACCGCGAGCATCGGCAGTCCGACGCACATGGCCACCGCCATCAGGTCCACCAATCGGGGCCATCCGAACTCGCGGCGGCGCGGACGGGCCGGCGTCGGAAGAGTCGCGTGAACCGACCAGCCACCGGCACGGGCAGGCCCAGCGCGCAACCTGCCACCGGCCTCCGCTACGCGGCTCCGCATGCCCTCGACCCCGCGGCCTCCGCCCAGTTCCGCGTCATCGTTCCAACCTTCGCCCTTCTCGTTGCATACGAGCAGGACGAGCGCACCGGTGCGGTACTCGACGCGGACAGTGACCGGTGCTCCCCTCGCATGACGCATCGCGTTCGTGAGGGACTCCTGGACGATGCCGTACGCCGCGGCGGCCGTCTCGTACGGCAGCGCGCGCGAGTCGCCGGACACGGTGACCGACACCGGGACGCCTAAGCGGACGAGCCCCGCGCATAAGGGTGCGAGAAGCCCCGGCAGATCGGCGTCTGGCAGCTTCCCGGTCGGCCTGCTCCGGGACGGCTCGCCCTCGAACGGCCCGGTCCCGGACGGCCGGGCCACCACGTCCACCAGGCGGTTGAGCGCCGCCAGCACCTCCCGGCCCATGCCGACGGCGGCGTCGAGAGCCTCGGGCACCATCTCGGGCCGCCGGTCGGCGAGGCGGAGGGCGGCCGTCGTATGCACGGTGACGGCGCTGAGATGGTGACCGGCCACATCGTGCAGGTCGCGGGCCAGCCGCTCCCGTTCGGCGACGGCGAGGAGCACGCGTTCCCGCTCGGCCGCGTCCAGCCGCTCGACGAGCCGTCGCCGCACGCCCACCCGCTGCCGGCGCACCTGGCCGAAGGCGATGACGGCCGCGTAGCAGACGGCGCTGAGCACGATGATGGCCGGCACCTCCAACGGCGAGCCCGCCCGCACGGCGGCGACGAGGCCTGCAGCCGAGGCGGCCAGCGCGCCGCCGGTGACGGCGGTCCGCGCCCGGCGGTGCACGGCCAGCGAGTACAGCGCGATGAGATCGGCCGCCCAGAGCACGAGGGCTCCGGCGGAGGACGGGAGC
This sequence comes from Actinomadura sp. 3N508, assembly GCF_044326375.1. Lineage (NCBI taxonomy): Bacteria > Bacillati > Actinomycetota > Actinomycetes > Streptosporangiales > Thermomonosporaceae > Actinomadura > Actinomadura sp. 3N508. The sequence continues at coordinate 487,671 of NZ_JBIRAX010000002.1, forward strand.
GTCAGATCGACCGCGGCCCCGACCACCACGGCGACGCCCAGCACCGCCGCCGGACGCTCCCGGCGCAGGCACAGCGACAACGCCACGACCGCACCGGCGACTAGCCCGAGCACCCGTTCCCGAGCACCGGCGGGTTCGTCGAGCAACGCCGCCAAGCCCGGGCCTGCGACGAGCTGGACCGTGAGAAGGACCAGGGGCAGCACAACGTCATTCGCCCGTGGCCGATGATGTGTCAACTCGCTGAACGAGAGCACTTCGCCACTCTAATCCTGATCATCTCGACGCCGTCAATGACCGACGACGGAAATCGGCCACAAAAGGCCGAACACCTCCACCCGTGGGTGGACCTTTCGCGCCACCCTGGTCTGGTTCAGCTCCGTTCCAACGGATGAGGCACAGGGCTCCCGGCCCCCATTAATTTTCTAGCAGGGCCTCGGCATGGGCCTCCCGGGGCCGACGGCCTCGACCGGCGCGGCGGCGGCAGCGGGCGGGAGTCTCGCGTCGGGCATCGGCATGTCTATCGAGCGAGGTCGTCAATGGACGCAGAGTCGGACACGAATTCACCTGCGCGCGTATCCGAAGCCGCCTGGGAGGCGACATCGGTCATCGCGTTCGCGGCATTCGGGGCGAGAATGCTTTCCCACGACGGCTTTCTCTGGTACGCGAGCCTCGCGCTCACGGCGGTCGCCACGCCGCTCTCGGTCGTCCTGCTGGTGCGCTCGTTGCAGGAGGGGACCGAATCGTGGTTCTCGGCGAGCGTCGCGCTGTCGCAGGTGACCGCGGCGTTGTTCCGCCTTGCGGTCTAGATCGTCGCAGCACGCCTGCGATCCGATCATTTCGGGCAGGATGGCGGGATGGCAGATGCCGTGCCGCGTGGTCGGCGCACCGTCCTCTGGTGTGCTGGTGTTTACATGGCGCTGATCGCCGGGACCGGCGTCGCCTCGCTCATGTTGCTCTCCCATTCGCTCAACGTGGGCCTGGACGTGTGGCACGACGCGCAGTCCGACCCGCAGTTTCTCGCCGCTTGGCGGGGTGCGGCCGTCTCCGGCTACACGTCCGGCAGCGGCGTCGGTCATATCTGTGCACTGCTGGCCGGTCTGCTGGTCGCCCATGCTGGGGCGGCGGCGGGGCGTGGCAAGCGAATCGGGGCGGCCGTGGCGGTGTTCGCCGGGACGGTGCTGGCGCTGGTGAACCTTTCGCTGGCGTGGTGGAAGGCGTCCCCCCGCCTTACTCGCCTGGACGCCGTGTCCATGGACGCCATCGACCCGGGTTTGCGGCACCATCCGTCCGTCATCATCGCCATCGTGCTGGTCTTTGCGGCGTACCTGGTTCTCGCCGCCATCGGTTACGGACTCGGCGTGCTGCGCAGCGTCAAGGCCGTGGTCGCCGCGCTCGGAATCCTCGTCATCGTGGCGCTGCCCGGCTCGCTTTTACTGGCGATGGCCCTCGTCCCGCGCCCTGAGGTCTGAGCCGTCACGGGGATTGCAGCCAGAATTCGCGCAGATCGTAGAAGACGGCTTCCTGGTCGAAATGCGTCATCTGCTCGTCGCGCCAGGCTTTGTATTCCGGCGGCATCTCCGTGCGCTCGCCCTTGCGGGCTTCCTCGAGTGAGGTGAAGTACGCGACGCCGGTGCAGGTGCCGTCGGGGTGCACGCAGAACATGCCGCCGATCATGTCGGGGCGCAGCCGGGTCAGCGTCTCCTGGAACTCCTCGGGCACGTGCGGACGCACCGCCTCCCGGTCGCGGATATGGGTGCGCAGGATCTGGACGAATCCCGCGTCGTCCGAGCCGCCGCGTCCGAACGTCTCCACGTCGGTGGACTCCTCGACGGTGACCTCGCCCTCGAACAGCTCGGCTACCTCGTCCCACCATTGTCCCTGCGCGCGCCGCCTGTCGTTGCGGTGGGCCGCTCGCGGGGAGTCGAAGCGCATCAGGTTGAAGTAGACGCCGTCCTCGGTCACGCCGCCGGTGCTGCCCAGCCAGCCCCGGGCTCCGGGAGCGACCTCGCGATGCCAGCGTTCGGAGGCCTCACACAGGCGCGCCGCGTCGTTCGTCCGGCCCTTGAGCACCTGGACACACGTCTTACGCTGGCCAAACACCTATCCGACGCTACCGATCGCGGCGCAAACCCGACGTCATCCCCGGTTGAAGAACAACCGAAACACCAGCAGGTCAGGCCGGGTATCGGGTGGCCTCGTCGACCTCGACACTGCGCGGATCCGCGATCACCTGCGGCTTGGGCGGAACCTCCTGCCCGGCCATCGTGTCCTCCAGCCGGATGCGCGGAGGAAGGCTACGCCACCGGTCCGCCCCAGACTCTTGCCGCAGCTCGTCATCGCTCATAACCCCATAATGCGCCTGCAACGGGCATTTCGGCATCCTCTGCGGCCACCGAGATCGCGTTCGCGCCCGGCCGGCCCCGCCACGCCGCCGTCCCTGCGGGCCGGCGCACCCATCGAGCCGGCGCCCCGGCCGCGCCGAGCCCGTCCAGCGGTGAGTCGACGGCGTTTCCCTAACAAATCGTGAGTGATGCACACTTTTGCCCATATTTATTGCTTTATATAAACACCAAATGTCACACTCTCAAAGGATTAGGGATCTTTGGCCGGGGGCATGCCTGAAGGGTCATCGCATACGCTTTCTTAGGAGCGAAATATGGAGAGAGAGGAACTGTACGCGCGCGACATCAGCGGTGCCCAGTGGCGCAAGAGCAGCCACAGCCTGGTGGTCTGCGTCGAGGTCGCCGAGATCGGTGACGGCGCCATCGCGATGCGGGACTCCAAGAACCCCGGCCTGGGCGACCTCCGCTTCACCGCCGAGGAATGGAACGCCTTCCGCGAGGGAATCCGCGCGGGCGAGTTCTGAACCCTTTCGGAACATTGACGGCCGGGCACCGGTAGGCGGGCAAGGACCGCCTACCGGTGTTCAGCGTCCAGCCCCCTTTGCGACGTCAGCCTACTCACGGAACCTGGTGTGCTACGTGATCGATAACGAACTGCCGACACGCCCGCCAACGGACACAGAGTGCAGTGACATGTCACGTCCTGTCTGGAGGGGAGAGAACACCGTTCTGCGCCGCGTGGAACCCGACGACTGGGAAGTCGTCATGGCCCTCGAATCTTCGTCTTCCTATCAGCGCGCCTGGGAGCGAGTCACCGCGCCGCGCTCGCCTGAGAACTGCCGAGAATGGCTGAAGCGGGAGGCGGCGAAAGACCCCCTGGACGACAACTTCCTCCTGGCGATCACCGATCGCCAGCACGGCGGCATGGTGGGCTGCATCAACACGACCCAAGCAGACCCCGTGGCAGGACGCTTCTATCTGGGTCTGGCGGTCGCGCCGGAGCACCAGCGCAAGGGATATGCCTGGGAAGCCGGAATCCTGCTGCTCGGCTACATGTTCGGCGAACGCCGTTATCAAAAGGCGCAAGCTTATGTGCACGACTTCAACGAGGTCTCGCAGGCGGGCATGCTCGCCTTCGGCGCCACCCTGGAAGGCCGCCTGCGACGGCACGACTTCTTCGCCGGCCGCTACCACGACAACTTGATCTTCGGCCTCACCGCCGAGGAATTCTTCGCCGCCCACGGAACCGCAGGACCACGGCCATCAAGCTGACGTCCCGCATCGCCTGTCGTCCGGCCCTGGCTCGCCGTTCCCACCACCGTCACACGCAGAGGACGGCCGATCAGGCGAAGTCGGCCGCCGTCATTCCTGCCGGATGGCCGGGCGGCCACTGCACGAGCTCGATCCGGTAGCCGTCGGGATCGGTCAGCCAAGACGTCCGGACCCCCGGCCCCGGCTCCGCCGGAGGCTCGGCCGTGACACCCCTCCCCGCGAGCTCCGCGATCGTGGCATCGAGATCGTCCACCTGGACGACGAGATGGTTGACGGCGCTGACGTCCTCGACCGGTTTCGCGGGATCATGCACGAGCTCAAGGCTGACGAACGGATCGTCGGGCAACTGGAGCATGGTCAGGCTGCCGAATCCCGTCTCGGGAACGCCGCCGACCACGCTGTAGCCGAGCGCCGTGTAAAAGGCGAGCGAGCGTTCAAGATCGGTGACCCGCAACCCGAGATGCAGCATCCGCATGCTCGGCAGAGTAGCCCTGATCAATTCCAGGCTGACTGGGCCGTACTCCAAGGCCGAGAGTCGTACGCCGTCCGCCTGTGGCTCACAGCCTAAGAGCGCAGCAGAAGGCCGATTGTGCGCGAAATAGCCGTCGGTGTTGAGCCAGACTGATACGGTCTGTGATCAATTGAGTGCGACGAGTAGGCGGTCGTCGCCTCGCTCCCGTTCGGCACACCATGTCGACAACCAAGAAAGGTCAACCCCCACGATGCGACTCGTGAAGGCCACGGTGGTGGTGCTCGGCACCGTCGGAATCCTGGCGATGGCCGGCCCCGCGATGGCCTCGGAAAACATGCTCGGCGCTCCCCTGGTCTACGCCCCGGTGACCGGCACCGTCGAAAAGGGTGCCGTGGACACGGACGCCCCGGTGACGGGAACCGTCGAGAAGGGCGCGGTGGACACGGACGTGACCGGGACCGTGGAGAAGGGCGCGGTGGACGGGGACGCTCCGATCTTCGCCCCGATCTCGGGGAACGCCCCCATCGTCCCGATCGGATCCCCGGACGCCGGTCTCGGGAACGGTTGAGCCACTCCTAGGCCACGACGCGGCGGGTCCCGGAGGCACTGTGCCTCCGGGACCCGCCGCATGTGCGAATGCGCCGGTCCGGGCGAGTCCGGAAACGCGGCGCGTCCCCCTGACGTCCGCTGAGCGTCAGGGGGACGCGTCTGGGGCGCGGCCCCGTCCCGGGAGGTACGGGGGACGGGGCCGCGGGCCGCGCGGGACCGGGCGACGGTCGCCCGCGCGGCACGGCCTCAGTGTTTGGTCGCCTCCTCCGCGCCCGCGCCGGTGAGGGAGCGGACTTCGATCTCGGCGTACTTCTCGGCGTTGAACTCCTTGCTGAGGATCGTCCCGAGCCAGCCGGCCAGGAAGCCGATCGGGATGGAGACGATGCCCGGGTTCTCCAGCGGGAACCAGTGGAAGTCCACGTCGGTGAACAGGGCCTTCGGGGACCCGGACACCACCGGGGAGAAGGTCACGAAGAAGATCGCGGAGCCCAGGCCGCCGTAGATGGCGGCGACGGCGCCGGCCGTGTTGAACCGCTTCCAGAACAGGCTGTACAGGATCGCGGGCAGGTTCCCGGACGCCGCCACCGCGAACGCCAGGGCGACGAGGAACGCGACGTTCAGGCGCTGCGCGTAGATGCCGAGGACGATCGCGACGGCGCCGATGACGAACGCGGAGATCCGGGCGACGCGGACCTCTTCCCGCTCGGTGGCCTTGCCCTTGCGGAACACGTGGGCGTACAGGTCGTGCGAGAAGGACGACGAGGAGGCGAGGGTGAGGCCCGCCACGACCGCGAGGATCGTCGCGAACGCGACCGCGGCGATGACCGCGAGGAGGATGGTGCCGCCCGCGTCGCCGAACACGATGTCGCCGATCTTCTCCGCCAGCTGTGGCGCCGCGGTGTTGCCGGCCGGGTTCTCCTTGGCGATCTCCTTGCTGCCGACGAGGGCGGCGGCGCCGAAGCCGAGGACGAGGGTCAGCAGGTAGAACGCGCCGATGATGCCGATGCCCCACAGCACCGACTTGCGGGCGTCGCGGGAGGTCGGGACGGTGTAGAAGCGGATCAGGATGTGCGGCAGCCCGGCGGTGCCGAGGACGAGCGCCAGCCCGAGGCTGATCAGGTCGAGTTTGCCTTCCAGGCCGCTGGCCTCGGTGCCGTAGCGCAGGCCGGGTTCGAGGAAGTCCTTGCCCTTGCCGCTCTGGTCGGCGGCGTCGTTCAGCAGGGACGACAGGTTGAAGCCGAACTCGCTCAGCACGAGGATCGTGATGAGGGTCGCGCCGGTCATCAGCAGGACGGCCTTGACGATCTGGACCCAGGTGGTGCCCTTCATGCCGCCGAACACGACGTACACGATCATCAGGACGCCGACCAGCGCGATCGTCGCGCCCTTGGCGAACTCGCTGGTGAAGCCGAAGAGCAGGGAGACCAGCGCGCCCGCGCCGACCATCTGCGCCAGCAGGTAGAAGATCGACACGACGATGGTGGAGACGCCGGCGGCGGTCCGGACGGGACGGGGGCTCATCCGGAACGACAGCACGTCCGCCATCGTGAACCGGCCGGAGTTCCGCAGCAGCTCCGCGACGAGGAGGAGCGCGACGAGCCACGCGACGAGGAACCCGATCGAGTACAGGAACCCGTCGTAGCCGTAGAGGGCGATCAGGCCGGCGATGCCGAGGAAGGACGCGGCGGACATGTAGTCGCCGCCGATCGCGAGGCCGTTCTGGACGCCGGAGAAGGACCGTCCGCCCGCGTAGAAGTCGGTGGCGTCCTTGGTGTTCCGGCTCGCCCAGACGGTGATGGCGAGCGTTCCGGCGACGAACGTCAGGAACAGGATGATCGACAGGGTTTCGTTGCTCATCGGACGTCCTCCGCCTTCCCGGCCTCTCCCGGCTTCCCGGCTTCGGCCTCGATTCCGGCGCGGATCTTGTCGGCGAGCGGGTCGAGGCTGCGGTCGGCGTGCCGGGAGTACAGCCACGCGATGACGAACGTCGATAGGAACTGGAGGAGGCCGAACACGAGCGCGACGTTGATGGCGCCGAACAGCTCTGTGCCCATGAAGCCGCGCGCCCACCCTGACAGGACGACGTAGAGCAGGTACCAGCTGAGGAAAGCCGCGGTCATCGGGAATGCGAATCTGCGGAATCTGCGCCGGAGTTCCTGGAACTCCGTGCTGCTCTGGAACCGTTCGTAGACGGTGCCGGAGGCACTCTTATCGACGGACACGACCGTCCCTCCTCTGTAGTGACGCCGGTCACGCGACACGCTAAGGAGCGTGTCCGTGCAGGCGAAGGGGCCCGGCGGGAGGGTGCGTTCAGCTGCCGCTCATCGTCGCCGGTCTGCGGGCCGTGTCGATGAACGGTCCGTTTGGCGCGACGAACGGTCACCCGTTTCGGTCGCCGTGCGTGGCGGCGTCAGAACCGTTTCGGTCGCCCGGCGCCCCGGCGAACACGCCCGTTTCGAACGCCGCGTGTTCTGAGGGTCACACGCGTTTCGGGCGCCAGGTGCCGCGGTCGACGTCCAGGGACTCGGGGGTGTGCAGGCGCACCATCATCCGGGCCACGCCGGGCGGGACGCGTCCCGGCGTGCACCAGGACACGGCGATCATGACGGCGAAGGCGATGGGGACCGTCCAGGCGGCGGGCTCGGCGAGCATCGCGCCGAGGCGGCCCTCCGGCGGCCCGGCCGCGATGGTCACGATCACGGCGGTGCCCGCGAGCAGGCCCCCGGTGACCAGGCCCGCGAGCGCGCCGGGGACGGTCAGCCGCCGCCACCACACGCCGAGGACGAGCAGCGGGCAGAACGTGGACGCGGCGACCGCGAACGCGAGCCCGACGACGTCGGCGACGGCGAGGGAGCGGGCCGCCATCGCCAGGCCGAGGGGGACGACGAGCGCGAGCAGCGTCGCGGCGCGGAACGAACGGACCCCGCCGCGCAGGATGTCCTGCGCCAGGACCCCGGCGACGGACACGGTGATCCCGGACGACGTCGACAGGAACGCCGCGACCGCGCCGCCCGTCACCAGCGCGCCGAGCAGGTCGCCGCCGACGCCGCCGATGAGCCGCCCGGGGAGGGTGAGGACGACGGCGTCCGCGCGTCCGGTCATGAGGAGTTCGGGCGTGTAGAGGCGTCCGAGCACCCCGTACAGGGCTGGGAACAGGTAGAACGCGCCGAGCAGTGACAACACCATGACCGTTGTACGGCGTGCGGCGCGTCCGTCTGGGTTGGTGTAGAAGCGGACGAGGACGTGCGGCAGGCCCATCGTCCCGAGGAACGTGGCGAGGATCAGCGAGTACGTGGCGTAGAGGGAGTGTTCGCGGCCGTCCAGCGGCAGGGCCCATTCGCGGTCGGTGCTGACGGGCTCGCCGATGACGTGCGGGACGTCGGCGCCAGCGGGGAAGGTGACTGACGCGTCCTGGTCGATGTGGTGCCGCCCAGGGTTCAGGGTCAGCGGGACGTCTTCGTACGCGCGGCCGTCGATCCGCCCGTCGACGACGACCTGGACGGGTGCGGTGACGTCCACGGTCACGGCCGTCCCGACCGCGACCGTGGTGCGGTCGTCGAACCGGGGCGGTTCCTCCGACGTGAGGCCGGGCGCGCCGTCGTACCGCCACGCCAGCAGCAGGAACACGAGCGGGACGGTCAGCGCCGTGAGTTTCATCCAGTACTGGAACGCCTGCACGAGCGTGACGCTGCGCATGCCGCCTACCCACACGTTCACGGCGACGACGACCGCGACGAGGACGCCGCCCGTCCAGACCGGGGCACCCGTGACCGTCCGCAGCACCAGCCCGGCGCTCTGGAACTGCGGCAGCAGGTACAGCCAGCTGATCAGCACGACGAGGACGCTCGCGACGCGCCGCACCGCCATGGACTCCAGCCGCGCCTCCGCGAAGTCCGGCAGCGTGTAGGCGCCGGAGCGGCGCAGCGGCGCCGACACCAGGACGAGCAGCACCAGGTAGCCGCCCGTCCAGCCGACGGGGAGCCACAGCATGTCGGCGCCGTAGGCGAGGATCAGGCCCGCGATTCCAAGGAACGAGGCGGCCGACAGGTACTCGCCGCCGATCGCGGACGCGTTCCGCAGGGGTGTGACCGTCCGGGACGCGACGTAGAAGTCGGACGTCGTGCGGGAGATGCGCACCCCGAGCACCCCGATGAGCACCGTGGCGACGACGACCAGCAGCACGCCCGCCATCCCGTACGCGGCGCTCACGCAAGATCCTCGTCGCGGGGGGCGGACGCGCGGTCGACGAGTTCGGCGAAGTCGGCCTCGTTGCGTTCGGCCTGCCGGACGTACCACCAGCCGCAGGCGACGAACCACGGGTAGATGAGCCCGCCGAGCAGCACCCACGGCAGCGGCGCCCCCAGCACCTCCTGCTCGCGGACCTCGGGGACCAGGGCGAACAGCAGCGGCAGCCCGGCCACCACCGCGGCGAGGACGAGGCACAGCCGCATCGCGAGCCGGAGCTGCGTGCGGACCAGCGAGCGCATGTACGCCTCGCCGAGCCCGGTCTGCTCGTCGATCTCCCGCGTGACCGGGTAGCGGGGGCGGCGGACGGTGCGCGTCCGCGGGCCCGTGACCAGCACGCGGCCCGGCGCGGGTCCGGGCGGGCGGTCACCGTCCGGGCCGTCGCCGGACGTGGCGCGCCGGTCGCCGGGGCTCAGGAGGATCGCCTCGCCCTGCGGACCAGCAGGTCGCGCAGCTCGCGGACGTGCCGGCGGCTCACCGGGAGCTCCGCGCCGCCGACCATGACGGTGCAGCGGCCCGAGTCCAGCCGCAGCTCCTTGATCGCCGACAGCGCGACCAGATGGCTGCGATGCACCCGGACGAATCCTGCACCGCTCCATCGCTCGCTCAGCGCCGCCAGCGGGATGCGGACCAGATGGCTCCCGCCGGACGTGTGCAACCGCGCGTAATCGCCCTGCGCTTCCACGTACAGCACTTCCGCAGGCGTGACGAACCGGGTGACGCCGCCCAGCTCGACGGGCATCGGCTCCGGCTCGGACGGTGACGACGGCGAGCCCGTCCCGTCGTCCTCCATCCAGTCCTCGGTGGACTCGGTCACGCGCCTGATCGCCTCGTTCAGCCGCTCGGGGCGCACCGGCTTGAGGATGTAGTCCGTCGCCTTGATCTCGAACGCGTCGACGGCGTGCCCCTCGTACGCGGTGACGAAGACGATCTGCGGCGCGCGGGCGAACTGCGCGAGCACGCGGCCGAGGACGGTGCCGTCCAGCCCCGGCATCCGGATGTCGAGGAACACGGCGGCGATGGGGCGCCCCTCGGCGAGGGCGCGGTCGAGCTTGCGGAGCGCGGCGGCGCCGTCCCGCGCGGTGTGGATCTCGCCGATGCGCGGGTCGGCGCGCAGAAGGTGGACGAGGTCGTCCAACGCGGGCGCCTCGTCATCCACCGCAAGGACACGAAGGCCCACAACAAACCCCGCCCTTCCTGTACCGCCCGCCACATTCCAGTAAAAGGACGTCGATGAGTCAAGGGGCCGGGACCCGCCTCACCTGGCCGATTCGCCCGAAAGCGGTCACAGGGGGCCGGACGACGCGGTCACGCCGGGGCGGTACTTCGGGACACGGACGGTCACTTTGGTCCCCGCGCCAGGGCCTGTTTCCACGGCGAGACCGTACTCGTCGCCGTAAACCTGGCGGAGCCGCCCGTCGACGTTCGCGAGGCCGATCCCGGCCGCGTCGCCGTCCTCGCCGAGCGGGGGCGCCTCCCCGGACAGCAGCCGCCGGACGTCGTCGGGCTCCATCCCGATCCCGTCGTCGTCCACGCTGATCACGCAGTCGGACCCGGCGTCCTCCGCGACGATCGTGATGAGGCCGGGCTCGGACCTGTCCTGCAGCCCGTGCCGGACGGCGTTCTCCACGAGCGGCTGCAGGCACAGGAACGGCACCGCGACCGGCAGCACCTCGGGCGCGATCCGCAGCGTCACCCGCAGCTGCTCGCCGAACCGGGCGCGCTGCAACAGCAGATACCGGTCGATGGAGCGCAGCTCTTCGGCGAGCGTGGTGAAGTCGCCGTGCCGCCGGAACGAGTAGCGGGTGAAGCCGGCGAATTCCAGCAGCAGTTCCCGCGCCCGCTCCGGGTCGGACCGGACGAACGACGCGATCGTCGTCAGCGAGTTGTAGATGAAATGCGGCGAGATCTGGGCCCGCAGCGCCCGCATCTCCGCCTCCATGAGCAGCGTGCGGGAATGGTCGAGTTCGGCGAGTTCGAGCTGCGCGTCAACCCAGAGGGCGACCTCTTCGGCGGCGCGGATCAGCCCTGCGGGGATCTCCTCGCCGTAGGCGGCGAGCGTCCCGACGACGCGGTCGTCGGTGGCGAGCGGCACGACGACGACGCGGCGGATCGGGCAGTCGAGCCGGTCGCAGACCACGTCGTGGACCTGGGTGCGGCCGCTCGCCAGCGTGGCCTCGGCGTGCCCCGGCCCCTCCTCCGCGTGGTGGTCGTGCTCGCCGTCCCAGGCGAGGAGGCGCTCCCCGTCCGTGATCGCCAGCGCGGCGCAGCCGAGCAGTGCCCGCAGGTGCCGGGCGGCCTTCTGCGCGCCCTGCTCGGTCAGCCCGGCCCGGAACGCGGGCGCGGCCCGGGACGCGGTGTGCAGCGTCTCGAACGTCGCGCGCCGCGCGGGCCCGCCGAGATCGCCGGGGCGCCCGCGGCGCCTCAGCCACACCAGCGCCGGAACCCACGTCACCAGCAGCGCCGCGACGACCGCAATGCCCACATGCATAGGCCGAAGTTACGCGGTGGCGTGCCTTCCCGGGAGGGGTCCCGCGACGGCGCTGTCACCGTTGCGGCGAACGCGGCGACAGGGCCGCCTTGGGGAGGACTCACGGGCATGGGGCGTGTCTTTGCACGGGCCGGGGGCGCGCTCCGGCAATGGCGGCACCCGCCGGAATTCAGGATCAGCGCGTCGGCGTGGCCCGCGGACGCGCTCGCCGAACTCGCCCGCGCCATCGCCGCCCACCCGGCGGACGGCGTCCAGGCACCGGTTCCGGAGTTGCCGGACGGGTCGCTCGCGGAGCTGGCGACGAGCCTGTGGCGGCTGCGGGCGCGGATCGAGCGGATGGACGACCCGCCGCGCCCGGTCGTCCGGCATCTGGAGTCGGCGTGGGACGTCCTCGCCGGCACCGGAATCACGATCAGGGACCACGTGGGCGAGCCGTTCGATCCCGGGCTGGCCATGTCGGTGGTGGCGTACGAGCCCACGCCGGGCCTGGCGCGCGAGCAGATCACCGAGGCCCTGCGCCCCGGTGTGTACCTGGACGGACGCGCCGTCCAGATGGCCGAGGTGATCGTCGGCACCCCCGAGACACCGGCGACGGAGGAAGCGGGCAAGGGATGAACAGGACCACGATCGACTTCGGCATCGATCTCGGGACCACCAACAGCGCCATCGCGCGGCTGGACGGTGTCGAGACCGAGATCATCAAGAACAACGACGGGGCCGAGACCACGCCGTCGGCCGTGCTGGTCGACCGCCGCGGCCGGATCAGCGTCGGCCGCGCCGCGAGGGACCGCAGCGAGCACGATCCCGAGAACACCTGCGTGGAGTTCAAGCTGCGGATGGGGACGACCGGCCAGCCCAAGCATTTCGCCGCCGCCGGGCGGTCGATGGAGCCGGAGGAGCTGTCCGCGGAGGTGCTGCGGTCGCTGCGCCGCGACGTCGGGCAGCGGACCGGCGAGGAGATCGGCGCGGCGGTCATCACCGTCCCGGCGGCGTTCGAGCTCAGCGCGTGCGACGCGACCCGCCGCGCCGCCGAGATGGCGGGCATCGTCCACGCGCCCCTCCTCCAGGAGCCGACCGCGGCGGCGCTCGCGCACGGCTTCCAGGAGGACGCCGAGAACGCGTTCTGGCTGGTGTACGACTTCGGCGGCGGCACGTTCGACGCCGCCGTGATCCAGATGCGCGACGGCGAGTTCACCGTCGTCAACCACCGGGGCGACAACTTCCTCGGCGGCAAGCTGCTGGACTGGGCGATCGTCGAGGAGCTGCTGATCCCGGCGGTCACGCGCGAGCACGGGCTGACCGATCTGCGGCGCGGCAACCCGCGCTGGCGCAAGAACATCAACCGGCTGAAGATCGCCGCCGAGGCGGCGAAGATCCAGGCGTCCCGGGCGGAGTCCGCCGAGCTGTTCCTCGACCTCGACGACGAGTCCGGCCGGACGGTCGAGTTCGAGTACGAGCTGGCCAGGGCGGACGTGGAGCGGCTCACGGAACCGTTCGTCGTCCGGTCGGTGAACCTGTGCCGCAAGGCGCTGGCGGAGAGCGGGCTCGGGCCCGGCGACGTCGAGCGGGCGCTGCTCGTCGGCGGCCCGACGCTGTCGCCGTACCTGCGGGAACGGCTCGCCGACCCGCGCGAGGGGCTCGGCATCCCGCTCGACCACAGCCAGGACCCGATCACGACCGTCGCGCGCGGCGCCGCCGTCTTCGCGGGCGGCCAGCGGCTCGACCCGTCGCTGGCGGGCCCGCCGCCGCCCGCCGGCGAGTACGCGGTCGACCTCGAATACCGCCCGCTCGGGCCCGACATCGAGCCGTTCGTCGGCGGGCGCGTCACCGGCGCCGACCCGGCCGGATGCTCGATCGAGTTCGTCAACCCGCACACCCAGCCGGTCTGGCGCAGCGGGCGCATCCCGCTGCCCGCCGAAGGGACGTTCACGACCACGCTGTGGGCGGAGAAGGGCCGCGCGAACACGTTCCAGATCGAGCTGACCGACGCGACCGGCGCGGGCCGTCCCATCACCCCGGACACGCTGACGTACACGGTCGGGGCCGTCGACACGCAGCCGCCGCTCACCCACTCGATCGGGGTCGGACTGGAGGGCAACGAGGTGGAGTGGCTGTTCAAGCGCGGCACCCCGCTCCCGGCCCGCCGCCGGATCCTGCTGCGGACGGCGGTGGGCGTCCTGCGCGGCGCCGGGGAGGGCATGATCCGGATCCCGGTGCTGGAGGGCGAGCACCACCGCGCCGACCGCAACCGCCGGATCGGCCGGCTGGAGATCAACGCCGGGCAGGTCAGGCGGGACGTGCCGGAGGGCAGCGAGGTCGACTTCACGATCGTGATCGACGAGTCCCGGATGGTGGTCGCGCGCGCCTACGTCCCGATCCTGGACGAGGAGTTCCAGAGCGCCGTCAACCTGCAGACGGAGACCGTCCCGGACCCGGCCGCGCTGGCCAAGGACGCCGCCGCGGAGAAGCGGCGGCTGGAGTCCGCGCGGCGCCAGGCCGGGGAGCTCGGCGACTCGCGGGCCGGCGAGGTGCTGGCCCGGATCGACGCGGAGGGCATCGTCGCGAACCTGGACGCCGAGGTGAACGCCGCCGAGGTCGACCCGGACGCCGCCGTCGCGGGCGGCAAGCGGCTGCTGGACCTGCGCGCCGCCGCCGACGAGGTCGAGGACGAGCTCGAATGGCCCGGCCTGGTCAGCGAGGCGCGGGAGGTGCTGCCGCTGGTCCGCGAGGTCGTCGAGGAGCGGGGCCGGGCGGGCGACGTCCCGGCGCTGGAGGCGGCCGAGGCCGCGGTGCAGGAGGCCATCGCCGCGCACGACGCCGACCTGCTGCGCCAGCGCGTCACCGAGCTGCGGCGGCTCGCGACCCGGGTGCTGGACGCGTCCGGCGACCTGCCGTTCATCGCGTTCCGGGAGCTGTCGGCGCTGCAGCCGGAGATGCGCGACCAGCGGGAGGCCGCCGCGCTGATCGCCACCGGCCGCCGCGCCGCCGACGCGGGCGACGCGGGCACGCTCCGCGACGTCAACGCGGCACTCGCGGACCTGCTGCCCTCGGCCCCGCCCCCGACCGACCCGTTCAGCACGGTGAGGGCGGGCCGATGAGCGTCCCGGCACAGGCCGTCCGGGAGGTGGCGGTCGCGCAGGCGCGCGCCCTGGCCCGCGCGGGCCGCTACGCGGAGGCGGAGGAACTGCTGGAGGGCGAGGACGGCTCGGTCGTGCTCGACCTGAAGGCGCGCATGTACGCGCAGCAGGGCCGGCTGGACGAGGCCGACCGCTGCTGGGCCGGGGTCGCCGCCCTCTCCCCCGGCGACCCCGGTGCCGCGGAGGGACGCCGCCGCATCGCCCGGATCCGGGCGACGGCGGCGTCTCCCCGGCGCTTCGTCCTCGCACGCTCGGCGTTCCGGCTGGGGACGGCGTCCGTGGTGCTGCTCGCGTTCGTCATGCTGGCGGACGTCTGGCTGGACCGCGACGAAACCGGCGCGCCGCCGCGCCCTTCCTCGCCGGTGGTGCCGTCCGCCGCCGGTTCCCCAGATCCGATCGCGGCGCTGAAGCTCGAAGGCCAGGGCATGCGCATCGTCCACCGGGCCGACGAGATCGAGGTCACGTTCGAGCGCGGGCTCTTCCGCCGCGACGCAACCCTGACCTCGCGGGGACGGGCCACGCTGAAGGATCTCGGCGAGCAGCTGCGGCCCTACGCGGCCCAGATCTCCGTCACCGTCATCGGGCACACCGACCGTCGCGCCGTCCACCCGGGCGGCGGGTACGCGAGCAACGCCGAGCTGGGGCTGCTGCGCGCCACGGTCGTCCGGGAGGTGCTGCGCTCGTCCGCGCGGATCCCCACGGCCCGCTTCTCCGTCTCGACGCTGGCCGGTCTGCTGCCGCCGCATCCGGGCGAGGCCGCGTCCGGCGATCCCCGCAACCGGACGGTCAGCGTCCGCATCTCCGCGGCAGGTGGACGATGAACACCACGAAGACGTCCTTCCTCGACCAGGTCGGCCCGGACCTGTACCGGGAGAACCCCTTCCGCGTCACCGGCCTCGCGGTGGACGCCGCCGCCCGCGACATCCGCCGGCGGTCCGAGGAACTCCAGGTCACGGCCAAGCTCGGCACGTCCCCCGGAACCGGCTCGGCGCTCCTGCCGCTGGACCCGCCGCCGGACGCCGACGCCGCGCAGCGGGCGATCCAGCGGCTCCGCGACCCGGTCCGCCGCCTGGAGGACGAGCTGTTCTGGTTCTGGCCCTCCCGCGACGGCGACGAGGCCCTAGCCGCCCTGCGCGACGGGCGTTTCGAGGACGCCGAGCGGCTCTGGTCCGCGCCCGGCCCCGGGCGCCCGGCCGCCGTCGCCGCGCACAACCTCGCCGTCCTGGCCCACGCCCGCGCCCTGGACGGCAACGACCCCGGCCTCTGGGAACGCGCCCTGCGCCACTGGCGGACCGTCCTCGACACCGACGCGTTCTGGGACCTCGTCGCCGGCCGCGCCCGCACCGCCGACGATCCCCGGATCGGGCCGGGCGCCGCCGCGGAGCTGCGCGAACGCCTCCCCGCCGCCCTGCTGTCGATCAGCGCGCGGCTCGCCGTCCAGGAATCTCAGTCCGGCGAGCATGAGAAGGCGTCCGCCCACATCGGCCTGATGCGCGGCTCCGGATTCGACGACACCCTGGTCGAGACGGCGCTGCGCGACGCCGTCGCCCCCGCGACGTCCCGGCTCAGGTCGCAAAGCCGCTCCGCCCTCGAACGCGCCGACGCGACCCCCGAGACCGGGTACGGCGAGGCGATCCGCCTGCTCGAACGGGCCGAACCCGTCCTCGCGGGGCTCGGCGCGGTCCTGCCCGGCGACCACTCCCTCCTGGAGGGGCTGCGGGACGAGATCGCCGACTCCGCCATGCGCTGCGTCATCCTGTACGGCAACGAGACCGGCGACTGGAGCCCGGCGGAGGGCGTCCTGGAGCGCGCCGAGGCCACCGCCGTGTCGGCGAACGTCCGGACGCGCATCGCGGAGAACCTGGAGACCGTCCGCGAGAACCAGATCTACGACACCTGCTGGTTCTGCAAGGAGCAGCCGAGCCACGACCGCGCCGGGTTCAAGGTGAAGATGCACGGCGAGGTCAACGAGGAGATCACCGCGTACTACGCGCGGCGGATCACCTGGCGGAAGCTGACGATCGCGGTGCCGCGCTGCGCCGGCTGCGCGTCCGCGCACCGGACGCGCCGCGCCAAGGTCTGGGCCTACGGCCTCGGCTCCAACGTCGCGCTGTTCGCGCTCGGGCTCGTCCTGACCTCGACGGACGCCTTCGGCGCGGGCATCGTCCTGATGATCCTGACCTTCGCCGGGTTCGCGTTCGCCGCCGGTTTCGCGGCCACCACCCCGCTCTCCCGGGAGGCGCGGGACGTCCTGCACGCCTTCCCCGCCATCCAGGAGAAGTTCCGGGCCGGCTGGTCCTTCGGGCACAAGCCGCCGGGCGTCCAATAGCGATGATCATGCAGGTCAGCAGTGAGATGGATCATCGGTCCAGGGGCAGATAGTTAGGTAAAGTTAAGCTAAATTAGGCTCGCCTAACTTTCGTGGCGGGTTGGGGGGCACGCCACCGACCCTGGAGTACAGCTTGAGAGCCGTCCATCACCTCCGCGGCGCCGCGGCAGCTGCCGCCGTCACCCTCCTCGCCGTCGCCGGCTGCACCGAGAAGGGCGGCGGCGGGGAGTCGGGCGCCATCCAGGTCACCGCGAGCGACAGCGA
This sequence comes from Actinomadura sp. 3N508, assembly GCF_044326375.1. Taxonomy (NCBI): domain Bacteria; kingdom Bacillati; phylum Actinomycetota; class Actinomycetes; order Streptosporangiales; family Thermomonosporaceae; genus Actinomadura; species Actinomadura sp. 3N508. Next base: position 504,772 of record NZ_JBIRAX010000002.1, read on the forward strand.
GTGCAAGGTCTCGCGCACCGAGTTCCCCGCCGGGCACGTCAAGCTCGCCGTGGAGAACAAGGGCTCCAAGGTCACCGAGGTCTACATCTACGCGCCCGGCGACCGGATCGTCACCGAGCGGGAGAACATCGGGCCCGGGACCAAGGCCGACATCACGGCCGAGGTCAAGGCCGGATCGTACGAGATCGCCTGCAAGCCCGGCATGAAGGGCGACGGCATCCGGCAGAAGGTGACCGCCACCGGGCAGGGCTCGACCAAGCCGCAGGACCCGCGGCTGGACAAGGCCGTCGCCGAGTACCGCAAGTACGTCCAGGCCCAGGCCGACGACACCCTGCCCAAGGCCGAGAGGTTCGCCGCCGTCATCAAGGCGGGCGACATCGAGTCCGCCAAGAAGATCTACGCCTCGTCCCGCGTCGGCTGGGAGCGCACCGAGCCCGTCGCCGAGTCGTTCGGCGACATCGACCCCAAGGTGGACGTGCGGGAGGACGGTCTCGAACAGGGCCAGGCATGGACCGGCTGGCACCGCCTGGAGAAGGCGCTGTGGGCGGACAAGAAGATCGGTGCCGAGGAGAAGAAGCTCGCCGACCAGCTGATCACCGACCTGAAGGACTGGCAGAAGCGCGTCGGCACCGCCGAGATCAACGCGACGAGCATGGCCAACGGCGCCAAGGAGCTCCTGGACGAGGTCGCCACCGGCAAGGTCACCGGCGAGGAGGAGCGCTACAGCCACACCGACCTGGTCGACTTCCAGGCCAACGTGGAAGGCGCGCACAAGTCCTACGAGCTGCTCAAGCCCGTCGCCGCCGAACGGAACCCCGCCCTCGCCACAGAGCTGGACAAGCAGTTCAAGGCACTGTTCACCCTCCTCGACAAGTACCGCGTCGAGGGTTCCTCTGACGGCTTCGTCACCTACGACACCGTCGGCAAGGACGACCGCAAGGAACTCTCCGACGCGGTCAACGCGCTCGCCGAACCGCTGTCGAAGCTGGCGGCGGCAGTCGTGTCATGACCTCCGAGCGCACACCGAAGTCGTTCTCCCGCCGCGCGCTGCTCGGCTGGGGCGGCACCGGCCTCGCCCTCGGCGTGACCGCCTCCGGCGGTGTGGCCGCCGCCGCGATCGGCATCTCCGACGACGCCGAACCCGGCCAGGCCATACCGTTCCACGGCGCGCACCAGGCCGGGATCGCCACCCCCGTCCAGGACCGGTTGCATTTCGCCGCGTTCGACGTCACCACCGATGACCGGAACGCCCTCGTCGCCATGCTCAAGGAGTGGACGCGGGCCGCCGAGAAGATGACCGCCGGGCGCGCGGTCGGCGAAGGCGCGGTCGGCGGCCCGCCCGAGGGGCCACCGGACGACACCGGTGAGGCGCTGGGGCTCAGGCCGTCCCGCCTGACCCTGACCATAGGTTTCGGCCCAACCCTGTTCACCAACGACCGTTTCGGCCTCGCCTCCCGCCGGCCGCCCGCGCTGATCGACCTCCCGGTCTTCCCCGGCGACAACCTGGACCCGGGGCGCAGCGGCGGCGACATCTGCGTCCAGGCGTGCGCGGACGACCCGCAGGTCGCGGTGCACGCGATCCGCAACCTGGCCCGCATCGGCTTCGGCAAGGTGTCGGTGCGCTGGTCGCAGCTGGGGTTCGGCAAGACGTCCTCGACGACGCCGGACGCGCAGACCCCGCGCAACCTGATGGGTTTCAAGGACGGCACCCGCAACATCTCCGGCACCGACACGGCAGCCCTCAACGACCACGTATGGGTCTCGTCCAAGGACGGCCCGCCCTGGATGGCGGGCGGCTCATACCTCGTCGCACGCAGGATCGCGATGCGCATCGAAACGTGGGACCGCACGTCCCTCAAAGAGCAAGAAGACATATTCGGCCGCACCAAGGGCGAGGGCGCCCCCGTGAACCGCAAACGCGAGCACGACGAGCCGGACCTGACGGCGATGCTCCCGGACGCACACGTCCGGCTGGCGCACCCCGACAGCAACAACGGCGCCCGGATGCTGCGGCGCGGCTATTCCTTCACCGACGGCACCGACGGCCTGGGACGGCTCGACGCGGGCCTGTTCTTCCTGGCCTACCAGCGCGACATCCGCCGCGGCTTCCTCCCCGTCCAGACCCGGCTCGCGCGGATCGACGCCCTCAACGAGTACATACAGCACGTCGGCTCGGCCGTGTTCGCGATCCCGCCCGGGGTCCGGGACGCCACCGGCTGGTGGGGCAAGGAGCTGTTCTCCTGATGTTCGCGAACTACCTGATCGGACTGCGGGAGGGCCTGGAGGCCAGCCTCATCGTCTGCATCCTGCTCGCCTACCTGGTCAAGACGGAGCGGCGGGACGCGCTGCCCGCCATCTGGACGGGCGTCGCCATCGCGGTCGGCGTCAGCCTGGCCTTCGGCGCGATCCTGCAGTACGGCACCACCACCCTGACCTTCGAGGCGCAGGAACTCCTCGGCGGCACGCTGTCGATCATCGCGGTGGGCCTGGTCACCTGGATGGTCTTCTGGATGCGCCGCACCGCCCGCCACCTGAAGGCCGAACTCCACGGCAGGCTGGACCGCGCCCTGGTCATGGGCACCGGCGCCCTGGTAGTGACGGCCTTCCTGGCGGTGGCCCGCGAGGGCCTGGAGACCGCCCTGTTCATCTGGTCGGCAGTACAGGCCACCGGCGACGGAGCCCGCCCACTGGGAGGCGCACTCCTGGGCCTGGCCACCGCCGTAGTGCTCGGCTGGCTGTTCTACCGAGGCGCACTGAAAATCAACCTGGCCCGCTTCTTCACCTGGACGGGCGCGATGCTCGTCATAGTCGCCGCCGGCGTCCTGGCCTACGGCTTCCACGACCTCCAGGAGGCCCGCTTCCTGCCGGGCCTGAACACCAAGGCATTCGACATCAGCGAGGCCATCCCGCCAGGAAGCTGGTACGGCACCCTCCTAAAGGGCACGGTCAATTTCCAGCCCGACCCAACGGTCCTGCAAGTGGTCGTGTGGCTCCTATACGTAATCCCGACCCTGACCCTGTTCCTACGCCCCACCACCCGCAAACCGACCCCAACCCCAACCCCGACCACCTGACCCGGCCGGTGGGCGGGCCGGCCGGGTCTCGTGTCCGTCAGGGGATGTCGAGGTTGGTGGCCAGGGATTCGTAGTGGGCGTCGCCGTCGCCGAAGGACAGGGACGCGGACATGGCGTGCTGGGAGAACCAGTGCAGGTCGTGCTCCTGGGTGAAGCCGATCGCACCGTGTACCTGGTGGCCTAGGGCGCAGACGCGTTCGTACGCCTCGCTCACCCATGCCTTGGCCATGGACACTTCTTGCGTCGCGTCGCGGTTCGCGGAGAGGCGCCAGATGGCCTCGTAGGCGATGAAGCGGGAGCCCAGGACGTCGATGGCCATGTCGGCGCAGTGGTGCTGGACGGCCTGGAACGACCCGATCGGGCGGCCGAACTGCTCCCGTTCCGTTGCGTACTGCACCGTCATGTCCAGGACGCGCTGGGCGGCGCCGACCATTTCGGCGCAGGTGGCTGCGGCGCCGAAGAGGGAGATGGCGTGGGCGGCGTCCGCGTTGAGGGCGTCGGTGGCGGGGACGCGGACGTCCGCCAGGTCGACGTGGCAGGGACGGTCCGGGCCGATCGTGTTCAGGGGGCGGAGTGTTATGCCTGGTGATGAGGCGTCCACCCAGAACGCGCGCGGCTCGTCGCCGACGCGGGCCGCTATGAGGAGGCTCTCGGCGGACGCGGCGAACGGGACGAACGTGGCCGTTCCGTCGAGGACGAAGTCCGGGCCGTCGGGTGCGGCTGCGGGCCCGTCGTCCGGGCGGTCCCACGGGAGTGGGGCGGCGGTTGCGATCTGGCCTTCCGAGAGGGCCGTCAGCCAGCGTTCCTGCTGGTCGGGGGTGCCGTGGCGGGTTATGGGCATGCCGCAGGACGCCACCGAGGTCAGGAGCGGGCTCGGGACCTGCGCGTAGCCCAGTTGCTCGAACAGGAGGCATACGTCCAGGAAGTCGCCGCCCACGCCGCCGTGCTCCTCGGGGAAGGCCAGGCCCGTCCAGCCGAGTTCGACCATCTCCTTCCACAGGGCGGCGGAGTGGCCGGACGGGTCGCCGTCCATCGCCCGCGCCCCGGCGGTCGCGGCGCGGGACTCCAGGAGGTCGCGGGCGGTGGAGGCGATCAGCTCCTGGTCCTCGGTGAGGCTCAGGTCCATGGCGGCGGGACCTTGTCGGAGCGGACCCACACGCCGGGGCGTTCCTCCCAGAACAGCTGGACCAGGACGCCGCCGGTGTGCTTGGGGTGAATGAACGTGTGCTTCCACGCGGCGCCGTCAGTGACGCCCTCTTCGTCGTCGAAGGTGGGGATCTCGTGGTGCTCGCAGGCCGCGAGGGCCTTGTCCCAGTCGGCGACCTCGAACGTGACGTGGTGGGCGGCGGCGCCGTTGCGGTCCAGGAAGCGTTCGATGAACGAGTCCTCGCCGCGCGGCATGATCACTTCCCAGCAGATCGCGGAGCCGGGGATGTTCAGGACGAGGTCGGCCATGTCGGGATGCTCGTCGTCCGGCGTCCGCCACACCTGCGTGAACCCGGCGAGGCCGTGGTACCAGCCGGCCAGGAGGTCGCGGTCGGGGAACGCCTGGCAGATGTGGTCGAGCGCCACGATGCCCAGGGACGGCCCGGAGGTGGACGACGTTTCCGGGACGGAGGCCGACGAGTCGCCGCACATGTCGAGGTTGCCGGGGCCGCGGAGCCGGAACAGGACGCCGGGGCCGTGCTCGGGCGGGGTCAGCGACGCCTCCAGCCAGCGGCCGCGTGCGCCGTCGGTCGGTTTGATGCCGCGGACTTCGAGTTCCGCGCGGACGGCCTCAAGGTCGGGGACTTCGGCGCCCACGTGGTGCAGGCCGGGGCGTCCGCCGTGGTCGTCCAGGAATGTCTGGAGTGCCGAGCCGTCGCCGGCGGGCGTGACCACCTCCCATGCCTGGCCGTGGCTGCCCGGGATCTCCAGCCGGGTGCCGCGCGCGCCCTCGTCGGGGCTGTCCCAGCTCCGGACGCGCCGGAACCCGAACAAGCCCTCCAGCAGCGCGACCTGCGCGTCGAGGTCGGGGGTCACCTGCGCGACGTGATCGATGCGATAGATCTGCACGGGGTCCTCCTAGCTCGGGTGCGGCTCGATCCAGTCGTAGCCGTTGGTGACCAGTTCCTTGACCAGACGCAGGTTGTAGCGGTTCATCGCGGCGATCCGCTCGGCGAGCTCACCGACCCGCTTGTCGAACTCGTCCGCCGGGTAGACGTCGTTGACCAGGCCCAGCTTGAAGGCGCGGTCGGCGTCGATGCGGGCGCCGGTGAAGAGGAGTTCCTTCGCGCGGGCCTTGCCGATGCGTTCGGGCAGGCGTTTCACGCCGCCCCAGCCGGGGGCGGAGCCGCCGAATTCGGGCTGGTCGGGGTCGCCGTCCTCGGTCATCTTCGGGCGGTAGGGCGGGCGGGCCGAGAGGGTGATCTCGACCAGGCCGACCTTCGCGTTGTCCGATGCGACGATGAAGTCGGCGGCGAGGGCCAGTTCCAGGCCACCGCCGACCGCGTAGCCGTGGACGGCGGCGATCACGGGGACCGACAGCCGCTCCATCATGGCGAACGTCTTCTCGCCCAGGCGTCCCTGCTCGATCCGCTCGCGGGGGGTCAGCTTCTCCGACCAGCCGAGGTCCATCCCGGCGCAGAACGCGCGCTCGCCGGCGCCGCGCAGCACGACCACGCAGACGTCCTCGTCGTCGTCGACGCGGGTGAAGATGTCGCGCAGCTCGGTCATCGTCGTCGGCGTCAGCGCGTTGAGCTTCTCCGGCCGGTTCAGCGTCAGCCAGGCCACTCGTTCTTCGATCCGCAGATCGACGGTCTCGTAGGCGTTCTCGTCGGGCATGCGTGCTCGCTCCTCCTGATGGTCAGCTGCGGGGCAGGTTCAGGCCCCGGGTGGCGATGACGTTCCGCTGGATCTCGGTGGTGCCGCCCAGGAAGGTGGACGCCACCGAGTCTCTGCGCATGTGGGTGAACGTCGCGTTCATGGGGGCGCCTTCGCGTTCCCATAGCGCGGCGGACCGCCCGAACGCGCGCGCGCCCGTCCGGGCTAGGCGCTGGTGCAGTTCGGCGCCGAACAGTTGGTTGATGGACGCCTCGAAGTCGGGTTCGTCCCCTGCGGCCTGGCGCGACACCGTGTAGCGGGCCAGGTTGTACAGGACGCGGATCTCCGTCTGGCGGCGGGCTATCTCCTGGCGGAGGGCGGGGCTGCGGCGGGCGAAGCGGCGTCCGTCCGGGGAGCGCAGGTAGGTGACCAGCTCGGCGAGGGCCTGCTCGTACTTGATCGTCGCGCCGATCCCGGCCCGCTCGAAGCCGAGCGCGGACATCGCCACGTACCAGCCGCGGTTCTCCTCCCCGACCCGGTTCGCCACCGGCACCCGGACGCCCTCGAAGAAGATCTCGCAGAACGGCACCGCGCCCCGGATGTCGGTGATGGGACGGATCGTCACGCCGGGCGCGTTCGCCTCGATGAGCAGGAACGTGATGCCGCGGTGGGGACGGTCTGCGTCGGGGTCGGTGCGGACCAGGACGAACAGCCAGTCGGCGTATTGGCCCAGGGATGTCCAGACCTTCTGGCCGTCGACGATGTAGTCGTCGCCGTCGCGGACGGCTCGGGTGCGCAGAGACGCCAGGTCGGAGCCGGAGCCGGGCTCGGAGAAGCCCTGCGCCCAGGTCGCCTCGCCCTTGGCGATGGGCGGGAGGTGCGCGGCTTTTTGTTCGTCCGTGCCGTGGACCAGGAGGGTCGGGCCCAGGAGGAACGCGCCGATGCCGTTCACGGTGGGGACCCGGGCCCGCATCATTTCCTCGTGGAGGACGAATTCCTCCAGTGCCGACAGGCCCGCGCCGCCGTACTCCTTCGGCCAGTGCGGGGCTATCCAGCCGCGTTCCGCCAGGGCCTCGGCCCATGCGCGGGCGCCCTCACGGCGGCCGGGGTCGTCGGCGACGCGGTCGACGGGCCAGTTGTAGCCCGCGACGTCCTCCGGCTCCAGGCTCTGCTCCTCGTCCCCGGCCGGACGGTACGACTCGGGAAACCGCTCCCGGACGAAGGCCCGCACCTCCTCCCGGAACGCGGCCTCCTCAGGCGTGTCGTCCCAGTTCACCGTCCGCCCGCCTCCCGGTCCCAGGTCGTGTCGGTCAGGCCGTGCTCGCCCTCGGCGCGCAGCTTGTACTTGGCGACCTTGTCGGTCGGGGTGCGCGGCAGCGCCTCCACGAACTCGACGTAGCGGGGCACCATCGAGCGCGGCAGCCGCTCCTCGCAGTAGGCGATCAGCTCGGCCGGATCCATGCCGGTATCGGGTTGCACCACGATCGACACCTTGATGTCCTCGTCCTCCAGTTCCGAGGGCACGCCGATCGCGGCGCACTCCAGCACCGCCGGATGCTGGTTGATCTCCGTCTCCAGATCGAAGGCGGAGATGTTCTCACCACGGCGGCGGATGGCGTCCTTCATCCGGTCGAGGAAGAAGAAGTACCCGTCGTCATCGCGCCATACCCGGTCTCCGGTGTGGAACCACATGTTCCGGAAGCACTGCGTCGTCGCCTCCCAGTTCCCGTAGTAGCCGGTCGTGAGGACGAACGGCTGCTTCGGCCGCAGCACCAGCTCCCCCGGTTCGCCGGGCGGGAGTTCGCGGTCGTGCTCGTCCACCACGGCGACCTGGAAGCGCTCCTCGTGGGCCTGCCCGCACGACCCGACCCGCCACTCCCCGTACGGGCTGCCCGTCGCGATCCCCGCCTCGGTGCTGGTGTAGGTCTCCACCGACCGGACGCCGAACCGCTCCCGCATCGGCTCGTCGAGGCTCGACTTGCCCATGTAGAACGTCTCCAGCCGGTGGTCCTTGTCCTTGGACGTCGGCGGCCGGTTCAGCAGGATCGGGATCATCGAGAACACGCTCATGCAGACCTGCGCGTCGAAGCGGCGGACGTCGTCCCAGAACCTCGACGCGCTGAACCGCTCCACGATCGCGATGGACCCGCCGCCGAGCAGTGCCGAGAGCATGCCGTCCCACAGCGCCGCCGCGTGGAACAGCGGCAGCGGGCAGTAGATCGTCTTGCCCCACCGGTCGAGGAAGTCGAGCGAGTCGTAGGCGCAGGTCAGCGCCAGCGCGTGCGGCACCATCGCGCCCTTGGACGGTCCCGTCGTCCCGGACGTGTACATGATCGCCTGCATGTCCGCGAACCCGACCGGGACCTCGACGCGCCCGGCGCCGTCCCCGTCGTCCGGCAGGCTCGTCAGCTCCCGCGCGGGCTTGCCCAGCCGGTCGAGCAGCACCTCGCTCGCGGCGGCGTCCCGCACGAACACCCCGCCGAGCTTCGGCAGCCGCTCCGCGATCTCGGTGACCCGCTCCGCGTACGGCCCGTCGATGATCAGCCACTGGGAGTCGGAGCTGTCCAGGACGTGCCGCAGCAGCTCCCCCCGGTAGGCGATGTTGATCGGCACGGCCACTGCGCCGAGCCGCGCCAGCGCGAAGATCAGGTGCACGAAGTCGGCGCAGTTGGGCAGCATCAGTCCGACATGGTCGCCGCGCCCGATCCCGGCTCCGGACAGCGCGCGGGCCATCCGGTCGGCGGTGGCGTCCACCTCGCCGTAGGTGATCTCGCCGTCCCGGAACTTGAGGAACGTCTGTCGTCGGTGAACCTGCGCCTGTGACCGGAGAACGTCCCCGAGGACGAAACTCTCCAGCGTCTCCTTCCGCATCGGACCTCCGCTGTCGCCGCGTGCGTCGTCATGGATGGTGAGTGGGCCGGGTGGGCTGGCGGGTGTGGCAGTCGGCCGGCCGGTGGCGGCTGTCGGCGGACTGGTGGTGGCGGGTGGGCTGATGGCAGGGCGGATCACCGATGGCTGGCCGCAACCGGACATCGCCCTAAATAGATGAACACGAAACGTCATACCCGGCAACAGCGGCAAAAGCGGCCGAACACGTTCTCCAGGGCATCCAGCGGGGACAGCGGTCGATCTCTGTGACAAGAACCACACAAATCGACCCGCTGATTTCGGACGACCAGCCCTTACCTGCTACCCAGACCGTTAATGGATGGCGACCCGGGACGTCCGCCCCGGTCGAAGCCGCGATCATCCAGGCTCTGGGGCGCCATCGCGCTCCCTGACCCTTCGCTCCAGCCCGTCGAGGAGGGCCTGGAGGCCGAATTCAAAGGCGTCGCCAGGCCCGGCGGCGTAGTCGGCCGCGGCCGGCGTGTCCAGGCGGGCGCGCAGGCGCGGGTAGCCCATGGCGATCTCCTGCGCCTTGGCCATGGCTTCGTGGAGCTGCTCGTCGGCCTTGCCGCCCTCCCGGGCGAGCCTGCGGCCGTGTGAGGCGGCCGCGGCGGCCCCGGCCGCGTTGCCCAGCACGTAGGTGAACACGGCGGCGGCGGCCTGGTCCGCCTGCGCCTCGGTGAAGCCCGCCGCCTCGTACACGGCCAGATGGTGATCGTCGTGGCGGGCCTTGCCCTCCCCGTAGACGATGTGCGCGGCGAACGCCTGGACCAGCCAGGGGTGCCGGGTGAACATCCCGTAGAGGTCGGCGGCCATGGCGGCGACCGCGGCGCGCCACCCGGCCGCCGCCGGGTCCGGCAGGGCCAGCTCGCCCCACACCTGGTCGGTGGCCAGCAGGACGAGGTTGTCCTTGCTCTTGACGTGCCAGTACATGGCCGTGGCCGCGGAGTCGAGCCGCTTGCCCAGGGCGCGCATGTTCAGGCCTTCGAGTCCTTCGGCGTCCAGCAACTCGACGGCGGTGCGGACGATGCGGTCCCGGGTGAGCGTGTCGCGCGGCATGACCACCACCGTACGCAGGCGCTTTCACTAAGTTCAAGTCAGTTCTTGTACTTAGTTCAAGTTCTGGGCTACGGTCATGCTCGTCCGCCACTTGAACTAAGTACAAGTCAGGGAGTTGTCATGAACGTCCTCGCCGCCGCCATGCAGCTGCTCGTCGCCGTCGCCTTCGTCAGCATCCCGGTCGTCCGCCACCGCTTCGGGCCCGCCGCGAAGGCCGCCGCCGTGGCCGAGCTCCGGCGCCAGAACGTCCGCCCTGAGGTCCTGGAGGAGAACAGGCTCCGCTTCGACGCGAGCGGCCACGAGACCGCCGCGCCCGCGACCGTCGCCGCGATCATGACCGCCGTCGCCGTTCTCAATCTCGCGGGCGCCGACCTGGCCCGTCCGCTGACCTGGGTCTTCTCGTCCCTGGTCATCCTCATGAACCTCGGGATCGTCTACAGCAACCTCACCGCGGTGAGGTCGGTGACGGCCGCCTTCCGCCGCAAGAACGACCCGGAGCTGGCCCGCGTCGAGGTCGCGCCCTTCCTCAAGGCCGCCGAGAACGCCTTCCCCGGCTGGGTGCGCGCGCAGACATACGTGCGCAACACGACGGTCTTCGCCGGATCCGCCATCGCCCTCCTCGCCGTGACCCTCGGCTGAGAAATCCCGTGTGACCTATTGCACGCTCAGAGCGCCACATGTATACATACTGAGCTATGAGCACACGAAATGAAGCGGATGTGGACTGGTTCGCGCTCGCCTCGTACCGTTCCGGGGCGGATGGCGCGCTCCGTCCCGCGCTGGTCCTCGACCACGGGCGGATCTACGACCTGGCCGGAACGCGCGACGCCCTCGGCCACGGCGGCGACGCGCTCGCCGGCGCTGTGGACGACCTGCTCGCCGACTGGCCGCGGACCCTCGACGCGCTCCGCTCCCTGGCCGCCGCCGCCCAGGCCCGCCCGGACGCGCTGACCGAGATCCCCGGCGGCGCGGACCTGCTGGCCGCGCCCTACCGCCCGGCCCGGATCTTCGCCGCGACCTCCAACTACCTCGACCACGCAGACGAGATGGGCACGGTGCTGGCGGCGAAGGCCAACAGCCAGCCGTACGTGTTCATGAAGGCCGACTCCAGCGTCATCGGCCCCGGCGAGACCGTGGTGATGCCGGAGTCGTCCGAGCAGGTCGACTGGGAGGTCGAGCTCGCCGCCGTGATCGGCGGGGGCGGCCGGAACATCCCGGTGGACGAGGCCCTCGACCATGTCGTGGCGTACACGATCATCAACGACGTCTCGGCCCGCGACCTCAACATGCGGGACGACTTCCCGTTCAAGTTCGACTGGTTCCGCGGCAAGTGCTTCGACACCTTCGCACCGCTCGGGCCCTGGCTGGTGCCCGCCGGGTGCATGCCGGACCCGCAGTCGCTGACGCTGCGGCTCGCCGTCAACGGCGAGGTCATGCAGGACGCCAAGGCCAGCGAAATGATCTTCACCATCGCGGAGCAGATCGCGTACCTGTCCGGGATCCTCACGCTGCGGCCGGGCGACCTCATCGCCACGGGCACCCCCGACGGGGTGGGCATGGGACGCGGCGTCTACCTCAAGAGCGGCGACGTGATGCGCGCCGAGATCGAGGCCATCGGGGCCCTGGAGAACCCGGTCCGCTGACCGGTCATCGGGGGTGGTGCTTCTTCCTTCGTCCATCCATGTGGGAGTCCCCATGAGAAAAGCAGACCGACGGCGTCCGGTGCCGATCGTCGCGCTGGTCGCGGCGCTGATCCTGGCGCTGGCCGGGTGCGGTTCGGACGGCGCCGCCGAATCCGGCAAGCCGCTCCGCAAGATCACCTTCAATCTGGCGTATTTCCCGCAGGGCAGCACGGGCGGCGTGTTCGCCGCGATCGACCAGGGCTTCTACAAGGCCGAGGGCCTCGACGTCGAGGCCGTGCGCGGATACGGGGGCACCCGCACGGTCAACGAGATCGACCAGGGCAAGTGGGACTTCGGCTACGGCGACCCGGTCAGCGTCATCCTCAACCGGGCCGCCGGCGGGAAGGCCGTCATGGTCGGCGCGCTCAACACCGTGTGGCCGGGCGGGCTGTGCTACGACGCCGGCAAGCACCAGATCAACACGCTGCAGGACCTCAAGGGCCTGGTGCTCGGCGGCGGCGCCACGTCCCCGATCCAGAGCCTGCTGCCGGTGTGGCTGGAGGCCAACGGGCTCCCCCGCGACCACATCAAGCTGCTCAAGATGGACCCGGCCGTCGTCGACACCTCCTTCATCCAGGGCAAGACCGACCTGGACGACTGCTGGGCCGCGAGCAACCGCGCCAACGTCCTGAAGCTGGCCGAGCAGGCCGGCAAGAACATCAAGTGGATCGAGTACCGCGACCACAAGCTCGACATGTACGGCAACGGGATCGTCACGTCCACGCAGCGGATCCAGCAGGACCCGGCGCTGGTGAAGGCGTTCCTGCGCGCCACCTACAAGGGCTACGCCTACATGCGCGAGCACCCGGAGAAGGTCGCCGAGTACATCGCCTCGAAGAACCCGCAGCTCGACCCGAAGGTCCTGACCCAGCAGGCCACCGACATGAACAAGCTGATCAACGATCCGCGCACCGCGTCCCAGGGCCTCGGCTGGTTCGACGCGGCCCGGATGACCTCGACCGTCGAGACGATCCGGCGCGCCTTCCAGGTGAAGCGGGAGATCGCGCCGACCGACGTCTACACCAACGACCACCTCAAGTGAGAGCCACGTCAGACCCCGCGAGGAAGGTGACCGCGATGCCGGCCGCACGTCCCAGAAAGCTCGGCCACCTGGTGCTCCAGGTCCGCGACATCCACAAGTCCGTCGAGTTCTACACCGAGATCGTCGGGCTGACCGTGTCCGACTGGATCGCCGACCAGATGGTGTTCCTGCGCTGCGGGCCCGACCATCACGACCTCGGCCTCGCCCAGCTTCCCCCCGAGGAGGCCGCGGCGGCGCCGCGCCGGGTCGGCGAGCGCGCCGGGCTGGAGCACTTCTCCTACGAGGTCGGCGGGCTGGAGGAGCTGGAGGCCGCCGCCGACTTCCTCGCCGAGCGGGACGTGGAGATCGTCCGCGGCATCGGCAAGCACGGGCCCGGCGAGAACCTCTTCCTCGTCTTCCTCGACCCGGACGGCAACTACGTCGAGTTCTACGCCGACATGGTGAAGGTCGACGCCGACCACCCGCACACGGCGCAGGTGTGGGACGACACGGTCGAGGCGTACGACCAGTGGCGGTTCGAGCGGTTCCGCGTCCCGGCCCCGGCCCTCTATGAGGAGAAGGCGGAGGGCCGCCCATGATCCGCCGCGCGCTCAGGGTGGCGGAACCGGTGCTGCTGGTCGCCGTCATCCTGGCCGCTTGGGAGTTCCTGCCCGGCGCGCTGAACGTCAAGGCCTACCTGCTGCCCACCTTCAGCGACGTCCTGTCCGCGGGGTGGACGGCCCGGTCGAGCCTGACCGACTTCCTCTGGATCACCTCCCGGGAGGTGCTGCTGGGCTTCCTGCTCGCGGCGGCCGGCGGGCTGCTGCTGGCGGTGCTGATCTACGGGTCGGCCTTCCTGCGCCGGACGCTCTACCCCCTGCTGGTCGCCCTTCAGGGGCTGCCGAAGGTGGCGCTGGCGCCGCTGTTCGTCATCTGGTTCGGGTACGGCCTGGGCTCGAAGGTGCTGATGGCCTTCCTGTTCGCGCTGTTCCCGGTGGCGATCTCCACGCTCGGCGGGCTGGCCGGGACCCCGGCCCATCTGGAGGAGCACTTCCGGGCGCTGCGCGCGTCCCGGTGGGCGACGTTCGCGCAGCTGCGCGTCCCGTACGCGCTGCCCGCGGTGATCGACGGCTGCAAGGTCGCGATGCCGCTCGCGGTGATCGGGGCGATCGTCGGCGAGTTCGTCGGCGCGGACGAGGGGCTCGGAATGCTGATCCAGTCCGCCGCGTCCAGCAACCGCACCGACCTGGTGTTCGCCTCCCTGCTGCTGGTCACCCTTCTGTCCTTCGTCCTGTACGGCGTCATCGAGCTGCTCGGCCGCCTGGTGTGGTGGCGGGGCCGAGCGGCCGCCTGAAAATCTGATTGGAGCTGATCCCCGTGGCGAAGCTGCGGCACATCGCGATCGCGGTCAACGACCTTGAGGCCGCGTCGAAGTTCTACCGCGAGACGTTCGAGATGGAGGTCGCCGGCGAGACCGAGTCGCCGATCGCGTCCGGCGTCTACCTGACCGACGGCACGGTCTGCCTGGCGCTGCTGAACTACAAGACCGACGAGGCCGCCGGGCTGGAACGCGGCAAGGAGTACGTCGGCGTCCACCACTTCGGCTTCTGGTGCGACGACCTCGACGAGCAGGGGAAGCTGATCGAGGCCAACGGCGGGCGGTTCTTCATGGACCTCCCGCTGGCCAAGGACTCCCTCTACTACGAGGCCAAGTACCGCGACCCCGACGGCGTGATCTTCGACATCTCCGAGAACGGCTGGGTGGGAGCGGCCCGATGACCCGGTCCACCCGGCGGGTCCTGGAGCCGTCCCCGCAAGCGGCGGGGACGGCCGCGCCCGACGCCCCGGCCGCGGTGCGGCTGGCCGGGGCGGCGAAGACCTTCCGGGGCCGCGAGGACGTGCGCGCCCTCGACCCGATCGACCTGACCGTCCCGGCCGGGGAGTTCGTGGCGATCGTGGGCCCGAGCGGCTGCGGCAAGAGCACGCTGCTGCGCATCGTGGCCGGGCTGGTCGACGCCGATCCGGGCGGGCAGGTGGAGGTGCAGGGCCGTCCGGTCGACGGCACCCCGCCCGGCCTGGGGGTCGTGTTCCAGACGCACAACCTCCTCCCGTGGCGGACGGTCGAGGCGAACGTCGGGCTCGGCGCCAAGCTCGCCGGGATCCCCAAGGCGGAGATCGCCGGCCGGGTGCCGCCCATGCTGGAGATGCTCGGCCTGTCGGGGTTCGCCGGCAAGCACCCGCACGAGCTGTCGGGCGGCATGCGGCAGCGGGCCGCGCTGGGCCAGGCGCTGGTGTGCCGCCCGGACATCCTGCTGCTGGACGAGCCGTTCGGCGCCCTCGACGCGCTGACCCGCGACCGGCTCAACGTCGAGCTGCTGAGGATCTGGCAGGAGCTGCGGCAGACCGTGCTGCTGGTCACGCACAGCATCGCCGAGGCGGTGTTCCTCGCCGACCGGATCATCGTCATGTCCCAGCGTCCCGGCACCGTGGTCGAGGACCTGCGGGTGGACATCGCCCGTCCCCGCGACCCGTCGACCACGCGGGCGCTACCCGAGTTCACCGAGGCCGCCCAGCGGCTGAGCCACCTGATGGGCGTCACGTAGCCGCGCGGAAGGACGGCCTCGAAGCAGCGGCAACGACTTTGAAGCAGGAGGAACGACCTTGAACCAGCAGGACCGGACGCGCGAGCGCCTCCACGGCGTGGTCACCGCCACGCCGACCACCTTCGGCGCGGGCGGCGACCTCGACGAGGGGCGGTTCCGCGAGCTCGTGGAGGGCTACGTCGCGGCGGGCGTGCACGGCATCTCCGTGGCCGGCAGCCAGGGCGAGTTCTACGTCCTGGACGCGGCCGAGCGGCTGCGGCTGATGGAGATCACCGTCGAGACGGTCGCCGGACGGGTCCCGGTGTACGCGGGCACCGGCGCGGTCTCCACGCGGGAGTCGATCGCGCTGACCCGGGCGGCCGAGTCGATCGGCGTGGACGTCGCGATGGTGATCACCCCGTACTTCCTGGCGCCGTCCGGCCGCGAGCTGGCCGAGCACTTCCGGACGGTCGCCGCCGCCAGCGCGCTGCCCGTGCTGCTCTACAACAACCCGCCGCGCACGGGCGTCAACGTGACCCCCGACGTCTACGCGGACTGCGCCCGCTCCGGCAACATCATCGGCGTCAAGGACAGCAGCGGCGACCTCAGCCAGGGCGTGGAGTACCTGCTCACCGAGCCGGGCGGCTGCCTGCTGTTCTCCGGCCGCGACACCATCACGATGGCGCTGCTCGCGCACGGCGGGGCGGGCGCGATCTCCCCGGCGGCGAACGTGTTCCCGCGGCTCGTGTGCCGGATGTACGACGCCGTCCGGGCGGGCGACCTGGCCACCGCGCGCCGGATCAACGACGCGCTGGCGCCGCTGCGCCGGGCCTGGGCGCTGGGCTCGTTCCCGGTGGTCATCAAGGAGGCGATGGCGGTCGTGGGCCTCGACCCCGGCCCGGCACGCGCCCCGATCTCCCCGCTGCCGCCCGAGCGCCGGGCACGGCTCACCGCCGTGGTGGAGGAGATCAGGGAATTCGAGCGGGACGCCGTTCCGGCGACAAGCGGGGTGTGAATGGCGGAGGTGATGAACGCGGCCGCACCGGGCGCTCTCGCGGATCATGTGCTGGAGCGCCTGTTCACCGGGGCCAGGACGGCGAACCGGTTCGTGGGACGTCCCGTCCCCGACCGGCTGCTGCGCGAACTGTACGAGCTGGTGAAATTCGGCCCGACCGCAAGCAACCTTTGTCCGGCCCGATTCACCTTTGTGCGGGGACACGAGGCCAAGGAACGGTTGCTTCGCGCTCTCGATCCGGGGAACGTGGAGCGCACGAGGGAGGCACCGGTCACCGTGATCGTCGGCTGGGCAGAGGACTTCCATCTCCGGGGGCCGGAACTCTTCCCCGGGCGGCCCGATCTCGTCGCCGTCCACGCGGGGGACGAGCGGAAGGAGGCCAGGCGGGAAGTCGCATTCCGGAACTCCAGCCTGCAGGGAGCGTATATGATCCTTGCCGCCCGGGCACTGGGTCTAGATTGCGGGCCGATGTCGGGTTTCGACCCAGAAGTCATCGAAAGGGATTTCTTTCCCGACCGGAAGACGCGGGTCAACTTCCTGTGCAACCTCGGCTACGCCGATCGTGCCGCGCAGTTCCCGAGGCTTCCCCGGCTGCCGTTCGACGAAGCCTGCACGCTTCTGTAGCCGGGAATTCGACATCGATATGGAGGATGGTCCACATCGCTGGGACTAGGTCGGAGGAAATCCGGCAGCGGATCGCGGAGGACATCGTCTCCGGCCGGCTCAAACCGGGGCAGCGGCTGGAGGAACTGCAGCTCGCCGATCAGTTCAACGTGTCCCGTACACCGGTGCGCGACGCGCTGCGCGAGCTCAGCGGCACGGGGCTGGTCGAGATCCGCCCCAACCGGGGCACCTGGGTCGCCGAGATCGACGCCGAGCAGCTGGAGGAGCTCTTCGAGGCGTTCGCCGAGATCGAGGCGCTGTGCGCGCGGCTGTGCGCGGTACGGCTCACGGTGATCGAACGGCGGCGGCTGGAACTGCTCCACGAGGAGTCCGAGTCGTACGTCACCGCCGGCGACCACGAAGGCTACGCGCGGCTGAACGAGCAGATCCACAACGCGATCTACCAGGGCAGCCGCAACCACGCCCTGTTCGAGATCGTCCGCGGGCTGCGGCATCGCACGGCGCCGTTCCGGGTGCCGCAGTTCTACATCACGAACGACCGGATGAAGAACTCCTACGCAGAACACGGCGCGCTGCTCGCGGCCATCCTCCAGGAGGACTCGCAGGCCGCCTACGCCGCCATGTACTCCCACATCGCCAACTCGTCGGTCAACGTCATCGGCTACCTGCGCGAGAGCCTGCACAAGTGAGCGACGAGCCGGTCACGTACGTCCGGACGGGCACGGCCGGGACCCCGGCCGTGGTCTGCCTGCACGGCATCGGCTCCAACGCCGACGCGTTCCGCGACGTCCTGGCCCTGCTGGCCCCCACCCACCAGGGCATCGCCCCGAACACCCCCGGCTACGGCGGCTCGATCCCACTGCCCACCGCCCACCCGGCGGTCACCGACTACGCGACCGCCCTGGTGGCCTTCCTTGACCGCCTCGCCCTCCCGGCCTGGCATCTGGTCGGCAGCTCGATGGGCGCGTTGATCGCAGCCGCGGTGGCCGCCGCCCACCCCGGCCGGGTCGAGTCGCTCCTGCTGACCGCCCCGGCCACCGGCGCGGGCCGGACACCCGAGACCCGCCAGGCCGAACTGACCGCCCGCGCCGACCTGATAGCCCTGGGCCCCGCCCGGATGGCCGAGACCCGGGCCCCTCAGCTCATCGCGGGCAACGCGCCGGGCCCCCTCCACGCGGTCAAGGAAGCGACCCGAGCGCTGGACCCCGCCGCGTACATGCAAGCCGCCCACGTCCTGGCCGGCGGCGACATCTTCACCTACACCCCGCACATTCAGGCCCGGACCCTGATCGTCTGCGGCACCGCCGACAAGGTCGCCCCACCGGAGGACCACGCCCGCCCGATCTCCGAAGCCATCCCCGGCTCGGAACTGGTCCTCCTCCCAGACCTGGGCCACGTCATCGAGCTGGAGGCTCCCGAGGCCCTGGCGGCTCTGATAGCCCGCCACACGACCTCGCCCTGACACCCGTCGGCCAGGTCGCCGGCGGCCGAAGGCACCACCACCCGGCCTGAGAAATCCGATCGATCGGTCATCCGGCGTCCGCCCGGACACGAACGTTGGGCGATCGCTCGCGGTCGGGTGGACGTGATGCCTCGGTCACCGGAGGCGCGGGCGGCGCGACCCCACTGTGTGAAGGGACGGAAACATGAAGGGCAAACGCGTATCGCAGATCGGCAGGCGGACGGCGATGATCTCGCTCGCCGGCGTCGCCGCCGCGACGGCGCTGGTGGGCACCGCGCCCACCGCCGCGGCCGCCCCGACCGGCTGCGCCGGCAGGCAGGTCAACGGCCAGAACTACGAGAGCACGTGCACCGGCGGCACCGGAGAGCACCGCGTGTGGGCGCGGCAGGACGTCCCCTTCCTCGGCATTCTCGATTGCTTCGGGCCGTGGGTGCCGGCGAGTTCCGTCTCAAGCGTGACCTGCAGCATCCACCAGACCGTCTTCGTCACGCACCAGACCCGGGGATGACGCCCGGCCGCTGACCGGAACAGCCCTTGATCGTCCGCCTCTCCGCCTGGAGCAGGCCGAGATCAAGGGCTGTCCCCTTGGGAGGATGCGTGGATTCACACCGTGCGCGGGGAGGGTGGCGATGCGGGCCTGACGTTCGCCTGCCGGACGGGCAGGCAGGACGCCTGGCTCGGCCTCATCGAGCTTCAGTGGGCGACTCGGCGGCGCTAGCGGATTCGGGCGGAGAAGGCCCGCCGGTAGGTGGTCGGGGGGACGCCCACCACGCGGGTGAAGTGGTGGCGCAGGTTGGCGGGGGTGCCGAGGCCCGAGCGCCGGGCGATCTGGTCGACGGGAAGGGACGTCGTCTCCAGGAGTTCGCGGGCGTGGTCGATCCGGATGCCGCGCAGCCAGGCCATCGGGGTCGTGCCGGTCGTGGCGTGGAAGCGGCGGATCAGGGTGCGCGGGGTGACGTTGGCGCGGCGGGCCAGGGTGGTGACGGTCAGGGGCTCGTGGAGGCGGCCGCGGGCCCAGTCGAGGAGCGGGCCCAGTTCGTCCGGGGCCTGGACGGGGACGGACGCGTCGATGTACTGGGCCTGGCCGCCGGGACGGTGCGCGGGCATGACGAGCCGTTTGGCGAGCGCGCTCGCGACGGCGGCGCCGTGGTCGGTGCGGACGACGTGCAGGCACAGGTCGAGCCCGGCGGCGGTGCCCGCGCTGGTCAGGATGTCGCCGTCGTCCACGTAGAGGACGGACGCGTCCACCCGCACCTCCGGGTGGCGGCGGGCGAGCTGGTCGGCGTGCATCCAGTGGGTGGTGGCCGGGCGGCCGGCGAGGAGCCCGGCGGCGGCGAGGACGAACGCGCCCGTGCACAGCGCCACGATGCGGGCGCCGTTGGCGTGTGCGGCGCGGACGGCGTCGACCAGGTCGGGCGGCTGGTCGTCGAGGACGTTCGCGCAGGCGGGGATCACGACGGTGTCCGCGTCGGCCAGCGCATCGAGCCCGTGCTGGGTGTGGGCGGCGAATCCGGCGGCGGTGCGCGTTCCGGCGGGTGCGCACAGGCGGAAGTCGTACCACCAGCCGGCGAGGCCCGGACGCTCGTAGCCGAACACCTCGCACGGGATCGCCAACTCGAAGATCGGCACACCCTCGGTCACGGCCACGGCGAGCTTGTGCATGTCACAAATTTAGCGATGATGGTCGCTTGTGCCACTTCTGCCGCCGCCCCGGCGGCGCGAGGCTGAGGGCATGGACGATTTCCCTGATGGGCGGGGCTCCTTCGATCCGGCCTCGCCGGCCGCCGAGCGGGTGTGGCGGCATGTGGTCGAGCTGCTGGAACGCGAGCGCGCGGAGATCGCCGGGCGGGACGTGAGCGCGCCGGTCGACGTCAGAGGGCTGCGGGCCGCGATCGGCGCCTACGACTTCGGGCGCCCGGTGTCGCCGGAAGATGTGATCGACGAAGTCGCGGGGTTGCTTCGCGCGACGACCGTCCACACGACGCATCCGC
This sequence comes from Actinomadura sp. 3N508, assembly GCF_044326375.1. NCBI lineage: Bacteria > Bacillati > Actinomycetota > Actinomycetes > Streptosporangiales > Thermomonosporaceae > Actinomadura > Actinomadura sp. 3N508. Next base: position 524,970 of record NZ_JBIRAX010000002.1, read on the forward strand.
GCTATTTCGGCCTGTTCAACCCGACTCCCACGCTGATGGGAGTGGTCGGGGAGACGCTCGCGGCCGCGTTCAACCCGCAGATGGCGGCGTGGTCGCATGCCCCGGCCGCCGTCGAGATCGAGGCCCATTTGCTGCGCTTCCTCGGCGGACGGCTCGGCTACCCGCCCGAGCAGGTGGCCGGGTCTTTCACCAGCGGCGGTGCGGAGGCGAACCTGACGGGCGTGCTGCTGGCGCTCACCCGGACGTGGCCCCGGTACGGCGAGGACGGCCTGCGGGCCCTGCCCGGCCGCCCGGTGATGTACGCGTCCGCGGAGAGCCACCTGGCCTGGCTCAAGATCGCGCACGCCACGGGGCTTGGGCGGGACGCGGTCCACCTCGTGCCCACCGGGCCTGACCTGCGGCTGGACGTCCAGGCGCTGGCCCGGCGGGTCGCGGAGGACCGGGCGAACGGCGACCTTCCGTTCCTCGTCGTCGCGACCGCCGGGACGACCGGCGCCGGAGCCATCGACCCGCTGCCCGAGCTGGCCGACCTCTGCGCCGACCGCGGGCTCCGCCTCCACGTCGACGCCGCCTACGGTGGCGCGGCGGCGCTCTCCGACCGGCTGCGCCCGGCGCTGAACGGCATCGAGCGCGCCGACTCGATCACCCTGGACGCGCACAAGTGGCTGAGCGTCCCGATGGGGGCGGGCGCGCTGCTGACCACCGACGGCGAGGGGCTGGCGGAGACGTTCCGGGTCACCACGTCCTACATGCCGGACGACGTCCCCGACACCGTCGACCCGTACACGTCCAGCCAGCAGTGGTCGCGAAGGTTCATGGGCCTGAAGCTCTTCCTCAGCCTGGCCGTCGCGGGCCGCGCCGGATACGCCGGGCAACTCGACCACGACGCGGCCCTCGCGGACGACCTCCGCGATCGTCTCCGCGCCACCGGCTGGACCATCGTCAACGACACCCCGCTCCCCGTCGTCTGCTTCGCCGACCCCGCCGACGCGACGTGGGATCACCACGACGCGCTCGCGCGGCGGGTCGTCGGCAGCGGGCGGGCGTGGATCAGCCCCGTGAAGGTGGCCGGGCGTGCCGCGCTCCGCGCCTGCGTCATCAGCCACCGGACGACGCCGGCCGATGTCGGCGAACTCGTCCAGGCGGTGAACGACGCGAGGAAATGAGGGCCCCGCGCGCCGGAGGCCCTGGTCGGGAACGAATTACTTGCTCATGAAACTGATCGGTGATTAATCGGGAATGACTGAGGGTCATGAAGACCCTCAAGATCGGATCCGGCGGGCGGGACGGCGAACCCGGCGATTCCTCCACCCTCTTCAAGGCGGAGGGGCCGGCCCGCACCGACTGGATCGTGTACGGCCTGACCGCGGGGCTGTCCATGGCGTTCGTGATCTGGGGCGCGGTGTGGACGGACAGCCTCAGCTCAACGGCCCAGTCCGTCCTGGACTGGCTCCTCGCGAACGTGGGCTGGCTGTTCGTCCTCGCCGCGACCGGGTTCGTGATCTTCTCGCTGTGGCTGGCGCTGAGCAGGTACGGCAGGATCCCGCTCGGCCGGGAGGACGAGGAACCGGAGTTCCGGACGATCTCGTGGATCGCGATGATGTTCAGCGCGGGCATGGGCATCGGGCTGATGTTCTTCGGCATCGCGGAGCCGCTCACGCACTACGTGGAGCCGCCGCCCGGGACCGTCGCGCCGCAGAGCGAACCGGCCATCGAGACCGCGATGGCCACGACGATCTTCCACTGGACGCTGCATCCGTGGTCGATCTACGCCGTGCTCGGCCTCGCGATCGGGTACGGGCACTACCGGCGCGGCCGCAGCCAGCTGATCAGCTCGGCGTTCGTGCCGCTGATCGGGCGGCACGGGACGGGCCCGCTCAGCAAGCTCATCGACATCCTCGCCCTGTTCGCGACGCTGTTCGGCTCGGCCGCCTCGCTCGGCATCGGCGCCCTGCAGATCCGCACCGGGCTGCAGGAGGCCGGCTGGATCGAGTCGCTCGGCACCACCGTCCTCGTGCTGATCATCGTGGTGCTGACGATCGGCTTCGTCCTGTCGGCGGTGTCCGGCATCGCCCGCGGCATCCAGTGGCTGTCCAACATCAACATGGTGCTGGCGGCCGTCCTCGCGTTCTTCGTGTTCGTCGTCGGGCCGACGGTGTTCATCCTGGAACTGCTGCCCACCACGATCGGCGCGTACATCCGGGACTTCGGCGACATGGCGTCGCGCTCGGGCGCGACCGGCGGCAAGCCCATGCAGGACTACCTCGCCGACTGGACGATCTTCTACTGGGCGTGGTGGATCTCCTGGTCCCCGTTCGTCGGCATGTTCCTCGCCCGGATCAGCCGCGGGCGCACCATCCGCCAGTTCGTCGCCGGGGTGATCCTCGTGCCGAGCGTGGTCAGCCTGGTCTGGTTCGTGATCTTCGGTGGGACGGCGATCCGCCAGCAGCACGAGCAGCTCGACCCGTACGGCGACGGCTCGGAGGAGCAGATCACCTTCAACGTCCTCGGCAACCTGCCGTGGGAGCTGCTCACCGCGATCGTCGTGATGGTCCTCGTCGCGATCTTCTTCGTGTCGGGCGCGGACGCGGCGTCGATCGTCATGGGCACGCTGTCGCAGCGCGGCTCGACCTCGCCCGCCCGCTGGATGGTCATCTTCTGGGGCGCGATGACCGGCGGCGTCGCCGCGATCATGCTGGTGATCGGCGGGGACAAGGCGCTGAGCGGCATCCAGAACATCACCTTCATCGGCGCGCTGCCGTTCGCGATCGTGCTGATCCTGCTGTGCTTCTCGCTGGCCAAGGACATCCGCGACGACCCGATGATGCGCCGCCAGACCAAGGGCGCCGAGGTGCTGGAGGGCGCGGTCGTCGCCGGCACCGAACGCCACAAGGGCGACTTCGAGCTCGTGACGCAGCCCTCCCCGGAGGACGACGAACCACCGCCCACCGACGCCCCGCGCCCGTGACCGTCCGCTGCCCGGCCTCCCCGCGGCCTCTCCCGCGCCGCGGGGTGCCGGGTCAGGCGTAGGGGTTCTTGCCCTCCTTCAGGCGGGTGGCGAACTCCTTCAGGGCGTCCAGGGCACGGAGGTAGGGCATCGGGCCGTAGGAGATGCGGGCCACTCCGGCGGCGGCCAGGGCGGCGACGGACGAGCCGGGCATCTGGTTCGCGTTGACCGGGCCCGGCAGCTCCTCGACCAGCGTCGGGACGGCGTCCAGCGGCGCGGTGATCGGGTAGACGCAGTCGGCCCCGGCCTCAAGGTAGAGGCGGCCCCGGGCGATCGCGGCGTCGACCGCGTCGGGCAGCTGGGCGATGAACGTGTCGGTCCGGGCGTTGATCACCAGCGCGTCACCGGCGGCGGCGCGGACGGCGGCGAGGTACTCGGCCTGCGTCTCCGGCTCGGCGAGCTTCCCGCCGTAGGTGTCCTCCAGGTTGCAGCCCGCGGCGCCGATGGCGAGCAGCCGCTCGGCGAGCTCGCCCGGCGCCAGCCCGTAGCCCGCCTCGGCGTCCACGGTGACGGGCACGGACACGGCCCTGATCACCCGTCCGGCGGCGGCGAACATCTCCTCGGCGGGCGCGCCCTCGTGGTCGGGATAGCCGAGCATCGCCGACACGGCGGCGCTGGCCGTCGCGAGCGCCGGGAAGCCCGCCTCCTCGACGGTCGTGGCGCTCCCCGCGTCCCAGACGTTCGGCAGCAGCAGCGGGTCACCGGGTCGGTGCAGGTCACGGAGTACGGCGGCATTGTCGGTCATCGGTTCTCCCTTCCCCTCATCGAATGGACTAGACAGACCGCCGAAGTGTGACATCCGCCCCGGACATTAAGCCGGGCAATTCTGCGGGACGCCGTCCCGGGCGTTCACCCGCCGGGCGGGCTGGGTTAGCGTCGAGATGATCAGCCGAACCGGAAGAGGGAGTGCGCATGCTGCCGTGGTCCGCCGAGCTCGCCGGCCGCCTTGAAGAGCACGTCGTCAGCAGCGAGCTGCTGCGCGGCAACCCGCTGGGCGACCCGCACGAGCGGCCCGTCCTGGTGTACGTCCCGCCCGGTTACGACGACGAGCCGGAGCGCCGCTACCCCAGCGTGTACGCGATCCAGGGGTTCACCGGGCACATCGAGATGTGGCGCAACCGGATGCCGTACCGGCAGCCGTTCCCGGAGACCGCGGACGCGGTGTTCGCCTCCGGCGAGGCCCCGCCCGCGATCGTGGTGTTCGTGGACGCCTGGACGGCGCACGGCGGCAGCCAGTTCGTCGACTCGCCCGGCACCGGCCGCTACCACTCCTACATCTGCGACGAGGTCGTCCCGTGGGTGGACGCCAACTTCCGGACGCTGGACGCCCCGCGGCACCGCGCGATCAGCGGCAAGTCCAGCGGCGGCTACGGCGCGATGATCACGCCGATGCTGCGTCCCGACCTGTTCGGCGCGCTCGCCACGCACGCGGGCGACGCGCTGTTCGAGTACTGCTACCTGCCCGAGTTCCCCAAGTGCGTCCGGCATCTGCGCAAGTACGACGGCGACATCTGGCGCTGGTGGGACGACTTCAAGGGGCGCGTCGCGTTCACCCAGCCCGAGGACATGGAGCTGATCAACGTCCTGGCCATGGCGCTGTGCTATTCCGCCCGTGAGGACGGCACGCCCGAGCTGCCGTTCGACCCGGTCACCGGCACGCTCCGCCCGGACGTCTGGGACCGCTGGCTGGCGTGGGACCCGGTCCGGATGGTGCCGGGTCACGCCGAGGCGATGCGCTCGCAGCGGGCGATCTGGATCGACGGCGGGACGCGCGACGAGTGGTTCCTGGACGTCGGCGCGCAGGCGTTCCGCCAGTCGCTCCTCGACGCCGGCGTCCAGGAGGACGTGATCCGCTTCGAGCTGTTCGACGCGGGCCACGGCGGGATCGACTACCGCTACCCCCTCGCCCTCGCCTGGCTCTGCCACGCCATCGCCCCCTGACGCCCCTTCGGCGCCCCTCGACACCCCGCGACGCCCCTCGGCGCCCCTTGGCGCCCGGCGGCGTCCGCGCTGCACAGCGGCGGGGTTTCGAGTTTTCGCTTAACTACGCGCCATGGATTGAAAATCCAATCCCACTTGGACTCATTGACACAATTCATAACTAGGAGTGCACTTCGGGACAGCTCACCTGGTTGAGCTGTCCCGTCCCAACCCCCCCGCCGGACGGGTGCCGGCTCGCGCGGAGGCGCTCCCACAAGTCCTCCACGTGCCGCGCCATGCCCGGCACGTGGAAGGAGCACCCCCGTGAGACACCAGACCGCGATCGGGGCGGCGGCGCTGTCCGCCTGCCTCGCCGTGGCGTTGTCCGCCCCCGCCATAGGTGCGACAGCCGGTACCACCTCCCCCGCCAAGCCCGACCCGCGCACGCTCGCCGCCGGCTCCGCCGACCGCGTCGTCGCGGCCCAGCCGTCGACGTACAAGACGGCGCCTGAGGACGACATCTTCCGCCTCGGAGTCGTGTCCTCCCTGAACGGCCTCCAGCACGTGTCCTACGCGCGGACGCACGCCGGCCTGCCGGTGTTCGGCGGCGACTTCGTCGTCACGACGGACGCGAGCGGCACCGTGCTGAGCAGCTCCGTCAGCCAGACCAAGGCGCTCGACGTCGACACGACGGCGAAGATCTCGGCGGCGCAGGCCGCGAAGACCTCCCGCGCCCGCGTGTCCAAGGTCGAGAGCGCCTCCACGCCGCAGCTGACGGTGCTGGCGGACGGTGCCGGACGCCTCACGTACGAGACCGTCGTCACCGGCGTCCACAAGAAGGCCCCGACGAAGCTGCACGTGTTCGTCGACGCCAAGACCGGCAAGGTCGTCCGGACGTTCGACGAGGTCACCGCCGCGGGCGCGGGCGCGGGAGCCGCGGCCGTGGCCGACGACCGCAGCCACTACCACGGCACCGTCGACATCAGCACCGCGGCGACGTCCATGACCGACCCGGCGCGCCCGGGCCTGTCGTGCGGCGGCCAGAACGGCCAGACGTTCACGGGCGCCGACAGCGCCTGGGGCAACGGCAGCGGCACCGACCTGGAGACCGCCTGCGTCGACGCCATGCACGCCGCCCAAAAAGAATGGGACATGCTGAAGGAGTGGCTCGGCCGCAACGGCATGAACGGCAGTGGCCGCGGCTTCCCGATGCGCGTCGGCCTGAACCAGGCCAACGCGTTCTGGAACGGCCAATACACCAACTACGGCCGTAACCAGGCCGGCACCAAGCAGGCCACGGGCATGGACGTCGTCGGCCACGAGAACGGCCACGGGATCTTCCAGAACACGCCCGGCGGCTCCACCGGCGGCAACGGCAACGAGAAGGGCGGCATGAACGAGTCGGCCGGCGACATCTTCGGTGCGCTGGTCGAGTTCTACGCCAACGAGCCCGAGAACCTCGACCCGCCGGACTACCTGGTCGGCGAGGAGGTCGACCTGGTCGGCCGCGGCCCGATCCGCAACATGTACAACCCGTCGCTGGTCAACAACGACCCGAACTGCTACTCGTCCTCGATCCCGCGCACCGAGGTGCACAAGGCGGCCGGCCCGCAGAACCACTGGTTCGTGCTGCTGGCCGTGGGCTCGAACGGGACCCCGGCGAGCCCGACGTGCAACAACTCGACCGTCACCGGGATCGGCATCCAGAAGGCCGGAAAGGTCTTCATGGAGGGCCTGAACCGGAAGACGACGGCCTGGAGCCACGCGGCCGCCCGGACGGCGACCGTCAACGCCGCCAAGCAGCTGTTCCCCGGCTCCACCGCCGAGTGCACGTCGGTGAAGGCCGCGTGGGCAGCGGTGAGCGTCCCGGCGCAGTCCGGTGAGCCCGCCTGCTGAGTGACGGCCGGTTCCTGACCATCTCGTAACCCGCGGCCCGTGACGGGGCCCGCTCCCCCGTCGCGGGCCGCTCCCTTTGCCCGTTCTCCAGGAGGAACAACGCATGAGATCGCGCACCATGGCGACTCTGGGGGCGGCCGCCCTGGCCCTCTCCACCCTGCTGCCCGGCGCGGCCGCGTCGGCATCCCCGGCGGCCCCGGCAGCGCCTCCTGCGGCACGCGCCGCAGCGCCCGACATCCCGCTCGCCAACGTCAAGGCACACCTGTCGCAGCTGCAGACCATCGCCAGCAGCAACGGCGGGAACCGCTCCCACGGCCGTCCCGGGTTCCGCGCGTCCATCGACTTCGTGAAGGGCAAGCTGGACGCGGCCGGGTACCAGACGTCCATCCAGTCGTTCACCTACCTCGGCGCGACCGGCTACAACCTGATCGCGGACTGGCCGGGCGGCGACGTCAACAACACCCTGATGGTCGGCGCGCATCTCGACAGCGTCTCGGCGGGCCCCGGCATCAACGACAACGGCTCGGGTTCCGCCGCGAACCTGGAGGTCGCCCTCGCCGTCGCCCGCGAGGGCTACAAGCCGGACAGGCACCTGCGTTTCGGCTGGTGGGGCGCCGAGGAGCTCGGCCTCATCGGGTCGAAGTACTACGTCAACAACCTGCCCGCGGCCGAGCGGTCGAAGATCAAGGGCTATCTGAACTTCGACATGGTCGGCTCTCCCAACCCCGGCTACTTCGCCTATGACGGCGACGGGACGAGCGGGGGCGGCGGCCCGGCCGGGTCCGCGGAGATCGAGAGGGTCCTCCGCGAGCACTTCGCGTCGATCAACGTCCCCGTCGAGGACACGGCGTTCGACGGCCGCTCCGACTACGGCCCGTTCATCCAGTACGGGATCGCCGCCGGCGGCCTGTTCACCGGCGCCGAGGGACGCAAGACGACCGCGCAGGCGCAGAAGTGGGGCGGCCAGGCGGGCGTCGCCTACGACCGCTGCTACCACGCGTCGTGCGACACCACGGCCAACATCAACGACACGGCGCTCGACCGCAACGCCGACGCCATCGCGCACGCCGTCTGGACGCTGGCCGGTGGCGGCGGCACCCAGCAGCCCGGCGACACCGTCTTCGCCGACGACCTCGAGTCCGACAAGGGCTGGACGGCGGACTTCGGCGGCGCCGACACGGCCACGGGGGGCGCGTGGGAGCACGGCACCCCGGAGCCGACCACCTGGTCCGGGACGGCGCTCCAGCTCGCCGCGGCGGGCGGCTCCGGCGCGCTCGTCACGGGCGCCGCGGCCGGGTCCGCCGCCGGGACCTACGACCTCGACGGCGGCGCCAGCAGCATCCAGTCGCCGGAGATCGCGCTGCCGGCCGGGGCGAAGACGCTGTCGTTCTCCTGGTTCCTCGGGCACCTGAACAACAGCTCCGCGGACGACCATCTGCGGGTGCGGCTCGTGGGACCGAACGGGTCCACGACCGTCCTGGACGAGCGGGGCGCCGCGGCGAACCGTGCGGCGGTCTGGCAGACGAAGACGGCGGATGTCTCCGCATATGCGGGTCAGAACGTCCGTCTCGTCGTGGAGGCCGCGGACGCGGGCACGGCGAGCCTCATCGAGGCCGGCCTGGACTCCATCAAGATCACCAAGTGAGCCGCCCGCGTTCACCCAGCTCAAGGGGACATTTCAGAATTTTCGATGGCCCCGTTCACCGATGTTGAAAATCCAGTGGCGAATGGATCCGTTGACACCCGACCCGCCGTCACGGTCCAATTTTGGACAGCCCGACATCACTCCCAAGGGCTGACATAAGGCGGCCGCACGGGACGAAATCTCGGCCCGGCCCGTGCATCGCCGCCGCCCAGTCGGGGCCCCGCCCCCCGCCGGGCCCCTGGCGCCCTCGTCCGGCCTCTCCGCCGGACGGGGGCCCGGGGCCCTTAAACCCTCCCTGGACGAGCGCCCGCCCCCGCGCCACCGGGATGTCGGCCCCACGGGTCACAATGGGGGCATGTGCCGCAGTATCAAGACTCTTCGACCGCCGTTCACCGACGACGTGACCGACCAGGACGTCAGGGCGGCAGCGCTCCAGTACGTCCGCAAGATCTCCGGGTTCCGGGCGCCCGCGTCCCACAACGCCGAGGCGTTCGACCGGGCCGTCGAGGAGATCGCCCAGAGCACCGCCGCCCTGCTGAACTCCCTGCAAGTCCGAGGCCGCCGGGCGAGCTGACCCCGGGTATGGCCTACTCGGCGGCGACGAGCTCGGCGATCTGGACGGTGTTGAGCGCGGCCCCCTTGCGGAGGTTGTCGCCGGAGCAGAACAGGGCGAGGCCGTTGTCGACGGTCTCGTCGCGGCGGATGCGGCCCACGTAGGTCGGGTCCTGGCCCGCGGCCTGGAGCGGCGTCGGGACGTCCGACAGCACGACGCCGGGCGCGCCCGACAGCAGCTCGCTCGCCCGCTCAGGGCTCAGCGGCCGTTCGAAGCGGGCGTTCACCTGCAGCGAATGGCCCGTGAAAACGGGGACGCGGACGCATGTCCCGGAGACCTTCAGGTCCGGGATCTCCAGGATCTTGCGGCTCTCGTTGCGGAGCTTCTGCTCCTCGTCGGTCTCGGCGAGCCCGTCGTCCACGATCGACCCGGCCATCGGCAGCACGTTGAACGCGATCGGCCGCACGTAGACCGACGGCTCGGGGAACTCCACCGCCGCGCCGTCATGGGTCAGCCGGTCCGCGTTCTGGACGACCTTGGTCGCCTGGTCGTGCAGCTCCGCAACCCCGGCGAGCCCGCTCCCGGACACCGCCTGGTAGGTGGACACGACGAGCGCGGCCAGCCCGGCCTCGGCGTGCAGCGGGCGCAGCACCGGCATCGCGGCCATCGTCGTGCAGTTCGGGTTGGCGATGATCCCCTTGGGGCGGCGCGCCGCCGCGTGCGGGTTGACCTCGGCGACGACCAGCGGCACCTCCGGGTCCATCCGCCAGCCGGACGAGTTGTCGATCACGACGGCGCCGGCGGCGGCGACCTTCGGCGCCAGCTCCTTCGACGTGGTCTTCCCGGCGGAGAACAGCACGATGTCGAGGCCCGAGTAGTCGGCGGTCGCCGCGTCCTCGACGGTGATCTCGGAGCCCTGCCATGGCAGTGTGCGTCCGGCCGAGCGGGCCGAGGCGAACAGCCGCAGCTCGGTGACCGGGAATCCGCGTTCGGCCAGGATGTCGCGCATCACGCCGCCGACCTGTCCGGTGGCCCCGACGATCCCGATTCTCATGCCGCTCCCTCTGGTAGTCGCTGTGACCTGGAGTGTTGCCCAGGCCGTCTCAGGTCGTCCAATCAATAACCCTACGCAGAGGGTTCAAGCGTTCCTAAACGGAAGCCCCCGGACGGCCGCCCACCGGAGCCCGCCTGGGAGCCCTCCCGGAGCCCGCCGGGAGCCCGCCGGGAGCCCGCCCAGGACGCAACGGAACGCCCTGGAACGGCTCGGAACGCCCGCGGGGCGGCCCGTCCACGAGCGTACGTCGGGGGCCGCACCCTGAGCCGCCACGGGCGCATTCAGGGATGAATCAGGGCGAATCCGGATGTCAGGGTTACCCGCCACTGGGCATGATCGGGGCATGGACATGAACAAGAACTCCGCCACCGCCGCCGCCACCACCGACGAGAAGAAGCTCAGACGCACCCGCGACGACCGGATCCTCGCCGGCGTCTGCTCGGGCGCCGCGCGCTTCCTCGGCATCGACGCCAACATCATCAGGGTCGCCCTGGCCGTCTTCACCATCTTCGGTGGCGCCGGGATCGCGCTCTACGCCATCGGCTGGGTGCTGATCCCCGAGGAGGGCGCCGAGAAGGCCATCGCCGAAGACATGATCAAGAAGGCGAGCGACTCCCCGGCCTTCCAGGACGCCGTCAAGAAGACCCGGGACGCCTTCAACAAGCCCCGCGCCAACGCCTGACGGCGCCAGGGCGCATGAGCCGCCCAGGGGCCAGGGACGGGTCAAGGCGCGGGAGCGGATCGGCTGACGCCGGACAGCTCGTCGTCGCCCGCGGAGGGCGCGGCGACGACGACGGGCTCGACACGCTCCCGCATGCCGGCGATGACGCCGCCGCGGACCTGGTTCCAGCCGAGCGTGAGCATCGCGGCGACCGACAGCCCGAGCACGCCGGCGAGCGCCACCACCGTCTCCGGCCCGAGCACCTGGGCCGCGGCGCCGCCGACGAGGATCCCGACGCCCTGTCCGGCGAGGATGCCGGACTGGGCGAGGCCGAACGCCCGTCCCCGTCCCGACGCCGGTACCGCGGCCACGAACGCGGCGTTGGCCGCGAGCTGGTAGGCGCTGCCGACGCCCGACAGCGCCCACAGCGCCACCACGCACCACACCGGCGGATGCAGGGCCGCGCCGATCAGCGGCAGGCAGGCCAGCATCGACATCCAGCCCATCGCGTGCAGCCGGTTCGCCGGCCGGACGAACCGGCTGAACAGGAACGCGCCGACCACCATCCCCGTAGGCATCGCCGACAGCAGCACCCCGACCGTGACCGCGCCGCCGCCGAAGGTCGCCGCGTACGGGGCGGCGAGACCCTCGGGGATCACGTAGAACGCGCACAGCCACGCGAAGAGCACCAGCGAGCGCAGCACCGGGTCGCCGAAGACGAGCCGGGCGCCGTCGCGCGTCCCGCGCCAGAGCCCGAACGGCTCGCGCTCCCGCCGCCGCGACGTCCCCCTGCTCCGCAGCCCGCCGACCAGGATCAAGGCGGACGCGCCGAACGTCAGCGCGTCCAGCGCAAGCGCCTCGTGCGTCCCGACCACGGCGACGATCGCGCCGCCCGCCAGGAAGCCGAGCATCTGGGTGCCCTGGTGCGTGATGTTGTTGATCGCCGACCCGGCGACATACCGGTCGCCTTCCAGGACGTCCGGCAACAGGGCCGCGCGAGCCGCCGAGAAGGGCGTTCCCAGCAACACGGTGAGGAACACCAGCGCCGACAGCGCGCCGACCGGCATCGCCACCACCGCCATGACCGTGACCAGGCCCGCCCGCACCACATCGCAGACGATCATGACGGTGCGGCGCGGGAACAGGTCGGCCAGCCCGGACAGCACCGGGCCGCCCACGATCGGCGGGATGTAGGTCAGCGCGTACACCAGCGCGGTCAGCAGCGCGGACTTCGTGCGGTCGTACACCAGCACGGCCAGCGCGACCTGCGCGAGCTGGTCGCCGATGAACGACAGCGCCTGCGCCAGCCAGAGGGCACGGAACTCGCCGACCGCGAAAACCTCGCGATAGGTCGCCTGCTCCTCCGGCGGACGGCGATGCCGCCCGGTCTGCCTTCCCGCCACGCTCGCTCCAGTTCAGCCCGCCCGGTGTTGGACGGCCCTCCCATTAACTCACGCTGCGTGGCCTTCATGTGACCTACAGTGCACAATTCCTCGGCCCGGCGGGCTATTTTGAGCCACCGAACCCGGAAAGGGCTCAGTATCCGAGCTCGTGCAGCCTCCGGTCGTCGATCCCGAAATGGTGCGCGATCTCGTGCACCACGGTGATCCTGACCTCTTCCACCACGTCGTCCGGGGTGTCGCAGATCTGGAGAATCTCACTACGGTAGATCGAAATGTGATCGGGCAGGACGGCGCCGTACCAGTCACCCCGTTCCGTGAGGGGTACGCCTTGATACAGGCCGAGAAGCCCGCGCTCGGGCGCATCGTCCTCGACGACGATGACGACGTTGCGCATGTGCGCGGTCAGCTCGGGTGGGATGGTGTCGAGGGCCTCAGCCACCAGGTCCTCGAACTCATCGCGCGACAACTCCATCACGCCGACAATTCTGCTCGACAGAAGGGGAACCCGTGCCCAAGGCCCGCGCCGCGACGCCCGACCCCTCCGCACCCAGCGGGAACCGCGCCACCCAAGCCGCCCGCCGCGCGTCCCACGCCATGGCCCACGCCGCCCGCACCATCGCCCGCCCCTTCGGCACCGTCCGCCGCCGAGCGACCCCCGCCGTCAACCGCATCCGGACCTTCTGCGCCCCCGCCGTCCGCCGCGCCCGCCCGGTCGTCACCAGCCGCTGGACACGCCTCCTCCTCGTCTTCGCCATCGGACTCACCGCCGCCTACGCCGGCCTCCTCCTCGGCGGCCGCTACGTCACCCCGGTCGGCCCCACCGACGTCGAGCTGTCCCTCCAGCCGTCCCTCCACGGCGGGACGACCTTGGAACTGCCGCCCCTCGGCTCCCTCCAGCTCGACACCCACTGGGGGCCCGTCGCCCTTGAGGCGAGCATCACCGACGTCCGTCCCGAACAAGCACAGCGCCTGATCCAGAACGACGCCGAGGTCGACCGGCTCACCGACCAGATCGCCGAGCAGCTCGCCGACGGCGTGAAACAGCTCCTCGTCCGCGCCGTCCTCCTCGCCCTCCTCGCCGGTTTCGCCGCGGGCCTCCTCCTGTTCCGCTCCCTGCGCCGCGCCCTCCTCGGCCTCGCGTCCGCCGCCCTCGGCCTCGTCGCCGTCACCCTCCTCACCTGGGCGACGTTCAACCCCCACTCGATCGCCGAGCCCCGCTACACCGGCCTGCTCGCCAACGCGCCCCAGATCGTCGGCGACACCCGCAGCCTCGTCGAACGCTTCTCCGCCTACCGCGCCCAGCTCGCCCGCCTCGTCGGCAACGTCTCCGAGCTGTACGCGGCCACCTCCACCCTCCCCACCTACGAGCCGGACCCGTCCACGATCCGCGTCCTGCACGTCTCCGACATCCACCTCAACCCAGCCGCGTGGAACGTTGTAAAGTCCGTCACCACCCAGTTCAAGGTGGACCTCATCGTCGACAGCGGCGACCTCATGGACCACGGCAGCAGGGCCGAGAACAGGTTCGCCGGCGAGATCTCCGACCTGAAGGTCCCCTACGTCTACGTCCGCGGCAACCACGACTCCATGGACACCCAGCGGGCCGTCGCCCGCGAGAAGAACGCCGTCGTCCTGGACGGCGCCACCCGCGAGGTCAAGGGCCTGCGCGTCTACGGCGTCGGCGACCCACGCTTCACCCCCGACAAGAGCACCCGCGACGACTTCGTCGGCGCCGACCAGATGCGCGCCGAGGGAACACTCCTCGCCGGGAAACTCCGCGCCTCGGGCACAACGCCGGACCTGGCCGTCGTCCACGACCCCAACGAAGGCGAAGCCTTCTCCGGCCTGACCCCCCTCATCCTCTCCGGCCACGCCCACGCCCGCTCCACCAAACTCCTCCCCACCGGCACCCGCCTCTTCGTCCAGGGCTCCACCGGCGGCGCCGGCCTCCGCGGCCTGGAACACGAGAAGCCCACCCCGATCGAACTCTCCGTCCTCTACTTCAGCCGCGCCACCCACCGCCTCCAGGGCTGGGACGACCTCCGCCTGGGCGGCCTGGGCCTGACCTCCGCCCAGATCGAACGCCACCTGGAGCCCGACCCCGACAGGGCCATCAAACCCACCCCTCCAGCGACGTCCCCGCCCCCGTCCCCCACCTCCCCGTTCCCGTCCGAGTTCCCCTCCGACTGGCCGTCCCGCAGCCCGACCCCGCTCCCCCGCACCACCCGCCCCGACTAACCGTTTGCGCGCCGCCCTGCTACGTCCTCTACACTTGACCAGGTCTAGTGGCGACCATCACCGCCACACCCGGGCCCCCTTCGTCTAGCGGCCTAGGACGCCGCCCTTTCAAGGCGGTAGCGCCGGTTCGAATCCGGTAGGGGGTACCAAATGAATCTTGTGCAAACCGTTGAAGATCGCCCCTGGGCGATCTTCTTCGTTGTTGCCCCCACCCCCGTACAGCGCCCTGAACACGCTGGACGGTTGGCCACGGTCGGATGAGTCCACCGTCACCCCTGGAGCTGCCGCCTCGTCAGGGAGCATTTGGGCGTCTGCCATCGCTGTTGGCGGGTCGAGCAACTGGGCGAACGGCTCCGTCAGGTCGCGGCGCTCCACCTCACCATCCCGCCCGATGTACAGCTTGCGGAACAACCCCTGGTTGATCTGTCGTCTGACCTTCGGCGGTGCGGTCACGTACCGCTGTTCGCAGTGGGCGGCCACGGCCAGCGCTCTGGCCAACGTGTCATCCAGCTCACCCAACGCTTGGGTTGCCCCCTGGATGGCTTGCTCGGCTTCGGCGGTCTCTCGGGTGATACGCACCATTTCGCGCTTCATCAGGTCGAGCGGTACGGCATCGGCATAATGCGCTTGGAGCAACTTCTCGCGTTCGCGGCCAAGTCCCTCCAGCAGCTTTCGCGCCCGGAGGGCTGCTGACTCGCTGGCCTGCCGCTCAGAGGCCAACTCTTGGCGAACCGCTTCCTGAATGGCTTTCACATGGTGTGGGGCGATACGAAAGCCACTGTAGAAATGAGCGATGCCCGCTTCGATCTTTTCAAGTCGCACACTGGTGCGACTGCACGGATTCCGCTTGGTGCGACGGTTGATGCAAATGAAGTATTCGTAGTAGTCGTTGCGCCCCTTGTTGCGGCTGTAAACCAGTCGGCTACCACACTCGCCACAAAAGATCGACGACTTAAGGTAGTGCGGATGCTGGCGGGTCTTTTCACCAACATAGTTGTGGGAACGCAGCACCTCTTGGATACGTAGCCAAATCTCCGGCGAGATAAGCGCCTCGTGCTTCCCTTCATGAAACACGCCCCGATACGGCACTACCCCGAAGAAATAGGGGTTAGTGAGCAACCGGTGGATGGTCTGTGGGGCGATGGGCTTTCCGGCTGTCTTCTTGCCGCCGCGAGTCTTGAGTCCTTGCGCGTTCAAGGCGTCGGCGAGTTGAATCACCGTCCACTGGCCGGTGGCATATTCCATAAGCATCCAGCGAACCAGCGGCCCGCGCTGCGGGTCAACAATGACATCTCGAATAATCTCCCCGTTCTTCACCTCCTGCACATTGAGATATCCCAACGGGCAGCGGTACGGCGTGCCGCCTGTTTCGGCTTTCTTGTTCATGCCCTTCAATACTTCAACCCCGAGGTTATCGGAGTGGTACTGGGCAACATCGGCCATCATGTTGTAGAGCAACCGACCGGCGGGCGTGTCGTCAACGGGCTCCGACACTGAAATAAGCTTGGCCCCAGCTTTGGCGATCGCCGCATTAATCTCGACGTCATCGGCCCGGTTACGAGCCAATCGGTCAATCTTGTGGACGATCACATAGTCGATATGTCGCCCCTTCAATTCACGCAGCATCCGCTGCAAATCTGGGCGGTTAGCCGACTTTGCCGATTCTCCCGCATCGATGTAGTGTTCAACCACAATCGCATGCATAGCCTGGGCTTTTCCGAGGCATGCGTCACGCTGCGCTGGAATCGAGTAACCCTCGGCTTCGCCACCGACGCTTGCTTGTTCTTCGGTACTGACCCGCAGATAGATCACCACGCGAAGGATATGGCCGGATTCGCTAGCGGCTTTCAATGTTGCATCCGCCATGTGAACGCGACCGACGACCTCGGCGATAGCATCTCCGTCATTGAGCTTGGAAATGAGCGTTTGGCGAGCGTCCTTGTCGCGTGCGCGACGCACTTGCCGTTCGTCATAACCAGGTGCCCATTCGCGGTGATCGTCCGTAACGCCTTGTTCGTGCTCATCGTAGAGCGGAAGATCGTCACTCATGTTTCCAGCCTCCTCCGTGGTGCTTAATCAGGTCTATTCTCTCGCTGTTGCTCAGCGCTGCCAAGGAGATGGTTCTGGCCCGTTGCGCCCTACGCGGTTGATTCTCTGGTAGCTCGCCACGCCGCCAATCGCCCAAGGGCTAGCTGCGCATAAGTTTGATTCAACTCCACCCCGAGCCAATCGCGCTCATACGTTTCGGCAACAATCGCGACTGTCCCCGCTCCAAAGAACGGATCGAGTACTATTCCTGACCGCCAGCCAGCGTCGCAGGCGCACGAGGGCCGCCACGCCCCAGTTGCCAGAATCCGCCCATGAAGCCGCTGTTTGCTTCGCTGCCACGGTTGCCCACACGACTCGCAGATTCGCGCCGGACACGTTGCCAGCAATGGCCGTTCGACGAGCTTCGTTGGAAACGTCGCGAAGTGGTTGCCGTGATAGCTCGCCGTCCCAATGGGCCATACGTCACCCGGATTCTTGCCGAGTGGATGGCCTGGCAGATCAGCGGCACCCAACTTGGATAGCCCGTTGTTGATGTTCTGTCCGCGATCAGTCCTCCGAGGCAATACGCCTTTTGGTGGATATGACCGGTTACTCTTCGCGTAACGGCTCGTATGCGCCCGATCGTCCTTATGCGGCACACGAATAGCGTTGAGGTCAAAGAAGTAGCGCGACGACTTCGTAAAGAAAAAGACGCTCTCATGGGTTGCGCTCAACCGGTCGGTGACGTTGCTCGGCATTGGATTGGTCTTGGCCCACACCACCCGGTTGCGAAGTAGCCAACCCTTGTGCAGCATGGCCAGCGCCAGTCGTTCCGGTCCCATCAACAGGCTCTTTTTTGAAGCACCTTCCCGATGATGGTGCGCGTAACTGTCGCCAAGGTTGAGCCAGAAGCTGCCGCTAGGCTTGAGTACGCGCCAGATTCCTGCTGTCACATTGAGTAGATTTTGTACCCACGCCTCGATATTTGTTTCAAGCCCAAGCTGCTCAGGCTGGCCGTAGTCTCGGAGGGCAAAGTATGGCGGCGAGGTAATCACACAATCGACGCTGCTAGCGGGGAGGCTGGCAAGCTGCGCGCGGGCATCGCCAACCAATACCTCATTGCGCGGTAGTCCGCGCTGGGGTAACTTCATTCCCCCTCTCCGGAAGGGGCCGTCAGCCAGACGGCACCGTCCCTTTGAAGCGTTACGGCAAAGAGCTGATGGGTTTCTTGGGCCACGTGACGAATCACCTCGCCAATCTTTGCTCGTCTGCTTTCATTTGGGACAAGCCACAGCACTAGTGGAAAGATGCCAGTGGCTTGCTGTTCAATGCCTGTGCGCCAGTAATCGCCAAACGTTTGCAGCTTGCGCCGGATTGCTGGGGCGCGCTCGCTTCCCATATCCATCTCGATAAAGGTGTGCCGCTCGAAGTCGCCAACACCAAGCCGCACGTAGGCATCGGATTTCAAAGCAAGCACCGCACCTCCAATGCCAGTGAACTGTCGCCAACAAGCAGGTTCGCTATCGAAGGCGAGTAGTTCCGCCTTTCCCTCCCTGCTCGCCTCAACCAATTTCACATAGAGATCGGCGACGGCGAGCACGTGATCCTGAAACGCCGGTTTGGTTTCCCAGATAGTGCGGCGACGCCCACCAAAAGGGCCGCTCGATTCGAGGACTGCCAGGCCGAGGCCAGACAAACCGTAGATAAATCCGCTCGATCCTGCCCGCACCCCGCCAATACGGCGCGCAAACCGCACTATCACTTTTAGCTCGTACAGCCGTTGCAGCAGATTACGAGTGCGGCGTGCTTGGGTTGCCGCTGATCCGTCTGCCACATGCAACCGTTGCACTTGATCTGCGCGAAGTAGCCGCAGGCGAAAGAGTGATCCAAGTACAGCCATGTCGCGATCAGAGAGCCGAGCCCTCAGCCGAACCGCTCTGCCGCCCGCACCCCGCCCACTCATGAGAGAACCCCTTGTGACTGGCAGAGAGTCACTGGTGTTTGCGTGTCATCTTCACTGGCCAAAGGGCAGGCGCACTCAACGCGGCCGGTAGGCCGAACGGTAGGGTTCTTCTTGGGGTGTCTACACGTCATTTCTGGTTCCTCCTACGCGTACCGATCGCACCACCAGACGGTGTATTTGTGCCATACCAACGCTGGCGCAGGGCGGCATCCACGGCGATACCCGACGACGCATACTGCTGCTGGCTGGCTTGCCGCAGCACATGCATATCGACGCTGGCCGGCGGCAGTGGCAGCGTTTTGACCGCAAAGGGCTTCGACATGCTGTTGCCGATATAGAGCTGCGCACAGACTTCAAATGCCCCTAGCCGTGCCAATTCCTCTGGAGTGGCAGGCTCACCGTAGATGGTCGCTAGGAGTTTGGCATCCGCTGGCGAAGGACGGAAAGACACTCGGGATCGGGCATTGGCGGTCATCGCCGCTTGCAATTTGGTGCTGAGCTGTGCCTGATGTTGATGTGCCGCCACCACGAAGCCGCCAAGCCCGCGAATCTGGGCCAGCACTTTGCCGAAGTCGAGAGCGCCGACGTAATCCTGAAATTCATCAATGATCCAGGCCACCGGAAATCTATCCGCTGGCGCGATCTTTGCGCGCCGCTGCAGGGCATGCCATGCTGCGGTAAGCAGCAAACTACCAAGCAAGCGGCTTGCCTCAGGCCCGTTTACCCCGCGATTCAGGTTGATAAGCACGATGCGCGGCTGGCGAGTGAATACTTCATCGAACGAAAACTTGGGCTGCGGTTGCCCCAGCATCCGCCGAATCGGCTGGCGCGACAGGAATGCACGGAGCTTATTCAAAAGCGGCGCGGCAATCTGTTGCCGCTCCGCTTCAGATACTGATTCAAACCAGGCCCACCAAGGGGCAAGGGTAAGCGGGTCGCTAACCTTGCTGAGCGCCTGCCGACGAAATGCCGCATTGCTGAGCAGCACCGGCACATCCGCCAAGGTGCCGTCTGACATCCTCGCTACGGTAAGCAATGAATGCAGCAGCACATCGCCACTACGCGGGCCAATCGCTGTCCCAAATATCTCCCGGAACAAGCCCGCAAGCTCGTCGGCCCGTCGCTCGGCTTCCTCCGGAGGCCCCGCGAGTGGATTAAATCCGACTTGATTCGCGTCGGCGGGGTCAATAACAACCACATCGCCATGCCGAGCGGGAGGCAGCCGCCTCAAGACATCTGCCACCAAATCGCCACGCGGTTCAATCGCCACGATGCCGTGACCGGCTGCCGCGTGACTCAGAATGAGTCCTGCAAGGAGCGAACTTTTGCCGGAGCCAGTCGGCCCGCTGACGACAACGTTGTGCCGACTGGCCGCCAGGGGTACCGAGACGAGCTGGCCCCCGTCGGCCGGATGCAGGCCCACCCCAAGTACCCGTTCATTGCTCGGCAAGCGTGGGTCGTTCGGCCGGATGAGCAACTGCCGGGGTGCTGGTGCCAGTAGGAGCGGTTGCCCCGGTACGTCAACGCCCTCCAGGGGCCAAGCCAGCAGTTCCGCCAGCTCTGCGGCGTTCACCACTGAACTCCAGAGGCTTCCCAGCCGGTACGCCGTTGCAACGCTCCGCGCCCGCCAAGCGGTGGCTGCACTGGCCCCCAGCTGGCAACTGGCGCTACCAGCGACGCTCAAGGCGTGTACAAGAGAGCGGATGATGACGTGTCCCCGCGAAGTGCTGGGGGCGTTGGCGGCAATCCGGCAGCGCACACCAAAGAGCGGTTCGGCCACTTTGGCCCGCCATGCCTGCCGCAAAGCGGCATCTGGCGGGGTTGGCTTGGTGATGCCGAGCGCCTCACGGACGCTGAACTCCTTCGGTTCACCACCTCGGGTGTGGGACGGACCAATGACCCATTGCACAACGGCCGTCTCTCTGGCGGCAATGCCGCCCAGCGCCGCGAGAACACCCGAACTGACCGATTGCGCGACATCGAGGCGCAGTGGAAACGACATATTACTGAGCCGAACATCTACCGCGAGGTCCATCGCCGGCCGCCTTGGTGTTTCCCGCGGGACAATCGCAAGTTCAGGCAGCTGGCCCCGAAGCTGCTGTACAAAGCCGCTTCCAAGGGATGAGGCCACCCCAAGTAGCCACCGTATTTCTCCCTGGTGTGACCAGGATTCGACTATGACCGGTGGCGTGATCCGCAACATTCCCCGGGGCGACCGCTGCGCAAGCGCGCGCATAAGGCCGGTGATTGCGGAAAGGGTGGGATTGCGGGGTGGGTGCAGGTCATACCATATGAACTCGCTCATTGATCGTCCTCCCCACGCTTCTTATCCTTCGGCTCAGTCTGATTTGCTGGCTTCTTGCTTGCCAGCTCGACCCGTGCAAGAGCGATAGCCGCACGGGCCAGAAGTTTGTATGCCAAGTGCCGACGCTCCTTGGCGGTCACCTTGATTGGTGAGTGGTTTTCATTACGATTCATACGCAAGCCCTCCTTTTACGCTTGTGCTGAATTACTTCCCGCTGTTTTGGAGCACAATAAACCACACCTACCGAGTGATGCCTCGGTGGTGCACAAATATCTGGAATACCCACTTCGCGAGAGTCCGGTAGCTGATAAATGATGCCTGCTCGACCCAGCGATTTAGTTGATGTTCCCAACCACCTCCCTCCAACTATGCAAGCAGGTTCTGAGAAATAGAAGTAGAATTTACAATCTAACAACACCGATTTGTTGGTGCTGGCCTCTGATCAAACACCAGACAAAAAGATTTGATATGACTGCCCACCGGATTGAATCGGTGGGCAGTCGTACCCACTACTCGGAGGCGGTTCCTTCGCTCCGCTCGTCCACCATCTGGCTACGGGACTTGCCGCCTCGTTGGGCGGCCGCTACGAGGCGGCGAATCTTCCTGAGCTTCTCCTCGGTCTGGCGGCGGATGAGTTCGTCGCTGTTGCCGACCATCTGAATACGCGTCCTTCGCGGCAACGTCATCGAGCCTCCTGCTTCCGCTGCTTGAGTACGAATCGCGTCACGCGGTACCCGACGTACAGCACCAGCGCCACGAGAAGGAAAGGCCAGATCTTGAGGAACAGCCACACACCGAACAGGCACAGCCCCAGCAGCCCGATGATGAAAAGGCAACCTTGATTGGCCTGCCGGTTCAGTTCATCCCATGGATTGGTGAACATAAGGATTTCACCTCCTTCCGATCACGACGAAGAGGATTGCGAGCAGAATCGCGATGGCCATAGCGGCTGGAATCGCGGGGCCGGCTGTGCTGTACAACAGATGCCAGCCGGAACGAAACCCCTGCATAAATTCAGGAGGCAGCACCGGCGAGAGAATCCCGCCGATGAGTCGAAGAACGATGCCCACTAGGGCGAGACCAGCAACCACGGCCACCACCCGGAGCAGAATGTCCCATAGAGAGGAACGGGGCATTACTCATCACCGCCGTTCACTCGAAGCGGGCATTGCCAGTATTCGCAATGCTGAATACGACGACGGCAGTTGGCCAGCTCGCTTTCACGGCGATGAAGCCTTTTGCGAACGCGCTTGACGACCTGATTGCTGTAAGCCGTAGCCGCAACGCCGGTCAGTACCCACCCCAGAAACAAGGTGGTGATGGCTGTCGCGAGGCACGGTAAGAATGTGCCGAGCATTGATGGGGTTTCCCTTGCGCTCTTGCCCCTGCGGGCCAGTGGCGCGAAGGGGGTGCGCACTCCCAACGCCTTGCAACTTCGAGACTGCCCAATAGAAAGGGCTCTGTCACCGATTGACCAGGGACTGAGAAGAGTATGACCAGTAGTCAACGAGTTTCCGCAGGTGGCGGGATGACTGGTCAAAGTGTGGTCATTGGGCTACTTGGCTTCAGGGGGTCGCGGAGCTGGGGGTGTCGGCTCGTTATCCTCGGCCGATGTAGACCCCGCGCGATCCTTCCCGCCAAAATCAAGGGGTGCCCCTTCAGGAATGTACCTCCCGAAGTCGTACTCTTCACCTTCCTTCAAGCCAAAGTCGAATTCTCCATCGGGCAAACCAAAATCGTATTCCTCTGGTTCGGCTGAACTGCTGTCACCTTCCTTTGGGTCACTAGGTTTATGAACTTCTTCTGGCATATCACTTCTACTTGTAACATAACTATCCAGTTACGCCAATGGAGATATGGGCTCACCAGAGGTATACTCGATCGGTTCCAGGTGGCAGGGGTTATGGGGGGTCGCATGAAAGACGAAGCCTTGCCTGAGAAGGCAGACAGAACCTCACCACTATGGAAATCTCTCCAAACACTCACCAACGGGCTTGGGGTGCAACGGCTAGACCTTTATAAGTCGGGCATACTCAGCCAGGAACTTTGCGAGCTATGGCACATTGACCTTGAGCACGATTCGCCGGCCACGGTGCAAGCCAAGGTGATTTGGCAAGTCGAGCAACTATTTGAGGGTATGCCCTCAAACTCTAGGACGGCCGTCGTCAAAGTCTGCTTCAATCTGGCGGATAAAGAGGGCCGTACTGTTAAAGGCAACCTGTCAGCCCGGCAGGAAGATCTGGGCAAGCGGCCCGAGCTAGGCGGACGTGGCGCGAAAACCGGACCATCGAAAAGCACTATCCAGCGCTACTTGAACGAAGCCATAGATACCTTCTGGCTAGAACTTCGCCGCAAACCCTCACCGCCCATGCCCGAGGATGTTATTCCTAAGCTCAGAATGAACAACGATGAGACTAAGGAATCCAGCGCGACCAGCACGCCTCCTTCACCCCCTAAGACAGTCTCCAAACGCACCATCTACATAGCGCTTCCTTCCTTGGCGATCGGTGCAACCGTAGCGGTACTGGCGGCATTTATCATCAACAGCCAATGGCAGAACTCAAACGAGCCCGCTACCGGCTCCAGCCCAAAACCAGCCCCTAGTTCTGCCTTGCCGCTCCACATCAGCAGCATTACGGAGATGCGCAGCGAATCAGGTGACGGCAGTTTTGTACTTCCCGGCAAACTCACCATGTCGCAGGAACAACTAACTACCTTCAATGATCTGACCGTCCCAAGCACGGAAGGGTTCGCCAAGTGGTACACCGACCACAAGGGAGCCGCTGTCGATTTTGGCTTCACCAATATCACCGTGCGAGGCAACGCCAAGGGGGTAGTGCGCATCACGGACGTGAGGGTCATCAAGGAGTGCAACCGTCCATTGACAGGCACCTATTTCCAGGGCTTCAAACAGGGCGAAGGTGACACTATTGGCTTGGCTTTTGACTTGGATGACCGCGATCCCATTCCCCAAGAGATGGCCAGTACCGCAATGGAAGGACTTAAGCCGCTCGACAGGAACTACTTCGCCTCGAAGGTCATCACCTTGAAGCCAGGCGAAGAAGAGACGCTGAGCGTCGGGGCGTATACCAAGCAATATGCCTGCAAGTTCCGGCTGCGCGCCGTCATGTCCACGCCCGACGGGCCGCAGTATCAAGATATTAGCTATCACGGCAAGCCGTTCGAGGTAACGGCCACAGCGCCGTCACCTAAGCCAGGCGTACCCTACGCGGCCTACCAAGCCGCTTACGCCGTCTTCGATAGAGGTGGCGTGCGCAACTGGGAGCGGGTCAATCCGGCTACTTATAGAAAGCCCTAGCCTCAAGGGATGTGGCATGACGGGGAAGCAGCTCGCGGCAATCATCGTGGCGTTTTGCCTCTGTGTCTTTGGTGCCACCCTGGGAGTCCTTCGGTTCTCCTCTGGAGACCCTTCTTCGGGTGACACCGCCCCACCAAAATCAACCCCGCCGTCTAAAGCTCCGGTTTATGCCTACGCTACCAGCCAAGAACTGGTCGTGATGCGGGGCCGCCAGGTGGTGGGGCGAACAAGCCGTGCGTTTGATCCGGCGAATTATGCTGTTAACCAGATTTCTTGGACTCATGACGGCAAGTACGTTGTGTTTCTCTCCGACGCGGGACTTCTACCTGGCAGTGCCGGCCTCTACGATGAGTCGAAGCAAGAGCTGAGATTCATCAATACGCAGACTGGCACCGAAAAGCGGCTCCCCTGTCCCGACTGTAAGTGGTTCGCTACGCTTGAAGATGATACGGTGCTTGCTACTGCTGTGCATACCACTAACGAAGGCTACGACGAGCAAAAGGTTTGGCTATTCGATCTTGACTCAGGTTCTCCCGGCGTATCGCAGCCACTGAATACAGAGCAGTACAACGGACTGCCAGGGAGTACCTGGCTTGCCAACACTCGAAACCATATGATGGTGAATCTTCTAGGGGATTCTCCACGTATGGCTTTCTTCTCTTCAGATGGCTTGGAAGTTCTGAACAACACCCTCTACTCAACATCGAATAGTTATATGCTCGCAACTGGCGCTGAGCATACCATTTATGGGTCGGAGGTGTTCGCGCTAGCGGCTCCAATTAGGCCTGGGGAGTGCACACAAGCATTCGCAGTTGACGTGCATACGCCTTCACGGCAAGAATCGATTGGCTCAGACTCATCAGCCATCGAGCCTCCAGGATACAAAGATGGCAAGAGCGGGCTTGATATTCTAGATATGTGGTGGGGTTTTGATGGAAAGCTTCACGCCACGATCGCATCCTGGACATGCGATGAAACCAAGGAAAGTGAGGAAACAAAGCAGGTGCTTGTAAGTCCTCCCACCGTCTGGCGGCTAGATTGGGATAAATGGGTAAAGGAAGGAAACCAGCCTGCAACGATGGTGCGTCCTCTTGACGCGCGCACAAGCATGGTGCTTGTCGTCCCAGATTGCATTGGCATTACTCCGCCAGATGGGCCGTATTGCTACGTTGGCAAGCTATACCGAGAAGAGGCTGGGAAGCGCACTCTCGTAGCTGACCAAGTTTTCTCGGTCTCGACACCACCAATTAAGGGTGGGCCGTCGAAGGCAATCCGTCCTTGGCCTACTCCGACATACGATCATAAGGGTGAATGAGTCCGTGAACAGAAGTGCGCTTGCGTCGTAGTTTTGCGGCCTTAGCAAGGCCACGTGGCGTTGTCACCGCGTCGTTGCCGGGCTCTCATTGCCCTTACGATCACGCAGCCACCTCCGCCCACACTACCTTCCCCCCGCCTTCCGCCAGGTACCATCCCCACTTCTCACAAAAGGCGCTCACCACAAACAAGCCTCGCCCGCTCTCTGACACAAAGTCGGGCAACTGTTCGGCAGGCGGGGTTTCGCTCTTGTCCCACACTTCAATCAGCAGCCGGCCCTCACCATAGGAAAGGCTCAGTCGCACGCTGACGCCTTCGCCCTTCTTGGGGAAGACTGACTTCGCGGGCACTGCCCGTCCGCCAGTAGTAACGACGTTTGGAAGCTCCATCGAGCCACCCGAATGTTTTACGCCGTTGGTCACTAGCTCGGTAGCCACCAATTGGGCGTTCATGACGAGCGAGCCAGCGCCCCACTTCGGGAGAATATCCTCAATGTGCCGCCTTGCCCAGTAGGGGGCATCTGCCATTGCCGCTAGGGGTAGATCGGTGTGGTACGGCCAGTCGGTCATGGGGCACCTACTAATTTGCGGGGATTTGGCAGCAGGGCCAACGCCGGAGCAATGCTCTCCCAGCACCGGCTACGGGGTCGCTGGTTCGGGGACGGCGTTGGCTCTGCGTCATTACACGGCTGGCGAACCCCCTCCCGTGATCCGTGTCCGCCAGCCGTGCGCTTCATGGCCTTAAGCTTCAGCTCAGAGGCCGCAGCTCCCCATGCACGTCATGCGTAGCCCGCATGAAGCCGATGCATAAGTTTGTGTCACCTGACCTAGTAACGTCGCTAGACTGCCTGTAAGCGAGCCGCTTGCAGCGAAGCGAGGTCAGGGCATGGAGCCGCTTCCCCCAGAGCGCCACTGTCCGCAGTGCGGTTCACGGCTGGCACGTGACAACGACGCCCAGCTTTGCGCCGCTTGCCAGCGTAAGAGTCGAAATGTCTTGTTCGGTGCGCCGGATGTGCCTGCCTGGTTTTGGGGTACAGCCGAAATGCAAACCGCCCTGGCCACTCGCCACATGGGCAAGGTGATCAAAGCCTTCCGCACCCATCCCTACCACGGGAAGCCCATCCCCCAAGCCATTGCCGCCGGTTGGCTGTTTCTCACCCAGTCACAGCTCAGCCGGATCGAGGGCGGCCCACCTGTCCAGGATTTGGACAAATGTATTCGTTGGGCGCATACACTGAGGATTCCGGCTGAACTACTCTGGTTTACCTTGCCGGACGAGGAAACGCCAGAGTATGAGCCGCCAATCCCCGAGCCGCCTGTCGAATTTCAGTCGCCAGATGACGAGTGGCAGCGCATGAGCGAGATTCTGCGCCGCACTTTCCTAAAGCGTGGCCTTGCAGCGGTGACGCTGCCTGCGATTGGGCTTGAAGAACTACAACACATTGCAGCCGCACTCAACGATGCTCGCCGTTACGCAGACCATGAGCTAGTAAGCCACTTCGAGCAGCGCCTTGCCGACTGTGCCGCCAATGACCGCACGCGCGGCCCCAAGCAAAGTATCCCGATGGCCCTTGGCCTGGTGGCGGCTATCGAGGAGATTGCCAAAGAGGCCAAGCCGGAGATTCGCCGCTCACTGCTGCGTGTAGGCGCAAAGGTGGCGGAATTTATCGGCTGGCTCTACCGTGATATTGCCATGCCAGAACTTGCGGGCTACTGGCGTGATCGGGCGGTTGAGTGGGCGCAAGCGTCAGCAGACTTCCCGATGCAAGGCTACGTGCTGCTGAAAAAGAGCCAAGCCGCTTGGGGCGAACGCGATGCCCTAAGAATGCTCACCCTTGCCGAAGCCGCCCAAGAAGGCCCCTGGCAGTTGCCGCTTCGAGTCCAAGCCGAAGCAGCCCAGCAAGAAGCACGTGGCCATGCCATGCTGAGCCAGGATATTTCTTTGGTTGAGCCTAAGATTGATCGTGCTCGGGAGCTGCTTGCCGAGGACAAGGAAGCATCCGGCATCGCTGCCCACTACGATGCTGCCCTATTCGGTTTGCAGGTGGCCATCTGTTACACCGAAGTGGGACAGCCGGCACGCGCCCTTGATCTGTATGAGTACTGGCTTTCGCCACAAGCTTTTTCACGACGCGACTACGGTTACTTCTTGTCGCTCAAGAGCGGCACATTGCTGGCTGATCACTCACCTGATGATGCTGCCACCGCTGGCCTCGAAGCGTTGACGCTGGCACGCGAGACAAATTCCGCGCGGACGCATCAGGAAGTCTTGCGCCTCGTTGGAGAGTTGCAACCTTGGGGCAAGCTGGAAAGCGTGCGCGAGCTACGCCACGCTATTTTGTCGTAGCCAGTCGGCAATAGTGCGGATGGCCTCAGCCTGCCACTGTTGCGTTTGCGGGTCGGCGTACTGCGGATCGTCGTGAACGGCGATGCCATGTTGCGCGCCTTCTATTTCAATCAGTCGAGCGTTACCACCGAAACGGTTAACGGCATCCCGTGAAGATTGCACTGGAATAAAGGTGTCGCCAGTACCATGCACGATGAGCGTTGGCGCGGTGATGTTGCCAAGTTCTTCGTGCGGCTTGAGATAGAACAATTCGTTGAGGAGTGCCCGCCCCAGTTTGAAGCTTGGCGAGTGCGCCACGAAGCCATGCGTAAGAAGTTCCCGCCCGGCTTCCTCGTTGATGTGGTCAGCATCCCAATACGGCTTATCGTCTACGAAGCGCTTTTTATAGTTAAGTAGCGGATTGATGAGCACGAGCCGACGGACTGTTGCAGGGTGACGAGCGGCGTAGAAGGCGGAGATGCCACCACCAAAGCTTGCACCGAGGATATTGGCTTGCTCACTACCCGTTTCAGCGCAGATAAATTCCACTGCTGCCCGAATGTCGTTGGCGACGCCACCGATGGTCAGGTCTTCTTGCCGCCCCTCACTCTCACCGTGGGCGCGGAAGTCGAAGCGGAGGGACGGTAGGCCAGCAGCCGCCAGGCCAAGCGCCAGACGGCCGAAGAAGCCGCCTTCCTCCCTGGTGACGCCTCCACCATGCACGAAGACGGTTGACGCTCCCTGGGGCGCGTCAGGGGTGACGAGTGTTCCCCGGAGCTGGAGGCCATCGCGCGCAGCGAAGGTGATAGCAGCCTGGCCGTGGTTCATGGAAGAATCATAGGCCACCGGCTATATCTACGGCGAGGATGGCGTACTAGCACTCACACTTCACGACTGCTAAGCCTAGAGTTATAATATGACACATAAGGGAGATCATTCTATGGGCGGTTCCAAGAGAATCACTATTGCCGTCTACATTGCTACTGGGGTCTGGTCTGTGGCCCTTTTCATTGCAGGTGTTCGGTTGCCCGGTGCGGGTAGCAAGATTCTTGGATTCTTGCCCCTAGCTATCGTTGCATTGTTTGCAATTTATGACCACTGGCTCTGGAAGCTGAAGCTCATAGCCCCCCTTGTGCGTAGGCCAAACCTTAACGGCACTTGGAGAGGGACGCTTACTTCCATGCGTCCAGACGCATCAGGATCTGAAGCGCCCCATGCTCCAATTGACATCTTCGTTGTAATAAAGCAGACTTTTCTTGATATTACTGTAACGCTGTTGAGTGCAGAAAGCCGGTCGCGGTCGATTTCCTCACTGTTGCAGTCGAATCGTTCTGGCGACTTCACGGTGTACTATCACTACAGTAACGTGCCGGGTCTCGCAGTACGGGATCGAAGTTCTATTCATAGCGGTGGCGCAAAGCTTGAAGTCGATGACCTGTTCCCGCATGAGCTAGCTGGTGAGTATTGGACTGATCGACGCTCAAGGGGAACATTTCAAGTTGCATGGGCAAGTAAGAAGCATTACGGAAGCTTCGATAAAGCTTCTACGGAGCTTGCATAGGAGGATTTGATGGACTGGGAATCCTGGCTGCGTAACAGTGCCGCTCCACCGAGCGACCACGAAGACAGTAAGCGAGAGCGCACCGAGAAGCAGATTCGCGATGCCCTGAAGTCCCATGAGCCATTGCAGGATCGCGACTATGTTGTCTATGCTAAAGGGTCTTACGCCAATAACACAAATGTGCGATTGGATTATGACGTAGATATTGCTGTCGAGTATCGGGGCTATTTTTATTCCGATTTAGCGTTTGAGCTTGAGGGTATGCCAGATTCAAGTGTGGGCGTCGTTAGCTCGACTGACTCGTATTCTGTCGCTGACTTCAAGCGGGACATTCGCCTCGCTCTCGAAGTCGCGTTTGGCAAGAGTGCTGTTAAGCCAGGACGAATCGCCTTTCGCGTGCGAGAGCAGAAGACGACGCTGCCTGCCGACGTGGTTCCCTGTTGGGAATATCGTCGATACGACCGCATCAAGAATGGTGAACCCGTGTACCACCAGGGTGCGCGCATCTTTCCTTCAAGTGGATGGCCCATCAATAATTATCCTGGCATACAACTTGAGAACGGCAAGGATAAGAATTCTGGTTTCCGTACTGGTGGCCGATACAAGAGGATGACACGAGCGCTCAAGCGCCTACAGACCCGACTGGTTGATGATGGACTTCTGGAGGATTCGCTACCTTCGTATCTCATCGAGTGCTTGGTTTACAATGTCCCTGATGATTCTTTCGGCCATTCAACCTATAAGGCGGATATGCGGGCCGTCTTGGCTCGCATCTTTAATTCCACTCTCGCGTCTGGTGATTGGAACGACTGGCATGAAGTTCACGAGCTTAAGTACTTGTTTCGAGGGGATTGCGACTGGACGCACCAGCAGGTGCATAGGCTCGCTGACGCTGCCTGGAACGAGATGGGCTTTGAGTAGGTAGATATTCTAATGGCCAAGAAAAAGCTCTCGCTGGAAAACCTAGATGTCCTCGACAATACCGAGTTCGAGGAATTTTGTTTTGAGCTCCTCGGTGAACTGGGTTTCGTTAATATCGACTGGCGCAAAGGAACGGCGCTTCGCGGGAGCCCAGCGGATAGAGGGCGTGACATCGTAGCCCAACATGAGCGCCAAGATATTGATGGCACTAAGCATTTGGAAGATTGGTTTATTGACTGCAAGCATTATAAGAAGGGTGTACCGGCCGAGAAGCTTCAAAACCTTCTTGCGTGGTCAACTGCAGAGCGGCCGCATGTGGCTTGTTTCATCGTGAGCGGCTTTCTGGCTAATGGGGCCAAAGATTTTCTTCGGGACTACGAGCTAAATAATCGACCCCCGTTCAGAGTTAAGTATTGGGAACGGCCCACACTGGAGCGGATGCTTCTCGGTCACGAAGACTTAGTGCGCCGATTTTTGTTTGATGTTGCTCGCAACGACAGTGAAATCTTGCTGGCCGAGGAGGAGCTTTTCGACCGTGTTTGGTACAACCGGCATTTGAACTGGGTCTATCGGGTCGAAAATGGCCAGACACCGAAACCAACTCCCGAGCTATGGCGGACTTCGCACGAAGCGGCTCAGCGTGTTCGGGAGCGTTGGGGTGAAGATAACCTCGGACCCTACGACGATTTCGAGTG
This sequence comes from Actinomadura sp. 3N508, assembly GCF_044326375.1. NCBI lineage: Bacteria > Bacillati > Actinomycetota > Actinomycetes > Streptosporangiales > Thermomonosporaceae > Actinomadura > Actinomadura sp. 3N508. The sequence goes on from NZ_JBIRAX010000002.1 coordinate 555,778, forward strand.
GGGCATGATCAATGGGAAGCTATCAGCCTTGCGCTGGGCCCTTGGTAGCGAGTGGGACTTCCTTGATACCTAGATCCCGAGTGTTTCCCTCAAGATGTCGATCATGCCTCGCCCGAGCGTTCGCGTCTTGCTGCTACCTTCGGGTCTGATTCTGACTCCGAAGCACGCTTTTCCCACTCACCTGCTATGTTCAGGAGGCGTTGCACCTCCCACGAGGGGTTAGCAAGCGCCCCCAGCAGGTGTACCAAGCAGACCGGCGCTCGGTTCAGTTTCCCGGGCCCGATCGCCGCAGACGTCACATCGCACCGCGTGCCCACGATCTCGGCCGTCGGCCCGGACACGCGGGGATGGTCCGCTGTCCAGCACCGTCCACCCGCCCCGCTCGTCGTCGGCCCCGCACGCGCGGGGCATGGTTCGCACAAGAGCTGGTAGTTGCGGCCCTGGTAGGGGGTTGGCACCTACGAGAATGGTTCTGCAGAGGGCGGAGTCAACAGCTGCCCCGTCTCCAGAGGCATGCAAACTCAGGCTCGTTACAGCTACTGAGACCAGGCATTTTAAAATTCGTGGCCTAGCGGTAACAACCCGAAGGGCGCAGGTCGTTCAGCGTGAGACGCGAAATCGCCGGCGTGCGTTTGACCTCGCCCGTTGTGTGTGCTACTTGAGCAGATACCTTGGACCTTCGTTCATCGCTACACGACCGTCGGCGTATAGGACCGGCGACTTCTCGGTTCCGGGCCTGCTGTACTGCTCAACTGGTCTCACGACGTACCCTTGCGGGGGTGTGAAATCCACCAGAGCGACCGTCACCCAATAGCGATTAGGGTGACTCTCGGCCAGGTTGACCCGCGTCTCGTTACCTTCTGTGTCGGTGACGACCACGTGGGCGTCGAAGCTCTTTAGCGACCCCGCGCCGTTGCCGAACGCCTGGTAGACCCCGAAAAGCACGTAACGGATCACGTCCAGCGATCCGACTCTTATCGTCTCCACGCCGGGGACGCGAGAGTCTCCGCTGTGCTCGACATGAGGAGCCTCGTGGAGCGACCCGAGGTTCTTGTGATAGATCACCTCCGCCATTCCATCGGACATCCCGCTGAACATTCCCTTCAGGCCACCTCTGCGACCCCTGGTGTCCGGGCCGACGACCCAGCCGAACAGGTCCAGATCGGACCGCTTTGCCCCCACACCGGAGCGCCAACGCAGCTCGGCCGTGACGAGGCCTGACGCCTTCTTGGCAAGCTGGACGCCGACGCCTTCGCCGGCGGACTTCTTGTCCAGGATCACGCCCGACCGCTTCTCGAAATTGATCGGCACTGCGCTTCCCTTCCGTTCTGTTCCTGGTTATAGCCTAGATTGGGAGTTCAGCAGCCGACCATTACCGAATAACGCCCCTTCGCCTCGGCTGGCATCTCGGCGCCGTCGTCTCAACAGACGGGGCACCTTCGATGAATCGGGCGAGCACGGCCCGAGGCGGGATGGACTGCTCCAGGCAAAGGTGCGAGTTGTAACTGACGCCTCACATGACACCAGATTCTTGCGCCGACCAGCAGCACGTTCGGAACACCAGGATCGAGTACGGCGACCTCTTCAGGTGGGGAGCAGAGCCTTATTAACAGCCTGGCGTTTGGGACGGCTGCGGTCGTCGATTTCTGATGATGTGGCGCTGGCCGATGTCGGCCGCCAGAGGTGATCCGCCTACCTGCGTGCGAGTGCGGCGATGTCCATGTCGGCGCTGACATTCTTGAGGTGGCGCTCCAGGACCTGGCGGATGGTGGGAAGCAGGTCCACTCGCGCGCCAAGGCTATCGGCGAACTCGGCGGCCAGGGTCGCGTCCTTGTGCAGGATCCGGGTACTGCCGCGCACGGTTCCCGGCTCCTCTGCCAGCCGCGCGGCGAGGATCTGGAGCATCGCCGAGTCGGCTGCCGTCCCCGCCAGCAACTCGGCGATCACGGTTGCCGTCAGTCCCACCGACGCCGCCACTCGGATCACCTCGGCCGCCGCGACGACGTGGGCCGCGACCATGTGCTGGTGCAGGAGCTTCACGGTCGTCCCCGCTCCGAGCGCGCCGCATGCCACCACGCGGGACGCGTACGCCGTGAGCACCGGCTCGGCGGCGAGGAGGGCGCCGTTGTCTCCTCCCGCGAAGACCGTCAGCGTTCCAGCGATCGCCGATTCGGTGCCGCCCGAGAATGGGGCGTCGAGCACCTGGCAGCCGGTCTCTGTGAGTGAGCCGATCGCGATCGCGTCCTGTACCGCGACGGTGGAGTGGTTGACCAGCAGGTGGTCCGGGCCCAGGAGCGGCGTGAGTTCCCCGGTGACGCCGTGCACCGCCGACGGCGTAGGGAGGACGAGCAGGAGCACGGACGCCGTCTCGGCCAGTTCGGTCAGGGTGTCCGCTCGGCGGACCTGAGCGGTGCCGCCGAAGGGGTCGTGGCCGAGCACCGGCCGACCGGTCTCCGCGAGGCGGTCGGCGAGCCTTCCGCCCATCGCCCCCAGCCCGACGACTCCGATGGTCGAGCGTTCCGTCGCCGGGCGCATCGGCGCTCAGGCCCCGTGTCCGGCGGCGGAACCGTCGCGCACGTTCCGCTGTATCCTGCCGAGCGCTTCGGCGTAGGCGCCCTCGAGGTCGTCCGGAGCGAGTGGTCCTGCGTGGACGCCGCCGCGGACGAGCACGTACCCGCGGTCGATGTAGCGGACCAGCCGGGTGATGGTCGGGCTGGTCAGCAACGATGCCACCCCCTCATCGGCCAGGCCGGTCAGGAGGTCGAGCAGTTCGCTGACGATCCTCGGCGCGAGCCCGGTGGAGAGTTCGTCGAGGAGGAGGACCCGCGGCTCGTTGAGCAGCGCCCGCGAAATGGCCAGCATCTGCTGCTCGCCGCCGCTGAGCACGCCGGCGGACTTGCGGACGCCGCGGCGCAGCGGCTCGAACCGCTCGATCCCCCGCTCCACCGCCTCGTCCGGAAGGTCCAGCATCTCCGCCATCACCTGGAGGTTCTCCCGGACCGTCATCCGGGGGAACAGCTGCCGCCCTTGGGGGACCAGCGCCATCCCCCGGCGGGCCCGGTCGACCGCGGTCGTGGCCGAGACGTCCTCGCCGTCGAGGAGCACCACGCCCGTGCTGCGCACCGCCCCGTACGCCGCGTTCACGAGCGACGACTTGCCCGCCCCGTTGGCGCCGAGAAGAAGCGTGACACCTCCGGCGGGGACGACGAGTGCCTGACCGGTGAGGTTGAGGGCCACCGCCTTGCCGTAGCCGACTCTCAGGTCGCGCACCTCCAGGGCGGCCCGGTCGTTCTCAGGCGTCGCCAAAGTACACCTCCTTCATCTCCGCGCTTGCCACGCACTCTTCCGGGTCGCCGTCGAAGCGCACCTCGCCGTCCGCCATCAGGACCACCCGGTCGACGAGGGAGACCACGATGTCGATGTTGTGGTCCACCAGCAGGACCGCGCGGCCGGCGTCGGCCATCGTGCGGATCGCTCGGGAGAGTCCCTGGATGCCGTCGTCGTCCAGCCCGGCGAACGGCTCGTCGAGGAGCACCACCTCGGGTTCCTGGCTGAGCGCGCGCGCCGCCTCCAGCAGGCGGAGCTGGCCGAGGGTCAGCTCGGAGGCGGGACGGTCGAGATCGGTGAGGCTGAGCGAGCCGGCGATCTCCGTCGCGCGGCGGCGCAGCCGCTCCGCGCGCGGGTCGAGCAGTCCGCGGACCAGCGTCATGGCGAACGAGAACGGTCCGGTGAACGTCGTCGCGTAGGCGCCGATCAGCACGTTCTCCAGGGCGGTGAGCTCGTGCGCGACCTGTGGATACTGGAAGGTGCGCGCCAGCTTCGCCTTCTTGGCCCGCCGGGCCGCGGGCCCGCTCAGCACCCGGTCGGCGACCAGGACCTGGCCGGTGTCCGCGGGCTGCTCACCGCTGATCAGGTCGACGACCGTGCTCTTTCCAGCGCCGTTCGGCCCGACCAGGCCGACCACCTCGCCGCGGTTCACGTGGAAGCTGACGTCGTGGACGGCGCGCACGCCTCCGTAGGCCTTGTGCAGACCCTGACAGCTAAGCACCGGACTCGGCATGGTCCCTCCCCTTCTTGCCACCCGGCCGGGGCAGTCGCGTCAGGACGTCGCCGAGCAGGCCGAGCAGGCCGCGCCGTGCGAAGATCAGCACCAGCAGCACGGCGACCGCGAACGCGAGCGTGCCGGTGTCCTGGAACCAGGTCAGGTTGAAGGTCAGCTCGGTGACGATCAGCGCCCCGACCACCGCTCCCCACGGCGACCGGTAGCCGCCGAGGAACGGGATGAACAACGCCACGAAGGCGAACGAAAGCGGCACCGACTCGGGCAGCATCGACAGGTTCACCGCGGCGAAGTACCACCCGGCGACAGAGCCGAGAGCGGCGCCTATGCCGAGCGAGATCAGGGTGAGCGCGCGCGTCGAGACACCCGAGGACTCGACCGCGCGGACCGCGTCGCCCTTGGCCCGCAAGGCGATCCCGAACGGCGAGGTGCGCAGCCGGTCCAGTCCCCAGGCGGCGAGGAAGAGCGTCACCAGGGCGGCGATCACCAGGTGCTGGCGGGTGGCCTCGTGGCCGAACACCGTCAACCCGCGGTCGAGCGTCACCCCGGCCGGGCCGCCGGTGAAGCCGGTGCTGTCCACCAGCCAGGCCGCGAACGCTTCGCCGAACAGCAGTGTGACCGCGGCCAGGTAGAAACCGGAGAGCTTGTGCGTCGTCAGCCCGAGGAGCACTGCGACCACTGCCGAGATCACGATTCCGATCGGCAGTGCCAGGAACAGTGAAACGTCGGTGCGCACGCACAGGATGCCCAGGGCGTAGCCGCCGATCGCGACATAGGCGTTGTAGGCGACCGACATCGAGTTGCCCATGATGTAGTGGCTGTACAGCCCTAGGCTGATCAAGCCGTAGGTGACCATGAGGATCGCCAGGTCCTGGCGGTATCCGTCCTGGCCGACCCACAGTGCGACCAGAATCAGCAGCAGGAACGCGATAGGCGTCCGCCAGCGACTGAGCCCGCTCATGCGCGCACCCGCTTGACGAAGATCCCCTCTGGACGCAGCGCGAAGAAGAGCACGGCGACGCCGAAGGTCATGTAGGCCAGCGCGGCGGGGCCGAAGTAGTAGATGGCCGCCGCCTGCATGATGGCCAGTCCGAGTCCTCCGGCGAGCGGCCCCCAGACGTTGGCCGCGCCGCCGATCACGAAGGAGAGGAACCCGAACAGGGTGAACTGCAGCGCGCTGGTGAACGCGATACCCGCACGGTTGGCGAACAGCACGCCTGCCAGCCCTGCGATCAGGCCGGAGGAGGCGAACGCGAGCAGCCGGATCCGCCGTACCGGCATCCCGAGCATCGTCGCGGCCTGCGTGTTGTCGCCGATCGAACGGAACTGCCGCCCGAGCTTGGTGCGACGCAGAAGCAGCCCGATGGCGACGAACAGGCCGACGGTGACCACGATCTCGACGAGCGCCTGCGCGCTGACAACGAACTTGCCCAACTCGAGCACGTCTCCCTTCACCCAGGTAGCGCCTGGCAGCGCCGACTTGCCGAAGGCGACCCCGGCGATCTGCTGCAGGGCGAAGAGGCCGGCCACGAGGGCCATCACGACGTGGTGGTCCTCGCCCTTACCGGGCTTGACCAGAGGTGCCACCACCAGAGCCTCGATGCACAGGCCGAGGGCGACACCGATCACGACCGCGACGAGCACGCCGAGTACCAACGGCAGACCGTGCTCGACCGCGATCGACGAGCCGGCCATCCCCCCGACGACCACCAGGCCGCCGACGGCGAAGTTGAACAGCGCGGCGCTCTCCTTGACCATGAACAGGGCCAACGCGATCAGGCCGAAGAAACACCCGGTCTCCAGCGTGGGGATGACGAGCTCGATGGGCATGGCGACTCCTTCTCCGTCTCTCGGCGCGGGGTCAGTCGACCCGCTGGTTCACCTCCACGACGTTCATGGACGGGTCGTAGGTGTAGAGCTGGTGGAAGCCCTTGTAGGACCAGGTGCCGGCGTCGTTGTAGCGCACGCCCTGCTCGGTGAGGCGCTGCATCACGCCCTTGATGTCGTCGACCTGGATGGCGATGTGGCCGTTGATGACCGGGTGCACCCGCAGGTCGTTGTCCCAGGGCAGTGACGGGGTCGGCTTGCAGATGTGGATCTGGCGGCCGTTGCCGTCCTCGAACAGGGCGACGAAGTCGCTCCCGGTCTGGAGCTGGCCCTGCTCGCCTTCACCGGACCAGGGGAACTGGATCTCGTTCATGCCGAAGACGTTGTTGTAGAAGCGGACCATCGCCCGGACGTCGTGGGCGGGAATGTTGACGTGGTGCAGGTTCCAGCTCATGGTTTCCTCTCGTTCCTCTCGGTTTCGGTGCGAGCACGGGGGACGGTCAGATCCGCAGCGGGAAACCGCCGCCGACGACGAGGGTCTCGCCGGTGACGAAGGCCGCGGCCTCCGAGGCGAGGAAGAGCGCGGGGCCGACCAGGTCCGCGGTCCGGCCCTGCCGCCCGATCAGCTGTTTGGTCGAGATGAAGTCCTCCAGCAGCGCCGGTGGCAGGTCGGCCATGGCGGAGTCGGTGTCCATCGGCCCGGGGGCGACGCAGTTGACCCGGATCCCGTCGGCGGCGAGCTCGGCGGCGAGCGCGGTGGTCACGCCCCGCACGGCCAGCTTCGTGACGCCGTACACGTCCCGGGGCGCGATGCCGGACACCGACGAGACGTTGATGATGCTGGCGTTCGGGGACTCCGCCAGCCACGGCCGGGCACTGCGGGCGCATCGCACCAGGCCGACGACGTTGACCGACAGGATGGACATCCAGCCGGCGCTGTCGATCTCGGTGGCCGGGCGGGACCAGGCCATCAGGTGGAGGCCGGCGTTGTTGACCAGGCAGTCGATCCGGCCGGCCCAGCTTGCGATCTCCTCCATCGCCGACTGGACGGACGCGTCGTCGCCGACGTCGCAGCGCACCCCGCGGGCGACGTCCTGTCCGAGCTCGGCGGCGGTGGCTTCGGCCTGTTCGAGGTCGAGGTCCGCGAGCGCGACCCGGGCACCGTCGGCGACCCACGCCTCGGCGAGGGTGCGTCCGATTCCCCGGGCGCCTCCCGTGATCACCACCAGCGGTTTGCCCGCCATCAGCCGCAGCTCGGCTGGTAGGTGGCCCAGTTCTGCCCGGGCTGGTTCTGCGCGTCGAAGGTGCGCAGGACGATCCCGCACAGCCCGTCGGACCCGATGTGCTTGTCGGCGCTGAACGACATCGTGAATCCCGTGCCGCCGAAGCTGGCCTCGAACTTGGAGACCTTCTGCAGCGCGGTGTTGATCGCCTTCGAGTCGGCGTCGGAGCCGGCGTCCTTGAGTACCTTCGCGACCAGGTGGACGCTGTCGTAGCCCTGTGCCGAGAACGCCGTGAGCGCCTTGAACTTGCCGCCGTAGCGGGACTTCAGCTTGGTGATGAGCTCGTTGGAACGGGTGTTCTGCGGAGAGATGGCGCTCGCGTACACCAGGCCGTCCAGGGTTCCCGGCTTGGCCAGCGCCCAGGTCTGGGGCTGGTTGCCGATCGAGGCGAGCGAGAACCGCGGCGTGGTCGGCAGCGCCTGCTTGAGGGCGTTCTGGAAGAGGATCTCCAGCTGACCGCCCAGCGAGGAGACCAGCACGGCGTCCGGCTTGGACCGGCTCAGCCGGCTGACCTGCGAGGTGACGTCCGTGGCGGTCATCGGCGCCTTCTCGTTGGCCACCAGATCCACGCCCGCCTTCTCCAGCGTCGGCAGCAGCGCGTCGTTGAGGCCCGCCATCGTCGGTGAGTCGTCGGTGAGCACGGCCACCCGCTTGTAGCCGGCCTTGGTGAAGGCGGCGCCGTAGACGGTGCCCACGTCGGTCACCGGGTTGGCCAGGATGTAGGAATAGGCGTTGTTCGGCGGCTGCGCGATCGCGCCGAGGATGTTGGTCGGCGAGATGGTCGCGACGTTCTCCTGATTGGCGACCGGCTTGACCTGCGCGGCCGACGCGGAGCCGGAGTTCATCAGGATGACCCGGGCCTTCTCGTTGACCAGCCTGCGCACGAGCGCGGGCGACTGGCTGGGTTCGCCGCCGTCGCTGAACCGGACGAGCTTCAGCTTCTTCCCGTCGACGCCGCCGCCCTCGTTGATCTCCGACAGCGCCAGCTCGATCCCCAGGGTCGCCTCGGCGGACGTCGCGGCGGTGCCGCCCGCGGTGTCCTCGATCATGCCGAGGACGATCTCGTCGCCGTTCCCGGAAGAGCCACTGCAGGCGGTGAACGAAAGGGTCATCGCGGCCGCGGCTAGGCTCACCCCCAGAATCCGAGTTCTATCCGCCATGGCGAGCCTCCATCGTGTGCAGTTCCGAGGGGTGGGGTGATGGTGTTCCGGATGGTGTTCTCATGTCAGAACGATGTTCTGCATAACGTAAGCCAGTGCGTAGGAGCACGTCAACCACCTGAGAAACCCGATTTCACGGTGGCCAGAGGGCACCGGCGAGCATCTGTAGCCAAGCGAGCCTCAGGACGAACCAAAGGGCGACGACGAGACGCTCACCGCAGCGCGGATCGGCCGAGGAGGTGCTTGCCCATCTGCAGAACCTGGATCTGCGAGGTGCCCTCCGGGATCGTCGCCTCACGGGCGTCACGGAAGTACCGCTCGACGGGGAACTCCTCCATGAGGCCGGCGCCGCCGTGCACCTGCAGCGCCAGCGTCGCGCTGCGTCCAGCGGTTTCACCGCAGTAGTACTTCGCCATCGAGCACTCGTAGCGTCCGTCTCCCCCCGCGTCCAGGACGCGGGCGGCGTCATACCCGAGGAGCCGGGCGGTCTGGGTGCCGACGGCGATATCGACCACCATCTGCTGGACGAGCTGGAACTCGGCCAGGCTCTTGCCGAACTGGCTGCGCTCCCGGCTGAACTTCACCGCCGCCTCCAGGCACGCCTGCGAGAGGCCGACCGCGCCCATGGCCATGTTCAGCCGTCCCTGGTTGACGGCGGCCATCGCGAGCCCGAACCCGGAGCCGGGCTCACCGAGCAGGTTCTCGGCAGGGACGCGCACGTCGTCGAAGACGAGCTCGCAGCTGGTGGTGCTGCGCACCGGCATGTGCGCGATGTCGTCGACCTCGTACGGCGACTCGGCCCGGTCGACCAGGAACGCCGAGACCCCGCGGTCCGTGCCGTCCTCGTCAAGCTGGCGCGCGAGCAGGATCCCGAAGTCGGAGTGCATGGCGTTGGTGATGTAGAGCTTGCGGCCGTTGAGCACGAACGAGTCGCCGTCGCGGCGGCCGGTGCCGCGCAGCGCGCCCGCGTCCGAGCCGGCCTCCGCCTCGGTGAGCGCGAACCAGCCGAACCGGGACGCGGCGAGCATCGGATCCAGGAACCGGGCGCGCTGCCCGGGGGTACCGGCCCGGCTGAGCAGCATCGCGACCATTCCCTGGACGTTGACCGTGGTCCGCAGCGAGCCCCAGCAGCGGCCGGCCTCCTCCATGAGGATGGCCTGCACCATCGCGCTCACCTGGTCACCGCCGTGCTCACGGGCGACCGCGCCGCGGACGTATCCGAACTCGTAGAGCTCGCCGAGCACCTCCCAGGGGAACTCGCGGCGCTGCTCGTACTCCGCCACGACCGGCGCGATCTCGGCGTCGAGGTACCGGCGCAACGCCTGCTGGAGGTCCCGCTCTTCGGTGTTCAGCACGATTGACATCCGGCTTCCTTTCCCTAATCTTGTTCACTAACAAGAACATCGAACTATATACAGAACGTCCTGTCGAGAGGGTCGGACATGAGCGCCACAGCTGTCATCGTCGATGCGGTACGCACCCCGATCGGACGCCGCAACGGCTCCCTGGCGGGCGTCCACCCGGTGGACCTGACCGCGCACGTGCTGACCGCGATCCTCGATCGCAACGGTCTCGCCCCGGATCAGGTGGACGACGTCGTCTGGGGCTGCGTCACCCAGATCGGCGCCCAGTCGAGCAACGTCGGCCGCCTCGGCGCGCTCGCCGCGGGCTGGCCGGAGTCGGTCCCGGGGACCACGGTCGACCGCGCTTGCGGCTCCAGCCAGCAGGCGCTCCACTTCGCCGTCGGCGCCGTGGTCTCCGGGCAGCAGGACGTCGTGGTCGCCGGCGGCGTCGAGTCGATGTCGATGGTGCCGATCGGATCGGCGCGCGCGGTCGGCGACCCGTACGGGCCGCGAGTGCGGGCCCGCTACGGCACCGACAGGTTCAGCCAGGGCATCGGCGCTGAGATCATCGCCGACCGCTGGAAGCTGAGCCGGATCGAGCTCGACGAGCTCTCCCTCCGCTCGCACGAGCTGGCCGCCGCCGCCACCGACAGCGGCGCCTTCACACGGCAGCTCGCCCTTGTCGATCTGGCTGAGGGGGCACTGGCCATCGACGAGGGCATCCGCCGGGACACCTCGGCGGAAAGGCTCGCGGCGCTCAAACCGGCCTTCCAGGACGACGGCGTGGTCACCGCCGGCAACGCGTCGCAGATCTCCGACGGCGCCGCCGCGCTGCTGGTCATGACCGAGCGCAAGGCGACCGAGCTCGGATTGCGCCCGCTGGCCGCCTTCCGGCACGGCGTGGTCGTCGGCGACGACCCGGTCACCATGCTCACCGGGCCGATCCCCGCCACCCGCAAGCTCCTCGCCCGCGCGGGTCTCGGCATCGGCGATATCGACGCGTTCGAGGTGAACGAGGCGTTCGCCTCGGTGGTCGCCGCCTGGCAGCGGGAGACCGGGGCCGACCCCGCCCGGGTCAACCCGCTCGGCGGCGCCATCGCGGTGGGGCACCCGCTCGGCGGGTCCGGCGCGATCTTGACGACCCGCCTCGTGCACCACCTCCGTGACCAGGACCTCCGCTTCGGCCTGCAGACCATGTGCGAGGCCGGCGGGATGGCCAACGCCACGCTCATCGAGCGCTGGTCGTGAACGGCGTCGTCCCGGCTCCGCGGGCCCGACGCCGGCCGTGGCGGTGCTCCGGAACCGCAAAGCCCCGGCTTGTGGCGGTCAACGACCCGGAGTCTGCCGGATGGCATGCTCCCAGAACTGATTAGGACGCAGTGTGAAGATCGAGCTGTCCACCATCGTCGTCACCGGCGCCGCCTCCGGTCTCGGGCGGGCCACCGCCGACCTGCTGCTCGCCCGCGGCGCGAACGTGGTCGGGACCGACCTGCGGCCGCAGGCGGCGGACGCGGCCGCGATCCCGTTCGTCGAGGGCGACATCACCGATGAGGCCGCCATGAACGCGGTCTTCGACACCGCGCGGGAGCACTTCGGCGCCGTCCACGGGGTGGTCCACTGCGCCGGGCGCGGCGGGGACCGCGTGCGGATCCTCGACCGCGACGGCCGGCCCGGCTCGCTGGAAACGTTCGGCGACGTCGTCCGCACCAACCTCATCGGCACCTACAACGTGCTCCGGCTGGCCGCGCAGCGCCTCAGCCGCAACGACCTCGTCGACGGCGAGCGGGGAGCGATCGTGCTGACCGCCTCGGTGGCGGCCTTCGACGGCCAGATCGGGCAGACGTCGTACTCGGCGTCCAAAGCGGGCGTGCACGGCATGGTGCTGGTGGCAGCCCGGGACCTGGCCTCGCGCGGAATCCGGGTCAACGCGATCGCGCCCGGCATCTTCGACACGCCCATGCTGGCCCGGCTGCCGGAGTCGACCCGTGCATCGCTGTCCGCGACGGTTCCCTATCCGAAGCGGCTCGGCGACCCGGCCGAATACTCCGAGCTCGCTCTCCACCTGCTCTCCAACGGCTACCTCAACGGGGAGACGATCCGGCTGGACGGCGCGATCCGGATGGCGCCACGCTGACCCGGACAAGACCACACCGACGGCGAGGCGGGACCGGTGCGGTTCCGCCTCGCCGTTTCGCCGTGTGTCCCGTTCAGGCGGCTCAGGCCGTCGGTACCAGGCTGACCTGTCGCGCGAGCCGCTCCGCCTCGGTGGCCAGCTGCGCGACCCGCTGGCCGAGCCAGGACAGCGGGCCTTCGAGCGAGAAGCCGATCGCGCCGTAGGTCTGATGCGCTTGGTAGACCGCCTGCCGGGAGGCGCGCGCCGCGGCGCGCAGCGCGATGTGCACGCCGATCTCGGCAGCGCGCGGGTCGCCGGCGCCATCGAGCGCGTCCGCGGCCCGCCGCGTCAGCAGCATCGCCGCCCGAACCTGCGCGTCGACCTCGGCCAGCGGATGGGCGACGGCGGTGAAGTCGCCGATCCGGGTCCGGAACTGGGTGCGTTGTCCCGCATAGGCGACGACATCGGACAGCACGCGCTGGCCCGCGCCCGACAGATAGGCCGCCAGACCGAGCCGGGCCAGCAGCGCCCCGCGGGGCTCGACCAGCGACTCCGGGCTCGCGGGAACGAGTTCCGCGGCGACCACGGGCTCGTGGCCGAGGGAGACCCAGGCTTCTCGCACCTCGCCGAGCGAGACCAGCCGAACCCGCCAGCCGGCTTCGTCGTACGGGCCCAGCTCGAAGATCCGGTCAGCGGTGGCGCCCCACGGGATCGCCGTCGCGGTGCCGGCGGTCAGCACCAGCGTGCCGGCCATCGCCGCCTCCGCGTCCTCGGCCGGTAGCGCGTCCAAGGTCAGCAGGGTCTGCCACCACGGGCCCGGGCAGCCGCCCTGACCGAGCGCGTCGCCGGCCGCGACCACGTCCATGGCGCCGGCGCCGGACTCGGGTGCGGTGAGCGCCAGCGCTCCCGCCTCGGCGATCGCGGTCCATCGGCCCTGGGGGAAGACCGGCTTCGCCTCCGGTTCGGGCAGATCGGACAGGATGCGCGCCAATGTGCGCTGGAAATCGCGCTGTTCCTGAGAGTAGGACCAGTCAATGCTCATCGAGCCACCTCTTCAGCGCTCGCTTATCGATCTTCATCGCGGTGGTCAACGGCATCGCATCGCGGACGACGATCCGCTTGGGCACCTTGTACTTGGCGAGCCGTTCTCGGCAGTGGCGGTCCAGGTCGCCGACCAGGGCGTCCGCAGGCGCCGCCGCGGGCACCACCACCGCCTCGACCCGTTCACCCCAGTCGTGATCGGAGACCCCGACGACGGCGGCCTGCGCGACGTCCGGGTGCTCGCACAGCACCCGTTCCACCTCGATGGGGTAGACGTTCTCGCCGCCGGTGATGATCAGTTCTTTGAGCCGGCCGCGCAGCTCGATGCTGCCGTCAGGTGCGCGGACGGCCAGGTCGCCCGAGCGCACGCCCTCGTCGGGCACCGGCTGCAGCACCCCCTCGGCAAGGTAGCCCGCCATCTGCCACGGCGCCCGCACCACGAGCTCGCCGACCTCGCCCGCCTCGACCGGCTCACCGGCCGCCGAGACGATTCGCAACTCGGCGCCGGGAACCGGCCAGCCGATCCCGCTCATCTTCCCGCCGTTCTCCCACGAACGGAGCCGGGCCACCGCGCCGAACTCGGTGGCTCCGTAGCCGGTGATCAGCGTGGCGCCGCCGAAGCCGCGGCTGAGCCGCTCGGGCAGGTCGGGCTCGGAGGCGGTCGAGCCGAAGAGCACGGCGCGGACGTGTCCGGTACGGGACGGGTCGAACGCGGCATGGTCGAGGATCCGGTTGAGCGCGGTCGGGGGGCCGAACAGCCGGTTCGCGCGCCCGGCGAGCAGCAGGTCCACCGCCCGGCCGGCGTCGAAGCGGGGCTCGACCACCAGACCGCCTCCGGCGTACAGCGTCGAGAGCGCGCAGGTGGCGAGCGCGACGTGGAAGAACGGCGCGAAGTACAGCTCGGTGTCGGTGCGGCGCGCTTCGAGGACGAGCGCGCTGCAGGCGAGGTAGTCCACGAGCCCGGCGGTCGACCAGACCGCGCCGCGCGGCGTACCCGTCGTCCCGCCAGTGCCGAAGACGATCGCCGGCGCGTCGCCGGACGTCCGGTGGTGCTCCCAGGACGCGTCCGCCCCGGCGAGTTCGCCACTCGGGTAGGACGGCACCCGTGCCCGCGGGTGATGTCCGTCGCCGACCACGATCGCCGACGGCCGGACCGCCTCCAGGTATCGCGCCAGTTCGGCGGGCGCGAGCTTGACGTTCAGCGGCGCCGCCGTCGCACCGCAGGCCATGATCCCGATCAGGACGGCGAGGTGCTCCGCTCCCGGGTCCAGCGCCGTCCCGACCCGGTCGCCCGGGCCGACGCCACGGTCCGCCAGCGCGCCGCCGACCTGGCGCGCACGCCGCCACAGATCCGTCCAGCTCCAGGCGGTCACGGGATCGGCGACCGCCGGTGCCCGCGGGGTCTGCGACGCATGGCGGTGCACCACGTCCACGAACGAGCCGGTCATCGGCCACCGAGCCCGAACTCGGCGCGCGCCAGCACGCCGCGCATGATCTCCGACGTCCCGCCGGCCAGGGTCTCCATCATCGACTCGCGCCACAGGAAGGCCAGGTCGTCCTCGCGGCGAGTGGCCTCCAGGTGGCCGAGTTCCAGCGCCGCCCGCGCGATCTCCTGAGTCGCCCGCGACCCCACCAGCTTCACGCGCGCGGCCTCCGCGGTGCAGTCGGCGCCCTCCAGGGTGCGCGCCAACGCCTCGGCGGCAAGCACCTCGACCGCCTGGACGTCGACCGAGAGCTGCTCGATCCGGTCCCACAGCAGCGGGTCGCCGAGGAGGCCCTGCGCCCGTGCCCAGCACACCAGGCTCTCCAGGTCGCGGCGGACGCGGCCGGGCAGCACCATCAGGTGGCGTTCGACCGCCAGCGCTTCCCGGATCAGCCTCCAGGCCTGACCTTCCGCACCGACCCGGTCGGTCGCCGGCACGACCACGCCGTCGAGGAAGACCTCGTTGAGGCGGTGCCCGTCGATGGTCTCGATCGGCCTGATATCGACTCCGGCCGCTCGCAAGTCGAGGATGAGCAGCGTGTGCGGGTCGCCCTCGGCCACGCCGTCGGCCCGGCAGAGCAGCCAGAGGTAGTCGGAGTGGTGGGCGTCGGACGTCCAGCGCTTCTCCCCGGTGACCCGGTAGACGTCGCCGTCGCGGACCGCCCGGGTGCGCACGCCGCGCAGGTCCGAACCCGCCTCCGGCTCGGAGTAGCCGAGCGCGAAGGAGATGTCGCCGCGCGCGATCCCGGGCAGGAAGCGCTCCTTCTGGTCCGCGGTGCCGTGCACGACGAGCGTCTTCGCGACGATGCCGGCGGCGAGGTCGGGGCGTGCGGCGCGGGCGTAGGCGAGCTCGTCCCAGAGCACGAACTCGTGGACGAGCGTTCCCGGAGCGGTGCCGTCCTCACCGGGCCAGCCCAGCGACAGCCAGCCGCGCCGGCCGAGCTCGCGGTAGAGGTCGCGTGTCGCGCCGCCGCGGCCGTGGAAGAACTGACGTGGGTGAAGACCATCGCCGATCTCGTCCAGCAATGCCCTGATCTCGGCCCGGAAGGCGTCAACGTCGGCGGGCTCAGCCGTCATGACCGGCCGTCCACCGCGCCGGGCGCTTCTCGGCGAAGGCGCGGGCGCCCTCCAGGAAGTCGGGGTGCGACCAGTGCCGCTGAGCCTGTCGCCAGGCCTCCTCGGCGGCATCGTGCGGGCGACGGCCCAGCGAGTCCCACAGCAGAGCGCGGGACAACTCGACGGCTCGCGGCGAGTTCGCGGCGATGCAGGAAGCCACGTGCAGCGCGGTCGGCTCCAGTTCGGCGGCGGGGACCACCTCGTCGACCAGTCCGAGCGTGTACGCGCGCGCGGCGCCGAGCCGGAAGGAGGAGCCCTGAAGCGTCATCCGCATCGCCGTCCCGAAGGGCAGCCGGTGGGTCAGGCCGATGTTCTCGACCGCCCCGACCTGGCCGACGCTGACATGGGTGTCCAGGAACGTGGCGTGCTCGGCGGCGATCACCACGTCGGAGTCGACGACGAAGTGCAGCCCGCCTCCGGCCACGATGCCGTTGACCGCGCACACCACCGGCTTGCGGACGCCTGCGGCCACAGGCGACCAGACGATCGGTTCCTGCGCGGCGGCCGCGGACGGGGCCTCGCCGGTCTCGGCGATCTCCTTGACGTCGGCACCCGTGCAGAAGTGCCGGTCGCCCGAGCCGGTCAGCACCACGGCGCGGATATCGTCGTCCTCATTGACCCGTGCCCAGATGCGCGCCATCGGCTCGCGCATCCGGCGGCTCAGGGCGTTGCCGACCTCCGGCCGGTCGAGCCGGACGACGAGAACGCGGTCGACGGCCGAGACATCGAACCCGTCGTACCCCGCGGCGCCGCCGCGGTCGGACTGCGAAGGTGAAGTCATCGGACACTCATTCACTATAAAGAACGTTATTCACTAGAGAATACGAGCGTCGCGTGGCCGAGGTCAAGGACGCCCGGGCGCGCGGAAGACCGCACGGGCGTCGCAGAGCCCGTCGATCTCCGCCCTGTCCAGGCCCAGCTCCGCGAGCAGTTCGGCGGTGTCCGCCGCCTGCCCGCACCGGGGCCGGGCCACCGCGGGACTCGCCGAGAGCCGCGGCGCGGGCGCCGGCTGCGGCACGCCGTCCCAGTCCACGAAGACCTCGCGCACGGCGAGCTCGGGGTCGGCGACCGCCTCGGCCGGAGTGGAGACCGCGGTGACGCAGGCGTCGGTCCCGCGAAACCGCTCCACCCATTCGGCCCGGGTCCGGCAGGCGAAGATCTCGGCCATCGCGATCCGCTGCTCCGCCCAGCGGGACCGGTCGTGCTGTGGCCACTGGGCCGGATCAAGGCCGAGGCCGTCCATGAGCGCACGGTAGAAGGCGGGCTCGATCGCACCCACCGCGACGTACCGGCCGTCGGCCGTGCCGTAGGTGCGGTAGAAGGGCGCGGCCCCGTCCAGCAGGTTGGCGCCGCGCTCCGGACGCCAGGCGCCGGAGCCGAGCATGGCGTGGATCATCGTGGTCAGCGACGCCGCGCCGTCGACCATCGCGCAGTCGATCACCTGGCCCCGTCCGGTCCGCTCGCGCTGGATGAGCGCCGCGAGCACGCCGAGCACCAGGTAGGCGCCACCGCCGCCGAAGTCGGCCACGAGGTTCAGCGGGACGGCGGGCGGCCGGTCGGGGTCACCGATCGGGTGCAGCGCCCCGGAACGAGCGATGTAGTTGATGTCGTGCCCGACGGTCTGGGCGAGCGGTCCGTCCTGTCCCCAGCCGGTCGCCCGGCCGTAGACCAGCAGCGGATTGACCGTGTGCAGGTCCGCCGGCCCCAGGCCCAGGCGCTCCATCGCCCCCGGACGCATGCCTTCGAGGAGGACGTCCGCGGAGGCTGCGAGCCGGGTGGCTATCGCGCGCCCCTCCGGATGCTTCAGGTCTATTCCGATCGAGCGCTGGCCACGGGTCCGCGGATCATCGGCCAGCGCCGTGCCGATCACCCCGGCGGCCCCGGCGCGGTCGATACGGATCACCTCGGCGCCCAGGTCCGCGAGCAGCATCGCCGCGAACGGCACCGGGCCCAGCGCCGTGGGGAAGACCACGCGGATGCCGGTGAGCGCCTGCTCTCCGGTCGGAGGAACGAACGTCGGGAACAGGGCCAAACCGGTACCTACCTACTGAGTTGCCGCGACTGCATGCTGACCTCGCCGATCCGGTCGCAGACCTGGCGCAGCTGGGCGCCGTACTCGGCCGCGGTGTCGTCGTCGATGAGATTGGAGAAGACCACCGCGGCCACCACCAGGGTGACCCGCCCGTCGGCGTCGAAGATCGGGGCCGCGACCGTGGAGATGCCGAGCGCGTATCCCTCGTGGTCGACCGCCCATCCGCGCTCGCGGACCAGCTCCAGCTCCCGCCGGAACGCCGCGACGTCGGTGAGGCTCTTGGGGGTGAAGGCCTGCAGCCCGTGCCGCAGGACCAACTCGAGCGAGTGCGGGTCCTCGTAGGCGAGGAACGCGCGACCGAACGAGCCGCCCTGGATCGGGATCCGCTCGCCCGGCTGAAGGGTGATCCGGACCCGGTGGGGGCGCTCCAGCTTGTCCAGCAGCGAGATCTCCTCGGTGCTCACCCGCCGGTAGATCACGATGGTGGCCTGCAGTTTCTCCAGCAGCTCACCGAGGTAACGGCGGGCCAGGGAGAGCTCGCCGAACTGACCGCTCGCCGCCGCGCCCAGCTCGAGCAGGGCCGGGCCGAGCCGGTAGGTGCGCATCCGCTCGTCATAGTCGACGGCCTCAAGGTTGGTGAGGGTGCGCAGGATGTAGAAGACCGTGCTCTTGTTGATGCCGGTCGTCTCCACGATGTCGGCGAGCACCGAGGGTCCACCCTGCGCCAAGGCGCCAAGCACCGCGAAGGCACGTGTCACCGCGGGTGCCCGGTCCTTGTCATCGGCCATGGATGTCGTCCTTTCGGGGCCACGTGGTCAACAGCGCTTCCACAACGCGCGATACAGCCAGGAGAAATGATCCCAGACGTGCGCCGCCCTCCTCTCCGGAATCAAAGATCACGTTCACCGGCGAGCAGGCGGCGGGCGACGAGCCGGCGCAGGATCTCCGCGGACCCGTCGGCGATCTGGACGGTGCGGACCATCTGCCATGCCTCGGCCATCCCCACCTCGGTCGTGATGCCCATCCCGCCCAGGGTCTGCATCGCCCGGTCGATCGTCCGAGTCGCCATCTCGGTGGAGAGGATCTTGCACATCGCCGACTCCTTGAGGGCGCCTTCGCCGGCGTCGATCCGGGCGGCGGTGTCCAGGCCGAGGACGTGCGCGGCGTGTACGTACGTCGCCGATTCCGCCAGCGGGAACATCACTCCCTGGTGCTCGGCCAGCACCTTCCCGAAGGAGCGCCGCTCCGAGGCGTAGTCGAGCGCCTGGTCGAGCGCCCAGCGCGCCAGCCCGACGGACTTGGCGCAGTTGTACATCCGGCCCAGGCTGATCCCGCCCAGGCCGATGCCGGCCGCCCGGCCCTCCTCACCCACGAGCAGCTCGGCCGCCACGGGGACGTCGTCGAGCGAAATGATCGCGTGGTTGCCGCCGCTCTCGCCGTACAGGCCGATGACGCTGTCCACCCGGAGCCCGGGCGCGTCCGCGTCGACGAGGAAGGCAGAGAGGCCGCCGCTGCGCTCGGCCAGCGCGGCCGGGTCGGTCACCGCGAAGACGAGGCCGTAATCGGCGTAGGGACCGTTCGTCGTCCACTGTTTGGTGCCGGTCAAACGCCATCCGCCGGACGGGTCGGGCACCGCCCTGGTCCGCATCGACCAGGCGTCGGACCCCGCCTCGGGCTCCGACATCATGAAGCACATCGTCTTCTCGCCGGACATCAAGCCCGGCAGCACCCGATCGCGAACGTCCGCGGAGACCAGCCCGAAGACAAAGCTCGGGCCGGTCGCCCAATGCGCCAGCGCCTCATGGGCGAGCCAGCGATGCGGCCCGCTCAGCCGGTAGATCAGCTCCCAGGCGGCATACGTCGTGACGGCTCCCTGACCGCCGCCGCCGAGATCCTCCGGTGCGGTCATCGTGAAGAAACCGGCCTCCGCGGACGAAGTACGGACCTGGCGGCGAAGCTCCTCGACCTGGGGCACGTGCCGCCCGGTGTCGTCGTAGCGGCGGCGCGGGTCGTTGAGGACGGCCGAGTGCTCCTCGTGCAGCGGGAAGACCTCTGCCTGAAGGAAGCCCTCCAGGCCGCTCAGGATCGCGGACGTCTCCTCGGACAATCCGGTCATCGCCATGACCAACTCCCTTTTTGAACGCCGTTCTGAATATAGAATAACATGGCCGGGCCAGCCTGGGACGTCCGAGGAGGACACATGGAGAAGGACACAGGTGCCGCCGTCCTGGTGGACGCGCACGAGGGGATCCTCACGATCACGCTGAACCGGCCCGAGAAGCGCAACGCGGTCAACCGTCCGGTCGCCGAGGCCGTCTCCGCGGCACTGGACCGGCTGGAGGACGACGACGCGCTGCGGGTGGGCGTGATCACGGGCGCCGGCGGCACGTTCTGCGCTGGACTCGACCTGGACGCGTTCGCCCGCGGCGAGACCGCCCGCTCGGCGACCCGTGGTTTTGCCGGCATCGTGGAGCGCCCGCCGTCAAAGCCCCTGATCGCGGCCGTGGAAGGCTGGGCGCTCGGCGGGGGGTTCGAGATCCTGCTCTCCTGCGACCTCCGGGTCGCCTCCTCGACCGCCGTCCTCGGCCTGCCCGAGGTCAAGCGCGGACTGGTGGCCCGTGGCGGCGGAGCACTCCGCCTTCCGCACCACCTGCCGCGCGGCCGCGCCCTGGAACTGCTGCTCACCGGCGACCCGATCACCGCCGCGGACGCCCACGCCTACGGGCTGGTGAACCGGCTGACCGAGCCGGGCCGGGCACTGAAGGTCGCCCAGGACCTCGCGCGCACCATCTCGGCGAACGCCCCGATGGCAGTGTCCGCGGCGAAGCAGATCATCACCGAGGCGCCGGGCTGGCAGCCCGACGAGGCGTTCCGCCGCCAAGGCGAGATCCTCGCCCCGGTCTTCGACTCCGCCGACGCCCGCGAGGGCGCCCTCGCCTTCAAGGAGAAACGAGCCCCCGTCTGGCAGGGCCGATAGGCAGAACCTCAAACGCCCACAACAACTCGGTATGCCGACACAGCGATACTCGGGGTACATCGGATCCGCTGCACGTCGCCGGTCGTGGTCCTCGGAGCTTTCCGTTATCGACCTCGGCCTGGCGGACCCAGAAACGCCGCACCGAGGGCTTGGGCTCAGGCGAGGTGGAAGGCGAGCAGTGTGTTGCCATGTGCGGCGGCGAGGGTGTGGCCGTTGGTGCTGAGTTCCCATTGCCTGTTGGAGGCAGGGGTTGTTACGGGGTAGTTCCAGATGATTCGCCCTGTCTTGGCGTCCCAGGCGTAGAGCCCCGAGCCCGTGCCGCCTGCCACGCCGAGGCAGATCAGCCCGCCGGCAACGACCAGTGGGGCGGTGCCGGGCGCGGGGGTGTCGGCGGACCAGAGACGCCTGCCGGTGCGGGCATCGAGGGCGACCAGTTGTGGGCTGTCCAGGACGTAGGCGTATCTCCCGTCGACCAGGAAGTTTCCTGCCCGGCCACCGGGTGGGGTCGGCGTGTAGGTCCACCGCTGCCGGCCGGTGGCCGCGTCCAGGGCGTAGATGGTCGGCCCGTTCATGTAGACCAGTCCGTTGGCCACGGTCACGTTGAGCAAGAGCGCGTTCTTGCCGTCTGGGTCCCTTGCGGCGTTGGGGAGGTCGGCGCTCCAGACCTTCTGGCCGGTGTCGACCGACAGCGCGTCGAGAGTGGTGTGAGAAGGGCTCCTGAAGATCAGGTCACCGTTACCCGGCACCATGAGCATCGTCTCGCGCGGACTGGACCACCGGACCGCGCCCGTCGTGATGTCGAGAGCGATGTGTCGGCTCTCGCCTTTCTCCCTGGCTGCCTCGCCGAGAAGGGTGCGGCCCTGGATGCCGTAGAGAACGGTGTACGACGCCTGCGGCCACTGGCGAATCCAGAGCCGGCGGCCGGTGCCGGGATCCAGGCCGGTGATCGTCTGATCCCCGCTGAGGGCCAGCAGTTCGTTGGCCGAAATCATGAGTTCGGGATACCGATATTTCTCCGGTGCGTTGTAGGTCCACTCGACCGTCTGGGACTCGTCCATGGCGACGACCGTGCCTTCGGAGTTGGCCGTCGTATAGATGAGCGTCGGCCCGGCGGCCATCTCGCCGGTTTGCGACCAGATCTGCCGTCCGGTGGCCAGCGAGTAGCCGCGGGAATCGTCCTCGAAGACCTTGCGGGCGGTCGAGATGATCGATCGAGAGCGGACCAGGAGAGTTATGTCGTCCTCGTCCTGGATCGAGGTTCGCCACAGCAGCTTCGGCGGGGCGAGCCGGTGTCCCTTCGCGTCCTGGGTCGCGGCCAGTGCCGCGGCGGTTCCGCCGCCGATGGCGGCGAGCCCGGCGATGGCGGCCCCGCCGGCCAGCAGCCGTCGCCTGGTGCGGGCGACGGCGACCGTTCGCAGATCCAGGACGAGGGTGTCCTCCCGCTGCTGCAACACGTCGCCCATGTCGTCCGGGAGCCAGCCGGGCGTGACCGGCTGGGCGGCCGGCAGCGTCGGCAGCAACTTCGCGGGCGGGCGCCGGTCGGGATCCCGGCTGAGGCAGGCGCTCACCAGCTGCGCCAGGGAAGCCGGGACGCCGCGCAGGTCGGGTTCTTCGTGCAGGGTCCGATGGATGATCGTGGGAACCGCGTCCCTGCCGAACGGCGGGCGGCCGGTGGCGGCGAAGGCCAGCACGGCGCCGTAGGCGAACACGTCGGCGGCCGGCGTGAGCCGTGCTCCGTGGATCTGCTCGGGGGACATGTAGCCGGGAGAGCCGATGAACTGGCCCTCCGCGGTGAGCGTGGCGGTGCCGGCGGCCTTGCTGATGCCGAAGTCGATGACCTTGGGGCCGTCCTTGGCGAGCAGGATGTTGGCTGGTTTGAGGTCGCGGTGCAGCAGGCCCGCCTCGTGGATGGCGACCAGGGCCTCGCCCAGCCCGGCGCCGAGGGTGCGCAGCGGCGCCTCGGGCATGGGTCCGTACCGTTCGATCGTCTCCTTCAGGCTGAGGCCGTTGACGTACGCGATCGCCAGCCACGGGACGGTGCCGTCGGGTTCGGCCTCGACGACCGGGCTGGTGAACGCGCCGCTGACCTTCTGGGCGGCCTCGACCTCACCCCGGAATCTGGCGCGGAAACCGGGATCTCCGGCGAGCTCGGGCCGCAGGACCTTGATGGCCACCGCCCGTCCCGCCGGGGACGCGCCCAGGTAGACCACCCCCATGCCGCCCTCGCCCAGGCGCCGCAGCAGGCGGTACCGCCCGATGCGTTCGGGGTCGCCGGGCTCCAGCGCCGCCGCCGTCATCGCCCCGCCTGGAAGCGGTAGAGCCGCTCGTGGTCGGTCGCGAAGACCGACGAGCCGGACGCCGCGACCTCCCAGCCGCGCTGCGTGTCCGCCGGCCCCCGGTGCGCCCACAGTGCCCGGCCATCGGTCCCGGCGACGAGAATGCCCTGGGACGGGCCTGCCGGGTCGTTGAAGGCGGCCGCGACGAGGCCGCCGGTCGCCGCGACGTGTCCCCGGTCGTCGGCGAACGGTTCTGGACCGGCCAGCGTCCACCGGGCGGCGCCGGTCGCCTGGTCGTAGGCCTGGAGAACCTCTTCCTTGAAGATCACGTTGGCGCCTGCGGGAACGACGGTGTCGAATTGCTTGTCTGCGTCTCGCGACCACACGGGCCTCCCGGTGGCGGTGTCAACCGCCTGGAGGGTGTCGCCGAAGTTACCGAACACCCGTCCGCCGGCGACCACGATGTCCAGGCTCCGCCCGTCCCGGTTGCCGCCGCTTTCGTACCATGCGCGGACCCAGCGCTTGCGGCCCGTGGCGGGGTCCAGGGCGGTGAGGGAAGGCTCGGTACTGAGGTAGAGGCTGGACTGGTCGACCGCTCCGGAGGTCAGCCCTTCGCCGGAGAGGTGCCACCGAATCTCGCCGCTGGTCAGATCCAGCGCCCAGACGTCCCTGCTCGAACGCACGATGACCGTGTCGCCGACCACACCGAGGACGGACGAGGGGTTGACGTCGCGCGGCGTGGGAAGGTTCGTGGTCCTGCCGGTCGGAGCATCGACCAGCGTGATCGTCTGGTCCTCGAAGTCGCCGACCACGCCGCCGAGGACGACGAACGTCGATCCGCGGGCGGGGTTGCCCGAGTACGCGGCGTTGGCTTTGTCCTTCGCCCACAGTTGCCGCCCTGAGCCGGCGTCCACCCCGTACATCTCCTGTTCGCCGCCCCACAGCACGACACCGTCCGCCACCAGCACCATCGACGTCCCGGTGACAGGCCGAGGCGGGGTGAACGTCCACGCGGGCGGGGGCGCCGCGGCGGGGGCGGTGGCGCGGGGAGCGGGCCTGGCGGGCTTGGATCTCCCGCGGGTCAGCACCCAGCCCGTCGTCCCCGCGCCGATGCCGGCGACGGCGACCGCACCAGCCAGTCCCAGGAACCGGCGTCGCCCGACCCTGCCCGCCTCCGTGTCATCGACCCGCAGCGGCGGTGGGGGCGTGACCGGCTCCGACGCCACCTTGGTCGCCTCGGCCTCCCTGGCCGCCACCTCCTGACGCAGCGCGGGTGAGTTCAGTGCCTGGGGATCGGCAGGGGTCAGTGCGGCGAGCACGGACTCCAGGGCGGGACGTTCGGCCGGCTCCTTGGCCAGGCAGGCGGCCAGCAGTTCACGCAGTGACGCGGGCACGCCGTCGAGGCACGGCTCTTCGTACATGACCTCGTAAAGCACTCTGGCCGGGTCCCGCTCGCCGAACGGCTTGGCCCCCGAGGCCGCGTAGACCAGCACGGCCCCCAGCGAGAACACGTCCACCGCGGGCCCGGCGTCCGCGCTTCCGGCAATCTGCTCGGGAGCCATGTAGGCCAGCGTGCCGATCATGGCGCCGGTGCGGGTGAGCCGCGTGTCGTCGGTGACCTTGGCGATCCCGAAGTCGATGATCTTGGGGCCGTCCTCGGCCAGCAGGATGTTGCCGGGCTTCAGATCGCGGTGCACCAGGCCGACCCCGTGGATCGCTCGCAGCGCTTCCGCCAGTCCCGCGCCCAGAGCCCGGACGGCGGGCTCGGGCAACGTTCCGACGCTCGCGAGGGCCTCGCTGAGCGTGGGCGCAGGGACGTAGCCGGCGGCGAACCAGGGCTGTGGCGCGTCGGCGTCGGAGTCCAGCACCGGGGCCGTGTACAGCCCACTCACCTTGCTCGCGGCGGCGACCTCGCGGCGAAATCGCACCCGGAAGGCCGCGTCGTCGGCGAACTCCCGCCGGATGAGCTTCAGTGCGGCCAGGCGGGCGCCCGGCGACCGCGCGAGAAAGACGATCCCCATCCCGCCCGCGCCGAGCCGGGCGAGGATCCGGTACGGCCCGACCCACACGGGGTCCCCCGGTTGCAGCGACCGCACGCCCACCCCCACTTCAAATGAACATATGTATCTATACGTTCATGAGGACGCACACAACCCGGCGCAGTTCAGCTCTCCCACCTCAACCAGTCCCCGGCCCTGGTGGAGCCGAGGACGCCCACCAACGACGGTGCGCTCGCCGCTACGCCCTGGTTCGTCCACCAGGGGCTCTTGGAGCGGGGCGGCCGTTGGGCGGTTCACGCTTGCCGCCACACGCCACCTACGGGCGACGATCGGATCACGCCGGGGCGTAGTCGGCGAGTGAGGGCTCCAGCAGGGCGAATGCGCGGTCGGCCTCGGCGGTGACGGTGGCGGAGATCCGGGCGTTGTCCTGGCCCGCGAGGGTGAGTTCCTGGATGCGCTGGAACAGGGTGCGGTGGACGGCGCCCAGCAGGGCGGCGGCGGCGCGGGGGGTGATGTCGTCGCGGGTGGCGCCGGTGGCCTCGGTCAGGGCGTCGGCCAGGGCCGCCTCGCGCAGGTCGTGCAGGTCGCGCAGGCGGGTGGAGAGGGTGGGGCTGTCGGCGATCATGCGGGCGAAGTCGGGGCCGGAGAACCCGGCGACCGGGTCGGCGGCCGTGGCCGCGGCGGTGAATGCTCGGTGAAGCGCGGTCAGGGCCGACTCGCCGGATCGGCGGGCGGTCACGGTGCGGGCCAGGGAGGCGATGAAGGCGTCCTGGTGGTCCAGGGCCAGGTCTTCCTTGCGCGGGAAGTAGTTGGTCACCGTCTTCTTGGCGACCCGTGCGGCGGCGGCGATCTCGGCGATGGTGGTCTGCTCGAAGCCCTGGGCGATGAACAGGCGGGTGGCGTGGTCGGAGATGAGCCGCCGGGTCTCCTGCTTCTTCGATTCCCGCAGGCCGGAGGTGGGTGCGGACGAGGTGGCGTCGGTAGTCATGGGGCAATCTTACGCTCATAGTATTTTTATGTTGACACTATCAGGGAACCAGGCTAAGTTTACGTCCGTCGTAAGTTTTTGGATCGCGGCTAGCCCGACCCGGATCCGACCGGCACCCGAAACTCCCCCTAGCGGAAACCACCGAGGAGACCCATTGCAGATCACCGCCTCCACCGTCTCGCTCACCGTCGACGACGTCGCCGCCTCCCAGCGGTTCTTCACCACCCACCTGGGCTACACCGAGCAGGCCGCCGCCGAGGGCTTCGCCTCCCTGGCCCGCCAGGATGCGGCGGTAGACATCGTCCTGCTCGCCCGCGGCACCCAGGTCCTGCCGGCCGACCAGCGCGACCGGCACGCCTCCGGCCTGATTCTCGCCTTCACCACCACCGGCATCCAGGACGAGGAGAAGCGCCTGCACGCCGCGGGCGTGGACATCACCATGCCGCTGCGGGAGGAACCCTGGGGCGAACGCCTCTTCCAGGTCACTGACCCCAACGGCGTGATCGTCCAGTTCGTCGAGTGGGCCGAACCGGCCGCTCCCTGATCCCACGAGCGATCCCACGTCGCCGCCGTCACGCCCTACTCCCGCACAGAGGAGACATCCCATAGGACCTCCGCTACCCCCTGGCCGGCCTTGCTGCGCCCCGCCTCGCGCGGCGCGCACGGAAACGTCATCGAACGACATCGACCGGCCCGGCCGAGAACAGGGGAACAGCGCCATGCGTACCTCACAACTGATTCTTCGCGACATCACCAAGCGGTACGGCGACCACGTCGTACTCGACCGGGTGAGCCTCACCGTCAAGCCGGGCGAGAAGGTCGGTGTCATCGGCGACAACGGCTCTGGAAAGTCCACGCTGCTCCGACTCATCGCCCGGCAGGAGCGCTTCGAGAGCGGCGAGTTGACCGCGATCTGCGCCTGCGCGTGGGAGAACTCTCCAACGGACAGCGGCGCCGGATCGAGCTGGCCCGGCTGGTGAGCCACCCGGTGGACCTGCTGCTCCTCGACGAACCCACCAACCACCTCGCACCCGCCCTCATCGAGGAGCTGGAAGAAGCGCTGGCCGACTACCAGGGCGCCCTGGTAGTCGTCACCCACGACCGCCGGATGCGGTCCCGGTTCACCGGATCGCACCTCGAACTGCGCGACGGCCGCATCGCCACGCACCAAGCGGCGGCCTGACCCCCTGCTGCGGCCGGGCGCGGGGAGTCCCGCGCCCGGCCCACGCGGGCCCCCCGACCACCTGATCCGAACAAAGAGACTGAGAGGGGGCCGCGAGTTGGTCGCGGCTGAGGTCGGCCCCGCACACGCGGAGATGGTTCGCAGAAAGCCGGTAGTCACGGTCCTGCCGGAAGACCGGCACTCACTGGGATGGTGTGCAGAGACGACCACTCCGACCGATGCCTGGTGAGCTCCACACGGGGAAGATTCGAGCATTTAGAAAGCCGAGTCAACCGTGGGCTCCGCATCCAGAGGCATGCTTCTCAGGCTCCTCACGGCCCAGGACAAGGGAGCACGGGAACCACTTCCTGGGCGGGGGCTGCGTGCGTGAAGGCCGGTTCTGGCCCGGCCGTCTCGGGTCAGGCGTAGTGCATGGCGAGCCGCCGAATCGCCCGATATGGTTCACCCACGCTGGGACGGAAGGGCAGCAATGCGGGGGCTTGGGCCGGTTCGGTATGCGCTCCTCACCCTTCTCATATCCGTCTCCGTCTTCTTGACCGACGATCCCGCCGCGGCCGCCACCACGGACACTGCCGAGGACGCCCGCCTCGTCTACTGCCTCGACCCCACGCACCAGGTTGAGCTGGTCAACGCGGCGGTCACTCTGGGGGTCGGAGGACGAGCCACAGCTCGTACTCACGTCACGGTCGCGGGCAAGGCGATGTCCCTGGACACTTGGCGCAAGCAGAATCCCAAGGCCTTCGACCGGGTGTGCAACGCGCTGTACGAGGCGTCAGCGCGAGGCGGTTCGAGCGGAGGCGGCTCGGGCGGCCTGAGCGTGTCGGAACTGCTGAAAATCCTGCTCGCTGCCTTGGTGGGGGCGGGGCTCACCATGTTCGTGGGCGACTGGCGCAGCGCGCGCGACACCGGCATGCTCCGGGCCGACGGGCTGCGCCGCGCCGTACGCGAGTACAGCTCGGCGGCCTCCGAATACGCGCAGGCGTGGGCCGCGTACAGCGCCGGCCCGTTGCCTTCTGACGCGGCGGTCGCCAGGACCCGGGCCGAGCTGGACGCGCAGTTGCGCCGCTACGAGCTCTTGCGGAAGAAGTGGCGCGTCCCCACCAAGCTTCGCATCGAGCTGGCGACCGCTCCGCTGGGCGATGCGCTCAGCGGCGGGTGGGGCGGCACGTCGCCCGGCGACCGCGCGGCCCGTGGCCTGACCATCGACAGGGCGCTGGGCGTCCTGCGGGACGGCTGCGAGGAACTGGCCTTGGCGCTGGAGCGTCCAGGCCGTCCTCACTCCGAGATGAGGGCATGACGTGATCCTGAAGGAGCGAAGGTGATCCCGTTCCCCGAGCTTGGGCCGCTGTGCCCTTGGAAGTCCCCGGAGCATGGCGGCCACTATGCCGCCGTGGACCATGCTCAGCACGCTTTCGAGGAGTTCCAGCGGGGGCTTCCAGACTGCGGCCCACTTCTGGGGAGGGGACGGATGGTGCTGGTCTCGGGCGGTAGCAAGTGCGGTAAGACCTCGCTGATCCACCGGTGCGCGCACTGGCTGAAGGACCACCCGCCCGCCGGCCACCAGGTCGGGATCACCAATCTGACCCGGGACGACGCGAAGGGTGCATCGATCGATGTCCGCATGCGGGACGTCTGGAAGCGGCTCCTGCACGAGCTCAGGTTCTCCGGGATCTTCGAGAGGCATGAGCTCGATCTGCTGAGCGAGCAGATCGACGAGCCGCCCGTGCAGGCCTATGACACCCTCTCACGGCTGCTCAGGCCCAAGAGCTGGATCTTGGTCCTGCTGCTGCCGCAGTCGTCGGTGGCCGAGGAACTGGTCCGCTTCGGGCACCTGGCCGCCGAGCCCAACCTTCTGTTCTTCACCGAGACCTCGTACGAGGGCGTCGCCAGGGACGGGGTGCGGTTGTTGTCCCCGGATGCGCCGCCGCTCTGGCTCAGCGTCGGCACGCTGGACGTGGAGGACGGCTGGGCGTATCTGAGCCACTTCGTCGCGGACGGCTCCTCGCCCGCCGTCACCGAGGAGACCATGCGCAAGGTCGTCCAGGAGCGCAACCTGGGAGTTCAGCCGATGACGGTCACCGGGCTGCAGCGGTTGATGCGGGGCATGTGGCAGTACGCCGTCGAGCATGGCAAGACCGACCTGACCTTCGAGGACTTCATGACTTACGCGTACCGCACGGCGGAGTACTAGTGAACGCCGCGCGGAGCACGGGCAACCCGTTCCCGGCCGCCGCCGTCGCCCGGCGCTCGGCGCTGTCCGACGACCTCATCACCGTCCCGACCGCGGCCATCCAGCAGGCGCTGTCCTTCGCCGACGACTACCTCGCGGGCTGGAACGCCGGCGGCGGGGCAAAGGCCGCCTCGGGCAACGTGGTCGCCGTGGTCGGCGAGTACGGCATGGGCAAGACCCACCTGGCCTTGGAACTCCTGCGGCACATTTCGCGGGCCGCCGGCCAGGACGTCCGGCACCTCTATCTGGACGCGCCCGCCGACACCTTCCTGGCCCTCTACAAGCAACGCTTCATGGCCGAGCTGACCAAGGACGAACTGCGGCAGCGGGTCCAGGACTACTACGCGGACCTCGTCGCGGACTCGCTCTCCCAGTCGAAGCTGACCGACCACGCCGCGCAACGGCTGCGCGACCGCAAGGTCCAGGCCGAGGCGGTCATCGAACGCCTCGGCCTCATGGAGAGCGCGTTCGTCCAGACGCTTCGGGAACGGCTGGGGGCCATCACCGAGAACGAGGCGTTCGCCACGGCGCTCACGCTGTTCCTGCAGCCCGAGTTCGAGTACGCGGTCTGGGAGTGGCTGTGCGGTCACGTCCCCGATCAGGCACTGGTGGAGCGGGGGATCACCACGGCGATCGACACCGACACCGCCGCGCTGGAGGCCATCGGCGTGGTGGCCTTCCTGTACGGGCGGCAGAGCCGCCGGTTCGTGCTGGTGATCGACGAACTGGAGAAGGTGCTCTCCCCGCCGCACTCCCCCGGGACCGACACGGCGCGGGCGTTCAAGAAACTGCTGGAGGTGTTCGGCGCCGCGCGCGCGTTCCTGGTGCTGTGCGGGCTGCCCGACTTCCTGGAGGCCCTGCCGGAGGACGTGCGCCAGCGGGTCGGCTGCATCGTCCGCCCGTCGGCGCTCAGCCCCGCCGAGACGCGGCAGTACATCCTCGACAGCCAGGAACGCGCCGGTCACCCCCGCGAGCTCACCCCCTTCACCGACGCGACGATCGACTACCTGGTGACGCTGGCCAACGGGAACGCGCGCACGATCGTCAAGCTCTGCTACCACGGCTACCGCATGGCACTCGCGAAGGGCACCAACGTGACCCAGGCGATGATCCGGGAGGTCGCCCGGGAGCAGTTCCAGCTGGCCACCCGCGACGACGTTCGCTCCGAGATCGCCCGCGTCCTGGACCTCGGCGGCTGGCTGTTCCAGGCACAGGCCGCGCCGAAGGGCACCAAGGCAAGCGCCGACTTCTGGGTCGTCCACGGCGAGGACGGCGGCGGCTGCGCGGTGCTGATCGCCGACTCGGTCCTCGGCCAGAAGGACGGCTCGGCCCTGGCCAGGCAGGTCGAGAAGGTGAAGGACGGCCGCGAGGACCGCGCCGTCCTGCTGGTGGTCAACGGCTACCTCGCCGAGACCGCGATTCCCGTCCTTTCCGGCGCCGGGGACCGTCCGCCGCTGGTGCACAGCCAGCGCCGCTTCGCCGAGGACTTCGACGCCGCGATCAAGGGCGTCATGCAGCGGCTCGAGGCCGCCGACCGGGAGAGCGAGCTGAAGGTCCTGCGCCGGCAGATCGACCGGCAGGGCCGGCAGCAGTCGCAGATCCTCAGGGAGATCCAGTCGGTCGGGCAGGAGCGGGACGAGGTTCGCCGCGTCCTCGCCGACCTCGGCGACAGCCACCGCCAGGACACCGAGGCCCTCTCCGCGTCGCTGAACGAGCTCGCACGGCTGACCCAGCAGATTTCCGAGTCGGGCGTCGCGGGAGCACGAAATTCCTACGACTCCACGACGGGGCTGAACGAGCCGACGATCCACGGCGACGTTCATATGCATTTTCACGGGCCCGCCGAAAACTCACCGGAGCCCACAAAGCCCCGCGTCCTGCCAGAGCAGGTCGACGCACTGTTCACCGACGCCCTCGACCGGCTCGAGAAACTGACCCCGCAAACAGAGGTCATCGCGTCGATGTTCGGCGGCCAGGCCGACCGCTCCGCGCACCGGAGCATCACAGACGTCACATCGGACTTCCTGCTGGTGGTCGGCACCTGGACCGTGCTGCGGGAGACCATCGTGGCTTTCCGCGCCGCGATCGACGCCTGGTTCCGTTCCGACCCGAAACAGCCCGAGGAACTAAGGGACCTGTGCCGAAGCTACGACTCGGCCTTCAGCTTCCTGTCACCACGGGCGATCGAGGATCTATCGAGGTCGATGGGCCCCGACAACAGCGGCAACGTCCACCGCACCTTCGCGGACCTGGGCCTCCGCATCTTCGACGCCGCCCGCGACGCTCACATCTGACGAATAGGCGGACCCATGACCGGCCACCGCACAGGGCGCTGGTTCTCCGGTCGTCAGCAGGGGCCGTTGTCGGTCCAGACGTCCTGGGAGTTCTCGCCGGGGACGTCGCCCTGGGTCCACCATCTGGCGGTCCAGGTGCGGTCCTTGTACGACACTTGCTGACCACCGGTGTAGGCCACCGAAGACTCCCACTCGGGTACGGAGCACGTCCCCGGGGGGCCGTCGGTCTTCCACGGCACCTGGCTCGATCGGTAGAAGTCGATGCCCATGACCTGCCACCGCGGTCCCTGTGCGCCCAGCCGCTGCCGGAAGGCGCTCCAGTTGTGGGTGGACTGCGGCGACCAGCCGAGCTCGGCGATGGCCGGCAGGCGGGGGAAGGCCATGAACTCGATGTCGTCGATGTTCTGCAGCGTCTCCGACCACAGCGGCGCCTCGATGCCGAACAGCTGCGATTCGGTCACGCCGGACAGGTACGCACCGGGGTTCCACTCGTAGGCGGTCTGCACCTCGATGAAGCCGGCCCAGCTCAGCCCGAGTCGCGTGCTGGAGTTGTACTTCATGTCGAGGTAGGCCTTGTTGGCGGGTGACATGAGGATCTTGTTGCCGCGGCGAGCGGCCGCCTGGACGCCCGCGTGCGACGTCCCCGTCTGCCAGTACTGCGGCACGGCCGAGGTCGGCGGGGTGGCGTCGACGATGTCGTGCCAGCCCATCGCGGTCTTGCCCTGCTGCTGGACGAGCGGCAGCACCTTGTTGAGGAACGTGTTGTAGTCCTGCTGGGACGTGGAGTTGGCCTCGTCGCCGCCGATGTGGAGGTAGGGGCCGGGGGTGAGCGCCGCGACCTCGCGGATGACGTCGGCGACGAACTTGTAGGTGACGTCCTTGCTGATGCACAGCGAGCTGTAGCCGACCGCGATGTCGGTGCGGCGCGGCACCGCGACGCCGTTGCAGTTGAGCTCCGCGTACGAGGCCAGCGCCGCGTTGGTGTGGCCGGGCATGTCGATCTCGGGAACGACGGTGATGTGGCGGCTCTGCGCGTACGCGACGATGTCCCGGTACTGGTCCTGGGTGTAGTAACCGCCGGGGGTGCCGCCGACTTCGAGCTCGCCGCCGTACGTCGCGAGCCGGGGCCAGCTGTTGATCTGTATCCGCCAGCCCTGGTCGTCGGTCAGATGCAGGTGCAGGTGGTTGATCTTGTACAGGGAGATCTCGTCTATGTACCGCTTGACCTCGTCGACGGTGAAGAAATGGCGGGCGACGTCGAGGTGGGCGCCGCGATAGGCGAACCGCGGATGGTCGACGATGCGGCCACCGGGGATCTGCCAGGGACCCGGCTGCGTACTGGTGCTCTCGACCGCCGCCGGGAGAAGCTGCCGCAGCGTCTGCACGCCTGCGAACAGCCCGGCGGGCTGATTCGCCCGGATCACCACCGCGGACGCCTTGACCTCAAGCTGGTAGCCCTGGTTGCCCACGGTCGGGTCGGCGCCGGTGAGCAGCAACGATATGCCGTCGGCGGGCGTGGCGGGCGCGGTCTTGACCGGCAGCGGGTAGCCGGTCGAGCGGCGCAGGAGGGCGGCGAGATAGTCGCCCACCCCGGCCGAACCGGGCTGGACGTAGATCGACGTGTCGCTTGTGATCGTGTGGTCGGCGCCGGTGGCCGGCTCGGTCGTGACCGGCACCGGAACCACGTCCTGCATGCTCGCGACCTGGGCGGCGGCCGCCGGATGAACGCCCGCACTCACCACCGGCCCCGCACCGCCGACTGACAGCGCCAGCGCGGAGAGGATGACCATGAGCTGCTTGGAGCGCGATCGTGCGCGTGGAAGCCGGTCGGTGTTCATCGGAGCGGACCCTTCAGCGGCGGGTAATTGAAAGGTTTGTTGCCAGTTAGACCTCTCCCCGCCCCGCTGTCAAGGGCTCTCCGTGCCCGACCGACCCGCCACCCCGGTTCCAGGCGCCGACCAGCCGACCGGCCGCCGCGCCGACCACCGCCACAGCCGCGAGCCTCGGGTGCGGCCATCGAGGTGAAGGCGTTCGGGGACCTTGGGATGGTTGTCAAGATGTGTCGTTCATGGCGTCTTTTATGGACTTGATGGCGTCCTCTAGCGCTGCCACGAGTGCCGCGCGTTCGGTTTCATAGGTGCCGACAAGCCCGCCGGAGGCATGAAAAACTGCAGAATATTCCAGCCAGCACCGATAGACCGACCCTACTCCTTCGAGGGCCAGCAGACCGTAAAGAGTCTTGTCTTTGAAGGACTTCGGGGGGTCATGTTGCTCTGCCCAGATCGTGAACTCGGCCTGGAGGGCCACATGTCCCCCTACGAGCTTGATGATGTCGTTTCCTATGATCCCGCTGCCGAGCAAGATCACAGCAAGGTTGAGGTGCGGGGATCTAGCCGGGTACCGCAGTTCCTTCGGAGGTTCCCACGACGGCGGGAGTTCGCTCACCCATTTCCACTCGTCCGGAATCGAGGCCATCAGAGCCTCCTTCGCGGATAGGCTAAATTCGGCAACCTGCCCACAACGTTCTCCGTTCCCATGTGCGACGGTGGCCTTGACCGCGGTGATCTGGACGTGGGTGCCCGAGCTTGTCCGGAGCCACATGCCGGGTTTGAGCCGGCCGACTTGGGTCCATTGCTTCTGCTCGGGGGTTCAGAAGGGTGGTGTCAGCGGCAACGAGGATGCTGGGTTTGGTGCCCTGAGTGCTGTCGGTGTCAATAGTCAGTGATGAGGAGGGGCATGGCGAACTTTGAGCGGACTCAGGAGTTGATCGAATTCGGCATCTGAGAGGGGGCCACCCCGACCAAACCCGACCCACGCTTCAGTTTCTCTCAGCACCTCCACTGGAATTATGAAGGCTTCAAAGAAATACCGAATGAAGTGGAAGAATTTTGTGATATCGACTTGCCCAACCAGCCACGCAGCGATCCTGGTAGGAGAATCCCCTTGCAAAGCCATCCGCTGCATCTCAGCGATGATTGCCTCGTCGTTGTGCATGTCAGAAGAACACCATCATCGCGCTGGCATATTCCCCTGGTGGTCCCACCAGAGATTCGAATCGGACATTAGAGAATCCATGCCTCGCTGCCATCTTGCCCGTGAAAGTATTCAGTGCCGCTTCTTCCCCTTATGGCGCATTTCGCGGACAGACTCGACTAGCCCAGCCACGAGGTCGGGGCTGTCGATGTACTTAAGACCTGCTTCCCGGCCTCCTGCACAGTCAGGCCTTTCGATGCCGCCCAGCCACGCCGCTCGCCATGGCGGCGACCTCGGGCTCGACGTCCGACTCAAGGCGAGCAAGGGCCGGCATTGCCTCCTCGAACGCGCGATCCACCGCAGTTTCCCACTCGATCTTATCGGCGTAGTTGCCAACGTATTCAGGTTGAGCATTTCTGGCCGAACTTCGCCAGGCATGCGAAGAACGAGATATCTCAACCACGAGTTGCATCAATTCCTTCCTAATGACGGATTTATTGGTCGCGATGATGTCGATCAATATCGGCAGGGCGGCAGCGGTCCGCTGGTTGACCGCAACGCCTTGAGGGCAGATCTTCATGCGGAGGTGAAACAGTGCGTCGAGAGCTGCTTCCGCTTCGCCGCATTTAATCTCCTGAAGCAGGTCCGGTAGTTCACGGCTTTCCGGCAATGGAACCTCGCGTCGTCATCTTGACTTATCCGAATATCGTCGAAATTCCCAGTCTGGGAAGGAGTGCCTCACAGGCTTCAGGACACGGCGCGATAGGGGTGAGATGGTGGGGCGTGCCAGGCGCGAAATGCACCGACTCCATCACCGCATCATCCATGGGATCCCAAGCTTCGAACGCGTCGCTGATACAACCGATTTCAGCGCACCCCATGTGGTGTCCCCCGGCCGCATCGATTGCCTGGCGAGCGTCCCAGTCGACGTCCCCGACTTCACTTCGATTCATGTTGTGCCCGAAATAGCCGCGAGGGTTCAGCCGAGTGGTCAGACGTGAGACTACGTGGATGCCCTCATCCTCAGGCAACCCAGCTGCATATTCCGCCAACTCGGGTGAACAGTTGTGTGTGAGAACCGGAGTGGTGCCCGCGAGTACATAGTAGGTGTGGTCGGTGTCGACGGTGAGGTTGTGGACACGCTGCACGGACCTCGTCCACGCCTGGGTCTCCGTGACCTGAACAGATGTGCCAGCGCTGGTGCGGAGCACCATGCCGGGCCGGAGTTCGCCCGCGTCGATCCACTTGCCCGCCGCGGGTACCCAGAAGGGGTGGCCGTCGGTGGCGGTCAGTACGCCGGTCTTGTGTCCCTTCTTGCCGTCGCTGTCGACGGTGAGCCGGACCATGCGTTTGGAGCCGGTGCCGGTGATGGTGGCGACGACCGGGCGGGACGTAATCCTTCCGGTGGCGGGGTCGGTGGCCTGGACCCTGTCGCCGACCTTGACGTCCTTGATGGGTTTGCGCGTCCCGTCGGCCATGAGGACCGAGGCGCTCGGGACGAAGCTGTTACATGGGGGGTTTCCGCCACCGCTCGCTACAGGTTTGCTCGCTGCGGCCTTACCGGGGTTCTTGGCCGCCGGGGGCGCGGTTTTCGCCGCGGGGTTGCCGGCCGTGCCCGCGCCGCCGCCCTTCGGCCTGCCGCGAAGCTTGTCGAGAACCTTGGGAGCGACTCTCTTGACCAGGGGGCCGACGACTTTGGCGACCTTGAGGCCCGTCACCGTCATGCCGACTTCTAATGCCGCACCGGTCAGGGCCGCTTTGAAGCCGCCCAGAAGGGATTGTTGGTCGGCTGGTGTGTTCTGGTGGTAGCTGACGGCGCCGTAGACCCATCCGGCGATGGCGGCGCAGCCGACGACCGCGGTGCCGCCCGTCGCGGCGGCGCATGCCACGCCCGCCGCGATTCCGGCGATGGTCGCCCGGTGTTTCTTGACGAAGCCGCCGACTTTGCCGACTTTGCATTTCCAGCCGCACGGCTTCTTGACCGGTACGGGGTCTCCGCCAACGGTGCCCCTGCACCCGACCCAGCAACCACCGCCTCCCGGCAGCGAAGGCTGCCGGATGTGGGAGCGTCCGCCTCCGCCACGCCGGAACGCGTTGCTGTGCTGGTGCGCGTTGTCCCAGCGTTCGGCGTTTCCGTGGTTGCCATGGCTGCTGCCGCCTGGACGGAATCCGCCGTCGCGGTATTGGCCGGTGGGGTCGGCGTGGTCGATGGGGTTGTTGCCGGCGTAGGAGTAGCCGTTGGCGGTGAGGGGGTCTCCGCCGCCGGTGACGGGGTCGGTGCTGAGGAAGCGTCCGGTGCCGGGGTCGTATTCGCGGGCGCCGAGGTGGGTGAGGCCGGTGCTGGTGTCCTTGGTGCCGCCGACGTAGCCCTTGTCGAGAATGGCGGGCCAGACGCCAAGGGGGCTGCTGCGTTCGGTGCCGAAGGGCGCGAACCGGCGGCGGCTCCAGGTGTTCTGGTCGACGGCGTTGACGGTGGTGTCGGTGCTGCCCTGGTAGTCGGGGATGAGGAACTGGATGGTGGAGCTTGAGGTCCCGGTTCGGTAGGCGACGGTCTGCCCGGCGTGGCTGTAGTAGCGGATCGCGCTGACGGTTCCGGTGGTGGAGACCTTCACCTCTTGGCTGGGCAGGTAGAGGGTCTTGCCGTTGGGGTCCTTGCGGATCAGACGGTTCCCGGAGGCGTCGTAAATGAAGCCGGCCAGTTCCTTGTTGTTGTCGTCGGTGACTTTGACAAGGTGGCCTTCGGCGTCCCAGTGGAGTTTCTGGCCGGGACGGGCGGTGGTGTTGCCGGCCTGGTCGTAGGTGTACAGGTCGGTGACGCTGTTGCCGCCTTGCGTTTGGGTGAGCGACTTCAGCGCGTGCGGGCTGTCGGTGCCGCTGTTTCCGAGCGGGGCGGGGTAGTCGTAGGTGCGGGTCTTGTCGGTGGCGGGTCCGCCGGTAAAGGCGTGCTGGATCTCCTTGGTGCGGTTGCCGACCTTGTCGCCGTAGTTGCCGGACGCGTCGTACTGGTAGCTGGTCCAGTAGGGGGCGGGCCCGCCGATGGTGGCGGCGGTGGGCGCGGCCGAGCAGTCGGTGCTGGTGGTGGACCAGGCCTCGGTCAGGCGTTGGGCGTAGTCGTAGGTGAAGCACTGCCGGTCGGCGGGCTGGTCGGGGGTGTTGGTCAGGATGGATCTGATCGAGCCGGCGTCGGTGTAGTCGTACTTGGTTTCCTGGTCGTAGGCGGCGGGTGAGGACTGCCGCTTGACGGTGGTGCGGGTGAGCCGGTTGGTGGCGGGGTCGCGGTCGAAGGTCTGCCAGATGAACTTGTCCGACACCGACGCCATGGCCAGCTGGGTGATCTCGCCGTGCCCGTCGTAGACGGTGTCGGCCACGTAGGCGGCCAGCCCGTGCGTCCAATCGGGCAGGCCGTCCCCGTTGTACTCGGTGGTGACGTCCTCGGCGGGCAGTCCGGTGGCGCCGCCGACCGCGGGATAGGACGTGGTTAGCGGGGAGCCGTTGAAGTTGTAGGACTGCGTGGTGGTGTAGGTCCCGGCGAGCGCGCCCTCGGACGCCGGGATCGTGACGGTCGTCCCCTTGGCCTGATAGAGCGCGTCATATCCGGTGACGGCGGTGGTGTACTCGTCGGTGCCGACGTGGCGGGTGGCGGTGGCGGGCAGGCCCTTGGCATACGGGACGGTGTCGTAGGTCATGGAGGTCAGCGGCGTGGTGCCGTTCTTGGCCTCCAGCGGGCGGCCGAGCCGGTCGTAGCTGAGGCTCAGCGTCGTGCCGCGGGCGTCGGTGCTGGTGCTGACCTGGTCGAAGAAGTCGTAGGTGAGGGACGAGGTGCCCTTGTCCGGGGTGGTGCTGGTGGCCGGACGGCCCTGGACGTCGTAGGTGGTCTTCCAGACGTTGCCCGCGGCGTCGCGGGCCTCGGCGGGACGGCCCGCGCCGTCGTAGGAGATCTTGGTCGCCAGGTAGGCGCCGTTCAGGTCGGTGGTCTTGTACTGGCGGTTCTCCACCGTCCGGCCGAGAGCGTCGGTGAGGGTCGCCGTGGGCATCGCCCCCGAGGGCGGGATGACGGTGGTGCGCTCGCCCTCGTACTTGTTGGTGGTGGTCCACTTCTTGGTGGAGTGGCTGTAGAGCGTGGTGGCCAGGATCCGTTCGGCGCCGTCGTAGGTGCTGAGGGTCTGGCTCGGGACCTGGTTGTCGTCGGCGCTGGTCAGGACGCCGGACGGGTCGCCGGTGAGCAGGTAGGCGGCGTTGGTCTTGAAGACCAGGCCGCGGCTGTCGTACTTGGTGTCGGTGACCATCCGGCCGCCGCCCGCGGCCTCGTTCTGGGACTGGCGGGGCCGCAGCAGGCCGTCGAACAGGTCGACGGAGGTCTCGTAGGTGACCGGGTCGGTCTTGGTGAGCGTCTTGGTGGTGATCGAGACGGGGTTGCCGTCGCTGGGGAAGGCGTAGGCGTAGGTGGTGGAGGGCCGGTCCGGGTTGGTCCGGCGGGTGTTGTTGGGCAGCCAGGCTCGGACGAGGCGTCCGAGCCCGTCGTATTCGCCCTCACCGACTCGTCCGTTCGGGTCGGTGATCTTGGTGGGGGTGCCGCGGGCGGGGTTGTACTCGGTGGTGGTGGTGAAACCGGCCGGGGCGGCGCCGCCGACGCTGACCGGCGGCGTGGTCACGGTGCTGGATTTCAGCCAGCCCTCGGGGGCGCTGGTGTAGGTGGAGGTGGTGGTGCGGTCGTCGGCGGGGGTGGCGGGGTCGCCGACCCTGGTGGTCTCCAGCACGCGGCCGTAGCCGTCATAGGTGGTGGTGGCGGCGGGCGCCATGACCGAGCGGCCACCGGAGACGCCGGTGACCTTCTCCGTGCGGGTGGCGTTGCCGACGGTCGGGTACGCGCCGTAGGCCTTGCCGTCGTACATGATCTTCGCGTCGGAGATCATGTCGGCGGCGACCAGGTTGGGTTCGTGGCTGGCGTCGTCGTCGCAGTCGACCGCCACCGCCAGGGTGCGGATCGGCAGGGTCTGGATCGCGCCGGCGGGGGCGGTGCCGCTGGGGAAGACCGTGCGGGTGCAGGTGTCGTCGTGGGCG
This sequence comes from Actinomadura sp. 3N508, assembly GCF_044326375.1. Classification (NCBI taxonomy): domain Bacteria; kingdom Bacillati; phylum Actinomycetota; class Actinomycetes; order Streptosporangiales; family Thermomonosporaceae; genus Actinomadura; species Actinomadura sp. 3N508. The sequence continues at coordinate 595,218 of NZ_JBIRAX010000002.1, forward strand.
GTGGTGACGTCGCCCTCGTCGTCGACGGCGACGATCCGGCCCAGGGAGTCGTAGGCGTTGGTGATCTGGGTGACGAAGTCGGTGCCGTCGGCCTTGCGGGAACGGCTCTTGGTCCACGCCGCCTGGACGCGTCCGCCGTCGACGGTGATGTCGTCGTCGGAGTTGGTGTCGCGGAAGGTGCGGCTGACGGTCCTGTCCCATTTGGGCCGCGCCACGGTCGCGCCGATTTCGGCGGCGTCGGTGAACGCCCCGTTGAAGGTGCGGGTCTCCAGGACGGTGCCGGCGAGCGGGTCGATGTCGTCGATTCCGCCGAGCAGGTTCTTGGAGTCGGTTACCGTGACGCTCTGGCGGGAGTTGCCCTTGCCCTGGTAGTTGCCGTCCATTCCGCGGGCGTAGGTGGTCTCGGTACGCGACTGCTGTTCGCCGTTCTGCCCGTCGCCCACGACGGTGTGGACCTTGGCGTAGCCGCGCCACTGCGACCAGGTACGCCATTTGTCCTTGGTCATCCCGTCGTCCTCGGTGTACCGCCAGGCGGCGCCGCCGAGATAGGAGTATTTCGTGATCTGGGATCTGGATTGGCCGGTGTTGTCGGCCTCGATGATGTAGTCGGCGACGTACTTGTGGTACCAGTCGTTGATCAGTTTCCCGTCGGGCTGTTCCCATTTCACCGGGAAACAGCGTCTGGTGTTGTTCTTCGGGTCGGGCATTCCACCGGCCGAATAGACGCACTCCCCCGCCGGAGTGGGCGCGGCGTAGGGGTCGGAATAGGCGACGGTGGTGGTCGCGCCCGTGCCGTTGTCGATGCCCACCAGGCGGGGCCGGTCGTAGCCGGGCAGGGCGTCGACGCCGGTGCCGGACCGTCCGGTGATCACACGGTTGGTCATGAGCTGGCCGAACAGCGTGATGCGCGGGGCCTTGGTGTCGGGGCCGTCCCGTCCGGTCTGGTCGATGGTGTGCAGCCAGAGCGCACGGTTCTGGTAGGTCTGGCCCAGATCCCACGTGTCGACGACCTTGTAGCCGGGGTCCTCGGTCCCGGTCACCTTGTCGTCGCGGAGCTTGGCGGTGACCTTCGTGAGCCGTTTGCGGTCGAAGAACGTCGGCGATGTCTTGGCGTATCCGCAGGTCTCGTCGGCGTCGCAGATCCGGTCGTCGGGAATGTCGGTGCGAGAGGAGACGGAGAAACGGACGCGGGCGGTGGCCTTGGCGCCGTAGGTGGAGCCCTTGCGCTGGCCGTAGTCGATGTGGTCCAGGTACCCGCCGGAGTTGTACCGGGTGCCGTCGCTGGTCTGCAGATAGCGGGTGTAGTGGTTGGTCTCTTTCTTGTAGAAGTAGGTGATGGTGCTGTTGTGCGGGTCGACGACGTGGTCGAGGTTCCACCGCCACGCCTTCTGGCACCAGGCGTCCTTGAAATTGCTGTCGTAGCAGGGTTCGCCGTCGTTGTCACCGTAGACCGGGACGGTCCAGGCGGAATTGGTCTCGGTGTTGCCGTTCTTCCAATCGTCCGGACGGTTCACGCCGAAGTAGTACTCGACGCCGTCCATGTCGGTCAGCTTCCAGTACTCGCCGTCGTGGTCGCCGTTGGTGGCGCCGGTCAGCCGCTCGATGGTGGAGCCGTCGTCGATACGGGGACGCCAGGTCTTGGCCGCGGTGTCGTACAGCAGTTCGGTGGAGCGGCCGTTGAGCGACAGAACGGCATTGTGACGGCCCCAGCAGAAGTCACCGGAGGCGTGGCCGGCGTCGATGCACGGCTTGTACTTGCGTTCGATGAACCCGGGCCAGTAGTCGAAGCCGTCGCCGATCCAGGACGCCTGGGAATTGTCGGCGGCGGTCTTGCCGTCCACCGCGCCGGAGCTGTAGGCGATGGTGACCTCGGGCACCAGCTCGCCGGGGACCGGCGGCAGCCGCACCGGGTAGTTCCAGGAGAACTCGCCGGTGTTGGTGCCCGCGTTCCAGTTGGACGCCGGGGACAGGCTGGTCGCGCCCCAGTCGCCCGACGGCCCGGACGGCCCGGATTCGACGGCCAGCACCGTCGCCGCCGCCGCGGTGGAGGGGACGGACACGTCGGACGACAATGTCGCGGTCTTGGCGTCGTTCACGGTCGGCAGCACGGTGCGCTTCAGGCATCGCGCCTGCTCGGGCGTGGTCAGGGCGCACGCGGGCAGCTGCACCAGGCGGAGCCGGGACGCCCAGTCACCGCCGTGGGCGTTCTTGAACGTCGCGTAGCTGAGCCCGACCTTGACGCTGCCGGCCTGTGATCCCGACACGGCCGCGATCACTTCGCTGTGCGCCTTTTCGGCCGCCTTGCGGTCGGCCAAGCTCACCTGGACTCGCGGTGGGATTCCTGACGCGGCCGCGCGCTCTCCCTTGCGAGCGGTGGGGGCGCCGACCCAAACGGGCAGCTTGCCGGCCCGCACCCAATCCCCGGAGCTCCGGGGAACGGGGCCCCGCGCGCCGGAGTCCCGTCCCCCGGAGTTCCGTCCGCCGGGGCTCCGTTCGCCGGGAGCCCGGCCGTCCCTGGTGGTCAGCGCGGACAGATCGGCGGTGCCCTGGCCCTGCTCCGGCCAGACCGGCGCGACGCGCGGGTCGGTGATCGGCGACCCCGGCGTACCGGGAAGCTCGGCGGGCCGGGCCTTGACCGGCTCGCCCTTGACGCGAGGCGTCTTCTGGGTGTCCGGACGGCGACCGGCGCCGTCCTCCGACAGGGTGGGCCGCGCCGCGGCGGCCGCCTCGCCCGCCATCCCGGCCAGCAGCACCGTGGCGAGCACGACCGCCACCGCGGTGATCAGGCCGTTCGCCCGGCCGAGGGCGCGTGTCACACCGCTCATCGACGCCTCGCTTCCGCGCGCCGTGGCCTTCGCCGTCATGGCCGGTACTCCAGCTTCCAGATGTGGCGTGATGGGATCGGCTCCGCCGGATCGGCCTGGAGCACGCGCGCGTTCTCCGGCGCTCCGTCGTCCTTCGCGTCGGCGACCAGGGCGCTGTGTTTGGCGATCAGGCGATAGCCGAGTCCGCCGTCGTCGGCGACTCCGGCGACCTTCCACAGCTGGTACTCAGCTCCCGGTTCGCACGTGCCCTGCTGGACGGTGGCACCGGCCTGTGTCTGGCCGTCCGCCACCTCAAGGCACCGGACCGCCGCCGGATCGCCCTTCAACGTGTTGACGTTGATGAGCATGAAATAGCCGTCGCCGTAATCAGCGAACTTCCAGTCCTGCCAGGCGCCGCCATTGCAGGCCCACGGCATCACGAAGGTCTTGTCGGCGGTGGAGCCGCCCGCGACGTCCAGGCATTTCTGGGTACTGGCGACACGCAGCCGGTACTTGATGCCGTCGAGGTGATGGCGCTTGAGCGCGGTGATGTTCCACAACTGCTCCTCGGCGACCGGTTCAGCGCAGGACCACTGCACGACGTTCGCTCCCGGGTTCGCCGATCCCGAGTCCACGGTCAAGCACTTGTCGCTCCGCCGGGATTTCAGCCGGTAGCCTCCGGCCTTCTTCTCCGGTTTCCACTGCTGGCCCGTGCTGCCGTTGCACTCGAACTGCCACACGTTGCGTCCGTCGGCGGTGCCCGAACCGTCCGTGCCGTCGACGTCCAGGCATTTGCCGCTGTTGGAACTGGTCAGCGTGTAGTAGCCGTCACCGACATCGGTGAACTGCCAATCCTGCGCCGGGTGCGAGTTGCAGTTCCACTGCTGCACGTTGGTGCCGTTGCCCGTACCGGCGCCCGCGACGTCCAGGCAGTGACCGGAACTGACGCTGTTCAGGCGCAGTGTCTTACCGGCGAATTCGCGATCCTGGACCGACTCGGCGTAGATCACGTCCAGGACGGATTCGTCCGGGTGCGCGAGCGGCCACAGCTGGGAATCGTCCACCCAGCCGTTCCAGAACGCGCTCCTGCCTGCGGCGGCGCCGGGTGTCGCGCCGACCAGCAGGGAGCCCGAGCCCGCGGCCGGTGTCCAGGCCGTGGCGACCGACTTGATCTCCGGTGGCATGACCCGCTGCGTTGAACAGTTCCACGGTTCCTTGGGGTCGCACACCTGGCGGCTCCCTTCGGCCTGGGTCCGCAGCCAGATCTCCTTCTTGTTCGGGTCGTAGCCGGCCATCAGCGAGACCCAGTGAGCGGTCCATGGCTGCCCGTCCCCGGCCTGCGCCATGTCGCGGGTCACGGCCGACAGGACCGTGCCGTCGGCCTTGCGGTGGCGGAACGTCCACCTTCCGGCCAGCCAGCCGAGCTCGAAGACCGTCCCGTCGGACGCGGCCTGGCTGACCGCCACCTGGTCACCCTGGACGGAGGCGAGCTTCAGCCAGGTCGAGAACATGAACCGGCGGCTGGTGTCGACCAGCGTGACCGGCTTGCCCTCCAGGTCCGTCCACGGCTTCACCTCGCCGAACTGCGTCGAGCCGTCGAGCCGGACCGCACGGTCCGTGGGCGACGCCGCGCCGAGGTTGCCCGGCTGCCCGAACGCCGGGCCGCCGCCGAACACCAGGTCGGCGTTCGGGTTCACCGAGCCGCTCGGGCCGATCGCGCGGGCGACGTTCCCGGTGGGCTCGTCCATCGACCAGGCCGCGTCGCGCGGCGGCTGCTCCACGCCGAACTCGTACTTCTTCGCCACGCTCGGATTGCCGGCCCGGTCGAAGGTCGTGACCTCGACCCACTGGGGCCCGAACCGCTTCGGCGTCCAGGCGATGGAGGACGACGCCCCCGCCGCGACCGCCTTCGTTCCTTCGGTCCCATCGGCGAACTTGTAGTGGTAGGTCACCACGTCGCCGGAACCGGCGGGCGCGAACGTGAAGTTGCCCGGCACATATCTGCGGGCCACCGGGTCATATCCCGATGTCGCACCGGCGGGGTACTCGGGTGAGGCCACCTCCGGCGTGTTCGGTCTGCGCGCGTCCACCGTGTATTCGCACCATTCCGACCACGGGCCGCGCAGGTTCGTGTCGTCCATCCCGCGGACTCGCCACATCCAACTCGTCCCGCCGTCGGGGGTGGCCGGGAAGTCATCTCCCTTGACCACCGTCAACGACGCGTGCAAATAGCCGTCAGCGCTGGCATGTTGGAATTTGCCTTGTGCGGGGACGTAGCGGTTCCAGCTCTCCGCCGGCTTGCCGAGGGGCGCCAGCTCGTATTCGGCCGCCAGCGGCTGCCCGTCGAACCCGCCCGAGTTGTCGCCGTCATAGTCGGTGACCAGAGCGTTGGCGGTCCGGTCCCGGGAAACCCCGACCCATGGACGGCCGCTACCGCGCACGCATCCGTACTTGGCCGTCCCGCCGTTCTTCATGTGGACGTCCTTGACCGGCATGGGATAGCGGGAGAACTTCACGACCATCCGCGGATCGACGTCCATCACCTTCCAGGTGTGGGTGTCGTTGTGGTCCGCGTCCGGGAAGAGCCCGATCGTGAAGAAATCCCAGCGGTGGTCCGTCGCCCACTGGACGAGACGGGTGAGATGGGAATGGGTGAACTTCACGTCGTTCGACGACCCGCCATCGCCGCACCCGGGGCGACCGACATTGACCGACGCGGTCGCAAGCCCATTCGTGGACCAGCCCGACCCCGGAGGGATGAACGACCCCGGACGCGAGTTGTACGTCGTGGACGAGGAGATGTGCTCGACGTTGTACAAGCGGACGTCGCGTGCCGTGCACGACCACGCGTGCATCACGTCAAAGGTGATCGCCGCCGAGTTCACCTTGACCTGCACGCTGCCCGACCATGCGTGCAGCGGCGTGGAGTCCATCCGGATATAGGAACGCTTGTTGGTGTGGTCCTCGATTTCACGACCAGTGGGCAGCCGATCCGGCTTCCAGTACGGCTGGTTCGGAAACACCTGGTCGACATAGGCCCAACCGGACTTCTTGGCGCTACCTCCGTCGCCGTCGCCCTCCCGGTGACCGGTCCAGGTCTGCCAGGACGGGTCCAGGACGATCGGGAACGTGGCGTCGGCGGCCGTGAGCAGATCAGGGTCGGGAGTCAATGTGAGCACGCCATTCTCCGCCGCCACCGACATCGGCGCCACGCTCGCCTTCGGAGCCGGCCCCGCCGCGATCTCCTCGGTATTCGCGGACTCGTTCGACGCCTCCGCAGCCTCTGTCCGCCCCTCCCACATCAAAGGCGCGGGCGCGGTGAACACCTCGTTGCCGGCCTCGTCCACGGCCGCGAGCCGGTTGCCGGACAGCTCCTTCAACTGGACGCCCGCAGCACGGACCCCGAACTCGATCTTGGCCAGCCCCGGATCCTTCGCCGCCTCCGGCGTCTTCACCACCACGTAGTGGGACCACCCGGTCGGCGTCGAGCGCACCATCAGGTCCACTCCGGCGCCGCCGCCGTCCACGAAGGTCGCGCTCTGCCCGTCGAGCACGGGCGCCGGAAGCCTGGCCCCCGGCCAGGTGAGCGTCAGGCTCTTTCCGTCCCTGGTCATCGTGGCCAGCACGTCATCGCCACCGGCGCCGAACGTCACCCCGTTGACCGACATCCGCGACGCGTAACCGCCTCCGGCCGTCCGCTCCAGCGTCAGATCGGCGTCGTGGAAGACACCGTCCCGCTTGACACGAACGGGGACCGGCGCGGTCTCCAACTCGAACTGCCCGTCGGGCAGGGCGGTCAGCTTCCGGGTCTCCGACGTCCGCTCGGCGACCTCGACCGGACCACCGGTCCGTCTGGCCTTCGCCGACGCGGCGTCCAAGGGCGCCGGAGCAGGCGAAGTGACCTCTTCCGCCTGCGCCGGGACGACAGGCACCGAAACCAACGAGGCCACCAGGGCCAATGACATCAAACCCGACAGAAGCCGGGAGCGCCGACACATTCCGTCAGCAAGTAATGACGGGAAGGATAAGAACCGATCAGCCGAGATGCGCACAATGACCTCGCCAAGTAAAGCTCGTCAAAGTTGCGTTAAAAGTAAGCCGTAGATCACCGGGCCGGAAGATCAACCCATGTGGAACTTTTGTGATCTAGGTCACATTGCCATTCGAGGACTTGCGTGGAATGCGCGCGCGCGATCTCTTTTCAACCCATGTCGAGACCGGCGACGAAAGGTGAACACCCGGCTTCGGAACGCAATCAGAGGCCTGACCAGATCCGGCCGCCAGTAGACACTTCAATGAAATGTTCCTACGTCAGGCCGCGGAACAGCGCCACTCTTCCCCGCCAAGTCCGTGACCTGGCACACCGCAACAGAGCGGGAGAACGCGGCATTTGAGAGCCCGACGGCGAAACCCCAGATACGGCGGCGCCACCATCACGAACGACACCGCTCAACGCGCTCCAACCTGGCCGGCTCGTGGAGGTCTCGGCGTCAGCTGTCGGTAGTCCTTCACCGTGACCTGGGCAAAGTATGAGCGTTGATCGGTGTGCCGCCGAGCGCACGATTCACGTCGCGGCGTCAACTTCTTGCACGGGGGTCATGGCGGAGCCGGGGTCGACCGCACTGGACAGGGAGTCTCGACCGATGAAACTCGACTACAGGACGATCTCGCGGCGGTCCCGGAACCCATCGGCACGGGGCTCGATGGAGTCACGCCTCCTGCGCCGCCCGGCGCGCTTGCTGCTCGTCGCGGTGCTCTCGTTCTTCCTGGCCGGAGCATCGCCGGCACCGGGAATCGCGCTAGCCACAAAGTCCGGTGACCGCAGCACGACGGTCTGCTTCGTCGCTCGCAACCACCCAGACCGGGAACGTGCGATGCGCGTGCCGTCGCACGCCGTACCGAAGATCCTGCGCACGTCGCTGTCGTATCTCGGCCCATGCGCGGAGTACGGCCACCCGATATCACTCGGCGACGGCGCGCTGCGCACGTACACCCAGCGTGTACGCAGCCGTCCGCTCGCGATGGGCGTGACGTTCCCGGCGTCGACATTGCGGAACCTGCCCGTTCCGGTGAGCGACGGCAAGCACTGCTTCGACAAGGACGGCGACGGCGAACTCGACCTGCACAAAGAATGCGCCGTCGGCCATGAGCACGTCCTCGACCTCCCGCGCGGGTTCCGCAAAGCCATCGACACGCCATTCGAGTGGTCGCTGACGAACTGGAACCCCGAAGGGCACATGCCGAGCGGCGTCTACAGCGTGCCCCACTTCGATTTCCACTTCTACATCCAGCCGCTGGCGGAACGGAACCAGATCCGCCCCGGCCCATGCCCGATACTCACCAACTGCGACGACTACGCACGCGCGAAACTGCCGGTGCCCGAGCGCTACCGCGCACCGGACTTCACCGATGTCGACGCCGTAGAGCCCGCCATGGGCAACCACCTCATCGACCTGACCAGCCCGGAGTTCCACGGCCGGCCGTTCACGCACACATGGATCTACGGCCAATACGACGGTGAGATCACGTTCTATGAAGCGATGATCACCAAGGCTTGGTTCAACGGTCAGCGCGCCAGCAAGACCCGCGACATCTGCGTGCCGTTCAAGCAGCCGCGCGAATGGCAGCGGTCCGGCTGGTATCCGACGAACTACTGCATCGCCTTCCGCGAAAACCGCGACGACTACACCGTCGCCCTAACCAACTTCCGCTACCAAAAAGCGTCTTGACGGAAACTCGCTTGTTCACGAACCCGCACAGGTGCGCGATCTGATCAACCACACCGTGCACCAGGTTCGCAGCGCGGCCCACCAGCGGCAGGTCGACGAAGCACGCGCCCCCGCGGGTGCGAGGTCCCCCTGGGGTACTGGGATCAGTTATCTTCTTGGGTTTTGGTGGTGGGGTGGTGGTGAGCTGTGAGGCCCATGGCGGGTTGGCTAGGAGAGGGTTGGTGGCGGGGATAGAGGGGTTCTGCTGGTGGGACGCTCCGGGCGGGGTTCTTCCCTCGGCTCGGCTGGACGACGAACGGTTCCGGGCCCTGGCCGACCTGCTGACCAGTGACATCCGGACCGACAGGGCCGGTCTGCTGGAAGCCCTGATGCTGGTCGAATGGGCACGCGAGGGCAGGGCGGGCATCGATGAGTGGCAGGGCGACTCCTCCGTCGCCGAGTTCCGGCCGGACGGCGTGCTCATCACCGATCTCGGTCCCGACCCGAAGACCGAGCAGTACTCCCTGGACGAGGTTCACGAGGCGCTCGTCAGGTATTGGCAATTCATCTTTCCCGGCACTGGGCAACGTCAGAGCGCCTTGGAGGCATGGGCGCGTGGCTTCGAGCGGGAGAACCCGGGGGGCGAGAACCCGCGGCATCCTTGCCTTGCGCATCTGCCGCTCTGATACCGCTCCAGTTCGCTCTCAGTTTCGCGCTGCGTTCTGTGAGTGAGCGAGGGCGCCGTTGACGCATATCGGACCCGACGAAAACGCGGTCTGAGGCACGGGCACTGGCGGCCGTGTCCTGGTGCGGACGTTCGGGGGAAACCAGCAGGTCATCCCTGGAATGACCATGTGCGGACACAGACCGGCGATGACCCGGCCCCGTAGCTGATGCACGATGTGCGTGCGGTGGACGAAAAGCCGTCCTCCGCGGACGCTCCCCTTTCAGTCGCGTTTCTCTCTTGAGCTCGGCATCAAGAATCGCTCGGTCAATTCGGCCTGCCCATAACTGCGGACGGCGTCGATTTCCAATGTTTCCCTCTAGGCAACCCCATCGGTTCCGGAAACACCCGCCACCGGATCGTCCGGCATGGCTTGCAAAGAAGGAGAGGGTTGATGAAGGCACGATTCAAGCTCGGGATGACCGCACTCGCCGCCGCCGCGACGTTGGTCGCCGTGGCTCCGGGCAGTGGCTCGGCCGATGCCGTCCGGCTGAAGGCGTACGGGATCTCCAGCGACGGCACGCTGATGGCCGCGTTCAAGACCGACACCCCAGAGGTGCTCGACTGGGTGCGGAACCCGGTTGGGCTCGTCACCGACACGGCGCTGATAGGGATCGACTTCCGGGTGCAGGACGGCAAGCTCTACGCCGTCGGCAACTACGGCGGCATCTACACGGTGTCGCTCGCCGCGGGATCCGAATGCACCCTCACGAAGGTCTCCCAGCTCACCGTTGCGTTGAAGGGCACGTATTTCGGGGTCGATTTCAACCCGGCCGCTGACCGGCTGCGCGTGATCAGCGATAACGGGCAGAACCTCCGGCATGACCTCAACACCAACACCACCGCCATCGACAGCCCCCTGTCGGCCACGTACGTCTCCGCCGCCGCCTACACCAACAACGACCTGAACGCCGACACCGCGACCACGCTGTTCGACGTCAACACCGACACCGACCAGACCGTCATCCAGTCCCCGCCCAACAACGGCACCCTGGCCGCGACCGGCTCTCTCGGCGTGAACGCGGCGGCCAACGCCGGCCTCGACGTCTACAGCGTCCTCGGCCGCGGCAAGACGGTCTCGAACTCGGCCTTCGGGACCTTCATCTCGGCGCTCGGCAGTTCCACCTTCTACACCGTCGACCTGCTCACCGGCGCCGCCACCGCGGTTGGCAAGTTCCCGCTCGCCATCACCGACGTCGCCGTCGCACTCGACCAGAGCTGACCCCACCGGCCTACCGCCACGGTGCGCCCGTCCCGGCTGGCGGGACGGGACGGGCTCACCACCCGCCTCAGGCGGATCTGCTGATATCTGGGACGTCGGGGCCGGTCAGCCAGTGCCGGTCCAGCGGTTCGGGCGGCGTCGGGGTGGCGTTCGACGTGTCGCGGCCGAGGTCCGAGGGGCGGGGGCCGATGCGCCGGGCGATCGGGATCAGTTCCGCGCGGTCGAAATGGAACATCTCCACGGCCGCCTCGCCGAGCATCACCCGGGTCTCGTCCTCCGGGATGTCGGCGAAGGTGTAGGCGATCCATTCCCTGGTGTGCGGCCAGCTTCCCTCCGAGTGCGGGAAGTCGTTGCCCCACAGGATGTTGCCCACCCCGATCTGGTGGCGGTCGGCGAGTTCCCTGCGCTTGGCCGTCGAGGCGCCGACGAAGCAGTTGGTGTCGAAGTACTCGCTCGGCCGCCGCTTCATGTGCGTGCCGAGATCCGCGAGCTTGCGCGTGCCGTGCTCGCGCTCGAAGGCCACGTCCATCTGCCAGAGCAGGCTCGCCACCCACCACAGGCCGCACTCCTGGACGCCGAACCTCAGCCCGGGGAAGCGCTCGAAGACGCCGCTCCAGATGAGGAACCACATGGGACGCGCCGACCACCAGGAGACCTCCGTGGCGTACAGCCCCAGGTAGAGGCCGAGGTCCTCGCTTGGGGCGGCGGAGGCGTGCGTCTGGACGGGCAGGCCCAGCTCCTCGCAGACGGCCCAGATCGCGTCGTACTCCCGATCGTGGTAGGGCCGGTTCCCGTGCCCCCAGAGGGACGGGATCATGACGCCGCCGCGCAGCCCGTCGGCATGGGCGCGGCGGATCTCGGCCGCCGCGGCCTCGACGTTCCCGACGATGGGGGCGACGATCACGCCGCGCCGGCGTGCCGGGCTCTGCGCGCACAAGCCGGCCAGCCATCTGTTGTGCGCGCGGGCGCCCGCGAGCGCGAGGCTCGGGTCGTAGCCGCTGCCGGACATGCCGAGGCCCGCGCTGAAGGGCACCGCCGTGGCACCGGACTCGCCGTCGGCGTCCGGGAAGATCACTTCGCCGGTGACGCCGTCCCGGTCCAGTTCCTGGTCCCTGCGCGCGGCGTCCCAGCCGCCCGCCAGGCCCTCGTCGTGCTCCGCGCGCCACTCGCTCACGAACTCCTGGTCGTAGAGCTTCTCGCGCATTCCGGTCGACGCCCGCATCCGCTCCAGGTAGCGATCCAATTGCGGATGGTATCTGGACTCGAGAAAGTCCCGGTACTGGTCGGTGCGCAGCCCGGCATGGGTGTCGGACGAGATGATCAGGTAGGGGGCGTTCTCGGCTGCATTGCCGGCGGATTCGGGCACGCTCTTTCTCCTCTGCGACGTGATGCGTGATCTGGCGGCCGGTCCGGTGCTCGGCCGGCGGACGCGGCCGCCCGCCGCTCAAGGCGCCGCGTGGTGCGCGGGAAGATGCCGTCCCATCCCGGGAATTCTCCCGCCGGCCGACGGCCGATCAATAGTCATTGCTGGGGAGAGTCACACTTTCTATGTATGCCGAAGGTACTTCTCCGCGGTTCCCTGAAGAGCTTGACGTCCTTTCTTCGGCATACCAGCATGACGGGGCGTCAGGAAAGGGAAGGTGGCTGGGAAGCATGATTATCGGCTTCATCGTGGCCTGCGAGATCGGCTTCTGGGCCGTTCTCGGTGCCGGGCTGGCCGCACGCTACCTGCTCGGCCGGCGGCGGCTCGGCGCCGTGCTGCTCGCGGGGGTTCCGCTCCTCGACCTCTTCCTGCTCGTCGCCTCCTATCTCGATCTGCGCGCGGGAGCGTCGGCCGGGGCCGAGCACGGGCTCGCGGCCGTCTACATCGGGTTCTCCGTGGTGTTCGGCCCGGGCATGGTCCGGTGGGCCGACGCCCGGTTCGCGCACCGCTGGGCCGGCGGCCCTCCCCCGCCCCGCAAGCGCCCCACGGGCAAGGCGCACGTACGTTACGAGTGGCGCCAGTTCGGCAAGGCATGCCTGACCTGGCTCATCACCTGCGGGCTGCTGCTCGCGATCATCCTGTCGATCGACGACTCCGATCGCACCAAGGAACTGTGGCCATGGATCAGGTCCATGTCGACCATGCTGTCGGTCTGGATCATCTGGCCCATCTGGGCGTGGTTCTCGCCCCGCGAGGATGAGAAGGACCCGCCGCAGGACGAGCCGTCGAACTGAGCCGTCGAGCTGATCCGTTGAGCTGATCCGTTGAGCTGAGCCCCGCCGTCCGGAGAGCCCCTGTCGACGAGCGGTCTTCGCGCGCGGTCGCCGAACTGTAGCCGCCGGACGGAGTGCCGCCTGTTCCGCCGCGCGGCCCAGGCCACCATCTCCCCATCCCGAAAGCGCCTCATTCCTGACTGACTACCGGTGACCTGACGCTACTTATTTCGCAGTAGTCCGCCTACCGATTCCGGATGAGCACGCCACCGGGAAAACCTCGGTCTACCAGGGGCGATGCACCGGGACTATGCATTTTGATGGACGACCCTCTCCTTAATCTAAATATCTATACGGCGCCGGAATCCAGCGACTTGATCGACCTTGACACCCCGCATAGCGGTGCGCATTATTGCCCTTGCGTATCTGACCTTGAATCGGATTGCGAGACGGGCGAATGACGGATCTTTCTGTGTCCAGCGGCCGGCGGGCCGACTCTGTGGAAGTCTCGGCGGAAAAGCTCCGTGCCGTCTTTCCGGGTGGAGAAATCCACGCGGTGAGCGACGACGAGACGCTTCTCGGCGCGGCCTCCCGGTACGGGCTCGCGAGCACCCCGATGGCCGAGGTCGATGAGCTTCCGGCCGGGGCCAACGTGGTCCTGTTCCTCCGGAACGCGCTGCTGAGCCGGGAGCTTCGCAAGAGGTTCCGCAAGTTCAGGGTCCTTTTCGTCCCCATCTCCAGCTTCGACGGCGGGATCGAGGCGGCCCTCTACACGCTGCGCCTCACGCTGCTGACGGATTACGCGGCCGCCTGCGAGCGGTCCCGCGGCTGGATCGACGAGCTCAGCAGCCACACCGAACCGCTCACCTTCGTCTCGAAGCGCCCGTGCTCGGACGGCGAACCCGGGACGAACTTCGTCTGCACCCTCGGCGACGACATCTCGATCGACGCCTGGGCCTCGCTCGTCATCGAGCCCGGGCAGTGGATCAGTGTGGGGAGCTACTGCGAGCTCGCCATCACCACCCGGCCCTCGCCGGACCGCCCGCGTCCCTTCACCATCGACGGCACCGCCGTGGCCTCCAGCGTCCTGGTCGCGCGGGACCCGCGGTTCGACGAGGCCGGCGACGCCCGGATCCGGGCCGCGGACGACCTCCGGCGCGAGCTCAACCGGCGGGCGCCGATCGTGCTGCGGCTCAAGGGCGGGGTGCTCTCCGACGTGCGCGCCGGCGGTGAGGACTTCACCGAGGCGCTCCGCGAGGTGACCAACCCGGCGTACGGGCTGCACGCCCTCGAACTGGGTCTCGGCACCAACCAGCACGTGCTGCCGCACGTGGACTGGTCGTTCAACTCGCAGCTCAACGAGGGCGCGGGGCCGGTGCACATCGGGTTCGGCGAGGGCATGACCGGCGCTCACATGGACTTCGTCGTCGCTGAGGCGACGCACCATTTCGGCTCGTCGCACTGACGGCCGTCATTGATTTCCCATCCGTTCGAGATGGCGAGAGGAGGTGAATGTCAAATGCGCAACCTGGTGATCCGTGACCAGTCTTGGACCATGTCCGAGACGCCGGACGAGCTGGTCGAGGCTCCTGAGGTGAAGGAGCAGGAGTCGGAGGAGAGCGAGTACACCCTCTCGTTCTCTTACGCTCGCGTCTGATCTGAGCACGTCCAGTGGGGCGGCGGCGGCCACGGCTCCGCCGCCCCACTGTTCTATTCGGAAGGGATTCATCAATGGTCGCATCAGACCGGCACATCGTGATCTCGGCGGACTGCCACGGCGGTGCCCCGCTCTTCGGATACCGGGATTATCTGGAGTCGTCCTATCTGGAGGAGTTCGATAGCTGGGCGGCGGCCTACGAGATCCCGTACGAGGACATGAAGGGCGAGGACGGCCCCCGGAACTGGGACTCCGGCCGCCGCCTGCACGATCTGGAACAGGACGGGATCGTCGCGGAGGTCATCTACCCCAACACCGTCCCGCCGTTCTTCTCCCTCTCCTCCCTGGCCAGCGGGCAGATCGCCGTGCGGGACGCGGCGGAGCTGCGCCGCCGGCGGGCGGGGCTGCAGGCGCACAACCGCTGGGCGGCGGACTTCTGCGGCATGGCGAAGGGACGCCGCGCCGCGGTGATCCAGGTCGTGCTGCACGACATCGACGCGGCGATCGCCGACATCCGCGCGGCGGTCGACGCGGGGGCGCGCGGAGGGGTGCTCCTCCCGGGCGCACCGCCGGGATCGGGCCTGCCGCCGCTCTACTACCACGACTACTACGGCCCCCTGTGGGAGACGTGCATCGAGCTGGGCATCCCCATCAACTGCCACAGCGGGGGCTCGGGCCCGAGGACGGGCGACCGTCCCGAGGACGACATGTTCTTCCTCATGGACATGAAGTGGTGGGACCAGCGGACGCTGCGCCAGCTCGTCCTCGGCGGCGTCCTTGAGAAGTACCCCCAGCTGAGGGTCGTGTTCACCGAGGTGGGCGTCAACTGGATCCCGGCGCTGCTCAGGTCCATGGACCGGTTCTTCGAGTCGGCGCGCACGTCGTCCGGGCTGGCGGGCGACGGGGTGACCTATCACGGGTCGCATGCGATCGACCAGCTGTCCATGCGCCCGAGCGACTACTGGAAGCGCCAGTGCTACGTGGGCGCGAGCTTCCTGCACCCGGCCGAGACCGCCAAGAGGGATCTGGTCGGTGTCGGCAACATCATGTGGGGCAGCGACTACCCGCACGTCGAGGCGAGCTTCCCCTACTCCCGGGAGGCCATCCGGTTCGCCTTCGCGGGCGTGCCCGCCGACGAGACGGCGGCGATGCTCGCCGGGAACGCCGCCGACCTCTACGGGTTCTCGCTGGCCGAGCTCCGCACGGTGGCCGAGCGCATCGGCCCGGGACGGGACGAGGTGGTCGCCGGAGTGGATCCGGCGACGCTGCCGCCCGCCGCGGCCCAGTGCCCCGCCTTCGCCGGCGCGATGCCCGGGGCCGCGACGACGCAGATGGGCGACAACCGCAAGCTCGTCGAAAAGTGACCATGGACGCGGGCTACGCGATCCAGGCCGAGGGCCTGGTGAAGCGCTTCGGGGAGACCGAGGCGCTGGCGGGCGTGTCGTTCACCGCCGAGGCGGGGACGGTCCTCGGCGTGCTCGGTCCCAACGGGGCCGGGAAGACCACCGCCACCCGCGTCCTCGCCACCCTGGTCGAGCCGACCGAGGGCACGGCCAGGGTCGGCGGCCACGACGTGGTCCGCGCGGCTCACCAGGTGCGCCGGCTGATCGGCCTGACCGGGCAGTACGCCGGGGTCGACGAGCTGCTCACCGGCACCGAGAACCTGCTCATGATCGGCCGGCTGCTGGGGTTCTCGCGCCGCGACTCCAGGGCGCGCGCGGCGGAGCTGCTGACCCGGTTCGGTCTCAGCGACGCCGCCGAGCGTCCCGCCAGGACGTACTCGGGCGGGATGCGCCGCCGCCTGGACCTGGCCGCCAGCCTGGTCGGCCGCCCGCGGATCCTGTTCCTGGACGAGCCCACCACCGGTCTCGACCCGCGCAGCCGCACCGAACTGTGGGACATGGTCCGCGGCCTGACCGCCGGCGGTGCCACGGTGCTGCTGACCACCCAGTATCTGGAGGAGGCCGACCGGCTGGCCGACGACATCATCGTGCTGGACCGCGGGCGGCTCATCGCGCACGGCACGCCCGACGAGCTCAAGGCCCAGGTCGGCGGGCACGTGCTGGAGATGCGCGTCCGCCATGAGGGCGACACCGCCGGCGCGGCCCGGCTCGCCGCGGAGCTGGCCGGTGCCGCCGCCGAGGTGCGCGAGGACGGGCTGATCGCCGTGGCGATCACCGATCCGGCGATCATGCCCGCGATGGTCCGGCGCCTCGACGACGCGCACCTCGTCCTGACCGAGCTGTCCATGCGCAAGCCGGGCCTGGACGAGGTCTTCTTCTCCCTCACCGGCCACCGTCCCGACAACACCGGAACCGAGGCCGAGGCCGACGACCTCGACGCCAAGGAAGGGGCCGCGGCGTGAGCGCCACGGGAATCGTGTCCCCGGCGGCCCGCGGCCTGCCCCGGCGGGTGCCGCCGGGGACGGCCGCGCGCAACACCGCGACGCTCGCCTGGCGGAGCCTGCTGCAGATCAAGCACAACCCGGGGGAGCTGATCACGCTCAGCCTCCAGCCGATCATGCTCGTGCTGCTGTTCACCTACATGTTCGGCCCGGCGATGGCGGGCAGCGTCGAGGCGTACCTGCCGGTGGTGATCCCCGGGATCATCGCCCAGAACGCGCTGTACGCTGGCATGACCACCGGTTTCGGGCTCAATACCGACATCGAGCAGGGCGTGTTCGACCGGTTCCGCAGCCTGCCCATCAGCCGCTTCGCGCCGCTGACCGGGCGGATCATCGCCGACACCGCCAGGCACGCCTGGTCGATGCTGGTCCTGCTGGCGGTGGGCTTCGCCATCGGCTTCCGGCTCGGGACCTCGATCCCGTCGCTGCTGCTGGCGTTCGCGCTGCTGCTCGCCTTCGTCGTGCTGTTCTCGTGGACGCCGGTCTACATCGCCATGAAGGTCAAGCAGGCGGAGAAGGTGCAGATCTTCGGCTTCGTGGTGATCTTTCCGTTGAGCCTGCTCAGCACGTCGCTCGTTCCCACGACCCAGGGCGTCCCGAGGGCGGTCGGCTGGATCATGGAGAACAATCCGGTCAGCCATCTCGGTGTGGCCATGCGCGGCCTGCTGGTCGGCGGCCCGGTCCTGGACCACGCGCTCATCGCGCTGGCCTGGGGCGCGGGGATCACGCTGGTGTTCGCCCCGCTGTCCCTGCGCGCCTTCAAGAAGCGCACCTGAGCACCTGAGCACCCGAGTACCTGTGCGCCTGCGCGCCTGAGTCAGACCAGGTCGAGTTCCTGCGCCAGGATCGCCGCCTGGACCCTGCTGTTCATGCCGAGCTTGGCGAGCACGCGGCTGACATGGGTCTTGGCGGTGTTCTCGGCGAGCCCGAGCTTGGTGGCGATCTGCCGGTTGGACAGGCCGCGGCCCACGCAGACCAGCACCTCCTGCTCCCGCGCGGTGAGCGGCTCCAGCACCTTCGCCTGCTGCTCGCGCGCCTCGGGCGGCGACATCCGGGTGGCGTAGTCGGCGATCAGCCGTCGCGTCACGCTCGGCGACAGCACCCCGCCCCCGGTCGCCACGGACCGCAGCGCCGCGATGAGCGAGTCGGCGTCGGTGTCCTTCAGGATGAATCCGGCCGCGCCCGCGCGCAGCGCCCCGAACAGGTACTCGTCGCCGTCGTAGGCCGTGGTCAGCAGGACGTTGGTCACGCCCAGCACGCCCATCCGCCGGGTGGTGGCGATGCCGTCCAGGCCGGGCATGCGGATGTCCATGAGGACGACGTCCGGGCGGAGCACCTGCGCCAGCCGCAGCGCCTGCTCGCCGCCGGCGGCCTCGCCCACCACCTCCAGGTCGTCGGCCGAATTGATGATCATGCCGAGGCCCAGCCGGACGGACAGGTGGTCGTCGACGACGAGAACGCGGATGGTCATGATCAAGAACCTCCGGACAGGGACGGTTCCGGACGCACCCGTCCGGACGGGCTCAGCGGAAGCACGGCGTGCACCGTCCACCCGGCCGTGTCGCGCCGGGCGGTGCACGTCCCGCCGACTCGCGCGGCACGTTCCGCCATGCTGAACAGGCCGACCCCGGAGCCGCCGAGCGCCAGGTCGGGGTTCGTCCGGGACAGGTCGTTCGCCACGGTGATCACCACCCGGTCGGGCAGGTAGGCGAGGACGGTCTCGACGGCGGCCCCGCCGGCGTGCTTGAGCGCGTTGGTGAGCGATTCCTGGACGATCCGGCAGGCGGCCGCCTCGATCTCCCCGTGCAGCTCGACGGGCGTGCCGACCGTCCGCAGCCGCGCCGGTGACCCCAGGTTCGCCATGCGGTCGACGAGCGAGCGCGCCAGGTCCAGCACCCCGGGCCCGGGCTCGGGCGCCGTCGCGCCGGTGCGCAGCGTCGCGATCAGGCGGCGGGCCTCGGCGACGCCGTCCAGGCTGCTCTGCCGGATCGCCGCCAGGACCGTCAGGTGCTTCTCGTCGTCGCGCGGCGCGGTGGCCGTCGCGGCCGTGGACAGCAGCGCGATGGCGCTCAGGTGGTTGCAGACGATGTCGTGGATGTCGCCCGTCACCCGCGCCCTCTCCCGCAGCACCGACTCGCGGCATTCCACGGCGCTCCTACGTCGCGCCTGCTCGGCGCGTTCGGCTTGCTCGCGGTGCCTGCGGACCGTCAGCCCCATCGCGAACGGCCAGGCCGACAGCAGAAAGGTGCAAGCCGCGGCGGGCAGCGCGCCCCGGTCGGACCGCATGGACGCCAGGACGACCAGCGTCGCCAGCCCGGACACGGCACAGCCCCCAACGACCAGCCACGGAACCACGCGCGCAGATCCGTACAGGGTCGCGTTGTAAAGCAGGTCGGCCAGGACGAGCACGGGGAGAAAGGACGGGCCCACCAGCAGGTCGGCGGCGACGGCGACCGCCGCCAGCACCAGCCCGAGCAGGGGTCTGGCGCGGCGTAGCGCCAAGGACCCGCAGGCCAGGACCAGCGGAGGGACGAGCCACACCGCGCCCGCCGTAGCCGAATAAAGGTAAAAGGCGTCGACCCCTAATAGAACACAACCCGAAAGCAGCGCGGCGATCGCGATCAGGGCGTCGTTCGCTCCGGGTGCCCGGTGCCGTCGCGCACGATTCATGAGCGCCAGCAGCCGATCAGTTCGCATAGGAATCATCAGAGCCGAAAGTTGATCGCTTTGCAAGCCTGTCGGACCATGGACTCTACTCTCAATTGAGTACACCGCCGACGACGTACTGCCTGAAGTATCACGCCAGTTCAGCATGCGCGGCACACGCGCCGCAACCGAGAGCGGACTGAGCGCGACTAACTTGTATAGCCGGAATATAGCCCGCTCTTGGACACTCCGTAGCGTCAGGCCGGAACACCTCACGACAACGATTATGAATGACGGAAACAGGACCTGTCGGCCGCTTCCATTCGTGTCGGACGATGAAATGGACATGGCCCATTCACGCGGGCTCCGAAGGCCGCGGATGAAGCCACGGTGAACGATCGGGAGCCGACCCCACGCTCGGTGCGAGCCGCGACCGCGAACGGGCGGCGCACACCGCCCCCCGTGATCATTCCCCGGATAGGGTGGGACCGGCCTGAACAGTGACTGGTGGAGCCTATGGACATCCGGCTTCTCGGGCCGGTGGAGGTCTGGACCTCGACCGGGCGGATCGGGCTGAGCGCCACCAAGGTGCGGACCGTCCTGGCGATGCTCGTGCTGGCCCGCGGGCATGTCGTCTCCGACGCCAAACTGACGGAGACGCTGTGGGGCGACGAGCCGCCGGCGACGTCCAACGCGCAGATCCAGACCTACGTGTCCAGGCTGCGCGGGACGCTCGGCGCCGCGGTCGAGATCCGCAGGCAGTCCCCCGGATACGTGATGGCGACGGGCACCGCGCGGGTGGATCTCGTCGAGTTCGAGACGCTGGTGTCCCGTGGCCAGGCCGCGTCGTCGGCCGGGCGGGCGGCGGAGGCCGCCGGGATCCTCCGGGACGCGCTGGCCCTCTGGCGCGGCCCCGCGCTGTCCGGTGTCACCGAGTACCTCGGCGACGCCTGGCGTCCCCAGCTGGAGGAGGCCAAGCTCGCCACGCTGGAGGACCGCATCGGCGCCGACATGGACCTCGGCCGCCACGACGAGCTGATCTCCGAGCTGATCGGGCTGGTCGCCACGCATCCGCTGCGGGAGCGGACCCGCGGGCACCTCATGCTCGCGCTGTACCGGTGCGGCCGCCTCGCGGAGGCGCTGGCCACCTACCGGGAGCATCGCGGCATCCTCGCCGCGGAGCTGGGCATCGACCCGGGCCCGGAGCTGGAGGCGCTGCACCGCAGGATCCTGGCGACCGACGCTTCGCTGGCGCTTCCGGCGCGCCGGGCGACGCCCCGTCCCGCCGTGGCGGAGGTCCGTGGCGCCGACGTCCGGCCCACCCACCTGCCCCCGGACATCGCCGACTTCACCGGGCGGCAGCGGGAGGTCACGTCCATCGGAACGTCGCTGGCCTTCGGGACCGGGCCGGAGCCCAAGCCCCGCGTCGTCATCTCCGGCGCCGCCGGCGTGGGCAAGACGACCACGGCCCTGCACGCCGCGCACCGCGCGCTCGGCGAGTATCCGGAAGGGCGGTTCTTCGTCGATCTGCGGGGCTCGCGGCCGCGCCCGGCGGACCCCGCCGAAGTGCTCGGCGGGATGGTGCAGTGGCTGGGCGTCCCCGCCCGCGAGATCCCGTACGGGCTCGACGCCCGCGTCCGGCTGTTCCGCAGCAGGGCGCACGGCCGCAGGGTGCTCGTGGTGTTCGACGACGCCGCCGACGAGAAGCAGCTCAGGCCGTTGCTGCCGGCCGGGACGGGAAGCGCCGCCATCGTGACCACCCGGCGGCGGCTGACCGCGATCGAGGGCGTCCGGCTGATCGATCTGCCGATGTTCTCCGCCGCCGAGGCGCTGGACCTGCTGGCGAAGATCGTCGGGCGGGGACGGGTGGCGGCCGAGCACGCCGCCGCGGAACGGATCGTGGCCTCCTGCGGCGGGCTGCCGCTGGCGGTCCGGATCGCCGGGGGGCGGCTCGCGGCCAAGCCGCACTGGTCGCTGTGCTCGTTCGCGGACGCGCTCGCCGACGGCCGCAGCCGGCTGACCGAGCTGGCCCTCGCCGACCTGGAGGTCCGGGGCCGCATCGAGGACAGCTACTGCCTGCTGCCCGAACCGGCCCGCCGGGCGTTCCGGCTCCTGGCGCTGCTGGACGCGCCCCGCTTCGGGGTCTGGACCGTCGCGCTCGCGCTGGACGCGACGATCGCGCGGGCGCGGGAGCTGGTGGAGCAGCTCGTCGACGCGCGGCTGCTGGAGGCCGTCAACGAGGGCCGGTCACCGAACCACGCCTGGTACGCCTTCCACGACCTGATCCGCGCCGTGGGCTTCGACCTCGCGGTTCGCGACGAGAGCTCGGAAGAGCGCTGGGCGTCGCTGAACCGGCTCTTCCGGCCCGCCGACCGGACGCTGGAGACCGGCTGACCACAGCCCCCCGGGCCAGGTCGCCGCCGCGGGCCCGGATCCGGGCACCGGCCGGACGGCGAGCCGGTGCAGCCGCGGCACCGGCCGCACGCGTGACCTGCGGCCCAGCTCGTCGAGCAGCGGCACCAGCGCGTCGGCGGCGAACAGGTGGCGGATCAGGTCGTGGCTCAGCCCGGTTCCCGTGCGGTCGCAGAGCGTGCCGCACGGCACGATGACCACATCGGCGACCGGCAGCGGCGAGTGTCCCCCGAGCCGTGTCCGGACGATGGCCTTCAACCGGGCCGCGACGTCCGAGCAGGCGGTGTCGCCGTCCAGTTCCACGACCACCGCGATCTCCCTGCCCAGGGGAATCGTGAACACCCGGTGGACCTCCTGGGCGAGCAGGCCGCCCAGCCGCCGGACCCGCTGCTCGATCGCCTCGGGATGGATCGTGCGGCCACCGATGACCAGGCGCTCGTCCAGCTTCCCGACGAGGTAGAGCTCGCCGCCTTGGACGGCGCCGAGGTCCCCGGTGCGCAGGAAGCCCCCGTGTGGTGCGCGCGCAGCCGGGTCTTCACGCCAGTGGCCTTTGGTCACGCCTGGGACGCGGGTCCAGACCTCGCCGATGATCCCCGTCGGCTGCACGCTCCCGGAGGCGGGGTCGACGATCCGGATGTCGTCGCCGTCCACGGGCCCGTGGGCGACGAGTTCCAGGCCGCCCGCCTCCTCGTCCACCTCGACGAGTCGTCCCCGCTGGAGGCTCTCCACGCACACGGGCAGCACGCGCGGCGGCCCGCCGGCCGGACCGGCGGTGACGATCATGGTCGCTTCGGCCAGGCCGTAGGCGGCCGCGAAGGCCTCCGGGCGGAACCCCGCCTTGGTGAAGCGCTCGGCGAAGTCGCCGATGGTCTTCGCCCGCACGGGCCGTCCGATGGTGACCGCCTGCCGCCATCGGGACAGGTCGAGCCGGACCAGTTCGTCGTCGCTCACTTGTCCGGCGCACCGCTCGTAGCCGTTGTCGGGCGCGATGGTGATGTCGACGCCGTAGCGATCGATGATGTCCAGCCAGCCGGACGGGTGCCGCGCGGGATCGGCGGACGCCATCTGCACGGTGGTGGCCCCGACGACGAGCGCCTCAAGGAAGGCGATCAGGCCCGTGGGGTGATGCAGGGGGAACCAGGCGCTTAACCGCATGGCGGGGCCCCAGCCCAGGAGGCGTGCCGCCCTCGCCGCGTTGCCGGTCAGGTTCCGGTGCGAGACCGCCACGCCGCGCTGGTCGCCGCCCGTCATGGACGCGTACTGCAACAACGCGGTGTCGTCCGCGGTGATCTGGGGTGGCTTCCACTGGGTGGGCGCCAGGTCCGCCGCCCCGTCGCTCGACAGGCAGCCGATCCGGCCGAGCCCGTCCTGATCGGCCCACGCGTGCACGGTCGGCAGGTGCGCCGGATCGGTGAGCGCCACCCGGGGCGAGGCGTCCAGGGCGATGCCGGTCGCCCGCGCCAGGTGGTGGGGCCCGGAATCGTCCGGCACGGGGCAGGCGATCGGTACGGCCCCCGCGTACAGGCAGCCGACGACGCTCGTCACGAATTCGATGCCCGGCCGGTGCAGCACCAGGACCCGGTCACCCGGTTCGACCTGGCTCCGCAGGTAGGCGGCCATCGCCCGGGCGCAGCGATCGAGTTCCGCGTACGAGAGGGCCTCGGCCGAAAGGGGGTCGTTCGGGCCGGAGGCGAACACCACCGCCAGGCTCTCGGGGGTCCTGAGCGCGTGGCCGATGACCCGGCCCGGCACCGTTTCGTCAATCGAGGTCATTACCGTGTCCTCCCCGTGGATCGACGCGCTGGCCAGCAACGTTCCATCTGCCGGAGGGCGATGACGCCAACCGGGCCAAAGCCCGAGAAAAACTCATGATTGGCGGTTCGCATTACTCCGGGTGGCGCACCGAACACAGATTTCATTCCCCGCCCCGATAGCCCAGTACTTGACCGCCCGGATCCATTGTCATCGACCTTGGCTTACCGTTCGCTAACCGCTTCTCAGCAGTTCTGTGAACCATCAACCAAACACGCCGGGAGCGCCGACCCGAATCCGGATCGAAATAACGGAACGTATCCGGAAAAGAGGAAAGCGTGACATGCGCCACCGGGGAGCGCTCGGCGAGGCCGCCCGGTTCGCAGGGGAGGTGGGCGAACGCGAAAGCAGTGCGGCCATGGACGAACCTGACCGCACTGCTCGGCGACTCTCTAACGGAGCTCTGCTCCAAGCCCTATCTGAGGACGGCTCCACGAACCATCGGAGGTGCCACGGTCACGATGCGACCGCGCGGGAGAGCCTCCCGGTTTCGGGGACGGCGACGCCGCGACCGGGACGACCTTCACCGCCGCCCGGGTCGGCCGCGATGCCCCGGCCACGGACGATGACGCCGTGCTCGATCGCGTAGATGGCCGCCTGCACCCGCGAACGCAGGTTCAGCTTGGCGAGCACGTGATTGACGTGGATCTTCACGGTCCCCTCGCCGATCTTCAGGATGCTCGCGATCGCGCGGTTGCTGTGTCCCTGCGCGAGGAGCGACAGCACGTCGTCCTCCCGTGCGGTGAGGCTGCGGAGCTCGGGGGACAGCGGCAGCGGCGAGAGCACGGCCAGCCGTTCGATGACCCGCCGCGTCACCAGCGGGTCCAGCAGCCCGTGCCCGCGGTGGGTCCGCCTGATCGCCTCGGCGAGCACCGCGGGGTCGGCGTCCTTCAGCAGGAAGCCGGACACGCCGGCCTGGAGCACGTCGAAGAGCTGGTCGTCATCGATGTCCGCGCTCATCGCGATCACCGCCTGCGGCATGTCCGGGGCGGTCAGGATCCGCCGGATGGCCGCCGTCCCGCCCATCTGCGGCATGTCCAGGTCCATGAGGACGACGTCGGGCAGGGTCCGTCCCGCCAGGTCGACCGCCTCGACGCCGTCCGCCGCCTCGCCGACGACCTCGACGTCGGCCACCGGCGCGAGGAGGCTCCGCAGCGTTCGCCGGCCCGCCGGATCACCGTCGGCGATGAGAACCCTGACGGCCGGCCCCGGCCCCGGCCTTCCCGCATCCATCAGCTGACGCCCGTGTGTCCGGGTCGGTTGTTTCCTGTTGCGAGCATGCATCCACCGGCTCCTTCCACGGATACCGATCTGTTCCACGCTCACTATTGGGGCCCGTCCTATATCCGCGCTATATACGTGACCTGAAGGGATTACGCGACGCGCTCAGGCGACCGGGACGGGCGTTTCCAGAAGGGGGTTCAGCCGGTCCGGGCCGATGCGGTCGCGCAACTGCTCATCGGTGACGCCCAGGCCGGATTCGGGGGCCATGCACAGCACGCCCACCTTTCCCATATGGGCGTTCCGCTGGACGAGCCGGACCGCTTCTGCGGCCTCGTCCAGCGGGTAGACCCGCGACAGCGTCGGCATCAGGTGGCCGCGCTCGAACAGCCGCATGCACTCCCACTGCTCGCGCAGGTTCGCGCCGTGGCTGCCGATGACCCGCTTGAGGTTCATCCACAGATAGCGGTTGTCGTACCTGTGCTGGTAGCCGGTGCTCGAACCGCAGGTGACCACCGTGCCGCCGCGTGCGGCGAGGAAGATCGACAGGCCGAACGTCGCCCGGCCGACGTAGTCGAAGACGATGTCCGGATCGCCCCCGGTCTCGGCCCGGATGGCCCTCCCGAGGCCCTTGCCGAGCCGGATGGTCTCGTCCGGGGCGAGGTCATCGCCGCCGATGCCGAACTCGGTGCGGTCGAGGACCACGTCGCAGCCCAGCGCCCGCAGCCGCTCCGCCTTGTCGGCCGAGCCGACCACGCCGACGGCGATCCCGCCCCCGTTCCGCACCATCTGCACCGCGAACGCGCCGAGCCCGCCCGTGGCCCCCCAGATCAGCACCGTGTCGCCCTGCTTCATGCGGGCACCGTGCGGGCCGACCAGCATCCGGTAGGCGGTTCCCCCGCACAGCGGGATGCACGCGGCCTCCTCCCAGGTCAGATGCGCCGGCTTGGGGATGAGCTGGCTCGCGCGCACGACGCCGTAGCAGGCCAGGCCGCCGAAGTTGGTCTCGAAGCCCCACGCTCGCATCTCGGTGCCGAGCATGCCGTCGTCGTGCGTGGCGGCCTGCTGGTCGTCGACGTGGACGGGGCTGACCACGACCCGGTCGCCCACCCGCCAGCGCCTGACCCCCGACCCGGCCCGCACGATGACGCCCGCGGCGTCCGAGCCCACCACCTGGTAGGGCCGGTCGTGGCGGGACGCGTGACCGCCGGTGCGGCCGAGGCGCTTCAGGAACTCGAAGGTCGGCACCGGCTCGAACATCGCCGACCACACGGTGTTGTAGTTGACCGAGCTGGCCATCACCGCGACCAGCACCTCGTCCGGGGCGAGTTCCGGCATGGGCACCGGGCCGACGCGCAGCGACGCGCGCACGTCCTTGTCGCCCGTGACGCCGCTGAACATGCCGGCGTCTTCGGCGCGCAGGTGCAGGGCGGTGTACTCGTCCGGCACCGGAGTCCGTTCCAGCACTTCCGCCGGGGCGTCGCCCAGCAGGGCCTCGGTCATCGGATCCATGTCGCTCCCCTGTGCATCGTGGTCGTCCTCCTGTGCGGACGCGCGGGCCCCGGCACCTGCGCCGGGCGCGCGCGAGCGGGAGCCGCCTTTCCTGGATATCCGTCCATTGCAAATATGCCGGGGCGCGGCGATGGCGTTTCGATCCCGCATTTCGGAAGTGTGCTGAACAGGGCAAGATTCGCCAACTCGGGGCCGCCGTGTCAACCCCTTGCAAGCCAATGAAGGGCGGTGGCGAGCGCTCTATATCAATGGGTGTATAGACAAGGATAGATGGCATATATGTGATCGCGCTGGAAGGATCGTGCGCATGTCTGACCTGGCTATGGATTCGAGGTGGAATTGGCGATGACGATTTCGCTGGAGGCGTCCGATGTCGACCTGAGCGAATCCATGGTGGACGTGCTGCGCCGGCTCGCCCGGCACGACCCGGCGGCGCCGGCCTTCACCTTCGTCGAGTTCGGCGGCGGGCGCCGGTCGGAGTCGGCCGCGCTGACGTTCGGCGAGCTGGACCTGCGGGCGCGGGCGGTCGCCGCCGAACTGCAGGCGCTGACCGTCCCCGGTGACCGGGTCGCGCTCCTGCTTCCCCAGGACGCCTCTTACGTCGTCGCGTTCTTCGGGTGCCTCTACGCCGGTGTCCTGGCCGTGCCGCTCTTCCCGCCGGACGGGCGGCAGGCCGAACGCCTCCGCTCCGTCCTCGCCGACTGCGGCCCGCGCTACGTCCTCAGCACCGTCGCGGGCAGGGAATCCGTCGACGCGTTCCTGGACGAGTTCCCGGACCACACCGTCCAGCAGGTGATTCCCGTCGACGAGATCCCGGCCGGGGTCGCCGAGCAGTGGCACCCGCCCGAGGTGGACCTCGACCAGGTCGCCTACCTCCAGTACACCTCCGGCTCCACCAGCCGCCCGGCCGGTGTGCGCGTCACGCACCGCAACATCGTCACGGCGTGCTGGCAGACCCGCCACCGCGGCGGGTTCTCGCGGAACGGCGTCGTGGTCTCGTGGCTGCCGTTCTTCCACGACCTGGGCCTCGTCGTCGGGCTGCTGATGTCGGCCAGCGTCGGCGCCCACGCCGTGCACCTCACCGCGTGGGCGTTCGTCCAGGACCCGCGCCGCTGGCTCGACGTCATCACCCGGTACCGGGGCACCTACACGGCCGCGCCCAACTTCGCGCTCGACCTGTGCGTGCGCCGGGTGACCGGGGACCGCAAGCAGGGCCTCGACCTGAGCTCGCTCAAAGACCTGCTCAGCGGCGGCGAGCAGGTGCGTCCCGCGAGCATGGCGGAGTTCGAGGCGGCCTTCGCCGTGTGCGGGCTGCCCGAGCACACCCAGGCCGCGGGCTACGGCCTCGCCGAGGCCACCCTGGGCGTCACGTCCTCGACGCCGGTCAAGGGCAGGATCGTCGGCCACTTCGACCGGGACGCGCTCGGCCGCGGGCACGCGCTGACCGCCGACCCGCCCACCGGCTCGTCCACCGCCGACTGCCTGCCGCTGACCAGCTGCGGGACGCCGCTGCCGGACGTCGAGCTGCGGATCGTCGACCCGTACGGCCGCCAGGCGCTGCCGCCCGGCCGGGTCGGCGAGGTCTGGGTGCGGGGACCCAACGTCGCCGACGGCTACTGGGCCCGGCCCGACCGCGACGCCGAGGTCTTCGGCGCGCACCTGGCGGACGGGACCGGCCCCTGGCTCCGCACCGGAGACCTCGGTTTCCAGCGCGACGGGGAGCTGTTCATCACCGGCCGCCGCAAGGACCTGATCATCGTGGACGGCCGGAACCACTACCCGGACGACATCGAGGCCACGATCATGGAATCGCCGGCCGCGGCCGCGCTCGGCCGGGCGGCGGCCTTCGCCGTCGACTCCGGCGACGGCGAGTCCCTGGTGGTCGTCGCGGAGGTGCATCCGGCCAAGGCGCGGGCCGAGGCGCTCACCGTCGAGTCGATCGAGCGGACCGTCCGGGAGCGCGTGGCCGCGCACCACGGGCTGGCGACCGGCACGGTCGTCCTGACCCGGCCCGGTACGATCCCGCGGACCAGCAGCGGCAAGGTGCGGCGCCGATCCTGCCGGGACCTGTTCCTGTCCGGCGGGCTGCCGAAGCAGGACTGGTCATGACCGCGCCCACCGCGCCGGGCACACGACCGGACCCGGCGCCGCGCTCGTGCCTGGTGACCGGCGGCAACCGCGGCATCGGGCTGGCCATCGCGGCGGACCTGGCCCGGCACGGCGACGACGTCGCCGTCACCTACCGGACCGGGGAACCGCCGCCGGGCCTGCTGGGCGTCCAGTGCGACGTGACCGACAGTGCGCAGGTCGACGCGGCGTTCAAGACCGTCGAGGAGCGGCAGGGGCGGGTGGAGGTGCTCGTCGCCAACGCCGGCATCACCCGCGACAGCCTGCTCCCGCTGATGTCCGACGAGGAGTTCATCTCGGTCATCGACACCAACCTGATCGGCGTCTACCGGGTGGTCCGCCGCGCGATGCGCGGGATCCTGCGGGCGCGGCGCGGCCGCATCATCCTGATCTCCTCCACGGTGGGGATGCTCGGCGAGGCGGGCCAGACCAACTACGCGGCGTCCAAGGCGGGCCTGATCGGGTTCGCGCGGTCGCTGGTCCGCGAGGTCGGCGCGCGCGACATCACGGTCAACGTCGTCGCGCCCGGCTACGTCCAGACGGACATGACCGCGAGCCTGCCGGAGAGCGTGCTCGCCAAGTTCGTCGAGCACACACCGCTCGGACGGGCCGCGGCGCCCGCCGAGATCGCCTCCGTGGTGCGCTTCCTGGCCGGCGACGAGGCCGCGTTCATCACCGGAGCCGTGATCCCGGTGGACGGCGGCGCCTCCATGGGCCTTTGACCGCCGGCCGACAGGAGCCCCCGATGCCTTCCCCCTCCACCCCAGACGAGTCGCCCATCGACGAGCGGCTCATCCCCGACGAGGTCCCGCGTTTCGGGCCGCCGTACGACTGGGCGGCCATCGATACGGCGGTGCTGGAGTGGGGAGCGGCCGTCGTCGGCGGGCTGGTCGAGCGTGAGCTGCGCGACCGCGTCAACCAGGAGGTGGACGCCTGGCTGACGCAGGACCGGGAGGAGTCCGGGCTCCCCCACAGCGGGACACCGGCCTACGACACCTTCCTCGGGTTCCGGACGGTCCGCCTGCTGGGCCTGGCCACCAGGTTCCCCAGCGCCCGCGAGCTGATCGCCCATGAGCAGCTCCTGGCCTGGGGGAACCGGATGCTCGCACCGCTGTGCCGGCGGATCCTGCTCAACAGCGCCGACATCATCCAGATCGGCCCGCGGGAGACCCCGCAGATCATGCACCGCGACACCGACGGCTGGTGGCCCGAGCTGCTGCACCAGGAGCACCCGGTGGGCGTGACCGCGATGCTGGCGCTCACGCCCTTCACCGCCGAGAACGGGGCGACGCGCGTCGTGCCGGGCAGCCATCGCTGGCCGCTCGGGCGGCGGGCCACCAGGTCGATGCTCCGCCCGGCGATCATGGCCGAGGGCGACGTGCTGCTCTTCCGCGACGACGTCGTCCACGCGGGCGGGGGCAACCGCACCAGGGACCAGTACCGGCGCGGGTGCGCCGTGAGCTACTGCGTCGGGTGGCTGCGCCAGCGGGAGAACGGCACCCTGGTCGCCCCGCCCGACGTGGCCGCAGACCTGCCCGTCGAGATCGCCGAGCTGCTCGGCTACGCCGCGCACGACACCACGTCCACGGGCGGCGGGCTCATCGGGATGTACGACAACGGCGATCCGCGCGTCCTGCTCCGGCGCCAACCGGCCGGCCGCCCGTGATAGGCGGGTCGGCCGTGGTTGGCGCGCCGGCCGGGCTGAACGCGCCGGCCGGGCTAGGCGCCCATCGCGTGCGCGCCGCCGTCGACATGGACGATCTCGCCGGTCGTCGCCGGGAACCAGCCGGACAGCAGCGCCACGCACGCCTGCGCCGTCGCGGTCTGGTCGCGGGTGTCCCAGCCGAGCGGCGCCCTGCGGTTCCAGGACTCGTCGGACTCGTCGAACCCCGGGATGCTCCGCGCCGCGGTGGTGCGCAGCGGCCCTGCGGCGACCAGGTTGACCCGGATGCCGTGCGGCCCGAGGTCGCGGGCCAGGTAGCGGGCGCAGGATTCCAGGCCCGCCTTGGCCACGCCCATCCAGTCGTAGCCGTCCCAGGCCACCCGCGCGTCGAAATCCAGCCCGACGATGGACGAGCCCTTCCGCAGAATCGGCAGCATGGCGGCGGCGAGCGCCTTGAGCGAATAGGTGGAAACGTGCAGCGCCGTCGCGACATCGTCCCAGCCGGTGTTCATGAAATTGCCGCCAATGGCCGACTGCGGAGCGAAGGCGATGGCGTGCAGAACGCCGTCGAAAGCGTCCAGGTGTTCACTGGCGCGGGCGCTGAGCGTCGCCAGCTGGCGGTCGTCGGTCACATCGAGCTCGATGACCGGGCAGGGCTCGGGAAGCCGCTGCGCCATCCGGTTGACCAGGCTCATCCGGCCGTAGCCCGTCAGCACGACCTGGGCGCCCTCCCGCTGCGCGAGGCGGGCCGCGTGAAAGGCGATCGAGGAGTCGGTGATAACTCCGGTGATCAGAATGTTCTTGCCGTCCAGAATGCCCACGAAATCCTCCAGCCAAAGGAGTGCCTGCAACGCTCGCTAAACAATTAGTCGACGGTCGTCGGGGTGTCAACCTTTACATCGGATTTTCCATCCATTTTTCATCAATCGTCCGGCGGTCATTTCGGGCTGTCTTTTCAGAGGTGAGGATCTCGCGATGGTGCGCAGAGGGCAGGTGCGCGACTGGCTGATCGGCTGGCTGGCCGGACGGGTGAACGAGCCGCCGGGCGCCGTCGACCCCGACCGGACGTTCGACGCCTACGGCCTGCGCTCGCGCGACCTGGTGGAGCTCTCGGGCGAGCTGGGCGAGCTTCTGGACCGGCCTCTCGATCCGCAGGTCGTCTACAGCCATCCGACCATCACCCTGCTCGCCGGCTACTGCGCGGAGCCGACGGAGGGCGTCACGGCCGGCGCGGCGGAGGCCGGCGGTCAGGCCGCTGCCGCCGCTCGTCCGGACGAGCCCGTCGCCGTCGTGGGGCTGGGCTGCCGGTTCCCCGGACGGGCCCACGACCCGGCCGAATACGCCGCGCTGCTCCTGTCCGGGCGTTCCGGCACCCGGGACTTCCCCGCCGAGCGCTGGGGAGATCGGGACCGGACCACCGGCGGCAGGGGCGGCTACCTCGACTGCGACATCGCGGAGTTCGACGCCGACTTCTTCGCGATCACGCCGAGGGAGGCGGCGGCGATGGACCCGCAGCAGCGGCTCGTCCTGGAGGTGACCCAGGAGGCGCTGGAGCACGCCGGCCTGGCCACCCGCTCGCTCGCGGGTTCCCGGACGGGCGTGTTCATCGGCGCCTCCACCTCCGACTACAGCCTGCTGCAGCTGCGGGACCCGGCCGCGGTCGACGCCTGGACCGCCACCGGCTCCTCCCCCAGCATCCTGGCGAACCGGGTCTCCCACCTGTTCGGGCTGCGCGGGCCCAGCATGGTGATCGATACCGCCTGCTCGTCGTCGCTGGTCGCCGTGCATCTGGCCGTGCGGAGCCTGCGGTCGGGCGAGAGCGACGTCGCGCTGGCCGGCGGGGTGAACCTGATCATCTCCCCGGCCATCGCGATGGGCTTCACCCAGGCCGGTGTCATGGCGCGCGACGGCAGGTGCAAGACCTTCGACGCCGCCGCCGACGGCTACGGGCGCGGCGAAGGCTGCGGGATCGTCGTGCTGAAGCGGCTGAGCGACGCGGCGCGCGACGGCGATCGGGTGCTGGCGGTCGTCCGGGGCAGCGCGGTCAACTCCGACGGCGCCACCAACGGCCTGATGGCGCCCAACCCCGCGGCCCAGGAGTCCGTGCTGAGGGACGCGTACGCCGCGGCGGGGATCGACCCGCGCGAGGTCGACTACGTGGAGGCGCACGGCACCGGGACCCTGCTCGGGGACCCCATCGAGGCGAACGCGCTCGGCGCCGTCCTGGGCGGCGGCCGGCGGGCCAGCAGGCCGCTGCTGATCGGGTCGGTCAAGTCCAACCTCGGGCATCTGGAGGCCGCGGCCGGCATCGCCGGGCTGATCAAGGTGGTGCTCGCGCTGTCGCACCGGCGGCTGCCCGCCAGCCTGCACTTCCACGCGCCCAACCCGCACATCCGCTTCGACGAGCTTCGGCTGCGCGTCATCACCGCGCCGGTCTCGTGGCCGCGCTACCGGGGCGCGAAGCCGCCGGTCGCGGGCGTGTCGTCGTTCGGGTTCGGCGGCACCAACGCCCACGTCGTCCTTGAGGCGGCTGCTGGAGGGCGCGAGGCCGGGAACGCGGCTCCGGACGCGCTGCCCGCGCCGGGCATCTTCCTGATCGGCGGGAGCCGGCCCGAACGCCTGGCCGACGCGTCATCGACGCTGCGGAGGCGGCTGGATTCGCCGGGCTCCGGCCCCTCGCTGACCGACATCGGCTATTCCCTGGCCCGGCGGGATCGCACGGCACACGCGGCGGTCCTGGCGCGGACGGCCGGCGAACTGCGCGAGGGACTCGACGTCCTCGCCGAGGGCGGGGAAAGCCCCCACGTCGTGCGCGCTCCGGACGGAGGCCCGCTGAACGGACCCGTCTGGGTCTTCTCCGGGCAGGGATCGCAGTGGCCGGGCATGGGGCGGCGGCTGCTGGAGGAGGATCGCGCGTTCTCCGATGCGGTGGACGCCCTGGATCCGCTCTTCGTCGCGGAGGCCGGGTTCTCGCTGCGCGGGCTGCTGGAGTCCGGGGAGGCGCCGTCGTCGGTGGACCGGATCCAGCCGGTGCTGTTCGGGATGCAGGTCGCCCTCGCCCGGACCTGGGAGGCGATGGGCATCCGGCCCGCGGCGGTCATCGGCCATTCGATGGGCGAGGTCGCGGCGGCGGTGGTCGCGGGGGCGCTGTCGAGCGAGCACGGGCTCGCGGTGATCGCGCGCAGGTCGCGCCTGCTGCTGGACGTGGCCGGGCACGGCACGATGGCCTCGCTCGACCTCGCCGAGGACGAGGTGCTGAAGCTCGTCGCCCCCTACGAGGGGGTCGAGGTGGCGGTGCGCTCCTCGCCCCACCAGACGGTGATCGCCGGCGGCACGCGGCAGGTGCGGGCGGTGGTCGAGCAGGTGGTGCGGGACGGCGGCCGGGCCAGGCTGGTGGCGGTCGACTACGCGAGCCACTCGTCCCACATCGACCCGATCCGGGAGCGGCTGGAGGCCGCGCTCGCCGGCGTCCGGGGCGGCCCTCCGGCGGTGCCGTTCTACGGCACCGTCCTGGACGATCCGCGGGAGGTCCCCGCCTTCGACGCCGCCTACTGGGCGGCGAACCTCCGCCGCACGGTCCGGTTCAGCGCGGCCGTCACGCACGCGGCGGACGACGGTTTCACCTGCTTCGTCGAGGTGTCTCCGCATCCGCTGCTGCTGCAGGCGGTCAGCGAGACCCTGGAGGACCGCGCGCGCCGTCCGGCCGTCCTGCCCACGCTGATCCGGGACCGCGACGAGGCCGCGACCATGCGCGCGCAGGCGGCGACGATCCTGCTCGGCGGCCGTCCGTCCGCCCCGGACCGGCTGTTCCCCGGCGGCCGTGTCATCGACCTGCCCACCACCGCGTGGCGGCGCAGCCGGCACTGGATCGACGAGGCCCGGCTGGGGACGGGCAGCGGCGGCGGCCGTGCAGCCCCGAAGGCCGGGACATTGCTCGGCGAGCGCGTGGACGTGCCGGGCGTCCACGGGCTGGCGGTCTGGCAGGCGCGTCTCGGCCCCGGCACGCTCCCCTACCCCGGGCGGCACTCGGTGGAAGGGGTCTCCCTGGTACCAGCCTCCGTGCTGGTGCACACGGCGCTGCGCGCGGCTCCCGGGACGGAGGTCTCGGCGATCCGGCTGATCCGTCCCGTGCTGCCGGACCAGGAGCAGGACGTGCAGGTGACGGTCCGGGACCATGCGCTGGACGTCCACGTGCGACCGGCCGGACAGGACGGCGCCTGGGTGCACAGCATGACCGCCGACGTGCTCCCGTCCGCTGCCGTCGCGGAGCCGCGCGCGACACCCGGCGGAGACGAGAGCGCCACCGACCCGGCCACGGTCCAGTCGGCGTTGACCGCCGCCGGGATAGAGGGCAACGCGTATCCATGGCAGGTCACGTCCCTGTCGATGGGGGCGACCGGCCTGACGGCAGGCATCGTCTTCGCAGATGACGACCCGACATGGGCGGGTGTTCTCGACGCCGCGCTGAGCATCGCGCCCTTGGCGGCGCCGGACGCGGCCGTTCGAGTGCCCGCAAGTATCGACCGTCTATCGGCGTACTCGCAGGCGGGCTCCCGCTTCGTTCTGCGCGTCGTCCAGCGTCAGGGCGAGTCGGAGCACGGCGAGCTGGTAGTCGACATCAGCGCTGAAGACCAGCAGGCAGGGCATCGCATTCTGGGCCTGACCGGCGTCCGCTACGCGTCTCTCCAGGAAGACGAGACGCTGGACGTGCGGCGGCTGGTCCACACCGTGGGATGGCGACCGCTAGGCGAAGGCTCCGCAACACGAACGACACCCCCAGCGGACGTCACCCTGCTAGGCCCACGCTCGGAGCTGGCCGACCTACTCCGCAACCGCATGCAGGACGCGGGCGCCACCGTCCGGCAGCTCGTGGACATCGAAGCGTCCACGCTGTGGGACGCGCCGCCGGGGACGTTCGTCCTGCTGCCGCCCGCCCCGGCGACCATGCTCGACGGCTGCCGCCGCGCCCTGCAAGTGATCAACACGCTCGCCGAGCGCCACCGCGCCGGCGGGGCCGTCCTATGGCTCGTGACGGACGGGGTGCAGGCGGCCACGGACGAGAACGCACCGGCCGCGGCCACCCTGTGGGGCCTGGCCAAGGTCGCGGCGGCCGAGTACCCGCACCTGCGATGTGCCGTGGCCGACCTGTCCCCGGGAAGCGTCCCCGAGCGGGCCACTTGGCTGGCGCGGCTGCTGCTCGATCCGCCGGACGAGAGCGTCGTGGTCGCGGCCGACGAGCCCCTGGTCCCGGCCGTCCGTCCGGCGGAACCCGGGCAGGATCAGGGCGCAGGGCAGCCGCTGAGCTGCGCACCGGACGCCGGATACCTCATCACCGGCGGCCTGGGCGCGCTCGGCCTCCGCACGGCGCGGTGGCTCGCCGATCGCGGCGCCCGCAGGCTCGTCCTCGCGGGCCGCACCGGACCGCCGCCCCGCAATACGTGGGACGGCACCGTCGACGAACGCTGGCAGGACCCGATCGCCGCCATCCGGCGGCTGGAGCGGCAGGGAGTCGCGGTAAGAGTCGCTCCGCTCGACGTGGCCGACCCCGAGGCTGTCGCCCGGCTGCTGGCCGACCTCGACCGCGAAGGCCATCCGCCGATCCGCGGGGTCGTGCACGCGGCCGGGGTCCTCGCCGACCGGATGCTCGCCGACACCGGCGCCGCAGACCTGGAGGCGGTGCTGCGGGCGAAGGCGGTGGGCGCGTCCGTCCTCCATCACGCCTTCCCGCCCGGCACCGTCGACTTCTTCGTGCTGTTCTCGTCCGCCGGCACCTTGGCCGGAGTGCCGGGACAGGGCGCTTACGCGGCGGCCAACGCCTCCCTCGACGCCCTCGCTCACCTGCGACGGAACCGGGGATGCGCCGCGACGAGCATCAACTGGGGCGTGTGGGACGGTCTCGGTTTCGCCCGGCACCCGGCGGCCAGGCTCGCCATCGACGAGCTGCGCGCGGCGGGACTGCGGCCGCTCCGCCCCGGGGAGGCGTTCACCGGCTGGGACCACGCGCACCGCGTCGGCGCCGCGCAGGCGATCGTGGTCCCGGTCACCGGAACCGCGCCGGAGATCAAACCGCCCGGCCTGCTGGGCGAAGTCGTCGCCCAGGCGAATGCCTCGAACTCCAGCCCCGGCGTCCAGGAGGCGGATGTCTGGGCCGGGCTCGCCCCCGCTGAGCGGCGCTCGCGGGTCGAGGCGACGGTCACCGCCATCGCGGCCGACGTCATGGGCACGCGCCCCGGCGACGTGGAGACCCGGCGCCCGCTCGCCGAGCTGGGCCTGGACTCGATCATGGCGCTGATGATCCGCAACAGGGCCGAGCGGGCGTTCGGCCTCCGCATCCCGGCGACCGCGCTGTGGAACCACCCGACGATCGACGCCCTGACCACCTTCCTGGACGGGCGGCTGGGGGACGCGGACGACGCCCCCCCGGCAGAACCACCCGGCCCCGCGGCCCGTGGCTGGAACGACCTGCTCACCCATATCGAGAGCGCCGAAAGGAGCTGAGCCATGACAGGCATCACCGAACGGCTCACCGATCTGTCCGAGGACCAGCTCGCCGCGCTGTCGGACCGGCTCGCGGACGCGGCCGGGACGATCGCGGCCGAACCGATCGCGGTCGTCGGCATGGCGTGCCGCTTCCCCGGCGGAGCGGACAGCCCCGAGGCGTTCTGGAACCTGCTCGTCGAGGGACGCGACGCCGTGACCGATGTCCCGGCCACCCGCTGGGAGTCCGCGGACCGTTCCGCCGCCTCGCAGCGAGGCGGGTTCCTGACTGACGTCAGCGGCTTCGACGCCACGTTCTTCGGCATCTCGCCGCGCGAGGCCGAGGCGATGGACCCGCAGCAGCGGATGCTCCTGGAGACCGTGTGGGAGGCGCTGGAGCGGGCCGGTATCGGACCGGGCTCGCTGGCGGGCAGCCGGACGGGGGTGTTCGCCGGGATCTACCACACCGACTACCAGCAGCTCACGACCGAGATCGACGCCTACAGCAGCACGGGCAACGCGCACAGCGTGGCCGTGGGCCGGATCGCCTACCTCCTCGACCTGCACGGCCCCTGCACGGCCGTGGACACGGCCTGCTCCTCCTCCCTCGTGGCGGTGCACCTCGCGGCGCAGAGCCTCCGCCTCCGGGAGAGCGACCTGGCCCTGGCGGGCGGCGTCAACATGATCCTGAACCCGTCCACGCACGAGGCCATCGGGCAGTGGGGGGCGTTCGCCGCAGACGGCCGCTGCAAGTCCTTCGACGCCGCCGCGGACGGCATGGTGCGCGGCGAGGGATGCGGCGTCGTCGTGCTGAAACGCCTCGGGGACGCGCTGCGCGACGGGGACCGCGTGCTGGCGGTCGTGCGCGGCTCGGCGGTCAACTCCGATGGACGCTCGCAAGGCGTGACGGCACCGAACGCGAACGCCCAGGCGGCGGTGCTCAAGGACGCGCTCAAATACGCGGACGCGCCACCGGCCTCAGTCGGGCTGATCGAGGCGCACGGCACGGGCACGCACCTCGGCGACCCGATCGAGTTCGAGGCGCTCGACCGGGTCTACGGAACCGGCGACCTGCCGTGCGCGCTCGGCGCGGTCAAGACCAACATCGGGCATACGGAGGCGGCGGCCGGGATCGCCGGGCTCATCAAGTCCGTGCTGGCGCTCCAGCACGGCGTCATCCCCCCGAACCTGCATTTCACCAAGTGGAACCCGGCCATCGACGCGGACGGCGGCCGCTTCTTCGTGCCGACCGAGCCGGTCCCGTGGCCCGCCACCGCCGTCGCGAGCGAGCCGCGCCGGGCCGCGGTCTCCTCGTTCGGGCTCGGCGGCACCAACGCGCACGTCGTCCTGGAGGCCGGGCCCGCAGCCGTATCGAGTGCCGGCGCCGAGTCCGGTGCGGGCGTGTACCTGGTCTCCGGATGGAACAGCGAACGGTGCGCCGAGTCGGCCGGCCTTCTCGCGGACTGGCTGGACGGGCCCGGCGCCGGCGTCCCGCTGCCGGACATCGGCATGACGCTGGCCCGGCGGGCGGGCGTCCGGCATCGCGGGGCGGTCGTGGCGGCCGGTCGCGACGAACTCGTCGCGGGGCTGCGCGGCCTGGCCGCGGGGCGCGCCACACCGGGTGTCGTGGCGCCGCAACGGTGGGGGGAGCGTCGCCAGGGGCCGGTTTGGGTGTTCTCCGGGCACGGATCACAGTGGCCAGAGATGGGCCGCGAGCTCCTGGAGTCGGAGCCGGCGTTCGCGGCGGCGATCGCGGAGCTGGAACCGGTGATCAAGGAAGAGGTGGGCCTTTCGCTGAGCGAGACGCTGGCGGCGGGCCGCCCTCCGACCGCGCTCGCGGAGATCCAGGCGCTCATCTTCTCCATGCAGGTCGCCCTCGCCGCGACGTGGCGGTCCTACGGGGTGGAGCCGGCGGCGGTGATCGGCCATTCGATGGGTGAGGCGGCCGCGGCGGTCGTCGCGGGTGCCCTCAGCCCCGAGGAGGGCGCCAGAATCTTGTGCCGCCGTGTCCACGTGATCGCGGACGTGGACGGCGAGGGCGCCATGGGGTCGATCGAGGCGCCGCCCGGCGAGGTCGCGGCCCGGCTGACCGAGCTGGGCGTGGCCGGCGCGGTCGGCGTGGCGGTGCTGGCCGGGCCCTCGCTGACGGGCATCGCCGGACGTCCGGACGAGGTCGCAAGGGTCATCGCCGACTTCGAGGCGCGGGACGTCCCCGCCAGGTCCCTCCCGATGGGCGTCGCGTCGCACACCGCGCTGATGGACCCGCTCGCCGAGAAGGTGCTCACCGCGCTGGACGGTCTAGGCCCGGGATCCACCGAGCCGCAGCCGCCGGGCCGCCCCTTCTTCTACTCGACGGTGACCGACGATCCGCGCGAGACGCCGTCCTTCGACGGACCGTACTGGGCGGACAACCTCCGCAAGCCGGTCCGGCTGTCCGCCGCGATCACGGCGGCGGCCGAGGACGGGCACGAGGTCTTCGTCGAGGTGAGCCCGCATCCGATGCTGAAATGGGCGCTGGAGTCGACGCTGGAGGCGGCCAAGGTCCGCGACCCGCTCGTACTGCCGACCCTGCGGCGGGACCAGCCCGCGCAGGCCACGATGCTCGCCCAGCTCGCCGCGCTGTGCTGCGACCACCTGCCGGTCCCGGGAGAGCGGTTGTTCCCTGGTGGCGGCGTCGCGCCGCTCCCCACCACCGTCTGGCATCGCCGCAGCTACTGGAGGTCGTCGCCACCCGACGCGGGCGCAGCGGGTGCCGCGATCGGGCGCGTCGCCCCGCAGCCGGTGCCGAGCCTCACGAGCAGCGAGGCGGCCCACCCGCTCCTGGGCGCGCGCACGAAGCCAGCGATCAGCCCCGGAACCCATCTCTGGCACGGCCGGCTCGATCCAGCATGGACGGACGGAAGCTCCGGCCTGCCGGAGGAAACGGTCTCGCTCGCCATGTTCGGGGAGATGGCGCTGGCCGCCGCACGAGCCGCCGGACTGCACGCCGCCGTGGCGCGCGACCTCTGCGTCCACGAGCCGCTCCAGCCGGGCGAGCGAGCGGACATCCAGACCGCCCTGACCCCAGAGGATCACGGCGGCGGGACCCTGTTCGGTGTGAAGATCTTCACCCCGGACGGCGGCACGGACGGCTGGCGGCTGCGCGCGTCCGCCAGGATCCACCGGGCGCCCGGGGAGCCCGCCACCGGCAACGGTTCGGAAGGCGCCGGACGTGCGGCGGCACTCGCCAGATGCCTCCACGACCTGGCGGCGGAGGTGGCCGAGAAGGCACAAGTCTCCGGGGCGGTGGTGCCCGTGGGCGCCGACACCCTCACCTGGGATCCGGCCGCGGACGCTGTGAGCGCGCGCCTGCTGTCGGTCGAACCCGCTAACGCGGGCCCGGGGCTGGCGGTGTCGGCAACGCTGGACGGCGCCAACGGCCATCGGGGATCGCTGCGAGGGCTCCGCCTTGAGCCCGCCCCCGGGCCGGTGCCGAGCTCATGGGTGCACACGGTCGGCTGGCAGGAGCGTCCCCTTCCGGACGGCGGTCCGGCCGATGAGGGCGGCTGGCTCATCGTGAGCGATGGGTCCGGCGTGGCCGACGCCCTGGTCCGCGACCTGGCCCAGGCCGGGGCCGAACACCGCGTCGTCCCGATCCAGGACCTGACGGCGTCCGAGGCCGAGGAGCGGATCGCCCGCCTAGGAACGCTGAGCAGCAGCACCAGGGTCGTCCTGCCGGTGGGCTTGGACGCAGGCGAAGGCGAAAATGGCGACGATCCCGCGACCGCCCATCGCCTGACCCTCCAGGCGTGGCGGCTCGTCCACGACCTCGCGTCCGCAGGCGCGGACACCCCCCGCCTCTGGCTGGTGACCCGGTTCGCCCAGGCGGCGCGCCCCGGGGACCCGGTGCACGCCGCGCGGGCGGCGGTCTGGGGCGCGGCGCGGAGCCTCCTGCCCGCCCATGCCGGGCTGCACGGCGGCCTGATCGACCTGGACGACGGCCCGGCGGAACGCGCGGCCGAGCTGATCCGCCGGGAGATCACCGCCCCGGCGGCCGAGGACGAGGTCTGCCATCGCGCCGAGACCCGGCTGGTGCCGCGGCTCATGCCGGGCGCGCTGCCGTCCGGTCCGCCGCTGTCGATCGACCCCGGCGGCTGCGAGCTGGTGGTGGGCGCGACCGGGCGGGTCGGCCCGCTCGTGCTGCGGCAGCTCGCCGACCTCGGCGCCCAGCATCTGGTCGCCCTCTCGCGCCGCGGGCTCCCGGACACGGCCCCCATCGTCCAGGAGCTTCGCGACCGCGGCGTCACCATAACCAGCGTCGCCGCCGACGTCGGGGACGAGGCCGCCATGCAGGCCCTGAGCGACCGCTTCGGAACCGACCTCCCCCCGCTCCGTGGCATCTACCAGGCGGCCGTCACCGGCGCGATGACCCCCCTCGACCAGATGGACGAGGACCACCTCGCCGCGATGTTCGGCTCAAAGGTCACCGGCACGCACCTGCTGCACCGGCTCGCCGAGTCCCACCAGGTCACGCGGTTCGTGTGCTTCTCCGCGCTGGGCGCGCTGCTCGGCGGCTGGGACGCCGCCTACTCGGCCGCCAACTGCTTCCAGGACGCGCTCGTCCTGCACCGGCGCTCCCGCGGCCTCCCCGGGCACACCGTGAACTGGGGGGCGTGGCGCGAGGGGCTCGCCGGGGTCCCGCAGCAGAAGCTGTTCGAGGGAGCGGGGCTCCGGCTGATGCCGGGTCGCAGGCTCACCGCCGTGCTCGGGCTGCTGGACGGCCGGGCCGCCCCCGGCCGGCTGGTCATCGCCGACGCCGAGTGGTCGCAGGTCGGGACGGCCGACGGAAGCCGCCCGCCCAGCCTGCTCGCCGGCTACCTCGCCGAACCCGCACAGAGCGGTGCGCCACTGCCCGCAGACGTCGGGACCGGCCTCCACGACCAGGTCAGGGCCGTGATCGCCGAGGTGCTCAAACTTCCCTCCCCCGAGGCGCTCGACCCCGACCAGAACATCTACGACCTGGGCATGGACTCGCTGATGAGCATCCTGATCATGCGCGGGCTGCGGTCCCTGCTCGGGCATC
The DNA here is from genome assembly GCF_044326375.1 of Actinomadura sp. 3N508. Lineage (NCBI taxonomy): Bacteria > Bacillati > Actinomycetota > Actinomycetes > Streptosporangiales > Thermomonosporaceae > Actinomadura > Actinomadura sp. 3N508. The sequence continues at coordinate 636,865 of NZ_JBIRAX010000002.1, forward strand.
CGCTGCCGCTGGTGGAGCTGCGCCAGCACCCCACCGTCAACGCCCTGACCGGACGGATCGAGGAGATCCTTCGCCGGGGGGAAAGGCTCTGATGTACGCGTTCGCGACCGCGCCGCCCGGCGGCCCGGCGGGACCCACGCCCGGCACCCGGGCCCGCGGGGACCTCCAGCAGGTGCACGACCAGTCCATGGACCTGGTCGCCGCCGGCCTCGAATCGCAGCGGCGGCTGCTGGAGGTGCTCACCGAGATCACGCCCTACGACGCCGCCCGCGACGAGCTGCACCGGGCCGTCCGCACGCTGACCGGCGCGACCTGGGAGATCGCCCGGAGCGACCCGGGCAGGCTCGGCCGGGTCGCGGTCTTCCTGCCCTCCAACAACGTCTTCTACTCGTACGTGCTGTTCGGGCTGGTCCCGGCCCTGTACGCGGACGAGGTCGCGATCCGGCCGTCGATGCGCACCCGGGACACCGCCCTGGCGCTGCACGAGACGATGCTCGCCCGGCGCCCGTGGCTGCGCGACCGGATCAGGCTCGCCGACGCGTCGCAGCGCGACTTCGTGAAGGTGTGCGCCGACGCGGACGCCGTCGTGTTCACCGGCCAGTACGACAACGGCCGCAACGTGCTGGAGCGCGTCGGCCCCGACCCGCTCTTCCTGATCATGGGCTCGGGTCCGAACCCGATGGTGGTGGGCCCGGCCGCCGATCCCGCCGAGGCGGTCCGGGCGCTGCTGATCTCCCGCCTCTACAACAGCGGTCAGGACTGCCTGTGCACCGATCTGGTGTTCGTCCACCGGTCCCGGCTGGACGCCCTGCTCGGCCTGCTCCGTGACCACCTGGACGGCCTGCCGGTCGGCGACCGGAAGCGTCCGGGAACGGTGGTCGCGCCGCTGGTCTACGAGGACGCTGTGCAGGGGGCGGCCGAGTTCCTGACCGCCTACCGCGAGCATGTGGTGTACGGCGGGGAGGTCCGTGCGGAAGAGGGCCACGTCGACCCCAGCATCGTGGTCCTGCCGCATGCCGCCGGGTTCGCGCCGCCGGAGCTGTTCGCCCCGATCTTCTGCCTGTGCCCGTACGACGACGTGGCCGAGATCCGGGAGTGGGCGGAGACCCCGGCCGAACTCGACCGCGGCATGTACGCCACGGTCTTCGGCGAACCGGCCCTCACCGGGGAGCTGCTCGGCAGCGCGGTGATCCGCCGGGACCAGACCACCTTCGACGCCGAGGACGGCAACCAGCCGTTCGGCGGCTACGGCCCGCAGGCGTCCAGCGTCCACCTCGGCGGGGAGCTGGTGGCCAGGCCGCTGCTGCTGTCCGCCGAGGCGGGGCGGGCGCGCCGCCGGGCGGAGGGCGCGCGATGACCGGCGTGTGGGACCTGGTCGCGGCCACGCTGGCGGAGGCCGGCTGCGGTGTGGTGGTCGGGCTTCCGTCCGACGAGCCGGGCCTGCTGGACGCCGTGCGGCGCCGGCCGGACCCGGCCCTGGCGGCGGTGGCCGTGCGCGACCAGCGCGCGGGCGCGTGCGCGGCGGTCGGCCACGCCGTGGTGTCGGGACGGCCCGCCGTGCTGGCCCTCACCTCCGGGCCGCCGTTCCCCAACGCGCTCACCGGGCTGCTCGAAGGGGCCTCGCTGTGCGCGCCCGTCGTCGTGGTGACGACCCGCATCCCCGCCTCGGGCCTGGGGCGCGGCGGATTCCAGGAGGTGGACCAGGCGGCGCTGGCCCGTCCGGTCGCCAAGGCCCACCTGCTCGTCGACGACCCCGACCGGCTGGTCTGGGCGCTGCGCCGCGCGGTGCACCTGGCCGTCAACGGCAGGCCGGGCGTGACCGTGGTGGAGATCGCCGACGAGGTGCTGCACCGCCCGGCGCCGCCTCCCGGCCAGGGCGGGCTCGTCCGCCGGTTGCGCGCGCTGCCGCCCGGACCGGAGCTGGAGCGCGCCGCGGAACTGCTCGCCGGTGCCGAGCGGCCGCTGATACTGCTCGGCGGCGGCGCCAGGGCGGCCGAGGCGGGACGGGCCGCCATCGCCCTCGCCGAGCGCTGGCAGGCACCGGTCCTGACGACGGCGGCCGGACGCGGCGTGATCGACGAGGGGCACCCGCTCGCGCTCGGCCTGGCCGGGCTGTATCTCACCCCACCGCTGGACCTGGTGACCTGCGACGTCGACGTGCTGCTGGCCGTCGGCACCCGGCTTGAGGAGACCGCCCGGATGGGCTGGCCCGAGCTGGACGCCGTACGGCTGCTGCACGTGGACTGCGATCCGGAGGCGTTCGGCACGTCGCTGGAACCCGTCCAGGCGCTGCTGGGCGATGCCGCCCTGACCCTCGCCGCGCTGGACGAACGATTCGCCACCCGCGCCGGGCGGACCGCCGGGAAGAACCGCGCCAACTGGCTGGACCAGGCGGCTCGGCTGCGGCAGGCGGCGCTGGACGACCACGCGGCGCCGCCGCCGTTCGACCAGAGCCCGGTACGGGCGACGCTGGCCGCCGTCGCGGAGGTCTTCGGCGACGGCGCGGTGCTGGTGCAGGAGAACGGGCTGAACGACCTCTGGTCGTATCACTGGCCGGTGCTCAGCGTCGGCGCCCGCACGTCCGTCGTGGTCCCCGGCGAGCAGACGATGATGGGGTTCGGGGTGGCCGCCGCGCTGGGCGCCGCCGTGGCCGACCCGGGCAGGCCGACCGTGGTGCTGTGCGGTGACGGCGCCCTCACCATGAGCCTCCCGGCGCTCGCGAGCGCCGCCGAGCTGCGCCGCGGGCTCGTCGTGGTCGTCTTCGACAACGCCGGTTTCGGCTGGCCCCGGTGGCTGCGCGGGCAGGAGGGCGCGCCCGACGAGCTGACCCGCTTCCAGGCCCGCCTCCCCTTGGACGCCATCGCCACCGGCCTCGGCGGAACCTACGCGGCTCCGGCCGGCGACGCCGGACTACGAGAAGCCATGCGGAAGGCGAGGAAAGCCGCGGCGGACGGACGACTCGCCATCGTCACCGTCCAGCCACGAGAGGACGACGTGCCGGCAGGCGTCCGCCGCCTCTTCGGAACCGCGCTATAGCCCCCGCTCCGGGAGCCCGGAACGACTCGGCCGGGTCCGGCGTCACGCCGGCCCGGCCGATCCACGGCGCCCCGGACCTAGTGGCCGAGTCCGGCCCCACGGTTCAGCAGCAGGGAGAGATGGTCCTGCGGCCGGTTCGCCAGATACTCCTGGAAGACCTTGAACGCCTCCCGCTTCTCCGCCTGCGGGACGGTGTCCGGCTGGAGCTGCAGCGTCCGGACGAGCTCGTAGTAGTCGTCGCGGAGCAGGGAGAACACGACCGCGTCGTGATACTCGCCGTCGAGGAAGTAGTAGTCGCGGAGGATGCCCTCCAGGACCATGACGCCCTGGGTGACCATCCGCATCGGCTGCCGGTTGAAGAGCCCGGCCTTCATCTCCACCCGGTGCGCGTTGCGCGCGTGGAAGATGTACTGCAGGAGCAGCAGCACGGCCTCGACGCCGTACCCGTCCGTCCAGGCGCTCTCGTCACCGATCGCGACGCCCAGCTCGTAGCTTCCGACGTACTGCAGCTGCCGCCACGACACGACGCCGATCCGCTCGCCGCCGTTGCGGACGACCATCAGGAAGGTGTCGGCGCCGCGGCTCAGGTCCTCGGGGCGGATGAAGTGCGGGGAGCCGGCACCGTAGGTCCCGACGCGCCCGCCGATCCAGTCGGCCAGCAGCTCGAAGTCGCCGTCCTTCATGCGCCGCAGCGAGACGTAGTCGCCCTTCATGCCCTCACTCCCCATCCTGGTCGGTCATGGTCGCCTCCGGCCATCGCTTGGCGACCAGCACGGCGTTGTGCCCGCCGAAGCCGAACGAGTCGCTCATCACGACGTCCGGCTCGTGCCGCCGCGCGACGTGCGGGACGAAGTCCAGCTCCGGGTCCTCCGGGTCGTCGCAGTTGATGGTCGGCGGCAGCATCCCGGTCCGCAGCGTCTGGACCGCCGCGACGAACTCCACGGCCCCGGCCGCCCCGATCATGTGGCCGAGCATCGACTTGATCGAGCTGATCGGGATGCGGGGGGCGTCCGCGCCGAAGACCGCGCGGATCGCCGCGATCTCGATGCGGTCGTTCAGCACGGTGCTGGTCCCGTGCGCGTTGATGTAGTCCACCTCGCCGGGACGGACGCCCGCCTCGGCGAGGGCCAGGCGCATCGCCCGCTGGGCGCCGAGCCCCTCGGGGTGCGGGGCCGTGAGGTGGTAGGCGTCGGTGGTGGCGCCATATCCCGCGAGCTCGGCAAGGATGGTCGCGCCTCTCTGAGCCGCGTGCTCGGCGTCCTCCAGGATCACCACTCCGGCGCCCGCCCCGTACACGAAGCCGGTCCGCTCCCGGTCGAAGGGACGGCTGGCCCGCTCCGGCTCGTCGTTGCGGCGCGACAGCGCACCCGCGATGGCCGTGCCGGCGATGTTGAGGGCGCTGATGGAATCGTCGCAGCCACCCGCGATCACGACATCGGCCTCGCCGCGCTGGATCAGCCGCATCCCTTCGCCGATGCTGGTCGCGCCCGTCGCGCACGCCGTGTTGATCGACGCGGACGGGCCGCCCGCCCCCACCCACAGGGCGATCTGGCTGCCCGCGATCCCGCCGGACGCGGTCGCCGCGTAGTGCGGCGGCACCTTCCGGTATCCGTGGTCGCGCAGCCGCATCTGGCACTCGGTGATGAACCGGTCGGGGCCGTCGCTGCTGCCGACCAGCACCGCGGTGCGCTCGCCCAGCGCGGGATCGATCTTCAAACCGGCCTGGGCGAGCGCCTCCTCGGCGGCGGCCAGCGCGAACAGCGCCGACCGGTCGAGGCGGCGGACGATCTCGCGCGGCCAGTCCTCGGGCGGGGTGAACCCGTGGACCTCGGCGGCGAACCGGACCGGCAGGTCACTGGCGTCGAACCCGGTGATCGGGCCCGCTCCGCTGCGGCCCTCGAGCAGGGCCGCCCACCACTCCGCGACCGACGTGCCCACCGAAGTGATCACACCGGTGCCGGTGACCGCGACCCGGCGGCGCGGCGGCTGGTACTTGTCGTTGGTCATAACGATCTCGGTTCCCTTCCCGCGCCATGGCACGGCTGAGGTATCCAGACGGGGTCATGCACGGGAATCTCCACCGGCCGCCGATGCGGGCGGCCCGAACACCGCCTCCCGGCAGATGCGGTGGAGCTCGGTGCGGTCGGTCTTGCCATTGCGGTTGACCGGGAACCGGTCAAGGACGACCACCTGGTCGGGCTGTTCGTAGGGAGCCAGGTGGGCGCCGATCCGCCGCCGCCACGTCCGGGCGTCCTCGGCACCGGGCTCGGGGTCCTCGACGGCGAAGATCAGCGTGCAGCCGCGCCGCTCGTCGTCGAGCGGGACCACCGCGACCGCCCGGCCGATCGCCTCCGCCCTGCGCTCCAGCGCCTCGGGGTAGAGCGTGTGGCCGAGCCGGTGCACCGCCTGCTTGCGGCCCAGGACGAAGAGATGGCCTCGATCGTCCAGGTAGCCGAGATCCCGGGTGCGGTAGGGGGGAGGCGGCGCCGGGTCGACGGTGCCGTCCGCCGTGAGATACCCCGCCATCATGTCGGGGGACGAGACGACGACCTCACCGACCTCGCCGGCGGGCGCGGCACGGCCGTCCTCGCGCAGGATCCCGAGCTTGATGCCGTCGAGTGCGTGACCGCACCCCACGGGCGTCTCCGGGGTCGCCAGGGCGACGTTGCCGAGCTCCGTGCTCCCGTACCCGTCGAGCAGGGGGTGCCCGAGCACCTCTCGGAACCGTTCCGAGAAGCGCGCATCCATCGGCGCGCCTCCGGTGCAGTACAACCGCACCGACCGCAGCCGCTCCGCAAGTTCCGGTCTGCGTTCCAGGAGCGACACCAGGCTCCGGTGCGTCGCGGGCGTGGCGTCCAGGACGGTCGCACGCTGCGCCGCACGCAGCACGACGCCCAGCCGGCGATACGGGCCGACCAGCACTCCGGCACCCGATAGCAGCGCCAGGAACAACAGCGAAAGCCCATACTGATGGGAGAACGGAAGCAGCGGGAGGAACATATCCGTGGGCCGATAGCCCATCGCCTTCCCGGTGCGTTCGATATTCCCGAGAAACGCCTCACCGGTCCGCACGACGCCCTTCGGCCGGCCGGTGGACCCGGACGACCAAGTGATCAACGCATCGCGCCTGCGCCGCCATCCGCCGAGATCCAGGGCGTCCGCCCCGCTCCCCGCGGGCGCCTTTCCCTCCAGCAGCCGCTCAAAACGAATCACCCGCACCCCCGAGGGCGCGGGAATATCCTCGCCGAGCAGCGCCCATTCCACTTTCGCCAGCTCAATAACGCGCCGGCTCTCCGCCACCGTCTGCTGGTGATCGACCAGGACCAGCGAGACATCGAGATGGATCAGCGCGAACAGCACGACGGCGAGGGCCACCGAGTTGTCGGCCTTGAGCATCACCCGGTCACCTGCGGAGACACCGGTGTCTCGCAGTCGCCGGGACATCTCGATGGAAGCGGGCATGTCGGCGGCCGAGTACTCCCCCACGCCGGCGGGTGACAGCACGGTATCCACTTGCCGTCACCTCCCCAGGGCGAGTGATCATCGGCCGGACAGTGGCATAGTAGCCACCACAAACAATGCCGACAAGAGCCGACAAAGCCAACTCCACCCACGGCTATGCAATTCGATATAGCACATCTATCAATGGTTATAGATTTTCGCCGCCACCCTGAACAAAAGTGGGCAACACCTTGTTAGACGAGGGCGGCCGGTACATAGTTGTCGGCATATCATCCACCGCCGCTCATGGTGGCGGCAGGGATCCCTCGATCAACCCGGAGGTGTTTGATGGAAGTGTCCGAGACACAGGTTCTGCAGGGGATCGGTGAAATTGTGGAGGACATCATCGGCGTACCCGCCGAGGGCCTCACGCTGGACTCGCACCTCGTGGACGACCGCGGTCTCGACTCGCTGGCCATGGTCGAGCTCGGGTTCGCGCTGGAGGACAGGTTCGGCGTGGAGATCGCCGAAGAGAACATCAAGGACCTCGTCGTCGTCCGCGACATGGTCGGCTACGTCATCGGCCGCGCGGCCAGCGTGGCGAGCTGAGCCCGCCGGCGTCCGGTTCACCTCACCCGGAGGCCCTCGCGGCACCGCGGCCGCGCATCGTCCTCGATCGGGACGTTCGGTGCGGCGCCCAGATCACCGCGAGGGCAGGGTGAACAGCCCGGACAGCCGCGTCAGCCGTTCGGGGATGACGCGGTAGTACACCCAGGTGCCGCGGCGTTCGCCGTCGATCAGGCCGGCCTGGCGCAGCACCTTCAGATGGTGGGAGATGGTCGGCGCGGTCAGCTCGAAGGGGACGGTCAGGTCGCACACGCACGCCTCGCCGCCCTGCGCCGAGGCGATCATGTTGAGCAGCCGCAGCCGGATCGGGTCGGCGAGCGCCTTGAACACCGCGGCGAGCTCGACGGCCTCCGCCTCGCCGAGACCGGCGGCGCTGAGCGGAGCACAGCACACCGGGGCGGTGACGTCTTCCAGGACGATCGACTTCGACATGCTTCTAATTTGACATCCATCTATGCACGGATGCAAACTGGCGCTTGATTAGAAGAACATCGAAGCAGTTCTTCCGAGCGGGAAGGGAGACAGGATGAGCGAGGCGAAGCCGTCCGGGGAGACCACCGAGACGGCGGTCGAGAGCGCCTGTTGCGGAGTCGGCGGCTGCTGCACCGATGCCGAGCAGTCCCTGGATCCGGCGGTCACCGTGACAGAAGCCAAGACGAACGCGGGCTGCGGATGCGTCAACGGCGCCGAGGATGCCACGACCGGGCTGCCGGTGGTGGTCATCGGGGCCGGGCCGGTGGGGCTGGCCACGGCGGCGCATCTGGCCGAGCGGGGGCTGGACTTCGTCGTCCTGGAGGCCGGGCCGCGGGTGGGGGCGGCGATCTCCGAGTGGGGCCACGTCCGGTTGTTCTCGCCGTGGCGCTACGACACCGACGCCGCCGCCCGCCGCCTCCTGGAGCCGACCGGCTGGCGGCTGCCCGACCCCGACACCCTCCCGACCGGGGCCGAACTGGTCCGCGACTACCTGGCCCCGCTCGCCGAGGTGCCCGCGCTGGCCGGACGGATCCGCACCGGCACCCGCGTCGTCGCCGTCACCCGGCAGGGCATGGACGTCACCCGCACCATCGGCCGCGACGAACAGCCCCTCCTCGTCCGGGCCGCCGGCCCGGACGGCACCGTCACAGACCTGGCCGCCCGCGCGGTGATCGACGCGTCCGGGACGTGGGGCCACGCCAACCCGCTCGGCCATTCCGGCCTGCCCGCGCCCGGAGAGGACGAGGCCGCCGCGCATCTGACCGGCCCGCTGCCGGACGTCCTGGGCCGTGACCGTGACCGTTTCGCCGGACGCCGTACGCTGGTCGTCGGCATGGGACACTCGGCTGCCAACACGCTGCTCGCCTTGGCCGAACTCGCCAAGGCGGCGCCCGGCACGCGCATCACCTGGGCGGTGCGCGGAGCGTCGGTCGCCCGCCTGTACGGCGGCGGTGACGCCGACGGCCTGCCCGCCCGCGGCGCGCTCGGCACCCGCCTCAAGAAAGCCGTGACCGACGGCGAGATCGAGTTGATCCGCGCCTTCACCATCACACAGTTCACCACCGGCGACGGAGCCGTCCAGGTCACCGGCACCACCCCGGACGGGCAGCACGTGATCGCGGCCGACACCGTGGTCGCGGCCACCGGGTTCCGTCCCGACCTCGACATGCTCCGCGAGATCCGCCTCGACCTCGATCCCGGCACCCAGGCCCCGGCCAAGCTGGCCCCGCTGATCGACCCCAACTTCCATTCCTGCGGGACCGTCCCGCCACACGGCGAACGCGACCTCGCCCACCCCGAAGCCGGGTTCTACCTGGCCGGGATGAAGAGCTACGGCCGCGCCCCCACCTTCCTGATGGCCACCGGATACGAGCAGGTCCGCTCCATCGTCGCCGCGCTCGCCGGGGACCGGGAGGCGGCCGACACCGTCCAGCTCGACCTGCCCGCGACCGGCGTCTGCTCCACCTCACTGGCGCCCGAGCCCGCGACCCAAGCCGAATCCACGGCCGAATCCGCGGCAGGTGGCGGCTCATGCTGCGGCGGCGGACCGGCACCCGAGCCGATCAGCATCGGCATCGGCGCGCCCGCCGGGCTGGGCTTCACGACCGGAACCGAGCACGGCTACTCAGGCGAGGCCGAACGCCCCGATGCCTGACGCGGCCGAACCAGCCGCCCGAGACCGGGCACCGGAGGCACCGCCCGCCGGTGCCCGGTCGGTGCGTGACCACGCCCGGCGGGCGGTGAACAGCCCGCTGGCCGCGCTGTGCGTCACCGAGATCACCAGCTGGGGCGTGCTGTACTACGCCTTCCCCGTCCTGGCTCCCGCGATCACCCGCGACACCGGCTGGTCCACCGGCGCCATCACCGCCGCGTTCTCCGCCGCCCTGATCGTGGCCGCGCTGGGCGGCATACCGGTCGGCCGCGCTTTGGACCGCCGCGGCCCGCGCGCGCTGATGACCGGCGGGTCGGCGCTGGCGGTGCTGTCGGTCCTGGGGCTGGCGGCGGCACCGAACCTGTGGTGGTTCACCGCCTGCTGGCTGCTGGCCGGTGCGTCGATGGCCGCCGTCCTCTACCAGCCCGCGTTCGCCGCGCTCACCCGCTACTACGCACCCCGGCACGTCACCGCCCTGACGACCCTCACCCTCGCCGCCGGACTCGCCAGCACCGTGTTCGCGCCGCTCACCGACGCGCTGTCGTCCCAGCTGTCGTGGCGCGGGACCTACCTGACGCTGGCCGTCGTCCTCGCCGTGGTGACCATCCCGCTGCACTGGCTGGCCCTGCGCCGCCCCTTGCCCCCACCACATGATGGCGCGACGCACCCCAACGCCCCCGCCAAAAGCCACGCCACAGGACGCGCCGCCGTGTGGAGCACCGTGGGCACCCGGCCGTTCCTCCTCCTCACCGCAGCGCTGACCCTGTCGGCCTTCACCGCGTTCGCGGTCGTGGTCAACCTCATCCCGCTGCTCACCTCGCGCGGAGCCGACGCCAGCCTCGCCGCCTGGGCGCTCGGCCTCGGCGGCGTCGGCCAGGTCGCCGGACGCCTCGGCTACCGCACGCTGGCCCGCCGCACCGGCGTCCGCGCCCGCACCGTGGCGATTCTGGCCCTGTCGGCCGCGACCACCGCCGCCCTCGCCCTGATCCCCGGCCCGATCGCCCTGCTCATCACCGTTGCCTTCCTCGCCGGGATGACCCGCGGCATAGCCACGCTCCTCCAGGCCACCGCCGTCTCCGACCGCTGGGGCACCGCCGCCTACGGCTCCCTGTCCGGAATCCTCGCCGCCCCCATCACCACCGCCAGCGCCACCGCGCCCTTCGCCGGAGCCGCCCTCGCAGCCGTACTCGGCGGCTACCCGAACATGTTCCTCGCGCTCACCGCAGCGGCCGCCCTGGCGGCCGTCCTCGCCCTCGGCACCGCACCACCCGCCCCAAAGGGCCGATGACGCGGACGGACGGCCCTCTCAGGCCAGCCGTTTCCAGATTTCTCTGGACGTCCTGCCGCCGCTGCCGGTCGACTCCATTTCGAGCTCGTCGGCCGTCACCCGGACGACGTCGTAATCGATGAGCTCGTCGTCGTCGAGTACGTTCCGGACGCGATTCCCCAGGACGGGAATGACACGACCGGCGGACCGGAGGAAGCTCCAGAGCGGATTGGCCAGATCGGTGACCCTCATTTCGAGCCTCGGCGGCCGGTCGGGGTCTGCCCGCCCAACGCGCCATTCGCCGCTGATTTCACCGAGCAGCGCGCGTGCGCTGTAGGTCGACCACGTGTCCTTCAGCCGGAGAATGCGGAAGGTGAATCTCTCGTCGGGGCGGAAGTCGATCACGCCGTACGGATCGCCCGGGTCGTTGACCTGCCTGCACTCCCATCGTCCGAGGAAGGCGGAGTCGGCGGCTGCCAGACCACCCCCACCCGACCCGGCTCTTGCCGGTTCGCGGAGATGCAGCCAGCCGACGGCACGGGTCTCTTTCACATCGACCTCGATGCGCCGGAATTCGCCGGGGTCGACCGCGCCGGGCCAGCCCTGGATCACCTCGCGGTAGAACGGGTCGGAGACCACCAGGCCGAGCGGCGCGGACGAGGAGCCGAACTCGCGCTTGAACGCGGGGGCGTCCAGGAGGCGCGCGACGTGGTTGACGGTGTCGCCGACGATGCCGTTGTCGTCGGAACGCACGAGCCCCGCGTGCAGGGCGACGCGGAGGCGCATCCGCGCGTCCTTCGTGGAGTGCTTGTTGTACCAGCGCAATGCGCCGCGCAAATGGTCCGCCAGCGGATGGACGAGCCGCAGCGGCTGGTGTTCCTGGTGCGGGACGATGATGGCTCCGTCCCCGCGGTCCTCCCGGTAGCAGAGGTGCCAGGGCAGGTCGGACGCGTCGAAACTCTTTTCCAGCGCGGCGTACAACTCGCCGCGCAGCCTGGCCTGCGTATCGTTCGGCCGTCCCGAGAATGCGGCGATGTCGCAGGCGAAGACGCTGCAGTGCCTGGTCCAGCCGCTTTCGCCTTGGCCTGCGGGTGCACGCATCGGCTCGGGGCTCCCTCCCGATGAAGGGTCTCCAATGTGCCCGCGTGCCGGCTCCGCCGACAAGCGGATCAACAGATTCCCAGTGTCTCAACAGCATCGCCGGAGGTCGGTATCTTTGCCCGGTCGGGATTCTGATCCGCGCGATCGGAGGGGTGATGCCGGGCTATCCGCATTCTGAAAGCGACGGGTTCGTGCCCCTTCCGTTCGGTGCGCAGATCGTCCCGGCGCTGGGCGGCCCCGGCGCGCCCGTGCGGGTCGTGGACTGCGGCCTGGTGGACGGGCGGCCGGTCGTGATCAGCGACGGGCCCGACCACCTGGTCCGCCTCTGGGATCTGGCGTCCCACCGGCAGATCGGCCCGCCGCTGGAGGGCGAGTCCTCGATCTCGGTCTGGTCGCTGGCGTTCGGGACCCTGGACGGGCGGCCCGTCGCCGTCCGGGGCCACGGCGACCTGACGATCTGGGAGCTGACCGGGCACGGGCGGACCGAGCGGCCCGCCGAGCCTCGCTACGTCAGGTACAACGCCAGGGGTTCGATCTACGCGGTGGCCTGCGGTGTGCTCGGCGAACGTTCGATCGCGGTGACCGGCGCCTACGACCGGACCGTCCGCGTGTGGGACCTGGCCGACGGCACCCCGGTCGGCGCGCCGCTGACCGGCCACGAATCCGTGGTGCGGGCGGTGGCGGTCGGCGTGCTCGCCCAGCGGACCATCGCGGTCACCGGCGGCGAGGACAACACCGTCCGGGTCTGGGACCTGTCCAAGGGCGGGCGGCATGGACGGCCCCTGACCGGGCACACCGAACCGGTCCGCGCGGTGGCCGTGGGCATGCTCGACGGCCGGCCCGTCGCCGTCAGCGGCAGCGACGATCACACCCTGCGGCTGTGGGACCTGCCGACCGGCCGGCAGATCGGCCCCACGATGACCGGCCATACCGGGGCGGTCCGGTCCGTGGCCCTCGCCGCGCCGGACGGCGTCCCGATCATCATCAGCGGCAGCTCCGATTACAGCGTGCGCGTCTGGGACGCACGCACAGGCGAGCAGATAGGAATGCCCCTCACGGACGGCCGTACCCTCGGCATCGATTCGGTCGCCTATTCGCTCCTGGGCGGCCGACCCAGGGTGGTGGCCGCCGACGGCTACGGATTCGCCCGGATCTGGAACCTCGACGCGCACCGCGCGATGGGTCCGGGCTCGCCCACCCGCTACGCCGCCGAATTGCCCGGCACATGGACCGACCCCGATTCCGGCGACGTCTACGACCTGACCGGCCCGCTGGTCGACGACGAGGGCGGCGAGTGGAAGTACGTCGACTTCGACGGCTTCGAACCGCTCGTCACCGATACCGACGACCCCCGTCTCGGGCTGAGCGTCGCCTTCGCCCACTATGAATGGGGCTTCAGCGACATCGTCACTCCCGGCCCGCCGGCGCCCGCCTTCACCCCGATCACCACCGAGGAATGCCCGTCCTGGGGACCCGCCGGCGCGTCCGCGGCCATGGCCGCCGAGGGTCGGGAGCGGCGACCTCCTGTTCACGTCCTATGACGACGCTCCGCAGGACATGACCCTGCCGGTCCCCACGGAACTCGCCGACCAGATAGGCACCGGCTGGACGGTATGGGTCCGTCTCGTCCAGACCGAATCCGCCGGCTGGCAGTTCAGCCAGATCGGAACCGTCTTCCCCTGACCACCACTCCGCCTGCGACGGCGCCGTCCGGCTCGGCGATGCGGTGATTTCTTCAGAACTGGCGGGTGGTCGGCGGCGTCTATAGCGGTGGCGATTGACGAGTCCATGGGCGGGACGTGATGGCTGACCCCTTGCTCTCAGGTGATCCTCGGCAGCTCGGTTCGTACTGGCTCGCGGGACGGCTCGGCGCCGGTGGCCAGGGCGTCGTCTACGAGGGATATGACGGCGCGGGCGGCCGGGTGGCGGTGAAGGCGCTGCGCGGCGACCGGGTCGGCGACGCGTTCCGCGACCAGCTGGGCCGGGAGGTGGAGGCGCTCGGACGGGTGGCGCCGTTCTGCACGGCGCGGATCATCGAGGTCGGTCTCGATGACGTCCAGCCCTATCTGGTCAGCGAATACGTACCGGGCCCGGATCTGCGGACCTGGGTGGAAGAGAACGGCCCGTACGATTCCGGGGAGCTTTTCCGGCTGGCGATCGGCGTCGCGACCGCGCTGGCGTCGATCCACCGCGCGGGCGTGACGCACCGGGATCTGAAGCCGGCGAACGTGCTGCTGGGGCCCGATGGCCCGCGCGTCATCGATTTCGGCATCGCGCGTACCGAGGAAATGACGCGGAGCGCGACCGGGCAGATCAAGGGCACTCCGCGATGGATGGCCCCGGAACTGTTCCAGGGAGAGCACGCCTCACCGGCCGTCGACGTGTGGGCGTGGGGCGCGATCGTCTTGTTCGCGGCGACCGCCCGGCCGCCGTTCGACGCCGACACCCTCCCCGCGCTGGCCTTCCAGATCCGCAACAAGGACATTGATCTGGGCGTGCTGCCGGAGCCGTTGCGTTCCCTCACCGGAAAGGCGTTGTCGCGGGATCCGGAACAGCGGCCCAGCGCCATGGAACTGCTGGAGGGCCTGCTCGGCGACGAGCACGCGGACTCGCGGCTGGAGGCGGGCACCCGCGCCGCGGGTGGTCTGCCGGCGGGCTCCGTCCGCCCATCACTGGGCGAGGTCGCGGAGGACGCATACGCCCGGCTCGCCCCGGAAGCGCAGGCCGTGGTGCCGCGCATGCTGCTGCGGATGATCATCACCGCCTCGGACGCCGACCACGCATTCCGGCAGGTCACCGCAGAAGAGCTCAACGACACCGAAACAAGCGCGGAAAGCGTCCAACAGGCCCTCGATGGATTGTGTGAGGCCGGCCTGCTGGTGCGCGAGGGCGACGCGGTCAGCCTGGCGACACCCGCCCTCGTCCGCGCCTGGCCCAGGCTGCGGGAATGGGTGGACGACGAGCGCGACGCCCTCGCAGGCCACCATCGGCTCACCGACGGCGCGCGGCGCTGGAACGATCACGGCCGCAAGACCGGTGACCTGCTGCAGGGCACGCCGCTGGACGAGGCCGTCACCCGTGCCGTCGCCGGCCACCGCCATCTCGCGCTCAACCCGCTCGAACGCACCTTCCTCGATCACTCGGTGCGCGCGGCCCGGCGCAGGAACCGTAACCGCACGCTGGTGAGCGCCGCGCTTGCGATCCTGCTGGTCGTCGCCACGGCGACGGCCGGGTTCGCGGTCGCCCAGGGCCGTACCGTCGCCCGGCAGCGGGACACCGTCGTCCAGCAGCGCGACCGGGCGGTCGGCACCCGGATCGCGGCCGTGGCCGCCACGCTGCGCCACACCGACCCGGCCACCGCCCGGCAGTTCGCGGTCGCCGCGGCGAGCCTGTCGCCCGGCGGCTACGAGGCCAGGAACGCGCTGCTGACCACGGACAACCAGCCGGTTCAGTACACCTATCGTCCGCCCGGGATCGACCGGACCTGGCGCTCGGCCGCCGACCGGACCGGCCACCTGCGGGTGTACGTCCGCGGCAACGAGGTGAAGGTCGCCGACATCGACGCGCGCCGGGTGATCTCGTCGTTCCGGTTCCCGGGCGAGCCGCTCGACACCCGGTCCCCGTCCGCGGGCATCGTGTCGCTCAGCGCGGACGGCAAGGTCCTGTCGCTGGTCCTGAGGGATCACACGATCGGGATCTACGACACGATGACCGGACGGCGGTTCCCCGCGAGTCTCCGGGCCCCCACCCCGATCCAGCAACTCGACAGGCACGGCAAGCGGCTGCTGGTCGCCGAGTCCGACGGTATGAGCGTGCGGGACACCACGTCCGGAAAGCCGCTGCTGACGATCCCGTACGCGATGGGGATGGTGGACTTCACACCAGACGACAAGTACCTGGTCACCACCCATGGACCTGAGGTGGACCTCTGGGACCTGGAGGCGGGCCGCAAGGCGCGCACGCTCCGCCTCGTCCCGGGCAAGGAACGGATCTCGAACCTGGCACTCAGCCCTGACGGCACGCTCATCGCCCTGCACCAGGGCGACGAACTGTGGGTCGGGCCGTTCGACGAACCCAACCCATCACAAATGGCATTCCAGAAGGTCCCGGAACCCGCCATCGGCGAGAACCTGGCCTTCAGTTCTGGTGGACGATATGTGACTCTCCAGGGCTCGGTCTGGGACACCCAGGACCTTTCCTCGTGGATCACCGACCGGCAGCCGACCTTCAAATACTCCGACCCCGGTTGCCGCGCCGGAACGTTCGGCCCCGGGGACCGGACGCTCCGCTGCATCAGCTTCGACAACGTCGTCACCGTGGTGTCGCTGGGCGCGATTCTCGACCCGGTCGAGATATTCGGGCAGCGCAACCTCGTCGGCAACCCTCTGCTGAGCCAGGACGGTTCGACTCTCGCAGGGGTCGTACGGACCTCGTCCAACGTAGAAATGTGGAACCCCATCAAGCAGGCGCGCCGAGGATCGCTGCCGTTCCAAGGAAACAGCCCGGTAGTGAGAGGCGAACTGTCCACGGACGGGCGGCTGCTGGCAAAGGCCCATGCGAACGGGGACATCGAGATCTGGGACGTCCGCTCCAAAACACGGAAGACCACCCTGAAGACGCGCCGCCACCTGGAGTACGAACCCTTCACCGGAGACACCGTTCAGATCGCGATCTCTCCCGATGGCAGGTCACTCGCCGTGCTCACCAACGCGACCGGCCGGGCGAGCCTGCTCGAATTGTGGGACATCGCCTCGGGAGCCCGGCTCTCCGCGTCCAACGGGCAGCCGCCCGCGGGAGGACAGGACCGGATCGAGGCGGAGCACCAGACCGGCGGCGTCCGGATCCTTTTCAGCGGTGACAGCCGGACGGTGGTGTCCGCCCCGGACCAGGGCGTCGTCGAAGCCGCCACCGGCAGGCGGCTGGCCGCCCCGAATTTCGCGGTCGGCATGCCCTTGGCCGTGAACAGGAACGGCCTCGTCGCGGCGAAGAACCC
The DNA here is from genome assembly GCF_044326375.1 of Actinomadura sp. 3N508. Lineage (NCBI taxonomy): Bacteria > Bacillati > Actinomycetota > Actinomycetes > Streptosporangiales > Thermomonosporaceae > Actinomadura > Actinomadura sp. 3N508. Next base: position 653,455 of record NZ_JBIRAX010000002.1, read on the forward strand.
CGACGGAAAGATCGCGCTCTGGGACGGACGGTCGCTCCGGCACGTCGCCGACATCACCCTCGCCAGCACCGGACCGCACGCTCCGGCGGCCTTCTCCCCCGATGGGCGCCTCCTGGCCGTCGCGGACGAGATGACGAACCAGATCCGGCTGTGGGACCTCACCCGAGGTCAAGCCCTCGGCGCACCGCTCACCGGTTTCTACCGCGACAAGAAGGACTACGGCGCCCCCATGATCGGGCGGCTGGCCTTCACTCCGGACAGCTCGGCCATCATCGCCATCGACACCCGCGGCCGGCTCCGCACCCACCGGATCGCCCCCGACAAAATCAAAACCGCTCTCTGCGCGCAGTTCGGCCCCCTGTCCGAAGCGACCTGGAGAGCACACATCCCCGAAGTCCCATACCGAAGCACCTGCTGACTAGACAGGACGACCCCACTACCGCCCGCGGCCATTCTTCGATCGCGATGGAGGCGAACACCGGCAGGAGGGGGGAACGGGCAGCAGCCAGGGAGCAACGCCTGAGCATTCAAGTGCGGCGAAGGCGAGCGGCCTCGTCCTGCAAAGCCGTCATCATCGCCTGCGCCTGGGCCGACGGCCGCGGCCGAGTCACGGCGACGGTCGCACGCCCGGTCCAGCCGCTGTCGGTGACGGCCACGGCTCGCAGGCCCGCTGGCAGGGCTGGGAGCGCCAGGGTGGGGACGACCGTGATGCCCAGCCCGGCCGCGACCAGCCCGAGACGCGTCGACCAGCTGCGCGCGGTGCGGGCGATCCGCGGGCTGGACAGGGTCGGCCAGGCACCGAACTGCGGCTCGCCGGACGCGCCGTCCCCCGCGATCCACTGCTCTTGGGCCAGGTCCGCCACGGTGACGGCGGCGTGGCTCGCGAACCGGTGCGTGTCCGGAACGGCCACCAGAAGATCCCCCTGAAGGACCGTGGTCTGCCGGAGGTCGCTCAGGTCGTAGTCCGGCAGGCCGTGGCCGACCCCGATGACCGCCACCTCCAGCCGCCCCGCCCGCAGCCGCCGGAGCAGGGCGGGCGTCGAGGCCTCGTCCAGGACCACGGCGAGCCCCGGATGGCCGGACGCCACCCGCGCGATCGCCTGCGGGACCAGCGCCATCGCGGCGGTGGGATAGGCACCGACCGTGAGGCGGCCCGCGAGCCGGTCACGCAGCCCGGCGAGCTCCAGCTCGGTCGTGGCCAGGTCGGCGAGGATCTCCGTCGCACGCCGGACGAGCACCTGCCCCGCCGGAGTGAGCGCCACGCCCCGCCGCCCGCGGTCGAAGATCGGCGCTCCGGCCGCCGCCTCCATGGCGGCGACCTGGCGAGAAACGGCCGACTGCGTGTAGCCGAGCGACTCGGCGGCCCGCGTGAACGACCCGGTGGCGGCGACCTGGTGAACGATGCGCAGGCCAGTAAGAGTGAACTCGGCCATGCCCGGACGCTACCATGCGCATTCCTCATGCAAAGGATGCCAAACCATCGTTAGACAACATGGCTTACGGCGGGCAGCCTGGATGACATGACGACGACACAGCAATTCACCAGAGATGAACTCGTAGCGCGCCTGGTCCGCGCCGGGGAGCTGGAGGTGTCGGGCGAGGACCTCACCGAGGCCGCGTCGTACTTCGACACGGAGAAGTTCCGCTTCCACGGGCCAGACGGCTTCGAGTCCGACTTCGACGGCCTGAGCGACTACTTCGCGGCAGTGCGCGAGGCGTTCGACGACCGGTCGATCCGGCGCGGGATCGTGGTGGCGGAAGGCGACCACCTGGCCTGCCAGACCTGGATCGAAGGCACTTTCGCCCGCACGTTCAGCCAGTCGCCGGCGGGCCCGCTGCCACCCAACGGCGAACGCGTCGTCTTCGACCTGATCAACATCTTCCGCTTCGACGCCCAGGGCCGCATCGTCGAAGAATGGGTGCGCACAGACAACCGCTCCCTCCTCCGCCAGCTAGACGCCAAAGGCGCTGTTGCAGCTGATTGGTGACGGCCTTATCCGGCCCGGCGGCGGAGGCTTTCTACAGCTGTGACCCAAATCCCCAAACGTGAGCGAGCGGGCTGTCCAGCAATCGACTGCATTCTCCGTGTATCGGATTCCGAGTCGCGAACGCTCAGGCGAGTACGGCGGCTACACGGCGCCTTGGCTCGGCTCCCCTGTCCGTAGCGGAGCGGATGCGTCGCGGGCGCCGGCCGGGCAAGCCGATCCGCGCGAGTAACTCCTCAATCTCGTCCGCCACGCAAGCGGGTCAGCCCCCGGGCACCTCTTCGCTGGCAAGTACGGCCACTGGGCTCAGTTGAGTTCGTACGTACCTCGCACAGTCGTGCGGTGGCCGTCGGCCTTCACGCCAGCATGTGGTTCCTCATGCTGGACGGGGGATCTCCCGGGCGATCGAGTCGATGAGTCCCTGCGGGTCTTCGAGGATCTCGATCGTGGCCTGGTCGACGAGGAAGTACTGGCCGCCGTCCTCGCGCGGGTTGGTGTAGGCGGCGGTCGCGACGAGCCGGTGGAAGTCCGCGATCACCGCGATCGGATAGCCCTGGTCGAAGACCTGGCCGTGCGCGGCCGTGGCGACCGTCCCGGCCTCGTACCAGGTGATGAAGTACTGCGCCGGGCCGATCTTGAAGACGCGCAGCGTCGGCTCCGTCTGCTGCACGCCGGTGAAGTCGCCGGACATGCCGGTCCACACCATGGTCGACTCGTCCGCGTAGTGCTGTTGCAGCACGTTGCCGGATCCGTAGTGGAAGTTGGCGCGCAGGCCGACGAGGTCGGTGCTGACGGGATGCGTGCCGGGCACGGGGAAGAAGCGCATGTCGAGGTCCATGCGGCGCCTCCTTGGCGTGGTAGCGGGACAGTGGCCGGAGGGACGGACGCCCTGGGACGTCACCCTCCGGCAATGTCGTTTGCTACCAAACAATATCGGGTCGGCGGCTCCCGGCACAGGTGTTGGTGGGCCTTGCCTCGGGGGCGGCCCAGAACGCGCCGCCAGGGCGGGACGGGCGTCCATCGTCCGGATGGCGGGAAAGTGTCGGCTCGCGGGCGTGGTGTGCCGGGCTGCCTGCTGAGACCGTGGGCACCCTGGTTGGACGAACCGTACGGACATGGGAGGTCGCGGTGCAGGAGAGGTCGGCAGGGGCGCGGGTTCGCCGGTTGCGGGTGCGGCGTGCGCTCACGCAGGAACAACTGGCTGAGGCGGCCGGTGTCGCGGTCCGTACCGTCCAGCGGGCGGAGGAGGGGTCGATGTCGGCCGAGACGGTGACGGCCCTGGCCGCCGCGCTGGAGGTGCCGGTCGAGACGCTCACCACCGCCGGCGAGACCGGGGACTACCCGCAGATCACGCCGATGCTGTACTACGCGGACGTCCGCAGCCTGGACTGGCTGGTGCGGGTGTTCGGCCTGACCGAGCGGACGCGGTACGTCGCACCGGACGGGCGGATCGAGCACGCCGAGTTGTGCCTGGGCGAGGGAGTCATCATGGCCATCGGCCCGTCCGAGGCGGGCGTCTCGACGACGCCTGCGGCGCTGGGCGGAGCGTCCACGCAGAGCCTGTACGTGATGGTCGACGACGTCGACAAGCATTGCGAACACGCCCGCGAGCACGGCGCCGAGATCATCACCGAGCCGGAGAACGCGCACGGCCACCGCCGCTACCTCGCCGCCGACCCGGAGGGCCATCACTGGCAGTTCTGGACGGCCCTCCCATAACCCGCGCGGGCGCGGGCACGCTGCACCCGGGGTGAACATCGCCGCCCGCAACAGATCAGGCGTAGCCCCCGCCCCTCCTGGTGCGCGCGGCCTGCATGACGGTTATGCGTCGGTCATTCGGGGTGGGTTACGCGGATTTTGGATTGGCCGTGCGGGAGTTCTTCCCAGTCGTCCATGAAGCGAGCGGCGAAACCGTGCCGCTCGGCGAGGGAGATCAGCGTTTCGGTGCGGTAGTAGAAATCCTCGCGGAGGACGTGATGCTCGGTCCCCTCGGTGCGGTCGAAGGTGAAGTCGAAGAAGCCGTCGGGTGCGAGAACGCGGCCGACGTTGGCGAGGCATTGGTCGATCACCTCGATGGGCGAGTGGCTGAACACGCTGTGCGCGTGGACGACGGAGAAGTGCTTGGATGGGAGGAACTGCAGCGTCAGGTCGTCGACCAGCGTCAGGTGCGGCAGTTTCTCACGCAGTTCCTGACGGACGAGCGTGTTCTGCGCGGCGAGCAGGATGTCCGGGGAGATGTCGATGCCGTAGTAGTTCCCGGCGTCGAGGTAGTCGATGAAGCGCCACCCGGCCCGCAGGTTGCCGCAGCCGATCTCCAGGACGCGGTCGTCCGGCTTGAGGCCGTGTTTGCGCAGGTAGTCGAACTGCATCTGGCCGAGCGCAAGCCAGCGTTCGTGGCTGCGGCTCCCGACCGCGGCCTCCGGGTTCTTGGCCGTGTCGGATCTCATCACGGCCCGGTAGTAGGCGACGTGGTCGCGGCTGGAAAGCCGGAATTTGAGGTCCCTGGTCACCCGTGCCAGGTATGACTTGATGCGATCCGGATTCTGCGCGGCATAACGCACTTTGTACGTCAGGCTCGCGCGGTTTCTGCGGGTCGGCGGGAGCGGTTCGGTCATCGGTCTCGTCCCCTGGTACGCACTCCGCGGGCCGATTCGTCGCCCGCCCCATGTCCGGCCCCTCGATGAGAGAACCGGCTGGAAGGGCCCCTACCCAGCCCCCTAGCCGATAAGCCGCCACCCGCACGCCCACGGCACGGCCCCGGCGCCGCGCGACCGCGGCACAGCACGACCGCGGCACAGCACGACCGCGGCACAGCACGACCGCGGCACAGCACGACCGCGGCACAGCACGACCGCGGCACAGCACGACCGCGGCACAGCACGACCGCGGCACAGCACGGCCGCCGCGCCACACGACCGCGCACGACCCGCCGCCTGCCTCGGGTCGGCTTCGCGTCCGATGAGTTTCGCCTCACCGGATCGTCTACATAGTGACAATGTCCCTTCCGCGTCTGCGGGGGAAGCCCGAGACGAGATCACGAGGAGCGTGCGCACGATGGTCGAGGAGAACGTGAGCGCCACCCTGGTGTTCAGCGTGCCCGCCGCGAGGGTGTTCGCCGTGCTGGCGGACCCGACGACGCATGCCTCGATCGACGGCACCGGCTGGGTCCAGCAATCCGCCGACCAGGCGCCGCTGACCGAGGTGGGGCAGATATTCCGGATGGACATGCATCACCCGAACCATCCCAACGGCGGCTACCGGACCGCCAACAAGGTCCACGTGCTTGACCCGCCGCGCGCCATCGGCTGGTTCACGGGGACGGAGGACGACGACGGCCGTCTGGAGTTCGGCGGCTGGTTCTGGCGCTACGACCTCGCACCGCGCGGCCCGTCCGAGACCGAGGTCACGCTCACCTACGACTGGTCGGCGGTGCCACCGTCCATCCGCGAATACCTCACGTTCCCGCCGTTCGGCCCCGAGCATCTCATCAACTCGCTGCACCACCTGGCCGAGCTGAGCGCCGACCCCTCGAAAGGCTAGAGGCGCAGGTCAGCGGCATAGTCGGCGAAACGAGCGTCGACCTGTTCGCCGGTCAGCCCGAAATCTTGCAGCGCGTACCGATGCGCCGGTTTGGCAGCCCCGGAGGCGCTTTCGCGGTGCAGATCCGTCATAGCCCTCCGCGCGGCGTCGGTGAACGGCAGGCCGAAATGGCGGTAGACGCCCTCCACCGTCCCGATCGGGTCGCGGACGAAGTCGTCATACCGCACGTCCGCGAACTGCGCCGGATCATGCCGGGCCCGCTCGCTCCGGAACCGGTCGAGGCCGCGGCTCCACAGGTCGAGCTGGTCACGGCCGATGGTCGCGCCGGTGAACACGTCCGACCAGCCCGCGGTGGCGTGCGCGGCGAGGCTGCACATGGACGCCATCGCGGTACGGGGCGCCCGGTGCGTCTGGACGATCAGCGCGTCCGGGTAGACCTCCAGCAGCGCGTCCAGGGCGAACAGGTGGCTGGGGTTCTTCAGCACCCACCGCCGTCCCGCATCGTTCAGGCCGATGAGCTGCAGGTTGCGGCGATGCCTGCGGTAGGCGGGCGCCCAGTCCTGTTCGGCGAGCCAGGACGAGTAGGCCGGGACGTGCGCCAGGCACTCGAACGAGATCGACTGCATGCTCTGCCGCAGGAGCTGCCAGCACTCCTCGACCGTGTCCGCCGAGATGTAGTGGACGCCCATGAACTCGGGATTCTCGACGTGATGCCAGCGGTATCCGGCGTCGATCGCTTGGAAGACCGGGTCGTCCGCCCAGGTCTCGCGAGGCGGGCGCGGTTGCGGCACCTCGGCCAGCCAGAGGTCGAGGCCCTGGTGGGCGGGGTCGGCGGTGAGCAGCCGGTGCAGCGCGGTCGTGCCGGTGCGCGGCAGCCCGGTCACGAAGATCGGACGCTCCACCGCGACGTCGGCGTGCCCGGGGTTCCGCCGCCACGCCGCCTCGGAGAACTGCCGGGCGACCAGGGCACCGCGCAGCATCGCGCGCTGCGCCTTGTTGCCGAGCGGGGTCAGCCCGGCGTCCTCGGCAAGGGACTCCAGCAGGACCCTCAACCCGGCCAGGTACGCGCCGTCGCCGAAGTCGTCCAGGCCGGTTACCCTGGCGGCGGAGGCATGGAGATCCTCGACCGTGCCGACGCTGTCGCGTCCTGTACTCATCGACGCCTTCCCGGGGATGCGATGGGTGCTCAGTGGTGCCATTCGCCGGAATTGACGTCCAGGCACTGGCCGGTGATCGCGCGGGCCAGCGGCGACAGCATGAACACCACGGCGTCGGCGACCTCGTCCGGCTCGGGCAGCCTGCGCAGATCGGTGGTCGCGGCGTTCTCGTCGTACACCTGCTGCGCCGGGACGCCCCGCTTCTTGGCGAGGTGGTCGAAATACCACTTCAGGTTGTCGGCCCAGATGTATCCGGGCGCGATCGTGTTGACCCGGACACCGCGCGGCCCCAGCTCCGTCGACAGGTTCTGCGCCATCGCGAGCAGCGCCGCCTTGGCCATCTTGTACGCACCGAACGTCCGCCGCGAGTGCCGCAGCACCGCTGAGTTGATCATGACGACGGAGCCGCGGGACTCTTCCAGCATGGGGACGAACAGGCGGGTGAGGCGCAGCGCGGCCAGCAGGTTCGTCTCGAAACCGGCCCGTACCGCGTCGAGGTCGACCTTGGTGAGGTCGGTCAGCGGCGGTGTCGCGAACGCGTTGTTGACCAGGCCGTCCACGCGCCCGAAGGTCTCGCGGGCCACGTCCGCCAGCCGCTCACAGGCCGCCGGATCGGTGATGTCGGTAGGGACGGTGACAGCCCGTCGCCCGACCCCCTCGACCTCCTCGGCGACGTCGGCAAGCCGCTTCTCATTGCGCGCAGCAAGGACGACGTCCGCCCCAACCTTGGCGCACTGAATCGCCAGCCCACGTCCCAAACCGGGCCCGACCCCAGAGATGACAACGACCTTCCCACCCAGCAGCCCGGGCCCCAACGCCTCAACACCCGACACCTCGGCAGACACCTCACCCACCACCCGAAGATTCAGCACCCGGCAGGCCGACACCCCGCGCGCCGCCGTCGCCCGACAGCCCGGCGGATGACGCCTCGATGGCCAACGAGTAGACGACCGAAAGTCCGGCACCCGGCAATCGTGTGGACGACGGGGCGGCAGACGCCCCATTGACAACGGGCAAGTCGGCGAACAACAGGCGGGCGCCTGACGATCCGACGACCGAGGGCCCGGCACCCGGCGGCCCGGCGGCAGGCGGCCAGGCGGCTGGCGATCCCACGACCGAAGGTCCAGCGGACGGCGCATCGGCGCCCAGCGGAGCGGCGTCCGGCGAAGCGGCGAACGGTCCATCGGCGGACGGCCCATCGGCGGCCAGGGCATCGGCGCCGGGCAAGCCGGCGGATGGCGGGTTGGCGGGCATCAGCCGAGCATCCGGCGGGCGACGGCGACCTGGCGGGTCGCGATCCGTTGCGTCCATTCGGGTTCGGTGACGCGCTGCCGCTCGTAGTAGGGGAGCCGGCGCGGCAGCTCACCGAACGGCATCACCTCCACGGACGGGCCGTCAGCCGGCGTGAGGTCGCGGGTGAGGCGCTGCCAGCGGAACTGCAGGTAGCCACGACGGTGTCCGGTGCGTTCGACCCAGTTGGCGAGGCCGGGGTCGCGCTCGCTGACCACGTAGCGGATCATGCCGTCCTCGTCCACGCGGGCCTGGTCGGCGGTGAGGCTCGTCTGGTGGTTGATGTAGTCGAGCGAGATGTACCACATACTCCCGAGCTGAAATCCCTGGTAGGGCGCCACGGCGCGGTCGACGGCCGGGGCGGTGATCACCATCACCTCGTCGTCGTCCAACTCGTAGTGGCCGACGGACGAGAACTGTGTGGCCAGCCCACCCGGCGTGGGTCGCGGCTCCGTCAGCGTGTTGACCGGCAGCTTCAGGTAGTGCCATTCAGGAAAGGCCAGAAAGGTGCGCAGCCTGGCCAGCAGCATCTTGCCCGCGACCTCGTACCGCCTGGCCATCCGCTCGGACGGGACGGGTGACGGCGACGTCCCGAGCGTGTCGGCGCGATGGATGCGGATCTCACCCGGCCGCTCGTTCTCCCAGTCGCTGAACACCTCGCGGACGATCAGCATCGCCGAACCCGGAGGCAGCGCCACGTACCCGGAGCCCGCGCCCGGTCTCGGCGGGCCGAAGCGGAGCTGGAACGTCCCGTCCTCGGCGATGTCCAGCTCACGGTCGTCGAAGGCGGTGAGGCTGTCGGGCGACCTGCTGGGCGAGTAGTCGCCGTTCATGATCTGAAAGCTCAGATCGGCGGTCGTGCCACGCCGCCCGGTGACCACATACTCGGCGTCGTCTCGCAGGTAGGCGTGGAAGTACAGCGTGTCGGGATTGTCGAGGCCCAGCTTCGTGTAGGGCCCGGTGGAGGACGCGAAGTAGGGGTGTTCGTGCTGGTAGGCGCCCACCATGTGCAGCGACGCCTTGATGCTGCCCGCGAGGTAGTCGAGCCCCTCCGCCAGATCCTGATCGGACGTGACGTGCGGCGCGCTGCGGATGATCCGCTCCGCCTCGACGACCGCTTCAGCGAACGACTGCGTCGCCGACCCGGAATGGCCGATCTGGCTCGCGGCTGGGTCGATGGCCACCGGACACTCCTGGGATCAGAAACGGCATGCAGCGCACGTCCTCGGAACGGACGACGCTAGAACCCGTTCTATATCGAGTCAACGCGCTGTCCCGGTCAATGAGAAGTGGTGAACTTCAGGCTCGGTGCGTCGTCCAGGGAGACCGTGTACTCGTACGTCCGCCGGTGGCCCGTCCGCTCGACCCGCCACTGCCCGTCCGCGCCCCGCCGGTACGCGTCGTGGTAGAACGCGGCACCTCGGATGAGCAGGCGATGCTCCGGAATGATGATCGTGTCGTCCAGCGACCAGATGCCGGTGGCGCGCTCACCGTCCACGTCGATCTCGGGGCAGCCCGCCGTGTGCGTGGAGATCTTGTCGGGCCCGAGGTTCGCCCGCATGTACTCGATGATCGCGTCCCGCCCCTCCAGCCTGAGCGTCTTACCGAGCAGCGGAGTGTCGTACTCCGCAACAGCATCTTCGGTGAACACTTCGCTGAACTCGTCCCACAGCTTCAGGTCGACGCACCGCAGGTACCGATGCTTCAACCGGCGGATCTCTTCCAGCGCAACAAGGTCCATGCATCCACCCTGACGGATGAGACAACCCCAGACAAGAACGTGTTCTAACTCAACTCATCACCCAAGGGGCCCGACCGCCACGCTCCCCTAGAGCACAATGGCGAACACCCAACTCAAACCGTCCGGAGAGCTCGCCCGCCCCCATGAAGAACCTCGGCCAGCAGCAACCACCCACGATCGGCCGCTTTCACCACACCGCCGACTGGCCGGCACTGACCCACGCCTACGGCCGGACCGCAGCAGCCGTGCCCGAACTGCTGGAGCAAGCCGCCTCGGACGATCCGACACTGGCCGAAAAAGCCCTGCACAACCTGTCCGGCACGATTTACCACCAAGGCTGGGTCTACCCGGCAACAGAGCCTGCCGTCGCCGCACTCTACGAACTGGTCTCGGCCCCGGCCACCCACCACCGCCCGCGCATTCTGGGACTTCTCTCCGACATCGCCACCGCGATCTGGGACCTGGACGAGCACGACGAGGCCGAATACGACGACCCGTCCCTCGCAACCGTCCTCGACTGGGCACGAGCGGCCCGCAGCGCGGTGGAGGCCGGCGTCCCAGCACTCCTGACCCTGCTGGACGACGCCGACCCATCCGTAAGGGCAGCGGCCCCATTCGTCCTAGCCGACTTCCCCACCCACGCCCCCGACCTCGTGCCACGCCTCCAAGAAGCGACAGCCACCGAACAAGACGCGGGCGCCGCCGCAAGCATGATCCTCGCCATCGGCGACATCTGCTCGGACCGCAGCGACCGGCCGCTGACCTGGCTCACCAAGCGATCGACCGACCCGAGACGCGAGGTACGAGCCGCCGCCGCGGTGGCGGCGCTCTGGTGCGGCACCGGCGATGACCTGCTGGAAGCCATCACCGAGGAGGTCCAGGCGGCCGAGTCGGCGCTTGACGACCAGCTATGGGTCCTGGACGGTGGCCGCACTGCCCTCCTCCTCGCCGCAGTGAACGAACACCCCGTCCAGCACATCCGCCTGACCCGCGACGCACTCACGGCACCCAGCACGCCAACCGTCCATCGCACAGGCGAGATCATGCGCACATGGCGCGCGGCCCCGGCGGAGCTCCTCCCTGCACTCGCCGACCTCCTCACCACGGACCTCACCAAAGAAGCCATCTGGGAGATCAAACAAGGCGGCCCGGACATCGCCCTCGTCGCCGATGCCCTCCTCCCCCTCCTCACCCATCCCGACGATCTGATCGCGGGCAGCGCCCTGGAGGCCCTGGCCCGAACAGGCGACGCGCGATGCATCCACGCATTAGCCGCCGATCTGGCCGAGCCGCGCCTGTCATTCCACCCATCCGCGGCACTCGCCGGCATGAAAGACCACACCGCCGCACTCCTCACTCCCATCCAGGAATTCCTAGCCACCCCAAAGAAGGGCACGGACTTCGCAGGCAATTACCTGATAAGCATCCTGAAAGCACTACCCACATGGGGCGACCAAGCCCTGCCCCTGCTCCCCGAACTAATAACCCTCCTAGAACGACGCAAGGCAGTCCCCGCCACCGCAGAAGCCTTGGCCGCTCTCGGCCCCGCCGCCACGGAGGCCGTCCCCGCCCTACGCCGCTTCCTGGGACGCAAGCACGGCCCCCACACCAGCCAGAACGCGGCCTGGGCCCTATGGCAAATAACCGGCGAAGCCGAGGAACCCCTCCGCTACCTCCAGAGCACTTTCCACCCAGCCCTACAAGACGAAGACGCCGAACGCCTCTTCAACTTGGGGCCGGCCGCCAAGCCCGCACTTCCCTTCCTAGACCTAGAAGCCGCCCCCGCAATCATCCACCGAATAACAAACGACATCGATAGAACGCTCCCACACCTACTAAACGCCGTAGCCGCGACCCCCACCGGGATGCTCGCACTCCACTGCCTAGCCGAAATCGGCCCGCCCGCAGCAGCCGCCATCCCACCCATCCGCGAAATCGCCGAGAGCCCACGCGTCCTAGCAGCCGGCCCCAGCGCGGAAAGAATCGCCACCGACCGCACCTACCAGGCCACAGCCACCACAGCCCTGGCACGAATAGAAATCAATCGAGGGCCCTCAAGCGAGCGGCAACATTCCTAGCCAGGCCCACCACCTGCGCCCGCTCCTTCTCCCCCGGCTCCGTATGCGTACGAGCCGACACGTCCACAACCACGTTCGAGATCCGAAACTTGGCGTGAATGTCGAAAACCTCAACCCGAGCAAACACAATCACATAAGAGGCTCTATCAGTGGCCCCGTAAATCTTCTCCGCACCATCCACCACCGACACCTGCGATCCGCGCCGAACCCGATTCTCGTACCAGCGAGCCAGATCCTCCTTCGCACGCTCCGGCCCCGAGCCGCCCGGGCTCGCATGCACCGTCTCGGCGAACACCCGAACCGTCCGGAACGGGCGGTCGACCCCTCTAGGAACGCTGCTCCACTTGCACTCCGACTGAGCATCGCCACCCAGCCCAAGAAATCCCCGAGGCTCGGAATCCCCGGGTTCCCGCCCCCCATTGCTCACCAAAGTCGCGAGCGTCGCCGCATCAGGCAAGATCCGGCAGGCGTCGACGTCCTCGAACCGCCCATCCGAGTTGAACACCCCCAACTGCCACCCCGCCATCGCCCCACACCCACCAAGAAGGGCGACAAGCCCCGGCACAAGTACGAACACCAGCCGCGAACGCCCCCTGGCCCGAACCGCTGCAACCACCCACTCAGAGTGACACACCGCACCACCACACCAACCCCAGACGACCAAGAACCCAACAGCCAGATCAACACCGACCCATCAATTCTCAGGAGGGCAGCGCCTGATGACCGCTAGTTCATGGCACGCTTCGCCCCCGAGAACATCACAGCTCACCTTCCGGGCTGGCGACCGCAGGCGTACTGCCGAGCGAGACGGCCCGCGCTGCCGCATCCGCGCCTTACCTTCCCGGTAAGCCCGCGTTTCACTACCCGAACAGACAAACATCTAGCCCTAGCCAATCGCATAGCGACTACCGGCGCCCGGACGCCATATCCCCACACCTGGCGCGACGTCCAGCAGGCAAGCGACTGCGGCCGCTCCGTGTAAGAGAGGGGCCGGCCACGGCGCTGAGATCTGCGTGACCAGATTCGGCGACGGCTGGGCCGCAGCCCGCCCGTGGTCAACACGCCGAGGCCTGTCGACAGCGGTGGCCCTCGAGTTGACAGCAACGCTCCTGGCATGCGGCTACGACATGTCGCTTCTCGCCTCCCCGGTGAACGGACCCGCAACGATCTCTCGCTAGCCGCGCCAGTCACCCTGGGCTCGACGGCACTCCTGGACGACGAAGTATGGCGCCCGAACGGCCGTGCGCGGGCCTCTGACCGCCGCCGCCTTGCCTCAGCACGTCCGCCGTACGCGAACATGTCCAGAATGTCGGTACATTCCGCCAGAATCTGACCATGGCCGCATCGACGATGCTTTCTGTCGGACAGATCGTCAGGTATCCGGACCCGCCTGCCCCGGAGCCTGAGCACCTTGACGGCTACCGGAACTTCTTCAACCTGACAGCCATGCCGGCAAGCCGCCGACTCATCATGAACCGCGGCATCGACCACCCCGCGTGGGTCTCCGCACCAGAGGGCCGGAGGCGACCAGTGATCTTCCTCCGGTCCAATCCGCTCCAGGCTGGCTCGTCCAAGACACCGTGGCATGACGAGATTGATGTGGTAGGCGGGCGAGTTGTCTACTACGGCGACCACCGTCCGGACACACCCGCCCCTTTGGGGAGTACCCGCGGCAACGCCATCCTCCTTCAAACGGCAGAGGCTCATACGTCCGATATCGCTGATGTACGAGCAGCAGCGCCTCCGCTTCTCATCTTCCGCTCGACTCAGCGCAACCAGAGCAGCAAGGGGTACCTCGAGTTCTGCGGTATCGGAATTATTGAGCACGCCACGATCGCCGAACTCGAAGACCCAGGTAGTCACAAGCATTTCTCCAACTACGTGTTCCATATCTCGCTACTCGATCTCCGCCCCGAAGGCAACCGTCTGGACTGGCGTTGGATAAACGCGCGACGCGACCCCACTTCCACCCTCGACACGACGACCGCCCTCGCACCGGACTCTTGGGTGAACTGGGTCAAGGGCGGCGCCATCAAGAAAAGCCGAGTGGAGCCCAAGATGAGATCACCAGACTGGGTATGGGATGAACTGGTCCTGGCATGTGCACTCGTCCACCGAAATAACTGGCACGAGGTGAAGCATTACGACAAGCGCGCCTCCGAACTGTCCGAACTTTTGCAGCAACTACCATTCCATCCTCCGACGAATCGCGGTAGCGACTTCCGCAACACCAACAGCGTCCAGCGGAAGACCGCCGACATCGTGACCGCTCATCCGGACTACACAGGAGCAACCACACGAGGTGGCAGAGCAACGCGACAGATCGTCGAAGCCTTCCTCGCCGATCCACCGAGAATGCTCGCCGCCGCCGACCGCATCGCGGCGGCGATAACTTCAGGAGATCAGAACCTTCGCGAGGTTATCGCGACTCCGAGCCCTGACGAGGACGAGGAGACCGCGCTCGAAGGGCGGAGCCTTGAACGCCTGCACCGCTTCCGTGAGCGTGATCGCGGGCTACGAAAGAAGAGAATAGACAAGACCCTCGCGGAGGGAGGCGACCTCGCCTGCGAGGTCTGTGGGTTTAACTTCACTCGGGCCTACGGCACGCATGGCGACGGTTATATCGAGGTCCATCACCTGATTCCGTTGCATGAAGCCGGGGAATCGGAGACGAAACTGAGTGACCTTGTTCTCCTCTGCGCCAACTGCCACCGGATGAGCCATCGGCGTCTTCAGACGACAGGCACGTGGCCTTCGCCTGACGAACTACGTGACCTCATCAAATAGCTACCCTTCCACCAAGCCGTCTCGCCTGCCGGTCACGACGGATTGGGATTCGCCTCGCCGAGGCCATTCGGCTACTTGCGGAGAACTTACCGATTCACTCATTCTGGCCACTGTTGGTCGGACGCAAGCGCTCTATGGGCTCGACTCACATCAGGGCCCGCGAAAGTCGTCAAGTTGGCTCTGAGGCGCACGAAGTGAATCTCTGGTTAAGCCGTGGCCTGCGGTCGCGAATGTGCGGTTGGGCGGGATTGTGATGTAACTCCTTTCTGTGTTCAGGTTGCCGACAGATTAGTTGCCGTGTTCACGATGGGGCCACTGCTGCAGCGCTTCAGAGAGTTGCGCACGGCAAGACAAAATGGCTTAGGACGCGGCACCAGAATTGGAAGATAGCGGCAGAACAGAGTTAACTGGCGGCGAAGCTTCTAGGCTCAAAACGAGTTCTGGGAGGTGCTTGGGTCATTCGATGGTAGGGAGGTGGTCATTTGGTGTTTATCTGGTGACCAAGTTTGGGCGGTAGTTGTGGGGGGTGCGTGTTGTTCTGGGGGTTTTGCTGGGTTTTGTGCTCGTGGGGTGTTCGGCTGCGGGGGCTTCTGTTTCGGGCGGCGATGTCGTCGTGGTCGGGGTGAAGGCCGATCAGCCTGGGCTCGGGTTCAGGGAGGGTGCTGTCTTCCGGGGGTTCGAGGTCGATGTGGGGACGTACATCGCCCGGCATATCGGGGCCTCGCGGGTGGAGTTCCGGGAGGTCAGGTCGGATGACCGGGAAGAGAAGCTGGACGAGCGGCAGGTTGATCTGGTGCTCGCCTCGTACTCGATCACGCCGGATCGGGCGAAGCTCGTCACGTTCGGTGGGCCCTACTACGTGGCGCACCAGGACATCATGGTGCGGCGCGGGGAGACCCGGATTCGGGGGGTGCGTGACCTGGCGGGGCAGCGGATGTGCCAGGCCAGCGGGTCGGTTTCCACCGAGCGGGTGGTCACGGGGCTGAGCATTCCCGCGAGGCTTGTTCCGGGGTCGTCCTATAGCGATTGTGTGGCCAAGTTGCGCGGTGGGATTGTTGACGCCGTTTCCACGGGGGATCTGGTGCTGGCCGGGTTCGCGGCCCAGGATCTGGAGATCGTGAACGCGCCGTTCACCGATGAGCGGTACGGGGTCGGGCTGCGGAAGGGCGACGTCGACGGGTGTGAGGCGGTGAACCGGGCCCTCACGACCATGTATCAGGACGGGACGGCCGGGCAGTTGCTGCGCAAGTGGTTCGGGAAGAGCGGGATCGAGCTGGTCGAAGAGGTGCCGCAGTTCGAGGGCTGCTCATAATGTCGGTGCCGCTGCCTAGAGTGGGCGGGTGGCTGAGGACAGGGTTGTTTGGGACGAGCTCCTGGCGGCCGGCTTCCTGCATGCGCTGAGGGAGGCCCACCGGGACGCGACGCTGGCCGTCCTGGGGTCCTTGAGCCGGGCGGCGGGGTTCACGGAACGGTCGTACGGGGTCAGCGCGTTCGACGTGCTGGCGACGTGGATCGACCGGGTCTTCGAGGACGAGCCGCAGGTCGTCCGGGACGATCTGAACGGCTCGCCCGGCTGGCGGTATGGGCCCTACCGGGTGCTGCTGAAGCGGCACGAGTTCGGGAACGTGCGGGGCATCCGGTGGGATCGGGACAGTCCCACCAAGCAGGCCGTGGCGCGGCAGGGATATGTCGAGGATCCGCAGCTGGAGCTGCCGCTCGGCATCGGCCGCGACACGCCCGGGGTCGTGACATTGGTGCTCGCGCACAGCGCGACCGATGAGCCGCTGGAAATGGAGCTTTTCCTGGGGCGGCCCAGGTGGAACGCGGACGGAGGGACGGCCTGGCACTGGGTGCGGCAGCTGGACGACGCCATTGGCCCCGATCCACGTCGTAAGCTCGTCGAGCGGACGATGCCGTTGTGGGACGACGGGGAAGCGGATGTCCCGATGCGGCTCCGTGGGGAGACGAAATCGGCCTAGCAAAGGGTGGCGCGGGTGCTGTTCGACTGCGAGCGGCTGACGCTTGCCCGGCGGCTCAGGGGGTTGCGTAAGAATCAGGTCGCGCAGGCGGTGGGGACGACGCCGAAGGCGATCGGGCGATACGAGGCCGGGGTGCAGGCGCCCGAAGAGCCGATGGTGCGGCGTTTGGCGATCGCGCTCGGCGTCCCCGTGGAGTTCTTCCAGGGCGGGCAGAGCCGCGTTTCGCTGGACGGGGCGCATTTCCGCTCGCTGAGGTCGACCAGCCAGATCGAACGTGACCAGGCCCTTGCTTACGGGCGGATTGCCACGGATGTGGTCGGCGCGCTGGAGGCCCTAGTCGATTTTCCCGAGGTCGATCTGCCGGAATACACGGTGTCGCCGGACGAGATCGCCGGAAACGGACCGGTCGAGGCGGCGCGGGTCGCGCGAAAGGCGCTGGTCGGGGAACCGGGCCCGGTGCCGCATATGGTGCGGCTGCTGGAAGGGCACGGTGTGATCGTGCTCGTCCTGCCGGACGCTGCGGAGCGGGTCGACGCGTTCAGCGTGGGCGTCCATCCGCGGCCGATGGTGTTCTTCAATCCGGCCAAGGGCGATTACTGGCGCAACCGTTTCGACGCCGCGCACGAACTGGGCCATTTGGTCATGCACGCCGATGCCGAGCCTGGGGAGAAAATCGTCGAGGATCAGGCGCACCGGTTCGCGGCGGAGTTCCTCATGCCGGAGGACGACATCGGCGGCGAACTGCCTGCAAGCCCTGAGTGGGATCGTCTGGCAGAACTGAAAGCGGCGTGGGGCGTCAGCATGGCGGCTCTCCTCTATCGGGCGCGCACATTGCGCATCATGAAAGAGGCCGTGTACCGGAACGCGATGAGCGTGCTGAGTTCGCGTGGATGGCGGCGTCAGGAACCAGGGCCGGCGAAGCCGCTTGAGCAGCCCACGATGCTGACCCGGGCGATCGAGATCGTCGGTGCGGCGGGCACGGACCGCGACCGCGTGGCGGAGCGGGCGCGGGTGACGAGAGCCGATCTCGATCTGCTCGTTCCACCGCGCTGAGGCCGTAAAAGTGGAACGATCCTGCCTGGACGTTCACGGACAATGATGTGATTTGTACACCAGGTCGGCGGTTACATACCTCTGACCGGAGGTTGCCTGCGCGTCCAACTTGCCTGTGAGACGCTCCGAGAGTTGTCGCGACGTACGAGACGCTGGAGATCTTGTGCTTGACCATCGGCAGGCCGGCCCGACCGCGCTGCGCATGCAGATCGGCGCGCGGCTGCGGCGGTTACGGGAAGAGAAGGGCATCGGACGGGCGGAGGCGGGGGCCGCGATCCGCGGGTCGGCGTCCAAAATGTGCCGGCTCGAGCTCGGGCGCCACGGTTTCAAGGTGCGGGACGTCCTCGACCTCCTCGACCTGTACGGCCTGGACGACGAGGACGAGCGCAAGAGCTTCCTCGATCTCGTCCGGGAGGCGAAGAAGCCGGGCTGGTGGCAGAGCTACGGCGATGTGGTGCCGACCTGGTTCGAGCAGTACGTCGGGCTGGAGCAGTCGGCGTCGACGATCCGTAACTACGAGGTCCAGTACGTCCCGGGGCTGCTGCAGACGGTCGACTACGCGCGGGCGGTCATCGGGCTGGAGCACCACCGTGCGCCGTACGACGAGCTCGACCGGCGCCTCAAGGTGCGGATGACCAGGCAGGACGTCCTGCTCCGCCCGGTCAACCCGGTCAGGTTCTGGACGGTGATCGACGAGGCCGCGCTGCGCCGCCCGATCGGCGGAGCCGACACGATGCGCGCCCAGATCGAGCACCTGATCAACGTGGCGGAATGCATGCCCAACGTGAAGGTGCAGCTCCTGCCGTTCTCCGCCGGCGGCCATCTCGCGCTCGGCGGCCCCATCACGGTCATCCGGTTCGCGGAGCACGACCTGGACGACGTCGTCTACCTCGAACAGCTGACCGGCGCCCGCTATCCGGAGGGCAGGGAGGCCGACCGCTACAAGGAGATCATGGATTCGCTGGCCGTCCGCGCCGCGCCGCCCGTCCGCACCGTCGCGCTCCTCACCAACATGCTGAAGGCTCTCTGACCGCCCCTGATCGAACAGATGTTTGACTGGCCGGGTACAGTGGGCGCATGTTCCAGGCCTCGCTGCTGGACGACACGGACGAGCGCGGTCCGCGTCCGCTGAGCTCGGCGCGGCGGACACCGCTGGCGCACGGCGCCTGGGTGGACGTCCTGCCCGGCTGGATTCCGGGTGCGGACGCGCTGTTCGAGCGGCTGCACACGTCCGTCCCGTGGCGCGCGGAGAGCCGCCGCATGTACGAGCGTGTCGTGGACGTGCCACGCCTCCTGGCGTTCTACGACGAAACCGACGCGCTACCCGATCCAGTGCTGGACGAAGCCAAGACAGCGCTCGACGACCACTACGCGGAGGAACTCGGCGAGCCGTTCCGCACCGTCGGCCTGTGCCTGTACCGGGACGGCCGCGACAGCGTCGCATGGCACGGCGACAGGATCGGCCGCGGCGCCACGGAAGACACGATGGTCGCGATCCTGTCCGTAGGGACGCCGCGGAACCTGCTGCTCCGCCCACGTGGTGGCGGCCAGACGATCCGCCACGAACTCGGACACGGCGACCTCATCGTGATGGGCGGGAGCTGCCAGCGGACATGGGAGCACGCGATCCCCAAGACCACCCGCGCCACCGGCCCCCGAATCAGCATCCAGTTCCGCCCCCGCAACGTCCGCTGACCCCACGTACAACCCAAGACCACGCAGAACCACCCGCTCAAGCGAGACCGTGCAAGCGCATGGGAGCCCGCGCGGCACCGAGGCCGCGCAGTCCGCGGCCCGACCGAGCCCCGTACTCCAGGGGAACCTGTGGGACGCGGGCGACGCTGCAGACCGCGTGAACCGCGCAGGGTCTGACAGCGCGGGGCTGAGCAAGCCACGGGAACCGGCGACGCTGCGCAACCAGGGCGAGCCCAAGCGGGGCGGGACGTACCGGGGCGGGACGTACCCGGGCGGTGGCGCTGTGCGGTAGCCGGGGAAGACTGCGCCGCCGTTCTCGCTGGGGGTTCCGACGTCGTGCGATCATGACGGTTGTCCGGTCGGAGGGCGGGCTGGCTCGTGCGTCATCGGACGTCGTGCGCGGGGCGTCCCGAGGAGGTGCGGGACGGCAGGAGCGGCGGCGCGACTTTCTCGCTCGCCACCGGGACGAACCGGGGCATCGACCTCGAATAGTGCAGGCAGCTCGCGGCACGAAAGGTAGTCCGATGATCTTAGTTACCGGCGCCACCGGCACGATCGGCTCCGAGCTCGTCGGTCTTCTGACAGCGGCGGGCGTCCCCGTCCGAGCCCTCGTTCGCCGGCCGCCATCCGGTCAGGTAGACGGTGTCGAGTACGTCACCGGCGACCTCGACGACCCCGCCTCGCTCGCCCCGGCGCTGGACGGCGTCCAAGGCGTCTTCTCCCTCCCCGGCTACCGCGACATGCCGGGCGTCTTCGCCGAGGCCCGCCGCGCCGGGGTGGAGCGCGTCGTCCAACTTTCGGGCGCATCGGCGGCCAGCGGCGACATGACCAACGCGGTCACGCGCTACATGGTCGCCACCGAACGCGCGCTCCACGACTCGGGCCTGCCGTGGACGATCCTGCGGCCCAGCGCCTTCATGTCGAACGCGCTGCGCTGGCTCCCGCAGCTCCAGGCCGGCGACACGGTCCGGCTCCCGTTCGCTCACGTCCGCGCCGCCGCCGTCGACCCGCGCGACATTGCCGCCGTCGCCGCCAAGGCCCTGCTGGACGACGGTCACGAAGGGCAGACCTACTACCCGACCGGCCCCGAGTCGCTCCTGCCCGCCCAGCAGGTCGCCGTCCTCGGCGATGTGCTCGGCCGTGACCTGCGCTTCGAGGCCCAGCCCGACGACGAGGCCCGGGCCGAGATGACCACTCAGATGCCCGCCGAGTACGTCGACGCGTTCTTCGACTTCTACGTAAACGGCTCCCTGGACGAATCAATCGTCCGCTCGACCGTGCAGGACATCACCGGCACGCCACCTCGAACCTTCCGCCAGTGGGCCGAAACCCACAGCTCCGCCTTCGCATGATCGCCCCGAAGCCGCCAAGCCGGCCGGACCACCCGGGTCACGCGGCCAGGCGCGCCGACGCCGCCGAACTCGCCGGCCGGGGCGAGCGATCGAGCAAGGCGCCGCCTGCTGGACGCACGTCGAGTCGCGTGAAACCGCCGAGGCGGGCTGATCAGGCAAGGTGGAGAGGGTGTCGGGTGTGTTGACGGATCCAGAGCGGCCGCTTGTAGCGCTTGCCACTATCGATGCGGCGACGCGGTCCCTTCTTGCCACGGCGGAGGGCTTCGATGACGGTGATGTCCGCGCGGCGTCGCTGCTGCCCGGCTGGACGCGCGGGCACGTCCTCACCCACATCGCCAGGAACGCCGCTGGCGGCACCCGCCTGCTCACCTGGGCCCGGACGGGCGTCGAGTCCTATGAGTACCCGAGCATGGAGGCCCGCGCCGCCGAGATCGACGCCGGTGCCGGACGTCCCGCCGCTGAGCTCGTCGACGATGTGCGGGAGAGCGCCCGGCGGTTCGCCGACGCTTACGCGCTGATGCCGGACGAGGCGTGGGCGCGGACCGTCCAGTGGACGTCGGGCGCACGCCACCCGGCCGCCCGCGCCGCCGACGCCCGCCTGACCGAGGTTCTAGTGCACCATGTCGATCTCGACGCCGGCTTCACGCCCCGCGACTGGCCTGCGGCGTTCACGTCACGGGCGCTCGACAGCGTCGCCGCCGCCTTCGCCCGCCGTGCCGATGCCCCGCGCCTGCGGTTGCGCGCCACCGACACGGGACGCGAACTCGGCGAAGCCGAAACCGTCGGCACCGGCGAATCCAAAGCCGTCGGCGATGGCGAAGCCTCCCGCGCCAGCGAAGCCACCCGCACCGGTGACGGCGAAGCCACCCGCACCGGCTACGGCGACGCCACCCGCGCGGGCGAAGCCCTCGGCAACACCGGAGCCGTGCGCGCGGGCGAGGCCCTCGGCGACGCCGGAGCCTCCGTCGACGGCGGGGCTTCCGGCGCCGGCGGCGGCCCCGGTGATGGCGACGGGCTGGTGGTCGTCGCGGGGGCGGAGGCGTCTCTGCTCGCCTGGCTGATGGGGCGCTCCCGGGGTGAGGACCTCACCGGCGCCGCAGGCGTGACACTTCCCTTTCTCTACTGAACACCCCGGCTTACGTCCGCGCCGACGCACGCGGCATCTGCGCAGCTCGGGCGGCCTCCCGACCTCGGGCGGCCTCTCGAAGGAGAAGAAGTTCTTCCACCACTTCCCCCGTTTCGTCCGCCGCGGGACGGGCGGCGGTATACGGAGATCGGCCTGCCGGAGACCGGCTCGTGAACGTCGCTCGACGACCGACCGCGGCGGTGCCGTTTCGGGGCGCCGACGACGGCTCGGCTACTCACCGGCGGTGACGATACGGGTGGTTCCGCCGCCGCGACGGAGTGGTCAGGTACGGTTCAGGCCCGATTCAGGTTTCGCTCAGGGTCACTGGACCGTCCCCGGTTCGCAGGATTGTCAATAATAGCCAGTCAAGGCTTCCGGCCGTCGCCAGGTTCGACAATTTCCGCGATAGCCCCGAAAAAGAGTCCCGCGACTCAACGTCCGTCGAGATCACCGCTCTGGATCGCGCTCAGCAGTCGATTCCACTGGCTGGAATCAAGGGCGATGACGCCCGCCGAGTGGTCGCGTGAGTCCCGGACCAGCACCGACGGGCCCAGCGCCGCCACCTCGACGCAATCATTTCCGCCCTGGCTTCGCCTGGCCTTGCGCCAGTTCAGCACCGTTCCGCGAATCGATCGGCACACCATCCAGCAACCCTCCATCCATTGCCGGCGGGTGCCGTCTCGCCAACCGATCGGACAAGAACACCCGCCCGGCGAGCACCAAGCAGGGCACGGCAAACCACGACCTTGTGGATAATTTCCCGGTCATGAGTGTAAACGGTTCTAGTTATTCCGCCTACAAGGGACCACAAGATCACTCTGCGTGCTATGAAGGCCACTCGCCTTGGGGTTGCCCGATGCGGCCGTCACCTCCCGGTCGTGTGGAGTCGAGTTGCGGTACTGGAGTCAGGCCAGGGCCGGCGGCGGGGGCCATGGCCTGATGTGAGGCGATGGCTCCGGAGGTCAGGCCATGAGATCTTCGGCGGCCTGGCGGAGCAGCTCGATCGACTTCTCGGCCGGCAGTGCCTGCTCCAGCAGGAGCTCGAACGTGTCCCGGTACTCGGGGATCCGGTCGTCATCACCGCTGATCATCAGGCTGGCTCCCGCCCGGCCTTCCAGGTAGAGGATGTCGTCCAGGTCGCCGTCGAACTCCAGGAGGCTGAACGGCCCTTCGAGTCCGAGGTGCGCGCCCGTGCTGAACGGGAGGACCCGGATGGTCAGCCGGTCATCGCGCTCGGCGGTGTCGGCGATGCGGATCAGCTGGTTCGGCATGATCGCGGGATCGACCCTGATGCCGACATGGCGGCGGATCACGGCCTCGTCCACGATGTAGTGCTGGCGCGGCGGGTTCTGCCGCTTGGCGAGCTCCTGCTGACGCTGGATGCGCAGTTTCGCGCCGAGAGCGCGGCCCTGCTCGGACACCTTGCCGGTGGAGAGCACCTCGGCGTATTCGGGCGTCTGGATCAACCCCGGGATGACCGACCCGTGGAACTGCCGGATGTAGGCCGCACCCGCCGAATAGCCGACATAGTTCAGGAAGTTCGGGTCGAACTCGCCACGGTAGGTGTTCCACCACGCGGGCTCCCGCGCGCCGCGGGCCAGCGACTGGAGCCGTTCCTGCCGCCCCTCAGAGGTCACGTCGTACACCCTGAGCAATGCCTGCAGGTCCGTCCGGGTGATGGCGTTCTTCCCCCCTTCGACCCGGATGAGCTTGGACGGAGACCATTCGAGCTGCCGCGCCACCTGGTCCTGCGTCAGTTTCTTCTCTTTGCGCAGGCGGACGAGTTCGGCGCGGAGCAGCGCGCTCTGGACGATCGGCCCCTGGTCACTGGTCATCTCAATCGCTCACTCTATGTAGTAGATGCCACCAGCTCGCATGCAACCTGGCAGCCCGCCATGTAGCGCGTTACGTCCCGCCAGGGCGCTACCTGACCGGTCCGTGAGAACCCGTCCCCGAGGGCCAGACCCGTCATATCGCTCGAAACTCGGCGATGGAGCTGCCAGACTGCTGCATGCCCGTAGACTATGTTGTAATGTGCTAGGTAGCAAAGTAGCAGACGCCGACCTGCAACCCGACGTGTTGCTACATAAGAAACAGGGAAAGACTTGACGCAGGGTGAGGGCTTGGACGAGCCGCACGCGCTCCGTCCCGGGCCTCCCCGTCGGCGAACACGGGGACGGGCGCCGACGCGACGAAACAACTGATACGCGCCGGGACGGGGAGGACAGGACGCCACGAAACGCCGAACATTCCGGAAACACCAGAAAAGAGAATAGAGTCGCCCGCCGCCTTCCACCGATCACCGGTTGCGAGCCAAGACGATCGAAGGATGGCGGAGAGCGACTCCTCGAGACCGCGCGAGACCGTACCGGCCGGTCCTGTCGGACTTTCGTGCGAAGCCGTGAAAGATCCGGCCTGACCTGCTTAAACGTTCTCTGCGGACTCACCCAGTCTAACCGCGATCATGCGGTTCGGGCTAGTAGGTGAATGCGACTCGGTCCCCCCTGAACGAGCCGACGCCTGGCTTCATCCCAGGCAGCCGGACGTATGGCGTCCGAAGTCGCGATTCGAGACAGGGGTTCTCGACATGTCAAGACTTCAAATTCTTGCACGGACCATTGACGTCCACCGCCCCGCGAACACACCATTCGTTACCCCCCGATTGCCCCTCCGACCACCCTCTACCACCCGGTCGGCCGACTGGCGGGTGCGCTGATGGACGACCACGCCCGCCAGCACGACCCCGACCAGATCGTCGCGTCCGAAACCGGCCCCGCCGCCGACATCGCGTGGCCGCCGGCTCACGACCGTCCCGAGAGCGGCCACCGGGAGGTCGAACACCAGCACCTGCCCATCCACCAGCACCTGCCCATCCCGCCGGCCCGGACGGGCTGGCAGGTCCGGCCGGTTTCGCCGCCCCCGAGCCAGGGTTTCTGGGGCTACCTCACCGAGAGCGAGCGGAACGACCTCCTCGCGCGCGCTGACGAGGTCGTCTACCCGGTCGGCACCGTGCTCTGGTTCGAGGGCCAGAACGCCGACCAGGCCGTCGTGATCCAGTCCGGCTCGATCCGGGTGTCGATCAACCGGGGTGGACGCGAGCGCATCATCGCGTTCCGCCGACCCGGCGACATCGTCGGCGAGCGCGCGGCACTGTGGCTGCGCCGCCGGTCCGCGACGATCGTCGCCATGGACATCGTCCGCGGCCTGCGCATCACCACGCAGCAGTTCGTGTCCTACCTGAGCGACCACCCCCGCGTGGTCGCCGTCCTGGAACGCGAGCTGTACGACCGGCTCACCGAGCAGTCCGACCTGACGTTCCAGCAGCAGCCGCCGTCCCAGTACATGGCGGCCGTCCAGTACCCGCCCAACGCACCGCACGACCCCGCCGTCCAGTACGGCTCCATCACCTCGCACGGCTTCGCCGGGCCGGCGCAGCAGCAGCCCACCGCACCGCTGGCGCCCGTCCCGCCGCAGCTACCGAACCCAACGCAGCTGCCAGACGCGTCGCAAATGCCTGACACCTCTCAAGCGCCCTACACGCAGAGCGGGGCGCAGGGGTACGCGACCGTACCGATGCCGATGCCGATGCCGGTCCGCACGCCGCAGGCTGATCACGTCCACCACGCGGGGGCGGTGAACGGCGGAGCGGCCTACCTGATGCGATCGTCCGCCCTCGGCCCGTTCGAGGACGAGCCGACGCAGCCCATGACCGTCAACCGGAACGAGCCCGCCGGAGCGACGTGGGCAGGCCAGAACTGCACGATCGTGTTCACCGACATCGCGGGCTTCAGCGCGACCCACCGCAACGACCGTGACCGCCTCGCCATGCGCCGCGCCATGTACGCGCTGCTCAGCGAAGCGTTCATGGAGTCGGGAGTGCCCTGGGAAGCGTGCCACATCGAGGACCGCGGCGACGGCGCGCTGATCGTCGTCCCGCCCGAGGTGCCGACCGCCGCCGTCATCGATCCCATGATCGCCTCGCTGGCGGAGGGGCTGCGCCACCACAACCAGCAGTCGAGGGACGCCGTCCGCATCCAACTCCGGGTCGCGGTGCACGTCGGTCCCGTGATGCCCGACCCACCCGGAATGTCCGGCTGGGCGCTGATCCGCACCGCCCGGCTGCTGGACGCGCGCCCCCTCAAGGACCGCCTCGCCGCGACCGGCGCCGACCTCGGCTTCATCGCGTCGACGTTCGTCTACGAGTCCGTCATCGCCCACGGCCCCGGCTACGTGAATCCGGCAGAGTTCAAACCCGTCAGCTTCACCGTGAAGAAGCTCAAGACCGAAGGCTGGATCCACCTGCGCGGCGTACCCGCCCGCTCCGCGATCTGACCTGCCGCCCCGCCGGCCCGTTCCCGCACGGGCCGCTCCAGCCCCCCGCTACCACCCCCGCGTGCACCACATACGCGGGGTTTTCCGCTTTCTATGCGCCCTCTCTCCTGCGCGGCGCCCGCACTCAGGGCGCCGCGCAGGCGACGGCGTCCCGGCCGCCGGCCACCGTCCCAGTCACGTGCCTCGACGCGCCCCTGGCCGCAGGCCGCCCTGAGCCGGCCACCGCCTACAGGGCCTGACGCCGCACGCGCGCGCCGCCGCGCCCCAGCCACACGGGCCGCTCGCGCCCGCCGACAGCCGACAGGACGCACGTCAGCCATGCAGGTTGCCTGTTCTGGACGCAGGCTACGAGTTCTGGACGGCTCGGTCTCGCGGGATTCGGAGGACGAAGCGGGCACCCTTGGGGCTGTCCTCGATGGTGAGCGTCCCGCCGTGGAGCCGGGCGATCTCGCGGGCGATGGGGAGACCGAGCCCGGTGCCGGCCGGATCGCGGGACTTGCTGGCCGCCAGGCGGGCGAAACGCTGGAAGACGAGGTCCCGGTCCTGTTCGGCGATGCCCGCGCCGTCGTCCAGGACCTCCAGGACGGCGACCGAACCGGCGGCCGAACCGGCGGCCGAACCGGCGGGCGAACCGGCGCTTGCCCCCCCGGCGGGCGAACCGGCGGGTGAGTCTTCGCGGCGGACGGTGATGTCGATCCGCGACTCGGCGTGCCGTTCGGCGTTGTCCAGCAGGTTCGTCAGCAGCCGGACGAGCCGGAGCCGGTCGCCGAGCACCGTCACGCCCTCCTGGATGTGCGGGACGATCCGCTTCGTCCGGTCCGACCTCGCGACCTCGATCGTGACGAGCGCGCCGAGGTCGACGAGTTCGGTGTCCTGCCAGGCCGCGGCGTCCAGGCGGGCGAGCTGGAGCAGGTCCGTCACGATCGCCTGGAGGCGTTCCAGGCTCTGCAGGACGGCCCGTCCCGTCTTCGGCCAGTCGGTCTGGTCCGGATACAGCAGCGCCTCCTCGATCATGGCGCGCGCGCCGGCGATGGGGCTGCGCAGGTCATGGGACGCGTCCGAGGTGAAGCTGCGCTGCCGCGCCAGGGCACTGTCGAGGCGGTCGAGGGTCTCGTTCGCCGCCTCCGCGAGCAGCCTGATCTCGTCCCGGTTCTCCGGTACCGTCACGCGCCGGCCCGACTCGCCGGCGGTGATCTCCGCGAGCTCGGCGCGGATCGCGTCCACCGGGGCGAGGGTCTGGTCGACGGTCCCCCAGGCGCGCAGCGACACCAGCAGGACGGCCAGCAGCGACACGCACACCAGGAACATGATCAGGCTCGGATTGACGTACCAGGGGACGGTGGGGATCGCCGCGTAGACGATCCAGTCCCCGTCCGGCTGGTACACGCGGATCGAGACCACCCACATGCAGCCGCTGAACCCGCGCGGCGGGCACACGACCCTGGTGGAGTAGATGTCCCGCTCCGCCGGGCGGAACCGGGCGATCGGCAGGCCGCGCAGCGCCTTGCCGGTTCCCGCGATCACTCGGTGCCGGCTGTCCAGGAGTTGCAGGACGACCTCGTCCGGCGCGGAGAGCCCGCCCTTCAGGGCCGGTTCCCGCCTGACCTGGTAGGCGAGCCGCGCAGCCGCAGCGGTGGCCTTGCTGCGCTTGTAGTCGCCCGCCTCGCCGCGCACCCCGACGACGATCAGGACGATCAGCACGGCGCAGATCAGGGCGGTGACCGTTCCGGCAATCACGGTCATCCGCACCCGTATGGACCATGTGCGCCGTCTGTTCACCCGACCTCCTGCAGGTGAGGTAATCACCGTCCAGACCGGAATCAGTCCTCTGAACAGCCGCAGAACGCCTAAGAGAGGACAAAGAAATGGTCTGCCGCACCGCTGGCCCGTCCCGGCCACTCCAGAAGCCCCAGCGCTGGACAAGGCCGCTGTTAGCATCGCCGGTTATGGAGCTGCGCCAGCTTGAGTACTTCGTCGCGGTGGCGGAGGAGGCCGGCTTCACCAGGGCCGCGGCCCGGTTGCACGTCGCCCAGCCGGGCGTGAGCGCCCAGATCAAGCAGCTCGAACGGGAACTCGGCCAGCCGCTGTTCGACCGGTCGGCGCGGACCGTCCGGCTGACCGAGGTGGGCGAGGCCGTCCTGCCCTACGCGCGGGCGGCGCTCGCGGCGGTCGAGGGGGCACGGCTGTCGGTGGACGCGCTGGCGGGCCTGCTGCGCGGGCGCGTCACGATCGGCACCAGCGACTGGATCGAGTCTCTGGACCTTCCGGGCATGCTCGCCGGTTTCCGCCACGACCATCCGAACGTGGAGATCACGGTCGTCCAGGAGAAGGCCGACGCCCTGTTCGGCGCCCTTCGGGACGGACGGATCGATCTCGCGTTCCTCAGCATGGGCTCCGAGCCGCCCGAGGGCATCACGACCCACGTCGTCACCGAGCAGGACCTCTACGCGGCCGTCGGGCGCGGCCATCCGCTGGCCCGGCGATCCACGATCCCGCTGCGCGCCCTCGCCGACGAGGACCTGATCTGCCCGCCGAAGGGCACCGGCCCGCGGATCGTCCTGGACGCGGCGTGCGCCGACGCCGGCTTCAGCCCGCGCGTCGCGTTCGAGGCCGGCGAGGCACCCGTGCTCGCGCAGCTCGCCGCGCACGGGCTGGGCATGGCCGTCGTGCCCGAGCCCGCCACCCGTGCCCGCCCGGACGGCCTGCACGCGATACCGGTCGTCCGCCCACGCCTCATCGCCCGCACCGCCCTCGCCTGGCGAACCGAGGCCCCCCGAAGCCCCGCCGCCCGCGCCCTGATCACCCGGGCCCGCGACCACCTACGCCCACCCGGCACCTGACCGGCACCCGCCACAGCCGCCCCCGGCCGGGCACCCGATCCAGCCGGGCGGGCGCCCGGAAAAGGCGCTGAGGCGGCCGGACAAGGCGATCAGGCGGCCGGACCAGGCGATCAGGCGGCCGGACAAGGCGATCAGGCGGCCAGATAGGGCGCCAGGCGTCAGGGGTCGGGGGTCGGGGGTCAGGCGGCTGAGCGGTTGGAGGCGGCGGTCTCGGTCAGGACGCGGCGGAGCACATCCGGCTTGTTGGTGATGACGCCGTCGACGCCGAGCTGGACGGCCTTCCTCATGTCGCCGCTGTCGTCGACCGTCCAGGTGAGCACGTCCATGCGGGACGCGTGCACCTGCTTCACATAGGACGCGGTCAGATCGCGGAACGGCGGATTGATCTGGTCCGCGTAGGTGGCGAGCTCGGGCAGGTCCCCGGCCTTCGGCGTGCCGAGCAGCCCGATCGGGACGTTCGGCAGCACCGAGTGGAAGCGTCGCATCGACTCCCAGTCGAACGACTGGACGGCGAGGCGGCGTTCCGCCGGGTCGGGCTTCAGCCAGGACGGCGAGTTCCGCAGGGCCGTGGCGACGCGCTTCTCGATGCCCGGGTACAGGTTCGGGCTCTTGATCTCCACCAGGAGCCCGAGGCCCCGGTCGCGCATGGCGCTGAGCGTCTGGTCGAGCGTCGGGACGCGTTCGCCCTTGTACTTCGCCCCGAACCAGGAGCCCGCGTCCAGTTTCTGGATCTCGGCGAGGGTGAAGTCGGAGACCTTCCAGGGCCCGCGGCCGGGGTACAGCTGCTCGACGTTCGTCGTCCGGGCGAGCGTGGTGTCGTGCATGATGACGAGCTTGTGGTCCTTGGACTCCTGGACGTCGAGCTCGAACACGTCCGCACGCTGCTTCACGGCCAGCCTGAACGCCGCGAGCGTGTTCTCGGGCGCGTAGGCGGACGCGCCGCGATGCGCGACGTTCGTGACGTCGGCGGCGGCGATACCGTGCGCGGTGCCCGCGCGCGGGTGGGGTTCCGGGACGCCGGACCGCGCGGCCGAACCCGGCCCGGCGCCCGCGGCAGCGGGCAGCACCGGGACGATGATCGCCGTCGAAGCGGTGACGGCGACGAGCGCGAGACGATTCCGTCGGTGCATCTTCACCTCTCGGGGAGCCAGTCGGGAGCCGGGGTTCGCCGCGCGGCTTGCCGCGGCCCTGCCGCTCCCAACCCTCGGGCCGTCCGGTGACACGAGCGTTACGGGCCGGTAGCAGACCGTGTACTGCCGGGGACGATACGCATCGTCGCGCATCCGGCACGGCCGCGAGCGCGACTTTGATCAGAAATGGACGGCGCCGTCCGGGCCCGATTCCGGCTTGTCGGGTTTGCCGTCCATCCGTGCGTCCTTGGCCGCCCTGGACAGGATCAGCGCCCCGAGCAGCAGCTTCCGGCTCCGCCGCAGCGGCCGCGGAAAGCGGACACGACGGATGAACGCCCTGCCCACGGGCGCCCCTGTGGGCGCCTCCACCCCCACCGCCCCGTCCACTCCTGACACCCCGTCCACCCCGGTCCGTCCCGCCGACAAGGCCGGCGACATCGACGGCGCCGGCGTACGCGGCGTGCCCAACCGCGTCGGGCGGCTCCGCCCGCGCAGCGTCACCGACCCCTCAAGATCCCACTCAGCGGCCTCGCCACGATGCGCCAGATCCAGGACGGCCGCCGAGGCCAGCACCTTCCCGGGCGTCCCCTTCGCCAGGTCGCTGAGCCGGGCCGCCTCGTTCACCGGATCGCCGATCACCGTGTACTCGAACCGCTCCTTCGCGCCGATGTATCCGGCGACGACCTCTCCCGCGGACACGCCGATCCCCGCGTCCAGCATCGGCACCTCCGCGCGCAGCCGCCGCGCCAGCTCCCGGGCGGTGCCGAGCGCCGCGCCCGCCGAGTCCTCCAGCTGCGTCGGCGCCCCGAAGATCGCGAGCGCCGCGTCGCCCTCGAACTTGTTGATCCAGCCGCCGTGCCCCGCCACCACCGTCACCACGACGCCGAAGAACCGGTTCAGCAGCCCGACGACCTCGTCCGGGCTCCGCGTGTCCGCCAGCCGCGTCGAGCCGGTGAGATCGACGAACAAGACGGCCACCTCACGCGTCTCGCCGCCGAGCGTGATGTCGCCGCGCTCCAGCGCGAGGTCGGCGACCTCCTCCCCCACGTGCCGTCCGAACAGGTCGCGCAGCCGTTCATGCTCGCGGAGCCCCGCCACCATGTGGTTGAAGCCGGCCTGCAGCTGCCCGACCTCGCTCGCGTCGTACACGTCGACCTCCGCGCCGAGGTCGCCCCGCTCCACCTGCGCCATGCCCTTCCGGACGGCCCGGATCGGATCGGCGATCGCCTGTGTCGCCATATAGGTGACATAGACCCCGGCGACGAGCGCGGCACCACCAAGGCCCAGGATCGTGATGGCGAGCTGGGTGACGTTGATGTCCGGCGCGGCCAGCGCGGCAACGGCAACGCAGATCAGCCCGAGCACCGGGATCGCCGTCCCCAGCGCCCACGCGAGCATGACCCGCGTCGTCACCCCCGGCAGCCGGGTCCTCCGCGGCCGCTCCGCCGCCAGCACCAGCGCCGCGGCCGGACGCAGCAACCGCTCCGACAACAGATAGACGATCGTGCAGGTCGTGGCCGCGCCCAGCAGGCACGTCAAGCTGGTCTTCACCGCCAGCCGTCCGGTGAACAACACAAGATCGAGAACAGCCCACCCCAGCGCCCCGACGACCCACAACGCGCCGATGAGAAGCGTCAACCGCAACGGCCCAAGGAGCACCGCCCGCCGCTGTTGCCGATCGGGCGTCCCCCCGTCCCGAACAAACGACACAACAGGCCGCCACAGCCACAACCCCAGAAACAAAGCCACAGGCACCGCAACGACCGGATAGCTGAAGAACGCCACCGCATTGACCAGATGGGCGTAGTCGCGATCCTTTAGCGGCGGATCGGGCACCACGAACGTCGCGAACAGCAGCACCACCACCGAGCCGACCGCGTTGGCGACGCCGACCACCACGAGCAGGACCCAGCGCACACGGATCTCGAGCATGCTCGTCACGTGCGCCTCCGGAGGGATGGAACCGCCCACAGGGATCATCGCACGCCACGAAACGTCCCGGCGGCCGGGGCCGCCGGGACGTCCCGCTCAGACGCCGGTGCTCGTCTCCACGGCGACCTTCACGCCCGTGGCGTCCTGCGAGGCACGCCGCACGAACGGCCACCCCACCACCACCATCACGGCCCACGCCGCCATCACGTACAACGCGATCCGGGTGTCGGCCTCCCAGGCAATCGTCACCGTCACGAAAGCGAAGAACGCCAGCACGGCCCAACTGCTGTACGGCGCCCAAGGCATCCGGTAGGACGACGTCTTCAACGCCCCCGCCTTGGCCTTCCGCCGGTAGATCATGTGCGACACCACGATGACGGTCCACACCGCAAGCGCGCCGCCGGTCGACACCGACGTGATGTATTCGAACGCCTTCTCCGGCACCACCGCGTTGATCACGACCCCGATGCCCATCACGAGCGCTGAAATGACCACCGTCAGCACGGGCACACCCCGCCCGTTCAGCCGCGACAGGAGCCGCGGGCCGTCACCGTTCACCCCGGCCGTCCGCAGCATCCGCGACGTCGAATACAGCCCGCCCGCGTTGCAGGACGACAGCGCCGCCGTGAGCACCACGAAGTTCACGATGTCCGCGCCGCCCGGAATACCGATCTTGTCGAACGCCAGCACGAACGGGCTCGCGCCGCCCTTGAACGCCGTCCAGGGCACCACCGCGAGGATGACCAGCAGCGACCCGAGGTAGAACAGCGCGAACCGCAGCGGCAGCGCATTGATCGCCCGCGGAATGTTCTTCTCGGGATCCTTGGCCTCGCTCGCCGTCACACCCACCAGCTCGACGCCCAGATACGCGAACATCACCATCTGCAACGTCATGATCGTCGCGCTGTATCCCTCGGGGAACACACCCCCGTGATCCCACAGGTTCCCGACCGCCGCCGTCTCCCCGGCGTCACTGAACCCGAAGGCCAGCACCCCGATCCCCACCATGATCATCATCACGATCGCGGCGACCTTGATCATGGCGAACCAGAACTCCAGCTCACCGAACAGCTTGACCGAGATCAGGTTCACCACGAACAGGATCAGCAGCGCCACCAGCGCCGTCTGCCACTGCTCGACCCCGGGCCACCACTTCTGGATGTAGGTGCCGGCCGCGGTCAGCTCCGCCATGCCGGTCGTGACCCAGATGATCCAGTACGTCCAGGTCGTGGCGTATCCCCAGAACGGACCGAGGAACTCCCGGGCATACCCGGCGAACCCGCCCTCCGTCCGCCGGTACGTCAGCAGCTCACCGAGCGCCCGCATGACGAAGAACAACGCCAGCCCCGCGACGGCGTACGTCAGGATCAGGCTCGGCCCGGCCTTGGCGATGTTCTCCCCTGCTCCGAGGAACAGCCCGGTACCGATCGTCCCGCCGATCGCCAGCATCTGGATCTGGCGCGTCCCCAACCCTCGCTGATAACTCTCCGCACCCTGGTCTGGGAGCTTTGCGACCACGCGGCCTCCCTCGCATCTAGGGCACCGTCCCTCCTGGAACGGCGCCACCCTCCGGTCACGCACCGCTGCGCAACCCGGACAGACTAGGAGCCCCGGGCGCATAACACGAAACACGGCCGACAAACCGGTAACGCCCCGGTATCTCTCCGTGACGACCTTCCCCCTCAACCCGACCGTTAACGAGTTGGCGACCACCTCGGGCATCGCGTATGCTCTCGGACGTCGCCAAGCGTTAAGCGCGCCCCTCCGGAGCCGCTAGGCTCGGAGCAGCAAGGTCCTGTGGAGCAGCTAGGAGTGCTCGCCACCCTGTCAAGGTGGAGGCCGCGGGTTCAAATCCCGTCAGGACCGCCCAGACGTGCACCAGCACGTCCCGGGCAGGTAGCTCAGTCGGTACGAGCGTCCGCCTGAAAAGCGGAAGGTCGGCGGTTCGACCCCGCCCCTGCCCACCTCAAATGACCAGCGAAAACGCCCCGGAGCCACACGGCCCCGGGGCGTTTTGACGACAACGCTGACGACAACCTACGCGGATGCCCTAGTGACGCTCCCTCCAAGCACCCTGTTCAAGGAATCGCACACGATTGGGTTGGGCTCAATCTCTCCTGAGAGCACCTGGCGCACCGCCGTCACCAGGCCCCTAGGCGAGATCACATAGACGTGCCGTGTCGCCTGGTGATCTTCGAGGACCTCGGGCCAAAGCACGTAGCCAGCCCGCGCAAGCTCCGCACGGAGACCATCGACGCGCGGCCGGCTGGTCTTCTCCCAAGGCAGTCCACGATCTTGTGCGTAAGCCTGGACTACATCACCGAGCTTGAAACATTCGATGCCACCGATAGTCGCATCGACCTTGCGCTTAATCTCGTCGAGCAGCACGACGACCTCCATAAGTGGGAACAGGGGAAAATCACAGCGTCCCAGAGGATTGAACCTCTGGGACGCCGATGGCCTCATACGGTCTTATTGGAGGGCGTCCCCCAGCTTCCGAAGGGCCGCGCGCTTCTCGTCGAGGGCCGCGTGTGCGTAGATCGTCATCGTCACCTCAATGTCGCTGTGTCCGACGATCTCTCGCACGATGTGCGGCGGGACGCCGAGGTCCAGGAGCAGCGAGACGCAGGTGTGCCGCATGTCGTGCAGGCGCATCGAGCCGAGGCCCGCAGCGGCGCGGATACGGCCCCAGCTACGGCGGAGGTTGTCCGGCTCCATAGGAGTGCCGAGGCGGGATGGGAAGACGAGCCCGTGATCCTGCCAGCGTGGCCAGGCGTCGGACCGTTCGGCGTCCTGCTTCACCCGATGCTCGCAAAGCGCCGTGACGCACAGGTCCGGCAGCGGGATGGTTCGCGTTGAGTCGTCGGTCTTGGGCGGGACGAACCGCAGTTCTCCGGCGACCCGTTGGAGGGTCTGCACCACCTCAAGCTTGGCGTCTTGAATTCCCGTTTCGGCGCAGTGCGCGCACGGGTCGCCGTCGAGGGTGCCGCCCTCTCCCCCGCAGGCGCGACACGGCGTCAGGGTGATGTCCTGCCAGCGCAGGCCGAGCAGTTCCCCGCGCCGCAGGCCGAGGCACAGCGCCAGGACGTAGAGCGCGTAGAGCCGCTCATCCTGGGCCGCCTTGAGGACGGCCCTCGCCTGGTCGACCGTGAGGCCCCGGTTGACCTTGTACTTGGGTGTGGTGACCGTGACGAGCCGAGCGACGTTCCTCATGAGAATCTCCTCGCGGACAGCCGACTGCAGAGCATTGCGGAGCACGGCCAGGACGAACTGAACCATGCGCGCCGAGAGCCGGGACTTGCAGCATTCGCCGCCCTTGAGGGCGCAGCACTGGGGCGTTTCCCGGCTGGCGTCCCATCCGTGGCGGCAGCACTGGCACGACTCGCGGACGGTGGTGATGAACGCCCGGACGTCACGGGCCGTCAGCTTGCCGAGCCGCTTCTTGCCCAGCCCGGGGACCAAGTGGAGCCGGATGACACTCTCGTATCCCTGGACGGTCTTGGGGCGCCGTTCGACGCGTACGACGTTGTCCAGCCAGTACGCGAGGTACTGCTCTACCGTCCAGCTCACGGAAGCGACCGGGACACCGGCGTCGGCCTGTGCCTTGAGCTTGACGTACTTCGCGTGGCATTCCTCGCGGGTCTTGCCGTACACGCTGACGCGCTTGATCGTCCCGGCAGTCGTCGGGACGAAGACCTTCGCCTCATACCGTCCGTCCTTACGCTGGACGATCGTCCCCTCACCGTTGGCACGCCGACGAGTGCGAGCCTTACGAGGCTTGCGCCGCTCGGGCTCCTCGGGCTCCTCGGGCACGGCGAGCAGGGTCGTGGTCATCAGGCAGCAACCTCCGTGAGCTTGTCGAGGTACTCGGCGAGGGCGTTGACAGGGACGAGTCGGCGACGGCCGATCTTGACCGTGCGGAGCTGGTTAGAGCGGATGAGGTTGTAGAGCGTCCAGCGGCTCACGCGGAGCCGTTCGGCGGCTTCATCAACGGTCATGAGCAGGTCGGTCACGCGGGACTCCTCGCGGGCATGGCGGACGGGCCGAGGGACGGCAGGGGTTTGCCGGTGAGGGCAGCGGTCAGGAGCGCCTCACCTGGGGTGAGTCCCTGGCCGAGGTAGCGCCAGTGGGCGATCACGAGGACCTGGTCGTCCTCGAACGGAAGGCGGCCGGTGGTGATCTGGTCGTGTTCGCGGCGGTTGTGCTCGATGCGGTCGGCGCGCAGGCGGCCGAGGGTGACCGAGTAGCGGCGGGACTTGGTGGAGAAGTGGCCGCGGAAGCCGAGCATGTGAGCCCACTCGGCCAGCCGCAGGCCCGCGTATTCGTCGAGCGCACCCAAGCGGAGGCATTCGGCGATGAGCCGCCGCGCGTGCCCGGACACCGGCAGGTCGGCCGGGTCGTCGGTGGGGCGTATGCGCCGGTCGAGGGTGCCGACGCACTCAGCGGCTTTGGTGGCGTATTTGGCGATGTAGCCCGCCACCGCGGTATCGGTCAGTTCTCCGGTGGTGGTGATCGGCCGGACGTCGATCTGGGTGCCCCACACGTGCTCTTTGGCCGGGACGTCGCCCGCCGCCGGAGTCGACACCGTCACCGCTCCGGCCGCGTGATCCACCGCCGCCTTGAGCAGTTCGAGGGTGGCCCAAGAGGGTGGGGCGGCCGTTGGGCCGCCGGGTCCGTCGAAGCGGATGACGGCGTGAAAGTGCACCAGGCCGCGCCGCTGGTATTCGGCGACCTTGGCGAAGGAGACCGTGAGCACCTCGCGCAGGTCGGAGACCCGTAGACCGGCCGAGCGCGCGACGTAGCGGCGGAAGGCCAGGGTGAACCGGCGCCATAGTTCGGGGGCGTGTGCGTTCCACAGCACGGCGCCGGTGTAGTCGAAGCAGTCGGGACAGATCGGTTGTCCGAGCCGTGTGTCATCGGCGGAGTGCCGGACGGTGCAGGACACCGGCCGCCCGTGTGGGCAGGTCCCGCCGCGCCGGGGACGGCACGCCACCACGGCGCCGCTCTTACCGGTGCGGCGAGTGTGCACCGGGCCGAACGAGGGCGCGGTCAGAGTGACGAACGCGGCCGGGTGTGCGGTGACCGAGGCCGGGACGCCTTTGCCGCCGACCAGGCCCGCGCGGATGAGTTGGTAGGTGTCAGCGCGGTAGGTCTCGGCGCAGGCAGGGCAGCGGGACGCGCGCCGGGTCTTGCACGCCACGCGCAGCACTCCGCCCGGTTCCCGCGCGGTCGAGTAGTGGTGCAAAACCTCGCCCGTGGCCGGGTCGAGGTGGGTGACGCGGCCGCGGAGGTGGACGGGTTGGGCACAGCCGCCGGTGGTGTGCGCGCGGCGGGCCCAGGCGCGGAAGTCGGACCGGTTGTACCGAGCCGCCATGTCGCGGGCCGCAACGTCGGTGACGAGTGGAGCAGGGTGAGGCACGATGAACGGGTCTCCTTATCCGTGGATGCGGATGGTTGGGGATGGGGCCCGGCGTGGCCGCGTGTGCTTGCCGGCGACTGCGGCCACGCCGGGCGATCAGAACGCGGTGGTGAACCGGGCGAGTGCGTCAGCGACCAGCGCCAGGCCGCCGACGAAGGCGCGGGTGGCGCGTGCGGCCCGTTCGGGCTGACGGGTCAGGAACAGGCCGAGGACGAGCCAGAAGCAGACGAAGGCGCAGCGGCGCAGGAACATCGAGGCGCCCCCTTCAGTAGGTGTGGCCGTGGCCGTTGCAGTCGAGGCAGGTGGAGCCGTCGGAGGCGACGCCGCCCCCGCCGCACGTCCCGCACACCCAGCCGAGCGCGATCCCGACGAGCGTGAGGAACGTGACCAGCGGTCGCGGGTGACCGGTGCAGACGTACATCAGGCGGCCCGTCCGGTGTCCTGGTCGCCGTCCTGGCCGGTGTGGGTGGTCATGGCGGTTTTCCTCCAGTGCTTAGGAGAGGGACGCGGTTTCGGTGCGGAGTTGGCGGAGCAGTTCGGAGGCGAGCTGGTTGGACACGCCGAGCCGGGCCCGGAGTGCGTCACGAGTGATCGGCCGTCCGTGCTCGGTCTGGTGTTCGGCGGCGACACGGCGCGCGAAGTCGACCAGCGGCCCCGCCGCAGCCGACGAAGCCGAGGAGGGTGCGGTCGGTGCCTGCTGGGCGGGAACGGGGATGAAGGTCTGTCCATCCCGCTCGCCCCGCGCGTGGTCGGTGTCGCGCTGTGTTGCCGGGACGGCAGCGGCGGCCGTGGGACGGTCGTCCTCCCACACGACCCACGGGGACGAGGACGAGCCCGACGAAGATGGGGACGGGGACGGCGTCGAGGACGGACGGCCGAAGGAGTCCGGGACCGCCGAGGGTTGCGCCGTCGCAGGGGTGACGGCCTTTCGGCGCTCCAGCATGGAGACGGCGACCAGGAACGCGCCCGCCGGAGTTCCGGCCGTGATCCAGCCCCACACCGACGGGTCGGCTTGCGCGAGGTTCGCGGCGAGCGAGAGCAGGATGCCGCCGACCAGGACCAGGGTCGGCCAGGTCAGCCGCCCTGTCTGGCGTCCGGTGCGCTTGTCGCGCTGGCGTTCTCCGGCCGCCATGACGCAGGTCAGGTCGATGCAGACCGCGATGGCCCAGGCCATCCAGCCGTGTTGACCGTGTTCGGTGGCGGTGTCGCGGATATGGGTGAACGACCCGGCCGCCGCGATGCCCGCCAGCACGACGACCGGCCCGGAGTCGGCCACGGCGGCGAGGATGCGGCGGGTCATGCCGCCCGCCGGACGGTGATGAGCGCCAGTAGCGCGGCCAGCTCAGGGTCACACCGGTGCGTGTCGGCCCAGTCGTCCACCTCGCCCGTGCGGGACGAGGTGAAGGAGTCGGCGCAGCGCTGGCACCGGGCGATGTGCAGGGACCGGAACTCGTCCCACTCGACGCCGACCGGCCACACGTCCCAGGACGAGACAGGGGACGGCCGGGACGGGGACGAGGACGAGAGCGAGGACGGGCCGGACGAGACGACGACGAATCGAGGACGGGGACGGGCGGAGTGCGCGCGGGAAGTCATCGGGCAGCCTCCAGGGAGCCGGTTTCGGGCATGGATCGGGTAGGGACCTGGCGCGATCAGAGCTCACGCCGAGCCGAATGTGAGGAAGGGAGAGAACCCGGTTACGCGGCCGGGCGAGCGGTCGGGACAGAGCCGGTCAGCGCGTCCCAGTCCGGGGTCAGGTGGGCGTAGTCGTGGGCGGCTTGCTCGGCGGCGGACTCGGGGACATTCACCGACCGGGCCCGGTGCCAGGAGCCGTCTTGACCGGCGACCACGCACACGCCCGGAGTCTCGGCCGGGATGGCGCGGGCAGCGTCCAGGGCGGCCGGGTCCAGGTCCCCGAGCGTCATGTTCGCCGTCTCCGGGTCGTTGACCCGGTGGCACACCCGCCCCGAGAGTTGCGCCCGCAGCGCGGTCACGCCGGGCCCCAGGTCGGAGCCGATGCGTTGCCCGCACACCACCAGATAGACCGCGAACGCCCGCCCGAGCTGTGCGAGCCGCAGCAGCGCGGTAGCCGTCCGCGCCACCTGGTCTTTCTCGGATTTGTCGGCAATCAGGAACAGTTCGGCGACCTCGTCGACCAGGACCACGACCGGCACCGGCCGCAGCGGTTCAGCAAGGGTCCACACGTTGCGGGCACCGTGTGCGCGGCACAGCGCCATGCGGTTCTCGACCTCGCCGACCAGATCGGCCAGCAGATCCACCGACTCCTTACGGGTAGTCGCCAGCGCCGACAGCCGAGGCGCGTACGGGGTGAACTCCACCCCGCCCTTGAGGTCGAACCCGACCAGCGCAACCGGTTGCGGAGCCAAACCCTTAATGAGCGCATTGGCCAGGTTCGACTTGCCGGACTGTGTCGCCCCGGCGTTGATCCAGTGCGGCACGGTGCGGAAGTCGATCACCCAGTCTCGGCCGTTCTCCAGCTTGCCGGGACGCACCCGCAGCAGTTCACCGGTCTCCGGCTCAGCGACCACGTCCACCAGCGGGTCACGCATCGTGGCCCACAGCGTGACGAACCCAGGCCGGACGTCGACCACCCGCACCGAGTGCACCCGCCAGGCGTGCGCGACCCCTTCGGCCGCTTTCTCGTAGTCGGCCGGGACCTGGCCGTCATGCAGCCGCACCCGCATCCGCCAGCCCAACCGGGTAGGCCGCAGTACCCCCAGCCGCGGAGAGCGCTCGACATCCACCCGCCGCACCCGCCGCTTCTGCTCGACGACGGTCGCGGCCGAGCGACTTGCCGGCCCCACCACGGGGATGGCGTCGAGGGTGAGCCGGAACCGCCGCCGGTTGCGGGTCAGGCGGCAGCCCGAGGCGACGTGATGCCAGGTCAGGTACACCAGGACCGCCCGAGCCGGGAAGCCTACGCCGTACCAGAACGAGACCGGTTGCCACCGGCGCCAGGCCCAGAGCCCGACCGCCGCAGCGGCCAGGACTCCGAGCACCAGGACGAGATCAGTCATGACCAGGCCGCCGTTCAGGCCACGTCCGCCGACGCCGAACCAGCCACGGGACCGGACGCGTGGCCAGACGCCGAGACCGGGCCGATCTGGTCGGCGCGGTAGGCCACGCCCCACCGCTTCTCACCGCCCAAGACGGCCTCCCACGGGAAGGCGACCAGCCCGACCGGCGTGACGATCTCGCCGATGGTCACCGACTGGTCGCCGACCACCGCCACGTTCAGCAGCTCCACCCGCCCCGCGGCGTCGGCCGCCGACAGCCCGACCGTGAACACCGTCTGCCCGTTGCGGTCCACCTTCACCTCCCCCGTGTCCTGGTTGATGACCTTGGGACGCGGCGCGGACACGCACACGAACGTCAGCGCCGACACGTCCACCGGGATGTTGCGCATGAGGAACCTCCGAGGTTCGTTGAACTACTTAGCCAACATAGTCGACTTGGTCGTCTAAGTTGTCAAGGACGCCATGGTTTTCTTGGCCGGTCAGGTGTGCTGAACTTGGGGGAGGCCCCCGATGGAAGGCGGACGATGGTCGAGAGGACCGGACGGCCGGGATATCTCCAAATAGCCGATGACCTGCGGCAACAGATCAGAGACGGACGACTGCCCCCGGGACGCTCCCTGCCGTCGACGGCCAAACTCGGCGACGAGTACAAGGTGTCCGCCGGAGTGGTGAAGGCCGCCATCAGCGTGTTGCGGACCGAAGGTCTCGTCATCGGCCAGCAGGGCAAGGGCGTGTTCGTTCGCGACAACGCAGACGCCCACGCGGCGACCCACGCCGCGCCGTCCATCGCCGAAGGCGACATCACCGTGAACCAGCTCACGGAAGTACTGGCCGCCGTCCGCGACCTCGGCGAACGCGTCGCCCGGATCGAGCGGACCGTGTTTCCAGAGCCTCCGCCAACTGATCGACCCGGCAAGTAAGGTCGTTCAGCTCCGCAAGGATCTCGTCCAGCAGCTCCCGAGGTGTTCGCCCGTGCTCGCCGTCCGCCGCCATCGGTGGCCGCCTCCCGTAATGATGCGTTCTCTCGTTCGGCACACCGATATTTCACTTCGGGAGGCACGCAAAGCCCATCACTAATGCGTCATCGGGTTCTTACACGCGCGCTTATACGTCCGCTTTCACGTCCCTCAAACACACGGCGCACCCGCCCGAAAAATGCCGATCTCCGCGCTAACGAAAGGCCGGAAGTTTGACCACGTCCAAGCAGCGAAACGGCTGGCAGCCGCACAGGCTCCGTGAACGCAGGGAGAGCCACGGCTTGACCCTTGAGGCCGCAGGCGACAAGCTGCGCCAGGTCGCCGACCGGGGAGGGCTGAGAGTCGCGGCGAACTTCCAAACGCTGTGGGGACACGAGAGCGGCACCATGTACCCAGGCCCGCACTACCGTCGCGCCTACTGCCTCATGTACGAGGCCACCGAGCCCGAGCTCGGCTTTCGCCTCCCTCTCCCCGCCGAAGAGTCCGGAGACCTCACCCTCCCGTTGCCCAACCCCCTCACCCCCGCAGCCACCGAGGACGCCGCCAACGCGATCACCCAGGGCCTGAACCGAGTCTCTGACCAAACCCAGGGCCAGGACCCCACCGCCGGCGACGCACTCAAGGCCCGCGTGGTCAGCGCATGGCGTGGCCGAGCCATGAGCGGCAGCCTCACGACAACGACTCTCGCCCTGGTCGGCGGCTACGCCGGATCAGGCAAGACGGAATTCGCGCGATTCCTCGGCGACATCTCAGGCTGGGCATTTCTCGACAAGGACTCCCTAACCCGCCGACTCGCCGAACGCCTACTGATCTCCATGGGCGGCGACCCACACGACCGCCACACCGACCTCTACCTGAACGAGGTCAGGCCACTGGAATACAAGTGCCTCATGGACACCGCAAACGACAACATCGACTGCGGCATATCCACCATCCTCGCCGCCCCGTTCATCGCCGAGTTGAAAGACAACGCGTGGTTGAGCCGCCTCACCAACCGGTGCAAGGCCAAGGGCGTGGACGTCGCCGTGATCTGGGTCCGGTGCGACGTCGACTCCATGCGCGAGTACATCGAGTTCCGCGACGCCCCGCGCGACGCCTGGAAACTCGCCAACTGGGACGAGTACGCCAGCACACTCGACACCCAGACCAGCCCGCCCGGCGTCCACCTCACCGTCGACAACCGCCTGGGCGCAGCGATCAGCATCGCCGACCAGACCAGGGAAGCCCTGCGTAGAGTCCTGCCATGACCAGTCCCGGCGTGATCCTCTACGGCCCACCGGCCAGCGGCAAGGACACCGTCACCGCCGAACTGGCCCACCTGGACGACCGGTACACCCTCCTGCCCAAGCTGAAACTCGGCACTGGCCGCAGCACCGGCTACCACCACGTCTCACCCGCCGACCTGGAGAAGCTGCGCGCCACCGGCCGCCTGGTCGTGGAGACCCACCGTTACGGCAACGTCTACGCCATCGACCGCGACGACATCGCCGCCCTGGTCGAGGCCGACAAGGTCCCCATCGTCCACATGGGCAACCTCGCCGATCTCCAGCGCCTACGCGCAGCCGTCCCACTCGACTGGACGGCCGTCCTCCTCTGGATACCCCGCACCGTCTGCGCCGACCGCTCCAAGCACCGCGGGGACGCCGACACACCCGAACGCCTTCAGGCATGGGACGAGACGCGCAACGACCTCCGCAGCACCG
The DNA here is from genome assembly GCF_044326375.1 of Actinomadura sp. 3N508. Classification (NCBI taxonomy): domain Bacteria; kingdom Bacillati; phylum Actinomycetota; class Actinomycetes; order Streptosporangiales; family Thermomonosporaceae; genus Actinomadura; species Actinomadura sp. 3N508. Next base: position 696,609 of record NZ_JBIRAX010000002.1, read on the forward strand.
ACGCGCCCGCCATCCATCTGCTCGTCCGCACTGACCAGGTCGACCCCACCGACACGGCCCGCCGCATCATCGCCGCCGTCGCCACCGGCCCCGCACACCCTGTGGCCGTCCCGCCCGATCTCGAATAGCGATGACCGCGCGGCAGGGACCCGGCCCCACCGTTCACCCGCCGCGCGGTCATCAGGGCCACGGCCACCCGCCGGGGCACGTGATAGCCATGGCCAGCTCTCGAAGCGACAACGCCCCCACCAGCCGCCGCCACGGAACTCCGAAGCGTTCCGCCACCTCATTCAGGGCCGCCCCGGCAATCATCAGACTTCGCCCGTCCTCCCGGACGAGCCCGCTACCGACACCCACGGCCGGAGCAGAGCCGAAACCTCCGACACCGCCAGGTCGACATCCGAGCATGGCGCGAGCAACTGCCCCGTACTCGATCGGAACCACCACCCGCTATCGACCCGGATAACGGTGATGCTGTCCCCGCCACACGGAGAGGCCGCGGAGTAGACCCGTAGCATCACGAGCGGCTCGTCGTACCGGCGCTCCACCGTCCACCCCTCGCGCCGCAGCGCCCGCCGAAGCCGGTTGAGCAGCAGTCGCGCGGTCAGCGGCCGAGGCGGCGCAGCAGGTGCATCCGGGGGGATCGGTACCCGCCGCGCCGCCTCAACCTCCCCCGGGACCGCGCCGGGCTCAGACGCGGCCCCAGCCGGTGACAGTGGGAAGGTCCACACCACCATCACCAGGCCCTCTTGGTCTCACACCCCGCACGCTGCCTCTCCTGCACCAGCGCCTCACGCAACGCCGCCGAGTCTGAGCGGATCACCGTCGGGTCAACGCCGGCGGCCGGGTCGACGAGCGTCGCCACCCAGTCACCAGGACGCCCGTCCCCTCGCCGGGACCGCCAGATCCGGTGTCCGGTGAAGTCCTCCCGGAGCTGGCGGAGCACCGGGTCATCAGTCTGCGCACGCGTTTCCATCGGGAGAGTCCTCATGGGGGTTCGTCGTCGGGCCGGACCGGCCCACGCGGCATCTCGTCAACCGCCCCGCCAGCGTCCCGCCGCCCCGTGATTTACAAAGGAGCCTGACAGGGGGCCAGCCGGGGGCCACACTGGGTGACGGGAGGTAGCCGCCCATGACCACCGAGGCACGACGAGCGTTCGGCGCATACCTGGCCCGCCTACGCGGCAGCAGAAGCCAACGCGCCTTAGCCGCCCAGCTCTGCGACCTCGCCGGTACTGACACACTCACCCGACACGAGGTGTCCCGCTGGGAACGCGGTCTACGCATCCCCGACGACTGGCTTCCCTACCTCGCCCGCGCGCACAACGTCCCGTTGCCCGTCCTAGAACGCATGGCCGCCCAAGCCCACGGCCGCACCCCCGACCAGGACGGCACTCCGTTCGACCTCTCGGCCTTCTTCTCCGGAGGCCACACGCTCAAGACGCGCCTGGCCAACGCCTGGCACGGCCGAGCCGTAGCCAACGCCGGAGGCAATCCCTTGCTCATCCTGGTCGGCGGCTACGCCGGATCAGGCAAGACCGAGTTCGCTCGCTTCCTCTCCGACCTCTCCGGCTGGGCCTTCCTCGACAAGGACGCCCTCACCCGCCGCATGACCGAACGCCTCCTAATCTCACTCGGCGCCGACCAGCACGACCGCCACACCGACCTCTACCGCACCGAGGTCCGCCCCCACGAGTACCGCTCCCTGATGAACGCCGCCTACGGCAACATCGACTGCGGCGTCTCCATCATCCTGGCCGCCCCCTTTGTCGCCGAGCTGAACAACCCGAGCTGGCTGCAACGCCTCACCCACCGATGCCGGGCCAAGGGCGTAGACGTCACCTCCATCTGGGTCCACAGCGACCTAGAGACCATGCACGAGTACATCGAACTCCGCGACGCCCCACGCGACGCATGGAAGCTAGCCAACTGGGACGCCTACACCAGCACCCTCGCCCCAGACGACCCACCCGACGCCGCCCACCTCACCATCGACAACCGCCTAGGCGCAGCCGTAAGCCTCGCCGACCAGACCCGCCGAGCCCTTACCAGACTCATGGCTTAACCCAGGTCAGCGAGGCGTACCCCGCGCCCGATGAGAACTTTCTCTACGTCTTCAAGGGCGCCCGCTACGCGGCCGCCAGCGGGCGGTCGGGGCCGGGCATGCGGCCTCTCCGGGCCGACCCGGACCCGAACGCCCGCTCTAGTTACGAAGTGCGAGGCGCTGTCAGTCGTCGTCCAGCGCTGAGACCTCGAGGATTGTCAGGGTGCGGCGCACGTGACCGTCGGGTTGCTCTTGCAGAGCGACCCGTACACGGAGCACGACCGCGGCGCCGATGTGCCATTTGCTGATCTCTTGCGGCGGTAGCTCCTTCGCGCTCATCTTCACCGTCTCGCCATCAGGGAGCGCGACCAGCCAATGCTGCAGGTCACTTACCGTCCGCAAGGTCCCAGTAAATGTCTGCTCCTCGGAGTCGAGACCTCGCCCGGCCACAAAGCTCTGCATACGCCGAGCCGTCATTGGTGTGATGCTTGCCCTGACGATACCCAAGCCGGGCTCAGCCCATGTGGCATCGAGCGTGATGTCAGAACGGCTGATCGCCCTGGCGAGATTGGCTAGGGTACTCCCGACGCGGGGGCCAAGGTCCCGCAACGACGTGGCTACGCTGTCATCAATGACAGGACGGTCTGTGTCGAATCTGCCGAGTAGACCAATGAGGGCTTCAGAGGCACGATCGGCGAGTGGCCGAGGAGTTTCGATCATTGACACGTTTCCCCCAGGCTCGACCTCATCCATGGGAGAAGCCTGCGGTTCCAGGCTTAGAACGATGGACCCTGCCGAGGGCGCAGCATTCAAAACTAGGGTCGTGCGTTGGACGATATCGGCGGGAAGCACCCCTCGAAGTGCCTTGGACTTCTCAAGCGCTGCTCCGGTAGCGGAGACAGCCCGCTGCCAGCCCGCCGCGATCAAGCCAAGTTGGCCAAGCTCAGCTGAGTGGCCACGGACCCCGTTGCCGTGCAAACGAAGCTCTCCTCGGGAGCGCACGGCGCGTACGGTACCGGTCCGTCGAGCAATAGACGCCTCGATGCTCCGTCGGTTCCACTCGGCTGACCCTGCTGATGCAAGAGTGGACTCCCCAGGCTCAGGGGTGTGCTCAAAGAACCAGGCCAGTTCATCTGTACCCATCGATGATCACCTCCAGGTAGCCACGCCGTGGAATGGAGCCCAGGCGAGGGTCCGCATCACGAATCCGACTCCACAGGTCATCCCAGTAGCCTCGGGCTTCCCTGTATTGGCGCGCTTCTGGCTCGGGATCAGGACCGGGGGTCGGCATCCATTGCAGAATGTACGAATCAATACGCACGCCATAGATGTCCTTAATCTGGCCTGTTGCTGCGGCGGAAAGGAGAGCCAGCGCTCGCGGGTCTGAGGCTGCAGCGTTTTGAAACTTCACGGCGTCGACCAAGTAGACGCAGTCGATATCCGCCGGATCTGGCTTAGCCGAGAAAAAGCTGCCCGAGAGCCAGCATGCTGGCACCTCGCCGACAAGCTGCCGAAGTGCCCCTGTGAGCTGCTGCCACTCAGCCCAGATCGCCTGCCGCTCACCGGGCTGACCCGTCACGTAGGTGGACTCAGCTTCCTCCACCGTGCAGACCCATCGACCTAGCGGGATCTGACCGTCGACCAGTTGGGGCGGCGTCACTGTGATGCTCCTGTGGGCATGCATGCATCATGGCTGCTCACCCATGCTAGCCACATGCGGCGGCCGCATTAGGTCACAGAACAATCCCTGCCCAGTCGGGATACACCCAAACTTGCAGCAGCGTCCTGCTGTGTGTCCGGCAGGTCACTTGGGGCGGCGAGCAACGGCACGTGGTCACGTCAATCTTTCCTTGATCATCTCATCGCCGACTTATCACCTCGCAAGCACTAGGAGCTTGGTCGGACCCGCTCGAACCAGGGGGCTGCGCCGCCCCCTGGACCCCCGCGAGCCGGGGCACTCGTTCGCGCGAGACGGTCTGTCATACCTTGCGCGCCGTTCGCGCGAACGAGCACCCCGGACCGGCGCCAACGTGCGGCGTGCGCGCGAGCACAGGCGCAGTTAGGCCCAAGCTGTCACAGCGTCTGGCCCTGGAGCCGCCGGGGGCGCACGATGAGCGTGGTGTCGGATGGGCAGAGGGGGAGATGAGCTGCGACCTCTCTCAGTGAGATCGAGATGCGACTTCGGGCCGTCGAGGTGCCGGTAGGTCGGCATGAGGAGGACATAGCCGTGCTCGTGGACACTGGCAGTCAGACGCTCACTCTCGTAAAGGCTCTTGCCCGTCGTGCGGGTTTGGACGTTGAGGAGCTTGCTCGCCGAGGTCGAGGAAGACGCCGAGGACTAGCAGGTCAGCGCCGCCGAAACTGACGACAGCCCTGACGACAACGTGGGCAATCAACCGGCACCATGGGCGTACGTCGAGCACCGTCCGACCTCGGTAGACGCCACGGCGGCAGGGTGGTTGTTACTTCTGAAAAGCGGAAGGTCGGCGGTTCGACCCCGCCCCTGCCCACACAGGTCCTCTGACCAGCGGGAACACCGATAACGAGTTGATCACCGTCGGTGTACACCGCTTGAACAGAGGAAAACTATCTCCCGATGGGTACCGCCCGTACGCGGCGCCCGAAGGACCTCCGAGCAGGTACCTTCCAGCCCGCGATCAACTCGTTCACCCTCCACCTCAACGCTGAGGGGAAGTCCCCGAAGACCGTCCGCACCTACGCCGAAGCAGCGCAGTGGTTCGCGGCCGAGCACCTTCGACGCAACACCGAACACTCCGGCTGGGAAGACGTCACCGCCGACGACGTCCGCGCCTGGACGGTGTGGCTCCTCAACACCTACTCCGACAGCTACGCCAACAACCAGTACCGAGCCCTGCAGCAGTTCTTCAAGTGGTGGTCCACCGACGAGGAACTGCCCAACCCCATGGCCAAACTCCGCCCGCCCGTCATCCACGACAGAGCCCCGGCGCACACGGCGCCGGGGCTTCGCCTTGATTCAGCCCTTCCTCCGCGCCTGGGCCGACCGCTTGGCCAGCCGCAACATGTAGGCCCGCTTGGCCAGTTCAGCACGCTCCCGCCGCTCTTCGGCCGGTAGCACACCTTCCGGATCGACCTCCCGCTCGAACCTGGCCAGGAATGCATCCCTGGCTGGCCTGGTACGCCGCTTCCTATCCTCGGTCCTGCTCCAGGACAGAAGAACAGCGATTCGCTTGTCGATCCCCGCCATGGCAACCTCCGCGTCCCGCGATGGAAAATTTCAGGCCATCTCCCTCCGCCGCCAATGCCAAGAGCACCTAAGACACCCGAAGTGTCTTGTCCATGCCCCGCGCTCCGCAAGATGCCCCTGCCCACACCAGCGTAACCATCAGCCGGGTACACCACTTGCCTTCCCCTAACGTGACCACAAGTCGCCCACTCCGAGCCGTCCTGAATCTACCTAATCGCCCAATGCCGCAGCCAGCAATGGCGGGTGGCACCCGGCCGGCACATTAGCGCTTACGAAAGTCATCTCATTGCGAGCCTCGCTCGCAATGAGAGCGGGCGCCACGATGTCCCAAGAGCTCTTGCCCTCGCCCGCCGGCGAAGGCGGCCGCCACCTCGCACGCCGACGCGCACGGCCAGACCATTCCCGCGTTTCGATCCTCGCCCGCCGGTGAAGGCGGGCGCCACAGCAACTGACCTCGCAATACTACGCGCAGCTACATCGAAGTCACTTGCATGAACTGCACAATAATACATAAAACGGCCCAGACCTCCTTCGGAACTTCGCAGGTATCGCGTGCGCACTAGAGGTTCCGAAGGAGGTCTGGATCTGATGGCATCAGCGAAGCTTCTTTCCTTCCCTCACCTTCGACCCAACGCCACATTCCGCCGAAGAGAAGGAGCTTCACCGCAATCTCCTGAGTTCGATCGGAACACCCGCGCAGCTGGAAGACCTGGGCCTACCTCTTGATCAAGTGATGGCAGACACGCCGAATGTCTACTGGGGGACCATGTCGTACGTCGGACTGCGCATCGAAGACGACGAGGTGCACGTCGCACTCCAGAAGTGGCAGAGCATACCCCACGACGTGATCAACAATCTCGCGAAGTGGTATGGCAATATGTCTGGAGATACATGGTCCGTACGCCAGCACAATTGGATCCTCGTTGACCACAAGACCGGCGAACCAATTTTCTAGATTCTGAAACAAACGATGCTCGGAAACCAACGCGGGGAGGGCTGGGAAGAGGCGTGGTCGCCGGTGTTTCACCGGCGACCAGGGGTGTGCCCCGGTGGTCACCGGGACGGGCGGAGGGTGCGGGTCGGGGTGTAGCGGGTGAAGGCGGGCGGCATGACCTTGTTCTCCTTGCCGTACTCCGCGACCTGGTGGAAGCGCGGATCGAACCGGTTCGCGGCGGCGTTCAGGTGCCGGGTGCCGGTTTGCGGCCAGTCACCGGTGTCGATCTTGGTCAGCAGGCTGCGCAGGGCGGTGATCTCCTCTGCGGCGTTGAACGAACAGTGCCCGCCGCGTTCCACGTACAGCTGGCGCAGCAGGCTCGGGTGGCCGTTGCCGCGGACCTGCCCGGCGTACCAGCGCCCCTGGTCCGGGGGAACACCGGCGTCTCCCGTGGTGTGCAGCGACACCATCGGGACCCGAATGCGCCCGGCCGGTACCCCGTACCGGTACATGTAGCCGAGCGCGTCCTTCTCGGGTGCGATGCGGGGGGCGTCGGCCAGGGTGGCCAGGTCGGTGCGAAGGCTCAGGCCCGCCTCCCGGTACGCCCGCTCGACGACGCGCCGCTGGCTGGAGCGGGCGAGTTGCCCGGAGTAGTTCACGCCGACGTTCCACAGCGGATTGCCGCCCGCCCGCTCGGCGATGTCGGCGAACGCGGCCGTGCCGTTGCCGTGCACCTTCGCCCACTTGACCCATTCGGACTGCTGCCGGGTCCACTCGGCCGTGTCGGTCGGCTCGGGCTCCTGCGGATGGAACCAGCCGGTGACGTTGCCGAGCGCGGCGGCCAGCGTGAGGCGGGCGCGTCCTGCGGGGGTCTCGCGGGCCTGGTCGATCGCGGCGACCAGCGCGTCCCGTCCGCCTGGCGGGTCGGCGGAGTTCACCAGGTCGATGTCCTGGCCGGGAGCGAGGAGCGTCTTGACCGCGAAGTTGACGTCCAGAGCGGTGTTGAAGGTGTTCAACGGGTCGTAGAGGGCGCACAGGTTCAGCACGCCGTCGAACCGCTGCGGATACCGCTCGGCGAGCAGCGTCGCGATCGCTCCACCCATTGACTGGCCGCTCAGCACGGTCCGCCGTGGCCGTCCGACGTTGGCGTTGAACCAGTCCAGCAGCGCCAGTTGGTCGTTCATCGCTTCCTTGACCAGGTAGCCGACGCCCTTGTTCTGGTACTCCGAGGCGGCCAGCGCATAGCCGTTGTCCAGCAGCCATTCCCGGGTCTGCTCGTTGTTGGAAACGAACACCTGGTTGAAGACGAAGCCCTCCGGCTGGTAGCCGTGGCTGTAGAGCAGCAGCGTGCCGTTCCAGCGTTCCGGCATCTCGACCCGGTAGCGGGCGCCGTTGATGGTGCCTTCGTGGGGAGGTGGCTCCTGCGCCACCGCCGGTGTGGCCGGCCGACCGCCGCTGCGCAGACCAGAACGCCCGCGAGGAGGGCGGCAAGCATTCTCTTCATGATCATCATCTTCCTGGCTCGTCCGGGCCCTGTCCCGGAGACCTTCCGATCACAGGTCGAACGGGCGGCCCGCGGATCGACACGATCGGAAGATCACTTCGCACGAACGTCGTACGGCGCGGTTCACTCGGGGATGGTGGTGACGCGAACGCGGACGCGGTCGGTCAGGGCGGTCAGGGCGCCGTCCAGTACGCGCCGGTCACCAACCGCACGGAGGTTGGACGGTCGCCATGCTCGGGCCGGGATAATCGTGGTACTCCTGTACCTGCCAGATGGCCGGAGTCAGCAAGATGAGAGCCAGGAATAGCGAGGGGACGCTGATGAAGCTCGCCCAGAAGGGCGACCTCCGCACGACGGTGAATGCGACCAAGGCTGAGATCATTGCGAGCACGAGCGCCGTCAGCGAGAACACCGGAACAATGAACGGATACCCTTTCGTCCAGTGCGCCGTCGACGGGTTCACCTCACATGCCCGATAGGTGGCACGGACGGCCCGGTCTCCAAGAAGATCCATCAGCCAGAGAAGCAGGGCCCCCGAGACGCTGAAAACCGCCGCGGCCAGGCAGGGCCACCTCCAGAGCCGTTGGCTTCTTCCCCTTGGTCCCACAGCAGATCCCGTCGTCAAGACGACCCCTGGGCGGGCTGCGCCTCGCGGAGACGCCTCCCACCCAGGGGTGTCAGGAAATCGCGGTCACAGCGTCGGGTCGCTACCCCTCATTCGAGCACGTAAGCGAAGCCGAGTGCGCTGTAACGCCCGCTGGCCAGCCCTTTCCACAGAGGCTTGTAGCTGTCGTGGTTCGGCGAGTTGTGCTGAGCATAGTAGATCGAGTACTGATCGGGGCCATCGACCCGGGAGACGATGGACGCGTGGGTGAGAATCCCCTTCGACTTGCTCTCCCAGTACATCGAGTCGCCGACGGTTACCTCACTGTACGATTTCTCCCAGTAGACCCGGCCCTGGCCACTGAAATGGCGATGGTGGTTCACCACCGCGCCCCAGGTGTACGAGTTCTTCCAGAAGAACAACTTGACTTTTCTGTGAAACCACCAGGCCTTGTCGCTCTTCCTGTCCCCGTCCCTCTCCGGGGCCTCTCCGCCGAAGCGGATCGCTTTGGAGATGAAGTTGGTGCAGTCCGGGGATTCGTCGTGCACCTCCGTCGGCGCGTGCTCCGCGGCCCAGACCCCGATGTTGTGGTTGTCGATGTCCCCGCGACGGGCGACGCGCTTCTTGGCCGCCGTCACCGTCCCGCCGGCGCTGTCGAGGGGGAATGACTGGCCGCTCTCTAGCCCTTGAAGCCGCCGGGCCTGCTCGGTCGTAAAGGCGTTGATGCGCTCGTGGCCGGTGATTTCGCCATCGGCCGCAACGGCCGCGACCGACTGCACCAGTGACGGCGGAGCATCGGCGGCCGAACCGGCTCCGCCCCCGGGTGGAAGCGCGAAGGTGAAGTCCCCGGTGCGGACGAAGTTGTTGGTGACGCGTTTCTCGGCTTCGGTCCCATGGCCGTTCGCGTAAATCGTCTTGCCGCGCAGGGTCGTGCGGACGGTGACGGTCTGATCCGCGGCCGAATAGCTCACCAAGGTGTCGGACGGATCCATCTCGGTGCTGACCTGAGCGGCTTTACCGGCCGCCCCATAGGCACGAGTCGCGAGAAGCTCCTCGGCCTCCGTGTAAAGGACGGGACGGAACATCCCACCCTGAGAATTGGCGCCGACCGCCTGCTCAGTGTCACGGTACCGGCCCTCCACCAGCCCCTCGCGGCTCAGCGCGTACTGGCTGACGCCATCGAGGTAACGCTGCTGGCCACCGGGCACCGCCTTGGGTGTGAAAACGCTGCTCTCCTTCCATGCGCCGACGCCGTAGGCGGTCCGTGCGCGCACCCGGAACGTGTAGGACTTGCCGTTCTCCAGGCCGGTCACCACGGCACGAAGGCCCTTCACGTAGAGCGTTCGCTCAACGGTGTCGTAGGTGTCCAGAACCTGGAGTTCGTAGTCCTGGACGACATTCTGGTCCCCGGGTGCGTGCGCGCCGAGATCCTCCGGAGGCGCCCAGACCGCGAGCGCGCCGCCGTCCCCGGCGCGGCCCGAGATGTCCGGCGCCTTGCCCGGGGGGCCGGCGGGAAGGTATTCCAGCACCACCGACATCTTCTCCGGCGCACCATCCGCGCCGAAGGCCACCGGATCGGCGGCGTTCTTGGCGGTCAGCGCCACGCCAGTCGCGGCACCCGGAGTGTTCTGCCAGATATTGGCGAGCCCGCCGAGGCCGAGTTCCGCGCCGTCCAGCACCGACTCCGAGGTCGGATCCGGCGACAGGTTCGTGGAAACGTCATTGCCTGTGGGGTTGTCCGGCAGCGACGACGTCACCTGGTGCGCCACCACCCTGCCCTCTCCAGGACAACCGGGCGCGCACGACGCCGTGCCGAGCTTCAGCTTCGCCGAAACGATTCTGGCTCCCGCGGGCAGCGAGCTCAGGTCGACCTTGACCAGCGACACGAGCGCCTCGGAGCCATTCCCGCCGACGCGGACCTGTGAATCCGAACCGAGAGGACACGGTTTACCCGAGCAGGCGTCCGCCGCCGATTTCGCGGTGGCGATACTGAGCTTGTCCTTGCCCAGGGTCACGGTCTGGGTCGTGGGCTCGGGCGGTGCGGCCGGCACGGTGAACCGCTTGTCACCGACCGTCTCGTTGCATATCCACTGAACGCACGCCTTCAACTGCCAGCGGTAGGTCTTGCCCGTCTTGACGAAATTGTCCGGCAGACGCAGCGATACGCGCGGGTTTTCGCTTGACGAGGCGACGCCGGTTGCGTACGGACGTGGCTCGACCGGGTTTCCGGCTTCGTCGTAGAGGAAGAATTCCCCTGTGGCGGGCCGACCGGATGGCCGTGACACGATACCGGAAAGGACGGGGTTCTCCGGATCGATCCGGGTCGTGGTCGTGCTCCCTCGCGGTGTCAGCCCTGTCGGGGCCAAGGGGGCGTCCACGGTGAACTGTTTCCACCCGGACCAGCCGCTGGAGCCGGTTTCATCGGACGCACGCGCCCGGAACTTGAACACCCCGGGATTACGCAGTTTCGCGGTCACGACTGCCCGCGCCTCCTGCCCCGAGGGTACCCCTTCGGCGGTAACGGTCTGCACCGCTCCGGTGGCTTCGTCCAGGAGCTCGAAGGCGTAGTTCAGCTTGTCGCCGTCCGGGTCGACCGCCGTCGCCTTGAGCGCGGGCTTATCACTGAACACGACGGCACTGCCGGGCGTTTCCACCGGCCCGGCCTTCAGATCCGCCGGTGTCTGCGGCGGCCCCGCGGCGATCGCCGTGCCTGGCACCGCGACAAGCACCAGCAGGCAGCCCATGGCCGCTGCCAGGACGCCTACGACCCTGCGTCTTAATTCCGTCATTGGTCGAGTTCTCTATCCTGCCGGTTACTGGACACATGCGCTCTCGGGAGCATTCGCGCCTAACCTCCTGTGTGGACGTCGTCCTTTTTGATTGGCCGCCCGAATAGACGCTACGAAAACCTGATCACGCGAACAAGAGATCGAACGCACACGAACGGCAACAAGAATCATAACCAGTGGTCATGTGGTGTGTCATAGGTCGGCCGCATCAGGTCAGAGCCGCAGGTAAACCGAAGGACTCGATTAAACGTCGACTGAGGCCGGCCAGCCTCCGCCCCATCCGCCGCCCGTCCCCGAGCCGTTGTCTGTGAAGTTCGCCCGGTTCGTTCCACGGCGGCAGGCCCCGACCGCGTTGCGGGTGCCCCTACGTCCTGGTGTCCGGCGAGCGTCCATGCGCTTCGCGCGCACCAGAGCGACGAAGAGGCCGCTTCCGGAAGATCGGAAGGGCCTCTGAGGATGCTGTGTACTGGGTGGGCGAGACTCGAACCCGACCCGCACAGGGGGCGTGGGGGCGGAGCCCCACATCGGGGGTTGCCCCCGGAAAACACTGCGGGCCACTGGGAAGGCGTTCTTGCGCCTACTACAGTGAGCCCTTTCGCTTGCGGTCAGGAGCCCGCTGATCACGTGATGATCGCGGGCGGTGTGTCGGGCCCGGAACGTGGTGAAGCCCCTGGTAGGAGAGGTGATCACCACAACCTCCACCCCTGACCAGAGGCTTCGCATGCTGTTGTACCGTGCTTCGCTGCCGTTGTCGCGTTCGACCCTGAAATACGTGACCGGAGTCGTCCGCCGGCACCGCACCGGTCTGGGCGGCAATCCCCGGGCGCTGCCGCCGGGCAGCCAGGCACTGATGGTGCTGGTCTACCTGCGCAAAGGCGAGACATTCGCCGAACTCGGCGCCGGGTTCGGGGTGTCGACCACGACCGCCTGGCGGTACATCAACGAGACCGTCGAACTGCTGGCCGCCCGTTCACCCACGCTCACCCGGGCGCTGCGCAAGGCCGTCCAGGACGGGCAGCTCTACCTGGTGCTGGACGGCACCCTCATCCCGATCGACCGGGTCGCCGCCGACCGGCCGTTCTACTCTGGCAAACACAAGCAGCACGGAATGAACCTGCAGGTCATCGCCGACCCGGACGGCTCGGTCGTGTGAGTGTCGGGGGCGCTGCCCGGCAGTGCACACGACCTGAAGGCCGCGCGGATCTGGGGCATCCCGCGCGCACTGCAGGCCGCCGGACTGCCGGTGCTGGCCGACAAGGGCTACCACGGCGCGGAAGAACCGCTGCTCATCCCCTACAAGGGCAAGGGCAAACCAGAGCCGCAGAAGGACGCCAACCGTTCCCACGCCCGCCTGCGCGGACCAGGCGAACGCGCGAACGCGCAGCTCAAGAACTGACAGATCCTCCGCAAGCTCCGCTGCTGCCCACACCGCGCCGGACACCTCGCCAAAGCCGTCCACGTTCTACAAACCCGCGAAGCACACGCCTCCTGAAAAAGGTTCACTGATGAGTCCGGCGGCCTTGGCGGTGTCCATGTTCTGTTGCGATCCTCGCCCGCCTGCGAGGGCGGGCGCCACGGCACTTGAACTGCAGTTACTACAACCAGTAGCTGTCACACCGCAGATTCGATTGCCGGCAAGCCTCTCAAAGCAGAACATACGTCCTTCGGAACCTCCCCGGCTTCCCGTGAGCACTCCAGGTTCCGAACCGACCCACTATCACTCGGCCCAGGACACTCCTAGCGCATGAATGCCGCTCCCACTGGGTAATGGCCGAGTAGCGCGCTGTGCTATAGCCTAGCGGGGAACACAATCCGCTTATCGGCTTCTCGCTCGTGGGCGACCTGGGTTTTCGCAGGTCAGTACAGCGCTCAGGCGTTGTGACCTGAAAAGCGGAAGGTCGGCGGTTCGACCCCGCCCCTGCCCACCTCCACACCTCTGACCAGCGCAAACACGGTCAGAGGTGCTTCACTTTCCGGCCCGAAACGGCCTCAAGCGGACGCACGCCGCTCGAACACCTTCCGCCTATCGACTTCGACCGGTCCAGGGAACGACAACTTCTCGACTGCCACGTCCGCCAGGTCCCGTGACCGGCTCCTGCCACACGGCAAACCTTGCCCCCACCACGCTCAGCGGCATGAGAATGAGCCCAGCCGGCTGGTGAAGGGCCTGTCAACGACACGACCACGTCCGACCCCAAATCGGTCACCCGGCCACTCCCGCGGGAACGCCGCGATACGCACGCTCGCTGTGTCGATGTGGGGGCTCACGACATGCTTAACCGTTTGTTCTCAGGACAGGCTTGACCGAACGCGGCAAGATGCTCGCCCAGGGTGACCGTGGTGTCGGATGTGTCCTTGGGTGGTGTGCGTGGATCAGGCGGCGTTGGCGGAGTATCGGTACCGGGCGGTGCGTGAGGTGTTGGCTGGTTCTCCGATCGGTGAGGTGGCGGTCCGGTACGGCACGTCGAGGCAGTCGCTGCATGCGTGGCGAGAGCGGTTCCAGCGGGAGGGGATTCCGGGTCTGGCGGATCGGTCGCGGCGGCCGAAGACGAGCCCGAGCCGGGTCGCCGCCGGCATTGAGGCGTTGGTGTGTGAGCTGCGGCGGTTGCATCCGCGGTGGGGTGCTCGACGGATCGTCTTCGAGCTCGGGCAGCGTGGTGTGGATCCGGTGCCGGCTCGCGCCACGGTGCATCGGATCCTGGTGCGCAACGGTCTGGTGCAGCGCCAGGAGCAGGAGCACCAGCGCAAGTACCGGCGGTGGCAGCGCGAGGCGCCGATGCATCTGTGGCAGCTGGACATCATGGGTGGTGTCCCGTTGGCCGATGGCCGGGAGTGCAAGCTGGTCACAGGCATCGACGATCACTCGCGGTTCGTGGTGATCGCCGCGGTCGTGGCCGTCCCCAGTGGACGCGCGGTCTGCGCCGCGTTCACCGCCGCGATGCGCCGTTACGGAGTTCCGTTCGAGGTGCTGAGCGATAACGGCAAGCAGTTCACCGGCAAGCACATGAAGCCGCAGCCGGTCGAGGTGATGTTCGAGCGGATCTGCCGGGAGAACGGCATCACTCAGCGGCGGACCAAGCCCCGCTCACCCACCACCACCGGCAAGATCGAACGGTTCCACAAGACGTTCCGCCGTGAGTTCCTCGACCATGTGGCCCCGTTCGAGTCCCTGACCGCTGCTCAGGAGGCGATCGACGGGTGGGTGCAGGCCTACAACCACCAGCGCCCGCACCAGGCCCTGCAGATGGTGACCCCGGCCAGCCTGTTCCGGCCGCACCATCCACCCGCAAAGACTCCGCCCGTTGACGTCGGGCCCGGCCTGGACGAGGTGTTCCCCGCCGAGCTGATCGTGCCGCCGACGCCTTCGGGCGAGGCCGCCGTCGAGTTCGAGCTGCGGGTCCCGCCCAGCGGCGAGCTCGTCCTGGTCCCGGGCGGGCAACGCACATCCGTCCCGCGCGCTCTGGCCGGCCGGACTTTGACCATCTGGGCCGACCTGCGCAGCCTGCACCTCACCCTCGACGGCGAGCTGATCCGGACCATCGTCTCCCGGCTACTGCCCGAGCACCTGGCCTACCTGACCATGCGCGGCGCCCGCCCGGCAGGCGCGGCCCCGGCCGCGCCCGCGATCCGCCGGGTCAACGGCAACCTCGTCCTGACGGCCGGAGAAGCGATCGAGATCGACCGGAGCGTCCACCGCGACGGCCACATCAACCTCGCCGGAACCAAACACCAGATCGCCTTCGCCCTGGCCCACCGCACCATCACCCTTCGGCTGGACGGTCACCTCATGCACGCCATCGCCGACAACGCCCTGGTCGGCACCTGGCCCTGTCCCATCACCCTCGAACGCGCCGCCCGCCTGCCCGGGGCGCGAACCGCCACCACCGCGCTACCTCCGCCACCGCTGCCCGCCGGATCCCTGCGCGCTCAACGCCGCGTCCACGCCAGCGGCCGCATCGTGATCAACAAGCAGCACATCAAGCTCGGCCCCCGCCACGCCGGCAAGCTCGTCACCGTCGTCATCGAAGACACGCATTACCGCATCCTCCATGGCGACGAAGAGCTCGCTGTCCGGCCTCGCCGCGACACCAGCCCCATCACCCGCCTCCACGTCCGAGGCAAGGGCACCCACGGGCCAGCCACGTCAAGCAACTCCTGAGAACAAACGGTTAAGCAAGTCCCGAGACCGCACATTGACATGGCCGAGTTTGTTTTGCTTGTGCCGCATTACGGCCATCGAGTGCGACGGCGCGGTCGAATCGTGTGGTGCTGGAAGAATTTGGCGCCTGAACCGTGGTCGCGGGCCTTCTGGGGCCTGCTTTCTGTCGGGCCCGAATTCGGTTTCATGTCGGGCTGCCGCCTCGCTGGGCCCGGCAAGGATCCAGGGCATCCTGTGTGCGCGGGGCGGGTGGCGACGTCATAATCGGTTCTTCGCGGACCCACAGGCGGTGGAGTATTTATGGCAGACAAGCGTTCCCAGTTGCTGGAAGTGGTACTGCCCGACGGAACGGTGGTGTTAGCCGAAGCCTCTGGGAGCGCTGGCGGGGATGTCGGTGGCGGTCTCAGGCGGTTCTCGCTGGACGAGGCCGCCACGGCCTTGAGTGGAGTGGGCCAGTGGGCGCTCGAAACCGTCCGCGCGTCCCTTCCGGAACAGCCCGACACCCTTGAGGTCGAGTTCGGGCTCAAGCTCGCGGTGAAGACGGGGAAGCTGTTCGGTGTCCTCGCCGAGGCGAGCGGCGAGTCCTCGCTGCTCATCCGGATGACCTGGGACAAGGAGACCGGCACGGATGCTGCGCGGGTTGGCTGACCTGGCGCGCCGTCATGCGGTCGCCTTGTTCGACGGCGACGGGTTCGTCGGCGGAGGCTTCCTGGTCACCGCGGACACCGTCGTCACCTGCGCTCATGTTGTGGCGTACCGGGGCCCGCTCCACATCTTGCGAGACGGCACGTGTTTTCCCGCGGAGCTAGTCTCACTGTTTCCCGCCGATCCGGGCGATGGCGACTACCACGCCTATCCCGACCTGGCGTTGCTCGCGCTCAAGGACCCCGTCGAGGACGGCCTTGAGGGGGTGTGGCTCGCGGACGAGCCCCCGCGGGAGGGCGCGACGGTCGTCGCGTACGGCTACAGCGACCACACCCCCGAGCCCGGCGTCGCGCCCGACACGCTCCGCCTCACCGTCGCCGGGGTGGGCGGCGGGTTCGTCCGCGTGCTCGGGGACAGGGTGGTTCCCGGGTTCAGCGGCAGCCTGGTGCTCGATGAGGTGACCGGCCGGGTCTGCGGCGTTGTCAAGGCGTCCCGCGACTGGGATGAAGTCCAGGGCGGGTGGATCGTCCCGGCGCCCGTCCTGCCGGCCGTTTTTGCCGGACTGGCCGCCCGGCTGCCCGAGCATCGGCCTGGGGGAACGTGGTTCGACCTGGCCCGTGAGCGCGCGCGGCGGCAGGAGGAGATCTTCGGCCGGGATTTCAGAGGCCGCGCCCGCACGCCCGCCTCGCTGCTCGTCGCCGCTCAGGAGACGATCCCGTTCGTGCACCGCGCGGAACTCGCCGATCTCGTCGAATGGTGTGAGGGCCGCGGCGACGTCCAGGGCATCGTTCGGCTGGTGCACGCGCCGGGAGGCGCGGGCAAGACGCGGCTCGCGGCCCGGCTCTGCGCTGACCGGCGCGAACACGGCTGGCTCGCCGGGTTCCTCGCCGGCGGGGATCTGGCCGCCCACGCGGAGAAGATCGTCGATGGACTCGACGCGGGGTTTCCCGTCCTGCTGGTCCTGGACTACGCGCAGGACCGCCTGGCCTCGCTCGGTGCGCTGCTCGATCACCTCGCCCGATATGTCGAGCCGGACGCGCCGATCCGTGTCCTTCTTCTCGCCCGGTCGCACCGGCCCTGGTGGGAGGCACTGCCCGCCGAGTTGGGCGCTGCGGGCGACTGGGCGCTGTACCGGTCCCGCGCCGTCGCGCTGCCGCATCTGACCGACAGCATCCCGGCGGCCGACCTCGCCGAGGACGCTTTCCGTGTCTTCTCCGAACAGCTCGGCGGTCCCGGGGGCGAGCCGCCCGCCTCCCTTCGCGTTGCCGCGCGCGGGCACCGGTCCGTGCTCGCCGTCCACGCGCTCGCGCTCGACGCCGCACTGACGCTCCGGCAGGGTGACAGCTGGGACCACTGGAACGATCCGCTGGTGCGGATTCTCCGGCACGAGGCCCAGGCGTGGCGGAGAGGGCTCGCCCGCCGGGGTGCACCGGACCTGGCGGAGCAGATCCTCCCGGAGGCTCTGCTGCTCGTGCCGACGCTGGTGCCGGGGCTGGGTGAGCGGGACACGACCGCGGTCCTGCGCCGGGTGCTCGATGCGCTCCCCGCGGCGCCGGCCCTCGACCCGGAACCAGTGTGGAGAACGCTGCGTGAGCTGTACGGCCGCCGGGACGGCACCCTCGCCCCGGTCGAGCCGGACCGGATCACCGAGGTGCTCGTCCGCACGGTCTTCCGCGCGCTGGCCGACGCCCCCTCCGCGGCCGGCTATCTGATCGCTGTGGCGGAGGGCGGCCGGCACGCCTTCGACGCCGGCCTCCAAGTGCTGGCCCGGGCCCGCGGCTGCACGACGACGGGCCGGATCGTCGATGACGACGCCTATCCGGTCCTGGACGCCGCCCTGGACCGGTTGCTGCGCCGGAATCCCGCGGCGCTGCTGCCCTCCCTCGCGGGGATCTGCGGCGTGCTGCCGCACGCCGAACCGATGGCCCCGCTCATGACGGACCTGGCCCGCGAGTGCGAACCGGCGGTCCTGCACGCCACCGAACCGCGTCTTCCCCGCTACCACACGGCGCTGTCCGCACCGGCGGCCGTGATCTACCGCCGGCTGCTGGAGGACCTCGGCGACGCGGACGGCACCCCCGCCCGGCTCCGCCGCGTCCATCTGCTGACCCACGCCGCCTTCCGGTTCGGCGAGACCGGACGGTACGAGGAGGGCCTGAGCGCCGCCGCCGAGGCCGCCGCCATCTGCGAGGACCTGGCCCGCGGCGGGGACGGCGCGCACCGGGCCGCGCACGCCGCCGCCTTGAACAACCTCAGTCTCCTGCTGGGAGCACGTGACGACGCCGGCGGATCGCTGCGGCACAACCTCAGCGCCGAGCGGATCTACCGTGAACTCATCGACGACCCCGAGCAGCCGGGCGACCACCGCATCGACCTCGCCGCCATCCTCAACAACCAGGCGATCCTGCTGAATCGCCGCGACCGTCCCGCCGAGGCCGTCATCGCCGCGGCCAGCGCCGTGCGGCTCTACGAGCAGATCATGCCAAGCCCCCGCCAGGAGGACGGCATCGCCAAAGCCCTGCACAACCTCGCGCTGGCGCAACCCGCACAAGGCGACCTCGCCGAGGCGCTTGCCTCCTCCCGCCGCGCGGTGGACGTCTACCGCGACCTCGCCGTCCAGAACCCGGGCCGCCACCTGCTCGACATGCTGGACGCCATGCAGATCAACGCCGTCCTGCTCAGCCTGCACGACGACGGCGCCCTCCGCTCCGCCTACCTCATGATGAGCGAGGTGGCCCGGCGCCGGCGGTCGTTCGTCCACGACCGCCGAGACCTCCGGCACAAACAGCGGCAGGCGCTCTCCTTCCTCCAGCAGTGGGCCGCGCGCCTTCCGGAGTTCACCAAGGACCGTGCGGAGTGGTCCAATGAGTCGGACATGCACGCGGCACTCCCGGACACCTGAGAGGGCGAAGCGATCAGCGCCACACCGGCCGACCCCCCGGCCCCGATCGAGCGGACCCGGGCGGTCGAGGTCTTCCGCAACGCCTTCGGCCGGCTCTACAACGACGAAGTGGTATCACCGCACGGGCGGCGCGGACGCTACCTTCGCTGGCAGTGGCGCGACGACGGGGTGGTCGCCGTACCGCACCGCGACGGGCGGTTCGCCCTGGTGCCCATGTTCCGCTACCCGATCGGCAGGGTGTCGCTGGAATTCCCTCGCGGAGCACGCGAACCGGACGAGGCCGCCACCACGGCCGCGCTGCGCGAGCTTCGCGAAGAGGCCGGGCTGGCGGGTTCGGAAGCCGTGGTCGTGGGACGCCTGCACGCCGAGACCGGCCTGATCGAGTCGCCGGTGGACGTGGTGCGCGTGGACGTCCCCGCCGGCGCCGAGTGCGCGCTGAGCCCGGAGGCCATGGAATCCGTGGGCGCGCCTTGGTGGCTGTCAGGCGCCGACATCGCCCGCCACGTCGGCGAAGGCCGGATCACCTGCGGCATCACGCTCGCCGCGCTCGCGATCGTGCTGCTCGCCTAGACCGCCGCCGGTGTGCGGACGATGGCCCGCGACATCGCGTCCTCGATGTCATCGCGCGGCACCGGCGGCTGGTCCGTCGCGATGGGGCTGGCCTGGCTGAACAGCTCGCAGAACCCCGGAACGGGCTCCCCCTCGGCGGACACGACGTCCAGAGCCGCCGCCTCGGAGCCGTCCTCGCCCACGATGTGCCGGCAGCGCAGCTGAGCCTCATGCCAGCGCAGCACGTTCAGCGCCTTGGCGTCCGCGCCCCCGAAGCTCTCCAGCGCACTGCGATGGAACGTTTCCACGAACTCGGCCAAGCCGTCCAGCAGCTCGCCGCCAACGTGCTCACCGTCCCGGATACGCGCCATCGCCGCCAGCGCCGCGCCGCGCGCCGGTGACGCAAGCGCCGCGACCAGCACGTCCGCGTGCACCCGGCTGAGCGCGCCCGCCCTGAGGATCGTCGGCGGCAGACGCACCTCCCCGCGGCTGCCGCGGCCCTGCGCCGACACCCGCAGGACGCTGCTGCGGTCGGCCATCGCCGACCCGAGCGCGGCCGGCAGCGCCGAACGGTAGGCCAGGCTCGTGCACGACTCCAGTACCCCCAGAGCCGTCAGCGCGTCCCCTGACCGATCCGGATATTCGTCCTTCCAGTCCCTGATCGCCTTGTAGAAGAGCTGCTCCTGCCCTTCGACCCACACCCGCGCGTCCTCCAGCACCTCCCGGTACCGTCCCGTCGCACGCGTCACCGCTCCCGCCAGCTGACTCCGCAGCCCGGACCGGAAACGAGACGCCACCTCGGCCCCGTCGTAGACGACCAGGTGCCCGGCGGTCACCTCATCCAGCCACTCGGCGTACTCGGGCGAAGGCACGTTCTCCACCCCGCGAACGGCCTGCTCGTCACGAACCGCGCGGAAGGACGGCGCAGACGCGCGCCGCGCCAACCGCAAATACCCTTTCTGTAACAGGACCGCCAGGTCATGCGGGCGCTCCGGCCCCACCATGAACAGCTCCCGCAGATAGGGATTGTTCAGGCTCTGCGAATCCCCCAGAACCAGCGTCTCACCGAAAAGCATATGCAGGACGACACGAGCCCGCAGATCCGCCGCCGCCCGGAAAGGCTCAGGCAAATGCGGCTCCGCATCCGCCAAATACACCGGAACCTGCTCGCGACCGGACACCGGATCCCCCTTACACAGTCACCAACAAGGGCCCAAAGGCCCCTGAGACAGGACACAGCCCCGCGAGGCGGAGCGTAACCCATCAACACTGCTTTCGACCGCGTTCTCCGCAAGCCTCTATGGCACTGCTACAGAAGTCGCCGGCATCCAGGAACCGCCTCCCCCGCGGGCACAGCGTTCAATCGGAGGTTGTCCGGCTCCATGGGAATGGCGAGGCGGGACGGGGAGACGAGCCCGTGACGGGCGAGCTCGTCGCGGGGTGTGTCACGCGGGGCCGTCGAACGTCGCGACCTTGGCGATGCGTTCGGCGGCGAGCTGCATGCGCGTGATCAGGTCGTCGATCCGGTCGTCGCCGAGCCGGACCGCCGGGGCCTCGATGCACAGTCCCGCCACCGTCTCCCCGCCCGGGCCCTTGACGGGGACGGCCAGCGCCCGCACCCCGACGTTCATCTGGCCCTCGTTGACGGCGTAGCCGTCGGCGCGGATCGCGGCGAACTCGTCGAGCAGCTTCTTAGGGTCGGTGACGGTGTCGGGCGTGTACGCCTTCAGCGGACCGAGGGCCTCGATCATCTGCGCGGGAGCCCGCGTCGAAGGGATGTCGGCGCGGATCGACCTCGTCCCAGGTCAGCGACCACGGCGCCATGGGATATTTCACGCCGCGAGCATCCCACGGCGAAAGGGCATGATCCACTGGATAACCGGGCGACACCGACGGTCACGAGTCGTGGCGCGGGGCATGGGGTCTTGGCGCTATTCGCGCGGCCAGAGGCCGGCCAGGCGGGCTATTCGTAGGCCCGCGTGCAGGTCCAGCCGGGTCGAGCCGTCGGCGATGTCGCAGCCGGTTATCTCGCGGATCCGGTCCAGCCGGTGGTACAGCGTGCTGCGGTGGATGTTCAGCCGCCGGGCCGTCCGCTGGATCTCACCGCCGCTGTCGAGGTAACCCTCCAGGGTGTCGGCAAGTTCGACGCCCTGTGGGGAGGCCAGCAGGCGTTGCACTCCGACAGGCAACTGGTCTGGCGTCAACCGGTCAAAGGGCAGTTCGAGGAGGAGGCGATCGAGCCCCAGGTCCTCCCAGAAGACGCGCCTGCCGTAGCGTCGCGGATCCGCGGCTGACGCACGGTATGCGATCTGTGCCTCCCGGTAGGAGTCGACCGCATCCGGCAGTGCGGATTTCGCGCTTCCCACTCCGGCTGAGACCGGTTCCAAGCCGGGTCTCGCGAGAACCCGGTCCAGCCTCGCCCGGTTGACCGGACGCGGGAACAGCACGACTCCATCACCGCCCAGGACGCCGCCCACGATCTTCACTGTCGTCGATCGGGTGGTGAATTCCAGAGTCGCCTCGACCGCCAGCCGGGTGAGCGATCTCGGATGTGGGTCCGGAGTCCGGTACAGCAGAACCGAGTAGTGCTCGACGTCTTCGATCAGCCCCTCACGCAACAGGGCCTGCGCTGATTCTCCGCGTGCCGTCGCCGAATCACCCAGCAATGCCGACAGCAGTTCTGTTGAGCGTCCCGCGCCTCGCCTTAGATCGGACAGGCGCAATGCCAACAGCATTCCGAGTTCCGGGCCCGCGGATTCCAGAAGGCGCATGTCGTCGGCGTCCGACGTTTCCCGGTCGGCCCGGTCGTCCCGGTCGTCCAAATAGTAGATGTAGCCGAGCAGCCGGTTCTCGTGGCGCAGCGGCAGGACCACCAAGGGCGCGGATTCTGCGTCCGGAAGTATTCGCACCGGGTGCGCGGCGGTGCGCAGCCGGTGCTCCTTCACCAGGGACTCGGTCAGCGGCGTCGCGGATTCCGCGAGCAGCCCGGCGAGCCGGGCCCGCCGTGGACCGGTGTCGTGGATGCTGTACGCCGCCACCTTCAGGTCGAGGTCCAGGACGACGAGCGGGACGCCCAGCCGGTCGGCCACGTCCTGGACGGTGTCGTCAAGGCTCATCGGATCGTTCCTCTCTCCGACGCGGCCGACGCGACACGGCGTCGGGTCGCGGCCGACAAATCGCGACAGAACGTATGAAGCACATGCGCCTGCCGCCTGGCTAGGGTGAATACCATCACACAAAGTTAGCAATGTGTGAGGTAAAAGGTGATGGCCGCCGTGCTCGCAGCCCGTGCGAGTGGCGGCCGGGAAAAGACTGCCCGGTCCCTGACCCGCAAAGCCGGTAGCTCAGGTGGCGCCGGGACGAATACCGATACGTCGCGGTACACGATGTCGCCTGCCCGTGTCTCCGGCATTCCATGAGACGCGTTTGGCGCTACCGGAAACGCGATGAAAGGAACCGATTCAAGTGACCGAGATCGCCGAACGCACCGTCGAAACGAATGGCTATTCCACGCTCCTCCTGGACGGCGGCGGCGGCGAGCGCGCGCATCCCGAGACCGTGATTCTTCTCCACGGCGGTGGTCCGGGGGCCAACGCCTCGTCGAACTGGCGCGGTTTCATCCCGGAGCTAGCCGGCGACTACCGGGTTCTGGCGCCGGACCTGGTCGGCTACGGTCGCACCGACCATCCGGAGGACATGCCGCGCAGCCTCACCGGATGGATGCGCATGCGGGTGGATCAGGTGCTGGCCATGATGGACGCCCTGGGCATCGACAAGGCACATCTTGTCGGCAACTCCATGGGCGGCGCCCTCGCCATGCACCTCACGATGACCGCGCCGGAGCGCTTCGTGCGGGTCTCCCTGATGGGCAGCGCGGGCGGGGAGTCGCACCCGACTCCCGAAGTGATCCGGATGGTCTCCTTCTACAAGGATCCGTCGATCAGCTCCCTGGAGAACCTCACCAAGTGGTTCGTCCATGACGAGACGGCGCTGGGCGAATCGCTCACGGCGATCGTGGAGCAGCGCTACCGGGAGGTCATGCGGCCGGAGGTCCGCCGCTCCTACGAATGCTTCTTCTCCTCCCCGCCGACGGAGATGGCCGTCCCTCCGTCCGCGCTGCGGCGGATGCCCCACCCGTTCCTCATCGTCCACGGCCGCGAGGACCGGTTCGTGCTCCCCGAATCCAGCGTTTACCTGCAGAGGCACCTGCCCAACGCGCAACTGCACATCTTCGATCACTGCGGCCACTGGGTGCAGATCGAGCGCGCGCGTGGCTACGCGGCCCTGCTCCGCGACTTCCTCACCGACTCGTACTGACGGCCTCGGCCGATCTCCCATCCGAACAGTCAGGTTGGAGCCAGACAATGGACATCAAGCAGCTCGGATACCTGGGACTCTCCGCGCGCGAACCGGACGCTTTCGCCGAGTACGCCACGAGCATCCTCGGAATGCAGCGCGTGCCGGGAGAAGACGGTGTCACGCACTTCCGCATCGATGATCGGCACCACCGCGTCTCGGTCGAGGCGGCGGAGCACGACGGCGGCGCCTACTACGGCTGGGAGCTCGCCGACGCCTCCTCGCTGAGCGCCGCGATGGACGAGCTCAGCGACCGGGGCATCGAGGCCGTGCCCGCGACGCAGCGCGAGCTGGAGATCCGGCGCGTGGCGGGGATGGCGCACTTCCTCGATCCGGCCGGCAACCGGGTCGAGCTCTACCACGGGGCCGCGGCGGGCGACGGCGAGTTCACCTCCGCCCGCGACGTCGAAAGGTTCGTCACCGGCGATCTCGGCCTCGGGCACGTC
This sequence comes from Actinomadura sp. 3N508, assembly GCF_044326375.1. Classification (NCBI taxonomy): domain Bacteria; kingdom Bacillati; phylum Actinomycetota; class Actinomycetes; order Streptosporangiales; family Thermomonosporaceae; genus Actinomadura; species Actinomadura sp. 3N508. The sequence continues at coordinate 720,766 of NZ_JBIRAX010000002.1, forward strand.
GTCCTCGCCAGCCCGGACGTGGCCGCTCAGCAGCGGTTCTACACCGACGTGCTGGGCTTCAAGATCAGCGACACGATGCGGGCGCCCTTCCACGCGTCGTTCCTGCACACGAATCCGCGGCACCACAGCATCGCCTTCGTGGACGGTCCGTTCTTCGGCGTCGACCATCCGTTCCTGCACCATTTCATGCTCGAGGTCCCCGACATGGACCAGGTCGGGCACACCTACGACCTCGCGCTCGACCGCAACGTACCGATCACGATGACGCTCGGCAGGCACACCAACGACAAGGTGTTCTCGTTCTACGCCGAGTCCCCTGTCGGGGTGCACACCGAGTTCGGCAGCGGCGGCGTCCTCATCGACGACGCGACCTGGGAGGTCACCGAGATCCCCGGCCCCGACCTCTGGGGACATCGGCACTGAGCCCCCGGCTTCGCCGGGCCGCCCCCGCCGGGCCGGCTCCGCCGAGCCACACCCTGCCACCCGTCCAACCCGTCCACCCGTCCACCCGCGAGACGCGTCGCCGAGGGACGGTGTTGACCGGCCCGCGCCGACGCGGCGCTTCCCGCTCCCTTCCCGCCCGGCCTTCCCAACGCCGGCTCGGGCCGCGATAGCCGCGTTCAGGGCGCGGCGACTCCCCTATCTCTAGGAGCAACGACACATGGAAACTCTCAGCGGGGTTCTGGAAACGGAAGTCCTCGTCGTCGGCGCCGGACCGGCCGGCGCCACGGCCGCCGCCCTGCTCTCGACGTACGGCATCAAGAACGTGCTGCTCAACAAGCATGCCGGAGTCTCGAATTCGCCCCGGGCCCACATCACCAACCAGCGGGGCGTCGAGGTGCTCCGGGATCTCGGCATCGAAGAGGAACTGCTCAAGCACGCGACGCCGCAGCACCTGATGGGCGAGCACGTCTACGCGACCAGCCTCGCCGGGCCCGAGCTCGGGCGGCTGCGCACCTGGTACACCCATCCGCACTTCAAAGCCGAACACGACCTCGCCAGTCCCTGCTCGGTGTGCGACATGCCGCAGCACCTCATGGAGCCCATCCTGGTCAACACGGCCGCCTCGCGCGGATCGGTGGTGCGCTTCAACACCGAGTTGCTGACGTTCGCGCAGGACGCGGACGGCGTGACCGCCCGGGTGAAGGACCGGGTGACCGGCGCGGAGTACGACATCCGCTGCCAGTACATGATCGGCGCGGACGGCGGCAACTCGATCGTCGCCGAGCGGCTCGGCCTGCCGCTCGAAGGGGAGATGGGGCTCGGCGGCTCGATCAACGTCGTGTTCGAGGCGGACCTCACGCGTTTCGTCGAGCACCGGCCGGGCGACATGTACTGGCTCGTCCAGCCGGGCGTCGGGCATGACGGGAACGGGATCGGCGTCCTGCGGATGGTGCGCCCGTGGACGCGGTGGATCGGCGTGTGGGGCTACGACGTGAGCGCGGGAAAGCCGTCGCTCACCGAACAGGACGGCATCCGGATCGCCCACCAGCTGATCGGCGACGACAGTGTCCCGGTGAAGGTCGACTCGATGTCCACCTGGGCCGTCAACCACATGTACGCGACGGACAATATGAAGGGCCGGGTGATGTGCGTCGGCGACGCCGTGCACCGCCACTCGCCGATGAACGGCCTCGGCTCCAACACGTCCATGCAGGACAGCTACAACCTGTGCTGGAAGCTGATGCTGGTCCTGCGCGGCCAGGCGGCGCCGACGCTGCTCGACACCTATCGCGACGAGCGGGTGCCGGTCGGCCGGCAGATCGTCGATCGGGCCACCAGGAGCAACGGGCTCATGCCGCCGATCTTCGCCGCGCTCGAGCTGCCGACCGCGCCGGACGAGCAGACGATGAGCAAGGCGATCACGGCCCTCGCGGAGCCGACGCCCGCGGGGACCGAGCGCCGCCGCGTGTTCGACGCCGCACTGCAGGGCACGCTCATGTGCTTCAACACGCACGGGGTCGAGACCAACCAGCATTACCGTTCCGCCGCCGTCGTACCTGACGGCACCCCGGAGCCGGAGGCGCCGCGCGACGAGGAGGTCTACTACTTCGCGACCACCCGTCCTGGACGTCATCTGCCGCACGTGTGGCTGACGCGGGACCAGCACCGGGTGTCCACGTTCGATCTCTGCGGCAGGGGCGAGTTCACCTTGCTGATCGAGATCAATGGAGCGGCCTGGCGGGAGGCGGCGGATCGCGTCGCCGAGCGCTTCGGGGTGCCCATCCGGGTGCGCTCCATCGGTCGCGGCTGCGACTACGAGGACAGTTACGGCGACTACCGCACCATGTCGGAGGTCGAGGAGGACGGCGCGGTTCTGGTCCGTCCCGATCACATGGTGGCCTGGCGGGCGGCTTCGATGCCCGCGGATCCGGCCGCCGTGCTGTGCTCGGTCTTCGAGCAGATCCTGGGCCAGGCCGACCGCGCCGAACAGGACGGCTGGGCCGGCCAGGCCGTGGCGGCGGCGCCGCCCGAGCCGCTCGGAGCCTCCGGCTAAGACGACGCCCGGTCCGGCGCGACCTCGCGCGAGCCGCCGGACCCGGACGTCTCCGTGCACCGCGTCCATCCCCGCGGTGCCTGATCGAGGAGCAGTGATTCATGCGTATCGCAGTGGCGGGCGGCGGGCCCGGCGGGCTGTTCTTCGCCGCCCTGATCAGGCTGGCGGACCCGTCGGTCGAGGTCAGCGTGTTCGAGCGCAACCGCGCCGATGACACCTTCGGCTTCGGCGTCGTCTTCTCCGACCGCACCCTGGCGGCGATCCACGCCGCCGATCCCGTGCTGCGCCGCGCGCTGGCCGAGCACGGCCGGCACTGGGACGACATCGAGGTCCGCCTCAAGGGCGAGCGCATCCGCTGCGGCGGCAACGGGATGGCCGCGGTCGCGCGGCGGACACTGCTCCTGCTGCTCCAGGAGCGTGCCCGCGACGTCGGAGCCGACCTGCGGTTCTCCACCGAGGTGACGCTCGACGACCTGCACGGCTACGACCTCGTCGTCGCCGCGGACGGGGCCGGGTCGAAGATCCGCGACGCGCTCGGCCCCGGCCTGGGCACGGCGGTGGAGACGGCCACCGCCAAGTTCATCTGGTTCGGCACCGACCATCTCTTCGACGGGCTCACGTTCGTCCACGAAAGGAGCCCGGACGGCGTCTTCGCGGTGCACGGCTATCCGATCTCCGACACCGTGTCGACGTTCATCGTCGAGACCGACGAGGCGTCCTGGCGGCGCGCCGGCCTCGACGAGTTCGACGTGACCAGCCCTCCCGGCCCGAGCGACATGCGCTCGAAGGAGTACCTGGAGGAGTTGTTCGCCGACCAGATCAACGGCGCCAGGCTGCTGACCAACAACTCTCGCTGGGCCGGCTTCCGCACCCGCCGTACCCGCCACTGGCACACCCTGGTCCCGCGCCCCGTCGTGCTGGTCGGCGACGCCGCGCACACGGCGCACTTCTCCGTGGGATCGGGCACCAAGATGGCGATGGAGGACGCCGTCTCACTCACCCGAGCCCTGACCGATCACCCCGGCGATCTGGCCGCCGCCCTGAGCGCCTACGAAGGGGCGGCCCAGCCCTCGGTCCGCGGTATCCAGGACTCGGCGCGGCCGAGCCTCGCCTGGTGGGAGAACTTCGCGCGCTACTACGACGCGCTCGAACCGTGGCAGTTCGCCTACCACTTCCTCACCCGCAGCATCACCGACGGCCGCCTTGCGCGCCGCGCACCGGACTACGTCGAGGCGGCCCACCGCAGATGGCGCGGGGAGTACGGCACGGAGCCGCTGGACACGCCCTTCGAGACGCCCCGCTGGTCCGCGCCCGCCCGCCTCGTGGACGTCACGACCGCCGCGGACGGCACCCCGGCCGCGGTACGGGGCATGGGCGACCTGACGCTGTCCGCGCACCCGGCGCCCGGCGCGTGGGGCGCCCTCCTCGACGCACCGGACACCGAAGCAGACCTGCCCACGCTGTTCGACCAGCTCGACGGACTCAACCGGCTCCCCGGTCACAGCGACCCAGTGCTGGTCGCCGTACGCGGAGGCACCCCGCTGACCCGCACCCTGCTCTGCGAGCGAGCCAGGCTGCGGAACGGGCTCCCGGCCCTGTACATAGAGCCGGAACCCGACCGGGATCGGGCGCTGACCACCGTACTCTCCGGCCGCGCCGACCTCGTAGGGGTACTGAGATGACCAGTGCCCCGCACCCCGCGCTCGCCGAACCGGGCAGGCCCGCGCCGGTAAAGCCGCTCGACGCCGTCATCCTCACCAGGAAGGCCGACGATGCCCACCCCGCTCGCTGAGAACACCGTGCCCTGGCCGGACGAGGACCGCGAACGCTACGTCGCCGAGGGCTACTGGGCCGGAATCCCGATCGGCACGCTGCTCCGCGAGGTCGCCGACCGGACCCCCGGCGCGCCGGCCCTCGTCGACCCGGTTGCGCTCGGCGGGGCCGGGCTCCGGCTCACGCACGCGGAACTGGCCGAGCGCGCCGACGCCACCGCCGTGCGCCTGCTGGACCTCGGGATCACCGCGGGCGACCGGATCGTCGTGCAGCTCGGCAACTCCTGGGAGTTCGTCGTCCTCACCCTGGCCTGCCTGCGCGCGGGGATCGTGCCGGTGATGGCGCTCCCCGCGCACCGCCGCACCGAGCTCGGCCACCTGGCGGTCCACGCCGAGGCGGTCGCGATCGCCGTCCCGGACCGGATGCGCGGCTTCGACCACCAGCCTCTCGGCCACCAGCTGGCGCCGGAGGTGCGCGCCGCCACCGGGGCGGACTGGCACGTCCTGGTCGCCGGGGAGGACGTCCAGAACGGCAGCGTCGACCTGCGCGCACTGTGCGCGCCGGCCACGGACGCCGAGGCCGACCGCCGCCACCTCGACGCGGCCGCGCCCTCGCCCGGAGACGTTGCCGTATTCCTGCTCTCCGGAGGCACGACAGGGCTTCCCAAACTGATCGCCCGGACCCACGACGACTACGCCTACAACGCCCGGGCCAGCGCCGAACTCGCCGGGATCGCGCCGGACAGCGCCTACCTCGTCAGCCTGCCCGCCGGGCACAACTTCCCGCTCGCCTGCCCTGGCATCCTGGGCACGCTCCTCGCCGGCGGCCGGGTCGTCATCCTGCCGTCCCCGGAGCCCGAGCGCGCCTTCGCCACCATCGCCACAGAGGGCGTCACTCACACCGCCGTCGTCCCCGCCATCGCCGGCCGGTGGCTGGAGTACGCCGCGGAGCACGGTGCGGATCGGCTGCGCGGCCTCCGCGTCCTCCAGGTCGGCGGCGCCCGGCTGGCCGACGAGCTGGCGTACAAGGTGCGGCCCGTGCTCGGGGCGTCGCTGCAGCAGGTGTTCGGGATGGCCGAAGGGCTACTGAACGTCACCCGGCTCGACGATCCGGAGACCGTCGTGTGCACCACCCAAGGCCGGCCGATGTGCCCCGCCGACGAGATCCGGATCGTCGACGAGCTGGACCGGGACGTACCCGAGGGGCAGCCCGGCCTGCTGCTCACCCGCGGCCCCTACACCCCGCGCGGCTACTACCGGGCCGCGGAGCAGAACGCCCGCGCCTTCACCGCCGACGGCTGGTACCGCTCCGGCGACATCTGCCGGCGCACTCCCCAGGGCAACCTGGTGGTGGAGGGCCGCGACAAGGACATGATCAACCGGGGCGGGGAGAAGATCTCCGCCGAGGAGGTCGAGAACCTCGTCTACCAGCTCCCCTCGGTGAGCCAGGTCGCCGCGGTGGCCATGCCGGACCCCCGGCTCGGCGAGCGCGTATGCCTCTACGTCGTCCCCCGGCAGGGCGAGACGGTCACGCTGGAGGAGATCCGCGCACTGATGGAGAAGGCGGAGGTCGCCCGATTCAAGCTGCCCGAACGGCTGGTGATCGTGGACGAACTGGCGGCGACAAAGGTCGGAAAGATCGACAAAAAGGCACTACGCGCGGACATCGAACTGCGCCTCACCGCAGAGCCGACCCCCTGACCGCCCGCCCCGGCAACGCTCGGCGCGACGCTCCATCCAGCCCACGCCGCTCCTGCAGACGGAGGGCATCGTGGCGATCACCAGGAGGGATGGATGTTCGCCTTGCCGTCACCGGATGGGTGCCGACACTGCCGAGTGAGTGGTTGTTGGGATGGTCACTCGGGTTGGGCTGGTGGCGGCGTTGTTGGGGTGTTCAGGAGGGTGTCGAAGCGTAGGCCGCTTGAGGCCTCGCCTCGGCCTGTGCCGCGGTGGGCGCTTAGCCAGAGGACTACGCGGCCGTCTCGCCAGCGGGTTCGGTTGAAGGCTACGGAGAGGCGGGTGCCCGCTTGCGGGACTTCCTCTTCGTTGACGAAGTACTGCTTTCCTGCGTCGAAGCCATAGCGGAGGAGAGTGGTGCGAGCGGGAACGGGTTTGCCGTCCAGGACGCTCGGCATTGCGGCGCGTTGTAGTTGGATTTCGCGGTTGTCGCCTGGCACGCGCACTGGGATGAACGGGATCCAGTGTTCCGGGATTGTGTTCATCGCCTGATATGAGATCGGGGCGCGTGGGGGGTCGTCGGCGGGTGGTGGCGGTGCGTGGCGCCGGCGGAACGCCAGGGCCTCGGCCGCGGCCTCGCTGCCGCGGCGGGGTTCGCCGGTCGGCATCCGCACGGTCTGCTCGATGCCCCAGACCAGGTTGGCGTTCTCGTCGCGGATCAGGAGGACCTCTTCCAGCGCGGGCCCCTCGGCCACCTTCGGGACGCTCGGCGGGAGCAGGAGGTCGGTGTCCGCGGGGACGTGGGCGGTGCCGATGGTGTCCAGGGTGAACATCGACCAGCGCCGCTGGTCCTCGTCGTCGCCGGCGCCGGCGGGGGTGAGCCAGAGTTTCTCCCCGAAGACGTCGGTGACCACCAGGCCGCGGATCTTGTTCATCGTGCCCACGGGCAGGTCGCAGGGCAGCTGGTACCAGTCGTTGCTGAACACGAGCGCGAATTCCAGGAAGATCAGGCGCGCCAGGTCGGTGCTGTCCGGACGGACGGCGGCGAAGTTGGTGCGGCCGTCCTCGATCGCCCACCAGCGCGGCAGCGGCATTCCCGAGAAGCGGACCGGGGCCGGGAAGACCGTGCGGCTGAGGGTCTTCTCCGGGGGCTTCGTCCCGCCGAGGCGCGGTCCGGGGTCGACGGAGAAGGCGTGCCAGTCCAGTTCGCCGCCGGGGTATTCCTGGGCGGTGATGACCTTCTCACCGCCGCCGGGCACCGAGGCGGAGACGGAGAAGCGGTGTTCGAGGCGGCGCGGGTCCCAGGTGGCGTCGCCGTCGGGGCGTTCGGCGGTGACGCCGGTCGGCTGGTCGATCAGCGCGTCGAACCAGGCGACCAGGCGCTTGCCGAGGTTGTTGAGGGTGGTGCGGTGCAGCAGGCCGTTGATGCCGTCGGCGGCGTTCCCGCCGCCCTTGATGTGCCGGTAGAGCAGGTAGCCGTCCAGCCGGCGGCCGGCGATCGTCTGCATCGTCGCCCAGACCTCGGGGTGCGCGAGCCGGGCGGTGTCCTCCGCCGCGGGGTGCTCGGGGTCTGGCAGCGCGATGGGGTACTTGGCGATGTACTGCCGCTCGAAGCGGAAGAGGTCCAGGCCGAGCAGGTTGTGCTTGCCGAGCAGCTTCAGCCAGCGGTGGCCGATCAGCACGCGCAGGTCGAAGGCGATCTCCTCGTCGCCGAACGCGAACGGAAGCAGGCGGCGTTCGGCCATGGTCTCCAGCGGCCGGTCGGTGGGCAGGTCCTCGGGCGGGCCGCCGTGCGGGCGGAACCGGGTGGGGCGCGACGGGCTGACCGAGTAGGTGGCGGTGACGGGCGATCCCGCGTCCGTGCCGCGGAACTCGCCGAGCTGCCACTGCCGGGTCAGCATCCACAGCGGGTCGCGCACCTCGACGCGCAGCGCCCGCTCGAAGTCGGCGGTGCGGGGGCGGCCCTCCAGCCGGTTCCACACGCCCACGGTCGGGTGGCGGCGTTCGGCCAGTTCCGCGGCGAACGTCGGCGGGACGGGGTTCGGCTCACTCATGGGCGGCCCTCCAGCGCAGGTTGGCGATCGCCAGGTCGGTGCCGATGGTGATCTGCCGCCGGGTCGCGGACATCACCGTGGCCGGGAGCAGGTGCGCGTACGCCGTGCCGCCGAGATGCTCCGGCTCGACGGCGCGGGTCTTCGCCAGGTCGAAGGTCTCGACGATCGCGTCGATGAGGTCGCCGGGCGTCCAGTGCCCGGCGGGGTCGCGTACCGGCGGGACGACGAGGAGCATCGCCTGCGGGGGTTCGGCGTCCGGGCCGTCGTAGTGCATCGCGATGCCGGTGGTCTCGCGCTCGGCCGGGATCACCTCGGTCCATTCGTCGAACACCAGCCCGCACTGGTCACCGATCAGCGGGGACGTGTAGTGCGCGGTGAACAGGAGGCGGTCCTCGTCGAGCTGGTCTGGCAGGTTCGGGTCCTTCGCGAATTCCATGGCGAGCCAGTGGTCACCCGCGACGTACGGCAGCTGGACGGGCGACAGCGCCGGTTCCTTCCAGCCGAGGATTCCGAGGAGCCCGCCGGGCCCGAGGAGCCCGCCTGCGAGGGTCACGGTCTTTTCCCACAGCCGCGGCTTCTCTCTGACGCGGGCCATGCCGTGCAGCCAGTCGTCGACGGGGAAGTCCCGTGCGGGGGTGAGGTGCGCGACGAGTCTGTCGCTGTCGTTGCGGGCCTTGCTCCATTGCTGGAGGAGCTGGCTGGGCGGGGTGAACTGGGGCACGGCCAGGACGTCCTCGCCGAGCATGGCTTTGAGCGCGTCGAGGGCGGCCTGTACCCGGTCCGGGCCGGGGAGTGCCTTGTCGTAGGTCTGGAGGGCGGTGTTCGCGGCCTCGCCGCGGGCGGACAGCTCGTCTTTCAGCTTGCCTGCGCGGGTGAGGAGTTCGCTGCCGAAAGCGATCACCTGGTCTTCGTAGGGCGTTAGGTCTAGCCCGGCGGGGTCTACGTCTGTCAGCGGCAGGTGGGCCGCTACCTCGGCTAGCAGGCCGCTCAGGGTCGTTTTGGTGGTCTTGGCTATCCGGTTCAGCTTCTCCAGGCGCTCGGCGAAGTCGTCGCGGAGGTCGTCCACGCGGTCCCGGAGGTCGTCCACGTCCGGTGGGCGCGGGCCCGGCCTGGTGGTGAGCAGGCCCTCGGCCTGCTGCAGGATCCGGAACCGCTCCTCCACGGGGGCGGACGGCGGCAGCGCGTCGTACTGGGCGAGCAGCGCGTCGGCGGCCCCGAGCGCGCGGGTCATCCGCGCGGCCACCTCGGCGACGGCGGCCAGGACGGCGGCGAACACGCCGCGCCGCCACAGCGCCACCTCGCCCCAGCTGCTGCGCACCAGGCCGAACCCGCCGGCCGCCGCGGTCAGCTTCGCGTACCGGGCCAGGAACGTGTCGATCCCGCTGATCAGCGCGGCGCGCGCCGGGGGCGCGCCCGCGGGGTACAGCTCCCCGAGGTCGGTGATGTATTCGGCGACGTCGTCCCGCAGGCCGGTCAGGGCCTCAAGGACCTTGGCCGGACGTTCCCGCGGCAGCGTGACGGCGTCGTCCGCGGCCCGCGCGACCGGGGCGCTCCCGGCGGCCGGGGCCAGATCGCTCGGACGCAGCGGACGCGCGGTCGTCAGCAGCGTGCGCAGCGCCGCGACCAGCGGTGACAGCTCGAAGAAGCCGATCTTGCCGGCGAATCCGATGCCGTCCTGGTCGGAGATGCGGGTGGTGTACTCGATCGTCAGCTCGACGTCCGGGCGCGGCTTCGACTGCTCGATGACGACGCCGAGGATCCGGTCGTCCAGGTCGGTCATCGCCGCTTCGTCCGCCGGGCGCAGGGCCCAGAGCAGGTCGATCGCTTCCAGGCCGGTCTCGTGCTGGGTGACCAGGCGGTGCCGCCGGGCTCCGCTGTCCGGGTCCTTCCAGGTGACCAGGGCGGCCACGGCCGTGGGGCTCGGCAGCACCGCGGGCAGCCAGGCGTTCACCGCCGGTTCGGCCCTGGCGCGGGGCGTGCCGAGGCCGGGGGGACGGTCCGCCATGAGCTGGAGCCCGAAGCGGTGCGTCAGGGTGGTGCCGCTGCGCGGGGTCTCCACGATGGACGGCTCGGGCGCGACGCCCTCCTTGGCGTAGGCGTCCATGGTCGCCGAAGCGCGTTCCGGGTGGCCTTGCAACGCCTGGTGGGTGCCCTCGGCCACGGCGAGATCCGCGAGCGCGTCGTGGACGTTGCGCAGCGCGTCGATCTCCTTGCCGATGTCCGCGACCACGCCCTCGTCGGCGGGTGGCAGGTCCGTGAAGCCGAACGGGTAGTGCTGGTCCGCCTCGGGCAGCGCGTTCACGTGCCGGAGCAGCGCCAGCCCGTCGATCACGATGCGGGCCTCGACTTCCTCGATGCGCTCGGGCGGCGCGGGATCGTCCGGTCCGGGGGCGGTCTCGTCGATCTTGTTGGCGCGGAGCGGGAACTTCAGCCGCAGGTCGGCGATGTACCGATCGAGGCCGATCCTGCGGTCGTGCAGGCCGCGTTCGAAGCGGTAGCCGAGCAGGGCGGCCAGTGACTGGCCCTGGCGCATGCCGTCCAGGATGGTGAGGGCGAGCCGGACGCGCTCGGAGCTCAGGTTCACGGCGAACGCGCTCGTGTCCGGCGTCCTGTTGGCCAGATATCCGGCGCGGAGCACGGCGGCCGTCCGCGCGTGGGCGGGCGACGGCGCGTGGACGTAGCCGCCGTTGTCCGTGTCGATCGGGATCGGGGCGGTGCCGAACACGGTCGCGAGGTCGGCGGGCGGGGTGACGTGCTCGACCTCGTCGCTCTCCCGCCGGGTGATGTTCTCCAGCCAGCCGTACGCGCCCAGATGGACGCCCCGCTTCGCCGGGGCCGTGCCGTCAGGGCCGTAGCGCAGTTCGGCGAGGCGCTCGTTCGCCAGGCCGAGCCGCCACGCGTCAAGCCGGTAGGTGGCGCAGTCGATGTGCTCGGCGAGCACCCGCTCCAGCCGCGCCGTGGGCAGCCCGGCCAGCAGGCCGAGCGCCTTGGTCTGCTCGTCCAGTTCCGTGGTGGCCGGGTGGGCGCCGAGGACCGTGCGGAGGTGTTCGTGCACCAGCGTGGTCTGGCTGCCGGTCATCGGCGGGTTCGTCGAGTACAGCGTGCGGTACCGGCTCTCGCTCGGGATCGGCCGGCCCGGCCTGGGGATCTTGATGTGGACGAACGGCGCGTCCCGCGGATCGGGTACCGCGGAACCCGGGGTGGCGAGCGCGAGCCGCCGCGCCGCCTCCGCCCAGCCGAGCAGCACCGCGTGCCGGGCCAGCAGGTACAGCAGGGCCGATGGCGGCAGGTTGTCGAGGAAGCCCTCCTCCTTGCGCACCCTGTCCAGGTCGTCGCGGGCGTGGTCGGCGAGCCAGCGCAGGTAGTTGCGGCGGTCGGCGGTGTAGGCGCGGATCGGCTCGGTCTCCGACAGCGGCCGGTCGTCGACCAGCGGTGCCAGCAGCGGATGGTGGACGTCGGTGAACAGCCGGCGCAGCAGGTCGGGGTCGGCCGCCGGGTCGCTCGTCGGGCGGCCGAACCGGGCGAGCAGCGCGCGGATCGGCTGCGGCATGGCCAGCTGGTCGAGCGCGCCCTGCACCTGGGGGCCGAGCGCGCGCAGGTTCTCCCGGTTGAAGATGTCCTCGACGCTCTGCGCGTAGCGGTGGTGGAACTCCGCTGACGTCGGGTGCAGAGCCAGGATGTCCAGGAGTTTCTGGTGCGGGGCGTCCGCCTGGTCTTCGGCCGGGCCGTTCAGGTGCTTGACGTGTGCCAGCGCGGCCTGCCAGTCCTTCGCCGCCTCCTTGAGGACGACGTTCAGCGCCCTGCGGTGCCTCGCCGCGTCCGGCCAGGCCAGCCGGGAGAACACGGTCGTCGGCAGGATGCCGTACGGCTGGCGGCCGATCTTCACCGCGGAGAGCGGGCCGCGCCCGGACACGTGCTCAAGGAAGAATCTCCTGGTCTGCGCGATCTGCTCGTCGCCGAGCACGCCGTTCAGCAGGGCATGCAGGTAGTGGCCCCAGGTCGCGGGCCAGAGCGCGGTGTGCGCGGCCCGCGCGTCGCGCCGGTCGGTGCCTTCGGCGTTCGGCATCCCGGCCAGCACCGCCGGGTCGAGGCCGAGCAGCTCGGCGAACCACTCGCCGTCGGTCTTGGTCGTCCAGTCCGCCGCGGTGGCGGCGAACCCGGCGGCCGTGGCAAGCGCCGCCTCGGCCTCGGTCTCGGCGTCCTGGCCGGCGGGGGCCTGCTCGGTGTTGTTCGTCGGCGTGCCCTGGGGCAGGAGGGTGAACCCGGACGGGCTGCGGAGCTGGCGCGTGAACAGGCCGCCGAGCGCCGTCGCGGACTGCTCCGGCGTGGCCTGCTCCCGCAACCCCAGCACGATGAGCCGGTCGACCCCGTTCCGGAACGCGGCTTCGAGGGGGATCCGGATTCCCATCCCGGCGTTGACCGCCTCGTTGAAGTCGGTCAGCCAGCGCAGCGCGGGCGGCACGGTCAGCACGCCCGTGGTCTCGTCGATCTTGAGCTGGTTCGCCTTCGTCTCGCCCGGATCCGGGCTCACCGCGAGCGCCGGCCGCACCGGGCCGCCGGGCTTGGCGAACACCTGCGCGCCGTTCACGTACCCGAAGACGACGAACCGGTCGGGCAGCAGCGTGGCCTTCGCGGCCACGGTCCAGGACTGCGGCGCGATCTGGTCCGCGGGCGGCGGGGGCAGCACGAGGAACGCGACCACGACGTTGTTTCCGCTGGTGACCGCAGCGTTGTCCACACCGTGTGGACGGCGGGCGCGGATCGCGTCGGCCCGGGTCTTCCCGACGGACGCGAGCAGCGCGATGTCGGCGTCGCGCAGCTTGGCGCGGTCGCCGTGCGCGCGCCAGACGGCCGTCCAGTACGTGACGGCGGGCTGGCGGTCGTTCGCGGCGAGCGGTGCGGCGCTGACGATCACCAGTACGGTCGTCTCCGCCGGCACCCCGGCCGGGCGATCGGCCGGGTTGGCCGGGCGGTGCCCCTGTAGCAGCCACCCCGCGCGCCCGGCGGGGACGCGGCCGGCCAGCTCCTGCCAGGCGGCGCGCTCCCCCGCCGCCGACCCGCCGGACGCCCAGATGCCCGTCCAGTAGGCGTCCAGGGCGGCGATCTCGGCCCGGGTGGGGCGGGGCTCGAACTTGTCGATGGCCCACTCGTCGGGGAAGACCCGGACGAGCAGCTCGTCCTGCGTGAAGCGCGTCTCCACCCGGACGGGGCCGAGCAGCACCGGGAAGTCAAGACTGAGGTCGGGCATCCGGCAGCATCTCCTGTGCGTGTACGGCCACCAGAACCGGTGCTTGGAAGAGGATGTAGGCGACGTCCGCCGAGCTGATGTCGGACTGCCAGCCCGCGAGGATCTTCACGTCGTCCAGGCGCTGTTCTGCTTTTTCCTGGTCGTCCTCGTCGCCGTTGAACTCGTCGGCGAGCTTGACCTTGATGTCGGCGTCGAACTGGATGAAGCCGTGCCGGTCCTGCGGGTCGACGCGGCCCCAGGACAGGTCGTTCCACACCTCGACCGGGGGCAGCTCGCCCGGCGGGTCCTCGTCGACGCCGAAGCGCGGGTCGCCCGGCCGCTCCTTGATCACGAAGAACCAGCCGAGGTCGCCGCCCTCGCCGCGCGCCTCGTCCGCGTCGAGATCGAAGCCGAGCAGGTGGACGTCGGGCTCCACCCTGGCCTCGTAGACCGGCAGTTTGACCAGCTCGGGAGGCGGGGGCAGGTTCGCCGGGAGCTTCGCGAGCTCGCGCTCGCCGCTGGTGTCGGGCGCCCCGGGCGGGTCCTTCAGGACGGGCCACGCCGCCTTGTGCGCGTAGATCGCCGCGTTCGGGTACTTCTTCAGCAGCTCGCCGCGGATCACCAGCACGAGGTCGTTCTTCCGGCGGCTGTTCCCGCCCAGCCCGGTGGTGGTGCTCCACCTGTGGACCGGCGGGATGTCGTACAGCCGCTCGCGCCGCTCGGCGGCCGTCTCGCCCGGCCGGGGCAGTGCCGTCCGCGGATCCCAGAACTGCCGGAACGGGGTCCCGCGCGAGTCGGACGGGAACTCCCGCCAGAGCATCTCCCGCGCCATCTCGTGGTTGAGCCCGACCAGATAGGACTCGATGAACCGGCGGTTGTTCTCCAGCAACGTGATCGAGTTCGCCGGGATCAGCCCGAGGTTGGGCACGAACGTGTCCACCGACATCTTCAGCAGGTCCTCGTACATCGGCATGTCGAACACCGGGTAGGCCATCACCTCGGTCAGCTCGGACAGCTCGCCGGTGGGGGGCCGCAGCCGGGCCGGCAGGTTCATCGAGGCGAGGAGGTTGTCCAGGACGGTCTTGTCGGAGCGCAGGCCGGTCATCATGTCGGCGGTCGCGTCGACCACGCCCAGTTTGGGCGGGTCGTCGACGTGGCCTCCCGCGGCGGCGGCGTCCCATCCGGCGTAGAGCTCCCGCAGCGCGTGCTTGAACGCCGCCGCCTCGTCGCTGTCGTGGTCCCCGACCGGCGTGGTGGCGGTCTCGCCGTACTCCCGCAGCTCGAACAGCGGGTTGGGGGGCAGCACGTCGACCGGGTGGCCCGGCGGCTTCGGCGGGAGCCGTTCGTCCAGCTCGGCGGGGGTGACGACGGCGGGCGGGGTGCCCTTGGCGGGCGCGGCCGTGACGTCCAGCTCGTCGATGCGCGACACGAGCGTCTCGGCGGGTCTGACCTCCGGGAACTCCAGCACCTTCATCAGCCGCGAGCCCGGCCGGGTGATCCGGCGCATCGCCGCCGACACCGGGGCCGCCGCGACGCGGCTGCGCGCGACCTTGAACCCGACCGCGAGCTGCTCGCCGGGGTCCGGGAGGGCGGTGAGCGTCCCGGATGCGCGGGAGAGCGCCTCGGGTCCGCGGGAGACGGGTGCGCGTTCGACCACGCGGCCGTGTGCGGGCGCGGTCAGTGTCAGCGTCCTGGCCGAGGCCAGCGGCGGCGGCTCCGCCGCGGCGCGCGCATCGGCCACGGCGGGCGGCGCGGCGGGGAGTTCGAAGTGCTTGTCGTGCAGGCGGTTGCCGACCTCGCGGGCGAGCTGCGCCGCCCGGATCTTCTCGTTCGCCCGCCGGGCCTCGCCGAGCTGGTTCCAGGCGGCGGCCATCAGCTCCTCCTGCCGCTCCTGGACGACCTGCGCCCCGAACTGCGCGGCGACCCGGAAACGCGGATCCAGGTTGAGCCGGTGCACCCAGTTGCGGAGGACGGCGTCGCCGACCGGGTCGCCTTCGGCGTCGATGAGCAGCTGCGGCGTCAGCGCGTGCCAGCGCCCGTACAGCGGCGGCGTGATCACCGGGTCGGTCTGCGCTGCCAGGCCGGAGACGTTCGCCGCGAGCGCGGTGTTCGCCGTCGCCGCCGGCTGCCGCTGGTACGCCTCGGCCAGGTTGATCAGCCCGGCCATCGCCTGCTGCCACTGGTTCGGATACTGCGGCGCGGGCGGCGGGCGCAGCTTGTAGAAGTTGTCCCAGTTCTCCCAGTCGTCGGGGTTCTCGTCGGAGTCGGGGAGCTGCAGCGCGCCGCCGAGCCGCAGCACACCGTCCGGCCGGGTCGGGGTCGTGACGCCGGGCAGGCCGAAGCCGGGGCTGCGGTGCGCGTCCATGTCGCGGCGGCCGACCGGCTCCTTGGCCTCGAACGGCTTCAGCAGCCGGACGAGGTACTCGAAGTCGCCCACCGAGCCCGTCGTGAACGACCAGCGGTGGTAGTAGGGCAGCTGGCCCGTGGCCACCTCCTGCGGCACGCCCCAGCTCGGCGTCATCGCCGCGATCGCGCCCGGCTCGATGCCGAGCCCGGCCCGCCGCCCGGTCTCGAACGCGGGCACCAGGAACGCGTCGTAGGACGTCTTGGGCGACAGGTGCCGCGGGCAGATCACCCGGGAGCACGCGCTGTCCGGGGCCTCGCGCAGCACGCGCCCGAGGTTCGCGAGCGCCGTGCCCATGCCGGCGGGATCGTCGACCGCCAGCGGGTCGTCGAGCTCGCCGTTGACGTGGACGTGCGCCCACGCCCCCAGCTCGCCGGGCGGCTGCAGCGCCCGCGGATCGGTGACGGTGATGAACGGCAGCGGCCGGTCCGGCGCGGCGCCGTCCTCGAACTCCGTCTCGGCCAGCACGATCAGGGCGAGCCATGGCGCCAGCCGTTTCGTGCCGCCGTCCGGCGCGGCCGGGCTGTACCGCCACGGGAGGATCTCGTCGTAGAACTCGATGTGCGCCAGGAAGTTGGGCTCGAAGGTGGCGATGTACGGCAGCGGCTCGACCCGCGAGATCGCCCGCGGGTCAACGCCGATGACGTCGCCGGGGCCGTAGAGCTGGAGCGGCTGTTCGACCAGGCGGCTCGGCGGCTGGTCGCCGTCCTTGAGGGCGTCTCCGGTGAGCTTCAGCTCGACGTTGATCGTGGCCCGGGGCGCGGTTCCAGGGGGCTCGGTGATCTGTGTCGTCAGGCCCGTCCGCAGCCAGGGCAGGAAGGAGTACGCGTTCGCGCTCACGAACCGCTCCCCCGCCGCTCGGACGTCTTGGTCAGCTCGGTGCCCTGCCCGGTGGCGGCGGCGAGCCCGGTGCGGGCCACGCCGCCCACGACGATCACATTCGCCCCGGACGCCGCGGCGGCGAAACCCCACCGGCCCTCGGCGAGGCCCGACACCGCCGTCCACGTGCCCGCGGAGTACTCCAGGGCGCTGCGGAATCCGGCCTCGTTGCGGACGTCGTCGGTGCCGCCGACCACCAGGACCTTCCCCGAGCCCAGCGAGACCGCGCGGTGCAGCGCCCGGCCCGCGGGCATCGGCGCGGTGTCCTGCCAGGTCCCCGGTGTCAGGTTGTAGATCTCGGCGGTGGCGCGGGCGAACGGGTCGAAGCTGCCGTCGCCGGGCGCCCCGGGCGCGCGGCCGCCCGTGACGAGCACGGTCGTGTCGGACAGCGCCGTCGCGGTGTGCGCGCTGCGCGGGTGGCGCAGGCTGCCGGTCGGCGTCCAGGTCTTGGCGTCGGTGTCGTAGAGCTCGCAGAACGCCAGCGCGGGGTCGTCGCCGGTCCCGACCGGGACGCTGCCGCCGCAGACCAGCACCTTCTTACCGGCCTGGAGGACGACCGCGGTGTGCCCGGTGCGGGCGTCGGTCATGTCCTTGGCGGCGGTCCAGGTCTCGTCGGCCGGGTTGAACAGCTCCGCCGAGCGGACCGCCATCACCGCGCCGCCCGGCCTGGTGGTGCTGCCGCCCGCGACCAGGACCTGGCCGTTCGACAGCAGGACCGCGCTGTGCCCCCAGCGTCCGGCGGCCATCGGATGCTTGGTCGCCGTCCACGTGCCCTGGGCCGGGTCGTACAGCTCGGCGGTGGCGAGCGCGGGCGCGCCGGGGCCGCCCCTGCCGCCGGTGACCAGCACCTTTCCGCTCGGCAGCAGGGTCAGCGCGTGGAGCTGCCTGGCCGTGCCGAGCAGGACGGGCGCCGCCCACGTGTGCTGCTCCAGGTCGTACACCGCGCTCTGCCGGACGGCGGCGGACGCGGCATCGGCACCGCCCGCGACCAGCACCTTCTTGCCGTCCTTGAGCACCACGGCGGCGTCGTGCCGGCCGAGCCAGCTCACCGAAGCGGCGTAGTCGGGGGCGGACGACCACGCGTCGGCGGCCGCCAGTGTGGCACTGGTCATCGCGTTGCACCCTTCGCCAGGGAATTCGTCAGGGGATTCGTCAGGGGAGGTAGATCTCGGCGGTGGCGGCCGGTTCGGTGGGATCGGGGCCGGGCGCGGCGGCTCCGGACAGGGCCAGGCCGCCGGACACGAACACCCGGCCGTCCGCGAGGTCGACGGCCGGGAAGTCCCAGCGGCCCGTGCCCAGGGGGTCGGTGGTCGTCCAGGTGCCGGAGGACGGGTCGAAGACGATGACGTTGCGGTAACCGGTGGTCGGACGTGGCCGTCCGGTGCCGCCGGTCACGACCACGCCGGTGGGCGTCCAGACGCCGCGGTGCCCGCTGCGTCCTCCGCCCGGCATGTCCGGGACGCGGGTCCAGGTCCCGGCGTCCGGGTCGTACAGCTCGGCCGAGGCCAGGCTGTCCGGGCGGTACGGAACGGCCGGGACCGCATCGCCTCCGGTGACGAGCACCCGGCCGTCGCCCAGCAGCGTCGCCTGGTGGCCCTTCCGCGGCACGAGCAGGCTGCCGGTCGGCGTCCATGATCCGGTTTCCGGGTCGTAGATCTCGCAGAACGCGAGCGCGCGCTCGCCCTCGCCGGTCGGCAGCGCGCCGCCGATGACGAGCACCTTGCCGTCGATCGGCACCGCCTGGTGGCCGCTGCGGGCGCAGTTCATCGGCGTGACCTCGGTCCATTTCAGCGTTCCGGGATCGAGCAGCTCGGCCGACGCCAGCGCGGCGCCCCGCGTTCGGGTGCCGCCCGCTACCAGGAGCCGGTCGCCCGCCGCCGTGGCGGAATGCCCTGACCTGGCGGTGTTCAGGCTGGTCTGGGGGGTGCTCCAGACGGCGGCGACCGGCTCGAACACCTCGAACGAGGCCAGCGGCACGCCGTCGGCGCCGAGCCCGCCCGCGGCCACGACCCGTCCGTCCGCGAGCTTCGTCGTCGTGTGCCGCCGCCGGGCCGTCTTCAGCGGCGGGGTCGCGTCGGCCCAGGTCCCGGCGATCGGGTCGTACACGGCGGCGGCCGCCACGGCCTTCCCGGCGGCGTCGGCGCCGCCCGCGATGAGCACCTTGCCGCCGGTCAGCCGTACCGCGTCGGCGCCCGAGACGGCGGACGGCGGCGGGCTCGCCACCGTCCACGTCCCCGGCTCGGCCGCCGCGCCTCCGCCGGCCTCGGCCTGGGGCAGCACGTGCAGCTGCCCGGCCAGGGTCGCGTCGGCGCGGACCCAGTCGGCCATGGCGTCGGCCGCGGTCGCCGCGCTGCGGAAGCTGGAGGTGGTGGAGCCCGCCGTCGCGGGCGGGAACGCCTGACGGTTGTTGCGCCGGTACGCGACGACGAAGCGGTCGCCGGTGACGCGCACGGTCTCGTCCGCCGCGAAGGGCTGCCGCAGCCGCGCCTCCCGCTGCGAGATCGGCGACCGGGCGGTGCTGCTGCCGTCCAGCAGCTGCCCGAACACCGCCGGCGGCGGGCTGTAGAGCTTCGGCGCCCGGGGTACCGCTGCCGCAGCCGCCTGCCCGTTCGCAGCCATGCGGGTGACTGTGCCTGCGGACGTCGCCGGCCTTGGGGGCTTGCTGTCGATGATGTGCAGCTCGTACCGCGCGCTGCGCCGGACCACCCGCGGCGACGCGATCGCGCCCTGCTCGGCGGTCAGCTCGATGCCGGCGTCCTGCTGCTCGTACGCGGGACGCGACAGCTTCGCGGCGTCGTCCATGTCCTGGAACTGGGCCATGGCGAACTGGTCGTCGGTGTCCGACACCCGCTCCAGGCCGCTGCCCCGTACCGGCGCGACGGTGAACCGCTTGCCATCGCTCGGCCGCTGCGCGCCGACCCGGTCGATCCGCACGCCGAGCGGAACGGCCCGCTGATGGATGAACAGCGTGCCGAGCGGATGCAGCACCAGCTCGTCGCCCGCGGGCAGCTGGCGCAGCGTGACCAGCGGGTTCGCGCCGCCCGCCGGGAGCCGGGTCTGCCAGCCCTCGGGCTTGCGCACCTCGCGCTCCAGCAGTTCGAGCACCGCGACCGGCGGCAGCGTGGTGGCGCGCTCCTCGCCCCAGGAGATGTCGAAGTCCGCGGAGATCTCGAAGAACAGCAGGGAGATCGAGCCGCGGCCGTGCGCCCGCCAGGCGTTCGGCCCCTCCAGCTTGAAGTGCAGGTCGATGCCGAACAGGCCGACCCCGAACGCCTTCAGGGAGACGCCGGCGGAGATCTCGATGACGAACGCGAACGGCGAGAACCGGAAGAGCGCGTCGAACGCGAGGTGCCCCTCCAGTCCGAAGTCGTCGAAGCCCAGCCGGATCTCCGCCTTCGCGCCGAACTGGGCCGTGTTGCTGGTGACCGCGAAGTAGCCGGACACCCGGATCAGCCGTCCGGGGGCGTTCAGGATGTCCATCGACACCCGCGGCGGGATCGGGAACGGCAGCGGCGGCGGTTTGAACGACGGGTGGAACCCGCCGACCGTGAGGACGAAGTCGGGATTGTCCCCCATGTCGATGAGGAGGCCCATCCCGCCGTCGATGGTGATGGTCAGGACGCGGGAGTCGAACAGCTGCGCGTAGAACCACAGCCGCGACTTGTCGACCTCGAACGCGCCGATGAAGTTGACCTGGAGGACGAGCAGCGCCACGTCCTGGCTGGGCAGGGCGCACCTGAGCACGCCGAGGATCGCGATGTTGCCCGGCGGGATCTCGACGATCAGCCCGAGCGAGACGCTGACCAGCGTCGGCGTGCCCCAGCCGATCTTCGCCATCGGCCCGACGAGGAAGCGGCCCTCCTCCGGCGGGAAGAACCTCCGCAGGTCGCTGACGATCCGCGGCGCGTTCGCGATCACGTCGCGCGGGAACATCACCGACTCGACCGCCCCGGTGGCGACCCCTTCGGCGAGCGCCGCGAGGTCCATCCGGCGGTTCAGCCCGAGGATGCCGCCGACGCCGAGCAGCGTGAACCCGAACCCGAGCTGGATCCCGCCGCCGCCGAACTCGGCAGTCAGGACGATCAGCAGCGAGAACCCGGGCCGGCCGTCCGGCATCCGGGTGGTGATCAGCCCGATCGCCTTGACCTCGATGAACCCGGCGAACTCCAGCTCCAGCGCCCCGGCGTACTCGCCCCGCTCCGGGTCGAAGGACAGGTACCCGCCGCCGGCCACGATCCCGGCGTCGATCGCCAGGCCGACGCCCTTCGGCGGCTTGAACCCGAGCGCGAGGTCGACGGGGCCGAGGTTGCCGCCCCCTTCGGGGAAGCGCGGCGTGGCGACGATGCCGACGCGCTCGACCGACGCCTTGACCGGCCCGAGCGCGCCCTTGAAGTCGGCGGAGACCTCGATCGGCAGGGAGCCGTCTGCGGGCAGGCCGACGCTCAGGTGCAGCGTCGTGATCTCCAGCGGGCCGAGCTTCAGATGCAGGGGCAGGGCGAGTTCGAGCGTCTCGCTGCCCTCCAGCTGGAGGCCGGACGACGGCGTCCACAGCAGCCGCAGGTCGAAGTCGGTCTCCAGCTTCGCGCCGACCAGCTTGCTGATGAAGCCGTCGGCTCCCGACAGGTCGATGACCAGGCGGCCGCCGGTGAGCTCCACCTGGGCGGACGGCTCCACCGTCGCGGTTCCGTCGAGGCCCGCCCGGGCGTTGAGCGACACCCCCAGGCTCACCGTCTCGATGCTCAGGCCACCGATCCGGGTGTCGCCGATCAGCGTGATCGGCTCACCGGCCTTGCCCGCGGTGAAGGTGACCGTGGTGGAGAACGCGGCCGAGGGCGCGCCCGCCGGGGACACGACCGTCACGTCCAGGGCGGGCGAGAGGCGCAGCTCGGAGCCCGCGGTGAGGCTGCCGTCGACGCCGACGGTGACTGCGGTGTGTTCGCCGAGCGGGAACTGCTGCGTCGCCTTGCCGGCGATGCCGAGCCGCAGCGGGAAGGCGAGGCCGCCGTCGCGCACGCCGGCGATGAGCGCCGGTCCGATGAAGACGGCGCCGACCCCGCCCGCGCCGGTGGTGATGTACGGGCGGTCGAAGCGTTCGTCACCGGTGTCCATCAGCTGGGCGAGCAGCTCGAACAGCAGCTTCCCGTCGAAGCCGGGCGCGCCGAGGCCGTAGGCGTCGCGGAGCACCGACGGCGGGTCCCCGAAGAACCGCCCGATCCGGCCCCAGTGGATCGTCCAGGAGAAGTGCGGCGGGAACATCGGGTCGGCCGGATCGCCCCGGTGGTCGCGCCCTTCGAGCAGCCCGGACGCGGCGAGGAACATCGTCACCTTGGGCAGCCGCACGCGGAGCCGGTCGACGACCATGCGGGTGATGATCAGACTGGGCAGATCGTCCAGCAGCGCCTGCGCCCGGGCGCGCTGCTCGGGCGTGATCGAGGCCGAGTTCAGCGCCGCGTTCACGCCGTTCTCCACGCTCGCCAGCCCGGTCAGGACCGTGCCGATCCGCTGCGCGACCGCCGCCCCGTTGGCCGTGATCGCGATGCCGTCGTCGGTGTCGATCGCCACGTTGAGCGCGGTGACGAAGTTGCCCAGGTCGACGATCGCGCGGGCGGTGTCCGCCGCGGCGCCCGCGACTCCGGCCAGCGCGTCGTGGTCGATCGCGACGCCGAACTCGACGAGCAGCTCGCCCGGATCGGCCAGGGCGTCGGCGAGCGGCCGCAGCGCCTCGCCGATCAGCGCGGCGACCCGTTCGAACGTTCCGGCCTCGCTCATGGCGTGCTCGCAGGGGTCGCCGCCAGCGCGGCGGCCGCGTCGAGCTTGCCCGCACCCCACACCGCGTTGGGCAGCACCAGCTCGGGCGGGATGTGGTCTTTCTTCGTCGTCGCGGCGAGGATCCGCCGCACGTCGACGTACGTGAGCTTCGGGTTCTTCTGGAACATCAGCGCGATGACCCCGGTCACGTGCGGCGCGGCCTGGCTCGTGCCGGAGAAGATGACGTGGTGGTCGAGCATCCAGCCGCCGAAGCGGGCCCTGATCAACTCTGGGCGCCTTTCCTCCGAGTCACAGGAGGAGATGATCCGCCGGCCGGGCGCGACCATGTGGGGACGGACGCGATCGGGCGGCACGCCGGAGGCACTGTCCAGGCCGCGGCTTGAGCCTTCCGCGATCGAGCCGTAGGACTTGAAGTCGCTGCCCGGCTCGGACGTGTAGGCGCCGACCGCGATGACGCTGCGGGCCGTGGCCGGCGAGGTGACGGTGTTGTCGGTGATGTTGTCGCCGAACGCGAGCCGCGGCCACGCGTCGAGGTTCTCCCGCTCGACCCACACGTCGACCGCCGCCGCCGCACCGCCGATCTCGTGCAGCTCGATCTTCCAGATCCCCCTGCGCACGGGACCGACGAGCGTCACGTCGATCTTGCGCTTGCCGTTGCTCGGGTCGGGCTGCGGCGGTGACACGACGGTCGCGACCTTCGTTCCGCCGACGGAGATCGTGCTCTGCTGGCCCGGCTGCGTCCACCCGCTCGGGGTCGACCGCGGCGGCGTGAGGCGTAACTCGATCTTCGCCGCGCCGTCGTACCAGAAGTAGAGCTGATCGTCGTTGCGGTCGTCGGACAGCTTGCTCCCGTTCGGGAAGACGATCTCTTCCACCTCCAGCCGGAACGACACGTTGCCGGACGCGTTGATGTTCTTGCGGCCGTGGCGGCGGGCATCGCCCTCGTTTCCGGCGGAGACCACGATCGCCCGCCCGGGGATGGGGTTGCCGTTCGCGTCGTGCATCAGCTTGTCGATCGCCAGCTCCATCGCGCTCGACCCGTCGCGCGCCCCTTCGTGCGTGCCGAAGCTCATGTTGATGACGCAGGGGGCGCCGCGCTTCGCCGCGAGCTGGTGGATCAGCGCGGTGGCCTCGCTGACGCCCTTGGCGGTGGTGAGCATGGCCGCGTTGGCGAAGACGAGGTCGGCCTCCGGCGCGACGCCCACGAACGTGAACGGCGCGAACGGGCCGTCCTTTCTCGACCCGCTGCCCACGGCGATGCCGGCGACGTGCGTGCCGTGGTCGAACTCGGCGCTGGTCCAGATCTCGTGGAAGAGGTTGTGGGCGACGACATGGGCGACGGCGGCCTCGTCCCACCAGACGCCGTAGTTGAGCCCGGCCGAGAATCCGAATTCGCTCGGCGGCTTCTGTCCTGGCTTGGCTCCGGAGATCTGGTCCCAGTAGCCGACGATGCGCGACTTCGGCGGCGTCGTGTTCGGCACGACGAACGTCGGGTGGGTGACCGTGAGGCGATTGTCGATGACGCCGACGAGGACGCCCTTGCCGGTGAGGCCGGGCAGCCCGCCCGCGTTGTACGGCGGCGAGTTCGCGCGGAGCGAGGTGGCCTTGATCTCGCCCATGCTGCGATCGATGTGCAGATGCGGGCGCGCGGACGCGGCGACCCAGCGCACACCTTCCGCCGCCGCGAGCCCGGCGACGTCGGCGAGGGCGACCGTCCCGGTGACGAGATCGCCGTTGACATGGCCGGGGTCGAGGCCCGTTTCGGCCAGCTCCTTGACATCCCCGTCGAACGTGACGAACACGTCGACGCGCTCGTCCGGATCCGCACCGCGCCCTTCCCAGGCGACAAGGGCGCGCAGCACTTCAGCGTCACAGTTCGAGCACGTCGTGAGGGCCGACGTCGATGTGACGACCTCCGACGAAGCAGCAGTCACGCCAGGCCTGCCTTCGATCGCCATGACAACCCCTTAACTCGCGCCCGTTGGCAAGGTGACACAGAACACCGATGACTTAACAGTCCGTGGCCAGTCCCGGCCTCTCCGTAGCCCCCCACCGAACTCTCGAACCGGGCTCGGAGGTGCACCGACATCGGATCGATCTCACGAAAAAGCAGCGACCCCTGGGCGTCCTGACGCGCCCGCACAACTCCCGCCTGAACCACCGCCGAGGAACTCGACCAG
The DNA here is from genome assembly GCF_044326375.1 of Actinomadura sp. 3N508. Lineage (NCBI taxonomy): Bacteria > Bacillati > Actinomycetota > Actinomycetes > Streptosporangiales > Thermomonosporaceae > Actinomadura > Actinomadura sp. 3N508. The sequence continues at coordinate 745,225 of NZ_JBIRAX010000002.1, forward strand.
TTCCCAGTCGCCTCACCCACGGGCGCTTCCTCATCGCCGCCCCTCCAACCGGGCCCGGCGGGGCGGGAGGCGGGATCAGGCGGCTCCGGCGCGATTCAGGAATTCGTGCATGGTGTCGACGGGGAGGGCCGGGTTGCTCGCCGCGTGCTCGGCCAGCTTGTCGTCGTCGAGTAGGCCGAGCAGGATCTCCAGCGGCAGCCGCGGGTCAGCCGCCGCGCCGCGGTGCAGGCGGTAGCGGACGCTGGGGTCGAACTCGAACTCGAACTCGATCGCCGACCGCTCCTCTTCGCTGAGCGCGGGATGGGTCGCGGCAGCGCGGCGCACCCTTGGGTCCTCATCGGTGGCGAGCGTCCTGACGAGGTCGGCGGGCAGATGCGGGTTGCCGGCCACATAACCGCGCACCCGCGCTTCCGCGTGCGCCGCAAGCCGTTCCGCCAGCTCGCGCCCGAGCATCCGGCTCTCCACAACAACCTCATCGGCGAGCCGGCGGCGGACGACGCCCCTGATGTGCTCGGGGTCATGGTCGAGCAGCCACAACACGACCGGGACGGGGGCCTTCGGGTTCTCAGCCAGCCCGAGGAGCCAGGCCCGGGGCGGGGGCACCGGATCACCGAGCAGGAACACCGCCATGCTGCCCCTCCCCGCCCGGCACGGCGTGATCTTAACCGGGCCGCGGACGCCGCGACGGGAAGAGGCGGCGGATCAGGAGATTATTGATGCCCCCGCGCCGGCCGGGCGTCACCAGACATTTCGGCAACTGACAGCGCGGCTCAGTTTGGTGACGACGATTCCAACCTTGTTTGCTGAATGGCGGCCCGTCACGGCGTGTCCGCCTTAGGGAGTTTCGGAACATGCGCTCGTCGGGCACGTCCGAATGGCGGCTTGATATCGCCGTGGAGCGGTGTGCTCATTCAGGATTAGGCAGGGAGGATGTTGTGGGTGCGCCGGAATACGTTGCCGGGGTCGTAGCGGCGTTTGACCGCGGCCAGGCGCCGGTAGGTGTCCGGCGGGTAGGCCGCCGCGACGTCCGCGGGTTCGGCCGAGCCGAGGAATCCGACGTAGGCGCCCGAGCCCAGGGCGCTGACCCGCGACCACCGGTGCAACGCCTGTTCCAGGAGCTCGGGCGGTGCGGCGTCCGGGACCAGGAAGGCGGCCGCGACCATGACTTCGGCGTCCCGGTGGGCGAAGGCGGTCGCGTTCTGGCTGACGCGCGCGGCCTCGCCGCCCATGCTGCGCAGTGAAAGCGCCGCTCCGCCGCCGGTGAACAGTTCGTCGACGGCGGCGACGCGTGCGTCGTTGAGCGTGCTGAAGAAGGTGTTGCGCACCTCCATGCGCAGTCCGGGAGGCAGTGGCCCGGCGTCTTCGAGCACGTCGGCGTAGGGCATGGCCCTGATGTCGTCGGAAATGACCGGCGCGAGTGCTCGGAACGGGCGCAGCGCCTGCTCCGCCTCGCCGGCGTCCGAATCGGCGTAGCAGCATGTCAGCGTGACGCCCGCCGGATGCCCCGGCATCGCCGGCATGAAGCTGAGCGTCGTGGTCAGCTTCTCGTCGGCGGCCCGCATCAGGTCGCGCCAGCCGGCGATGAGTCCCGGCAGGTCGCCGACCTGGTAGGTGATCGTCCCGAACTGCACGGAGGTGATCGGCTGGGCGATGAAGTCGAAGCCGACCGCGACGCCGAAGTTGCCGCCGCCACCGCGTAGCGCCCAGAACAGATCGGCGTGCTCGACGGTGTCCGCGCCGATCAGCCGGCCCTCCGCGGTGACCAGCTGGACCGCCGCGAGGTTGTCGATGGCCAGACCGTGCAGTCGTACCATCCAGCCGATGCCGCCGCCCAGCGTCAGCCCGCCCACACCGACCTGCCTGGTGTCTCCCGCGGTCAGCCCCAGCCCGTGCGGGCTCAGCGCCGCGGCCACCGCACCCCAGGTCGCGCCCGCGCCGACGCGCACCCGCCCGGAGGCCGGGTCCAGCAGGCGCACACCGTTGAGCCGCCGCGTGTCGATGATCATTCCGCCGGTGCTCGTGCTCAGCCCCGCCATGCTGTGCCCGCCGGACCGCACCGTCACGTCCAGCCCGGTGTCGGCCGCGTGGCGCAGCGCCGCCGCCACCCCGGCCGCATCGCGGGGACGGACCACCAGGTCGGGCGTGCCGTCGGCGAACAAGACCGCCGCAGCCTCGGGGTAGCCGTCGTCTCCCGGCCTCAGCACCTCCGCGGCCGTGTCCAGCACCGCTGCGGGACGTTCGCTGCTCGATATCTGTGTCATGGGGACGATGCTGCCGACCCCGCAGGCCTCCGGTCGTCGGGCACAGGGAGTGTCTTTCTCCTGCTCAGCGGGGAGTCAGCCGACCGCCCATGTACTACGGCGGGAGTAGGCGGCAATGGGTCCGCCGGGAGGATGTGCCTGCGGGACCGGCCCGTATCCTCGGAGAATGCGTACCGATCGCGGCTTGCGGAGGCTCTACGGGGCCGGATGGCTCATCTCCGCGGGCGTCATGCTCGTCGCCGCCCGCATGTGGCGGCTTCATCTGCGCGAGGTGGAGCAGCGCGCGGAAGAGGCGGAACGGACCAAGGACGAGGCCGCCAGGCGCAGGGCCGTGGAGGAGCGGTTGCGCATCGCGCGGGAACTGCACGATTCGCTCACGCACAGCATCTCGGTGATCCAGGTGCACGCCGGCGTCGAGGTGCACCTGGCGGGCAAGCGCGGCGAGCAGGTGCCGCCCGCGCTGCTGGCGATCCAGGAGGCCGGCGCGGACGCCGCCAGGGAACTGCGGGCCACACTCAGCGTGCTGCGCGCCGACGAGAACAGCCGGCCCAGCGGCCTCGGCCAGCTGGAGAACCTGGTGGCGCGGGCGCGCACGGCCGGGCTGCAGGTCACCGTGACGGTGACCGGCACCCGCCGCCGGCTCGCGCACGACGTCGACCAGGCCGCCTACCGCATCGTGCAGGAGGCGCTCACCAACGTCTCGCGGCACGCCGCGGGGGCGAGCGCCACGGTCGAGGTGTGCTACGGGCCGGACGAGCTGATCATCCAGGTGGTCGACGACGGCGCCGTGACCAGCGTCCCGTCGACGGGCCAGGGGCTCGGCCTGATCGGCATGCGCGAACGGGTCACCGAGCTCGGCGGCCGCCTGCACGCCGGACCGCGCCAGGACGGCGGCTTCCGCGTACGCGCCGAACTGCCGATCCGGGCGGCGGCATGATCCGTGTCCTGCTGGCCGACGACCAGGTACTGATCCGCAACGGGATCCGGTCCCTGCTCGACTCCGAGGACGACATCGAAGTGGTCGCCGAGGCCGCCGACGGGCAGCAGGCGATCGCACTGGCCGCCGAGCATCGCCCGGACATCGCACTGGTCGACATCCAGATGCCGGTGCTCGACGGCATCGAGGCGACCCGGCAGATCGTCGCCGACCCGCGGCTGGCGGGCGTCCGCGTCGTCATCCTCACCAACTACGGGCTGGACGAGTACATCTTCCGCGCGCTGCGGGCAGGCGCCAGCGGCTTCCTGCTCAAGGACACCCACCCCGCCGAGCTGCTCCAGGCGCTGCGCGTGGCCGAGCGCGGCGACGCGCTGCTTTCTCCCGCGGTCACCCGCCGGCTGATCAGCGAGTTCGTCGCCCGGCCACCGGACGTGCTGGCCGCGGCGGGAATGGAGTCGCTGACCAACAGGGAACGCGAAGTCGTCGCCCTGGTCGCCCACGGGCTGAACAACGACGAAATAGCCGAAACCATGGTGCTCAGCCCCACCACGGCCAAGACCCACGTCAGCAGAGCGATGACCAAGCTCGGCGCCCGCGACCGCGCCCAACTCGTCGTGTTCGCCTACCAGAGCGGCCTGGTAAGCCCCCGCGACCCCAGCCCACCCACCAGCGACACCCGCTGAACCAACCGCCCCCTTCGAAAGCTCTCACGAGACCGTCCGCGACACAGATATGCCGCTTCGGCCGGATCTGCGGAGGGTGCGGCGGCTGAGCCGGGGCGGCGGTCGTCAGGACAGCAGGCCCACGATCACGATCATGAGCGCCAGCGCCACGAGGGGAACGAGTGCGAAGATCGCGAGTTGGAGCAGGCAGCCCCGCTGCTTCACGGTGCCGGGAGCTCCGATGGCGCCCGCGAGGTACAGGGCCGCAGGGCCGCGGTACTCCAGGTCAGGTGGCTGCTCAGGGGTGAGAACCGTGGTGGCGACGCCGATCTGACCGCTTCCCTGCGACACGGCGACGTGCACCGGCCTGTCCGCCGGGATCTCGAAGGCCGCCCTCCCCCAACGCTGGTGGTAGTGGGCACCGTCGATACCGACGGTGACACCGGCCTTGGCAACCGCCCCGCGGCGCGTGCGGAGATGCAGAATCCTGGTGGGGCCGTCGTGGTGGCCGGCGTAGGGGATGGGCATCTCGCTCATGCCCGCCATCGTTATCACAGGGCTCTTTGCCGGACCAGCTAGGGCGTCACCGTGGAAGGCAGCGCAAAGACGTCACCACGCAGACAGTCACTCCTGGGCTCTGGGCGCAGGGGAAACGGCTCATTGACCACGATCTCCGCACGCCACCCGCCCACCGTGAGGCCGTCCGCGGCGAGATCAAAGAGTCGGCCGTCGGCTGCATCGCCGAGCAGACCGGCATGCTCGAGAATGACGAAGAGCGCGTCCGTGGCGGAGGTCACCACTTCAATGGCTTCGGCAGCGTCGGCACCCGGGTTGAGCTCACCGTAGAGGCGGCGCGCGGCGGCAAGGAGACGATCGGCATCGGCGACGGTGAAGTCACGCCGCAGCCGCACTGACAAGGCCATCGCGTCCGCAAGCGGCTCATCCCCGACCACGCCGTCATCGCCCGCCATGCGGACATCGTACGGAACCACCCCGGACGGCAGGCGCCGCCAAATCGGCCGCGGAACATTCGGTGGCTCCACCCGGCCGGCGGTGGCGAAGTGACGGGGTGAAAAAGCAGAGTGAGCGGTCGACGCTCCTGCCCGTTCGTCATCACGCGCCCCTAACCGCAGTTCAGAGTGGCGATAGGTGCTCGCGGACACGTGAGATCCTCCGCCAGGGCCGCTTCTGGGATTGCCATGCCCTACGAGCTCCTCTCACGGGCGCGAACTAGGGCGACGTGATGAGTTCAGCGGCGATGAAATGGGGGGCGTCGTGTCAGCAGGCGTCTCTGGGGCGTCGCCGGGCCCGCACTCAGGGGGCCGCCGTTCCTCGTTCGGTAAACGATCATTCCCGTGGCCTTCACGCCAGTCCTCTCCGCCTACACACCAAGTAGGCGCCGTTAGGAGCCCATTTTAGGGCGATGGTCCTGGACGCGATGCGAAACCGCTGGTTGGATGGCAGATTTCCATACGGCCTCTCGGGACCTCACTGTCCGACGGTAAGCTGCTGGTGGAAGTGTCAAGATCGTTCCACCTTGGGCGCGCTCGATCATCTTGGGACGGTCCTCGGTGATCTTGACAGGCGGGCAACGTCCATCTTTCTAACCTCGATGAGATCGCAATGACGGCAAGGCACGTCGATTCACGCTCCTACTCTGCCGATGTGGAGCGCATTTTTCAGGCATGCGCCGACGCCATCCAGCCGTGTGGGTTCACCGTGGTTTCGCTGGACCGACGACAAAGGATCGTTCACGCGACCGTGTCTTCGGTCGAGCAGTTTGACGACACGGGCATCGGAGCAGCCGTGCTTCTCGGTATGTTCCGAAAGAAGTTCGAGGATACCTTCGGCGAAGATATCCGTTTGCAGGTGCGCTCCGACGGTTCGGTGGAAATCGAAAGCATTTCCCGGCCGCGGACGACCGTGTTGGACCAAGGCAGAAACAAGCGAAACGTCACACGACTGTGGGCAAAATTAGATGAGTATCTTCGTCATCCGCCGGGAGGTATCGTGAACGTGCACGGCAGCAATAATGTTACGATTTCCGGGAACCATGGGCCAGTGCAGTATGCAGGTTCCAATGCTCGTCAGAACATTCAGGGGTCAGAGAGGTCTGATCTCGATCGGATAGCCGACTTCCTGAAGCGGTTCGATTCCGAGGCCCATCAGCTCGGGCTGAGCGGTGATGACTACAACGAGTTGCAAGCAGAAGCGGAAACGATCCGGGCCCAGATCAGGTCGCCGAAGCCCAAGTGGCACGTCATCGCTGAAAGCGTTCGCTCGATCCGTTCGATCCTCGAAGGCACGTGCGGAGGCTTGGTTGCAGCGGGTCTGCTAGAAGCCCTCCCGCAGATTCATTTGTGACGAGACCTTCCACCCATGAGGGCGCAGCGGCGCGGGCCCCAGGGTTGGGTCATTCGGTTTGGGAGCGTAGGTAGGTCATTAGGGCCTTGCCTCGTCGGGAGAGGCGGTAGCCGGTCTCCAGGCTTTCGGTGAGGCCTAGGGCCTTGAGGCGGCGGACGTCCGCCTTGAAAGGGAGTTTGTCGCGGTTCAGGCGTTCGGCCAGGTCCAGGGCGCGCAGGCCGGGGTGTTCCTCGATGAGGCGGAGCACCTCCCGGGTCCAGGGGCCGCGGCGGCTGCGGGTATCGATGGTGTCCAGGGTGGCTTTGAGGTCGGCCAGTTCCTGGTCGGACAGGTCGGCGTTGTCGGCCAGCTCCGATCTGGGGTCGGGGCCGCCCAGATGGAGCATGACGCGGTGGTAGCCGCCCTCCTTGGTGCTCTTGGACAGGGCGGTCAGCAGGGCCGCGCGGTCTTTGAAGCCCGAGCGGACGGCGTCCTGTTCGGTGATCTCCTCGGGGGTGACTGGGGTGACCGAGTCGATGACGATGATCCCCGCCCAGGTGCGCTGGGTGCTCCCTGCGCGGACCCGGGGTTCGGCCCACACCCGGAACACCCGGTCGATCCGTCCGCCGGCGATCCCCTCAAGGACCTCTCGCTTGAACAGCATCGTTCCCTCCCGGTGATGCGCCTCTTCTTCCCCCATTCTTCTTCGGAAGCACTTGGGAAGGGCCATAGGGGTCCTCGCCAATCTCCCGCTTCGCAGGAGGCGCGTCGTGGTCGCGTCCAGGAGGTGGATCATGGCTATCTGCCTCGGGGGACGGGCGCGGGCTGTCGGGCGATAGCGTTCGCGTGTGTGGCAAACGAGGTCTGGGGGTGAACGGGATGGCTGACGCCGAGGACGTTTGCCGGTTGGCGGCTGCGCTGCCTCACGTGGTCGAGATCGACAGCGACGGCTTCGATTTCCGGGTCGGCGGCAAAGGGTTCGTCTGGTCCTATCCCGAGCGCAGACCCGGTAAGCCGCGCGTCATCCGGACCGATATCGCTGTGCTGTACGTCGGCGACGAGGCGGAGAAGCAGGCGTTGCTCCTCGGTGAGCCAGAACGCTTCTTCACCACGCCCGCCTACGACGGGATGCCTCTGGTCATGCTGTGGCTGGACCGAGTGGACACCGACCGTCTGGAAGAGCTCGTCACCGACGCCTGGCGCATGCGTGCGCCGAACGCGCTCGTCGGTGATCTCGACGTCGAGGCCGATTAGTCCAGATTGGTAATTCGGTTCAGGACGGCCGTGTAGATGCCTCTGCGGTCTGGTCTTGCGCGGCCGGTGGTGTGCTTGAGGGCCGGGACGGCGGGTTCGCCGATCAGCACGAGTCCGTCGGACGCGGCGCGGCGCACGGTTGCGCGTTTGTCGGTGAGCAGGGCGATCAGGGCCGGGATGGCCGGCTCCCAACTCGCGTGGGACAGCGTCCTAGCGGCCGAGATGACGACGTTGGAGCGGTTGTCGTCCAGCAGCCGTGTGGTCTGCTCCAGGTAGGCGGGACGGTCCATGACCCGGCGGGCGATCCGGTGGGCGTGCAGGCGGACCGACGGTTCGGAGTGGCCGATCAGCTCTGTCAGCAAGTCTTCTAGGTCTTGGTCGGGTTTGTTCGCCGTCCATGCTTCGGCGAGGAGGGTGAGTGCCTGCCGGACTTGTGTGGTGGTGCCGGTTCGAGCCGTGTGCAGCAGGTCCTGGTGTGAGGGGCGGTCCCGGTGAGTGGCCGGGGCGAGGGAGCGGTCGCGGAGTGCGGCCAGCACTGCGGCGTCCTCGGCCGCCGCGTCTGGATCGCGCAGCGGGCCGTCCAGGAGGGTGATCGGGTCGGTCAGGTTCTGGCGTCCCTCGGCGTGCAGCCGTTGCCATGCCCTGGTCAGGGCCGGTGTGCGCCGGAGGTGGGACCCCTTGAGCAAGTCGAGGACGCCCCAGGCGCCGACGTCGAGGTGGGCGGTCAGCGCTTCGGCCAGCTGGTCGGGGTGGGCGCCGCGCAGGAACTGCTCGATCGTGGTGCGGGTCGTGGCGGAGCTGTCGGTCCACCATTCCAGCAGCAGCGGGATCAACGGCGCCCGCGACGGGGCGTCCAGGTGGACGGCGAGGCGGACGAGGCGCTCCCGGACGTCGCCGGACGCCTCCCGCAGTTCGGACTCGTCCAGCTGGCACAGGGTGCGGGCGAGTCGGTCGGTGCCTGGGAGGTCCGCCTTTCCGTGCAGGTAGGCGCGGAGGACGGCGACACGGGTTTCGGGTTCCGGCCAGCTGAGCAGGGTGTTGGCGGCGGTGGCCGACCGGGCGGGATCGTCGAGCATCGTCAGCAGACGTTCGCGCTGGGCCTGTGAACGCGGTTGATCCAGGTCGCCGGGGCGGGGCGTGCGGGCGTCGTCGTCGTCGGGTGCCGGTTGGTGTGCCTGTTCGGCGAGGGTCCAGGGCGGTGCCCCCAGCGGTTGTAGTTCGAGCATCTGGTCCAGTAGTTCCCTGCGGGCACTGGTGTCGGCGGTGGGGAAGGCCTTGATCAAAGCTTCGAGCTGTTCCCGTGAATCGAGCTGGTGCCCGTCGGGAGGTCTGGGGGCGAGATCGAACGCCTCTCGCAATACCGGCTCCTCGGCTGTGGGCGCCGTGGCCAAGGCCCGCTCCAGGTCGTCGCGCGTCGGAACCCCGCCGCATTTGCGCAGCACAGCCAACTCCGGTGCGCCTAGCACTGGCAGCGCTCGGATCTGTTCGGCGATTTGCGGTGCCTGACCATCGGGCAGGCGCGCGACGGCCTCACCTATCAGCGCGAGCAGCCGGGGGCGGTGAGTCGCTCCGATCTCGGCCAGGCCGGCGGCGAGTGTCGGCAGGGAGCGGGCGAAGGCTTCGAGTTCGTCCGCGCTCCAGGGTGGTGGGCACAGCCGCATCGTCAGCCGCAGGACCGCGTCCCGGTCCGCCGTCACGGCCAGGTCGAGCCAGTGCGCGAGCATCGGCCGTAGGCGGGACATACGTCGCAAGCCGGGCGCGTCGGGGTCCTTCTCATGCAGGTCCACCGCTTGCCGCGCGACCTCGACCGTCCAGCCGCGGTCGGCCAGGTCGTCCACCGGGCTGCTGGACGGGTCGGCGCCCGCGTCCGGGAGCCTGGCGAGCAAGGCCAGCCCGGCCGGTGAGCCCTGAGCGGCCAGCGCGCGGATCGCGCGGTCGGAAAGCGTGCCCGAGAGGCTGTCGACCAGCAACGATCGGGTGCGCGCGTCTGCGGCGCGGTCGGCAGCGGCGACGACGGTTGCGGCGTAACCGTCGCCGAGCACCGTTCGCAAGCTCCCTGTCAGTTCCGCACGCAGTCCCGGGTTCTCATGGCGGCCGAGCCAGGTCAGCAGCTTCGGCACCACCATCGGGGTGCCGGTATGGGCAAGCGCCGCGGCAGCGGTCTTCTTGACGTTCATGTTGGGGTGGTCGAGGCACGCCGCGATCGCCTGGGCCGCGCCGTGGCCGCCGGCGTGCCCGAGTGCCAGCAGCGCCTGCCGGACGGTCTGGACGTCCGCCGCGGCGGTCAGCGGGATCAGGCTGGCCGACACCGCCCGCGCGTCGCAGCTGCCGGGGTCGCGGGCGAGCAGGGCGATGGCGTGCTTGCGCACATGGGGGTCGCGGTCGCGTAGGAGCGGGTGGATTCGCTCTCGGATGCGCCGGTACGGGACGTCCATGAGCATCCGCAGCAGGACGGTCCGTTCGGCCGGCGTCGCGTCGGCTTCGTCCAGCAGGTCCAGGGCGATTTCGGCCAGCAGGGCGTCGCCCGCCTCGCGTGCGTCTGCCGCGTCCAGCAGGCAGCGGGGCCTGATCTTGCCGCGTTCGTAGAGCCGCCCGCCCAGCTCGCGGACGGCTGCCACGACCTGCGGCGGAATCTGCGGCGCCTGCGGGCGCTGCGGAGCAGGCGGTGGCTGCGGCGGCTGGTTGTCCTGGACATGCGACGCGACCCTCATGAGGAGGTCGGCGATGGCCGGGACGGTGCCGGCATCGCCGTTGCGCGCGAGCGTGCACAGCGCGTCCACCGGCTGGTCCGGGTCCAGACCTGCGCGTAGCAGGGCGAGTTCTCGGACATCCGGGCCGCCCAGGTCCGAGGCGATCCGTGGGGGCAGGTCGCGTGGGTCGAGCCTGTCCAGGAGCGCACGTCGAGCCTCGGGGTCTTCGGTGAGATGCCACAGGAGTTCGAGGGCGCGGTGCCGGACGGGTATCAGGTACGGCGCGATCTCGCCTTCCAATGCCTCACGCAGGACGGCGGCTGTTCGCTCACCGCCCACGGCCTCCAGGGCATCCAGCGCCGCCGCCGGTGAGCGGGGCAACGTCTGGAGAACGACCTCCTCGGCCCGCGTGTGCCTCAGGGCGCGGATCGCCTCCAGGAAGAGGGCGGGGTCGGGGGCGACCGGCAGCAGCGCGGCGACGGCGTCGCCGATCGGCAAGTCCCCCGTACCCTGCGCCGCCAGCGCGACCAGCAACTCCAACCGGCGGGGCCAGGTGGTGTCGTCGTGGGCCGCGTCGGTCGCCTCGCGCAGCAGGGCGCGCCGGACCGTGTAGAGCAGTGTCGCCACATCTTCGGCGTCGACCGAATGGTCGGCGAGCGCCAGCGCCACGATTGCCGGAACGTGCTCGTCACCGGGGAAATGTCCCCGCTGGTGCATTTCCCGTAGGCAGCGGATGGCGGGCACCGCGAGGAGCAGCGGGTCCGTGCCGGCGATATGCACCAGGTCGCCGACGTCGTCGCGGGTCGCCAGGCTGCCTAGCAGTTCCAGGGCGCGGCGTCTCAGCGCGGGCGGCCGTTCCGGATCGGCGGCGGTTTCGCGCAGCACCTCCCCGTGACCGTGCCGAGCCGCCGCCTCGACGGCCTGGTCAGCCGCAACGGGATCCCCGATGAACCGGACGAACCACTCGCCGGGCACGGGATCGAACAACGCCCACGGCTCGGCGAGTTCGCCCAGCACGCCCGCTGCGAGATCGGGCGCGGCATCGTCCAGGAGCGCCAAGAGCAGGCGCCTGGCGCGGGCCGGCGCGAACAAGCCCAGGCGCACGCCCTCACGCGTGACGCGCAGCGCCTCCCCGCGCAGCACCGCATCGTCCTGCCTGGCCAACATCCGGGCGAGACCTTCCAGATCCGCGACGTCGGCCGCGTCCAGACCGTGCACGGCCTGGTACAGAAGCTCGCCAGGGGGTTCGGTCGCCAGAGTCGCAGGGTTGGACGCGATCTCGGCCCGCAGCCAGGCGATCCGCACCGGCATCGGCAGATCGGCCGTACGCCACCGTGGCCACGGTTCCGGCCCGGGAGATCGCACATACCGCTGCGCCATCGCCAGCGCCGCCTCCGGCGACCCATCCCATTCGTCAGGCCCTGTCACCATGTCCACCGATCCTAGAAACGAACAGTTCTCGTACTTGGGTCTTGGGCGCTCGCTCCCAGCGCGAAGATCACCACTGACGCGGCGAGAGCTGGTCAACCGGTGTTGAGGAACCAGCGGAGTTGGCCGGCTTGGTGGGGGCCGATGACCGGTTCGGCTGTGTCGATCAGTTGACGGAGTCGTAGCACCATTGGCTCCGCGGGTGGGCGGTATGTGGTTGCCGCGTTGTGGTGGATCCAGTCGGTCAGGTCGGCGCGTGCTCGGGTGCTCAGTTCTGGGTCGCTGGCGGCCAGGAGGTGGAGGTCGACGTGGACGCGGGTCCAGGAGCCTTTCTCGCGCAGCTGGTCGTAAGCGCCCAGCCGGACGTGCGGGGGTGAATCGGCGGCCAGCAGGGGCCACAGGCGCTCGGCCGGTACCGCGTCGGGCTCGTGGCGAAGTGCCTGCTTGACGGCTCGGACGACCACCGGGGCCGGATCGGCGAGCATGCCGGTGATCTGGGTCATGGGACCGCCCAGGCGCCGGACGGCCCGTACCGCTTCGGCCCGTACGCGGGGACTCGGGTGCTCCAGGTACGGCAGGAGCACGTCCACATCCTGACCTGTGCCGCACTCCCCAAGCCCGGCGACCAGCGCGCGAGCCCTCGGCCGGTTCGCGGTCAGGGCTTCGCGGTAGATCGCGGCTGGAGAGCGGCCGGCGCGCCGGGCGGCCCACTGGGCGGTGGCGCGCATCAACGCCGAGCGATCCGTCAAATGGGCCACACCCGCTTCAGGACGGCCGAGTTTCACCAGAGCGGTGAGCGCCTCGACACCGACCATCGCGCTTCCCTGGCTCAGCAACCGCTCCAGCACATCGACGCGGGAGGCGCCGCCGGACGCCAGCCACTCCGCGCAGCGGAGCCGGCTGATTCCATCGGGTTCGTCCAAGGCGGCACGCATGACCTCCTCGTCGCGGCAACGGCCTGATGCGAGCCACAACCGGTACGCCAGCCGCCGCACGCCGAGGTCGGAATGGCCGCGGGCTGACGCCAGCATCTCGTCCGGAGCCGCGGCGAGCGCCGCGGTGGCGGCGTCCAAGGCAGGTCCGCCGCGGGCCCATGAGCCGATCGCCACCGCCATGCTCACCGCCGACAGCAGACCTGGAGCGCTCGCCGACCGGAACGCCGTCGCCAGTGATCGGCGTGCACGCTCGCGCACCTGCGGTACCCAGTCGGCGGTTCGCAGCACCAGAACGGGCAGCAGGGACTCGTCGGTGAGTGACGCGACCGCCGACTCCCGTTGGCGGCCGTCCCAGGAGCAGGCAGTCACCAGGCGCGACAGTCCTTCGTCCGGTGTCGGGCCGTTCGGTGGGGCGGTCGCGCTTCCGAAGCACGTTGTCGCCCGTAGTGCCCGGTCCAGTTCCACCCAGGTCTTCGCTCCGGCGACCGAGAGCATCGCCGTGACCTCGTCCGGAGATTCCCGGCCGGCGGCCGCTTCGATGACCCGTGCCGCCAGCCGGCCGTGCCCGGGAGCGTGGAACTCGCGGACGACGCGGATCTGGCCGACGAGGTGAGCGTTGAATTCGTCCAGTTCCCCGGCCGGAACCCACAGCTCCAGAATGGTCCGGCCGCCCGCCTGCCGCACCGGGTAACGGCGCGCGAAGTCCGCGTCGACCGCGAAACGCGTCACGAATCCGGCGCCCGAGGCCGGCACATTCCAGTCCCGGGCGATCCGCACCGCGTACGCCTCGTTCAGCACCGGGTAGAAGATCGGCTGATCCGGGCGCCGGAGCGGCCAGGCCCGCCATTCTGACGCGTGCAGCGACGACAGCTCAGCCGGTCCGACCGGGCGCCACAACGTCACCGTCCCCCGCCCGCGCTGACGCGCCTCATCGGTCATGGCAATTGAGTCTGGCGGCGTGGCCGGACTCCGACAACCGGATAACCTGCGGCGCCGCGCCGGCGGCAGGCGGCTTCGAGTTCGACGATTGAGTGGTGACGTTTCGCCGGTGACGGAGGGCCGGCCGACGATCGTCCGGCTCGCGGCCCTGTCCGGCTGGCGGCCCGGCCGGTTCGCGGTGGCTAGGACCGTGCGGCGGGGCGGTTTCGAGATCGCCGGCACCTCCCGCGATCGCCCAGCGTCGCCGCCGAGGTGCTGGCCAGGGGCGGCACGCCTATCGGGCGTTCCGCGCTCGTGCAGGGGTCAGTCGTGTGAGGACGGCTCGTCGCGGCCGGGCTCGATGGCCTCGATGTCCGCGGGTCCTTCCTTGAGGGTGCGGTAGCGGTCGAGGATGCGTTCCAGCTCGCGGCGGTCCCGCTTGGTCGGACGGCCCGCTCCGCGCTCGCGGCGGCCGACCGGGATGAGCGCCTCGCGCGGTGGCGGGGGCGGGCTCTTGTCGATCAGGCATTCCGCCGCGGCGGGCGCCCCGACCCGCTTGCGGATGATCCGCTGCACGATGACGATGCGTTCCCGCCCGTCGTGGCGGAGCCGGATCTCGTCGCCGGGCTTCACGGCCGTGGACGGCTTCGCGCGCTCGTCGTTCACGCGGACATGGCCCGCGCGGCAGGCGGTCGTCGCCATCGAGCGGGTCTTCAGCAGGCGCACGGACCAGATCCACAGATCGACCCGCACCGTCCCCTCGTCGCCCATACGTCCATGATGGCACCAGGCGACGGGTGCGCGGCCGGTCAGCGGGTCCGCGGCCGGGCGTGGGTTCGGAGGCCGTGGCCGTAGGGGAACAGCGGGTCGTAGTCACGGTCGCCGATGTTGGTGGGTTCCTGATCTTCGCTGCGCGGCCAGGTCACGGGGAGGCGGCCGGTGAACGGGCGCTTGCCGAACAGGACGTCGGCGACGCCCGCGCCCTCGCTGCCGGGCAGCCAGGACATGACGAGCGCGTCCATCGCGGGCAGCCGGTCGGTGACGATCTGGGGGCGTCCGGCCACGTCCAGGACGACGCACGTCCTGATCGCGCCGCAGACGCGGTCGATGTTCGCCCTGTCGGCGGCCGACAGGTTCAGCGTGTGGCCGTTGCCGACGTCGCCGGCGCCTTCCGCGTACGGCCTCTCGCCGATCACGACGATGCCGACGTCATGGCCCGCCATGGGCGCCGACGCGTCCGGGCTGTAGCTGACGTGGGACGAGTTCTGCCTGATCCCGTCCAGGATCGTCGTGCCGGGGATGGTGTCGCCGGACGAGCCCTGCCACGTGACCGTCCAGCCGCCGGCCTGGTTGCCGATGTCGTCGGCGCTGACGCCCGCGACGTAGATCTTCTCGTTCCGCTCCAGCGGCAGCGCGCGCCCGGAGTTCTTCAGCAACACCTGCGATGCGGCGACGGCCCGGCGGGCGACGGCGCGGTGCCGCGGCGAGCCGATCGTCCCGGCGTACCGGCGGTCGGTGTACGGGTGCTCGAAGAGGCCGAGCTCGAACTTCGCCTTCAGGATGCGGCGGACGGCGTCGTCGATGCGGGAGGTCTTCACCCGCCCGGCGTCGACCTCCGCGAGCAACGTCCGGACGAACCGCGGGGCGGTGTGCGGCTCCATGAACATGTCCATGCCGGCGTTGACGGCCGTGCGGACCTGCGTGGCGTAGTCACCTGGGATCTGGTGGACGGCCGACCAGTCGCTGATCAGGAACCCGCCGAACCCGATCTTCCGCTTCAGGACGTCGGTCAGCAGCTCCCTGCTCGCGCTCATTTTCACCGGGTTGCCGACGCCGTCCTCCGTCCAGTCGACGCTGGAGAACGACGGCATGATGCTGCCGACGCCGTACTTCCGCACGGCCGGCACGTACGGCGCGAGGTCGATCTTCCCGAACGTCCGGCGGTCGGTGACGGTGACGCCCTGGTCAATGGTGAACGTTCCGGTGGTGGACGAGCCGAATTTCGTGTCGCCATCCCCCGCAAAGTGCTTGGCGGTGGCGAGGACGTGCCGGGGGCGGGCCAGGTCGCTCTTTCTCCGCCCCTGGAAGCCCTCGATGCCGGTCTCCATCTGGATGACGAGCCCAGGTTCCTCGCCATAGCTCTCATACGTCCGGCCCCAGCGCAGGTCACGTACGACGCAGACGCACGGCGCGAACGCCCACTGCGGGCCGGTCGCCCTCGTCTCCATGGCGGTGATCTGCTGTTGCTCGCGCACCAGCCCCGGATCGCGGGTGGCGCCCATGGCGAGGTTGTGCGGGAAGATCGTGGCGCCGATGAGGTTGTTGTGGCCGTGGACGGAGTCGACCCCGTACAGCAGCGGGATCTTCAACCGGGTGGCGAGGGCCTTCGACTGGTAGGCGTCCACCATGTCCGCCCAGCCCTTGGGCGTGTTGCTCGCAGGGACCGAGCCGCCGCCCGACAGCACCGACCCGAGGCCCAGCTTCGTGATCTGGTCGCGATCGCCGTCGATGGCCACGCGCTCGGCCTGGGCCATCTGCCCGATCTTCTCTTCCAGCGTCATGCGCCCGAGCAGGTCGTCCACCCGCTCTCGTACGGGCAGCCGCGAATCGGGATAGGCGGCAGGAGTTCCGGCCGTTGCGGGTGGTGCGGCGACGATCGGCGGGAGCGCGGCGACGGTCGCGAGCGCGGCCAGGGTGGCGATGGCGCGCCTGCGGGGGTGTGGCAACTCGTCCCTCCAGGGTGCGCCGCAAGGTCACTTGGAACCTCTCCCGCACCCCGGCCACCTGTCAACGAACCTGACCGTTGATTACCGCAGCCCGGCGAAACCCTGAATCAGGGCAGAAGGGCAGAAAGGACGGGCGCCCGGCCGCGCCGGCGGGTGAACGGCCGGCCAGGCGCACCGTCATCCTGGATGGCGGGCGGACGCCCCGGCCGGTCGGCGTTGGGGTGACCGGCCGGGACGGGTCATTTGGAGGGGCCGCGCTCGGAGGAGCGCTCGCCGCCGTGCCCTTCGTCGCGGGTGACCTCGACGCGCTCCTTGCGGAGCTCGCCGCGGACGGTCTGCTCGTCCTGCACCCGCTCGGTCCGGACCCGGACCCGCTCGACCGGGACGGCCTCCTTCGCGACGATCGGGCGCTCCTCGTAAAGGATCAGCTCCAGATCGTCCTCGGAGATGGTGACCTCCGGGCCCGGCCTGCCGTCCGCGATCGGCTCGCGGTCGATCTTGAGCTCGTCGTGCCCGACGGGGATCGTGCGCTCGACCATCTCGGTCTCGATCCACTTGTGCACGTGGACGCGGCCCGACTCGTGCCGTTCGGTGTCGACGCGCATCCGCTCCTCCGACCGGGTGATCTCGGTCAGCGGCGCCTCCGCGCCGCGCGGCGAGCGCTGCGGCATCCCCTTCTCGCGGTCGGGGTCGCCTTCGCGTCCGCGCTTGCCCTTCTCGGGGCGGACGGCCATCCCGGCCGCCCCCGCCATCCCGGCGGTCCCGGCCGCGCCCGCCATGCTCTCCGACCCCGTGCCGGAGGAGGTGCTCTCGGCCCCGGCCTTGCCTTCGCCCTTGCCCTCGGCGCCGGCCATGCGGCGATCTTCGGACGAGGTGTCCGCCTCGCCACCGGTGCGGCGCCCGGCCGGGGGACGCACGCCGTAGTGGCGGTAGAGGTCCACGATCTGGGCGTGCGACAGATGCTCGTCAGCGTCCACGTTCGGTGCGCCCTTGATGGTCTCCTTGTCGTACGGGACCTGCAGCATGCCCTCGGCCTTCCGCGCTCCGGACAGGGGGACGAAGCTCTCCCGCATCCCGAACCAGCCGGTGTGCACGGTCACCCATTCGGGGGCTCCGGAGTCGTCGTTGAGGTAGACCTGCTTGATCGTGCCGACCTTCGTCCCGTGGGTGTCGGTCACGCTCATGCCCATCAGTTCCCGCACCTGTGTCTGCGTCTGCACGTTGAACACCTCTGCTTCCGTGAACGCTGCCGGACGGCGGGGGGTGAGGGGAGGCGTGCCCGCCACGCGGTAGCGGTGAATCTCGGCCGGACACCGGCAACTCCGTCGTCTTGTGCTGTTGATCCCGAGTTGCCGGATTACTCCTGGCTTTTCCGTGCAGCCCATCGATAAACACGTTTACCAGATTATTGGCATTGATTGACCGAAGACTTACGCGGCCACCTCCGACATTTCCGGCGACAAATTCGCCGAACCGGCCGATTCTGAATGACCTCTTTCGCGAGATGGTGATCATTTTATCGGCCGGCGGTTTCTCTTTTCCCGCCCCACGCAAAGACTCCGGAGGACGCGCTCCCACACATCGGAGAACTCAGATGCACGGATTCTCACGCGGCGCCAAAGCGACGAGCGTGCTGGCCGCCGCCTTCGCCTGCACGGCGGCGACCGGTGCCGTCCCCGCCCGGCCGGAAGCGCGTCCCCCCACCTGGTGCAAGACCGGCGGGACGCTGTCCGCCCGCGCGATGCCGCAGAAGGTCAGGATCGCCGACTGCGACCTGCGCGGCCGCGCCGTCCGCGGCCCGAACGGCCTCACCGCCGTGGTTCCGGCCGACGGAACGTCCCTGGTCGCACACTCCCTGCGCACCGGCGGAGCCTCCGGCCTGCGCATCCTGGTCGACGACCAGGCAGGCGAGATCACCATCACCACACGCGGCGGACGGGTGCCGGAGGGCAGGCCGCGCACGTCCCAGGCCCCGCAGGACGCCTGCAAGGACGGCACGTACCAGACCGAGCCGAGCAAATGGCCGAAGGGCGGCACCGTCCAATGGCGCTACCACGCCGGGAGGGGGCGGCTGCCGAGGACGGCCGTGGCCAAGGGCGTCGCCAATATGGTCAACGCCAATACCGACTGCACCGACGAAGGCCGCTTCACGCCCGCTCCGGACATCCGCGAGCGCTATGCCGGGCTGTCGGCCCGCGGCCCCAACGTGACCCGCGACGCGACCTGCGGCACCCGCGACCGCGTCAACACGTTCGGCGGAAAGGCGATGACCGGCGCCGAAAGCGACGTCCTGGCCGCAACGTGCATCTGGTTCCTGGGAACACGAACCGTAGAGACGGACATGGCCCTACAGGAGCACGGCAAGCGCTGGTGGTCAGGCGGCCTGTGCTTCCCCGGAAGCTATTCGATCGAGGCGGTCGTAACACACGAGACGAGCCACGTCCTGGGCCTGGCCCACGTAGAGGGCGCGGACCACACGAACCTGACAATGGCCCCCGCCGTAGCGGCCTGCAACAAGGACCTGGCCACCCTAGGCAAGGGCGACTACGACGGCCTGATCTCCCTCTACGGCCCCCGCTAGGGAACCCCCAGAACACAGCCAGGGACATCGAGCCAGACCGGCCAGTGGTGTGCGGCAGGCGTCATGGAACGCAAAACGGCCCCGGCCGGCGGGCGAACGACGCGGGCGAACGACGCTGACGGCCGAGCGGGATGAGGCGGGCGGCAGCGGGACGCGCTTTTCTAGGGGCTCAGCGTGCGTGGCCCCCGCCTGGTTGAGGCGGGGGCCTGGGAGGTTAGGTGGTGCGTTTGTGGGTCAGTTTGCCGACTACTACTAGGCGTCGGCGGTCTGAGCCCTTCGGGGTGCAGGTTATGAGCGTTATGTACTGGCCGTCGGGTGCGCTCAGCGGCTTGAACGGGACCGGTTCCAGGGCGCGGCGGTCCCTTGGCTTGATCACTCGCATGGTCCGCATCGTGTAGGTGTAGGTCGTGCGGCCCGCGCGCAGGACGATCCGGTCGCCGCGGCGCATCCGGTCGAGATCGTGGAACGGGCGGAGCCAGGTGGTCCGGTGGCCCAGCAGGACCGTGTTGCCCTCCCGTCCGGGAAGGGCCGTCCCCGGGTAGTGTCCGGCGCCGCGCCGCAGCACCCGGTCGCCGACGCCCTCCCTGACCGCGACCTTCAGGCCGATCCGCTTGATCCTCAGTTGCGCGAGCACCGCGCCTTTCTGCGGGCGCGCCACAACGGACATCGTCTGCGCATGCGCCGCCTGCGGGACGCCCGTAACGGGCAGGCCGCAGCAGACGGCGATGGCCGCCGCCGGGACCGACTTCCGATCGAGCATGGGTTCACTTCCATCGATTCCAGGGTCTGGTGACAAGGGGAAAGGGGCGGCACGTCTGCCGCCCCCTTCCGCCGGGCATCGGGCGCGGATCGTCACCCGTGCCGATGCCGATTCGGTTCAGTGCTGTTGGGTCACTTCAGGATGGGGGTGCCGATCTTGACGGGGACGCCGTCCTTCGACGGCAGCTCGGGGCCGATCTGCCCCGGCTTGACGTCCACCCCGGGAATCTTGACGGACCCCTTGAGCGAGTTGATGAACTGGTTCACGGCGGGCAGCTTGTCCGCCTTGCGGTAGCCGGACGCGGCGGGTCCCGCCATCCGGTACCTGGACGTGGCCGGCTGCATCCGCTGGGCCTGCTGGGACTGGTACGCGGCGGCCTTCTTCGCCTGCCGGGCCTTGGCCGCGGCGTCCGACTCCGCCGACCGCAGGGTCGACGGCAGCTTCTTCTTCCCGGCCGCGGGACGGTGCTTGGACGGCTTGTACTTCGGCGTCCGGAGCGTGGGCGGCAGCGGCTTCGGCTTCTCGCCGCCGCCGACCGTCGCGCCGCCCTTGCACTGCGCCTGCGCCAGGCCGAGGACGGCGACCGCGTTGCCGCAGATGTTGATCGGAACGCTGATCGGCGCGTACACCTGGTTGCCGCCCAGGATGCTGAAGTTGCCCGAGGTCTTCATCTTCGGGTCTCCGCCGGACTTGCGCTCGACGGACGCGCCGCCCTTGCACTGCGCCCGCGACAGCCCGAGCACCGAGACGGAGTTGCCGCACACGTTCACCGGGACGCTGATCGGCGCGTACACCTGGTTGCCGCCCAGGATGCTGAAGTTGCCGGAGGTCTGCATGCCTCCGCCGCCCTTGCCGCGCTCCGCGCTGCCGGTCGCGGTGCGGTAGCCGGAGCTCTCCCAGCCGCCGGCCGACCGGTGGTGGGACTTGACGCTGGCGCCGCCCTTGCACTGCGCCTTCGCGAGCCCGATGATCGCGACCGCGTTGCCGCAGACGTCCACGGGGACGCTGATCGGCAGCTTCACCTGGTTGCCGCCGCCGACCGAGAAGTTCCCGGACGTCTCCATGCCGCCCCCGCCGCCGTGGCGGGCGCCCTTGACCGAGGCGCCGCCCTTCGACTGGGCCTGCGCCGCGCCGATCGCGCCGACGGCGTTGCCGCTCGCCTCGACCGGGACGGAGATCGGAGCCTGCACCTGGTTGCCGCCCAGCACGCTGAAGTTGCCGGACGTCGTATCGGCGACGGCCCCGGATCCGAACGCCGCGCCGACGGCGACGGCGCCCGCGGCGACCAGGGCGGCACGGCCGGTGTTCCTAGCCCACATGCGCATGGTGTTTCTCCTTTGTTGCTCGATTCGGTGGTGATCGCTGCGCGCGTAGCGCAGCCCGCGACCGGCCGGGCTAGGCCGGTGCTGATCGAAGAAAGATCGTTGGAATGGCCGGGGCGGCGGCGCGCGGCGCGTGAGCGGGGCGCGGGCCGTCCGGGGACGTCCTAGTCAGGGACGACGGAAGGGCCGCCGGGCGCGGACACGTCCGTCAGCGCCGTGCGGTGAAAGGTGCCCGGCCCGATGGCGGGCGGGGCCGCCGGGGAGCGGACGCTCCTCAGCTCGGCGACCGGCGCGAGCTGGTGCCCGCCGGAGGAGCCGCTCCACGGCTCGTCCTGGTCGGCGGGCAGCAGCGGACCGTGCCGCTCGCCGCCCTGGCAGCCGGTGCAGTCGCGCGTGTCCCGGCCGCTTTCCGCTTTGCCGGTGGACGCGTCGCGCGAGGGCGCGGCGTGGTCGCCGGGCCGCTCGGTCGCGAGGTGGCCGGACGCCTGCTTCGCGTGGCCGTGCTCCGGCCGCACTGCGTCCGGGGCGGAGTCCGGCTTCACGACATCGCGCACGATGGGCGCGTGCCGGACGTCCGCCAGCTTCACCCGCGGCACCCCGGCCGCGTCGGTCAGGCCCTGCAGCCCGTGGACGGCCCGGTCCTTGCGGTCGAACACCTCGTGCCGCCGCTTCTGCAGGTACCGGACGGGGTCGTCTTCGAGGTCCCGCACGTTGCCGGTGAGGTCTCCGACGTCGTCCTGCCACGTCCGGAGGAGGCGGTCGGGACGGTCGCCGGACTCCCACGACCCGGCCGGGGTCTCGCCCGGCCGCGCCCCGAGGTCCTTCAGCGGACGGTCGCCGATCTTCTCCACGCGGCTGGACAGGAGGTCCCACGAGTCAGGACGGTCCGCGGTGGCGCTCTTGTGCGGGGTGCCCGGCTCTGCCGCGGAGGCGGGGCCGCCGCCCAGCGCGGAAAGGGCCAGCCAGCCGGCGAATGCGAATCCGGCTATGGCGATAAGGCGGACAAGGAGCGAAATCAAGGCATGGCGCGGCCGACCCAGGGGGCGAACCGCCCCGCTCCGGATCGGTGCGGACTCCATTGCCTGTCCTCTCCTCGTCCTGGTTCGGTCGGCACGAACGTAGCACCGCGGAACGCGCGATCAAGGAGCCATTGTTTCTCTCCCGGCGTGTCTCGCCATCATTTACCGGACCATTGTTTTCGCTTTTACCGTGATCGACCATGCCCGCATTGCCGGGTTTCGGGGAATTGCGGGCGGATCGTGGGGCGGCACCGGCCGTTCATCCGAAGTTGGCATGCCGGATGGCGGACGGTATCGAGTGCGCTACATTCGGTGAAACGGGTGGCCGCGGGGGCCGTCCGACCGAGGAGCCTGCGATGCCCGTCCGCTCGTCCGCGATAGCGCGTCTGCGGCCCGCGCGCCGCCGTTCCGCGCCGCGCCGGTTCGTCACCCGCGCGGACGTCCACCTCATCGTCCTGCCCGGCGATTCCGCAGGTGAGAGGGACCGTTCGCGGAGCGCGCGAACCTGCATCTGGACGCTGTACTCCCGCTGGGAGTGGACCATGGCCATCGCGCGCGCCGAACGCGCCCGCCGCCGCGCCCGTCCACCCTGGGTGTAGCGGGGCCCGGGAACCACCCGCCCGCACCCGCGGGCCCCGCCATGCCAGGCACCGGAGGAAGATTCTCCACCGCTGATTTTTCTTACTCCGCGAGCGCTCCGCTTCGGGGGTTCGGACGGCGGGTGGGCGGGCGCATGGCGGGCGTGCTGCGGATGATGTGGTGCGCGATCCGGCGGGCGGCGAAGTCGGCGCCGTGGACGAACCGCATCACCGGCCCGAAGGTGGCCGCCGCGGCGAGGCCCGCGAAGTAGAGACCGGGCGCCGAGGCCTCGAAGTCGCGGCTGAGGACCGGGACGCCGAACCGGGTCGCGACGCGGCGGCGCAGGTCGGACGAGAGCAGCGTGAGGCGGTCGAGGTCCGGGACGAATCCGGTGGCGGCGATGACGTGGTCGGCCTCGGTCACGAGGCGGCGGCCGGTGCGGTCGGTGGTCGTGACGGCGACGCCGCCGTCGTGCTCGACCGCCTTGGCCAGGAACCGGCCGGTCGAGACGCGGACGCGCCGGTCCAGCCGGTCGCGCAGCCACCACGCGCCCGCGGGCGGAAGCGTCTCCTTGATGATCCGCTGCCGCGTCCGCTCCGGCAGGTGCCGGACGAGCCCGGGATGCTCCGCCCACACCCACGTCCGGTACCCGGCGCCGAGCCCGGACCGGGGCCCGCCGAGCAGCTTGGTCCGCAGGGAGCGCGTCCGCTCGGGCACCGCGTTCCAGTCGATCTCGCGCCTGCGGGCGAGGACCTGCGGGTACGCGCCCGCGTCGGCGAGCAGCACCGCCGTCTCCAGCGCGGACTGCCCAGCACCGACCACGGCGACCTCCTGGCCTGCGAACATGCCGAAGTCCCGGTGCGCGGTGCTGTGCGAGACGAGCCAGGACGGCAGCCCGGCCAGCTCGTCCGGGATGTGGGCGAACGGGCCGACGCCGACGGCGACGACGACCGTGCGCGTCGCGATCGTCTCGCCCGTGGACAGCGTGACGGTGTAGCCGCTCGCGCCGCCTCGCTCGACGTTCACGACCTGCGCGTCCTCGGTGCCGGGGATCACGACGGACGCGAACCAGCGCCCGTACTCGATGAACGTCTCCAGCGGGATCGGCTCGCCGACCCGCCAGTCCGGGTGCCGGTCGGTGAAGCCCATGCCCCGCTGCGGCGCCCCGAAGTTGGACGCGAACGGCTCGGATTTCAGGAACATGCCGAGCGGCATGTGCTCGTCCCAGAACCGCATCGGCTTGCCGATGATCCGCACGTCGAGCCCGAGGTTCTGCAGGTAGGCGGCCGTGGACAGGCCGTAGGGTCCGGCGCCGGCGATGACGACGTCACAGGCCGAGTCGTTCATGATCGTTCCCCCCGTGTGAAAAGTGGATTACCTGGTGCGGAGCCGCCCTACCGCGCGGAGCACGCTCTGCCGGCCCATCGCGAGGAACGGCGGCAGGTCGTCGCCGGCGTACCAGGCGAACTCGTCGGCCTCGCGCAACGGACGGAGGGTCGCCGGCCGAGACCGGATGGCCTCGGGCAGCGCGCGGAGGGTCGCGGGCAGGGGGAGGAAGGGCCTTGGGTGAGGGACGGCGGATCTGCGGAAGGGGGCGACGGTTCTGGGCAGGGCGCGCAGCGAGCGGGCGGCCGACTGCTGGAGGTAGTGGTTCTCGACCAGCAGGTTGCGGCCGAACGCCGGGCGGACGGCCGGGACGCGCCGCCCGGACTGGGCCAGGTGCAGGACGCGGATCTGGTCGAGCCCGTTCTGGTCGGTGAAGAGCCGGAACTGCGCCCCGAGGCGGGGATTGAAGTCGAGCAGGTGGTAGCCGCCGCCGTCCGGGTCCAGCCGGAAGTCGAGGTCGACGAGCCCGCGGCAGCCGAGCAGCCGGACGATCCGGACCGCGAGCCGCCCGAGCTCGGCGTTGTCGACCCATTCGCCGGAGACCGTGTGCCCGGCCTGCGGCGGATGCGACAGGTGCTTGCGGCCGACCCCGCCGAACAGGCACTCGAGGGACTCGTCGAAGTAGCCCTGGAAGAACCAGTCGCCCCCGCCCGGCGGGATGTGCCGCTGCAGGATGAGCCGGCCCGCCTCGCCGTCCAGGTCGCGGTCGCGGACGCGGGCGTTGTCGCGGCTCGCGGCGAACAGCCGGTGCGCCTCTGCGAGCGTCCGGACGAGCGTGGTGCTGCGCAGACCCGGGCCGCGTAGCCACGGCCGCGCCCATTTGGCGATCAGCGGCAGGCCCCAGTCGCGGGCCGCCTCGTCGACCTCGCGGGCGGACGTGGGCGTCCGGCTCGGCGGGCACTGGATGCCGTAGCGGGCGCACGCGTCCAGCAGCAGGCTCTTGTCGGCGACGCCGAGGGGGACGTCCGGGTCCTGGTGGGGGAAGGCGAAGTGGGGGGCCAGCGCGTCCGCGTGCTCGGCGACGAAGATCGCTCCGGCGTCGTCCAGCGGGACGAGCAGGGCCTGGCGGCCGACCCGCTCGCCGATCGTGCGCAGGTGGCTCAGCAGCGCGGCCGGGCGGGCGGCGGGCGGCGCCCACGGGTGCCCGCGATGCAGGTAGCGGGAGCGGGACGACGGATTCCCGCGGCCCTCCAGGATGGCGTGCACCGGCACCCCGGCGCGGCCGAGGCTCCGGATGGCGGCGAGCGTCCCGTGGTGGAAATGGTTGCGGTCGGTGCGCAGCAGCAGGGCGGGCAGGCCGGTGTCGAGCCGCGCCTCGGCGGCGGACGGGACGTGCGTGTCGAAGAACATCCGTTCAGCGGACCCGGTCCAGCGAAGGGCGGGGCACCGCGACCCTCCTTTGTCGTGATGATTCTTTTCGCCCGAATTACGAGGGCGATCCCCCTGCAAATTCCGACGATACGCCTGCGGCCCGCCGATATCCATTTGCGCGGTCGCCGCTTTTGGCGGCGGCGCCGGCAAAAGGCATTTTCCTTTCTGTCCGCTATTCGGCCGCACTGGTCAATATGTGTGATCGAGGACGCGCGCGAGCTCGGCGTCGGGTATTCCGTCGAGGCCGCCCAGTACGTCGATGTCGCTCAAGGCTTCGCCCGGGGTGCCGGGAACGCCGGGGAAGCCGGGGACGGTGGGCGCGTCCGGCAGCCCGGCGACCTCGCGGGTCAGGGCGGCCAGGAGCGCGACCGTCCGGGAGATGTCGTAGGCGGCGGACGCGGCGGCCGCCTCCCTGCCCTCCTGCTCGGCGATGCTCGGGTAGAGGAGCCGGCGGGCGATCTCGTCCGCGAGCGCGGCGGGATCGTCCACGGGCACGAGCGCCCCGGCCCCGGGCCGGACGACCTCCGCGATGCCGGGAATGTCCGTCCCGACGAGGGGGCGTCCGGTGGCGAGGGCCTCCAGCGCGGTCAGCGGCAGCCCCTCCCACCGGGACGGCAGGACGACGACGTTGGACGCCGCCAGCCAGTCCCGCGGATCACGGACGGCCGGGACGAACAGCACCCCGGCCACGGATTTGCGGCGCAGTACGTCCAGGTCCTCGCCGTCCCCGACGATGGCGAGCCGCGCGGACGGGCACCGCGCGACGACGCCCGGCCATGCCGCGACCAGGACGTCCTGCCCCTTCTGCCGGGTCAGCCTGCCGATGCAGACGGCGAGGGGCGTCCCGGCGGGCAGGCCGAGCCGGGTCCGCGCGCCGACCCGGGCGATGGCGTCGGCGGGCCCGAAGCGGCCGCGGTCCACGCCGTTGCGGACGAGCCGGTACGGCCCGCGCACGCCCGCCCGCATCCCCTCCCGCAGCTCCCCGACCCCGACGCAGACGATCGCGTCGCTCCAGCGGGACGCGAGCCGTTCCCATCGGCGGCTGAGGGCGTCCTGCCGTCCGGTCACGGCGAGCCAGGACCAGCCGTGCGGCTGGAAGATCGTGGGCGTCCCGTGCGGGCGGCGCAGCAGCCGTCCCGCCAGGCCCGCCTTGGACGAGTGCAGATGGACGACGTCCGGCCCGAAGCTCTTCACCAGGCGGCGCAGGCCGAGGGATTCGAGCAGTGTGCGCGGCCCGGGAGCGCGCCCGGCGGGCCAGTTGAACCAGGGCACGCCCGCCGCCGCGCACCGCGCGGGCAGATCACCGCCCGCCGGGCACGCGACCCCCACCTCCCAGCCGCGTTTACGCTGGTCACCGGCCACCTGACCGACATAGACGGCGACCCCGCCCGCATTCGGCTGGCTGACGTGCAGCACCCGGATCGGCGCCGAGGCCCCGCCCGGCGCCGCCACGCCGCCGCAGTCAGCCATGCGCGACGGGCCATCGACGGCGACGGCGGCGCGCGGCGAAGAACGCGAGGATCTCCGTCACGAACCCACCTCGGCCTCGACGCGTTCGGCGGGCGACTGCCCGGCGGACACCTCTCGCGCATCCGCTCTGCCGCCATCCGGGCGACGGCGCCGCCGCTGCGTGCTCAGCACGGCCGCGCTGAGCCCGGCGAGCAGCACCCCGGAGGCGGTGCCGACCGCGACGCCGAGCGGCAGGTTCGGCGACGACGGCGCCGGGGGCGGGGCCGCGCGCCCCATCAGCGCGACGCGGACACCGGTGTCGGCGCGATGGGACGTCCCGTACCGGACGAGCGCGTCGGCAGCACCATTCGCGAACGCGGCGGCGTCGCGCGGCGTGCGCCCGCTGCCCGCCAGCCTGATCACCGGCGTGTCCGGCGACGTGGACGCCCGGACGTGCTCGCGCGTGGAGCCGGGCGGCGCGTCCGGCAGCGGGAGCGCGGAGTACCGGAGCGTCTCCTCCAGCGGCGCGAGCCGCCCGTACAGCTGCGCGAAACTCAACGCCGCCGGACCGGACCTGTCGGGCCCCACCTCGTCCACCACCAGGACGAACGCGCTCGCGGTATAGGTGGCGGGCGCGTACAGGGCGTATCCGAGCCCGCCGAGCACCCCCGCCGCGACGAACGCGATGGACGGCCCGCACCATCGGGGCAACACGGCGAACGGCATACGCGGACGCCTCCTCACACCGGTCGCCCGCCGCCCGCTCTGCCCGGCGTCACGTCGCGGCATCTGTCGCGGCATCTTGAGCCCTTTCTCGCATCGGAATGACCTCGCTGGACGGCGGCTCCGGGCGGTAGAGCCGGGCGAGCTCGGCGGCCTGCGCCGCGATGGCGTACCGGCCGGTGACGGCCTCCGGCACGCGCGTCCTGTCGCGGGTCTCATGCACGGTGCGCCGGATCTCCTCGGCCCAGATCCGCACGTCGGACGGCAGGCGCCGGGCGGCACCATCCGGGACGGCTTCGCCGCGCGGAAGGTCGTCGAGCGCCGGGCACGTCGTGTAGAGGACGGGCAGCCCGGCGGCCAGCGCCTCCACGACACCGAGCCCGAACGTCTCCTGGACGGACGGCGCCGCGAGCACGTCCATCGCCGCCAGCGCGCCCGCCACATCCGACGTCCCGCCCGCGAAGTGGACGGCGGCGCCGACGTCGTCCGCCAGCCGTTGGAGCGTTCCGCGCAGCGGTCCCGTCCCGACCAGCAGCAGCCGGACGCCGTCGAGCCGCGCCACTGCCTCGATCAACAGGTCGAACCGCTTGGTCGGCACGAGCCGTCCGACGGCCCCGACGACCGCCTCGTCCGCCCCGATGCCGAGGCGCCGCCGCGTCGCGGCCCTGCGCGCGGCATCGAACGTGAAGTCATCAGCGTCGATCCCATTCGGGATCACGACGATCCGCCCCGGCCGGACGCCCCAGCGGCGCAGCCGCGCCGCGACGGTCGGCGACACCGCGACGGTCGCCGTCCCGAGCCGTTCGGTCGCCCGGTACAGGGCCCGGACGCCGCGCGTCACGGCACGCCCTTCGATATGCCCGTCGCCCAGCGAGTGCTCAGTGGCGATGATCCGGGGCGTCCCAGCCATCCACGCCGCGACGCGCCCATAGACGCACGCCCGGTACAGGTGCGTGTGGACGACGTCGTACCGCCCCCGCCGGATCAGCCGCGCGAGCCGAGGCAACGCGGCAAAGTCCCGATTTCCATGCATACCGACCTCATGCACAGGCACGCCCGCCGCGCGAATCTCCGCACCGACCGCCCCCACCCGCGTCAAGGTCGCGACCTCACACCGCACAGACGGAGGCAGATGGCGGAGCAGCAGCGCGAGCTGGCGTTCGGCGCCGCCGTGCTCCAGCCCCGTGATGACGTGCAGGACCCGGGTCACACGCGGCTCCGTCCGCGCAGCTCGTGCCGGACGAGCTTGGCGCGCATCCGCAGCGGCCCGTCCCGGTCGCCCACATAGGTGCGAGGCAGCGCATGCCGGCTGGCCTCATCAGGGACGATGTCGCACGCGTAGTCGTAGCCGGCCGCCCGCACCGCATCGACCTCCCGCGACGTGGCGTGCCCATACGGATAGGCGAACCCGGTGACGGGCCCGTCGACCAGCTCCTCCAGGGCCGCCCGGCTCTCCTCCAGCTCCTCGCGCAGTTCGGTGTCGTCCGTCCTGGGCAGCGAGACGTGGTGCCGCCCATGCGACGCGATCTCGATGCCCGCCCCCGCCACCGTGCGGATCTGGTCGGCCGTCATGAGGGGTTTGCGCGGCCCGTCGTCCCACGCGTTGTAGGTTCCGATCCGTCCGGTCACGATGAACGCCGTCGCGCCGAACCCGTACCGCAGCAGCGCCGGGACGGCCCGGGTCGCGAAGTCGGCGTACCCGTCGTCGAAGGTGAGCCCGACGAGGCCGCGCCCCCGTCCGGCGGCGTGCGCGTCGAGCAGCTCGCGCATGCCGACGCCGCGCAGGCCCCGCGCCCGCAGCCAGGCGAGCTGCCGCTCGAAGCGGGCGGGCGACACCGTCACCAGGTGCGGGTCCTCATCGAAGTGATCGACCGAGTGGTACATCAGCACCAGCGGCGCCGGCCGGATCTCCTCCGGCGGGCGCGGGGGCGCCGGTTCGGTCACTCGTGTCGGTTCGGTCGGCTGGCTCACTGGTCTCCCCCGATTCGATACGGCCGCGCCAGGAGGCGACGAGGCCGGGTCCCGCCAGGACGATCAGGACGGCGAACACCGCCGCGGTCACCAGCCCCCCGGCGGCGAGCTGGACGATCGGCGGCATCCGCCCGCCGGACGCGCCCGCGACGGCGACCCCGGCCGCGCAGGCCCCGGCCGCCGCGAGCACTAGCCGCGCCACGTCGGCGGCGATCCGCCGGACCGCGACGGGCGCGACGCCCGCGCGCAGCCCGGCCAGCAGCAGGACGGCGGCGAGCGTGATCCCGGCGGCGTTCGCGGCGGCCAGCGCGACCGTCCCGGCGGACGCGGCGAACGCGCCCCCGATCGCCGCCGTGACCGCGAGGCCGCCGAACAGCACGGCGGCGGGCCGCCAGGTCGGGCGGCGCTGCGCGAAGAACGCCCGCGTCGCGAGCCCGACCGCCATCTGCCCCCAGAGGCCGAGGGCGTAGACGCGCATGACGGACGCGGTGCTGCGCGTGTCCGCCGCCGTGAACTCGCCGTGCTCGAACAGCACCTTGATCACGACGGGCGCGAACGCGATGAGGAACGCGGTCGCGGCCAGCACCATCGCGCTCGCGACCGCCAGGTCCTGCTGGATACGGCGCGCGACGAGCCGGGTGTCGCCGTCCGCCGACGCGCGGGCGAGCCGCGGGAACGTCACCGTGACGATCAGCAGCGACAGGATCATCGGCACCTGCGCGACCTTCTGCGCGTAGTTCAGGTGGGAGATCGACCCGGCGGCCAGCTCCGACCCGAAGAACCGCTCGACGAACACCTGCGCCTGCCGGGTCACCGTGTACACGACGACGGGCGCGGCGGCCGCGAGCCCGACCCAGACATCGACATCCCTCTGGACGGGGCCGCCGTCGACGATGCCGGGCCGGGATTCGCGCAGGCAGCGCACGAAGGCGGGCCCCTGAACCACGACCATCAGAACGCTCCCGCACGCGACACCGATCGCCGCGCTCGTGACGCCGACGGCCCCCGACAGCCCGGCGATCAGCGCGAGGATGCCCACGTTGTACGCGAGGTAGATCGCGGCGGGCGGCCCGAACCGGTGATGGGCGCGCAGCGTCGCGCTCATGAATCCCGCGACGCCGAACGTCACCACCGTGATCGCCGTCAGCCGGACGCACCGGATCGCCGGGTCCCGTTCGGTGAGGCCGGGGGCGAGGGCGTCCACCAGGATCGGCGCGGCGGCCATGAGCGCGACCGTGACCACCGACAGGCCGAGGATCATGCGCGGCAGCGTCGTCCCGACGAGCGGACGCAGCCCGCCGCCGCGCGCGAGCAGCCGCGTGACCGCGGGGATCATGAGGAGGGCCATGGCGTCCTCGATGAGCAGCGGCGAGACGGTCTCGGGGATCGTCCACGCGACGAGGAACGCGTCCGTGCTGCCGCTGGCGCCGAACAGGTGCGCCATCTGCAGGTCACGCAGGAATCCGAGCCCGGTCCCGGCGGCGATCAGCACCCCGGAAAGCGCGGCGGCCCGTCCAACGGAGGACCCGGCGAAGTTCCCGCCAGACGCCGCCTTAGCAGAGGCGGAGGCGGAAGCGGAGGCGGCGGTCATTCGCGCACCACCCCGAACGCACGAGACGCGACAACCCCGAACATGATCGCCACCAGCGCGCACGTGGCCCCGCCCAGGTCGGCATACAGGAAGTCGACCAGCAGAAACGCCACGAGCCCGACACTCACGAGCCAGAACGGGTCACGAACATCGCGCCGCCGCCACAACCCGCCCACCATCACGCCCACCAAAGCCGCGAAACCCGCGAAACCCACCACACCCTGCTCCGACAGGAACAGCAGATACTCGCTGTGCGGTGACAGAAGCGGCTGCCGGGCGTATCCATGCACCGGATCATCGGTCTCGCTGCCGGACGACAGCTCGATCCCGGCATAGGCATCACGGAAAGCCGGGAAATTCTTGACCCCCACGCCCGTGCCGGGATTGTCCTCCCAGATCCGGATGGCGGCCGTCCACAGGCTGTACCGGTCGTCCACCGACTGGTCGGGGTCGCTGATCGAGCCGACCATGCTCTTGGACCGCTCGACGACGGCCTGCGCCCCACCACCGAATCCCCCGCCGACGACCAGCACGAGCAAGAGGGAGCAGCAGGCGAGCACCTTGACCGCCGTCCACCGGTCGAAGAGCACCAGGACGAGAACGGCGGCGGCACCGATCGCGATCCAGGTCCCACGGCTGAGCGAGGCGGCCAGCGCAACACCCAGAACCCCGAGCCCGCCCACCGCAACGACGACGGCACCAACGCCCCACGCACGAGCGAACAACGCAAAAGCCGTCAACGTCAGGAACGCGATCCCGACCACGACGGACATGCCCATCACGTTGCCCGCGCCGAACGTCCCGACGGCCCGGATGTAGGCGCCGCCCATCGACGCGCCGTTCCCGGTGACCGACTGCCAGATCCCGAACCCGGCCTCCCAGAACCCGAGGGCGAGCACCGCCGAGCAGACGATCGCGAAGTCGCGGCGGTCGCGGACGAGCAGCACGACGGCCAGCGGCACCAGCACGAAGATCTGCATGTCCCGGACGAATCCCGGCAGGCTGGACGCGATGTCGGCGGAGCACACCGTGCTGATCCCGAGCCCGGCCACCAGCGGCCCGAACGCGAGGAGAGCCCCGCGCGGCATCGCGACCCGCCCCGCGACCAGCAGCGACGTCGCGACGAGGACCAGCACGGCACCGGCCACGTCCCCGGCCGTGACCTGCATCCCGTCGCCGATCACCTCCGACCCGGGCGGCACCCCGACACTGACCACACCGGCGGCGACCAGCCAACCCGGCCGCCTGACCAGCCCACGACCACCCGCCAAGGGCGCGGCGGACCCCGCGGCGAAGGGCGGCGCGGACGCCGTCATCCCGCCCCCCGGAAGATCATCGCCCGGACGGTCAGCAGCAGGATCTTCAGATCACCGCTGAACGACCAGTGGTCGATGTAGTGGTTGTCGAGCCTGGCGCGCAGCTCGATGGAGGTGTCCCCCCGGAACCCGTGGATCTGCGCCCACCCCGTCATCCCGGCCGGAACGCGATGCCGCAGCATGTATCCGGGACAGCTCCGCGAGAACTGCTCCACGAAATGCGGCCGCTCCGGACGCGGCCCGACCAGGCTCATATCGCCGCGGATAACGTTCCAAAGCTGCGGCAGCTCGTCCAGCGACGTAGCCCGAAGGAACCGCCCCACGCGCCCGATCCGGTCGTCGTCCCGCACCGTCCAGCGGGTGTCGGACTCGCGCTCGTCCACCTTCCGCAACGTCCGGAACTTCAGCAAGACGAACTCCTCGCCCCCAAGCCCAATGCGCCGCTGCCGGAAAACGACACCTGGCCCGCCTTCCAGCCGCACCGCCACGGCGCACACCGCGATCACCGGCAGCGCCGCGCAAAGGATCAGCGACCCGGCGACGAGATCGAGCACCCGCTTGGCAAACCGGGCGGACGGCCCGCGAAGCCGCCAGTCGACCCGCGCGCACGGCAGCCCGGCGAGCCGCTCCCGCCGCGTCGCCGCAACAGGCACGACATCCGACGGCGGCTGGACGAGGAGCGTCTCGCACGGCAGCCCGAACGAGATCCGCAGCACGGTGCCCAGATGGTTCGGGTGGACGTCCTCCGCGATCACGACGAGCGTGTCGATCCCGTGCCGTTCGACGAGCGAGGGCAGGTCGACGGTCTCCCCGAGAACGGGCACCACAGACCGTCCACCGGAGCCTTCTTCCGCCACGGGAATCCCAGCCGCCACCTGCCCGACCGCCGCGAGCCCGAGCTCCGCCCGCTCCCGCAGGATCCGGGTCAGATGCGCCGCCATCCCGCCCGTTCCCACGATCAGCGCAGAACGCCCCCTCGACCGCTGACACCGATACGTCCTGATAGCGAAATAGGCGACTCCACGAGCCCCCAGCGCCGCGACCCCGCCCACAACACTCACCCACAACCAGGCCGCCGCACCCCCGCCGCCCACTAGAACCACAAACGCACCCACGCCGGCCACCCGCCAAACAACCAACGGCATATCCGCGAGCAGTGAAGGAGTACGGCGAGCCCGATAAAGCCCGCCCCACCCGTTGAACGCGACGACCATCACAGCCGCCACACCGGTCAACCCGACGCCCGCCCCCGGTGACACCAACACCACGGCGACCGCCATGGCCCAGCCGTCCACCACCGCAAGACAGACCGGATACAGGACGCCAAGGACCCGCGCTCCCGTAATTCCACGCCGGTACGGAACGGCCGGAGCGAGCAGAGCCGGCCCGTCGGCCGAAATGAGATCCGCAGGGGCTTCCGAGTCGATGGAAGGACTCAGCCCCTGGGCTCTCATCGCGCGTCCCTTCACAGACAAGAACTCACCGGGAGGTGACCTGGCGGGGCCGTCGCGGGCCACCACGACCCAGCATCGCAGCGCTTCCCAGCGCGGATCACCGCTTTTAACCGCGCCCACCCCAATCTTGAATAGAAGATCAAGACCGAAGTGGCGACCTGCGAAAGGCACCCCGATAATGCTCATCGAGAGGTCAAAACAAGAACCAATGCGCGGCCAACCCCAGCACATTTCCTTATTGGCCCGATTAAGCCATTTTCATCCGCCCGCGCCACGCCACCCCGCCACCGACCCCGCAGCCCGCGCCGCCCACCCACCGCCGGCAGCCGGGAAAAGATCTGAGAACCGCCCACCCGGACCGAACCTTCGGGGGACCATGGACGTTACAACTAATCGGACGCCGAGAACCCGCCGCCCGCGACCGCGCAGGCCGGCGACGCGAGGGCCGTTCCGTAAGCGATCTTGTTGCCGTCCCGCCGTCGCGCGGGCCCGGCGGGCTGATGAGGGAGACCGGTGCGAGGTAAGGCGTTGGCGATGGCCCTGGTCCTGGGGCTGGCGGCGGCATGCGGCGGCGGTGACGGAGGCGGCGGGACGACCGCCAAGGGCGGCGACGACGGCACGCCGAAGGTGACGATCACCCCCGCGAACGGCGAGGGCAAGGCCCGCCCCGACAACGGCGTGACGGTCACCGCCGCGGGCGGCGCGCTCAACCAGGTCTC
The DNA here is from genome assembly GCF_044326375.1 of Actinomadura sp. 3N508. Lineage (NCBI taxonomy): Bacteria > Bacillati > Actinomycetota > Actinomycetes > Streptosporangiales > Thermomonosporaceae > Actinomadura > Actinomadura sp. 3N508. The sequence continues at coordinate 779,620 of NZ_JBIRAX010000002.1, forward strand.
CGTGAAGCTCAAGGGCACGGACGTCCCCGGCACCTTCTCCGCCGACAAGAAGACATGGCGTTCCACCTGGACGCTCCGCCCGGGCGGCAGCTACCAGGTGTCGGCCACCGCGGCGGCCCCGAACGGCAAGTCCACCACCGCGACCAGCGCGTTCCGCACCACCCGCGCCGTCGCCGCGACCCGCGTCAACAACGTCGTCCCGAGCCAGAATGAGACGGTCGGCACCGGAATGCCGGTGTTCGTCCAGTTCAACAAGGCCGTCCCAGAGAAGGCGAAGGCCGCGATCGAGCGCAGCATCGAGATCTCCTCCTCGACCCCAACCGAGGGCGCCTGGCGCTGGCTCGCCCCAGGCGAATCGTTCAACGGCCTCCCCTCCGTCGTCTTCCGCCCCCAGCGCCCCTGGAAGCCGCGCCAGAAGGTGACGGTCACCGTCCACTACGCGGGCCTGAAGATCGGCGACGACGTCTTCGGCGACCGCGACGTGACCCGCACCTTCCAGATCGGCGACTCGCACGTCGTCAACATCAACGCCAAAACGCACCGCGCCACCGTCAAGAAGAACGGCCGCGTCATCCGCACGTGGGGCGTCAGCCTCGGCAGCGGCGGCGACGTCCAGCGGGACGGCGTCGACCATCTGCTCACGACGAGCGGCGTCCACCTCACCATGGACCGCAGCCGCCTGGAGCGCATGCGCCCGCCCGGCAAGAAGAAGGGCGACCCGGGCTGGTATGACGAGAAAGTCCCGTGGGCCACGCGCATTTCCAACAGCGGCGAATACATTCACCAGAACATGGACGACCCGTCCTGCCTGGGCCGCCGCAACTGCAGCCACGGCTGCGTCCGCTCCCCCGCCGAGGACGCCAAGTGGTTCTACGGCTGGTCCTACCGCGGCGACATCGTCACCATCACTGGCACCAAGCGCAGCCTCGCCTGGTGGAACGGCTGGGGCTACTGGCAACTCCCCTTCACGAAATGGGCCAGCGGCAGCGCCCTGGGCAAACCGGTCACCACAACCGCCCTCCGCTGAGGCTCCACGGATTCACCCGGGCCAGATGGCACAGTAGGTAACTGCGCCATCACCCGGGGGATCCATGGCCGCGAAGGTCGTCCTGCACATCGGCCTGCAGAAGTCGGGAACGACGTTCCTGCAACACATGCTGCACGCAAACCACCAAGAACTCGCCGAAGCAGGCGTCCACTACCCCATACCCCGCGACTGGACGCGCGGGAAACGAACCGTCCCCAACCACGAATGGTCGACCTACGGCCTCCTCGGCACCGAGTACCCCTGGGTGTCCCCCGAACGCGCGGCCAAGGAGTCAACGTCCTGGCAGGACCTGCTCAACCAGACCAGAACATGCCCCGGCACGGTGCTGCTCTCCGCCGAGGCCCTCTCAGTGATCCGGACGCCCGCCGTCCGCCACCTCCTGACCTGCCTGGACACCGACGACATCGAGGTCGTCGTCACGACCCGGAGCCTGGACCGCGCACTGCCGTCCCTCTGGCAGCAGCACATCCGCAACGGCAACAGCATCAGCTTCAACGACTACCTGGAAAACCTGGCCCGCCACCGAGAAAGGAACCTGGAGGACGACCCGTCCGCGCACATATGGAGAGCGTTCACCCTGAGCAAACTGATACAACGCTGGTCTAAAGCAGGCACGACGAAAATCTCCGTAGTAACCACCCCCGGCTCCCCGCCAAGCCTCCTCTGGGGCCGCTTCACCCAGGCGATCGGAACACCCTCCCTAGCCCAAGCCCCTCTTACCAAGGAAGCCCACACCGGCCTGACAGCCCCAGAGACCCTGTTCCTCTCCACCCTGAACGCAACCCTGAACTCCCCCAAACGAGAAGCAGACCGCATAAGACAGACCATCACCGAAAGACTCCAGACCCGCCCCCAACGCGGCGGCAAGATCACCATCCCGCCCGAATGGCACCCTCGCCTCACCGAATGGACAGAGGAAGACCTGGCCGCCCTCCAGGAAACACCCGCGCACATCATCGGCAACCTCAACGACCTGCGCCCGTCCGCCACCCGGACGAGCCCGCCAACCCCGGAAGAGACCGCCCAGGCAGGCGCCGAAGCGGCCCTGGCCGTGGCCGGTCTCACCCCGAACCCGTCCCAACTCCACCGAACGGCCCGCCGCCTCCGCCGCCTCTTGCCCTGACTCACCAGGTGGACGGGTACATGCGGTGCTTCAACAGCAAGTCGACCCGCTTCGCCGCCGCCTTGGCGTCCCCGCACGGGTACAGGTAACCGGCCGTCCCCCGCCGGACGTCGTGGTAGGCCCAGATCCACCCGCCGTACAGCCGCGCCCCGACCATCACCCCGACGTCCTCAGCGACACCGCTCGCATAGACCCACAGCATCGGCCTGGGGAATTCAGGCCCGTAAAGCCTGACGCACCGCCACCCGAGCACCCTGACCGCGAGTGCCAGCGCGTCAAGCTGCCGGACGGCCGTCCGCCGCCCCCGCCACGTCCGAACCGGATCAGCACGCGACCGCCGCCCACACCCACTTCCCGACGGGCGCCGTCTCCCTGACCCCACACTCGGACGCCAGCCCGCGGACGATCTGAAGCCCCCGTCCGCCCTCCTCGTGCCCCGGCTCCAGGGCCAGCGCGTCGGCCACGATGTCGTCCAGCGACATCTCCACGACCGGCCGGACGACGGGCCTTTCCTCGCCCGAGTCCCACACCGCGAAGACCACGCCCCGGGCCTCCCGCGTGAACCGAACCCGGATCTCCATGTCCGGCGTGCTCCGCACCGCATTCGCGACGAGCTCGCCAACGATCAAAAGCACATCGTCCGCGACCCGCACGAGCCCCCATTCAGCGAGCCGGAATTCCACCAACGACCGCACCATCCTCGGCACCGTCCGCGAAGCCCGACAAGAAATGTCCAACTCGCCCGTTTCCACGGCTTTCGCGACCATTTCACCCACCTTCCAGTTCCGTGGTTTGCGGGACAAGAATGGCCACACTCGGTTAACTTTGGATGGTTTGGTTCAACACACAAAACCAAAGGGATCTTTCATGGCCCCCAGGGAGGATCTCGACCCCGACTCCTCCGTATGGCACTGGATCGCCGCTGAGCTGCGCCTCTTCCGCGAGCTCTTCAATCTCAGAGGCACCGAGGTGGCAGAGATCCTGGGCCTGGAAAAATCATCGGTTTCGAACATGGAAGCGGGCCGCACAAAACTCCGCATGGAGCACGCCGAAAAGCTGGACCAGCGATACAGGACCGGCGGCCACTTCCGTCGCCTCGTGCGCCTCGCGGAGACGGCGCATGATCCCGACTGGTTCGCCCAATTCACGAGGTATGAGCGCCGATCCACCACGATTAGGCCATATTCCGCACTAGTGGTGCCCGGCCTGCTCCAGACCCCCGACTACGCCCGAGCCCTCATCGAGTGCAGTCAGTTTGTGGGTGACATCGACCACGCCCTCGCTGACCGCATGGCACGCCAGGAGATCCTGAACGGCGACGCTCCTCCTGAGCTACATGCCTTGATCAAGCAGTCCGTACTGGAGGACCCAATCGGTGGCCCAGAAGTCATGCGAGAGCAACTGGCCCACCTGATCACCATGAGCCACCTCAAGAACGTCATCGTCCGGATCATCCCCCGATCGCTAGGGGCTCACCCCGGGGTGGACGGCTCATTCACCCTGCTCACAACCCCCAACGCGGAGTACGCGTGGTCTGAAGCCGTCGGCGGTGGGAGACTGGTCTCAGACCCCACCAAGGTGCGCTTTTACCTCAATCGGTACGACCAGCTAGGGGCAGACGCTCTGCCCAGAGGCTCCAGCAGGAGTCTTATCGCTAATGTCATGGAGGCTATGCAGTGAGTGAACTCATGTGGCGCAAGTCCAGCCATTCCGGCACAGGCGACGCCGGTGGCCAAGAGTGCGTCGAGGTTGCCAAGCTCTCACACGCCATCGCCGTCAGGGACAGCCAAGCCCCTGAGACCGGCCACCTCACCCTGACACCCCACGCCTTCGCCACCCTCCTCGCCCAGGCGAAGCGCAACGAGCTGCCCCACTGAGGAGGGCCGTGATGCCATCCGCGTGGCGCAAGAGCAGCCGAAGCACTCAAGGCACCTCAGAACAGTGCGTGGAACTCGCGCAACTCCCCAACGGAATCGGCCTCCGAGACAGCCAGTCCCCCCACACCGGCCACCTGATCCTCACACCCCACGCCTTCGCCACCCTCCTCACCCAGGCGAAGCGAGACGAGCTGCCACACTGAGGAGAGGCGTGAACCCACCGATCTGGCGCAAGAGCAGCCGAAGCACAGGCGGCACCTCCGAGCAATGCGTGGAACTCGCGCAATTCCCCAACGGCATCGCCATCCGAGACAGCAAGGCCCCCGAGACCGGCCACCTCACCCTCACACCCCACGCCTTCGCCACCCTCCTCGCCCAGTCGAAGCAAGACGAGCTGCCCCACGGAGAGAAGCCATGGCCAGATGGCGGAAGTCCAGCCACAGCGGAAGCACCTCAACCCAGTCCGACTGCATCGAGATTGCCGATCTAGGCACGTCCATCGGCATCCGCGACAGCAAGTCGCCCGATGCGGGCCACCTCGTCCTCACACCCGCTGCCTTCGCCGACCTCGTCGTCCGGGCGAAGCGGGACGAGTTGAGCCTCTGACCTTGTCCTTTGATCGCCTGAGGCTTCTCCGCTGGGGAGACGATGGAGCCGACACCGATCAGCCGTGAGGACTTCCGCGCGCTGTTCCACTCGTCCCGCCGGGCGTTCCACCTGGAGTTGAGGGACGCCTATGGGGTCGATGAGGAGAACGGGCCGTTCCTTGCGTGGCTTAACGGTGAGCCGGACGACTATCAATGGCGTACGTCCTGGCTAGCCCATATCCGAGCGGTCGCCTCGGCGGGGGTGACCGTCCAGCGCTTGCGGGTGGTGACCGAGCCGCACACGGACTACGTCCGGTGGGAGTTGGCCATGGACCCGGCCAACATCGAGGCCGGCGAAGACGTCCGGTATCTGCCCCGTCACCAGGCCAAGGACATTCTGTTCCCGGACGAGGATTGCTGGCTGTTCGACGATGAAGTCCTCGTACTGAGCCTCTTTCAGCCGGACGGCCGGTCCGGCGGCTTCGCCTTGGCCCACGATTCCGGCCTTCTGGATCGGTACCGCCGCGTCCGAGACACCGCTTGGCGTCGCGCCATCCCGTCGACCGATTACGCCGTTTGACCTGAGCCCGTTGTCACCCCCAGCTCGTCAAGCCCGCGAAGCCATACGGCTGGTAGCAAGAGAATGACCGCCTGAAAGCTCTTTGGCCACCGCCCCGGCTCCGGTTTGTCGTGCAGGAGATCGGCCCTGAAGTTCTCGGACGATGTGACGCCGCCTGCTTACTCCCAGGGCGCCTCGATTTCCCCATTGGCGTCCAAGCCGAAGCGGCGGAGTCGTTCGGCGCTTTCAGGGTCTCCGGCGCGCTCGCGCAGCCTCGCCAAGCGCCACAGCCCATTGCCTCCGGCGTCGAGGATCTGTCGGTACAGCCGTTCGGCCCCAGCGCGGTCACCGGCTTCCTCGCGCAGCCTCGCCAGCTCCTCCGTTGCCTCGATGTCTCCGGCGGCGGCGACCTGCTGGTACAGCCGTTCAGCCTCGGCACGGTCACCGGCTTCCTTGCGGAGCCTCGCCACGTCCCTTAGCGCGTAAATGTGTCCGTTGTCGACGGCCTCCCGGTACAGCCGTTCGATCCCAGCACGGTCACCGTCGGGCCTTCGCATTTGTTCCAGGCTCCACAGTGCTTCGATATCTCCGGCATCGGTGGCCTCCTGCGCAAGTCGTTCGGCCTCCGCATGGTCACCGGATTTCTCTCGAAGCATCGCCAGGTCCGTCAGCGCGCCGACGTCTCCAGCGTCGACGACCTGCCAGTACAGCCGTTCGGCCCCAGCACGGTCACCGGCCCTCTCGCGAAGCCTCGCCAGGTGCAACAGCCCGCCGATGCCTCCGGCGTCGGCGGCCTGCTGGTACAGGCGTTCAGCCCCAGCACGGTCACCGACCTCCTCGCGCAACCCCGCCACCTCCTCCAGTGCCTCGATGTCTCCGGCGTCGGCGGCCTGCCGGTACAGCCGTTCAGCCCCAGCACGGTCACCGCGCCGTCGATGCAGTATCGCCAGACCCCATAGCACGCGGGCGCCTCCGGCATCGGCGCGCTCCTGCGCAAGTCGTTCGGCCTCCGCATGGTCACCGGCCTCCGCGTGCAATATCGCCAGGTGCCACAGCGCACCGCCGTGTCCGGCGTCGGCGGCCTGCCGGTACAGCCGTTCAGCCCCAGCCGGGTCACCGAGCGCCCCACGCAGCCTTGCCAGACGCACCAGCGCGTCGGTGCTTCCGGCATCGGCGGCCTGCCGGTACAGGTGGGCGGCCTGGCGATAGCGGCCACGAGCCTTTGCGGCATCGCCGAGGGTGGCCAGGTCTGCCGGGGTGTGGGCGGGGGCGTCCCAGAAGGCTGCGGGCGGACACAACAGGATGCGTTCGCGGCGGCCATGCTGTTCTAGGTAGTCGGCCAGCCGGTACAGCGGGACGGGTGGGGACGGCTCACCGGGGCGAGGCCGATGCTGGATCAGGGGGCCCGGAAGCTGCCGGTGCGGGGCGGTCAGCCGGTCCAGCACGGGGATGAACCAGTCCGTGCCGCCGACCTGGTCCCAGGTGTGATCACCCAGGTAGCCGGGGGCGGCCTCGCGGAGCAGCGGCTCGGGCAGGTAGAGGCCGTGGCCCAGGCGGCGGGCGTCCATCGCGGCCCACAGCACCGCACGCTCGGCCGGGCCGCCGTGCCGGTAGCGGCGCAGCAGTTCCGGTGCACCGGCCAGCTCCTGGGTGATCTGTCCGCTCGGCGCCCGCTCCGCGGCCGTTTTCAACCGGGGGTCGGACGAGATGGTCACGCCAAGCGCGGTGAGCTGCCCGGGGGTGAAGGTGGGCGGGACAGTGACCTCCAGGGCCTGGCCGAGCAGGGTGCGGGCGGCCCGGTGCGGGTCCGGGCCCGACGGCTGGTGGGGCGTTGCGGTGAGCGTCCGCCAGAAGTCCGGCCACATCGTTCCCAGGATCAGCACCGGTCCTCGGTCGTTGTCGGCCAGCAGCGCTTGCAGCTCGGCGGCGACCCGCTCTCCCGCCTGCGGTGCTTGGAGGTAGAACTGGGCCTCGTTCAACCGGATGACCGTCCGTCCGGCGATCCGGTCGCTCCGCAGCGCCTCCACCACCGCCAGCGGCCGTTCCGGGGTCAGCGGATGCCAGATCCGCCAGTCCGGCAACTCCGCGCGGACCGCCTCCCAGCAAGCCCGTGTCTTGCCCGCCGAGGAGCCGCCGACCACCATCACCAGGCGGCTGCCGTCCACGGCAGCCGCCACTTCCCCACGCAATCGGTCGTCGAACCCTGGCCGTTCCAGATACGGCGGCAGCACCGGTGCCGCATGGGAGGACGGACTCGCAGCCGCGAAGGCCTGGTGCACCTCCAGCGACAGGGCGTCCTGTTCCTCCAACTCAGCGATCACCCGCCCGAGCGGCTCGTCGCCGGGCCGGGCCGGATCAGGTGCAGGACACGCGCGTGCCGCCCGCGCGGCGGCGACCAGTCGCGCCCGCGCCGCCAGCCACGGCCCCGGATCCTCACCGCACGCCTGGACGAAGCTCTCCAGCGTTCTCACCCGCGGGAGCGCGGTGGCGCCGTTGATCAGTGCGTGCACGGTCGCCGCGCTCAACCCCGCGTCGGTGGCCAGGCGATGGATGCCGTGCGGGTACCGGGCGGCCAGCAGGGCCACTTGCTCGGCCAGCTGCCGGCTGGTCGTGATCCGGTCAGCGTCGACCGCCGCCATCCGCACTCCCCGACCGTTCGGAAACGTTCGGGTTCACCTTTACATCCGACGCAGCGACCTGGTCATGCGATCAGGGTCATCCGTTATCGCCCAACCTCCTCGAACCCGAACACCCACCGGCGCGACCGTGCTGTCCTTAGCCACCCAGCAGCAAGGGAGACCAAGTGGACGGCACCACTCGCAACCCTCACCCCCGTGGACGCGGCCCCGGCGTCTTCGTGCCACGGCATGTGATCATCGCGGCCATCTGCCTCTCCGTGGGCGTGGTGGCCGGAGTCCTGGTGTGGCTCGTTCCTGGCGTGGGGCTGCCCGTCGGGGCCGGAATCTCGGTGACCGGGCTGTCGCTGGCGCTGTGCGGACTCTGGCGTGGTCGCCATAGCCCCTGACCCCGCAGCCTTCGCCGCCGCCCTCGCCCAGGTGAAACGAGCTGCCCGTTGCCAGCAATAGAGGTCGTGCCTCAGATCGTCGTCCAGGGGCGGAGTTTGTCGGGGTTACGGATCACCCAGATGTGCTTGATCCGGTTGCCCGTGACCTCGAACGCGAACACCGTCACGATGACGCCGTCTTCCAGGGCCACCAGGCCGGGCTGGCCGTTGACCGTGCGTTCCTGGAGGGTCATGGTGTCGAGCCTGCGGTCGGCTAGGTCGGCCCAGACGCGGGCGATCTGCTCGCCGCCTTCGATGGGGTCGAGGAAGGTGGAGGCGAGGCCGCCACTGTCGGCGGTCGCCGTGGCGGTGGGGTCGAGAAGGCCGATGAGGGCGGTGATGTCCTTGGTCTCCCAGGCCCGCTTGAAATCCCGGACGACGTCATCGGGCCGGACGGCCGAAGTCGTCGCAGAAGGTTGCGCGGCCCGGATGCGGCGGCGGGCCGAGGAGGCCAGCTGGCGGCAGGCCGCCGGGGTCCGGCCGACGATCTCGGCCACTTCGGCGAATGGGTGGCAGAACACGTCGTGCAGGATGAACGCGACGCGTTCGGCCGGGGTCATCGATTCCAGCACGACCAGGAAGGCCAGGCTGACCGACTCGTCCAGGGTGACCTGGTCGGCGGGGTCTGCGACGGTGCCGTCCGGGATCGGCTCGGGGATCCAGTCGCCCACGTAGGTCTCGCGCCGGGCCCGTGCCGAGCGGAGCTGGTTGAGGCAGATACGGCTGGCGACCGTCGTCAGCCACGCACCGGGCGACTCGATGGCGTCCCGCTGGCGCCGGGACATGGCGTACCAGCGGGTGTAGGTCTCCTGGACGGCGTCCTCGGCCTCGGCCAGCGAGCCCAGCAGCCGGTACGCGAGATTGATCAGGTGGCGCCGCTCGCTCATGATCGCGTCCAGGCCCGGGTCGGGCCGGACCTGCTCTGGCTCGGATCGGGTGGTCACGCCGTCGGCTCCCTGTGTCGCGTCGGTCCTCACCAGTACGACACGACGGCGCACCGGAGTGTCAGGCGAGGCACCGGCCTCACATTTCTGAGGGCTGCATTGTCGAACCGCTGAGACCAGCACATCATCCAGCGGACAGGGAGCTCAGACCCATCATGACCACCTCGGTTCCGGAAACGTCATTCGCCGACGCCGCGTCCGGGCGGCGTCTGGAGCGGGCGGCCGCCGCGCTGGCCGCGCACGGCTTCACCGTCGAGATCCTCGATGACGCCGCCGCCGCGCGTAACCGTGTCAGAGAGCTGATACCCGAGGGAGCCAGCGTGTTCACCGGGTCCAGCGAGACCCTCCGCCTGTCCGGCATCGACGCCGACATCAACACCGGTGGGCGCTACGAGGCTGTCAAGCCGCGCGCCCTGGCCATGGACCGCGCCACCCAGGCGGACGAGATCCGGCGGTTGTGCGCCAGCCCGGACGTCGTCGTGGGCAGCGTCCACGCGGTCACCGAGACCGGGTCTCTCGTGATCGCCTCGGGAAGCGGAACCCAGTTGCCGAGCTACTCCGGGGGCGCCGCCCGCGCGATCTGGGTCGTCGGGGCGCAGAAGGTGGTGCCCGATCTGAGCGTCGCGCTGCGTCGCGTCGAAGAGCACTGCCTGCCGCTGGAGAACGCCCGCACCCTGGAGACCTACGGGTGGCCCAGCGCCATCAACCGCCTTCTCGTCCTAAACGCGGAGTACCAGCCCGGACGTGGCACCGTCCTGCTGCTCCGCGAAACCATCGGTTTCTGAACCCGCGCGCCGGAACCACAGCCGCCAACGGGCCTGTATGTATTCGTTGACACGAATATTCGTTGTAGTGAATACTTGACTCATGGACGCAGCACTCCTCGCCGCGCTGGCTGACCCGGCTCGTTGGCGGCTCGTATGCCTGCTGGCTGAGCGGCCACGGTCGGTCGGCGTCCTGGCCCAGCTCGCCGACGCGCGCCAACCCCAGACGACCAAGCATCTCCAGACCCTCGAACGCGCGGGCGTCGTCACGTCCCAGCGGAACGGCCAGCGCCGCCTGTACACGCTTCGGCCCGGCCCACTGCGAAACCTGGCGGCCACGCTCAACCAGCTCGCCGACACCGCGGGCCGGCCCGGTGGCCCGCTCGAGACCCACGACCGCCACGCGGCCAGCCTCGACGCGGAACGGCGCGCCGCTCAGGAGCCGGGCTGGGCCGACGGCCGCACCTTCGGGTTCCGCCGGACGCTGGCCGCACCTCCCGAGCCGGTCTGGCGCCACCTGACCGAGCCCTCGCTCTTGACCCGCTGGTGGACGCCCAACGACCTTCGCGTCTCCGAACTCGTCTTTGATGCGCAGCCCGGCGGACGAATCGTCCTGGAATACCGCGATGCCGAAGACGCCGACGACTCCGACCTGGTCGTCGGACGCGCCGAAGGCGTCGTCGAGGAGGTGCATCCCCAGAAGCGCCTCACCTACCGGATGTCCCCGCTGCTTCCCAATGGCGAGCGGGCCTTCACCGCCCACGTCGCCTTCACCCTGCGGTCCACCGGCACCGGCACGCAGCTCGACGCGCAATGGCGGATCGACGGCAGCACCGTCGAGTCCGCCGACTTCGTCGCGGGGATCGAGATCGGCTTCGGCCAGAGCCTCGACAAACTCGCTGAAACCCTTACCGCCACCGCATGACGTCACACCGACCACTGACACAAAAGGAGCGTCCCGTGGGACGACTGATCATCAACGTCGCAATGACCGTCAACGGCGCCTTCGAGGCACCTGCCGCTGAACCGCAGGGCGGCTGGCTTGTCACCGACCCCTACAGCATGCAGGCCGGGCTGGAGATGTGGCAGGCAGCCGACGCCATGGTGCTCGGACGCAGGACCTACGAGGGACTGGCCGCCGCCTGGCCGCAGCTCGCCCACGTCCCCGGCTTCGAGGCGTACGCGGCCCGGATGAACGGCATGCCCAAGTACGTCGCGTCGCGGTCCCTGACCGGACCGCTGGAATGGAACGCCACCCTGCTCGAAGGCGACCTCGCCACCACCATGCGCCACCTCAAGGACGAACACGACGGCAACCTGATCGTCCCGTCCGCCGGAGAGTTCGCCCGCGACCTCATCGCCCACGATCTCGTCGACGAGTTTTGGTTCACCGTCAGCCCCTACCTATGGGCTACCGGACCGCGCATCTTCGACGACATCGGCCCCGTCCGGCTGAACCTCGTCAACACCACGACCTTCCCCTCGGGCGTGGTGCGCCTCTGCTACCAACCCACCCCCGCGTCCACCACCTAGCCCCCAACCCCGGACGGACCCCGCCCCTGGCCGGTCCTATGCACGGTCTTGGCCCCGCCCGCCACCGCCCGTAGCGTGGGCGCCATGACGCGGGCCGAGGTGCTGCGGGATCTTGTGGCCAGAGGGCGGGAGTTCGACACTGCGAGGCTGCACGAACTGGCGGACGAGCTGGGTCTGCCCATCTCAGACCTATTCGTGATCGCGGGGCATCCGGTGCCGGCTCGCCTGCTGCCCCCGGACCGCGATCGTGAGGTCATGCGTGATTTCGCCTATCGGGTGACCTTCTGCGACCACGCGCAGCTTTCCTCCCTGAGGGATTTCGTGTCATGCCTGGCGTCGACCAATCCGGCGCGGGCAGGCGAGTTACCTCGGGACGCGGAAGCCGCTCCCATAGGTGTGGACGGTTTCCCGAGGATCTTCGACGGGCTCCTGCGCAACCGCGGTTTCCGCAGGGTTCCGGATCTGCCGTTCACCGGGATGTCCCGCAGCACGATCAACGGCATGCTGAGCGGACGCTGGTACAGCCTGCCGCAGCTCAAAACGATTGCTGGGCCGCTGGGCTGGGAATTCGCTGACCTGGCCGCCGTGGCAGGCGAGCCGCTGGGAACCTACGGCGTCGGTCCTGTGCTCTGCCATCACGTAGGCCGGGTGTACGTGGCCGCCATTCCCCTCACGACCGCGCAACTGATGCAGGCCGCCGTCGAGGCGGATCGCCGGAGCGGGCGGGAAGACCAGGGTGCGTGGCGACCGTGGGTCGCCAACCTGTGCCCAGACGGATCCTCGCCTTAGACCGACGTCGAGCATCCCCGCTCCCGACCCTTCTACGATCGCGTTGGTGCGGTACCTCACGAGCTCGTTCGCCGCCGGCGCCGTGCGCCGGGGGCGGGCGATCAGCCAGTTGCTCGGTCGTTCGAGGAGGACGGACGCCGCACTTCTCGACGGCAGGGTCAGTGTGAATGAACCTGGGAATGGGCCTCTTCGAGAGAAGAGCCTGCCAGGAGCGCTGCGACCGCGCTGGCGAAGTTGGAGCACTCGAAGATGTCCTCGTGCGGGCAGGCCAGGCCATGGGCGATGGCGGTGCGCGCCACCTGAGCCTGGGCGATCCGTTGGTCCAGCTCAGCGAGCTTGCTCTGGTACAGCTCCCGCCAGCCGTCGCCGGCCGGCGAACGAGAGGTCATGAGCGCGTTGACCTCGCGCAACGTGAAACCGACATTTCGCAGCGCTAGAACCACACCGACCAGCTCGACCGCCGATGGCGGATAGCGCCGCTGGCCTGAGACCCGGGCCGGCGCCGGTAGCAGGCCGAGTTCCTCCCAGTAGCGCAGCGCGGAGGTGGCGACACCGGTGCGGCTCGCCAGCTCGCCGATCGTCAGGTGCTCGCTCATTTGACTTCAAGCGTACTTGAAGTCGTTGCCTGGCGATCATGCAGGCAAAGGACGCAGCTCCCAAGCAGCGCGCGATCAGATGTCTGGTGCACCAGGCCCGTCACCCACGGGGGGTCGTCGGGTGGGCGTTCGGCTGGATGTTCGCTCTTCGCCCCTCCAACCGGCGGCGCAACATCTGGGCGGTGTCGTTGCTGGACGTGCAGCCCACCGACCGGCTACTGGAGATCGGCTTCGGTCCCGGCGTCGCCATCGCCGCGCTCGCCGCCCGCGCCACCCGGAGCCATGTCTTCGGCATCGATCACTCCCAGGCCATGGTCCGGCATGCCGCTCGTCGCAACGCCGCCGCCGTGCGTGCCCACCGCGTGCACCTCACGCGCGCGTCCGTGGAGCAGTTGCCGAGCTTCGGTGATCCGCTCGATGCCATCCTCGCCGTCAACTCCGTGGGGTTCTGGCCCGACCCAGTGGAGCGGCTTCGTGAGCTGCGCCGCCTGCTCCTCCCCGCAGGACGCATCGCGCTCGTCAGCCAGCCCCGCAGCCCCGGCGCCACCCGGGACACCACCACCCGAGCCGCCCAGATGCTCCAGGCCATGCTCACCGAGGCCGGCTTCGCCCACACCCGGGTCAGAACCCTCGACCTCGACCCGCCCGTCGCCTGCGTACTCGCCACCAACCCGACCGACATGACCTCATGACCGCCGACTTCACACCGGCCAGCGGTCAGTAGCTCCAGATGTAGAGCCCGCCACCCGTGTTCAACGTAGACGTCGCGAGCCGGGCTATTCCTGCAAGACCGCCGGTAGGTCGTCCTCAGTCATGTCGTCGCCGTCCTCAGACCAGAGCCGCGTGGTCCAGCCGATCGCCGAGAGGGCCGCCACCGGTTCCGAGCACCAGCGCGCCGCGATGCTCGCCCTCGCGCACGCCCTGGCCGCGGCCGACGAAGCGGCGCTCCACGCCGCCTACTCCGCGGCGATCGGCAGCACACCCATCAGGCTCACCAGCATCCCCAGCCCTGCCGCACCGCCCGTCGCCGCCGGGCTGGACGTCCTGCACCGGACGCTCCAACGGGAGACCGCTCTCGTCCTCGGTTTCGGCGCCTGATCACGGCCCGACCCGGCCTCAGTTCGGCGGCTCACTCCGGCGACTCGCGTCTTGCCGACCCGCGTCCCGTCCCACCGGCCGCCGGTCGGCCCCCGGAGACCGGCGTATCCTTCGGCCGTGGAACTGCGCTTCGAGACGCGCCCGTCCGACTCGCCGTGGGTCGACACCGTGTGGACCTGCACGAGCGAGCAGGTCACGGAGATGACGTCCGTGGCGGCTGTGCGCTGGGGTCTGGTGTTCTGGCAGCAGGACGGCCGCACGTACGCGAGCGTCACCGGTCCCGAGACCCGGACCGGTACGGCGCCGGTACCGGAGGGCGCGAGTTTCACGGGCATCGAGTTCGCGGTGGGTACCTCGTTGCGGGCCGTGGCCACGTCGGCGCTGGTCAACGCGGGGCTCGAACTCCCCGACACCACGCGCCGGACGTTCCGGCTGGACGGCGCGCGCTGGGAGACGCCCGGCCCCGACGACGCCGAGGCCCTGGTCGAGCGTCTCGTCCGGGCCGGGATCGTGGTCAGCGACCCGCTCGTCGCCGAGGTGCTGCGCGGTCATCGGCCGGACGTCTCGGAGCGCACGGTCGAACGCCGGTTCCGTGCCGTGACCGGGCTGACGCAGGGCGCCGTCCGGCAGATCGAGCGGGCCCGCACGGCGGCGGGTCTGCTGGCGGCCGGTGATCCGGCCGCCGACGTCGTCGCCAAGCTCGACTACTTCGACGAGCCGCATCTGGCCAGGGCGCTGCGGTCCTACGTCGGACGGACCGCCGGGCAGTTGCGCGAGGGCGCCGTCGGCGCGATCGCCCTGGACCTGGATCAGCGCTCGACGTCGATCGGCGCCGGACCTGGATCAGGCGCTTGACGTCGACCAGCGCTTGACCTCGTTCAGCGCTTGACCTCGTTCAGCGCTTGACCTCGATCAGTGCTTGACCTGGTAGACCAGCTTCGTGATCCCGTTCGGGTAGGTCTCCGACTCCCGGAGCGTCAGCATCTGCTTGTCGCGGTCGGCCCGCCCGAACAGGCTCTTCCCGGCACCGAGCAGGACGGGGAAGACGAGCAGGTTGTACTGGTCGATCAGGCCCGCGTCCGACAGGCCCCGGGCCAGTTCCGCGCTCCCGTGGATGAAGATCGCGCCGCCCTCGCCCTCCTTGAGCGCGACGACGTCCTCGGTCGAGCGCAGGATCGTCGTCGGGCCCCATCCGTCGACAAGGGCGTCCTCGGACAGCGTGCTCGACACCACGTACTTGGGGAGTTCCTTGTAAGCGGCGTGGTCATCCGAGTCGCGCCAGACCGGTGCGAACGCCTCGTAGCTGCGGCGGCCGAACATCAGCGCCGTCGTGTCGGCGAGTTCCTCGGCCTTCAGCGACCAGGCTTCCGGGACGAACTCGAGGTCCTTGAACACCCAGCCGCCGCTGCGGTGCTCCTCTCCAGGGCCTCCGCCGGGCGAGTCCACAACGCCGTCGAGCGACATGAAACCGGTGTAGACCAGGTCACGCATAACATTTTCTCCTCATGAGTCTGGCGAGCTGCCGGGATTCACTCTAGGTCGCGGACGCGGCGCCGTCTTGGACGGAAACGACAGCGGCCGGCACGCGTATCGGAACGAACGGCGTCGCCGATGCACGTTCGGGCCCTAGGACGGGGTGGAGGTGAGCGCGTCCCAGGCGGCCATCGCGCAGGTGATGACCGCCTCCAACTCGTCACGGGTGGCGCCGTCCCGGGCCTGGACGGACAGGCCCTGCACCACGGTCGTGTAGTAGCGGGCGATGCCGTCGAGCGCGGCGGGCGGCACGGCGAGGTCGCCGTCGTCGACGCCGCGGACGAGCCGGTCCCTGACGGCGCTGAGCTGGCCGCGCCGCAGCTCGGCCAGGAACTCCCGGACCTCGTGGTTCTCCTCGGCGCCGGTCGGCGCGGCCAGGATGAGCATGCAGTAGTGCGGCGCGTCCGGACGGGTGATCTCGTCGGCGGTGGCGCGCAGCATGGCGTGCATCGCGGCGCGCGTGGTCGGGTGTTCGCGCAGCGCACGCCTGGGCCGCTCGCCCGACGTCGCGCCGTAGAGCGCCATGACCTTGCGGAACAGCTCCTGCTTGCTGCCGAAGCAGGCGTAGATGCTGGCCGACGCGATTCCCATGGCCTGGGCGAGGTCGTTGAGCGAGGTGCCCTCGTAGCCCCGCTCCCAGAACAGGTCGAGAGCCGTGCGCAGGGCGATGTCGGGGTCGAACGTGCGCGGCCTGCCGCGAGCGGCCATCCAGCGTCCCTCCACGATTTCTTTGTCGTTCGACCAACTTTACCTTGACCTGCGCCACGCCGTCATGGCACGGTTTGTTGGCCGTTCGATAAACAAATAAGGGAGGCGGCCGCCGTGAGCATCCCGTCCACCATGCGCGCCCTGCGACAGACGTCGCTGGACGGCCCGCAAGACCTGCGCCTGATCCCCGACGCGCCGGTACCGGCCCCGGGGCCGGGCGAGATCCTGATCCGGGTCGCCGCCGCCGGGGTCAACTTCGTCGACATCTCGCAGTCCCGCGGCACGTTCGCGGGCGGCCCGCAGCCGCCGTACGTGGCGGGCATCGAGGGGGCCGGTGAGGTCGCCGCCGTCGGCGAGGGCGTGTCCAGCCCGGAGCCCGGCGACCATGTCATCGGCGTCGCCATCGGAGGCGGCGCCTTCGCCGAGTACATGCTCCTGCCCGCGGCCGCCGCACTCCCCATCCCGGCCGGGTGGACGGACGAGCAGGCGCTGGGCCTGGTCGTGAACTGGCCGACCGCGCTGGCGGCACTCAAGCCACTCGGCGACCTCACCGCAGGACAGACCGTCCTGATCCAGGCTGCGGCCGGAGGAACGGGCCAGGCCGCCGTGAAGATGGCCAAGCACTACGGCGCGACGGTGATCGCCGCCGCCTCACCGGACAAGCACGAGACCGTCCGGGAACTGGGCGCCGACCACGTCATCGACTCCCGTGCCGGCGACCTCGCCGCCGAGGTCCTCGCCCTGACCGGTGGCGCGGGCGCCGACCTGGTGCTCGAGTCGTCCAGAGGCCCCGCCCTGGACGCCGCCCTCGCCGCCGCCAAACGAGTCACGGGCCGCGTCATCGTCTACGGCCTGGCAGGCGGCGAGGCCGCGATCACCAACTGGGACCTCGTCTACAAGCACCAGGTCCACATCATCGGCCTGAACATCGGCATCCTGATCCGGTCCGCACCGCACATCTTCGGCGAAGTCATGGGCGAGCTGTTCGGCCTCCTGACGGCCGGGGTGCTGGGCCCCGCCCAACCCACCACGCACGACCTGTCCGAGGGCCCCAAAGCGCTAACCGAACTGGAAGCAAGAGCCACCACAGGCAAACTCGCCCTAACCCCCTGAACAGTCTGCGGAGATCTTCGCCAAGGCTCGTTGCGCCGAGACACGGACCGCGGACCATTCCGCGGAGGTTCGCACGCTCTGTCCCGTCCAGGCACCGGCCCCCTGCCTGGTCATCTCCGCAAAGCGCGCATCAACCTCGGACAGCGCACCAAGGACGGTGGCGGAAACGGAACCTTCGGCGACCCTGGCCCGGACAACGTTGAGCGCGTCATCGAAGGTGCCGGCCACCCTCCAGGCGGTTCGGGTCAGCGCGGGGAGAAGAGCCAGGGGTTTCGTAGGTCGTAGAAGGTGGGTTCTTCTATGTAGTGGGACATCTCATTGTCCCGCCACGCCTTGAGGTCTGGGGGCATCGGCCTGCGCTCGCCCTCGCGGGCGTCCTCCTCGGTGGTGAAGTAGACCGCGATGGTGCAGCCGCCGTCCGGGTGGACGATGAACAGCCCGCCGATGGTGTCCGGACGCGCCTCGGCCATGGCCCGGCCTTCGTCGTCCGTCCAGAACGGGCGCAGCGCCTCCCGGTCGCGGACGCGCGTCTGGATCAGCTGGACGAACTCGGCCGAGTCCGAACCGCCCGCCCCGAACGACTCGATGTCGGTGCAGTCGTGGACGGTGGGTTCCCCGTCGAGCAGCGCGGACGTCGACTCCCACCACTCGCGCTGTGCCCGCCGTTTCTCGTTGCGGTGCGCCGCGCGGGGCGACTTGAAGCGCTCCAGCCAGATGAACACGCCGTCGTCGGTGAGCCCGGCGGTCGTGCCCAGCCAGCCCCGGGAGCCGGGAGCCAGCTCGCGGTTCCAGCGGTTGACGGCGTCGCGCAGCCCGGCGGGGTCCCGCACCCTTCCCTGCACGATCCGAACGTGCATCCTGCCCTGGAATGGCATCCCGCTCCCGCACCTACTTTGCCCCGGTCAGGCCGGACGTCGCCGTCCGGACACTCCTACCCTGCGTCGCCGCGTCCTCACATTGCGACATGTGCGTGGACGACCCGCTCGACAAACGCGGTTCGCAAGGGGGGAGGTGCAAATCAGGGCATTTCACTAGGATGCCCCCGTGCACGAAGATCAGGGTGTCCCGGACGACGGCGTGCTGACCGCGCCGCTCCGGTCGGCGGGCAACGGTCCGGCCGCTGGGCCGGCCGACGAGCTGGTCGGCGGACCAGCAGACATATTGGCCGGCGGGCCGGCGGACATGCCGCTCGGTGTGCCGGTCACCAGGGGCGAGGCCGCGGCCGCCGCCGGGGCCAGGGTCGATCCGGGGCCCGTCCGGGAGTTCGGCAAGGACGTCGAGCGGCTCGCCGAGCTGGTCCGGCGCCTCGCCGCGACGGCGTCCACCCTGGGTGATCGCCTGGACGGCGAAGTGCGCAGCGCGCTCGACAGCGCGGAATCGGCGCTGGCCGAGGCGAGCGGCGCACGCGCGGAGGCCGCCGAGGCCGACGACCGGACGCGGCAGGCCGAAGCACGCGCCGAGGCGGCGCTGAAGGAGGCCGCCGACGCGAAGGAAGAGCTGGAGAAGGTCACCGCGGCGGCGCAGGCCAGCGTCGCGGCGGCGCAGGAGAGCGAGGCCAACGCGTGGAAGGAGGCCGGGGCGTCGCAGCAGGCCCGCGCCACCTCCGCCAACGAGGCCGCGCACGCCGACGGGCTCCGCAAGCGCGCCGAGGCGGCGTGGAGCACCGAGCACCAGGCCCGCACGGACGCCGAACGGGAACGCGACGACCTGTCCGTCCGGCTGACGAACGAGCAGACCGCGCTCGCCACCGCCCGGACGGAACTCGCGAACATGCGCGCCGACCTGACGGACGCGCGCGACAAGCTGGAGGCCGCCACCGAGACCGAGCGGCAGCTGCGCGCCGAGCTGGCCGCCGCGAAGGGCGAGATCGCGGGACTGACCGTCGAGCGCGACTCCGTCGTCGCCCGCGCCACCGAGCTCGCCACGCGCGCCGACCGCGCCGAGAGCCGGGCCGAGGCCGCCGAGATCCGGGCGGAACGGGCCGAGCAGCGCGCCGACACCGCCGAGATCCGCATCGACCGCGACTCCACCGCCGCCCGCGCGCTGCAGGACACCCTGCGCGCGGCGCTGGACCTGCCGTCCATGGAGGAGCTGGCCGACGGGCTCGGGGTGCGGGTCGGCGAGACCGGCGCGGTCACCGCCAAGCCCGACGCGCTGATCGGCGTCGAGCACGTCCCCGACACCATGGACGGCGAGCTGGCGGGACGGTTCGCGCGGGCTCTTCTGGCCGTCCGCGTCCACCAGGCCACGCGCCGCTCCGTCCACGACGACCTGGAACATCCGGCGGACGCCGAGGACACCGACACCGACGGCGAAGAGGACACCGCCGCCACCGAAGACTGAACCTCCGGACGCACGGACGCGAGCGCGACGATCCGAGGTCGGGCGGTGAACCCAGGCGCACCAGGTGCCTGGACGGGGCACAGCAGCAGTAGTAGGGGTTCGCATGCAGGACCAAGTGCAGGACGCGATCGAGCGGCTCGTCGAGTCGGGGGCGGAGACGGGGATACAGGTCGCCGTCTACCAGCGGGGCGAGGCCGTGGTGGACGCCGTCGCGGGCGTGGCCGACGCTGAGACGGGGCGTCCGATGACGTCCGATACGCCCGTGTACGGGACGTCCGCCGGGAAGGCGCTCACGGCGACGGTCGTGCACGTGCTGGTGGAGAAGGGCGTCCTGGAGTACGACACGCCAATCGTGGAGTTCTGGCCGGAATTCGGCGCGCACGGCAAGGAGGGGACGACCGTCCGGCACGCGCTGACGCATTCGACGGGCGTGCCCGGCGTCCCCGAGGACACCACCCCCGAGGATCTCTGCGACTGGGACAAGATGTGCGCGGCCATCGAGGCGGCGCGGCCCTGGTGGGCGCCCGGCGAGAAGACCGGATACCACGCCCAGTCGTTCGGCTACATCCTCGGCGAGGTGGTGCGGCGCGCGACAGGGCGGCGGATCTCCGCGGTGCTGCGGGACGAGATCGCCGGTCCGCTCGGCGTCGCCGGCGAACTGTTCCTCGGCGTCCCGGCGGCCGACCTGCCCAGGGTGGCGCGGCTGGACGACCCGTCCGGCACGAGCGAGATCCCGGCGGAGATGCTCGCGTCGATGCCGATGTTCCAGGTCGTCAACGGGTACACGGCGGGCCCGCCGAAGGCGATGCCGAGCGCCGGGTTCGGGAACCGTCCCGACGTGCTGGCGGCGGACATCCCGGCGGGTGGCACGATGACCGCGCGGGCCGTGGCGCGCATGATGGCGGCGCTCATGGACGAGGTGGACGGCGTCCGGCTCGTGTCGCCTGAGCGGTTCCGCGAACTGTCGGCCGTCGCCCGCGACGACAGGGACGAGATGTTCGGCGGCCCCTCGGCGAAGTCGCTCGGCTTCCTCATCGGCGCACCGTGGCCGGCCGAGGGCCGGACCGTGATCGGCTGGGGCGGCAGTGGCGGCAACGGCGTGTTCGCCGACGTCGAGTCACGGACGGTCGTCGCCGTCTCCAAGAACCGGTTCAGCGCGGGCGACTTCACAACAGTGCAGAAACTCGCCCCCATCTTCACCTGACACACGACGCTCCCCTACGCCGCCCGCCAACCGAAACCGCCCGCCACACGAACGCGCTCGCCAGGCGAACGCGCCCGCCACACGAAACCGGTCGTCGCCTGGACGACGGCGGGCGTTAGCGGAGGGCGGCGGGGGCCGTTTTCGGGACAGCGGGGTGGTCTGGCAGGACGCGGTCTACGCGCTGGTAGGCCGACCCCGGCTCGGGGCGCGTGTCCTTCTCGCCCCGGTTCGGCCAGAACGCCATCGCGCGTTCGGCCATGGCCGTGATCGTGAGGGACGGGTTGACGCCCAGGTTCGCCGTCACCGCCGACCCGTCCACGATGTGCAGGCCCGGGTACCCGTGGACGCGGTGATACGGGTCGATCACCCCCGTTTCCGGGGTCTCCCCGATGACACAGCCACCGAGGAAATGTGCGGTCGTCGGAATGTTGAACAAGTCGAACCAGGTACCGCCGGGGGTTGCGTCGAGTTCCTCGGCGAGCATCCGGACCGCGTCGTGCGCGACGGGGATCCAGGTCGGGTTGGGGTCGCCGTCGCCCTGCCTGGCGACGAGTTTCCGGCGCCCCAGCCGCCCGCGCTTCTCGCCGAGGGTGATGGAGTTGTCGGCGGTCTGCATCACGAGGGCGATGACAGTGCGCTTCGCCCAGTCCTTGAGGGACAGGCCGCGCAGGATGATCGTCGGATGCCGGGCGGCCTGCCCGAGGAACTTGAGCCAGCGAGGCGGTCCGCCGCCGTCGACCAGCAGGGTGCGGATGACGCCCATCGCGTTGTTTCCGGCGCCGTACCGGGTCGGCTCGATGTGGGTCCGCTCGTCGGGGTGGAAGGACGAGGTGATGGCGAGTCCGGTGCTGTGGTCGACGTCCTTCTTGCGGTGCCACACGGTCATGCGCTCGACGCCGAGCAGCGCCTCGGAGTTGGTGCGGGTGAGTTCGCCGAGGCGGGACGACAGGTGCGGGAGCCGTCCGGCGGCGCGCATGCGGTGCAGGAGGCGCTGCGTCCCGTACGTCCCGGCGGCGAGGACGACGTGCTCGGCCGTCAACGTCTTCCGGCGTTTCCGGAGCGGCCGGGTCTGTTCGGTGCCGACCTCGTACCCGCCGCCGTCGCGGGGCGTGACCGCGATGACGGTCGTGTCGGGCACGACCTGAACACCGGCCCGCTCGGCCAGGTACAGGTAGTTCTTGGTGAGCATGTTCTTCGCGCCGACCTTGCAGCCGATCATGCAGGAGCCGCAGCCGGTGCACGTCGTGCGGCGCGGTCCGGCGCCGCCGAAGTAGGGGTCGTCGGCGTCCTCGCCGCCTCGTTCGCCGAAGAACACCCCGACCGGGGTGGCGTGGTAGGTGTCGCCGACGCCCATCCGGTCGGCGACCCGCTTCATCGCCTCGTCGGCGGGCGTGACCAGCGGGTTGACCGTGACGCCGAGCATCCGGCGGGCCTGGTCGTAGTAGGGCTTCAGCTCGTCCTGCCAATCGGTGATGTGGCCCCACTGGCGGTCGGTGAAGAACGGGCGCGGCGGCTCGTACAGCGTGTTCGCGTACACCAGCGAGCCGCCGCCGACGCCCGCGCCCGCCAGCACCAGCACGCCCGCCTTGCCCCCGATCAGGTGGACGCGCTGGATGCCGCGCATCCCGAGGCGCGGCGCCCACACGTATTTCCGGAGCCGCCAGGACGTCTTCGGAAGCGACTCCTCGTCGAAGCGGCGTCCGGCCTCCAGCACGGCGACCCGGTACCCCTTCTCGGCCAGCCGCAGCGCCGTGACGCTGCCGCCGAACCCCGAACCCACCACGATCACGTCGAAGTCGTAGGCGTCACCGGACACCGCACACCACCCTCGTCGCGGAGATCACAAAGCCTCCGAGTGTGGACCTCCGCTCCGTCGCCCGCCATGCACGCGGAGCAACGATTCGAGAACGCGTTTATCACTCAAGTGACAAATTCGAGGGCACGATCCATCGCCGCCGGGAGAACCGCATCATGCCGCTTCGGGTTCCGGCGCGGTGGCGCGCCGCCGGGCCGTCCCCGCCGGCAGGCGTAATGGACCGCGGGCTAGCGCGGCGGGGCCGCAATCCTGCCGATGCCGAGCGTGTTCTGGGCGGGCATCAGGCCGGTCTCCAGGACCTTGACCAGGATCGGCATCGTGAGTTCCGCAAGGCGTCCGGCCTTGCCGGCGCCGAGCGTCCGCCACGGCTCGTAGGCCAGGTCGTCGGTGGTCCGTTCGACGGAATCGCGCAGCTCACGGCCCCGGCCGGTGGCGGTGCCGTCCGCGTTGACGAGCCCGCGGGACGCGAGACGGTCGTGGGCGGCGGACCATTCGGCGTCCGTCCAGCCCCGGCTCGCGAACACCGTCGCGGGCGCGGCGCCGACCGCGGCGAACGAGACGAGCGCCTCGACCGGGTCGAGACCGGCGGTGAGCAGCGCGGCCACATGCCCGTCGCCGCGCTGCTCGCGCAGGATGCCGATGGCGTGCCAGAGGACGAGGTGCGGCTCGTCCGGCCAGGGCAGGCCGGCGTTGGCGGCGGCGAGCGGTCGTCCCGCGGTGCTCGCGGCCTCGGCGGCGGCACGGGCCAGGCCGGCGGCCTCCGCGAGCTCGGGGGCGTGGACGCCGGCGTCGCCGAGCAGCGCACGGTACATCCGGTCGACGGCGCGGGTGCGCGCCTCCAGGACGCGGTCGGGCGACGCGACCGTCCAGGCCGCGGGGATGTGCTCGGCGACCATCCGCGGGCTGAAGCTGTAGAAGGCGGACGAGACCGCCTCGGGCCCGGCCGCGCCGAGGGGTGCGGCACGCCAGGCGAAGTAGCTCGGCCAGCGGTCATCGACCTTGTAGCCGAGCGCCGCGGCTTCGGCGAACACCTCGGGCGAGTACCAGAACAGGGCGTGCACGGCTTCGAGCTGGTGCCACATCTGCCGCGCCAGGCCGGGATCGTCCGTCATCGGTCGTCTCCTTGTCTCCATCACTAATCTAGTCATTGTCAAGATTAGCCGATGGGTACGCTCGGCCGCCGGACGGGGTGGACGTTCCCCGCCGGGCGGCGTTCGTCGCTTGGGTACGCTGGTCCGACCATGGCGACGACCGGCGGGCTGCGCGAGCGCAAGAAGGAGTCGACGCGCCGCGCGCTGCACGACGCCGCGATGCGCCTGGCCGCCGAGCACGGCCTGGACGAGGTCACCGTCGAGGCCATCGCCGACGCCGCGGGCGTCTCCCGCCGCACCTTCTCCAACTACTTCGGCGGCAAGGAAGAGGCGCTCCTCTACGGCGCCGAACGGCGGATGCGCGCCCTGCTGGAAGCGTTCGAGGCGCGTCCGCGCGGCGAACCGTCCTGGACCGCCCTCCGCGCCGCGCTCGACGAGCAGGCCGACGGCGACGGCGTGACGGCGTGCGCCCCGGTGTGCGCCGAGCAGGCCCGGCTCGCGCGCGAGAACCCGGCCGTCCTGGCCCGGCTCCTCGCCCACTACGCCGGGTTCGAGCGCGACTTCGCCGACCTGATCGCCGCCCGCGAGGGGCTGCCGCCCGGCGGTGTCCGTCCCCGCGTCCTGGCCGGGGCCTTCATGACGGCGCTCCGCATCGCCACGCTGGCCGAGATCGACGAGCGCCCCGCCCGTCCCCTGGCGGACGCGACCGACGAGACCCTCGCCGAAATGGCCCGCCCCTTCCATTAGCCGGGAGCCGCTCGGCGGGCTTTTTCCTTGTCCGAGCCCGCCTCCCCACCCGGAAGACGCGCCCCCTTGTGAGCGGTGAGCTGGTCGCCGAGCGGGCTGCGCCGGTACAGGACGCGACGTCCCTGGCGGGCACGGCTGACCAGGCCGGCCCCGTGCAGCACACGCAGGTGCTGGGACACCGCACTCGGCGTCACCCTCAGCCGGTGGGCGAGTTCGACCGTCGCCAGCGGTTCGTCCAAGAGGCGGAGCAGTCTGGCCTTGGGTTCGCCGACCAGCGCCCCAAGCGCGGTCACGTCGGGCGCCGGCGCGGGGGCCCACAGCGTCGCCACCGCACGGCAGGGGTAGGCGAGCAGCGGCGGCTCGTCCGCGCTCACCGGAGGCGCGGGCCGGTGGGCGAACACCGACGGGATCAGCAGCAGTCCCCGCCCGGACGACACGACGCGATGCTCGCCGATCGTCCTGTCGATCGTGAGGACGCCGTCCCGCCAGCGCAGGTCGGGGTGCATGTCGGAGAAGAGCAGCCGCGCGCCGCCCATGGCCAGCCGCCGCGCGCGGTAGGTCATGTCCGCCTCCAGCACCAGCCGCATCTGCGGCCAGACCGGTTCGACGGCCACCCTCCAGTACCGGAGCAGTGCGTCGCAGATCGCGTCACCGAGCCGGGCCACGGACGCGTCGTCCCCGCTGACCGCCGCACGCAGCGCCTCGGGCACCGGGCCCGGCGCATGGACACCGGCGAGATCCCGGCGCACCACATCGGGACGGCTGCGGCGGACGACGTCCAGCTCGTCCTCGAAGGCGGGAGCGAACGCGGCCGGCGGCGGCGTCAGGAAGTCGGGCAGGGCGAGGCGCCGTCCGATCAGCGACATCAGCAGCGCGGAGTCGACGTCCCCGAGCCGGGTGAGGGCCGACCTGCGCCACAGCAGATGCAACGCGTGCAACCCGGGGTCGCGCAGCACCCGCAGGCTGAGCACGGCCTCTTGCAAGGGCGAGACGGCGAACCGGGCGTCGGCGAGGTCCTCGACGTCGAGCACAAAGCTGACCATTAAGCCGCACGCTACCTTCATTGGCACCGGACCACCGCCGCCATGAAATGTCGGCATGACGCACGAATCCTCCGGCGACCGCCCGGCCCGTCCCGTCCTGGCGCCCAGCATGCAGGCCCAGCTCGACTCCTCCTCCTACATGGGGGTGCCGACGTTCGGGCTCCGCCCGCACCTGACCGAGCCGGAGCAGCTCGACGAGTGGCGTCCCGACGTCGCCGTGATCGGCGCGCCGTGGGACGACAACACCACCAACCGTCCCGGCGCCCGCTTCGGCCCCCGGGCGCTGCGCGCGAACGCCTACGACGCGGGCAGCTACCACCTCGACCTGCAAGTCGAGATCTTCGACCACCTGACGGTGGTCGACTACGGCGACGCGCTGGTCTCGCCCGGCATGTGGGAGGCGTCCCGCGAGGCGATCCACCGGCGGGTGCTGGACGTCGCCGGCCGCGGCATCATCCCCGTGGCGATCGGCGGCGACCACTCGGTGACCTGGCCGAGCGGGACGGCGATCGCCGCCGCCCACCCGGGCCGGATCGGGATGGTCCATTTCGACGCGCATGCCGACACCGCGGACATCCTCCGCGGCAACCTCGCCAGCCACGGGACGCCGATGCGGCGGCTGATCGAGTCGGGTGCGATCGCGGGGCGGGACTTCGTCCAGGTGGGGCTGCGCGGCTACTGGCCCCCGGCCGACGTGCAGGAGTGGATGCGCGAGCAGGGCATGCGGCATCACACCATGCAGGAGATCTGGGAGCGCGGGATCAAGGCCGTGATGGACGACGCCGTCACCGAGGCGTGCGACGGCACCGACGGGATCTACCTGTCCATCGACATCGACGTCCTCGATCCGGGCTTCGCGCCCGGCACCGGCACGCCCGAACCCGGCGGGCTGAGCCCGGCCGACCTCCTCCGCGCCGTCCGCCAGGTCGCGCTGCACACCAACATCGTGGCGATGGACGTCACAGAGGTCTGCCCGCCCTACGACCACGCGGATCTGACGGTGAACAACGCCCATCGCCTGATCTGGGAAGTACTCGCCGCCCTAGCCCACAAGAAGAGCGTCGAAACGCCGTGACCACGCTGCACCCCGCGGGTATCGCGCCGGCGGTGCCTGGTGTTCTATGACGCATGACCGATCTGAGCAGTGACGTCCTGCACTACACCGCCTTCGCGACCGACCCCGGGGGCGGCAACCCGGCCGGGGTCGTCCTCGACGCGTCCAAGCTGGACGACGCGGCCATGCTGGCGGTCGCGGCGGACCTCGGCTATTCGGAGAGCGCCTTCCTCACCGCGCCGCCGGACGGCCTCGGCGAGCCGGGCAGGGCGTTCACGCTGCGCTATTTCAGTCCCAAGGCCGAGGTGCCGTTCTGCGGGCACGCCACCGTCGCCACCGCGGTGGCCCTGGCGGAACGGCTAGGACCGGGCGCGTTCACGTTCGCCACCAGGAGCGGCACGGTTCCCGTCGAGGTCGCCGAGGTCGGCGGCGTCCTCAACGCGACCCTCACCAGCGTGGAGCCGTACCTGGAGGAGGCGGCCGACGTCGCCGAGGCCCTGGACGCCCTGCGCTGGGACGACAACGACCTCGATCCCGGCCTCCCGCCCCGCTTCGCCTACGCGGGAGCCCGCCACCTGGTCCTGGCCGCCGCCACCCGCGAACGCCTCGCCGACCTGGACTACGACTTCGACCGCCTGCTCGCCTACATGACCGCGCACGACCTGACCACCGTCCAGCTGGTGTGGCGGGCGTCGTGGTACGTCTTCCACGCCCGCGACCCGTTCCCGGTCGGCGGTGTGGTCGAGGATCCGGCCACCGGCGCCGCCGCGGCCGCGTTCGGCGCGTACCTGCGCGAACTCGGCGAGATCGCCTCCGCCGCGACGCTCACGCTTCACCAGGGCGAGGACATGGGCCGTCCCGGGCTCCTCACGGTCGAACTCCGCGACGGCGATCCCCGCGTCCGCGTCTCAGGCGCCGCCGTCCGTATCCCGACCTGAAAATCGCCGCCCGGTCACGGTCTTGGGATGTTGCGGAGGTTGCTCCGGGCCAGGTCCAGCATTTTGCCGACGCCGCCGGTGAGAACGGTCTTCCCGGCGGCGAGGGCGAAGCCCTTCACCTGCTGCGGGGTGATGTGCGGCGGAATGGAGAGGGCGTTCGCGTCGGTGACGACGTCCAGGAGGTAGGGGCCGGGGGCGGCCAGGGCGCGTTCCATGACGGTGCGGACGTCGGCAGGGCGTTCCACGCGGGCCGATTCGATGCCGATCGCTTCGGCGATCGCCGCGTAGTCGACGGCTTCGTGGTCGGTTTCGTAGGACGGGAGGCCGTCCACCATCATCTCCAGCTTCACCATGCCCAGCGACGCGTTGTTGAACACGATGATCTTCACGGGAACGCGGTGCAGTTTCACCGTGAGGAGTTCGCCGAGCAGCATTCCGAGACCGCCGTCGCCGGACACGGAGATGACCTGGCGGCCGGGCGCGCCGTACTGGGCGCCGATGGCGTGCGGGAGCGCGTTCGCCATGGACCCGTGGACGAACGAGCCCATCACGCGACGCTGTCCATTGGGGGTTATGTAGCGGGCCACCCAGACGTTGCACATGCCGGTGTCGACGGTGAATATCGCGTCGTCGGCGGCGAGGTCGTCCAGGACGCTCGCGACGTATTCGGGGTGGATCGGGATGTGTTTCTCGATGTCGCGCGTGTAGGCGGAGACGACGTTCTCCAGGGCGCGGGCGTGGCGGTGCAGCATCTCGTCCAGGTACGACTGGTCGCGCTTCTGCTCAACCTTCTCCAGGACGAGCCGGAGCGTTTCCCCGATGTCGCCGTGAACCGCCAGGTCGAGAGGAGTGCGGCGGCCCGGCTTGGACGCGTCGTCATCGATCTGAATGGTGTTCTTGCCCGGCAGGAACGGATCGTACGGAAAGTCGGTGCCGAGCAGCAGGACGAGATCCGCCTCCTGCATGGCCTCGTAGCAGGCGCCGTAGCCGAGCAGCCCGCTCATTCCCACGTCGAACGGGTTGTCGAACTGGATCCATTCCTTGCCGCGCAGCGCGTGCCCCACGGGCGAGAGTAGTTTGTGGGCGAGCTCCATCACCTCGGAATGGGCGTCCCTGACGCCGTAGCCGCAGAACAGCATGACCTTGCGCGCCCGGTTGAGCGCGCCCGCGAGCTGCGCCACCTGGTCGGACGGCGGCACGACGATCCCCTTCCGGAAAAGGAAGTCGTGCTCGCCGGTCGCGTTCGCGGCGTCCTGGCTGGCGATGTCGCCCGGCAGGGTCAGCACGGCGACGCCGCCGAGCCCGACCGCGTGCTGGATCGCCGTCCGGAGGATGCGCGGCATCTGGGCGGGCGTGCTGATCGACTCGCAGTAGTGGCTGCAGTCGACGAAGGTCCGTTCGGGATGGGTCTCCTGGAAGTAGCCGCTGCCGACCTGGATGCTCGGGATCTGCGAGGCCAGCGCCAGGACGGGCGCGCCCGAGCGGTGCGCGTCGTACAGGCCCTGGATGAGGTGGGTGTTGCCGGGGCCGCAGCTCCCGGCGCACACGGCGAGGCGTCCGGTCGTCTGGGACTCGGCCGCCGCGGCGAACGCGCCCGCCTCCTCGTTGCGGACATGCACCCATTCGATGCCGTCCGTGCGGCGGACGGCGTCCACGACCGGGTTGAGGCTGTCGCCCACCACCCCGTAGATCCGCCGGACGCCGGCCTGCCGCAACACCTCGATGAACTGGTCGGCGACCGTCGCCATCGTCCCTCCCCGAGCACGCTTCCCCTGGAGATGCCCGATGATCTCCGGCTGACACCCGGCGCCCCTCCGCGCCACCCGGCGCCGACCGGCTGACACCCGCGCCGCGATCGAGTTAAATAGTCAAACCATGAATCACATTGGGAAGGATCCGGCCGCGAACGGCACCGGCGAGCAGCTCGACTTCTGGTCGTTCGTCGACCTCGCCGGGCACCGGCTCGCGGACGAGTTCGGCTTCCCGCACCGGCTCGCGACCCGGCTGCTGCTGACGCTGAACCGGGCGTCGGCGATCGTCACCTACGACCTGGAGTCCACCGTCCACCGGCCGCGCGGGCATTCGTGGGCGGCGTTCCGGCTCCTGTTCGTCACCTGGCTGGCGGGCCCGCTGGAGCCCGGACGCGCCGCGACGCTCGCCGGGATGAGCAGGGCCGCCGTCTCGAACCTGGCCAAGACGCTCGTCGCGGACGGGATGCTCGCCCGCACGCCCGGTGAGCGCGACGGCCGGTCGGTGATCATGTCGCTGACCGAGGACGGGCGCCGCGCCATGCTGGAGATCTTCGCCGTGCAGAACGAGCGCGAGCGGCAGTGGGCGGACGTGCTCACCGAGACCGAGCAGCAGATGCTGATCATGCTGCTGGACAAGCTGATCGCGGGCCGCGAGCAGTTCGACGCCCGCGAACGCAGCTGATGACGAGCCGGCGACCAAGCCGGCGACCAAGCCGGCGACTTCCCCGACGTTAGGCCCTTCCCTCCTCCGGAGAAGAGTCGTAGTGTCGGCACAAACTAGTTAACACATTAACCATCGGAGGCGAGGGAGCATGGCCCACTACCGCCGGGTCGGCCACGTGCCGCCGAAACGCCACACCCAGCACCGTCACATCGAGCACGGGGACGGCGAAGAGCGGCTCTACTTCGAGGAACTGATGGGCGAGGAGGGGTTCTCGTCGGACTCCTCCCTCCTGTACCACCGGGAGATCCCGTCCGCGATCGTCGACTCACAGGTCTGGGAGACCCCCGACGGGACGACGACGCCCAACCATCCGCTCAAGCCGCGCCATCTCAAGCTGCACGAGCTGTTCCCGAAGGAGACGTGGGCCGAGACCGACGTCGTCACCGGGCGGCGCCTGATCCTCGGCAACAGCGACGTGAGGCTGTCGTACGTCGTGTCCGCCGCCGACTCCCCGCTGTACCGCAACTCGACCGGCGACGAGATCGTCTACATCGAGTCCGGCACCGCCACCGTCGAGACGATCTTCGGGACGCTGGCGGCGAAGCAGGGCGACTACGTCATCATCCCGACGTCCACCACGCACCGCTGGCTGCCGACCGGCGACCAGCCGCTCCGCGCGTACGCCATCGAGGCCAGGGGCCACATCGCGCCGCCGAAGCGCTACCTGTCGCGCTTCGGGCAGTTCCTGGAGAACGCCCCCTACTGCGAGCGCGACCTGCACGGCCCGGCCGAGCCGCTCCAGTCGGACGCGACCGACGTCGAAGTCCTCGTCAAGCACCGCAGCTCGCGCGGCATCACCGGCACCCGCATGACCTACGCCCGGCACCCGTTCGACGTCGTCGGCTGGGACGGCTGCCTGTACCCGTTCACGTTCAGCGTCCACGACTTCGAGCCGATCACGGGACGCGTGCACCAGCCGCCGCCCGTCCACCAGGTGTTCGAGGGCCACAACTTCGTGGTGTGCAACTTCGTCCCGCGCAAGGTCGACTATCACCCGCTGTCGATTCCGGTGCCCTACTACCACTCCAACGTGGACTCCGACGAGATCATGTTCTACTGCGGCGGCGACTACGGAGCGCGCAAGGGCTCCGGCATCGGGCCGGGGTCGATCTCCGTCCATCCCGGTGGGCTCGCGCACGGCCCGCAGCCCGGCGCGTACGAGCGCAGCATCGGCGTCGAGTTCTTCGACGAGCTGGCCGTCATGGTCGACACCTTCCACCCGCTGGAACTCGGCGAGGGCGGCCTGGCCTGCGAGGACGAGGCGTACGCCTGGACCTGGGCGAGGCGGGGGCAGTGAGCCCCTCGTCCGGCTTCGCCGGTTTCCCGATCTTCCCCGCCTTCGCCGCCGGGCTCTTCGACGACGCGGCCGTGTTCCCGCCGGGGCTCGCGCCGCTGGACGTCGCCGTCCCGGCCCACCGCGCCCACCGCTCGGCCCGCTACGCGGAACTCGTCGGCCCGCTCATCCTCCCGGCCAGCGCACTCGACGCGCTGGACGAACTCATCGGCGACGCGAGCAGCACCGGCGGCGCCCCGCCGCTCGACCTGGCGATCACGGCGCCGGACGGCCCGTGCGAGGCCGCGAAGGCGCTGGCCAAGGCGGCGGAACTGCCCGTCGACCTGCGCGGGCTGGAGGTCGCCGTGCCGGCCGGGATGGAGGCGGACGAGTTCTTCCGCCTGCTCGGCACCGTCGACGTGCCCGTGTACGTCGAGGTCCCGCGCGACGCGCGCCGCCCGTCGATCATCGACGCCGTCGCCGAGCTCGGGCACCGCGCGAAGTTCCGTACCGGCGGCGTGAAGCCGCACCTCTACCCGAGCCCGGACGAGCTGGCCACCGCGATCAAGTCGGTCGTGGACGCCGGAGTCCCGTTCAAGGCGACCGCCGGCCTGCACCATCCGGTCCGCAACACCGACCCGGAGACCGGCTTCCACCAGCACGGATTCCTCAACCTGCTGCTAGCGACCGACGCCGCCGCCGAAGGCCGCCCGGTGGCCGAACTGTCCGCCATCCTGGCCGACCGGGACGCGCCGTCGATCGCGTCCCGCGTGGACGCCCTGGACATGGACCGGACGGACGCCGCCCGCGCCCGCTTCCTCTCGTTCGGAACGTGCAGCATCACCGACCCACTGAACGAACTCACGGACCTGGGCCTGCTCGCGCCCGTCCTTCTGGAGACCACCCGATGACCCGTATCCCGATACCGGAAGACTCCCTCTTCGGGCTCGCCAACCTCCCCTACGGCGTGTTCTCCGCCCCTGGTCTGGCCACCCCGCGCGTGGGCGTCCGCGTGGCCGATCACGTCGTCGACCTCACGCTCGTCGACGCGGTCTTCGACGCGCCATCCCTCAACCCGTTCATGGCGCAGGGCCATGCGCGCTGGGTGGAGGTCCGCGAGCGGATCCGCGCCCTCGTCGCGGGCGACATCGACGACAACGCCGTCCATCCCATCGGCACCGTGACGCTGCACATGCCGTTCGAGGTCGCCGACTACGTCGACTTCTACGCGTCCGAGCACCACGCGTCCAACCTCGGGCGGCTGTTCCGGCCCGGCTCCGAGCCGCTCATGCCGAACTGGAAGCATCTCCCGGTCGGCTACCACGGCCGCGCCGGGACGGTCGTGCCGTCCGGGACGGACATCGTCCGGCCCAGCGGCCAGCGCAAGGCCCCCGCCGACACCGCGCCCACCTACGGGGCGAGCCGCCGCCTGGACATCGAGGCAGAGGTCGGCTTCGTCGTCGGCACGGGCTCCCCCATCGGCGCCCAAATAACCGCGGACGATTTCGACCAGCACGTCTTCGGCGTCGTCCTCGTCAACGACTGGTCGGCACGCGACATCCAGGCCTGGGAGTACGTGCCGCTAGGCCCGTTCCTCGGGAAGAGTTTCGCGACGTCCATCTCGCCTTGGGTCGTCCCCCTCCTCGCCTTGGAATCGGCCCGCGTCGCCACACCGCCCCAAGACCCGGAGCCTCTCCCGTACCTGCGGGAGAAGAACCCCTGGGGGCTGGACCTCGATCTGACCGTCTCCTGGAACGGGCAGGTCGTGTCCCGGCCGCCCTACCGGCAGATGTACTGGTCGCCTGCGCAGATGCTCGCGCACCTGACGGTGAACGGCGCGTCGTCCCGTACCGGCGACCTGTTCGCGTCCGGCACGGTCTCCGGCCCGGACAAGGACCAGCGCGGCGCGTTCATCGAGCTCACCTGGGGCGGCAAGGAACCGGTCGAGGTCAACGGCGAACCCCGCACGTTCCTGGAGGACGGGGACGAGGTCGCCATCACCGCCACCGCCCCGGGCCCGTCCGGCACCCGGCTCGGCTTCGGCGAGGTGACCGGCCGGATCCTCCCGGCCCGCTGACATGCCCCCCGCGCACGAACGCGCAACCAGGATCCAGAGCGCGACACATCGGGCATTAGAGTCGGGCTTTGTGACGCCCGCGAGCCCGAGCCCCACCTTCCGCACCGCGACCCCGGCCGATGTCCCCGGCCTCGTCGCCCTCATCGAGTCCGCCTACCGCGGCGACGCCAGCCGCGCCGGCTGGACGACCGAGGCGGACCTGCTCGGCGGCCAGCGCACGGACGCCGACATGGTCCTGGCGGTGGTGACCGACGCCTCCGGCCGGATGCTCGTCGCCGAGACCGGCGACGGCGTCCTGGCCGCCTGCTGCCAGCTGGAGAACCGCGACGGCCACGCCTATTTCGGCACGTTCGCGGTGCGCCCGGACATGCAGGGCGGCGGCCTCGGCAAGCAGGTCCTCGCCGAGGCCGAACGGCTGGCCCGCGACGAGTGGGGCGCGGCGGAGATGCGCATGACGGTGATCAGCGCCCGCGCGGAGCTGATCGCCTGGTACGTCCGCCGCGGCTACGTCCGGACGGGCGAGCTGTCACCGTTCCCGTACGGCGACGAGCGCTTCGGCCTCCCCAAACGCGACGACCTGCAGTTCGAGATCCTCACCAAGAAACTCCGCTGACGACTCAACGCCCCGCTATGCGCCGGTCGCGCCGTCGGCGAGTTCGCGGACGACGTCGAGCTGCCCCACGTGACGGGCGTACTCCTGCAGAACGTGGAACAGGATCCAGATCAGGGCCGGGTGGTGTTCGGGCGGGGTGAAGCCGCCGCCGGTGCGGGCCACGTCCTGGAGGTCGGCCGCGGCGACGATCTCGCGGGTGCGGGCGCACTCGTCCAGGAAGAGGGCCCTGATCTCCTCCGCCGACTCGTCGGGACGGACGTGGAAGGCGCCCGTGTCCGGATCCCGGTCGCCGCCGGTGTCGTCCAGCCGCTCGGCGGCGAAGCCCCAGCGGAACCAGCGGCGTTCCACGTACGCCAGGTGTTTGAGCAGCCCGAGCGGTGACCAGCCGGACGGGAGCCTGCTGGCACGCAGGTCCTCCTCCGGCATGCCGTCCAGCTTCCGCAGCAGGGCGTCGCGGTAGAAGTCGAGGTAGCCGAGCAGTAGTTCGCGGGTGCCGGTCAACGTGTCCGGCGGCTCTTCGCTCATGCCCGGACGCTAACCCGCGCCAGACCACCCCCACGACCGGTTTTCAACACCCTCCGACGGCCTTCCGACGCCCTCCCGAGCCCCTTTGACGAAATTACGTAGTTACGTAGTATTGCCATCATGGAGGAGCAGGGGCTGCCGGAACGGGTCACGCGGCTGGAGGAGCGCGTGGCCGGGCTGGAACGCACGCGTCCCCACGACGCCGAATCCCCACGGCGGGACGACGACACGTTCTGGGCCCTGGACACGCTGAAGGACCGCGTCGACGACCCCGGCGCGGTGCTGTTCACCGGCTCGGTGACCCTGCCGGGCGGCGAGCACTACGAGTGGCAGCAGGGCCATCCGGTGGACGACCTCCTGGCGGACGACTGGTCGCAGTCGGCCGAGAGGCTGGCGGCGCTGGCGCACCCCGTCCGGCTCCTGCTGCTCCGGGAGATCCTGCACGGTGCCCGCACGACCGCCGAGCTGGCCTCGCTGGAGCGGCTCGGCACGACCGGGCAGCTCTACCACCATCTGCGTCAGCTGGTCGCCGCCGGCTGGCTCCGTACCACCGCGCGGGGGCGCTACAGCGTCCCCGGCGAGCGGGTAGTGCCGATACTCACGATGCTCGCGGCGAGCCGCCGCTGAGCGCTCCCATCGGAGGCGGAAATGCACAGGACTTTGGCTCGGTTCAGGACGCTCTTCGTCCTGCTGGGAATGGGCTTGGCGCTGACCGCGCCGCTGCACGGCGTGGGCGCGGTGACGGTGGCGGGGTTCGTCCTGATCGCCGCCGGGGTCGTACTGATCTTCGTGCCCGGTGCCGCCTCGGGGCGGGAGCCCGTCGTCCTGCGGTGCCCGGTGGAGGGGCGGTGGGTGCCGGTGAACAGTCCCGCCGACAAGGTTCCCAGCCACGGGACGCACGAGCTGGGCCAGGCGTACGCGATCGACCTCGTCCACGTGCCCGATCCGGACCGGGAATGGCGACCGCTGCGGAAGGGGCTGCTCGCGCCCCGGCCGGAGACGTTCCCCGCGTTCGGACGTGCCGTCACCGCCCCCGCCGACGGCGTCGTCGTCCAGGCGGGCGACCGGCAGCGCGACCACTGGGGCCGCAACACCCCGCTGGCGTTCGCATACCTGCTGGTGGAGGGGCTCGTGTTCCGGCCGGTGCTGTCCCTGCTGACGCTGTCGGCGGGACGGTTCGTCATCGGCAACTCCGTCGTGCTCGATCTCGGCGACGGGGTGTACGCGCTGTTCGCGCACCTGCGGCACGGGTCGCTGCGGGTCAGGAAGGGCGACCGGGTGCGGGCCGGGGACGTGCTCGCCGAGGTCGGAAACTCGGGAAATACGTCCGAGCCGCATCTGCACTTCCACCTCATGGACCGTCCGCGCCCGCTGGCCGCCGCCGGGCTGCCGTTCGCGTTCCGCTACGAGAGCGACGGCGAGACCCACACCGGCGTGCCGGGCGGGCGCAGGCCGTTCGTCCCCGCCACCGGCGAACCCGCCTCGGCCTCCTAGCCGGGCCTGCGCCAGCCCGGGTCCCGGCCGGAGGCGGCCAGCGCGCTCTCGAACGGCGACGCGCCTTCACCCGGCGACGGCACGGCGGCACCGAACCCGTCGTACTGGCGATACATCTCCGCGTACTGCTCGACGACCTGGAGGATGAACCGGCCGGTCTCCGGCGAGACGCGATAGTCCTGGCCGGTGGCCTTCGCGACGTCCCAGCCGTGCAGGGCCATCTCCAGGATCATCATCGCGGCGATGTCGGGGGCGGGCGTGCCGTTGATGTCGCCGTCCCATACGGCCGGGTCGGCCCAGGCGGCGACCGCGCGGTCGAGCTGCGCCGCGTACTCGTCCGGCCAGGCGGTGCCGGCGGTGAAGTCGCGCCCGGTCAGCTCGTCCGGGAGTTCCTTGCGCAGCGCGCGGTGCTCCAGCCCGTGGGAGGTGTAGAGGACCAGATGGTTGACCAGCGCCCGGAGGTCGAACTCCGCGCACGGGGTCGGGTCCGTCCACCGGTCGTGCGGGACGGCCCGCGCCACGCGAGCGGCCTCGGCGGCGCATTCCTTCATGTGAGAGTGCTGTTCGTGCATGGCCCTCACGCTACGGACGCCCGCCGGGCCGCCTCTTGGACAAACGCGCCAAGTACGCTGGTCAGGTGGCGGACTTCGGACGCGGAGTGCTGTATCCCCACGAGCACGCGAGCATCGCGAAACTGGACCGGCGAGCCCCTTCCACCGCCCTGGCGCGCTTCGTGGAGTTCTACTGGCACGTCCGGTGGCGGACGGACGAACCGTACGAGACGAAGGTGCTCTCGCACCCGAACGTCCACCTCGTCTTCGAGGAGCCCGCCCCGCTGGTGTACGGGGTGGACCGGAGCCTCTTCGTCCGCCGTCTCGAAGGCCGGGGCCAGGTCCTCGGCGTGAAGTTCCGGCCCGGCTGTTTCCGCCCGTTCGCGGGCGGGCCCGTCATCGACCTCGCCGACCGCCGGGTCCCCGCCGCGACCGTCTTCCCCTCCCGGGTGGACGAGGTCGGCCACGCCGTCCTCCGGCACACCGGCCTGGACTCGATGGTGCGCCTGGCCGAGGAATTCCTGCTGGACGGCGACGTCCTCCCGGCGCCGGATCCCGTGGCCGAGGAGGTGGCGGCCATGGTCGAGACGATCACCGCCGACCCGGCCCTGTTCCGCGTCGACCAGGCCGCCGAGGCGTTGCACGTGTCCGCCCGCACGCTCCAGCGGCTCTTCGCCGAATACGTGGGCGCGAGCCCCAAATGGGTGCTGCGCCGGGCGCGGCTGCACGAGGCCGCGTCGCGTGCGGACGAGGGCGTCCGCGTCGACTGGGCGGCGCTGGCCGACGACCTCGGCTATTTCGACCAGTCGCACCTCACCCGCGACTTCACGGCCACGGTCGGCGTCTCCCCGGCCAGATACGCCGGTCTAAGCTCGTGACGCGGAAAAGGCGATCGTGGAGGTGGGGCCGTGAAGTTCGTCCTGGAAGTCGACATGACCGAAGGCGCCGTAGCCGATGACGCCGTCCGCGAGCTGCAGCGAATCCTGCGTTACTGGGGCGGGAACCTGCACCACTACGAGCTGAAGCCGGGCGACGAGTCGGTCATCTACGACTCCGCTTACAGCGAGGTCGGCGCGTGGCGCATCATCTCGGAGGACGCGGCGGCGGCCCCGGAGCCGGAATGAGGCGGAAGGCTATGAAGGCCGGGTGGTCCTCCAGTTTCGCGTGGTCCTCGGGATAGCGGTCGGCCATTTCGGGGACGGGACGCGGCTCCAGCAGTTCCTCGATGAGAAATCCGGCTTCACGGAACTCGGCGCAGATCGCGGTCAGCGGGCGGCGCCAGGCCCGGATCGGCCAGTCCCGCTCCGGGCTCAACGATTCCTCGACGGGTTCCTCGGTGAAATAGGAGCCGCCCAGGCGCGCCCATGCCGTGGTCGGATGCTCGGTCGACAGGACCAGCGCACCGGACGGCGCCAGTATCCGGCGGAACTCGCGAAGCAGCGCCACCCGGTCGTCGATGTAGTGCAGCGCCAGGGCGAACACGACCAGGTCGGCGGAGCCGTCCCGGACCCAGGTCAGCGGTTCGGACAGGTCGTGGACGCGCAGGTCGGCGCGGCCTCCGCAGCGGGCGCGGGCGAGGTCGACCAGGGTGGGGCTCACGTCGCAGCCGGTGACGCGGGCGCCGCGGTCCAGCAGTGCGCGGGCGTACAGGCCGGGGCCGCAGGCCGCGTCGAACACGGCGCGGCCGGCGACGTCGCCGGCGAGGCCGAGCACGGCGGGACGGTCGTAAAGGGCGTTGTAGGCGCTGTCCTCGGCATGGGCGGCGTATTCGTGGGCGAAACGCTCGTACATGCATCCGATCTTCCCAGAAGGGGTCAATCGGTTTTGTCAGGAGCGCACTACCGAATTGTCATGGGTTCTGGTATCAGCTCCGCTGGGCCTCGCGTTGTGCGTCTCGGGACTCTTCCGCAATGCGGTCCAGTTGTGCGACGCGTTCCTCGTCGCGGGTGAGGTTCTCCCCGGTGGACGGGTCGAAAATGTGAATTCTGGACGTGTCGATCCACAATTCCGCCTCCCGCCCCGGCTTGATCTCGCTGGCCGCGTCCAGCGCCACGACGGCCTGCGTGCGGAGCTGGTCGCTGTCGAGCTCGCGGGACAGGGCGCGGAGCTGCGCGGCGAGATCTGCGGGCGCCTCGTACGGGACGTAGGCGTACTGCTCGTTGCCCAGCCATTCGGTCACGTCCACCCGCGCGCGGACGATGCTGCCGTGCGGCTTCTTCTCTTCGGGCACCAGCGACGCGTCCTCGAAGTGCTCCGGACGGATCCCGACCAGCACCACGTCGAGGTCGCCGGCGGCGGCGACCTTGCGCTCGTCGTGCACCTCGAAGCGCCCGAGCGGCGTTTCCAGGAAGGCGCCGTCGACCGACGCGGGCAGGAAGTTCATCGACGGCGACCCGATGAACCCGGCCACGAACAGGTTGACGGGCTCCTCGTACAGCTCGCGCGGGCTCCCGACCTGCTGCAGGACGCCCGTGCGCAGCACCGCGACACGGTCGCCGAGCGTCATCGCCTCCGTCTGGTCGTGCGTGACGTACACGGTCGTGACGCCGAGCCGCTTCTGCAGCCGGGAGATCTCGGTGCGCATCTGGCCGCGGAGCTTCGCGTCCAGGTTCGACAGCGGCTCGTCGAACAGGAACGCGTCCGCCTGCCGGACGATCGCGCGGCCCATCGCGACGCGCTGCCGCTGCCCGCCGGACAGGTTCGCGGGTTTCCGGTTCAGATGCTCGGTCAGCTCCAGCGTCTCGGCGGTCTCGTTGACGCGGCGGCGCACCTCGTCGTCCGGCGTCTTGGCGAGGCGCAGCGGGAACGCGATGTTCTCGAACACGGTGAGGTGCGGGTACAGCGCGTAGTTCTGGAAGACCATCGACAGGTTCCGCTCGCGCGGCGCGACCTTGTTGACGACCTTCTCGCCGATGCGCATCTCGCCGGACGTGATGTCCTCCAGCCCGACGATCATCCGCAGCAGCGTCGACTTCCCGCAGCCGGACGGGCCGACCAGGATCATGAACTCGCCGTCCCGGACGTCCAGGGACACGTCGTTCACGGCCGGGAAGCCGTCGCCGTACTTCTTCACGATGTTCTTCATGCTGATGGCGGCCATTGCTCTCCTCGGACGGGCTCCCTGGGACTCAGCCCTTGACGGCGCCGGACGTCAGCCCGGCCACGATGCGGCGCTGGAACGCCAGGACGACGATGACGACCGGGACCGTGACGACCACGGCGGCCGCGCAGATCGCGGTGGTGGGCTGCTCGAAGTAGGACTCCCCGGTGAAGAACGCCAGCGCCGCCGGCACGGGCCTGGCCCGGTCGGTCGAGGTCAGCGAGATCCCGAAGACGAAGTCGTTCCAGCAGAAGAAGAAGGTCAGGATCGCGGCGGTGAACACCCCGGGCGCGGCCAGCGGGACGATCACCTTCCGGAACGCCTGCCAGGAGGTGGCGCCGTCCACCTGCGCGGCCTGCTCCATCTCCCACGGGATCTCGCGGAAGAACGCCGACAGCGTCCAGATCGCCAGCGGCAGCGCGAACGAGATGTAGGGGATGATCAGGCCGGGCCAGGTGTCGTACAGGCCGATGTTGCGCCACAGGTCGAACAGCGGCCCGACCAGCGACACGACCGGGAACATCGCGATAGCCAGCGCGAACGACAGGATCAGCTTCTTGCCGGGGAACTCGAGCCGCGCGATCGCGTAGGCGACCAGCGTCGCGAACACCACCCCAACGAACGTCGCGATCAGCGAGATGCCGATCGAGTTGATCAGCGCGGAGGTGAACAGGTCGGTCTTGAAGACCGTCTCGTAGTTCTGCCAGGTCCAGTCCTGCGGGAAGAAACCCTGGACGTTGCCGATCTCGCTGGGCGTCTTGAACGACAGCATCACGATCCACAGGATCGGGAACGCCGTCCACACCAGGATCAGCAGCGACGCGACGATCCACAGCGTCTTCGAGCGTGCCGTCTCCATCACCGATCACCTCGCACCTGGGAAAGATCCACGCGGAACCCCTTGATGAACACGGCCGCGATCAGCACCACCGACAGGAACAGCAGCACGCCGACCGCGTTGCCGAGACCGAGCGCCGTCCGGGTGATGATCTGCTGGTAGGTGAGGAACGACAGCACCTGGGTCTTCTCCTGGCCCGCCGTCATGATGAACACGTTGTCGAAGATCCGCCACGCGTCGAGCGTGCGGAACAGCACGGCGACGAGGATGGCGGCCTTCATGTTCGGAATCGTGACGCGCCTGAGCCGCTGCCACGCGGTGGCGCCGTCCACCGTCGCCGCCTCCCCCAGGTCGCGCGGGACCTGCGCGAGCCCGGCGAGGAGCAGCAGCGACACGAACGGCGTCGTCTTCCAGATCTCCGACAGGACGATCACGAACAGCGCGGCCCAGCGGTCGGAGAACCAGGCGTAGTCGCCGAGCCCGAACCACGAGTTGACGAACCCGGACTGGACGTCGAACGCGTACTTCCACGCGAACGCCGAGATGACCGTGACGATGCCGTAGGGCAGCAGGATCGCGGTCCGGACCGTCCGGCGCCCGAACACCGCCCGGTGCATGACCACGGCGAGCCCGAACCCGATGACCAGCTCCACGCCCACCGTGAGCACCGTGATGATCAGGGTGGTGAGGACGGTCTGCCAGAACAGCGGGTCGGTCAGCGCGGTCGCGTAGTTGCCGAGGCCGACGAAGCGCCGGTCGTCCGGCGCGGTGAGCCGGTAGCTGAACAGCGACTGGTACAGGGCGCTGCCCAGCGGATACGCGGTGACCAGCAGCATCACGACCACCGCGGGCGCGGACAGCAGCAGCCCCAGCCGGCGCTCCCCCCGTTCCCGGTCGGAGATCTCCGCGCGCTTGGCCGGCCGCCCGCTCTTCGGCGCCGTTTCGACGGTTGTCATCCGAACACCTCCGTTAAAGCCGTCGGGGCCTCAGAGCAGGGCCTTGTCACGCAGGACCTCGCGGATGAACCGGGCGGACTCGCGCGGCGTCGTGTCCGGGCGCACCGACGCGGGCGGGTGCCAGCGGTTCTGGATGGCGCCGGAGACGTCCGCGTAGTACGGCGTGGCCGGACGGGGCTCGGCGGCGGCGATGGAGTCCCGCATCAGCGGGGCCATCGGGAACTCCTTGACGATGTCGGGATCGTCGAAGATCGCCGGACGGGCGGCGACGTTGCCCTCGTCGAGCATGTACTGCTTCATGCTCGCCGGGGACGTGATGCAGCGGACCGCCTCTATCGCCAGGTCGTTGCGGTGCTTCCCGTACGCGCTGACGCCGATCTCGATGCCACCGAACGGGGGCTTGCTCTCCTGCTGCGGGTTCACCCGCGGATAGCGCGCCCAATCCAGGTCGTCGACGATCCGCTTGTCGATGGCGCCCGCCTCGGCGTCGCCCTTCTCCGCGCGCCAGACGTAGCCCCAGTTCAGCAGGAAGCCACCGCGCGGGCCGTTGATCGTCGCCCGGGACTGCTCCTCGATGTCGGTCGACAGCGTCGGGCCGGCGGCGGTCGATCTGGCCAGCTTGCCGATGATCGCGGCGGCCTGCCGCCCTGCCGGGGAGTCGATCTCGATGGTGGCCTCGTCGCCCTTCTCCGCGTCGCTGATGATCCGGCCGCCGGCGGACGCGATGAGCGCGTTGATCCACACCATGTAGCCCTCGTACCGGTTGCCCTGCACGCCGATCGTGGTGTTGGTGCGGACGGCGGCGTCGATCAGCTTGTCCCAGGTGAAGTCGGGGGCCTTCGGGTCGATGCCCGCCTTCTGCGCGACGGACTTGCGGTACCAGAGGAGCTGGGTGTTCGCCCAGAACGGCGCCGCGTAGAGCTTGTCCTCCCAGGTGGAGCTCTGCACCGCGGACTCGAAGACGCCCTCGGTCAGCGGCGCCGCCTCGCTCGCGGTGAACGGACGGAGGAACCCGGCGTTCGCGGCCTCCGCCACGAAGACGGGGTCAAGGCTCATGAGGTCGACGCCGGAGTCCTTGGCCGCGAGCCGCCTGATCAGCTGCTCGCGCTGCCCGCTCGCGTCGCTGGGGAGCAGCGCGGTCTTGATCCGGTACTTGCCGCCCGCCGCCTTAGTGCACGCCGCGGCGATCTTCGCCTGGCCGCCGTTGTCCGGGTTGATGTACCAGTTCAGGGCGGGGATCCCGCCGCCGCCCCCGCAGGCCGTCACCCCTCCGGCCAGCAGCGCCAGCGCGACTCCGGCCCGCAGCGGCCCCGCCCGCGCAATCCGCGCGGCTCCTGCGGTTCGCGCGGCCCCTGCGGTTCCCGCAGCTCGCGCGGCTCTTGCGACGTGTCCGATTCGTCCGACTGGTCCGACCATCGGGCCTCCCGAAGCCTCCCACCAGGTGCGAC
This sequence comes from Actinomadura sp. 3N508, assembly GCF_044326375.1. Taxonomy (NCBI): domain Bacteria; kingdom Bacillati; phylum Actinomycetota; class Actinomycetes; order Streptosporangiales; family Thermomonosporaceae; genus Actinomadura; species Actinomadura sp. 3N508. The sequence continues at coordinate 822,542 of NZ_JBIRAX010000002.1, forward strand.
ACTTCGCCGGGCCGCGTCCGTGGCGGTTCCGTCCCCATTCGATCACCGGATTCGGTGACTGTCGAGATCCAGAGAGTGATCTAAAGAGACCGTGTCCCGCGCGTAACAATCGCTTCACACGTCCCGACATGCGCTCTTATCACAGAAGCGCTCCTTGATCAACACTGTGGAAGGCGCACGTCGCCGCACTCGAAACCACGGAATCCAGCCGCTCTTTAATAGCCGAATCTCGTCGTCTCAACCGGGGTCGTAGATGTAGCCGTGGTAAAGGATTCCCTTGATGGTCGTCCGGATCAGATGGAAGTGCGCGGGCGGCAATGCGCAAAAGCCGCTGCAGACGACTTCACGGAAGATCTGGTCGGAAACGATGAGCGCGACGTTCCGCTCCGGATGGACGACCAGATAACGGCGCAGCGGGCGGGCGTCGAGCAGCCGGCTCACGACCACCGGCGCGTCCCCGGCCGGCCGAAGAACGCCTCCGGCCCCATGATCAGGGCACCGTGGTGGAGCGCGAGCCGCACGCGCAGGCGGCGATCGGGAGCGGCCGTGCGGTTGGTCGCGGCGAGCGCGCGTTCAAGGGCGGGGGCGTAGCGGCCGACGACCGTGACGATGTCGTCGTCTCCCGGTAAGACGTCCAGCTCGCCGTCACCGCTGACCTGCTGCGTCCAGCGTTCCCGGTCCAGCCCGGATTCGTCCGCCGCGACCTCCATCGCGGCCAGCAGATCCATTTGGGCCTCGAACTGCATACGGGGCGTCCGGGCGCTGTAGCCCATGATGTCGATGGCCAGCAGCGGGGAAAAGCAGCCGACCGGACGGGCCGGAGCCGCCGGACGCGTGATCGTCATGTGCCGATGGTTCCAGTGCCGGAACAACTGTCATGGCGTCCCACCCCGAATGGACCCTTGAGATCGGCTAGACTCGGCTGAGTCGCCTTCAGGATGGCACCTAAGAAGGCCACCGAAAAGGCATTATCCGCGTGTGAGCGGGCAGAATGCCACCTTGCACCGAGCCACCCGGCGCACCGCCACGGAGCATTGTGTGACGTGCCTATTCCGGGGCCGGGTGAACGCGCTGGTAATGGATTTCAGCGGGCGAGCCACAAGACGTTCTGCCACCTGGCACGGCGACAGTTGATAACACCTATCCATCCGGCCATATCTCCGTGCACGGCCGCCAAGAAGGCGCGGAGGATCGCGAACCCCGACCGACCCGCGAGCCCTCCGCGCCTTCGCCCGTGGGGCGGCTAGCGCGACGGGTGCTGCTCAGTAGCCTCCACCCGTCCCGTAGCCGCCGCCGTTCCCATTGCCGTTTCCGTTGCCGTAGCCACCGTTGCCGTTGCCGTTGCCCGAACCCGAGCCCTGACCCGAGCCGGTGACGGCGGCGCGCTTGCCCTCGGGCGTCGTGGCCCACCACACGCCGCCGACGCCCTGACCGTTCACGTCACCGGGCTGCTCGTCCTTCTCGTAGTAGTACATGGGCCAGCCGTTGATGGTGAGCTGGCACTTGCCGTCGTCCTTGCGCTCGATGAAGTCGACCAGCTTCCGGTCGACGCCCTCGACCTTGAGCTTCTTCCAGCTCCTGAAGATGACCGGCGGCCACGCCTTCTTGCACGCGCCGAAGCAGTTCGTGGTGGGCGGCTTGTCGGTGTCCTTGTCGAAGCGATACATCGTGCGGCCGTTGCCGTCCGTCAGGATGAGGCCGAGTTTCGGGTCGGTCCTCGCCTTGACGACCGTCCAGCCCTTCCAGCGGTCGTCGGTCTGCGGCTTCGCCGGGGCGGCCTTCGTCCCGGTCGGGGACGCGGCGTACCAGGTGCCGCCCACGCCCTGCCCCTTCACGTCGCCGAGGCTCTCGTCCTTGGCGTACCGGTACAGCGGCCACCCGCCGAGCGTGACCTGCCACTGGCCGTCCGGCCGCTTGACCTTGCCGACCAGCGACTTCTTCACGCCGTCGACCTCCGGCGCCGCCTCGGTCGCCATGACCGGCGGCCACGCCTTGGCGCAGTCGTCCGCGCAGGTCGACGCGGGCGGACGGGCCGTGTCGTTGTCGAACCGGTAGAGCGTCCTGCCGTCCCCGTCGGTGACGACCTTGCCGAGCCGCGTGAAGTTCGCGACCTCCAGCGAGGTCGGTTCGGGCACCGGTTCGGCGGACGGGTCCGCCGACGGGTCGGCCGGGGCCTGCCCCTGGGTGCCCGCGGCGTTCTGCTGTTTCCCGCCGTTCTCCTGCCCGCATGCGGTGAGCACCAGCCCGGACGCGGTCAGGGCGGCTGCAGCGGGAATCACCCATCGTGGGATCTTCATCGTCGTTGGTCCTCCGTGTCGTCCGGGTCCCGGCTCTGGTTCGAGGTCCCCTACGTCCGATCCCGGTCGAGCCGCCGCACCGCTCGCCCGGATCGAGGAGCAGTACGGTGAATCCCTCGGATCGGGTTCAACCCCCCGGAACCGGCAGCCCGCGGGCCGGGTCAGATGCACAGCTGTTCCATCGACGGTTCGCAAGGCAGGCATTAGTGACAACCGGCGACGACTCCCCCGCGGACGCCCCGATCAACCTGAGCAAGAACCGGCAGCCCGCCCCGGCGCGGCCGGCTGCCCCGGCGGGCCCGGCCGGTCCGGCGTGGATCGTGGTCCCGGCGCGCGTGATCGCGCTGATCGTGCTGGTCCCGTTGCGGCTGGTCCACGACCTCGTCGTGGTGACCGCCCGGGCCGTCCGGGCGGTGTGGAACGGTCTGATGCGGGCGCCGGGATGGCTCGCCCGGCTCATCGGCCGGATGCTGGGCGCCTTCGGCCTCGCGCTCTACCGCTGGCTGATCGCCCCGATCGGACGGCTCCTTCACCTCCTCATCGTCCGGCCGCTGCGGTGGCTCGCCGTCGTCGTGATCCTCGGCTTCCTGCGCTGGATCTACCGCTGGCTGATCGCCCCGGTCGGACGCTTCTTCGCCCTCGTAGGACGCGGCCTGGCCTGGCTCCTGAACCTGCTCCTGCTCACGCCGCTCCAGGCGCTCGGCCGCGGCCTGCTCTGGCTGCTGTCCCTCATCGGCCAGGGGTTCGTCCTGCTGGCCAAGGGAATCGGGCTGCTGATCGGCGTGCTCGTGATCATGCCGCTCGTGCTGCTGTGGCGGTACGTCCTGCGGCCGCCGCTGGCCGCCCTCGCCTGGCTCGCCCGGGGCATCTGGCGCGGCCTCGCCTGGCTGGGACGCGGCACCCTCTCGTTCCTCGGCGCGATCGACGGCCTGCTCGCGGCCGGATGGCGCGCGTTCGCGGCGACGCTCGTGTGGTCGTGGCGGCTGATCGGCCGGGGGCTGGCGTGGCTGGTCCGCGTCCTGATCGTCCTGCCCGCCCGGACGGTCTGGCGGTATCTGCTGGCGCCGATCGTCGCCGGATTCGTCGGCACGTGGCGGCTCGCCGCCCGCGTCCTGCGGTGGCTGTGGCGGACGTTCGTCGTCGTTCCGACCCGGGTCCTGATCGTCGCGCCCGCGCGCTGGGTCAAGGTGAGCGTGCTCCGCCCGATCGGCCGCGGCATGCGCGAGACCTGGCGGGTCGGCGTCAGCGAGCCGGTCCGGGCGGCCCGCCGGACGATGCGCGACGCGGGCCGGGACGTCCGCCTCCAGCTCCGCCGCACCTTCCGCGGACGCTGATCGTCGCCCCGCCGCGGGCGGCTGAGATACTTGCGGACGATGTACCGACTCCTGTTCGCACTGGTCATCTCCCGGATCCCGGCGGAGACCGTCCACCACCTGACCTTGCGCGCGCTCCGCGCGGTCCAGGCCGTGCCCGGCGCGGCGCCGCTGCTGCGGCGGCTGTTCGCGCCCCGCGACCCGGCGCTGGCCGTGCGCGCGCTCGGGCTGGACTTCCCGTCCCCGCTCGGCCTCGCCGCCGGATTCGACAAGGACGCCGTCGCCTACGAGGCGCTCGGCGCGTTCGGGTTCGGCCATGTCGAGATCGGCACCGTGACGGGACGCCCGCAGCCCGGCAACCCGCGCCCGCGGCTGTTCCGCCTCGCCCCCGACCGGGCGGTCATCAACCGGATGGGCTTCAACAACGCGGGCTCGGAGGCCGCCGCGCACCGGCTGCGCACCCGGGGCCCCGGCCGGACGGTCATCGGGGTCAACATCGGCAAGACCAAGATCGTCCCGGAGGCCGAGGCCGCCGCCGACTACGTGGCGAGCACCGGGCGGCTCGCCCCGTACGCGGACTACCTCGTCGTCAACGTCAGCTCCCCCAACACGCCCGGCCTGCGGAACCTCCAGGCCGTCGAGCATCTCCGCCCGCTGCTGACCGCCGTGCGCGAGGCCGCCGACCGGTCGTCGCCCGCGCGCCGCGTCCCGCTGCTCGTCAAGATCGCGCCGGACCTGGCGGACGACGACATCGACGCGGTCGCCGACCTCGCCGTCGACCTCGGCCTGGACGGCATCATCGCGACCAACACCACCATCGCCCGCGACGCCCTGCTCAGCCCGCCCGCCCTGGTGAAGGAGACCGGCGGGCTGTCGGGCGCGCCGCTGAAGGACCGCTCCCTCGACGTCCTGCGCCGGCTGCGCGCCCGCACCGGCGACCGGCTCGTGCTGATCTCGGTCGGCGGTGTCGAGTCGGCCGATGACGTGTGGGAACGCGTCCGCGCGGGCGCGACCCTCGTCCAGGCGTACACGGGCATGATCTACGGCGGCCCCTTCTGGGCGCACCGCGTGAACCGCGCCCTGTCCCGTCGCCTTCGCGAGAGCGCGTTCCGCACCCTCCCCGAAGCCCGCCGCTGACCGCGCTAGACCACCGCGAAGAACCCGTCGGCGATCAGTGCGGGCAGGACGGCGTCGGCATGCGCGCGGACCTGCTCGGGGTCCATGCCGGTGAGCTGTGCGATGGCGTCCAGCAGGGGGTCGAGGGGCAGCGAGCCGTCGCAGACGCCCGCGAGGGCGGCCTCGACCGTCCCGACACCGGCGGCGCGGCGGAGGCGTCCGGTCTGGCGCAGCACGATCCGCTCAGGATCTTCGGCGCCGGGCGGGCCGATCTGCTCCTGGACGAGACCCGGCACCGCACTCACCGTCTGTCCACAGGCTGTGGAAAACTCCTTGCCCTTGACGAAGCCGTCAAGGACGTCCGGGACGTAGGCGCCGACCGGCTGATCGACGGCGTGCCGCACCTCCTCGACCCGGACGGCGCCGCTCCCGCCCCGCCTGAGCGTGATCCATCCGAACCCGATCCCGGTGACGCCGTTCCGCTCGAAGTGGTCGAGCCACGCCTCGTACCGGGCGCGGTACTCCGGCGTTCCCGCCTCGCAGGAATCCCGGAGCCACAACTCAGCGTATTCCGCCGGATCCTGGACGTCCCGCTGGACGATCCACGCGTCGCACCCGTCCACCCACGACCCGACACGCTCCTCCCAGGGAACGCCCTCGACATGCAGCCAATTCGCCAGGAGCTGGCAATATCCGCCGTCGGTGAGGTGCTCTGGAGCCTCGGCGACCAGCCGCCGGCAGAAGTCGTCGCCCGGTAGGCCGGACTCGCGGTAGGTGAAGCGGCGGTCCCCCGGCGGCGCGACGACGAACGGCGGATTCGACACGATCAGATCGAACCGGCGCCCGTGGACCGGCTCCAGCAGCGAGCCCTCAAGGAACTCGACCGCACCCTCCGGCGTGCCGGACAGCGCGCAGCTCATCCCGGCAAGATCGAGAGCCCGCGGATTGACGTCCGTCGCGGTGACGCGCGCCCCCGGATTGCGGCTCGCCACGTGCACCGCCTGGACGCCGCATCCCGTCCCGACATCGAGCACGTTATCCACAGCCCTGTGGATAACCAGCCGCGCCAGGTTGCCGGACGCGCCGCCCGCACCCACCACATGATCCGCCGCCGGGAGGCCCCCGCTCCCCGGCCGGACCTTGAGATCGGACACGACATACCCGGCATGCCCGCCCCCGTCCGCGACCGCTTCGACCGGCTCGACCCGGAGCCGGGCCCGCAGCTCCCCTCCGGACGCCTCCACCAAGCCCGCCGCGACGAGATCGTCCGCCCGGATCGACGGCGCGTCCACGGGCACCTGCAACCAGAACAGCCGCGTCAGGGTCTCCAGCGGCGAGCCGCCACCGGTCGCCCGCAGCGCCGGGACGATCTCGTCCCGCGCGAGCGCACCGCCCGCGACGGGCCCGAGCAGTTCCCGCACCCCCGCGACCGTGTAGCCGGCCCCGGTCAGCAGCTCGCGCACGCGAAGAAGATCAGCCACCCGCCCATCCTGCCCGCCCGGGGGCCGGGGCGAAGCTCAACCGAAGGCGAACGTCAACGGAGGGCGAAGGTCAGCGGAGGTACGCCTCGAAGCCCTTGGCCAGGGACTCGGCGATGCGCTGGCGGAACGGCGCGCTGGACAGCTTGGCCGCGTCGCCCTTGTTCCGCATGTTGCCGCACTCGATGAACACCTTCGGGACGGTCGACAGGTTGAGGCCGCCGAGGTCGTCGCGCCGGTCGATGGCGTCCTTGCCGAGGTAGTTGGAGTACGGGATGCCGGTGCCCGCGCGGTAGGAGTCGCGCAGCGCCTTGCCCAGCTTCGCGGACCGCGGCACCATCGCGGCGTTCCCGGGGACGGCGAGCGGCTCGATGATGTGGAACCCGTGCCCGGACGCCGACGACCCGTCCGCGTGGATCGACACGGACGCGTCGGCCTTGAGCCGGTTGCCGATCGCCGCGCGCTCGGTGATGCAGGGGCCGACGCCCTTGTCGTCCTTGCGCGTCAGCGTGACCTTGGCGCCCTTCGCCCGCAGGAGCTTCGCGAGCCGGTTGGAGACGTCCCAGGTGAACGCGTGCTCGCCGTAACCGGCCGCGGTGCTGGTGCCGGTCGTGTCGCACGCCTTGCTGCCGTTGCCGATCTTGACCTGCTTGTTGATCTGGGCCGGATGGCGCGCGTTGCCGCCGTTGTGCCCGGGATCGATGACGATCACCTTGCCGTCCAGCGCGGACGGGCCGCCGCCGGACGCCGGGTCGGTCCCGTCCTCCGGGGCACCCGAAGCCCGGCCTGTCGCGGTCGGCGGGTTCACCGTCCCGCCGTCGTCACCCTGCGGATCGGCGGAGGCGTCGCACGCGACGAGCGCGCCGAGGCACAGCGCGAGACCGGCGGTCGCGAGACCGCCTCGATGGATGCGCACCGGCCGTTCCTCCGTGATGACTTCGTTACCGATCGGACCCTGACAGTCTGCACACCGCCGAGGGTTCGTCAAACGAAGTCCGCGAAACCCGGCGGTCAGGTGAGCGGGTCGTCGTCCTTGCCCAGCAGGGCGGCGAGGGCACGCGCCTCGTCCGCGTCCAGGCCGAGGACCACGCGGGGACGGCCCCACGGGTGATCGATCGAATGGGCGACATAGCTGGCCACGGACTCCGAGACCTGCTCGGCCAGCCCCCGCGCGTGCCGCCATTCCGACCACGCGCGTTCCAATTCGCTCGCCGCGTGCTGCGCGCACGACACCAGTTCCGGATCACGCACGACTGAACCCCCTAGTGGACTGTGTCCGTCCGGCGGGTCCGGGGCCCTCCCGGTGGTCTCGCCCGGGCGGCCTCCCCTCTAGGCCACCCGGACCTTCAGGCCGCCCGGCCCCACCCGCCTTACGGTGAGTCCATTAACCCGCCGGGGACGGGGCGCGGGCCGGGGAATGCGGCAGTCTTGGCCTGCCCCTTACCTACCGCAGACCGGTTCTTATCCGACGCACGCAGGCACACCGCCCAACACGCCGCACGCACCCGGCGTACGCCGCCGGACGTGCCCGCGTACGCGGGTGCACCCACCCGGCCGTACGCGGGCACGCCGGAAGACCGGCCGTCGCCAACGTTCCAGGCGCATGGCCGGGAACGGCCACGGCGGCCGCTGTGGGGTGGGTCGAACCTTGGGAGCGATTCGAGGCGGGGGGTCTACGCCCTGTGACCGGGGCTCACAGGGTGGGAGCAGGCCCCGTCGTCGAACGGACCACCAGGTGCGGGACGACCAGGTTCTGCCGGGCCACCCGGGACGGGTCGCCGATGCGCGCGGTCAGCATCTCGGCGGCCACCCGTCCCATGTCCCTGCGGGGCTGGTCGACGCTGGTCAGCGAGATGTGCCGGATCGCCGCGAGGTGGGTGTTGTCGTACCCCACGATCGACAGCTGTGCCGGCACCCGCATCTCCAGCTCGTCGGCCGCCGACAGCGCACCGGTCGCGACCAGGTCGTTGGGCGCGAAGATGGCGGTCGGGCGCGGGTCACGGCGCAGCAGCGCGCGGGCGGCGCGGTAGCCTCCGTCCTCGGTGAAGTCGCCGGGCTCGACGACGATCTCGTCGGCGAGCCCGTGCCGGTGCATCGCCTTCTCGTACCCGTCGCGGCGGTAGCGGGCCGTGGTGGAGCGCGCCCCTTCGATGTGCGCGATCCGCCGGTGCCCGAGCTCGACGAGATGGTCGACGGCGAGGCTCGCACCGAGCTCGTCGTCGTCCACGACGATGTCGACACCGACGACGTCGCGCTCACCGACGACCACGACCGGGACGCTCGCCGCGGCCTCCTTGAGCGACTCTGGGACGACGCTGAGCAGTACCAGCCCGTCCACCCGCATCTCCAGGAACGCCTCGACCGCCTCCGCCTCGAACAGCGGATCCCAGCGGCCGCTGCCGACCAGCATCCGCAGGCCGGCGCCGTGCAGGCTCTCCTGGAGCCCGTCGAGGAACTCGGCGAAGAAGGGGTTGTGCAGGTCGGCGACGATCGCGCCGATGAGCCTGGTGCGGCCTTCGACGAGGCTTCGCGCGACGGCGTTCGGGCGGTAACCCAGCTCGCGCGCGGCCTGTAGGACGGCCTGTCTCCGCCTTTCGCTCACATGGGGTGACCCTCGCATCACGAGGGAGACGAGTGATTTCGAGACGCCGGCGCGTTCGGCGACGTTGCGGATCGTCGGTTTGGGCGCCGGTACGGCTCTACCCTCGTCGCGTCTGGCGGGAGACGGTTCATTGCGCGGCCTTGGCACCGCGGTCTGTTCCCGCATGTTTTGCGGGGTATTCGCCTGATCAGCTGACATGGCACTCCGTCCAGGGGGACCTGTGGGACCTGCCTCGACGGCGCGCGGCGGGGTGTGGAACGCGCCGTCCTCCACTCGAGGGGGAGTTGCCATGATGCCGCGCCTTTCCCCCAAAGCGCCGCAACAGTGAGTAACGGGCATCCGACAATGGTGGTTCGGGCCTGTGGTGTTCGGTATCACAGTCCGGCCGGAGAGTGATCATGGGCGGCGAAAAGCCCGTTCCAGCCCACTTTCGGGCGACCGTGCGGCCGTCCTGGCTCGGATACGCTGCCCAGGTGGGAGATCGCGCGGTGGCCGGCAAGGCGCGTAGCCGGCAGAGCGGTGGCCGTGGCCGCCGCAGGCTCAGCGTCGACGAACGGCGGGACGAGCTGATCGAGGCGGCGCTGCAGCTGTTCAGCACGCGCTCGCCCGAAGACATCTCGATCGACGACGTCGCGGCCAGGGCGGGCGCGTCCCGCGCGCTGGTCTACCACTACTTCGGCGGCAAGTACGAGCTGTACATCGCGGCGCTCGGCAGCGCGGCGAAGAAGCTGTCGGTGCTGCTCGAACCGCCTACGGAGGGCAAGCCGCTCGACCGGCTGCGGATCTCGCTGCGCCGCTATTTCGACTTCGTGGAGAGCCACGCGGCCGGTTACACAGCGTTGCTGCGCGGTGGCCCGGCCGACCGCTCGGGTGAGGCCGGCGAGATCGTCGACGGCATCCGCCAGCTGCTGCTCGACCGGATCCTGCACTCGCTGGACGTCGAGACGCCGCAGCCGATCCTGCGGATCACGCTCCGGGCCTGGATGGCGGCGGTCGAGACCGCGGGCCTGGACTGGCTGGAGAACCGCGACGTTCCCCGTCCTCAGCTGGAAGGACTGCTGATCGACCACCTGGTGGTCATGTTCCACGCGGCCGGGCGCCACGACCCCGGCACGGGCAGATTGTTCGACCGCCTGGCCCAAGAAGAGATGGGCTGACCTCAAGAAAGGTGGGCTCGGCCCAGGTGAAAGGCGGCTGACCCCGGGAAACAGCCGGGTCGGCGCCCTCGTCCGAACGGGCATTTCCGGCCCGGACGGCTTCGCTTTTGGACGCTTTACCCAAGAGTGACGAGCAACGTCCTAAATGGAGACTCTGTCCTCATGTGGACAAAAAGTCGTCCATGTCCCAAATTCCGTGCACGTCAGCGGCGCTTTTCGGCCAAGCCGGCCACCCGCTCGCCCTTGGGCAGGGCACTGGACGCGCCCGGATCCCAAGGGCGACGCGGGTGAGCACGGCTACAACGGCCATCCCCCCAACGCCATGACCGATCCCGGCCGCCGGAATCGTCCGGCAACGGCACCGGCCATCGCGATTCGCGTGCGACACCGGGCCCGCACGAGGCGAGAGCCCGAACGCACACGGCGACGGCGAACCGCCTCCCTACTCCGAGCGCTGCTGCGGGATTCCCGCGAGCAGCGCCCGCACCTCCGCCTCGCGGTAGCGGCGGTGCCCCCCGAGCGTCCGGATGGACGTGAGCTTTCCCGCCTTCGCCCACCGCGTGACGGTCTTGGGGTCGACGCGGAACATCGTCGCCACCTCCGCCGGCGTCAGCAGGGGCTCGGCCTCTGGCGTACGTGCTGACATGTTTGCGGCCTCTCCTCCGTGGACCGATGACAGCGATCCTGCGATTGATCCTCGCGTGGTCACTGATGTCCCCTATGGCCCAAGTTGGGTCACTATGACATCACAACGTGTAACCTTGCCACCACTCAGCGCAACAAGCAAGTCCCTGGCGGTAGTTGCGTGCAAACATCCCCACGAGTGCGGGGAGCGGCGTGTATCCGGTGGCCAGCGGGTCACGCTGCGTGATTCTAGCGATACGTATAGTCGTATCGCGCGCGGATTCGGGAAATTTGTTTTAGTTCGCCGCCTCAAGGGCCCGGATGGGCCTCCAGCGGGCGAGGAGCCGCTTGTACATCGCGACGGTCAGCTCGACCTCACCGCGCTCCATCCCGGTGATCGCCACGGCCATCTCGGCCACCGACTCGTCCAGGCTGAGCGTCCGGTCGTCCAGCAGATGGACGAGCCCGCCGTAGTCGAGCTCGACGAGCGCGCTCGGGTGGAAACCGTCGAGCCACCGGCCGAGCGTGTCCAGCCGGCCCGCCGACAGCAGGTAGACCTCACCGGTCCCGTCGCCGAGGTTCTCCCGGACGACGGGCAGCGCGTGCGCCACCCTCCGGCGCGCCTCGTCCATCGAGGTGACGTAGATGAGCGTACGCGCGGGCGCGGCCGTCGCAGAGCTCTGACCTGGGGCGGGCGGTTCGGCGTGTTCCTCGGACGCGTCGCCGGCCTTGCGGTACCCGGTCCCCGGCGTGCCGAGCATCAGGCACCGCTCCTCGCGCGTGAAGGGCACGAACCAGTCCAGCGGGATGTGCCAGGTGCTCGTCAGGATGTGCGGGCGCAGGGGCTTGCCCGCCCGCTTCCACTGCTCGAAGTCGCCCGTCACCCGCTCCGAGACCGGCGGCGGGACGAACGCGGCCGCGAGCGCCGCGGCGTGCTCGTCCCGGAAGCGCTCGAAGGCCAGCCACGAGCGCAGCCGCGTCTCCCACGGGCACACGTAGATCATGTCGTCCAGGCGGCGGACGTAGGCGTCCCTGCTCTCGCGTTCCGGGACGACGTCGGGCGGCGAGCCGATAAGCCGGAGCGAGGCGGCACGGTGCTCGACGCCCAGCGCGTGGATCCGCCGCGGACGCCGCCGGGAGTCGGCATAGACCGTCCACAGGGTCCGCGCGGGCTCCGGGAAGGCGGTCACCGGTTCATAAACCCGTAGGTACGCGGCGTACGGAAGCACCATCGCATCGTGACATGAGATTCGGCCGGGCGCGGTGGCATCACGCGCCCTAGGCTGATCTTAGAGACAGAGAGGAGGGCACTACCGTGCCTAATGTCTTCGGGGCGCCCCACAAGGGCACCGAACCCCGTCACGAGCAGGTCGTCTTCTGCCAGGACGAGGCCAGCGGCCTGCGTGCCATCATCGCGATCTACTCAACCGCGCTAGGCCCGTCCCTGGGAGGTACCCGCTTTTTCCCTTACGGGACCGAGGAAGAGGCCCTCGCCGACGTGCTGAACCTGTCCCGCGGCATGGCGTACAAGAACGCCCTGGCGGGGCTGGACCTCGGTGGCGGCAAGGCCGTCATCATCGGCGACCCGGCCATCGACAAGTCCGAGGCCATGCTGAGGGCCTACGGGCGGTTCGTCGAGTCGCTGAACGGCCGCTACTACACGGCCTGCGACGTCGGCACGTTCAGCGAGGACATGGACATCGTGGCGCGGGAGAGCCGGTACGTCACCGGCCGTACGGTCGCGCACGGAGGTGCGGGCGACTCGTCGATCCTCACCGCGTTCGGCGTGTTCCAGGGCATGCGCGCCGCGGCCAAGACCGTGTGGGGGGCGCCCACGCTCCGCGGCAAGCGGGTCGGCGTCGAAGGGGTCGGGAAGGTCGGTCATCGGCTGGTGGAGCACCTCGTGGAGGACGGGGCCGACGTCGTCATCTGTGATGTGAACCAGTCGGCCGTCGACCGGGTCAGGTCGGCGCATCCCGAAGTCGAGGTCGTCGCGGACACCGACGTGATGGTCCGCACAGAACTCGACGTGTACGCGCCGTGCGCGCTCGGCGGCTCCCTGAACGACGACACCGTGCCCGTACTGGCGGCCAAGGTGGTGTGCGGGGCCGCGAACAACCAGCTCGCCCACACCGGCGTGGAGAAGAGCCTTGCCGACCGCGGCGTGCTGTACGCGCCCGACTACGTGGTGAACTCCGGCGGTGTGATCCAGGTCGCGGACGAGATCGGCGGCTTCAACTTCGACCGCGCCAAGGCCCGCGCCACCGGGATCTACGACACCACCCTGAAGATCTTCGCGCTGGCCGCCGACGAGGGCGTCCCGCCGGCCGTGGCGGCCGACCGCCTGGCCGAACGGCGGATGACGGAGATCGGCAGACTGCGCGGCATCCTGCTCTGAGACCGGTCTTGCCCGTGGCCAGAGACCGGGTTTGCCCGAGACCATGGGCCGCCGTGGGGAGCCCCCAGGGGTGTACTGCGGCGGCCCTTAGCACGCCCTCGGGACCACCGGATACACTGTTGTCATAAGCAACAGAAGCGCCGCCACGTTCCGTCCATGTACCGAGCCGGGCGCAAAACGGGTACGGTTGTACCCGTGACTGACGCATGGCTCATCAGGCACCAGTTCGTGTGGTACACGCGCGCGTTGATGGGCCCACGAAAGCCCTGACCATCGAGGGGGTCGAGCCAATGGGTCGCGGCCGAGCCAAGGCCAAGCAGGTAAAGGTTGCCCGACAGCTCAAGTACAACAGCGGCAACACGGACCTCGACCGCCTGAAGAGCGAGCTGGGAGTCAACGAGACGGGGGACGACTCCTACGACGAACTCGCCGAGAAGTACGCCGACTACGCCGACGATTACGGCACGGAGGAGCGCAAGGACGGCACCTCCGGTTGACCGGCTGACACCGACGCCACTGCCCGCGCCATCGGGCAGTGGCGTTCGTCATTCGGAGCCCCTGAACGCGTCCGTGAGCCGCGTTCGACGTCCCTTGGTACTCGTGTGACCCTTGGGGCCCGAGAGACCCTCAGCGGCCACCTCAGCCCCGTCCATGGACGGTTGCGGCGCCGCGGCGCGCGTCGCCGGGTGGGCGTGACAATGATCACGCTGGTCGCGGATCGCGGGATCAGACGAGGGTCGCCTTGCCGGTGCCCGCGGTGATCTCGCCGAGGTGCCAGGCCGGAACGCCGCGGGACGCCAGGACGCGCAGAGCCTCGTCGGCGGCGTCCGGTGCGACGACGGCGGCCATGCCTACGCCCAGGTTGAACGTCGTGTCCATGGCTGCCTGGGAGACGTCCCCGTAGCCCTGGAGGACACGGAACAGAGCCGGTACCTCCCAGGAGGAGCGGTTCAGCACGGCGTCCATGGTCGGGGGCAGTGAGCGGGCCAGGTTCGCGGCCAGGCCGCCGCCCGTGATGTGAGCGAACGCGTGCACACCACCCTTGCCCGTCAGCTCAAGGCAGTCCTTGGCGTAGATGCGGGTCGGGGTGAGAAGTTCCTCGCCCATGGGACGATCGAGGTCCGCGGGCTTGGAGTCGAGGTCCAGGTCGGTCGTGGCCAGGATGTGCCGGACGAGCGAGTACCCGTTGGAGTGGATCCCGGACGACGCCATCGCCAGGACGGCGTCCCCCACGCGAACACGGTCGGGGCCCAGGACATCGTCCGCTTCGACCACGCCCGTCCCTGCGCCGGCGAGATCGAACTCGTCCGCCTCCAGGAGGCCGGGGTGCTCGGCGGTCTCGCCGCCGACGAGGGCACAGCCGGCCAGGGCGCAGGCGTCCGCGATACCGCCGACGATGTCGGCGATCCGTTCCGGGACGACCTTTCCGCAGGCGATGTAGTCGGTCATGAACAACGGTTCGGCACCGCATACGGCGAGGTCGTCGATGACCATGCCGACCAGGTCGTGACCGACCGTGTCGTACACGCCGAGGCGGCGCGCCAGGTCGACCTTGGTTCCGACGCCGTCCGTGGACGTGGCGAGCAACGGACGCTTGTAGCGCGCGAGAGCGGACGCGTCGAAAAGCCCGGCGAACCCGCTGACGTCGTCCACGACCTCCGGACGCCGTGAACGCGCCACCCGCGACTTCATCAGCTCGACGGCGCGTTCGCCCGCCGCTATGTCGACCCCTGCGTCCTCGTAGGACGTCATCGGATGACTTCCAGGACGTGCTTGCCGCGGGCGTCCTCATCCACCGGGATGGGGTAGACGCCGTCGAAGCACGCCCGGCACAGGTTGTCCTTGGGGATTTGCGACGCGGAGATGAGCTCGTCCAGGGAGATGTAGCCGAGCGAGTCGGCGCCGATGGAGTCGCGGATCTCCTCGACCGACAGGTTCCCGGCGATCAGCTCGGCGCGGGTGGCGAAGTCGATGCCGTAGAAGCACGGCCAGGAGACGGGCGGGCTGGAGATCCGCACATGGACCTCGGCGGCGCCCGCGTCCCGCAGCATTCCGACGATCGCGCGCTGGGTGTTGCCGCGCACGATCGAGTCGTCCACCACGACCAGCCGCTTGCCCTCGATCGCCTCGCGCAGCGGGTTGAGCTTCAGCCGGATGCCGAGCTGGCGGATCGTCTGGGACGGCTGGATGAACGTCCGGCCGACGTAGGAGTTCTTCACCAGGCCCTGGCCGTAGGGGATGCCCGACGCCTCGGCGTAGCCGATCGCGGCCGGGGTGCCCGACTCCGGCGTCGGGATGACCAGGTCGGCCTCGACGGGATGCTCGCGGGCCAGGCGGCGCCCGACCTCCACCCGGGTGGCCTGGACGCTGCGCCCCGCGATCGACGTGTCGGGCCTGGCCAGGTATACGTACTCGAACAGGCAGCCCTTGGGCCGCGCCTCGGCGAACCGCTCGGAGCGCACACCGCCGCCGTCGATCGCGACCAGTTCCCCGGGCTCGATCTCGCGGACGAAGCGGGCGCCGACGATGTCGAGCCCGGCGGTCTCGGACGCCACGACCCAGCCGCTGTCTTCCAGGGCGCCGAGGACGAGCGGCCGGATGCCCTCCGGGTCGCGGGCGGCGTACAGGGTGCCCTCGTCCATGAAGACCAGGGAGTACGCGCCACGGGTGGCGGGCAGGATCTCTCTGGCCGCCGCCAGGGGGCCGCCCTCACCGCCGTAGGCGAGCAGGGCCGTCAGCACCTCGGTGTCGGTGGTGGCGGTCAGCACGCCGGGCTCCAGCCGCTTGGCCAGATCGAGGGTGTTGATGAGGTTGCCGTTGTGGACGAGCGCCAGCCCGCCCGCGTCCGACGACCGGAACGTGGGCTGCGCGTTCTCCCACGTGGGCGAGCCCGTCGTGGAGTAGCGGCAGTGGCCCACGGCGATGTGGCCGCGCAGGGTGTTCAGCACCGACTCGTCGAAGACCTGGGCGACGAGGCCCATGT
Source organism: Actinomadura sp. 3N508 (assembly GCF_044326375.1). Lineage (NCBI taxonomy): Bacteria > Bacillati > Actinomycetota > Actinomycetes > Streptosporangiales > Thermomonosporaceae > Actinomadura > Actinomadura sp. 3N508. Next base: position 838,510 of record NZ_JBIRAX010000002.1, read on the forward strand.
CCTTGAACACGACGATGCGGGAGCCGTCGCTGACGGCGATGCCCGCGGACTCCTGCCCGCGGTGCTGGAGCGCGTACAGGCCGTAGTAGGTGAGCTTGCTCACCTCGGCCCGGGACGCCTGGTCAGCGGGGACCCAGACGCCGAAGACCCCGCAAGCGTCCTGCGGGGGGCGGTCGGTGGGATCGATGTCGTGGCTCAGACGTCCGTCACGGAGAGGCACGTTCATCAGTCTAGATGCCTGATTCACCTGCTCCGATCGGCGGTATCTCCTTAAGGGACCTTTACCCCGCGGAACCACGGGCATCAAGTGAAGCGGGGGAATCTGGTGACCGACACGTGGAGGATCGCATGACGCTGCCCGGGTACCAGACGTATTCGCCACCGGCTCCGCCCAAGCGGAGCACTCTGGCGAGGGCTTCTCAGGTGCTCGGAATCGTTGGCCTGGTGGGCCTCGTCCTGTGTCTGGCGGGTGTGATCCCCGCGCTCATCGGGGTCGTCTTGGGGGCGGTGTCCCTTGTGCGCCGTGACGCTGACCGCCGCCCTGCGATCGTGGGCGTCGTCTGCTCGTCCCTCGCCCTCGTCATAGGCGCCACGATGCTGTTCGTGCTGCTGAGCAAGGCGGCCCAGTGCGGCGACGAGGCGCGGTACCCGGACGACACGTCGCGTCGAGACTGCGTCGAACGCGAATTCCCCTTCGCCCAGGCGAACCGGACCCCGTAGGCAGAAGCCCGTAGGTCACCCGGGCTGGGTGCCCTCCCGGTCGAGGGGCAGCGGTACATGCCCTGACAAGTCCGCGCGAGCGCCGCTGGCACGGACCCGTCCGTCCGCTACGGCGTCGTCCCAGGCCAACCGGCCCGTGGCCAGACCGATCCAGGCGGCGGCGTCCATCTCGACCACATTCGGGGGTGTACCCCGGGTATGGTGCGGGCCGTCGATGCATTGAACGGCGGCATAAGGAGGAACACGGACCTCCACCGAACGGCCGGGCGCGAGCTCGGCGAGCCGGTCCAGCAGGAACCGCACCGCTCCCATCACGACCGGCCGGGACGGTTCGGCGCTCCCTGCCTCGATACCGGCCAGAACGGTGTCCAGCGCCGCGCGACGCAGCTCGGCGGGTTCGTCGGCGCCGGCGTACGGCGGCAGGCCGAACGCGCCGCGCTGGTCGTTCAGAACGGCGAGGGTGAGCGGTTTCCGCGACATCGCCACCGACGCTACCGGGTCGCGGCCGATGGACCGCTCCGGCCCGCGATGGCCCCTCGGCGCCGCGCAGACGGTAAAAAGGACGCGGTGCCAGGCCAGGGGGTGGCCGCGGGAGTGAAGAAGACGGGGACGCCGGGGACGCTCCCCGGAGGACACGGAGGTTCGTCAGATGCCCGAGGCGCTGCCCCTGCAGCCGGGTGACCCGCGAAGACTCGGCGCGTTCGAGATCACGGGACGGCTCGGTGTCGGCGAGCAGGGCGCCGTCTTCCTCGGCAGGGACCAGGTAGGCGGCCCCGTCGCCGTGAAGGTCCTGCACGTCCGGCTCAGCGGCGAGCCCGCCGCCAGGACGCGGTTCGCGAACGCGTTCACCTCCGCTAGGAAGGTCTCCGGTTTCTGCACGGCGGCGATCCTGAGCGCCGATGTGGAAGGCGACCGTCCGTATGTGGTGAGCCAGTTGGTCGACGGGCCGTCCCTCCAGCAGCTCGTGGACGAAGAGGGCCCGCGGGGTGGCGCCGTCGTCGAGCGCATGGCCGTCGGTACGGCGATCGCGCTCACGGCCGTCCACCGGGCCGGTGCGCTACATCACAATCTGAAGCCCGGGAACGTTCTCCTGGGGCGGGACGGGCCACGCCTGAGCGATTTCGGTATCGCCCATGCGCTGGAGGCAGTGAACGCGTCCTTCAGCGGGCACATCACCGAGGACCCGTCCTACAAGTCGCCCGAGCAGCTCAGCGGCACCGGCATCGGCCAGCCCGCGGACGTTTTCGCCTGGGCGTCGACCATTCTGTTCGCCGCCACGGCACAGCCGCCGTTCGGGGACGGTTCCCCGTCCGAGGTGATGCAGCGGATCGTCTACGACGAGGTGGACCTGTCGGACGTCCCCGATTCACTCCGCGAGATCCTGGCCGACGCCTTCGTCAAGGACCCGGCCCACCGTCCGACGGCCAAGGACGTCCTCCAGCGTCTCCTGGACGAGAACGGCTCGCTGATAGGCCGCATGCCGCCCTCGATGGCGGTCGAGGGCCGAGCACTGGCCTTCGGCGCCCCCATGCCGCAACCCGCCCAGATGGCACCGCCACCGATGCCGCCACGGACGCCCATGGGAGCACCGCCGCGTCCCATGGCCACCGGCCCAGGCGCCCCCACCGCGTTCACCCCCGCCCCTGGGCCTCCGCCGAGCGCCCCGCCGACCCCGGTGCAGGGAACCCCGACGCCGTCCGTCCCGCTCCTGGGAAAGCTTTCACGCAAGCGCCGGTCGCGCCCGGAGTCCCAGCCCGAGCCTCCCGCACCGCCCGCGGCCGACCTGGATCCGGCCGCTTTCGAGGAGACGGCGACCTTCAAGGCGTTCGCCTCAGATGACCCGAACCAGCCCGCCCAATCGGACAAGACGGCGGCGTTCAGCGCGGTAGGCCCCGACCCAACGGCGACATTCGACGCCGTAGACCTGGACGAGCACCCCAACGCCACCGAACCGACCCCGCACCTCATCCCTGGGCTGGGACAGGGCCGAGACGCCACCGAACGGCCTCCCTCCCCGTTCGCGCGGATGCGGCGCCCCAGCAACCACGTGCTCGGTGTCGCGCTGTCGCTGTTCATCGGGGTCGGCGTGGGCATCGCGATCATCGCGCTGGTGCTGTGGCCCCAGCTCAAGGCCGACGACGACGGGTCGCCGCCCGACAGCACCAACGCGTCCAACAACCGCCCGGTGACGACCATCCCGTCATCGTTCGCCGGGACGTGGAAGGGAACGGTCGTCAACACCAACCGCAACGTCTCGTTCCCGGTAGAGGTCACGTTCCAATCCGGCGGGACGACCGGGCGGGTGTTCTATCCGAAGGAGAAATGCGTCGGGGCGCTCCAACTGACGAGGGGCACGGAAAGCGCGCTGAAAATGTCGCTGTCGGTCGCTAAGCCGTGCACGTCCGGAGTCGTCCAGATCACCCGCCAGCCGGACGGCACGCTCCAGTACACATGGAGCCGACCAGGCACGAGCCTCGGCTACGGGGGCCGGCTGAACCGTGGATGAGTCCCGTCCCGTACCTGGAGAAGTGACTGTGAGTCGTGTCACGTAAGATGGCTCGGCCCCCAGCGAGCGAGCAGGGCTTATTGCGCTTCGCACCGCCCCACCCATCCCTGGGGTTTAACCTTGGCGATGCACTGATGGCACTTTAAGGTCCATTGACCTACGGCCAGGACGAGAGGAGAACACGTGGAGACCCCCGCCTCCGCACGCCCACGCGGTGGAAGGCGCGCCGCCATGGCTCTCGTGGCCTTCGCCGCCGCGCTGCCTCTGGTCGGCACCGCCACCCCGTCCGCGGCGGCCCCGCCCGCCCTGGCCGCGCTCAACGCCTACGCCGCCGACCCCGGCGACAGCAAGAAGTTCAACCAGCTGAGCCGGCAGATCGAGAAGCTCGACAAGCAGTACGGCGGCGACCTCGCCAAGCTCAAGGACGTCCAGTACGCGGCGGAGAAGTCGCTCAAGAAGGCCAAGGACCTCCAGCAGGACCTCGTCGAGGCCCGCAACCTCGTCGCCCAGCTCGCCGCCACCCAGTACATGATGAACGGCGAGGACCCCACGATCACGGTCGTGACGTCCACGAACCCGAGCGACCTCCTCAGCAACGCCACCCTGGTCAGCCACCTGTCGCAGAACAAGGCCGCGAAGGTCGCGCAGATCCAGAAGCTCGTCAACGAACAGCTCCAGGCCCGCCAGCAGGCCCAGGCGAAGATGGCGGAGCTGCGGAAAGAGATCAAGGACCTGCTCAGCCGGAAGTCCAAGATCCAGGCCCTGGTCAAGCAGTACAAGCCCGAGTCGCCGAGCATCGGCATGGGCGGCATCACCCCCCGCATGCTCAAGGTCAAGAACACCATCGACCTGGAGACCGGCCCGTTCCCCGTGATCGGCTGCACCCGTCCCGGCGACCCGCAGGACCACGGCACCGGCCGCGCCTGCGACTTCATGGTGACGACCGGCGGCGCGATGGCCTCCGGCAGCGCCCAGGCCCAGGGCGACCAGGCCGCCCAGTACGCGATCTCCCACGCGAACGCCCTCGGCATCAAGTACGTGATCTGGCGCCAGCGCATCTACGACATGCGCAGCCCCGGCTGGCGCATGATGGAGAACCGCGGCGGCACCACCGCCAACCACTACGACCACGTCCACATCTCGGTCTTCTAGCCGTATCCCGTAGACGTATCCGCACTAACGCGAAGGGCGCCCCCGGTCTGGGAGGCGCCCTTCGCGTTGAGTGGACGGGTCAGTCGGCGTAGCTGGGGAGCATGTGTTCGTGGGCCTCGCGTAGTTCGTGCAGAGGGATGCTGAACAGCTCCTGCTGGTCGCCTTCTGGGGCGCGGCCCGTCACGGTCAGGCTGTCGCCGCCCGCGACGCCGAGCTGGGCCACGGGGACGCCTGCCGACTCGCACAGGGCCGCCAGGCGCGCTTCGGCGCCCGGCATGACCACGACCATCGCGCGGGCCACCGACTCGCTGAACAGCGCGACGAACGGGTCGCCATGCAGGGTGATCTTGGCGCCGAGGCCGCCGCGCAGGCACGACTCCACCAGGGTCTGGGACAGGCCGCCGTCCGACAGGTCGTGGACGGCGGTGACCAGCCCGTCCCGGATGGCGTTGACCAGCACGGACGCGAGCGCCGCCTCCGCCTTCAGGTCCACCAGCGGGGGCAGGCCGCCCAGGTGGCCGTAGACGACGTGCGCCCATTCCGAGCCGCCGAACTCCTCGCGGGTCTCGCCGAGCAGCGCGATCGTGGCGCCGTCGGTGGTGAGCGACATGTTCACGCGGCGGCGGACGTCGTCGTGGACGCCGAGGACGCCGATGACCGGGGTCGGGTTGATCGCCGCGGTGCCGGTCTGGTTGTAGAAGCTGACGTTGCCGCCGGTGACCGGGACGCCGAGGTACTGGCAGCCGTCCGCGAGGCCCTCGACCGCGCGGGCGAACTGCCACATGACGCCCGGGTCTTCCGGAGAGCCGAAATTGAGGCAGTTTGTAACGGCCAGGGGGCGCGCGCCCGTGGCGGCGACGTTGCGGTACGCCTCGGAGAGGGCGAGTTGCGCGCCCGCGTACGGGTCGAGGCGCGTGTAGCGGCCGTTGCCGTCCAGGGACAGGGCGATGCCCAGGCCCGACTCGTCGTCGATGCGCACGACGCCCGCGTTCTCCGGCATGGCCATGACGGTGTTGCCCATGACGTAGCGGTCGTACTGGGACGTCACCCACGTCTTGCCCGCGAGGTTCGGCGAACCCGCCAGCCACAGGACGGTGCGGCGCAGCTCGTCGCCGTTGGACGGGCGCGTCAGCCGCCCTGGCGTGTCCGATTGGAGGGCGCCGAGGTCGGGCGGCGGCTGGAGCGGGCGCTGGTACACCGGGCCCTCGTCGGCGGCGGTGACCGGCGGGATGTCGACGATCGTCTCGCCGCGCCACGTCATGACGAGGCGTCCCGTGTCGGTGACCGTCCCGATCACGGTCGCCGGGATCTCCCAGCGGGCGCAGATCTCCAGGAAGCGGTCGACCTTGCCGGGCTCGACCACCGCCATCATGCGCTCCTGCGACTCGCTCATGAGGATCTCCTCGGGGAGGAGGGTCTCGTCGCGGAGCGGGACGGTGTCGAGGTCGACGTGCATGCCGCCGGTGCCGGCCGCGGCCAGCTCGGTGGTCGCGCAGGACACGCCGGCCGCGCCGAGGTCCTGGATGCCGACGACGAGGTCTTCGCCGAACAGCTCCAGGCAGCACTCGATCAGCAGCTTCTCCATGAACGGGTCGCCCACCTGGACGGACGGCCGCTTGCGGTGCGACTCCTCGTCGAACGTCGCGGAGGCGAGGACGGACGCGCCGCCGATGCCGTCCGGGCCGGTGAGCGCGCCGAAGAGGATCACCTTGTTGCCGGGGCCGTGGGCCACCGCGCGCTTGATGTCCTCGTGCTTCAGCACGCCGACGCAGAGGGCGTTGACCAGCGGGTTCTGCTCGTAGCAGGCGTCGAAGACCGTCTCGCCGCCGATGTTGGGCAGGCCGAGCGAGTTGCCGTAGCCGCCGATGCCCGCGACCACGCCGGGCAGGACGCGCTGGGTGTCGGGGGCGTCCGCCGGGCCGAAGCGCAGCGAGTCCATGACCGCTACGGGCCGCGCGCCCATCGAGATGATGTCGCGGACGATCCCGCCCACGCCGGTCGCGGCGCCCTGGTACGGCTCGACGTAGGAGGGGTGGTTGTGCGACTCCACCTTGAAGGTGACCGCCCAGCCCTGCCCGATGTCGACGACACCGGCGTTCTCCCCCATGCCGACGAGGAGCTTGTCGGTCTTCGGGGCCTTCTCACCGAACTGGCGCAGGTGCACCTTGGAGCTCTTGTACGAGCAGTGCTCGCTCCACATGACCGAGTAGATCGCCAGCTCGGCCGACGTCGGGCGCCGCCCCAGGATGCTGCGGACGCGCCGGTACTCGTCTTCGTTCATGCCCAGCTCGGCGAACGGCTGGGGGCGGTCCGGGGACGCGGCGGCGACGGCGACCGTGTCCGTGCCGGAGTAGCCCGGCGCCGGGGCCTCGATGGCCGGTTGCGGGCCCGTCCCGGGGCCGACGGCGGGCAGCGGGCCCGTGCCAGGACCCACGGCGGGCAGCGGGCCCGTGCCAGGGCCCACGGCGGCCTGCGGGCCGGTGCCCGTGCCTATGGCGGGTTGAGGTCCGGTGGTCCGGCCGATGGCGGGCTGCGGGCCGGTGCCGGGGCCGACGGCCGGCTGCGGGCCCGTGCCGGGACCCATGCCGAGTGCGGGCAGCGGACCCGTTCCGAGGCCGATGGCGGGCTGCGGGCCGGTGCCCGGGCCCACGAGGGGCTGCGGGCCGGTGCCCGGACGGACCGCTGGCTGCGGGCCTGTGCCACTGCCGACGGCGGGCTGCGGGCCTGTGCCGGTGCCTACGGCGGGCTGCGGCCCTGTGTTCGGGCCGACTGCGGGCTGCGGGCCCGTGTTGAGGCCGACCGCAGGCTGAGGGCCCGTGTTGGGGCCGACTGCGCGCTGTGGGCCCGTGTTCGGGCCTACGGCCGGTTGGGGGCCGGTGCCGGTGCCGATGGCGGGCTGCGGGCCCGTACCGGAGCCTACGGCGGGCTGCGGGCCGGTGTTCGGGCCGACCGCGGGCTGCGGGCCGGTGTTCGGGCCCACGGCCGGTTGCGGGCCCGTGCCCGTTCCTACGGCGGGCTGCGGGCCGGTGCCGGGGCCGTGGACGGCCGGGTTCGACGGGGCGGCGGGCCCCATGTACTCGCTCACGTCAGGAGTGGTGAGCGTCGGGTCGGCCAGGGTGGACGAAGGGTCGCCGGAGGCGCGCTCCTCGGCGAGGGCGCGGGCGAACTCGCCCTCGGGCCCGCCAAGCACACCGCCGGGCGGTACCTGGAGGGGGCCAGGGGCGGGCTGGGCGGCGACGAACGCGTCCTGCACGGCCGGGTCGACGCGGATGGCGGGATCGACGCGGACGCCCGGCTCAGGCCGCGCGGCCTGCTCCGGCCGGGCCGGGCGGGCGGACGGGTCCGCGGGCTTGGCCTCTTCGAGCATCGCCTCGAACGCCTGGGTCACCGAGGGGTCGACCGGCTGGAGTTCGGGGTCGTCGGCGTCGGACTTGAGCTCGCCGAGCCACTCCATCGAGGGCTCGTCCTCCGCGGACTCCCGAGGTGCTCGGGCGGGGGGCTGGGGCCGTTGCTCGCTCATGCGGTGACCAAACTCTTGACGATCGAGGTGAAGAAGCCGAGCCCGTCGGTGGACGGGCCGGTCAGGGACTCCACTGCGTGCTCGGGATGGGGCATGAGACCGACGACGTTCCCGGCCTCGTTGCAGATTCCGGCGATGTCGTCGAGGGAGCCGTTGGGGTTCAGGTCGACGTAGCGGGCGACGATCCGGCCGGTGTCGGCCAGTTCGGTCAGGGTCTCGCGGTCGGCGGTGTAGCGGCCGTCACGGTTCTTGACCGGGATCACCAGCTCCTGCCCTTCCCGGTAGTCGGCGGTCCATGCGGTGGCGGTGTTCTCGACCCGGAGCCGCTGGTCGCGGCACACGAAGTGCAGGCCCGCGTTCGGCAGCAGCGCCCCGGGCAGCAGGTGCGACTCGCACAGTACCTGGAAGCCGTTGCAGATCCCGAGGACCGGGAGGCCGGCGCCGGCGGCGGCGACCAGCTCGGTCATCAGCGGGGCGAACCGGGCGATCGCTCCGGCGCGCAGGTAGTCCCCATAGGAGAACCCGCCGGGGAGGACGACGGCGTCGACCCCCTGTAGGTCGTGGTCGCCGTGCCACAGGGCGACCGGCTCGGCGCCGGACAGCCGCACTGCGCGTGCGGCGTCCTTGTCGTCGAGTGAACCGGGGAAGGTGATGACCCCGACCCGGGCAGCGTCCATCTCTTCTGTTCCTCCGAAATGAGGGGCGGCCGGGACGGGCGGGTCGTTCCGCCGATCACCCCGATGCGCGTCGATTCTCCCCCGCGCGCGTACCAATCTACCCGGCGCTGTGCATGAGCCTGCGGTCGAGGCGCCGGACCAGGGCCCCGTCTCGCCAGGTCAGGCGCTTCCGCAGGTGGACGACCGTGCCCCTGTCCGGGGTGGAGTCGATGTCCAGATCGTCCACCAGCGCACGCATGATCTTAATGCCGCGCCCGGATTCGCTCAAAATCCCCCGTTCTTCGGGGGCCGGCCTGGGCCCGCGGCCCTGGTCCGTGATCGTGAGGGTGCAGACGCCCTCGTCCACCCGTCCGGCGATCTCGTAGTCACCGGTGGCGCGTGCGTGCTGGACGACGTTCGTACACGCCTCGGAGGCGGCGACCAGGACGTCGTCGACGCAGTCATCGGAAACGCCCAGCCCCCGCAGCGCGTCTCCCACCACGCGGCGGACCACCGGGATGCTCAGCGCCTCGCACGGTAGCGAGAGCGAGATCCTCATATCCACCCGGACACCTCGTGTCCGCTCCGGGCTGCGACCGTTCCCCCGGTCCCGGAGCGTGCTCGACGACTCGACGCAGCTAACAGTTCCCCGGCGGAATCTTCCGTAATCGCTATAGTCGCGGGTCTTTCACGATCACCGCGTTGGCACGCTCTAACCCGGACCATCGCCTGGAACGCACCAATGCGCTCGGAATCGAACGGTATTGCATGCCATTCCACGTCAGGGGCGCCGAACGGCGAGAACCCCTGAAACGCGCGAAGTGTTTTGGACCGTTTTAGACGCTTGCGACGGCCGATAGCGGCCGTAACGCCTGGGAGCGCCAGGACGGGTGGGAGCGCTGGGACGGCCGCCACGCCGCCCAGGACGGCTAGAGGACGCGGAGCTCGTAGTTCTCGATGACCGGGTTCGCCAGCAGCGTCTCGGCGATCTTGCCGACCCGCTCCAGGGCCGCCTCGTCGGCCTCGCCCTCCAGCTCCACCTCGAACCGCTTGCCCTGCCGGACGGCGACGATCCCGTCGAACCCGAGCTGCGGCAGCTTCCGGGCGATGGCCTGACCTTGCGGGTCGAGGATCTCCGGCTTGAGCATGACGTCGACGACGACACGCGCCACGGCAGCCCCCTCACTCATCAGCACTTTTTCCTTACGATCCTGAAGCGTACGGCACCATGGCCAGTCACAGCCCACCCCGTGCCCGTCCCGCCCCCCAGCCCCACGCCGGAGCCGCCCGATGAACGTCGAGGACCTGACCCCGCCGGAGCGCCGCCTCTGGGAAGCCTTCCCGAAGGGCGAATCGGTCGACCTGACGTCGGGGGACCCCGCGTTCGACGACATAGCGCAGGCCGACCACTGGGGGCATGACCGGATGGTCAGGGCAGAGGTCCTGGTGGCCCTGCTCGTCGGGGCGGTGGAGGCGGAGCCGGGGCAGGTCGCGGCCGTCCGGCTCGGCGGGGCCCGGATCACCGGCTCGCTCAACCTCGGGCACGCGGACGTCAGCGTCCCGCTGGCGCTCACCGGCTGCTCGTTCGACGAGGCGCCGCACCTGTACTGGGCGAGCATGAACAGCGTCCATCTGATGCGCTGCCGGCTGCCCGGGCTGATCGCGTCCGGGACCCGGGTGGACGGGCATCTGTGGCTGGAGGGCAGCCGGATCACCGGCGGGCTGTGGCTGGACGGCGCCAACATCACCGGAATCCTGAACATGTCGGGCGTCCAGCTGAGCAATCCGGGCGGGGACGCGCTGCTCGCCGACCGGCTCACGGTCGAGGCGAACGTCTACTGCGACCAGGGGTTCACCTCCAACGGGGAGGTCAGGCTGCCCGGGGCGCGCATCGGCGGGCAGTTGATCCTGCGGGGTGCACGGCTGAGCAATCCGTCCGGGCCCGCCCTTTACGCGAGCCGCCTGGACGTCGCGGCGAACGTGTTCTGCGACGGCGGGTTCACCGCCGAGGGCGAGGTCCGGCTGCGCGGCGCCAGCGTCGGCGGGTACCTGTCGTTCGTCGGCGCGCGGCTCTCCGCGCCGGGGCGTACCGCGCTGAACGCCGACGATCTGACCGTCGAGACCGACATCTACTGCTCGGACGGCTTCACCGCCGTCGGCGCCGTCAGCTTCTCCGGCGCCCGCGTCACCGGCCAGCTCAGCCTGCGCGACGCGCGGCTGCGGCACGACCAGGGGACGGCCCTCAGCCTGCAGCGCGTCCAGGCGGAGGAGCTGCTGCTGCGCACCGCCGAGCCGATCCACGGCACCGCCGACCTGTCCTACGCCCGCATCAACCTGCTGCGCGACGACGCCGCGTCCTGGCCGGAGCGCCTCCAGCTCGACGGCCTCCAGTACGAGACGCTCGAACCGCCGCTCACCGCCCGCCAGCGCCTCGACTGGCTGCGCCGCGACACCGACGGCTACGCCCCGCAGCCCTACGAGCGCCTCGCCCAGACCTATCGTGCGCTCGGCCTGGACGCCGACGGCCGCTACGTCCTGCTCGCCAAGGCCCGCGACCGGCGCCGGACGCAGGGCGTCTCCCGCAAGATCATCGGCTGGTTGCAGGACGGGCTGGTCGGCTACGGCTACCGCCCGTTCCGCGCGGCGAGCTGGCTGATCGGGCTGCTCGCCTTCGGGACGATCGTCTTCTCGCTCCACAAGCCGGACGTCCTGGACAGCGGCCAGAAACCGCATTTCAACCCGTTCTTCTACACCCTGGATCTCATCCTGCCGATCGGCACGCTCGGGCAGGAGATGGCGTTCGCGCCCAAGGGCGTCTACCAGTGGATCGCCAACTTCATCGTCGCGGCCGGGCTCGTCCTCGGCCTGACCGTCGCGGCGGGCGTGACCAGGGCACTCTCCCGCGAGTAGATGATCCGGCCCGTCGGCCCGGGTGGCATGTGTCACGTTTGCGTGCTCTGCCATTGCCGGGGGTAGGTGTCCCGTTGGCAGGACTTGCATCGCGGGGTGTGAGGTCTGCCACGATGGCATAAGCGGCTTTTGTCCCTTACCGGGGACGGAGGTCGTGGACATCGGCCGATCCGCGCGGCGATCCCGCGCGCCGGCCCCGAACGAGGAGTGTCATCGATGACGATCGACTCCGTGCGAGGCGCGCCCGATAACCCCGAGCTGGCCGAACCCGAACTCGTCCAGCTGCTCACCCCCGAAGGGGAGCGCGTCGAGCATCCCGACTACCCCCTGGACCTCAGCGCCGAGGAGGTACGCGACCTCTATCGCGATCTGGTCATCGTCCGGCGGCTCGACCTGGAGTCCGTGGCGCTGACCCGGCAGGGCGAGGTGGGCCTCTGGCCCTCGCTGCTCGGCCAGGAGGCCGCGCAGATCGGGTCCGGACGCGCGCTGTCCGAGAACGACATGGTCTTCCCGACCTACCGGGAGCACGGCGTCGCCTGGTGCCGGGGCGTGGACCACCTCAACATGATCGGCCTGTTCCGCGGGGTCAGCCATGGCGGCTGGGACCCCGCCGAGCACAACTTCCACCTGTACACGATCGTGATCGGCAGCCAGACGCTGCACGCGACCGGCTACGCGATGGGCGTCCAGCGCGACGGCGTCCTCGGCACGCCTTCGGCGGCCGCGACCATCGCCTACTTCGGCGACGGGGCGACCTCGCAGGGCGACGTGCACGAGTCGTTCGTGTTCGCGTCCGTGTTCAACGCGCCGATCGTGTTCTTCTGCCAGAACAACCAGTGGGCCATTTCCGAGCCGCTTGAGAAGCAGTCGCGGATCCCGCTCTACCGCAGGGCGCAGGGGTACGGGTTCCCCGGCCTGCGGGTGGACGGCAACGACGTCTTCGCCTGCCTGGCCGTGACGAAGAAGGCCCTGGAGAACGCCAGGACGGGCCAGGGCCCGACGCTCATCGAGGCGTTCACCTACCGGATGGGCGCCCACACCACGACCGACGACCCCACGCGCTACCGGCTCAAGGCCGAAGAAGAGGCGTGGAAGCTCAAGGACCCGATCGAACGCGTCAAGGCGTATCTGGTGCGCAATGACCTCGCGGAAACGGGATTCTTCGAAAAGGTCGAGGACGAGGCCAAGCAGCTCGGCCGGGAACTGCGCAACGGCTGCCTGTCGATGCCCGACCCGCAGCCCCTGGCGATGTTCGAACACGTTTACGCGGAATCGCATCCATTGATGTCCGAGGAGCAGGAGCAGTTCGCCGCCTATCTGGCGTCGTTCGAGCAGTCCGGCGAGGAGGCCCGATGACCACGCTCACCCTCGGAAAGGCGATGAACGAGGGCCTGCGCAAGGCCATGGAGAACGACTCGAAGGTCCTCGTCATGGGCGAGGACGTCGGGAAGCTCGGCGGGGTGTTCCGCATCACCGACGGCCTGCAGAAGGACTTCGGCGAGGAACGCGTCATCGACACGCCGCTGGCCGAGTCCGGCATCGTCGGGACGGCGATCGGGCTGGCGCTGCGCGGCTACCGCCCGGTGGTGGAGATCCAGTTCGACGGGTTCGTGTTCCCCGCCGCCGACCAGATCATCACCCAGCTCGCGAAGATGCCGATGCGGTCGCTCGGGACGCTGTCGCTGCCCGTCGTGATCCGGATCCCGTGGGGCGGCGGGATCGGCGCGGTCGAGCACCACTCGGAGTCGCCCGAGGCGTACTTCACGCACACCGCCGGGCTGCGCGTCGTGGCGTGCTCGAACCCGCTGGACGCGTTCGCGATGATCCAGCAGGCGATCGCCTCACCCGACCCGGTGATCTTCTTCGAGCCGAAGCGCCGCTACTGGGACAAGGCCGAGGTCGATGTCGAGTCGTCGTCCGCGGACTGGACGCCGCTGCACGAGGCGCGGATCGTCCAGCCGGGCGAGCATGTGACCGTCCTCGCCTACGGGCCGTCGGTGAAGACGTGCCTGGAGGCCGCCGCCGCGGCGGCCGAAGAGGGGCGGACGCTGGAGGTCATCGACCTGCGCTCGCTGAACCCGCTCGACATCGGCACCGTCGTGGAGTCCGTCAACCGGACGGGGCGCTGCGTCGTCGTCCACGAGGCGCCGGTGTTCAGCGGTTTCGGCGCCGAGCTGGCCGCGCGGGTCACCGAGAAGTGCTTCTACCGGCTGGAGTCGCCGGTGCTGCGGGTCGGCGGGTTCTCCGCGCCGTACCCGCCGTCCCGTAACGAGGACCATTACCTGCCCGATCTCGACCGCATCCTGGACGCGGTCGACCGGACCTTCGCGTGGTGACGCCGGTGAGCCCGAAGATCTTCAACCTGCCGGACGTGGGCGAGGGCCTGACCGAGGCCGAGATCGTCAAGTGGCATGTCCAGCCCGGCGACACGGTCGAGATCAACCAGACCATCGTCGAGATTGAGACCGCCAAGGCGATCGTGGAGCTGCCCTGCCCGTTCGAGGGCGTGGTGACGGAGCTGATGGTCACCGAGGGCGCGACCGTGGACGTCGGCTCCCCGATCATCTCCGTGGACGCCGAGGCCGACGGCGGCGTCGCGACACCGGTGTCGGAGCCTCCGGCGCAGGCCGCGGCGCTGCAGGAGACGGACGCCGTGCCGACCCCGAACGAGCCGGGGATCGTGTCGTCCGAGGCGCCGCCGAAGCGCCAGCCCGTGCTCGTCGGGTACGGCGTCAAGGAAGGCGCGACGAAGCGGCGCCCGCGCAAGCAGGCGGCCAACGGCGCACCGCCACCGCCCGCCGCGGCCTCCCCCGCACCTCCCTCCGCGCCGCCTGTCCAGCGAACACCTCCCCCGGCGTCCCCGGCGGCTCGTCCACAGGCTGTGGACAACGGGTTGCCGCTGGCGAAGCCGCCGGTCCGGAAGCTGGCGAAGGACCTCGGGATCGACCTCGCGACGATCACCGGTTCGGGCCCGCAGGGCTCGATCACGCGCGACGACGTCCTCGCCGCGCAGTCCGGGGCGGCACCGGCCGCGGCCGCGCCCGCCGCGCCCGTGCAGGCGGGGGCCCGCGAGGAGCGGGTGACGGTCAAGGGCGTCCGGAAGGCGACGGCGGCGGCGATGTCCGGCTCGGCGTTCACCGCGCCGCACGTCACCGAGTTCCTCCAGGTGGACGTGACCCGGACGATGGAAACCGTGAAACGCCTCCGCGAGCTGCCCGAGTTCGCGGACGTGAAGGTGTCGCCGCTGCTGCTGGTCGCGCGGGCGCTGCTCACGGCCGTGGCGCGGAACCCGCAGGTGAACTCCACGTGGGTGGACGGCCCGTCCGGCGCGGAGATCGTCGTCAAGCGGTACGTGAACCTGGGGATCGCGGCGGCCACCGAGCGGGGCCTGATCGTCCCGAAGGTGAAGGAGGCGCAGGACCTCGACCTGCCCGGCCTGGCCCGCGCGCTGCAGGAGCTGACGGACAAGGCGCGGGCGGGCAAGGCGTCCCCGGCCGACCTGTCCGACGGCACGATCACGATCACCAACGTCGGCGTGTTCGGGGTGGACTCCGGGACCCCGATCCTCACCCCGGGCGAGGCCGCGATCCTGGCGTTCGGCCAGATCCGCGACATGCCGTGGGTGCACGAGGGCGAGCTGGCGATCCGGAAGGTCACCACGCTGTCGCTGTCGTTCGACCACCGGATCGTGGACGGTGAGCTGGGGTCGCGGGTCCTCCGCGACGTCGGCGCCATGCTGGAGGACCCGGTCCGGATGCTGGCCTGGGGCTGATCAGGCGGTCGTAGGGCCGGTGCCGCACGGGCGGCACCGGCCCCGTACGGCGGCCCGCGTGTTCAGGTGCGAGGCGGGTTGTCGCCGTCGTACATGCGCTCGTCCCGCTGCCTGGATCCGAGCCGCGGCCCGCGCTGCTGCATCCGGGACATCATCAGCAACTGGAGCAGGAAAGTCGCGCCGCCGACGATGATCAAGATGACGCCGATGATGTGGATGTCCACCGGATCGGTCATCGCATCCGGCTTGATCGCGAACTTGAGGATCAGCCCGAGCGTGATCGTGAAAACACTGACACCGAGACCCATCGATGACCTCCGCCGGACGATCTGTGTGCGTGCTCTTTAACTATCCGTTCAGATCGTCCACCACACGTCACGCGATCGGCAATCATCCCCGGGCGGTGTCCACGGCGTACGGTGATCTATTCGCAACGTTCTCACTCTATGTAATTAGTCACTCACTATCGGGATAGAGAGCCGGTGGGCGCAGACGTCTGGTCGCAGCGCTCGGAAGGAGACAACCGTCATGCGAATCACCCACCGACCCGTCACGGCTCTGGCTCTGGCCGTGGCCGCCCTGGGCTTGTTCCAAAGCCCCGCCACCGGCGCCGGACCGAAGCCGGAGCCGGAGCCGGACACGGCTCCGGCGGCCGCCGCCAGCGGCCTGTACGCCTGGGAGAGCGCGCACCCGAGCGGGCCGCCCGACCAGGTCTACCAGGGCTTCGGCTGCCGGAACACCGGCAGCCGCTACAACGCCTGGCGCGCCGTGGAGCGAGGGACCGTCGAGGTGTGGGCGCTCTTCGCCGACCCGCACTGCCACGAGTTCCTCGGGCTCGTCAACCCGCGGCCGGAGCCGCTGGCCGTACCCGGTGTCGAATCGGTCCAGCGCCTGCGCTGACCGGGGCGCCCGCGCCCGCGGACGCGGCTACGAGACGGGGACCCTGTCGAACTTCCCGAAGGGGCCCGCGTCGAAGGTGACGGACGTGACGTTCCCCGGCGGCGCCGGCAGGTAGACGAAGCCGCGGACGGGCTGGTTCACGGCGGTGCGGAACACGGCGCGTCCGGGGGCGACGTAGGCGCTGGGGCCGCTCGGCGTCCTGGGCCCGACGCGGACGGCGCGGTACACGTCCTTCCCGCCCGGGACCTGGACGGAGAAGGACGTGAACACGCCGCCGGGGTAGTCCGGGTGCGCGTAGGAGGCGTCCTGCGGGGTGGCTCCGGGGCCCTCGTTGACGATCTCGAACACGGCGACGATGTAGGCGCCGTCCCGGTAGAACGGCTTGACGTCCATGCGCCGTTTCGCCGCGCCGAAGCGCGCGGAGCGGCTGGCGTAGGTCTTCCCGTCCTGCGGCCGGAACGCCGCCGCCCCGTGCGTCGCGGACGTCGTCCCCGTGTCTCCGGCAGGTGAAGGTTTGAGCTGGTAGGTGATCTCGACGCGGTGGTTCCGGGCGCGGGCCCTGGCGTCGCCGGCGCCGCCTTCCCTGGCGACCGGCTCCGTCCCGCCCTTGCCGCGCGCGGTGTAGGTGAAGGCGTTTCCGAGCCGCGTCTTCAGCTCCTTCATCACGGCGTCGGCGCGCTGCTGCGACAGTTTCTGATTTTTCGCGCTGTCGCCCTTGGTCTCGGTGTGCCCGGCGAGCGTCACCGGGCCGGTGGCCTTCGTCTTGATCTGCTGCGCGGTCTCGTCGAGGACGGCCTTCGCGCGGCTCGACACCTTCGCCGAGGCGCCGTCGAACAGCACGTCGGCGCGCAGGCCGGCCGTCACGACCGAGCCGCTGGACGCGACGTCCTGGTTCGCGCTCTCGGTGATGTCGTACAGATCGACGAGGTTGACGCCGCCGCTGCCGGTCACGGGCGGCGGCGTGCCCCCGGTGGACGACCGCGGCCCCGTGGAGCGCCCGCTCGGCAGCGGCGACGGCGCGCGGGCGGTCAGCGGATCGGCCGCGTTCTCCGGCAGCCGGTACCACCAGGTCGGCCCCCCGCGCGTCGCCCGCGCGAACCCGCCGGGAGGCGGGGAGAAACCAGGCGGCGGCGAGAAACCGGGCGGCGGGGAGAAGCCCGGCGGGGGCGAGAACCCGGGTGGGGGCGAGAACCCGGGCTGTGGGCCGGAGCCGCCGCCGGGTGGCGTGGACGTGGCCGGCCCGCTCGTCACCGGTATCCCGGTGAACTCGCCCGCCGTGCCCGGCGTGAGCACGGTGACCTTCTCGGCGCTCCGCGGGAGCGCCGGGTACTCGGCCGCCATCTCGCGTGTCGCGCCCGGCGCGAACGCGGCCCCGCTCGTCGAGCCGGTCGGCTTGTAGAGCTTGCGCGCGACCGGGTCGAGCAGCTCGATGGCGAACGGGACGGACTTCGTGGTCGTGTCCAGCGACGTCACCGTGTAGCGCAGCACCACCCGGGCCGACTGCCGCTCGACGCCCTTGATCTCGACGCGCGCGTGCAGGCCGTCCGCGCTTCCGAACCAGCCCTCCTTCGCGAATCCCGGGCTCGTGGTGGGGGTCCCGCCGACGCCGGCGGTCGGCGGATCGCTCATCTCCGCCCTGCCGGTGTCGGCGCAGCCGGCGGTCAGGACGAGCCCGGTGAGGGAGACGGCGAGAGGCAGAGCACGCATCGTGGATCCGGTCAGGGGGAGGGCCAGCGGGGAGCCCGGGCGGGGGCGGACGCGCCAACAGTAGCGACACGCGGCGGGCCCCCGCCAATACCCCAGCGAGGGCCCGCAACGCAAAACGATCAGCGGGTCAGAACGCCGCTTCGGGCAGCTCCATCACGTCCAGATCGGTGGCCTCGGCGATGGCGCGCTCGGCCGCCAGCCGCGGCAGGACGGTCCGGCAGAAGAACTGCGCGGCCGCGACCTTGCCGGTGTAGAACGCCTCGTCCGGGCCGGAGGCGTCGCCCAGCGCGGTGAGCGCGACCTCGGCCTGGCGGCACAGCAGCCAGCCGACGATGAGGTCGCCGAGCGCGAGGAGCAGCCGGGACGTGTTGAGCCCGATCTTGTACAGCTCCTTCGGGTTCTCCATCGATCCGAACGCCCATCCGGTCATCGGTTCGATGATGCCCTGGACGTCGTCCAGCGCCCGGCCGAGCAGCGCCC
This sequence comes from Actinomadura sp. 3N508, assembly GCF_044326375.1. NCBI lineage: Bacteria > Bacillati > Actinomycetota > Actinomycetes > Streptosporangiales > Thermomonosporaceae > Actinomadura > Actinomadura sp. 3N508. The sequence goes on from NZ_JBIRAX010000002.1 coordinate 856,833, forward strand.
GCTCGTTCTTGAGCCGCCCGTTGCCGGCGCCCGAGTCGGCGAACGCCCTGATCTCCCCGGCGAGCACGTTCAGCGCCGCGCCGCCGTCCCGGAGGATCTTGCGGAAGAACAGGTCCTGGCCCTGGATGGCGGTGGTGCCCTCGTACAGGGTGTCGATCTTGGAGTCGCGGATGTACTGCTCGACCGGGTAGTCCTGGAGGAAGCCGGAGCCGCCGAGCGTCTGCAGCGACTCGGCGCCGAGCAGCGCGTACGCCCGCTCGGACCCGAAGCCCTTCACGATCGGCAGCAGCAGGTCGTTGACCTTCTCGGCGGTCTCGTCCTTGCGGCCCTCGTGCTCGGCGATCTGCACGGCGTCCTGGTAGGACGCGGTGAGCAGCACCAGCGCCCGCATGCCCTCCGCGTACGCCTTCTGCGTCATGAGGCTGCGCCGGACGTCCGGGTGGTGGGTGATCGTGACGCGCGGGGCCGTCTTGTCGGTCATCTGCGTCATGTCCGCGCCCTGGACGCGCTCCTTCGCGTACTCCAGCGCGTTGAGGTACCCGGTGGAGAGGGTGGCGATGGCCTTCGTCCCGACCATCATCCGCGCGTACTCGATGACGAGGAACATCTGCTTGATGCCCTCGTGCACGTCGCCGACCAGGTACCCGACGGCCGGGTGCTTCTCGCCGAAGGTGAGCTCGCAGGTCGTGGAGACCTTGAGGCCCATCTTCTTCTCGACGTTCGTCACGTACGCGCCGTTGCGCTCGCCCAGCTCCCCGGTCTCCAGATCGACCAGGTACTTGGGGACGAGGAACATCGACAGCCCCTTGGTGCCCGGCCCCGCGCCCTCGGGACGCGCCAGCACCAGGTGGAAGATGTTCTCCGCCATGTCGTGCTCGGCCGAGGTGATGAAGCGCTTGACGCCCTCGATGTGCCACGTTCCGTCCGGCTGCTCGACGGCCTTGGCCCGGCCCGCGCCGACGTCCGACCCGGCGTCCGGCTCGGTCAGCACCATCGTCGCGCCCCACTGCCGCTCAAGGGCCAGCTCGGCGAACCGCTTCTGCTCCGGCGTGCCGATGTGCCAGAGGATCTGCGCGAAGCCGGGACCGGACGCGAACATGTAGACGGCCGGGTTCGCGCCGAGCACCTGCTCGGCGACGGCCCAGGTCAGCGAGCGCGGGGCGCGGCTGCCGCCGAGCTCGGGCACGAGGTCGAGCCGGTACCACTCGGCGTCCATCCACGCCTTGAAGGACTTCTTGAAGCCCTCGGGCATGGTGACGGCGCCGGTGGCGGGGTCGAAGGCCGGGGGGTGGCGGTCGGCGTCCTCGAAGGACGCGGCGATCGGGCCCTCGGCCAGCCGCGCGACCTCGTCGAGGACGCTGCGGGCGGTGTCCTCGTCGAAGTCCGCGTAGGGGCCGGAGCCGAGGAGGTCCTGGCGCCTGAACACCTCGAAGAGGTTGAACTCCAGGTCGCGGAGGTTGCTCTTGTAGTGGCCCATGCGAGCCTCCGTGTCGTCCGGCGGAGCCCCGGCGGCTACCGGTCCCGCAGCGCTTACTCGTCGGTAACTCATCACCATGCTACCCGCTGGTAACCGGTACCGAACACCCCGCGGCGGTTCGGTGGGAAGATCGTGTGCACGATCACATCCCGACCCTCATGACACACACCCCGAACCCCGCGACACACCCCGAACCCCCCGCGACAGCAGTTCACCCGCGGCAGAAAGAGGAGGTGCACATGAAACACAGGGAGGCGGAGGTCCCGAGACTGACCGTCATCGGGACCGGCTACCTCGGCGCCACGCACGCCATCTGCATGGCCGCGCTCGGCTTCGAGGTCCTCGGCGTGGACGTCGACCGGCACAAGATCGGCAGGTTGGCGTCCGGCGAGGTCCCGTTCTTCGAACCCGGACTGCCCGAGCTGCTCACCAAGGCGCTCGACTCGGGCCGGCTCCGGTTCACCACGTCCTATGCGGAGGCCGCCGACTTCGGCGACGTCCACTTCCTCTGCGTCGGCACGCCACAGCTCCCCGGCTCGGACGCCGCCGACCTCACCTACGTCGACGACGCCGTCCGCTCCCTCGCCCCGCTGCTGCGCCGCCGCGCCCTCGTCGTCGGGAAGTCGACCGTCCCGGTCGGGACGGCGCGGCGCCTCACCGGCGTCGTCCAGGAACTCGCTCCCGCGGGCACCGACGTCGAACTCGCCTGGAACCCCGAATTCCTCCGCGAGGGCTTCGCCGTCGACGACACCATGCGTCCCGACCGGCTCGTGTTCGGCGTCGCCTCCGGCTGGGCGGACGAGCGGCTGCGCGCCGCGTTCAAGCCCCTCCTCGCCCTCGGCACCCCCGTGGTCCGCACGGACCTCGCCACCGCCGAGCTCGTCAAGGTCGCCGCCAACTCCTTCCTCGCCACCAAGATCTCCTACATCAACGCGATGGCGGAGGTGTGCGAGGCCGTCGGCGCCGACGTCAAGGACCTCGCCGACGCGCTCGCGCTCGACGACCGGATCGGCGGCCGGTTCCTGCGGCCGGGGCTCGGCTTCGGCGGCGGCTGCCTCCCCAAGGACATCCGGGCGTTCGCGCACCGCGCCGAGGAGATCGGCGTCGGGCACGCGGTGTCGTTCCTGCGCCAGGTGGACGAGATCAACCGGCGGCGCCGCGCGCGCACCGTCGACCTCGTCCGCGAGGTGCTCGGCGGCGAGCTCGCGGGGCGGCGCATCGCCGTGTGGGGCGCCGCGTTCAAACCAAACTCCGACGACGTCCGCGACGCCCCCGCGCTGGACGTGGCCCGCACCATGCACGGCCTCGGCGGCGACGTCCGCGTCTACGACCCGGCGGCGCTCGGCAACGCCCGCCGCGCGTTCCCCGAGCTGCGCTACGGCGACAGCGCGTTCGACGTCGCCGGGAACGCCGACGTCGTCGTCCTGCTGACCGAGTGGTCCGACTTCCGGGAGGTGCGCCCGGAGGCGCTGGCGCAGGTCGTCCGGCACAAGCGGATGGTGGACGGGCGGCACGCGCTCGACGCGGCGCAATGGCGCGCCGCGGGCTGGGAGTACCGCGCCCTCGGCCGATCCTGATCATTCTTGGTGCGAGCGGAATGCCCCACGGCACGGGGCCGTTGAGGCTGGCGAGGGCCCGTGGCCCTCCCGGACGAGGTGCGTCGTACCCGGCAGGCGAAGACGGCGCGTGACAGCAGTCGTCTCGTCCCCGGGAGGGTGACCATGCCCTGGATCCTCGTCATCGCCGCCGGCCTCTTCGAGGTCGCGATGGCCCTGTGCCTGAAGGGCAGCAAGGGCTTCACCGAGCCGCTGCCGTCCATCGGCTTCCTCGCCTTCGCCGTGACCAGCTTCGGGCTGCTCAGCCTGGCGCTGAAGCACCTCGACGTCGGCACCGCCTACGCGGTGTGGGTCGGGATCGGCGCGGTCGGGACGGCGACGCTCGGCATGCTGTTCCTCGGCGACCAGGTGTCCGCGCTCAAGGTCGCCGCGCTGGCGTTCATCCTGGTCGGCGTCGTCGGCCTCAACCTCGCCGGTGGTGGCCACTGACGGCCGTTTTGCGCGGCGATTCCCAGGTCACGACCACACTCAGGAACGTAATCTCCCGTAGCAGCGTCTATGGGACGTGGGCGCCCGGACGTAGGGGACGGAAGCGCCCGGAGTGCTCGGAAACGGGAGGACGGACCTTGGTCTTCAAGAAGCTGCGTCAGGCGATGGGCATCGGCGGCCCGTCGATCGAAACGACCCTGCACGACCCGAACACCAGGCCCGGTGGTGCCATCACCGGCGAGATCACCATCATCGGCGGCCAGCACGACTCCGACATCAAGTCGGTGAACCTCGCGCTGCGCACCAGGGTCGAGATCGAGTCTGGCGACAACGAGTACACGTCCAACCTGGAATACGCGAAGCTGCCGGTGGCCGGTGCCTTCGAGCTCGACGACGGCGCCCGGCACAGCATCCCGTTCCAGTTCGCCATCCCGTGGGAGGCGCCGCTCACCCACATGTACGGGCAGCCGCTGCGCGGCACCACGGTCGGTCTCGCGACCGAGCTGGAGGTCGCGGGCGCGATCGACCCGGGCGACCTCGACCCGATCGCGGTGCACCCGCTGCCCGCGCAGGAGCGCATCCTCGCGGCGTTCTCCAACCTGGGCTTCCAGTTCCGCAACGCGGACTGCGAGAAGGGGCGCATCTGGGGCGTCCACCAGGAACTGCCGTTCTACCAGGAGATCGAGTTCTACCCTCCGGGCACGTACGCGCGCGGCATCAAGCAGCTCGAAGTGACGTTCGTGTCGTACCCGCAGTCGATGGAGGTCGTGCTGGAGCTCGACAAGCGCGGCGGGGCCTTCACCGAGGGCCGCGACGCGTTCAGCCGGTTCACCGTCGACTACGCGACCGTCGAGAACACGAACTGGGAGCAGCAGCTCGACGGCTTCCTCCGGGACGCCGGACGCCGCCGCGGCTTCCTCTAAACCGTCCAGCTCACGTGAGATGCCCTCTACCGTCCTCCAGCCCCCACCCACCACCAATCAATCGACGAGCTTCGCTCGGCCCTGGCTGGGGATCGCAGAGGGCATCTCCGCGTAGAAAGAGTGTCCGTGCCCCAGCCCCCCGGACTCAACGACGCGGAACAGCGCCTCTGGGCCGCGTTCCCCACCGGCGCGACCGTCACGCTCGGCGACGACCGTCCCGCCGGTCCGCTGCCGGATCGGATGGTCCGCGCCGAGATCATCACCCGGCTGCTGCTCGGCGCCGGGGACCCCCGTCCCGGCACGGTGGCGGCGGTCCGCCTCCGCGGCGCCTACATCCTGGGATGCCTGGACGTCTCGGGCGGGTCCATCGAGCACGAGCTGCTGCTGGACGCGTGCCGGCTCGTCGAGGCACCCGACTTCTCCAACACCGAGACCCGCCAGCTGCGGTTCAAGAACTGCTGGATGCCCGGGTTCGACGGCGGCGGGCTCCGCGCGGACGGCTACGTCAGCATGTCCGGGTCGCAGATCGACGGCACGGTCAAGCTGCCGCGCGCGCAGATCAGCGGCGGCCTGCGGATGAACGGGACGACGATCACCGCGCCGAGCCCGGAGGAGTGGGCGCTGTTCAGCGGCGGCCTCGTCGTCGACGTCGGGATGTTCGTCCGCGACTCGGTCATCACCGGCGGGGTGCGCCTCGTCGGGGCGCGGATGAACGGCGGGCTGTTCATGGAGCGCACGTCCCTGATCAATCCCGGCCGCATCGCGCTGGACGCGCAGAACATGGTCGTCGAGGACACCGCCGAGTTCAGCCGCGACTTCTCCGCGCTCGGCACCGTCCGGCTGCGCAGCGCCCGCTTCAACGGCATCCTGTCGTTCTCCAGGGCGCGGCTCGACTCCGGCGACCCGGCCCGGATGGCGCTGCACGCGAGCCACATGCAGGCCGACGAGCTGCTCCTGTGGCCGGAGGAGAAGATCAAGGGCCGGGTGTCGCTGTCGTACTCCCGGATCGCGCAGCTCCTGGACCATCCGTCCGTCTGGCCGGACGAGCTGTACCTGAACGGCATGACGTACGAGACGCTGCGCGGCGCCGAGCTCAAGGACCGGCTGAGCTGGGTGTCCCGCGACCCCGAGTTCCACCTCCAGCCGTACGAGCAGCTCGCCGCCTGGTACCACGGCATCGGCCACGACGACCTGGCCCGCAAGGTGCAGCTCGCCAAGCTCCGGGCGCGCCGCCGGCACCTGCACCCGGTGGCCGGGGCCTGGAACCAGCTCCTCGACTGGACGGTCGGGTACGGCTACCGTCCCTGGCTGGCGTTCGCGTGGTTCGCGGCCCTGCTCGCCATCGGCACGACGGTGTTCTCCATCGAGGAGCCCCGTCCGGTCAAGCCGGGCAACGAGCTGCCCGCCTTCCACGCGCTGATCTACACGCTCGACCTGCTGATCCCGCTCGACACGTTCGGGCAGCAGCTGTCGTACGACGCCGTGAACTGGTCGCGCTGGGTGGCGTACGGGCTGGTCACGACGGGCTGGGTGCTCGCGACCGCGCTCATCACGGGCGCGACGCGCGTGCTGCGCCCGGCGTCCAGCCCGAACTGAGCCGGGCGCCGGGAGCGAGCCGCGCGCGAACTCGCGAGCGGCCCCGGGCGTCCACACGGACAGAGGATCCACAAGAATGGGACGACATGGGCACGTATCTGATCACGGGGGCGTCCGGCGGCATCGGCACGGCGGTCGCGGTGCTGCTGCGCGAGCGCGGGCATGACCTCATCCTGCTCGGCCGCTCGCTTCGGCGCCTGGACGAGCTGGCTGGCCGGCTGCGCGGCGGCGCGCACGCCCCAACCCAGGTCATCGACCCGAACGCGGTCGGCTCGGCGCGGCGCGACGCGTCCATCACGACGGTCCCGGTGGACCTGACGGAGCCGCTCCGCATCGAGGCGTCCCTCGCGGGGGCCGGGCTCCCGTCGCGGCTGGACGGCGTCGTCCACGCGGCGGGCATGGTCCATCTCGCGCCGGTCGCCGACCTGGAGGCCGACGAGTGGATCCAGCACCTGTCGGTCAATCTGGTCTCCGCGGCGGAGCTGACACGCCTCCTGCTCCCCGCGCTGCGCACCGCAGAAGGGCACATCGTCTTCGTCAACTCGACCGCGGGGCTCCGCGCCAACCCAGAATGGTCGGCCTACGCGGCGAGCAAGTTCGGCCTGCGGGCGCTGGCCGATTCGCTGCGCGCCGAGGAGCCGTCCTTGCGTGTCACGACCGTCTACCCGGGACGGACGGCCACGGAGATGCAGCGGAAGGTCCGCGCCCAGGAAGGCCACCCCTACGCGGAGGACGACTTCGCCGCCCCCACCACCGTGGCACGCGTACTGGTCTCCACGCTGGAAATGCCACGCGACGCAGTGGTCTCCGACGTCACCGTCAGGCCGAGCTAGCCCCCGCGCCGGCGTCACGGTTCGGGCCGCGACGCAGGACCCAGGCGCCCAGCACGCCGCCGATCAGCCCGAACAGGTGCCCCTGCCACGAGATGCCCGCGTCGCCGGGGATGACGCCGAACAGCATCGTCCCGTAGACGGCGACGACGGCGACCGCGATGGCGATGTCGGCCAGGTGCCGCTCGAAGATCCCGCGGCCGACCAGGTAGCCGAAGAAGCCGAAGATCAGGATGCTCGATCCGAGCGTGTTGGCGGAGCTGGTGAACCACACCCCGAGCCCGCCGACCACGATGATGATGAGGCTGGCGACCAGGAACTTCGCGATGCCGCGCACCGCCGCGATGAACCCGAGCACCAGGAACGGGACGGTGTTGGCCATCATGTGCCCGAGCCCGCCGTGCATGAACGGCGCGGCGAAGATGTCGGGCAGGTCGTTGACGTCGCGCGGCTGGATCCCGAACCGGTCGAACCATCCGTCGGCCGCGTGGTCGAACAGCTCCAGGGCCCACATCACCGCGGTCACGGACCCGATCAGGACCGCCGACGCCAGCGCACGCGTCCCGTGCTTGGCGAGCCCGTCGGAACGCCGCTTCTCCGGGATATAGCTCATGTCAGCCACCGTAAGTCTCGACGACCCCTTACGGTCAACGCGTGAAACGTCCGGAACGTGCCAGGTCGCGGCCTACGCGGCGGAGGCGTGCTCCGGCTCGGACGCGTCGCCCCGCACGACGATGACGGGGAGGGGCCGGCGCGCGGGGGCGTCGGCCGTCCGGCGCAGGTAGCGGCGCTCTTCCGGCGTCGTCCCGCCCCAGATGCCGTCGGGCTCACCGACGCGCAGCGCCCACGCCAGGCACTCGGCCTTCACGGGGCAGTTCGCGCAGATCGCCTTGGCGGCGTCCTCCTGTGCCTGCAGTACCGGTACGGAGTAGCCGATCGGGAAGAAGAGGTCGGGATCGGCACCGCGGCAGATGGCGTGGTCACTCCAGTGTTCTTCGTTCTCGTTGTGGTGCATCGGATCTCCCTGCGCGGCGACGAGACCACCGGCAGCTCGGCTCACTCGAGGTGGTCTCCACTCAACGTAGTACTACAAGATGTAGTACTACAAGACGTTCGTGAACGTTGCAAGTTAGCGCCCGGATAGCCTGTGACGTGTGCAGCGTGATCAAGAAGTGACCTTCCGCGAGGCGACGGCTGACGATCTGCCCCAGATCGTCCGGCTACTGGCCGACGATCCCCTGGGAGCCACCCGCGAAACACCGGGGACCGAGATTCCGGACGCGTACTTCACGGCCTTCGCCGCCATCGAGAAGGACCCGAACAACTCCGTGATCGTCGCCGAGGTCGCCGGCGAGATCGCCGGGACGCTGCAGCTGACCTTCATCCCCGGCCTCACCTACACCGGCAGCGAGCGCGCCCAGATCGAGGGCGTCCGGGTGGCGTCGTCCCAGCGCGGCCGCGGCCTCGGCCAGGACATGATCACCTGGGCCATCGACCGGGCCCGCGCCCGCGGCTGCCGCGTCGTCCAGCTCACCACCGACCGCCAGCGCCCCGACGCCATGCGCTTCTACCAGAAAATCGGCTTCCGCCCGTCCCACATGGGCATGAAGTACCACCTCAGCTGAGCGCCTCGTGCCATCGGGCGGTCTCGGTGTACTGGTGCGGCCATGAGATCAGGCCGTCGGTCACCCGCCACAGGTGCACGAACTCGGCCTCGTACTCGCGCCCGGCGATCCTCGACACGCCCCGATAGTGCCCGGTGACCACGACCATCCCGTCGGCCGTCTCGTGCCGGCCTTCGGCATACGGGGCGGTGTCGTACTCGGCGAACACCGCGCCCCACACCCTTACCAATGCCTCACGAGGCCCACGGAACGTGCCACCGGCGCCACAGGGCATGCCGGGCGCGATGTGCGCCTCGAACGTCTTCGCCACGATCGAAGTCCCGTACGGCGCCGTCCGCCGCCACCTCCCGGACCGCCGCCCTCCACCCCCGCTGGTGGACGACCTGATCACCACAACCTGCCGCGCCGTCCTCCCCATGACGCCGAATGTTCACTCCGGCCACAGATCGTGGATTTTCTGGCTCTTTCCGGTGCAGACCTCGGGCGGCGCTATCTGATCAGCGTTCATTCCGTAGCCGTCGAGAAAGTCTGTTCTCTTGGACACGGCATGGACCTGCATGATGCTGCGATAGTCGCGGGTCGCGTCTCCCGCGGTATCGATGAAGCACGCATCCACATTCGCGACAAAGGCGGCCAGGTGATCGGCGAGCCCAGGGGCGCGGGACGGATCGTAGTCTGAGAATTGCTTCCTGCCCTCGCGAGGGCGCCAGACGAACGGCTCCCTGTCGAGGGACGACCACAGGCAGACCGCATCAGCGTATGGGCAGGCCAGGGGGTCGGGACGTGCGGCGGGCTCAGCGCGCACGCCGGCCTCCGGGTGCGCCGCCTCGGCCGAGAAGGCCCACCGGTAGGCGGACTCACCGACCGGAGTGAACGCGACGAGAAGGCTCACCGCCGTGGCGCAAATCGCACCGACCTCAAGGGCGATCTTGAGCCTGCTTCTTTGCGAATTGGAGGAATTGTCGGACCGAGCGAAGTCCTCTTGTTCCATACAGAAAGCGTAACCCAAGATCAGCATTCACCGAATGGCCAGACTTTCATATGGCGAACATTCGATTTGTTGGCGAGTGTCGAGAATCGCCGTCAGCCGCGCACCTTGAGCGGGCACCTTGGACGTCTGTCGGTGGGTGGTGCGAGTATCTGGCGCCATGGGTGTTCTGTACGGATACTTCGCCGCCGCCGATGACGACGACGCCGTCCGGGCGATCGTCCGCGACGACGGGGAGCCCAGCGGCACCGGCTACGACCAGCTGGTCATCAAGGGCATCGACCCGGTCGTCGAACTGGCCCCCGCCGAGGCCCTCCTGACGGGCCGTCCCGAGGACGAACTCAAGTCCGACCCCCGGCACGGCGGCCTAGTCGGGATGCTCGGAGAAGGCGAAGTCGTCGTGGTGTCCCTCACGGACCCCCTGCGCGACGCGCTGGCCGCCGCCCAACCCGCCTCCCTTCGCGAGGTCGCCACAGCCTGGGCGAACACCGACGATGCCTTCTACTATCCAGCCGACCCAGACGACCTCACCGATTTCCTGGAGCAACTGTCGGGACTCGCCAGCCGGGCCATGGCCCGAGGCGCCCGCCTCTACTGCTGGATGTGCCCCTGACCGTCACGGCAGAGGCCCTGGGGGTGCGGTCCAGCCTTGGAGGGGAGGGTGATCACCCGTTCGGGGGAGGGCGGGGCCGGTGGGTGAGCGAGAACGTGGACATCGCTGAGTACAGGAGGTAGCGGTGTCTCGGAAGTTGAAGGTCAAGGGCGCGGTCGTTGTCGCGCTCTTCGCGCTCATCGCGGTGGCGTTGCTGGTCACGGGGTCCGGCGAGGCCGGCGCGCAGGCGATGGGGGGCGTTCGATGACCGCCGTCGAAGTGCGTGTTCCGGGCGTCCGGACGGCGGCGGCCGGGACGCGGGGGCCGGTACCGCGCTGGGCCGACTGGGCGGCGCAGGCGACGCTGTGGTGCGCTCTCCCGTCCGGAATCTGGCGGATCTTGTTCGCCGCAGGGCTGCCCGCAGGGTTCACCGGCTCGCAGGACCCGCAGGGTACCTGGTACGCGCTTCCCTACGTCATCGTGTTGTCCGTCCTGTCGGAGGCGGTCGCGTTTCTGAGCCTCGGGCTGGTTCGGTGGTGGGGGGAGACGTGGCCGCGCTGGGTGCCGTTGCTGGGCGGGCGAGCGGTCCGGCCGGCCGCCGCGATCATCCCGGCGTCGCTCGGGTCGGTTGCGCTGGTCTGCCTGTGGACGCCGCTCGCCTTCGGCTTCGACACCGGCGATCCCGAGTTGCCGCACGGCGCCAAGCTCGTGATCATGCAGGCCTGCTACCTGCCGCTGCTCGCCTGGGGGCCGCTCCTGGCCGCGGTGACGGTCGCCTACGCCGTACGCCGGCGCCGCTACGGCTGATCAGGCGCGGAGGATCGCATCGATGACGGCGGCGGTGTCGGTGAGGTCTGGAAGGACCACCTCGGCTCCTGAGAGGCGCAGGTCGGGGGCCGGGGTGGCGCCGGTCGCGACGGCGACCACGTGGGCGCCGCCTTCGTGGCCGGCGCGGACGTCGTGCGGGGTGTCGCCGATAAGGACGGTGTTCGACGCGGTGAAGTCCTCGTCGTATTTCGCGGTCGCGCGTTGTTGCGCGAGTTTCACCAGGGGCGGGCGTTCGATGCCGTCCATGCCGTAGGCGCCGGCGTCCAGGTCGAAGAAGTCGATGAGGGCGAATGCCGTCAGTTTGGCGATGGCTATTGGCCGCATGTTGCCGGTGAGAGCTGATTGGACGACGTCGGTGCGGGCGGCGAGGGCTTTGAGGGCGGCTCGGGCGCCGGGGAGGACGTGGCCCCACTCCGCGATGTCGTCCCGGCGGGTGGTGAAGATCTCTGCCAGGGCCTTGGTGAAGGACGACATCAGTTCGCTTGTGGGTTCGATACCGTGGTGGCGGAGGGTTTCGGTGGTGATGGCGAGGTCGGTGCGGCCGGCCATCTCGGCGATCTTCTCGGGTGGACGGCCGATGAGCCGGTGGAACACCGTCCCGTAGATCTCGGAGCTGATGCCCCCGGCGTTGATGAGCGTGTGGTCGATGTCCCAGAGAACCAGTGTGCGCACCCCCGCATGCTAGGTCGGTGGATGGGGCTGACCACGAGATTTCTGTTGTTGTTCACCTTGGCGTGGAATGCTTGTCAACTGGGTGTGCGCCGCCGTTGCCGACGTCCTTGAGGAGCTGAGCGTGGCCGAAAGGCATCTCGAGATCGAGCAGAAGTACGATGCCGCCGCCGGGTTCGTCCTGCCGGAGCTGGACGGCCTGCCGGGCGTGGCGTCGGTCACCGAGCCCGAGGTCCATGAATTGCACGCCGGCTATTTCGACACCGCCGATCTGCGGCTCGCGGCGCACGGGATCACGTTGCGGCGGCGGCGGGGCGGGACGGACGCCGGATGGCACCTGAAGATGCCCGCCGGGCCGGACAGCAAGCAGGAACTGCGGGCGCCGCTGGGCCGTCCGCTGATCGTCCCGGCGCGGCTGGCGGGGCTGGTCGCGGCGTACACGCGCGGCGAGGAGCTGCGTCCCGTCGCGACGCTGGACACGGTGCGGACCGTCGTCCGGCTGCTCGACAGGGACGGGACGGAGCTGGCGGAGGTCGCCGACGACCTGGTCACCGGGCGCACGGACGGGGAGCCGGTGCGGTGGCGTGAGATCGAGGTCGAGCTCGGCAGCGGGTCACCTGACTTGTTGAAGGCGACCGGCAAGCGGCTGCGGAAGGGTGGTGCGCGGAAGGGGAAGTCGTCGTCCAAGCTGGGGCGGCTGCTGGGGGACGCGGTCGTGCCGTCGGAGGCGGCGGCCGCGCGGGCGGCGGCGCGGTCGTGGATCGCAACGGCGACGTCCAACGGGAAGGCGCCCGCGGTGACGACCGGGGAGGTCGTGCTGGCCTACCTCGCGGAGCAGGTCGCGGCGGTGCTGACGTTCGACCCGAAGGCGCGGCTGGCGGAGGACGACGCCGTCCACCGGATGCGGGTCGCGGTGCGGCGGTTGCGGAGCGCGCTGCGCAGCTACCGGCCGGTTCTGGACCCGGAGCGGACGGCGCCGCTGGGTTCGGAGCTGCGGTGGCTGGCCGGGGTGCTCGGTGAGGTGCGTGATCGTGAAGTGTTGCGGATGCGGTTCGCCGGAGCGCCTGAATTTCTGCTGGACGATCTCGAAACGCAGGAGCGGGCCGCTTACCGGCGGATGAATGCGAGCCTCAAGGAAGCCCGGTATTTCGCTCTGCTCGATGAGCTCGACCGGCTGATCAGCGATCCGCCGTTGGCGCCGGAGGGCGAGCGGAAGGCGCGTAAGGAACTGCCCGCGCTCGTCACGCGGGCGTGGGACCGGATGGCCCGCGACTACGCGTCGATCAAGACGGCGGACGACCCGGACATCGCGCGGCACGAGACGCGGAAGGCCGCCAAGCGGGCGCGGTACGCGGCGGAGCTGGCGGTTCCGGTGCTGGGTGTGGCGGCGCGGCGGGTCGTCAAGGACGCCCGGCGCATCCAGGAGGTCCTCGGGGAGTACCAGGACGGCGTGATCGCCATGGAGCATCTCGAAGCGGCCGGTAAGCGCACGAGGGTCCCGGCTGAGGCGTTCGCGTTGGGTGTTCTTTATGGGAAGGAAGAATGCCAGGCGGTGGCGGCTCGGGATCGGCTGCCGACTACTTGGTCACAGACGCTGGGGCCTGCGTTTTAGGGCTGTGGCGTTCCAGGGCGGCCATCTGACCGGCGGCCAGGTGCGCCACCCAGAATTCTGACTTGCGAAGGCTCGGGTCGTCCGGGACCTTCTCCCCCATTTCCCGGCACAGTCCGGTGACGAGTTCGGAGACGACCTCGCCGTGGGTGCTCACGATCGTGGGGATGCCGTCCGCGGCGAGGGCGAGGAGGCGTTCGACGGCCCGTCCGGGGCTGGTGGCGCCGACCGTGAACGCCGCCTCGGTGCTGATCGGCCTGCGGACGAGCCGCGCATACGGCAGGACGCTCTCCAGGCAGCGCGCCGTCGCGGAGCTGACGAGCCGGGCCGGGCCGTAGGAGCGCAGGAGGGCGGTGAGCCCGGCGGCCTCCTTGCGGCCCGCGGCGTCCAGCGGGCGCAGCTCGTCGGCCTCGCGCCATTCGAGCTTCTCCCCCGCTGAGGCGTGCCGCAGGATCACGAAGGGCGCGGTGTTCAGAGGGCCGCGCAGGAACTCGCGGAGCAGGTCGACGTCGTGGCTGTAGCTGAGCCTGGCCTCGGCTTCGGCGGGCGGGAGCCAGACGAGCTCGTCCACCTCGTCGTTCGGGGTGAACGCGCTCTCGGCCACCGGCCTGGCCGCCCAGTAGTAGACCTGTTTGGTCCGTTCCCGGACGGGATAGGTGCTGGTCGGCAGCCTGCGGCCGAGGCGCGGGACGATCCCCGTCTCCTCCTCGGTCTCCCGGACGGCCGCGCGCAGCATGTGCTCGCCCTTGTCGATCTTGCCTTTGGGGAACGACCAGTCGTCGTAGCGGGGACGGTGGATCACCGCGACCTCGGGACCGGCGGCGGGACCCGTCCCAGGGCCGTCCCGCCACAGCAGCGTGCCGGCGGCCCGGACGACTACCGGCAGCGCCACCTCACACCTCCCTGCGGAACGACCGCACACGCACGCGTCACTGAGCTTCGACCGTCCTCCACCGGCGGGTCTTGACCAGGTGGGTCTGGATGTCCTGCAAGGTCTCGCCCGGACGGGCCGTGAGGCGCGTCCAGGTGCCGTCGCCGTCGAGGGCCCACGCGTCGGTGCCGTCGCCCATGGCGCGGTCGAGCAGGTCGAGCAGGCCGTCGCGCTGGGTCCGGTCGGTGACGGTGACGAGGGCCTCGACGCGGCGGTCGAGGTTGCGGTGCATGAGGTCGGCGCTGCCGAGCCACACCTCGGGCTCGCCGCCGTTCTCGAACGCGAACACGCGGGAGTGCTCCAGGAACCGGCCGAGGACGCTCCGCACCCGGATCATGTCCGACAGGCCGGGCACGCCGGGCCGCAGCGCGCAGATGCCGCGGACCCAGACGTCCACCGGCACCCCGGCCCGCGACGCCCGGTACAGCGCGTCGATGATCACCTCGTCGACGAGCGAGTTGCACTTGATCCGGATGCGGGCGGCATGCCCGGCCCGGCGGTTGTCGATCTCGTGCTCGATCCGCTGGACGAGCCCGGACCGCAGGCTGTTCGGCGCGACCAGCAGCCGGTGGTAGGAGCCCTGCCGCGAGTAGCCGGTGAGGTGGTTGAACAGGGCGCTGACGTCCTCGCCGACCTCCGGGTCGGCGGTGAGCAGGCCGAAGTCCTCGTAGAGCCGGGCGGTCTTCGGGTGGTAGTTGCCGGTGCCGATGTGGCAGTAGCGGCGCAGCTGGCCCTCCGCGTCCTGCCGGACGATCAGCGCCAGCTTGCAGTGCGTCTTCAGCCCGACGAACCCGTACACGACGTGGCAGCCGGCCGTCTCCAGCTTCCGCGCCCACGCGATGTTGGCGCGCTCGTCGAAGCGGGCCTTCAGCTCGACGACGACCACGACCTGCTTGCCGGCCTCGGCGGCGCTCATCAGCGCGTCCACGATCGGGGAGTCGCCGCTCGTCCGGTACAGGGTCTGCTTGATCGCGAGGACGCGCGGGTCGGTGGCGGCGTCCTCGATCAGCCGCTGGACGGTCGTGGTGAACGAGTCGTAGGGGTGGTGGAGGAGGACGTCCCGCTCACGGATGGCGCTGAAGATGCTCGCATCCGCCGGCAGCGCCTCCTTGGACGGGACGAAAGGGGGATATTTCAGCTCCGGCCGGTCGAGGTCGGCGATGGCGGCGAGCCCGCCGAGGTCGAGGGGGCCGACGACGCGGTAGATCTGGCCCTCGTCCACGGCCAGCTCGGAGGTCAGCAGTTCGAGCACGCCGCCGGAGATCGACTCCTCGACCTCCAGGCGGACGACCGGGCCGAACCGGCGGCGCAGCAGTTCCCGTTCGAGGGCCTGGAGGAGGCCCTCGCTGATGTCGTCGTCGATCTCCAGGTCCTGGTTGCGGGTGACGCGGAAGGCGTGGTGCTCGACGACCTCCATCCCGAGGAAGAGCTGGCCGAGATGCGCGGCGATGACGTCTTCGAGCGGGGTGAACCGGTCCGGGGACGCCTCGATGAAGCGCGGCAGCAGCGGCGGGACCTTGACGCGGGCGAACATCGTCGCGTCCGTCTCCGGGTCGCGGACGATCACCGCGAGGTTGAGCGAGAGGCCCGAGATGTACGGGAACGGGTGCGCGGAGTCGACGACGAGCGGGGTGAGGACGGGGTAGATGCGGTCGCGGAACAGGCGCCGCATCTGCTCCTGCTCGGTCTCGGCGAGCTCGTCCCAGCGCAGGATGTCGACGCCCTCGTGGCCGAGCGCGGGCCGGATCTCGTCGCGGAAGCAGGCGGCGTGCCGCTGCATCAGCCCGTGCGCGACCTCGCCGGTGCGTTGCAGCACCTCGCGGGGCTGCCGGCCGCTCGCGGACTGGACGGCGAGCCCGGTCGCCATCCGCCGGGCGAGGCCCGCGACGCGGACCATGAAGAACTCGTCCAGGTTGCTGGCGAAGATCGACAGGAACCGGACGCGTTCGAGCAGCGGCAGCGAGGGATCCTCCGCCAGCTCCAGGACGCGCTGGTTGAACCGGAGCCAGCTCTCCTCCCTGTCGAGGAAGCGGTCCTCCGGCAGCGCCTCCGCCTGGTGGGGTATATGTCCTGGATTGACGGTCATACAGTAATTTTCCCTGAGCAAGGTGAACGACAGTCGAACTCGGTTGATTAGCCGAAGTATCAGACACTTCGGCTATCCCCCAGGTTCCCTGGAGGCAATCTCCAACTCAGGCCAAGACCATGCGAACTCGGGCCGGGCCATGCGGCCGTCACGCCGGGGGCTCGGAACATCACATACCGCAATGGCCGGTGATCAGGCGGTGCCCTAAGCGGTGGGTCAGGTCGTGGACGAAGGCGTCCGTGAGCGGGGGCCAGTTCCAGAAGCGTAGGCCCAGCTCGGCGAACGCGCACGGGACCGGCCAGGCCCAGCCGTTGAGGCCCGTCCGGGCGGCGCAGCGGGCGCAGACCAGCGAGTCGGGGCCGCCCTCCAGCCACTCCTCCACCTCGGGCAGGACGGTCTCGAACGGCAGCCAGGCCGCGCAGTGCGGGCAGCTCACGCGGTCGTCCTCGCGGGCGTTGCCGTAGAAGGCGGTGCGGCCGACGTCGACCTCCAGGCCGTTCGGCCACACGTCGGGGAAGTCGGCGAGGTCGCCGGTCACGATCGTCGAGGCGCACGGGCCGGGCGCGTACCCGCCGGGGACGTCGCCGAGCACGCAGTCGGTCCGGTCGGCGACCACGACCCCGGCACCGACGAGCCGGCCGAGAACCGCGCGGGCAAGGTCGGGCGCGTCTCCAGGGTGGGCGTCCACGTCCGCGACCCACCAGCTCCGCTCCCCCACAAGCCAGCACAATACGCCGCACAGTCTGTCAAAGGGGGCGTTATCACTGCGGGGAGCATCGAACTCTCCACGAAGAGGGCTTCACGGGGACGGGGAGCGTTGGTAGACCGAGAAAGGTGACCCATCACGAGCCTTTCCCGCCGTCCACGACCGCGGTGTTCTGGCCGCGGTGCTCAGCCGTCCAGGGATGCATGGGACGCGCCGTCGTCGATGGGCCGGGCGGCTGCCCCGCCCATCTGCCCACGGCCGAGTTCGAGCGGTTCGTGAGGACGCTCCGGCCGGGCGGCGACGTCGATCTGCGGGGCGTGACCGTCCCGGCGTGGCTGCTGGACGCCGTCCTGGACGCCGTGACCGGGCCCGACGGGCGGCCGCACCTGGGCCGGACCCGCTTCGACCGGGCGGTGCTGCCGGCCCACGCCGCGCTGCGCGGCTTCTGCGTGGAGGGCGACAGCTCGTTCGACGGCGCCTGCTTCCTCGGCGGCGCCTCCTTCTACGACGCGCGGTTCTTCGGCAACGTCTCCTTCCGCGGAGCGCGCTTCGGGCGCAACGTGTCCTTCCACGCGGCGCGCTTCCACCGGCACGCATCGTTCGAGGAGGCCGTGTTCGCCGAGGACGCGCTGTTCGGCGAGGCCGGCTGGCACGCCGACGCCTCGTTCCGCCGCGCGGTGTTCATGGGCGCGGCGTGCTTCGACCGCGCCCGGTTCGGGCGGGACGCGGCGATGCAGGCGGCGTGCTTCGGCGGGCCGGTCTCGTTCAAGCGCGTCCGGGTCACCCGGCACGCCCGGCTGGAGCGCACGAAGTTCCGCCGCGGCCTGTGGCTCGGGCCGCTGGTCGCGGGCGGCCGGATCGGGCTGGCCGACAGCACCGCGCACGGCGGCCTCCGCGTCCACGCGGCGGCCCGGTACCTCACGGCGCGGGGCGCGACCGTCCACGGGGAGGCCGACTTCCGGCTCCGGCACACCGAGCTGGACCTGGAGGACGCCGTCTTCGACGCGGCGGTGTCCGTCCGGACGCTGGCCCATCCGCTCCAGGGGCTGCACGAGCCGTCCTGGCCCGGCCCCGGGACCGTCCGGCTGACCTCGCTGCGGCGGGTCGACGCGGCGCGGGTCCGGCTGGCCGACGTCGACCTGAGCGGATGCGGCTTCCTCGGCCTGCGCCACCCGGCCGCGCTGCGCATCAGCGGCGACTGCGCGTTCCCGACCGCGCCCCGCAGGTCATGGCGGCGCCGGGGACCCGGGCGCGCCGTCCTCGCCGACGACGCCGCCGAGACCTGCGGCGACGACCGCCTGGCGGCCCTGTACCGCGACCTGGCCCGCGCCACCGCCGACTCCGGCCGCCGCCGCCTCGCCAGGGACTTCCGCTACAGCGCGCTGGAGAAGCGCAGGCACAGCGAGCCCGCCCGGTTGCGGCGCTGGGGCCTGCACGTTCTCTGGCTCACCTGCGGTTACGGCCTCCGGGCCGGACGCGCCGTCGCGTGGATCACCATCATCGTCGCGCTCGTCTGCTCGGGCGCGGCGCTCCTGCGCCACGACAATCGCCAGGACGCCGCCCGCATGCTCCACATGAACGGCGACAACACATAACCGCCCCGTGATCTGATGTGCGGGGCGTCCCGGGCGTCACCGAAAGGGCTGCGGGCCCGTTTTGTCAGACCCTTGGGTAATCATTCTTGTTATGAGCAGAGACACCCATCCGGGGGTGCAGTGCCCGCACTGCCAATCGCATCTCGCGCTCGTCCCCGTGCCCGGAAACACCGCCGCCGCACCGGTTCCCGTCCTGCCGCTCACACTCAAGGAGGAATGGCAGCCGCCGCCCGTCGCCGAAGTCCTCGCGGTTTACGCCGGACGCGCCAAGGACGCCGCGACCGCCACCCGCGGCGCCGCCAAGGTCAGGGAAAGCCTCAACCGCGCCCGCGCCGCCGCCGCGCAGCGCAGGGCCGCCCAGAAAACCGCCCGCCGAACCCCCAAAAGCGCCTGATCACATATAGATCACTAACACTTCGCACCGCGGCATGAGGAAGGGACGGCACCGCCCGCGCGGCACCGTCCCCACCCGCTCGCGGGCTCAGCGCGGCGCCGAGTCCGTCCACTCCGCGGTCAGCAACACCTCGGAGTCCATCGTCCGCCCGGCGGGCACCTCCGTCCCGGCCGTGGGCTTCATCATGACGTTCGCCCTGGCCAGCGCCGTCCCGGTGGCCAGATCGATGATCATCTGATCGCGGATCACGCCGCCCGGCGTCGCGGCGTCGACGGCGATCGCGCTCCCCGGCCGGCCCTCCGGGTCGGCGACCCGGCCGACCGAGGTCACCCCCGGGAGCCCCGCCAGCATCCGGAACCCGGCCGCCCGTACCTCGGGCCGCACCGGCATGTCCATCACCAGCCCGCTCGCGACGCGGTAGAGCCATTCGCCGCCGTCCATCGGACGGTCGGACTCGGTGTCGTGCCCCTCGAACCACCGCATCAGCTCGGCCTTGAGCCGCGCCGGGTCGGACGGCAGCGCCCGCACCTGCTTCATCGTGACGTTCCGTCCGAGCCAGAACACCTTGTCGCCGTCGACGAGCGGTGACGCGCTGAGCTTCGGCGGCTGCGGCGAGGCGGCCGCCAGCTTCGCCCGGTACGGCTTGGTGATCTTGCTGCCCGGGCTGATGGGCACCCGGATCTCGAACGTCTCCGGCGCCCCGGCCCGCCGCCAGGCCGCCTCGTCCGCCGCCGTCGCCGGCTTGGCCCCGAGGTACTGCTGGCGCCCGTACACCGTGCCGCCGGGCTTGCTGGGCGTCCAGGCCTCGTACCTGTCCCGGACGGTGACGCTGTACCGGGCCCCGGCCTTCCCGACCGTGTACGTGTGGGACGAGATCGACACCGTGTGCCAGTACGCACCCATCGTGTCGCTCTGCCCGCCGGCCTTCTCGGCGGCGGCGAGCAGCACGGTCCTGGCGTCGAGCCGCTGCGTCTGCCCGGTCTGCCCGCCCGCCCGGGACCGCTCCGGCTCGCCTCCCCCGCCCGGGACGAGGACCACCGCGGCCACGGTCCCGGCGGCCACCGCGCCCGCCAGCCCGATCCCCCACACCGGCCGGACACGCCTCCGCGCGCCCCGTCCAATCACCGGCTCGGGCGCGGCGGCCATCGCACGCGCCAGCTCCGCCTCCCGGACGCGCGCGTCGGCGGGCACGTCAGGGTCGAGCTCGGCAGGCCGGGCCTCCCGCAGCGTGCGCAGCACGTCGTTCATCACATCTCCTCCTGAATGGTCGCCACCTGCCGACGCGCCCCGACCCGCTCGGCCGCGCCCGAGGCATCGGTGGCCTCGGTGACCTCGGTGGCGCGGGCCAGGCGGCGGCGGGCTCGGTGCAGGCGCACGCGCAGGGCGGCGGGCGAGCAGCCGACGACGCGGGCGGCGTCGCGCGGTGTCAGGCCCTGCCAGGCGACGAGGATCAGAATCTCCCGGTCGCCCTCCGGCAGCGCCGCCATCGCGCGGACGACGGCGAGGCGTTCCGCCACGTCCTCGGCGATGTCGCCGGCGGGACGGGCCGCCCGCCGCCCGAGCTCGGCGGTGAACGACTCGCGCCGCATCTCTGCCCGGTGGCCGTCGCGCAGCACGTTCCGCGCGACGCCGAGCAGCCACGGCAGTGCCGGGTCGGGCACGTCGGCGAGCCGCCGCCACGCGATGGCGAACGTCTCGCTGACCACCTCGTCCGCGGCCTGCCGGCCGGCGCGGGCGGCCGCGTAGGCCCACACGCGCTGGCGGCATTCGTCGTAGATCGCGGTGAGGCGCCGTTCCCGTTCCTCGTGTGCTTCGTCTGCCACCGCCTGCTTCTCCGTCCGTCCGGGGTCGGGTGTTCGCGTCACCAGGTAGTGGCCGGGGGAGGCCCATCGTTACGTATGAACCCCAGAGCGACGAACGAGAGAAGTACGTTAAGACCGACATGGCTCCGTTTCGGGGGGAACTTCCGCTCTAATATTTGCCCAACGGCAAGCGACGTCGCCAAGGGAGCTGAGAGATGACCGCGATGCACAGTCGCGGCGCCGAACGGCTCCTCGGCGTCGCCGGGTCCCCGCACCTGCTGCTCGTCGAGGACGATCCGGGCGACGCCTTCCTGTTCGAGGAGCTGCTGGCCGAGGCGCAGCCCGGCGTGCGGATCACGGTCGCGACGACGCTCGCCGAGGCCCTCGACGCGCTGCGGCCCGAGATCCAGTGCGTCATCGTCGACCTGTCGCTGCCGGACGCAAACGGCCTGGACGCGCTGCGGCAGGTCCGCGGGCACGCCCCGGCCACCGCCGTGCTGGTGCTGACCGGGCTCGCCGACGAGCACGTCGGCGTGGAGGCCGTCGCCGCGGGCGCGCAGGACTACCTCGTCAAGCAGGACGTGGACGGCGCGCTGCTCACCCGGGCGATCAGCTACGCGATCGAGCGCAAGCGGGCCGACGAGTCGGAGCGGCAGCTCGTCGAGGCGCGCGCGCTGAGCAGGGAGAACGCTCGGCTGGAGCGCGGGCTGCTGCCCGTCCCGATCCTCACCGACACGACGTTGCGCCACCACACCCGCTACCGTCCGGGACGCGACCGCGCCCTGCTCGGCGGCGACTTCCACGACACGGTCGAGACCGCCGACGGCGCCGTGCACGTCGTGATCGGCGACGTCAGCGGGCACGGCGCGGACGAGGCGTCGCTCGGGGTGCGGCTCCGCATGGCGTGGCGGACGCTCGTCCTCGCCGGGCACACCGGCGACCGGCTCCTGGACACGCTCGACGCCGTCCTGCAGCACGAGCGGTGGGGCGAGGAGATCTTCACCACCGTGTGCATGCTGACGATCGCGCCCGACCGGCGCACGGCACGGCTGCACCGGGCCGGGCATCCGCGCCCGCTGTTCTTCGGCCCGGACGGCGTGACGGCCGTCCCGGACGAGCCGCGCGGCCCCGCGCTCGGGCTGCTCGGCCTGATCCCCGGCGTGGAGTGGCCCGCCATCGACCTCGAACTCGGCGACTCGTGGAGCCTGCTGCTCTACACCGACGGCCTCATCGAGGGGCTCGCGGGCGACGGCGGCGGGCACCTCGACCTGGCCGGCCTGGTGGAGCTGGCGACGGCCGCGCACGGCGACGGCCGGCGCGGTGACGTGCTCGTGGACGGCCTCATCGCGGAGGCGGAGCGGCTGAACGGCGGCGTCCTGTCCGACGACCTGGCGGTCCTGCTGCTGAGCCGCGGAGACGGCTGATGCCTTCCGACGACCCCGCAGGAGGCGCACCGCCGCCGGAGCCCGGGACGCGGCCGGGACCGCCGGGGACCGGTGGGCCGGCCATCGTGTTGCCGGCGGCGGACGTTCCCCAGGGGCGCGGGATGGGCCGGATCCGGCTCGTCCAGATCTACCGGATCGGGTCGCTCGTCCTCGGGCTGCTCCTGCTGGCCGCCTTCGTGCAGACCGGGTCGGCGCTGTACGGGAACAACCGGGCGCGGGACGTCCTGATCGACCGGGTCGACCCGGCGGCGCTGGAGCAGTTCCAGCTCTCCGCCGCGGTCGCCGCGCAGGATACGGCCATCCGCGAGTACGCCCTGGACGGCGGCCCGGACCGGCTCGCCGACTACCGCGCGGCGATCGCGCAGGAGGCGGCGTCCGCGGCACGGATGCGGCGGCTGCTGGCCGGGGTGCCCGGCAGCGCGGAGGTCGTCCGCCTCCTGGACACGGCGATCGCCGGTTCCCGCGCGTGGCGCGACGCCTTCGCCGACCGGATCGCGGCCGGCCCCGGCGGGCAGGGCCTCCAGCCCGAGCAGGCCCGGCTGTCGCGGCGGCTGCTCGACCGGGCGCGCGGCGACATGACACCGCTCCAGGCCGCCCTCACCAGGCTGCACGACCGGACCGCCGACCGGCTGCGGGCCCGCGCGGCGACGGTGATGTGGTCGACCGGCGCCGCGCTGGCCATCGTCGTGCTGGCCGCGCTCGCGCTGACCGTGCTGATCCGGCGGACCGTCCTGACGCCCGTGTCCACGCTGACCGGACGGGTCCGCGCCGTGGCGCAGGGCGACTTCGCGCATCCGCTGGACGTCCCGGGCCCGTCCGAGATCAACGAGCTCGCCGCGATCATCGACGCGATGCGGCACCGGATCATCGACGAGTGGCGGGCCACCGTCGAGCAGACCAGGCTGCTGGACGAGCAGGCGGAGGAGCTGCGCCGCTCCAACGCCGAGCTGGAGCAGTTCGCCTACGTCGCGAGCCACGACCTGCAAGAGCCGCTGCGCAAGGTCGCGAGCTTCTGCCAGATGCTCGAACGCCGGTACGGGGATCAGCTCGACGAGCGCGGGCGCCGCTACATCGAGTTCGCCGTCGACGGCGCCAAGCGCATGCAGGCCCTCATCAACGACCTGCTGAGCTTCTCCCGCGCCGGGCGCCCGAGCGACCTGGCGGACGCCGTCGACCTCAACGACGTCGCCCGGCAGGCCCTGGACGATCTGGAGGCGGCGCGCGAGGAGACGGGCGCCCGGGTCGACGTCGGCGACCTGCCGAGCGTGCCCGGCGACCGCGCGCAGCTCGTCCGGCTCTTCCAGAACCTCGTCGTCAACGCGATCAAGTTCCGCCGCCCGGACGAGCCGCCCCGCATCACCATCGACGCCCGGCGGGCCGGGGACGAGTGGGAGTTCCGCTGCGCCGACAACGGCATCGGCATCGAGCCCCGGCACGCCGACCGGATCTTCCTGATCTTCCAGCGGCTGCACCCGCGCGACCGGTACACCGGCACGGGCATCGGCCTCGCCCTCTGCAAAAAGATCGTCGAGTATCACGGCGGCCGGATCTGGCTCGACACCGGCACCGGCACCGGCTCGGGCACCACCTTCCACTGGACGCTGCCGGCCCGGCCCCGGAAACCGGCGGCGGCCCTGGGCGCCCCGCTCACGGACACGACACCGATGAGGGACATCACCCCATGAACCAAGCCGCCCACCCCATAGAGGTCCTGCTCGTCGAGGACGACCCCGGCGACGTGCTGCTGACCGTCGAGGCGTTCGAGCACAACAAGGTCCGCAACACGCTGCACGTCGTCAACGACGGCGAGCAGGCGATGGCGTTCCTGCGGCGGGAGGGCGAGTACGCGGACGCTCCGCGTCCCGACCTGGTGCTGCTCGACCTGAACCTGCCGCGCAAGGACGGGCGGGAGGTGCTCGGCGAGATCAAGGCGGACGCCGCCCTGCGGGCCATCCCCGTCGTCATCCTCACCACCTCCGAGGCGGAGGAGGACATCCTGCGCAGCTATCACCTGCACGCCAACGCCTACGTGACCAAGCCCGTCGACTTCGACCAGTTCATCTCCGTCGTCCGCAAGATCGACGACTTCTTCGTGACGGTGGTCAAACTCCCCCGCTGACCGGTCCGTCGGCGCGGCCCGGCTCGTCCGCGCCCGGCCCGGCGGCGCGGCCCGTCCAGTCGAGGCAGACGATCACCGCGTCGTCGGCCGGTTCGGTGTCGTCGTGGAAGTCGAGGAAGTACCGGATCATGGTCCGGACGGCCTCGGGCGGCTCCTGCATCCGGGTGGCGCGCAGCGCCCGCGCCAGCGCCGATCGCGCGAACGGGACCCCGGACGGCGACAGGGCCGCGTGCACCCCGTCGCTGACCACCACCAGCCGGTCCCCCGGCTCGACGGTGAACTCCTCGACCGCGTACCTGGTGTCGCCGAACATCCCGAGCGGCATCTGCGCGTCGAACCGGATGCTCTCGGCGGCGCCGCCCCGCACCCGGAAGATCAGCGGTGAGCCCGCGTCGACCGCCCGGACCCGTCCGGTCGCGAGCTCGAAGTCCAGCAGCAGCGTGTCCACGTGCCGCTCGCCGCGATGCCGCGCGTACAGCGTCTGGTCGGCGAGCGCGGCCTGCTCGACGAGGTCGCCACCGGACCGCCGCGCGTTGCGCAGCGCGCTGATCGCGAGGTGGGTGAGCACGGCCGCGTCGGTTCCCGAGCCCATTCCGTTGCTGACGGTCAGCGTGAGCCTTTCCTCGGACGCCGCCCAGTCGAAATTGTCGCCCCACACCGCGTAGGCGGGTTCCAGCTGCCCCGCGAAGTGGAATTCGGCGGCGTCGCAGGACGGGGCGGGCAGCAGTTCCCACTGGATTTCGGCGGCGAGCGTCAGCCGTGTCCGCCGCCGGATGCGCCGGAACAGGTCCGTGCCCTGGTCCGCCATTTTGAGGGCACGGGCGACGACGATCGCGAAATCCTCCAGCCAGCCGGGCCCGCCGTCCGGGAGGCTGACGGTCAGCACGCCGAGGCGTTCGCCCTGCACGGACAGTGGCAGATGGACGAGCCGCCCGCCGTCCTCGCGCGCCGGTTCCCAGGCGATCCGCTGCGACGCGAACGCCCGCCCGGGAAGCGTGTTGTCGACCGGCACGTCCTGGCGCCCCGGGACGGTCGGGACGAGGAACGCCTGCCGGTAGTCGATGAGGAGGATCCCGGCGTCGCCCCCGTTCGCGTACCGGCCGACCAGGCCGTTGGCGACCTCGGCCAGCCGGTGCGGCGGCGCCGCCCAGATGGCCTGCTCGATGGTGCGGAACTCGTTCTCCGCGGGTCTCTCATATGTGCTCATATCGGCACTGACTCCTTCCTGACGGGGGCGGACGCCGCCGGCCGGGGCGGCGGGCGTGCCCTGGCGGGATGCCTTCGGGCGACGTGGTGTGTAACAGTGGGAGCCATGGTGGGGACGTCGGGCGAAGGAGCCGCGGAATCCGCGGCGGCGCTCGACGATGCCGCGTTCACCCTGATGGACGTGTGGTCCCGTGCCCATAACGCGTCGGATGTGCCGGTCCCGTCGACGCAGCTCCGCGCGCTGTTCGTGCTGGAGCGCGGGCCGGTCAACGTCAGCAATCTGGCGGGCGAGCTGGGCGCGCTGGTGTCGTCGGCGAGCCGGCTGTGCGACCGGCTGGAGGCGTCCGGGCTGCTGACCCGCGACCACGGCCGGGACCGCCGCGAGGTCACGGTCCGGCTGAGCGCGGACGGCGAGGCGCTGCTCGACCGGCTGCGGCGGCACCGGCGCGAGGAGCTGACCCGCGTGCTGGCCTCGATGCCGGCACCGGCGCGCGCCGCGCTGCTGTGGGGGCTCACCGAGTTCCACGAGGCGGCCTCCAAGCCGGACTCCGAGGGTGGGTCCTTCTCCATGCCCGCCTGAGCCGTCCCTAAATATCCGCTTTTCCGCAGACCTTTCCGTCGTGCGCATAGCTTCCAATAATTCGGAGAATAGCGCCATTTCTGCGGCGGAGGCCGGCTCGATTTCGGCCATTTCCATTGCGCCCTCTCCAAGCAGCAGTAACATCCCGCCTCATGGCGATTCAAAAAGCCCCGCGGCATTCCCGCCGCGCCGTTCCGGCCGCGAGGGACCCGGCGGCGCGCGTGCGCTTGGTCCCGGCGGTCGCCGTCGTGCTGTTGCTGCTCGGCGCCTGCGGAGGCGCACCCCACGGCGCCGCGTCCACGGCCGGTGACGCCCGGAGCAAGGGCGCGGCGGGCGCGGCGGGCGGCGCGCCGTCCAAGCTCCCCGAGGCGACCACGTTCACCACCGTCACCGGCGCGCCCAAGGACACCGCACCGGGCAGCGCCACCGACGGCCTGGTCGTGCACCCGGACGGCCCGACCCCGGTGCTCGACCGTCCCGGCGGGCGCCCCGTCGCCACGCTCCCCGCCGAGCAGCTCGGCGGCCCCACCTGGGTGCCCGTCGTGGAGAGTTCCGGCCCCTGGCGGCGCGTGCTGCTGCCGTCCAGGCCCAACGGGTCGAGCGGCTGGATCTCCGGCGACGGGCTGAGCACCGCGCGCACGCCCTACACCGTCCGGGTCGAGCTGGCGAAGCGGCGGCTCACGCTGTTCAGGTCCGAGCGGCGGGCCGGGCGCTGGACGGTCGCGATCGGCGCCCCTGCGACCCCGACGCCCCGGGGCCGGACGTTCCTGCTGGCGACGCTCGCCCCGGCCAAGAAGACGCCGAGCCCCCTCGTCCTGCCGCTCGGCACCCACTCCGCGACCCTCGACACCTTCGGCGGCGGTCCCGGCACCGTCGCCCTGCACGGCTGGCCCGACGCCTCCGTGTTCGGCAAGGCCGTCACGCACGGCTGCATCCGGGTGCCGAAGGACGCGCTCCGGACGCTATCGCGCGTCCCGCTCGGCTCCCCGGTGCTGATCACCGCCTGAGCCCGGCCCCTGAGCCCCGCTACAGCCGGCCGGCCGACGACACGGCGGCCGGCCCCGTCCCAGATCTCGAGAATCGGAGAACGATCATGAGTTACAGACGCCTCACCATCACCGGCCTGCTGGCCACCGGCCTGATCGCCACCGCGGCCCCGGCGACGGCCGCGGCTCCGGCGACGGCCCCGGCCGCCCCGCGGCCCGAGGGCTCGGCGTACGGGCTGACGGTGGACGGCCCGCTCGCCGTCCCGCCGCTGCCGGCCGTCTCGTCCGCCGCCGGGCCGGTCAGCAAGAGCCTGGCGCGCGAGGCCCACACCAAGCTGCTGAACGCGTCCGCCCTGGACGTCACCGCCTCCTCGACCCGCGCCCGCTCGACCGTCGCGCACCTCGCCGTCCCGCCCGCGCAGCTGCTGGCCAGCGCCGTGTCCGCGGAGTGCGACGGCGGCCGCGGCTCCGCCCACCTGACCCGCGCCGCCCTCGCCGGCAAGCGCCTGGACGCGACCCCGCCGCCGAACACCACCATCCCGGTCGACGTGGACGGCCTCGGCCGCGCCTCGCTGATCCTCAACAAGCAGCAGCGCATGGCGGACGGCCGGCTCGCCGTCACCGCAATGGAGCTCCGGCTGCCGCTGCCCGGGAAGGCGTCGACGGTCCGGGTCGCGTCCGCGATGTGCGGGCGCGGCGCGGTCCCGCCGGAGGCGCCCGCCCCGGAGCCGGTGAAGCGCGACCTCCCCGTCACCGGCTGACGGCCGGCCGCACGGCGCGGCGGCCCGGCGGCTCACCCGCCGTCCGGGCCGTCGCCCCGGCCTCTCCGTCAGCTCGCCAGCGACTTCTCAAAATGCACGATCGCGCCGTCGCGGTGCACGCGATCGGCGATGCGCAGCTCCTCCGTGAACGCCCGCATCAGCTGTAGACCCCGCCCGTGCTCGGCCAGCAGCGCCCCCTGCGGGTCATCCCAGCTGACGGGTTCGGGCTGGGCGGCTTCGGACTCGCCGCGCGCCACACCCCCGTCGATGACCTCGACGACGCATCTCGTCCCGTCCATCCGCGCCCGGACCTCGTACTCCATACCGTGGGCGGCGTGCTGGATGACGTTCGCACACGCCTCCCCGAGGGCGAGCGAGATATCGGCACGGATCTCGGAGGCGACCCCGAGCCCGCGGAGCGAGGCGTCGAGCGTGTGCCGCACCAGCGGAGCGCTCTCGGCGTTCCTCGGCAGGGTCATTTCGAGAACGACCTCCATGCCAATCGCCTCCGTTCCTCTAGCAGCCAGATTTCCCGTTGCTCTCCAAGGGAAACTCCAGCCACCGGAAAACACGTCCGACCAGCACGTCCCCGCCACTATTCGGAGCGAATTCCGTGTGCGGCGACCACTTGACCCAGGGCGGCGGACGGGCAGACTGGGACGGTGGTCAAGTCGCTGCGCCCCCAGAACTACAACGAGGTCCTGTACGTCGGGCACTACTTCCGCAAGGGGATGCCCGTCCTCATGGACCTGACGGACGTCACGGACGCCGAGGCGAAGCAGATCGTCGACTTCGCCACCGGCCTGGTCTTCGGCCGCGGCGGCGCCATGGACCGCGTCGACCGCAAACTTTTCCTCCTCCAGCCCTGACGAACCGGAGGCGGGATTTAAGCATCTATTCCTCCGACATGGTGTTCGCCTGAGGAGGACCAGTGTTCCGTTCAGTTCCCGCTGTGGCCGGCCTTACGCTCGGTGCCGTGCTCCTGCTCTCCGGCTGCCAGAGCAATTCGTACTCCTGCCGGAACGGCCAGTGCCATGTGACGGTGTCGGGTGCCGGTCAGTCCATCGAGGTCAACGACCTGGACGTCACGGTCTCCGAGATCACCGCCGAGGGCATGACGGTGTCCGCCGGCGGCTCGGCCCCGGCGACGATCGCGGTGGGCGAGAGCGCCCAGGTGGGCGGCGTGACGATCAAGGTCACCTCGGTCGAGGGCGACAAGGTCAAGTTCGACCTGAACTGACCGGCCCGTGCGAGCGGGGCGGGCGGGTGAGCCGTCTGAGCAGGTGAGCGGTGTGAGCGGTTTGTGAGCCGCGACGGCCAGCCTGCGAGACATGAGCTACGCGTTCCAGGCCGAGGGCCTCGCCAAACGATTCGGGAAGACGACCGCGCCCTTTGTCAGTCTCCAAGGAACCACAGGTAGCGATGTGGCGCTTGGAGTGCGATGGCGCATAGCTCCCGGGTCTCCTCGACCCAATCGCCGCCCACCTCGTCCGGTAGCCGATCCAGTTCCTTCAGTAGCACCGGTATCTGGCGTTCGTTGAAGACCGCGTCCGCGTAAGGGAGCAGTGCCGTCAGCATCGGAAAGGCCGCCGGATCGAGGCCGCCGAGCTCGTTGGTCCATGGAAGTCCACAGCGTGCGCGCGCAATGACGGCACCCGAATCGCCGCGTACAGCCATATTGATCACCTGCGGATGCTAGCGGGGAAGGTAGGCAAGGAGTTTCGTCAGCCGGGCCATCTCGGCGGGCGGGTCGATCACTGGCTGGATGAGCAGTTCGTCGATGCCGGCATGGTGCAGGGCGGTGATGCGGGCGCGGAGGTCGTCGGGGGTGCCGACCAGGGCCAGGGTGTTCATCAGGGAGGGCAGGATCAGGTCACGGTCCTGGGGTGCGATGCGTCCGAGGTAGTCGCGGTAGAGCTTGGTGTGCCGGTCGGGTGCGGTGGCGGTCGTGCCGCGTCGGTCCAGTAGTCGCCGCACCGTCGCGCGTTCTGTGGGGCCGAGCTGGTCGATGAAAGCGGGTGCGTCGGCGGCGGTGTCGGCGGCGAAGGCCAGCAGGGACAGGACGAGGTGGCCGGTGGCGTCCCGGGCCGCGTCGCTGTCGGGGGCCTCGTTCTCGCCGAGGATGTGCAGCGCGGTGACCACGTAGGAGTCCGTGCGGGCGTCGGGGTCGTGGGGTGTGTGGCGGGCGGCGTTGCTGCGGGCGTGGTGGAGTGCGTGCCAGGCGGTGGGGTCCAGCAGGCCGAAGGAGATCAGGCCGGTGCCGCGGCGGCCGGCGACGGCGGCGGCCTTGGGCCCCAGCGCGGCCACGACGAACTCGACCGGGTCGGCGGTGTTCGCCTGCGTCCCGGTGTGCAGGAAGCGGACGTCGCGGACCCGGTCGCCTTCGCGGTACTCGATGGTGCGTCCGGCGCATAGGTCCTGCAAGGCGGCTGTGAAGGTCTCCATCGTGGCCGCCGTGGTCGGGCGCATGCCCAGCGTGCGGCGGGCGGTGTTTCCGGTTCCGACGCCGCAGATGATCCGGCCCGGTGCCAGCGCGTTGAGACTGGCCAATGCGCTCGCGGCGGCCGGGGCCGAGCGCAGCGCCGGTGAGGTCACGCCGATGCCGAGCCTGATGCGGCTGGTGGCCTTCGCGCACAGGCTCAACGCGACGAAGGCGTCGCCGTGGACCATCGGGGTGTCGTTGACCCAGAAACTGTGCAGGCCTAACTCCTCGGCCTGGACGGCGAGATCCTCCACACCGGGCTGCGCGGTGACCACGACGCCTGCACGCATCGGAACCTCCTAGGCACGAGGATCGCAACATGCTCAGCTTGTCAGCTCACCGGCTCTGCACTTCCAGGAGTACGCCGACAGAACCATGAGAGATGCCGACGGGCTCGATGTCGTGCAGCCAGGGCTTCAGTGACCATTTGGCCTACGCGCTCCGGCCTTTACAGGACGTCTGCCAGGCGGTCCACCTGGGTGGGGTCGAGGCCGTAGCAGTAGAGCATGACCTCGTCGGCGCCCAGGTCGGCGAAGGCGGCGACGGCGTCACGGATCTGGGCGGGGGTCGTGAGCATTCCGGCGACCATCCGTTCGGGCATGCCGGTGAACGTGTAATACATGTGCATGTTGGCGCGGGCGTCGTCGATCACGTCCTGCGGACCGAGCGCGACGTTGACCTGCGCGACGAGGCGGGGCTCGCCGTCGCGGCCGTGCTCCTTCCAGAGCGCGCGGACGGTGTCGAACAGTCCGCCTGCCCATGACGGCTCCGCGGCCGCGAGGAATCCGTCGCCCCAGCGTGCGACGCGGGCGAGTGCGGCGCGCTTGAAGCCGCCGAAGAGCACCTCGGGGCCGCCGGGACGGGCCGGGGCGGGGCCGATCGGGCCGACGTCGTCGCCGTACCGCTCGCCGGACCAGATGCGGCGCATCACCGCCATCTGCTCGTCCAGGCGGCGGCCCCGGGTGCGGATGTCGACGCCCGTGACCCGGTGGTCGTCGTCCCGGCTCCCGACGCCGAGGCCGAGGACCAGCCGGCCGCCGGTCATCCGGTCCAGCGTGGCGGCCTGCTTGGCCAGCAGGGCGGGCTCGCGCAGCGGGGCGAGCAGCACTTCCGTCTGGACGCGGACGCGAGAGGTGGCGCCCGCCAGGACGGCGAGCGCGACCAGGGGTTCGGGGTTGTGGAAGACGAGCCGGTCGAGCAGGCCGAGCGTGTTGAAGGGTCCGGCGTCGGCGCGCCGCGCCCAGTCGAGCAGGACGGCCGGGTCTCCGATGGGCAGGCCGATACCGACGTTCATGAGCAGAACCTCCGGGGGGAAGGGTCGACAAAGACTGCTGCCGCCCCTCCGACACCTCAGGGAGGTGGGACGCTCCCGCGTTGCGGCGTCCTTCTGGAGAGCGTCTCGTCGAAGTGATCGTCACTGTAGGACGAACGGTGTTCGTCGAGCAAATCGCCGGGCGTTCGGTCCTGGCGGGTCATCGGCGGCCGGTGCTTGCGGATGGTTCCAGCACCCATCGGGCGAAATCGGCGGGTTCTACGTTGCTTCCGCACAGGATGGTGGTGACGCGGCGTCCGGCGAACCGCTCGGGCTGCTCCAGGACGGCGGCGACCCCGAGCGCGGCAGATGGTTCGACGACGAGGCCCGCGTGCTCGTGGAGCGCGCGCATGCCGGCCTTGATCGAGTCCTCGCCCACGAGCGCCACGTCGTCGAGGACGACGAGCAGGTCGTCCAGCACCTCGGGGATGGGGCAGCGCCCCGCGACACCGTCCGCGATGGTCTCGATGCGGTCGGTCTCGACGACCGTGCCCCGCCGCCACGACAGCGACATCGCGGGCGCTCCGGCGGGCTGGATTCCGATCACCTGCGCGTGACCGGCGAGCGAGCGCAGGACGTAGCCCACCCCGCTGGCCATCGCTCCGCCGCCGAGGGCCACGAGCACGACGTCGAGCGCCGGATCGTCCCGGACGAGCTCAAGGCCGATGGTCGCGGCGCCTTCGCAGGTCGCCAGGTCCAAGCTGTCCTCGACCAGGTAGGCGCCATCGGTCTCCGCGATCTCGCGTGCCAGCAGGCGGGCGTCCTCGATGTCCTCGCCTTCGAGCCGCACCCGCGCGCCGAGGTCGGCGATCCGGCGCAGCTTGAGCGGGTTGGCGGTGGTCGCCGCGACGACGGTGACGTCCAGGCCCCGGCGCGAGCCGCTGTAGGCCAGCGCCTGCCCGAGGTTCCCGGCGCTCGCGCACACCATCCGCGACGCGCCCTTCGCGCGGGCCGCGGCCACCACCGTTTCCGTGCCGCGCCCTTTGAAGCTGCGCACCGGATTGAGCGTCTCGATCTTCAGCGTCAGCGAGCAGCCGAGCGCCCGGCCGAGCGTCGCGCACTCCAGCGCGGGCGTGTCGAGGAAAACCGGGTCGATGTCGCCGATCGCGGCGCGAATCCGATCGAGCCGCAGCCGAACACGATCAAGATCACTCACATCGCCCAGAATGCCACCTCCCGCTCCGGTTCGCGGCGTTCGCCGGGTCCGCCATGAGGAGAGGCAGGGCGGACCCGGCGCACGCCTGAGAGGAGTTCGTTCCGTGAGGCGTGAGGCTCGACCGCGCCGGGATCCAGCAGCGTGAGCGGGAGGTCGCTGGTGGACGGCGCGGGGCCACGGGGATGGCTCAGTTGGTGAAGGTCACCACGGCGGCGTTCGCCGTGAAACTTCGCACGCCGCCGAGTCCGCAGAGGCCGTCCTGGCTGACGATCACGGGCACGGCGGTGATGGTGTCCCCGGCCATCACGCCGCCGTCGACCTGGGCCGACAAGCCGAGGTCCCCGCTGGTGGGGTCGGTACTGATCTCGAACGTGAGCTCGCTGGTGCCCCCAGTGTTCCACTCGATCGCCGCTTCGCCCCCGATCTGCAGCGGCAACGGGGCGCAGCCCTCGGCCACCGCCCCGGGCGTTCCGTTGACCTGGCCCGACAGCAGCTCCGGCCGGCTACCGTTCGGGGACTGGCAGCTGACGATCGTGGCGTTGCCGTCCGCGTCGACGGTGTTGAAGTCCAGCGCCGGGGTGAAGTTGAACTGGAACGTGGCGGTGCAGACCAGGTCGACGTCCTGGGCGTGGGCCGCGGGTGCGGGGGCTGCGACCAGCCCGGACGCGGCCAGGGCGAGGGCGCCGAGGATGGTTCTGGACGGGGTTCGCGCGCATGCTGCCATGGACATGGCGGCTCCTTGGGTGGGGGTGATCGACTCGCGTGCCCGGATTCCGGCCGGTCATGACCAGGCCGAATTCCGTGTGCAGTCAGTCAATTACACTGGGTGTCCGCATTGACAGTGGCGAAAGGGCCATATGTAGCCACCACCCGGGAACGTCGCACTCTCCCTATATGGGTGGCCCAGTGGTCACTTGTTCTGGACCGGCAATCTGCGGCAGGGAGACAGGTATTCACCGACCCAGATGGCGCCCAGGCCGGCCACGGATCAGGCGCGGCGGGCGAGGAGGTAGGCGCGGCGGGTTTCCACCTCGTCGGGATGGTGGACGCGTTCCATTCGCATCTCCACCTTGAATCCTGCGTCCTCTAGAAGATCGGCGACGTGTGCGGCCTCGAAGAATTGGAAGTCGATGTTCACTTTGTGGCCCCACCACTCGTCCAAATGGCGGATGTGCGTGCCGACATGGAAGGCGACAAGGAACAGCCCTGCGGGACGGAGCGTCCGGCGGACCTCAGCGAAGGCCCTCGGCAGCTCGGCCGGCGCCAGGTGGATGATGGAGTAGAACGCGATGGCCGAGCCGAACTCGCCGTCCGCCGCGGGCAGTTCGAGCAGGTCGCCCACGCGGAACTCCACGTTCGGGTGCTCGCGACGTCCGGTCGAGACCATCGCCGCGGAGAGGTCGATTCCTACACTCTTCGCGCCTCTTTCGCTGAGCCAGGCCGCTATGTGCCCTGGGCCGCAGCCGAGGTCGGCAACAGGGGCGTCAGGGGCCGTTTGTTCGATGAGGGACGCGAGCAGGGCACGGTCGAGCGGTTTGGCGGCGAGTTCGTCACGGAATCTCGCGGCGTACGATTCGGCGACGGTGTCGTAGCCCTGGCGGGTGTCGTCGTGGTTCACGATCACGAGCCTTGCACAGCGCGTCAGAAATGGCCTTCCAGGTCGGCGAGAAGGAGCCGCTTGGGCTTGGCTCCGACGATCTGCCGGACGACTTCCCCGTCCCGGTAGAGGTTCAGCGTCGGGAAGCCCATCACGCCATACCGGGCCACGATTTCGGGATGGTCGTCGCCATTGAGTTTCGCGACCGTCAGGCGGTCGCCGTGCTCCGCCTCGATCTGCTCAAGGATCGGTGCGATCATCCTGCATGGCGGGCACCAGTCCGCCCAGAATTCGACCAGTACCGGCTTCTCGGCGTGGAGCACGCGAGCGTCGAAGTCCTCCGCCGTCAGGTTGATCATTCGTCCCCTCCCGGGTGAGCAGGCAGCCCGGGCAGGCCCGGGCCATCTGGTCGGAAATGTCGGCGCGGCGGCGGATCAGCGCGCGGATGTCGCCGTCGATCTCGGCGAGTTTGCGCTGGTAGACCGCGACCGATTCGGGGCAGGCGGCACCGTCGCGGTGCCCGGCGCGGAGGCAGTCGACGAACGGGCGGGTGTCGTCCAGCGTGAAACCGGCCGCCAGCAGCGAGCGGATCTCCGCGACGAGCCGGACGTCCGACTCCTCGTACTGCCGGTAGCCGTTGGCGGCGCGCCGCGCGGGCAGCAGCCCCTGCTGCTCGTAGTAGCGCAGGGTGCGGGTGCTCACTCCGGCGCGGGCGGCCAGCTCCCCGATCCGCATCGGCCCCTCCTCGCTCACTCCGCGACCGCTATGCCCGATTGCGACGGTATCCCTTCACACCGGCGTCAAGGTCAAGCCGCCGTGCTCAAGGCCAAGCGGCCGAGCCCACCATGGGTCAAGCCGCCCGGCCCTGCCAAAGGTCGAGGCGGACGCGGGACGGGCCCGGCGGTGGGTACCGCCGGGCCCGTCACTGCGAGGGTTGAACCGCTAGCGGCCCTGGAGCCTCTTCACGTTGTCGCCGAAGGTCCAGTTCTTCGAGCCGTCCCAGTTCATGGACCAGGTCATCAGGCCCTTGAGCTGCCCGTTGAAGCTGTTCCATGCCTGGCTGACCAGGCTCGTCGACATGTACCCGCCGCCGGCGCCCGGCTGCGCGGGCAGGCCCGGGGCCTGCTTGTCGTAGGGCACCTTGATGGTGACGCCTTGGATCACGAGGCCCTTGTTCAGGCACTCGGTCTGCTTGACGAAGCCCTCGACCGTCCCGGCCGAGTAGGAGTCGCCGGAGCAGCCGTACATGCTGCCGTTGTAGTACTGCATGTTCAGCCACCAGAGGCGGCCGTTGTCGGCGTACTTCTTGATGATCGGCAGGTACGCGCCCCAGATGGAGCCGTAGGTGACGCTGCCGCCGGTCACGTACGCGGTCTCCGGCGCCATGGTGAGGCCGAAGTTGGCCGGCATCGCGGCGAGCACGCCGTCGATGATGTGGATCAGGTTGGCCTGGGACGTGGACGGCGTGGCCGGGCTGCCCGAGCCGGTCAGGCCGGTCTCGATGTCGATGTCGATGCCGTCGAAGTTGTACTTCTTCAGGATCGGCACGATCGTCTCGATGAACCGGTCGGCGACGCTGCGGGAGCCGAGGTCGATGCCGGCGGTCGCGCCGCCGATCGACATCAGGATCGTCGCGCCGGCTTCCTTGGCCGCGCACATCTGCTCGGGGGTGGCGACCTTCACCGTGTTGTCCATGCCGTCCTCCCAGAGGACGGTGCCGTCAGAGCGGATCACGGGGAACGCCGCGTTGTAGACGTTGTAGCCGTGCTGCTTGAAGATCGGGTTCTCGATCGGGCTCCAGCCGAACGGCGGGTGGACGCCGTTGGACGCGCCGTCCCAGTTCTCCCAGTAGCCCTGCAGCACCTTGCCGGCGGGCTTGCCCTTGAGGGCGCAGGTCGGCTCGCCCTCGGTGGGCGGCGTGGTGGTGGGAGGCGTCGTGGTCGGGGTGGTGGGCGGGGTGGTCTGCGAGTCCTCGCAGGCGCCGAGGTCACGCCACAGGGTGGGGGTGGCGGCCGGGTTCCAGTTGGCGCCCCTGTAGGCGGTGTGGGAGACGAGGGACTCGTAGCCGCGGCCGCTGTAGGAGACCTTTGTCCCGGCCGTGTAGGCGTTGCCCTCGCTCCACGCGGGGTAGGTGCAGGCGGCGGCCAGGGACGGCTGGGCGGACGAGGGCGCCGACAACACGACCAGCGCGACGGCCGACAGCAGGATCGCCGTGGCCACCGAGGCCAGGGCGGCGGTGAGCGCCGACCATCGTCTGTGCATGAAGTTGAAACGCTTGGGGGGGTGGTGTTTCACGGGACTCCTCGGCAGGACGGGGGGCACTGAGGAGCCGGTGGAGGGCCAGACACAAAGTCCCTGACGGAACTCTCCCAAGCGCTTGGCACAAAACCGGCATTGGACGCCAGTAGCAGAGTAGCGGCGTCATTCCGGACCTGGAAGACCTCTAAACCGACCTCATGGGCTATGCCGGCCGGCCGGACCGGGCACAGCCGAAGGGATTGTCAATGACGTACCGCCAATGGCCGTCGGATCCACGGCGAGCGACGTCGGTGGCCGTGCCCTCGATATGAACGGCGTGCCCGGCACGGTCCACGCCGTCGATTACCCAGTCGACGATCAGCAGCGCGAGATCTCCGGCGGTATAGACGTGCCGGGGATTCACCCTGATCGGCACTCCCAGGTCCATGAACTGCACGTTCGCGGCGTGGGCGGCCGCTCCGGTGAGCGGCGTCCCCGGCTCCGGGACGAACACGGCACCGTCCTCGTACACCTCGGCCAGCGCGGCGGGATCACCACCGTTGAACCGCTCCGCGAACACCGCGGGGACGTCGTCGGGCCGGTCGGCAAGTGGGCGCATGGTGATCCTTCGCGGTAGACAGGGATGGCACTGCCCCGGACGCTAGGAGGCCGCTTCGTGACTAACCAAACGGTTGGCCGCCCGGGTCTGCCCGCCGATCCCCGGGCGGACGTCGCCGAGCCGAGCCCGTCCTGCCCGGTAGAGATCACCCTGGACGCCCTGCGCGGACGCTGGACGACCCTCGTCGTCCGGGAGCTTCTCCGCCACGACCATTCCTTCAGCGAACTACGCCAGGCCCTGCCCACGCTCTCGGACAAGGTCCTGACCGACCGCCTGGCGCACCTCGTCCAGTCCGGTGTCTTGGACCGCCGGCGAGAACCAGGGTGGCCACCACGCACGCGCTACGCCCTGACCCCGCACGGCCGCGCGCTTGGCCCTGTCCTCCAGGCACTCTGGAACTGGGGCAACGAAGCGCGTCAGCCCCCTGACAAGGCCGCGACGAGCTGACCGGCCGGGGTCTCGGCCGCGTTCCGGAAGGACTCCCCGGCCCACAGATTGACCCCATCGGGATCACCCGCCGCAGCGGACGCCTTGCGCAACGGCGAGGTGACGTAATGGACGTCGGGGTAGGCGGCGGGCGCATACGCGGAATGCTCGGTAAGGAACCGGTTGACGAGGCCGCGCGCGGGCCGTCCGCTGAACGCCCTGGTCATGGCCGTCGAGGTGAAGCGCGGATCGGCCAGCGCCGACTTGTGGACGGCACTCGCGCCACTCTCCGGACACCGCACGAACACCGTCCCCAACTGCGCGGCCGCAGCCCCGAGCCCCAGGACGTCGGCGACGTCCTCGGCCGTCCCCAGCCCACCCGTCGCGATGAGCGGCTGGCCCGAGACGGCGAGAACGTCCTGAAGCAGAGTGCGCAACGGCACAGGATCACCCAACGTGTTGGTGAAGGAACCCTGATGCCCACCCGCCTCCGCCCCCTGAACACACAGCACATCGGCGGCCGAAGCCTGCCGGGCCTCCTCAACGCCGGTCACGGTGACGATCACCACGGCGCCGCTGTCCTGGAAGGCCCCGATGAGGTCCGCGGACGGGCAGCCGAACGTGAAGCTCACGAACGCCGGAGGGTCGGCCAGCAGAGCGGCGACCTTTGCCTCGTAGCCGTCGTCACGGGCGGCGGGAATGCCCGGCGAGACACCCAGGCGCTCGGCGTCAGGGAGGAGCCGATCGCGGTAGGCGGCAACGGCGGCGGGGTCGATCTCGTCGTCCGGCGGCATGAAGACGTTCATCCCGAACGGCCGGGACGTCAGCTCCCGCGTCGCCGCGATGTCGGCCCGCATCGCCTCGACGGTCTTGTATCCGGCGGCGAGGAACCCGAGACCGCCCGCGTCCGACACGGCAGCGGCCAAGGCCGGAGTGGACGGCCCGCCCGCCATCGGAGCCTGCACGATCGGAACCTCAGGCCACGGCGGCAGCGTCATGATCACCACGATAACGAAGCGGGCCGATCGTGGCGGCGGCCTACGGCTTGCAGGACCAGTGGCGGAAGTCGACCTGCTCCTCGCGAGGCAGGTTGCGGCGACGTGAAGTGACCATTGCCTCACCGGTGCTGCAAAGCAACGTGTCGCCCGCCAGGCGAGCGCGCCGCTCGAGTTCCCGGAATGAAGCCCCGACCACGCCTTCAGGGCACGCAACTGAGCCTTGAATTCCTCGACCGTCGTAATGTTCTCCGGGCCCGGACCGGAAACGGTGTCCACAGGTCGTTGTCCTCCTTAGTGGACACCCGCGCACTGACCTGCGCGGACACATGCCGTGGACATTCGTGGACGTCTTTGCCCGCTGTTTTATCTTGACTTCCCCGCCAAGCCGATCAACAGTTGCTTCATCCGGCGGATGATCAATGGTTGCATTCTGTGCCCGCGTCGGCACCCCCGGCCCTTGGAGGTCGACAGTGGACAGACACAGGAATCCGCCGGCCGCCCTAGTGGCGACCAGAACCGCGACCTGGCCCGTCCTGGGTGGCCACAACGCGTATCGGGGGCTCACCGACCGTACCCGCAGCACGGCGGTGATGCCTGGCGAACACCGCTGCACCAAGCAGATCAACCCCGGGAAAGAGAATCGCATGCACAAAGGGATCGCACTTCCGGCCGTGGCCGCCGCCGCGCTCGCGCTGACCGCCGCGTCCCTCACACCGGCCGCCGCGTCCGCGCCGACGAGTTTCCCGCCCATCGAGATCAAGATCCTGAGCCAGAGCGGCTCCGG
Organism: Actinomadura sp. 3N508; assembly: GCF_044326375.1. Taxonomy (NCBI): domain Bacteria; kingdom Bacillati; phylum Actinomycetota; class Actinomycetes; order Streptosporangiales; family Thermomonosporaceae; genus Actinomadura; species Actinomadura sp. 3N508. The sequence continues at coordinate 896,238 of NZ_JBIRAX010000002.1, forward strand.
GTGCGAGGGCGGCACCGTCGCGGCGCGGATGGCGGACGACTTCGAAAGCTTCTCCCTCACTTTCGCCGACTACACGGCCCATGCGGGCGGTTCCTCAAAGCCCGCCGACGGGCTGAGGGACTGTCGGCTCAGACTGGACATGAACTTCCGAAAGGGCTATTCCTACGCCATCTCGCAAACGGACTACCGCGGGACCTTCCAGCTTCAGTCCGGCGCGCGGGCCATCCTCAAGACCAACCACAACTTCCAGGACGGCCCGCAGAACGAATTGAAGACCCACGAAGCTCGCGGCGTCTATGACGACAACTTCCAGTTCACCGACACGGCGTCCCAGCTCGTGTGGCAACAGTGCGGCACGGAGCCGGCGCTCGACATCACCACGGAACTGCGAGTCCTCCCGGGATTCGACAAGCTCAAGGTCAACTCCGCCTCCATGAGCTCCTTCGACGGCAGCATCAAGCAGATCTATCACCTCAAATGGAAGCCGTGCCCCTGAGCCACACGCTCCCTGCCAGGACGAACCCCGCCGTCACGCCCCTCGCCCACCCCCCGCAGCGGGCGAGGGGACGCCCGTCGTCGTGCTCAGTGACAGGTCCCGTCCGTCCCGAGCACGGCCAGCACCCCGTCTCGATCGCCCGCAGCGCACGCACCGCCCGCTCCTCACCGCTCACCATGGCCTCGTCCTGGAAGGGCACGTGGTGGATGTACTCACCCGCGCGCTCCTCGCGCAACGCGCCGTAGGCCTGCGACCGCAGCATGAACGCGTGCCATGCCGGGCCCACGGGCGAGGTCGCCACGATCCGCTCCCACACCCGCCCCTCCCGCCGAGCCCGCACGATCTCCGCCTGCGCCTTCAGAAAGACCAGCGCCTGCCCCAGCATCCGCTCGGCGTAGCCGAGCGTGACGCGGTGGTAGCGCCGCAGGTTCTAGGCCAGGAGGTTCCACACCTCGAGCGGGACGAACTGGCGGCCCGGTCAGCGGTGATGGTCACGTGCCCTCCAGCGGCGCGCGCCTCGTGGTTGATGCCGCCGCTCCAGGTGCGCGCCTTTTGGCCCGGAGTGCGGAGTCTGGGGAGATGCCCGTCCACCTCCGCGAGCTCGCGCGTGATCGCGTCGAGCGCACCGGCGATGTCGGACGCGGAGGCGAAGGCGTGGCCGCCAGCCGCCCAGCAGAACCACCACCCGCCGTCACGGAAGTCGCAGCCGATCTCGGCCGTCCGGCGCGGACCGCCGTACCGGACGACGCTCACCCAGCTCACGCCGCGCCGCTCGATTAGCCCGCCCGCCAACTCCGGGTGAGTCCGCACGCCCTCGTGCAACGCGGAGAGGTACTCGCGCCGCTCGTTGCGCGGCGGCGCGTCCACGGCCCCCGCGTGCCGTCCCTTGTCGAAACTCATCGGTTCACCTCACTGTGTGCTCGTCTTCTCGGCGGCGGAACGCGGACGGTGCACCCGGGGGGACGGAGTGCACCGCCCGCGCTTCCGGGCCCGCCGGCCTATGACCAGCGGCCCCGGAACCGGCGACCAACGCGGAGCCTCACGGCACCTCCGCGCGTCACCGGAACCTCGCGCGCATCTCGGCGCGCTGACCCTCCTTGACCAGCGCCGCGCGCAGTTCCTCGGCCGTGGGGCACATGACGGTCGGGTCGACCCCCGCCGCCGGGTCATGCAGGCTCGCCACCCACTCCCCGAGCGACCCGTCCACCCGCACGGCCCGCCAGAACCGATATCCGACAAATTCCGCCCGAAGCCGGGCAAGGGCCTGGTCATCAAGGTGCGTGCGCGACGCGGGGGCTTGCATCTCCGGACTCCTGACTGGTGTCGGTCGCCTCGTTCCACGGACAAGGATGCGCCTCTCGGGTTACCTTCGGAAGGTTCGCGCAACAGACGCAAGTTCGGAGGGTCACCGATGCCACGTCGAGAGTCACCGAATCCAGCGGACTCCCTGTGGAGTCTCATTGCCGTTCAACTGCGCAGACACCGTGATGAGCGAGGGCTCTCAGGTGGAGATCTCGCTCTGCTCTTCGATCGCGATCGCTCTACTGTTTCGCGACTTGAGCTGGGAGAGATCAAGCTCACCGAGGAGCTCGCGCGCGTGGCCGACGACGCGTGGAACACGGGCGAGCTCTTCGTGACGCTCGTCCGCTTCGCCAAAGAGGGCCACGACCGCGAGTGGTTCCAGGCGTATCTCGATCTCGAAGAGCGGGCGTCTGAACAGCGGATATGGGAAGCCCTATGGGTTCCCGGATTGCTTCAGACCGAGGGCTACACGCGAGCTCAGGTGTCGGCGGCCGGATTCCTGGACATCGACGCGCGAGTCGCGAAGCGCATGAAGCGGCAGGAATGCCTAAAGAACGATCCGCCGCCGCTCCTGCGGGTGATCCTCGACGAGGGCGTCATCACGCAGCCCGTCGGCTCGCCCGAGATCATGCGCGAGCAGCTCGCCCGCCTCCTGGAGCTCGCCGCGCTCCCGAACATCACGATCCGGATCGTCCCCAAGGCCAAAGGCGCCCACGTGGGACGGGACGGATCGTTCAAGATCATGACTGTGGACGGCGTGGACTCGGCCTACATCGAGGCCGCCGAGGAGGGGAGGCTGGTCCAGGATGCGGCGGATGTACGCTCCTTCCGAGTACGGTTCGACCGCATCAGTGATCGAGCTATGGACGCTGATGCGTCCCTTGAGCGCATAAGGCAAGTTATGGAGGGCTTTCAGTGACTCCCATCTGGCGCAAGTCAACCCGTAGTGGAAGCAGCGGCAGCCAGAGTGACTGCGTCGAAGTTGCAGGGCTGCAACGCAACATCGGTGTTCGAGACTCCAAGGACCCGCACGGCCCCAAGCTCACCCTCGCCCCCACCGCATGGCACGCCCTCACCCGCCAAATCAAGAACGGCCACCACGACCCGACCTGACCCGCGTACTACTCGACGAGCCCTCGACCAGACGGCGGTCGGGGGCTCTGTGCTGTCCGGTCCGACCTGGGCCATGAGCGCGCTCTGGCGGTTCAGGCGGAACTGACGACCCGCGGGCAACACCGCGCTCCCAGCCCCCTTGACCTGCTTGTCGCTGCAACCGCGGACCTGCATGACGTCACTCTCATGCACTACGACCGCGACTTCGACCAGGTCGCCAACGTGTCCAGCCAGGCGATGCAGCGGCTGGCCGACCCCGGAACTTTCGACCTACCCAAGCCGCGCTAAATCAGAAGGCCACGCGAGCCAAAGGCCGCCGCCAACGTCGGCGATCAAGCCTGAAGTTCGGCGGAGGTGCGTCCGGCCGCGCCGCCAGGGGTGTCGATCAGTTGGGCAAGGGTGTCGTTGTAGCTGGCGCGGTGGGACGGTCGGGCGGCGGTGCCGGACTCCGGCGCGTTGACTGCGGGTCGCCCGGTCTGAGCGCTGGCGGATTCTTTGCGCACGCATGACTGCTTCCCGTACGGATGCGCCCACAGGCGGGTAGGGGGCTGAAGTCGCACGAAATGCCTGTTGAAGCGTTCGGTGAGGGAGCCGGGCTGAGGGTGGGCAGTGGCGCGTGCGGTGTCGCGCGCCCGTACTTACGGACCGCCGAGGAGGTTGCTGCGTTGAACGGGAATGCTCTGCGGTTCGGCACCGGGTGAGGCGGCCATGGCCATCACCGGAAACCGGCTTCAGCGCCTGGCCCGCAGCACGGCGGGCGGGCTTCCCGGCGTCAGCCACGGTCGGCCGTTCACCGACAAGCTGGACGTCTACAAGGTGGCGGGGAAGGTCTTCCTCATCGTCACCGACGACCCGCATGAGCAGATCATCACCGTGAAGGCCGAGCCCGAGCATGCGCGGTCCCTGCGGCGACGGCACGAATCGATCATGGCGGGCCGGTACCTGAACAAGAAGCACTGGATCTCTCTGGCCGCGGGCCAGGAAATCACCCCCACGCTGGTCAAGGACCTGGTCGCGCACTCCTATGACCTGGTCGCGGCGTCAGTGCCCGCCCGCCGCCGCTCCGGGGCCGGGTGAGCGGCCACGGACCCGCTCCGCAGAACCGGCGCCGGGCGCATCGAGGGAAAGGGGATGTCCATGCACACCATGTCGACACAGGAGTGGCACGACTTCGTCACGCGCGGGGCCCGCACGGGGAAGTTCTCGACGGTCGGGCCCGACGGCGCACCGCACATCACTCCCGTCTGGTACGTCTTCGACGGCGAAGTGTTCGCGTTCACCACCAACGGCGGAACGGTCAAGGCGCGCAACCTGCGGCGTAATCCGCGCGCGGCGCTGTGTGTCGACGACGACGCCCCGCCCTTCGCCTACGTCGAGGCCCGCGGCGAAGTGACCTTGAGTGAGGACCCGGACGAGCTGATCGATGTCGCCACCCGGGCCGGCGCCCGGTACGCGGGACCGGACCAGGCCGAGGAGTTCGGCAAGCGCAACGGGGTGCCCGGCGAGATCGTCGTCCGGCTGCGCCCCAGGAAGGTGATCGCCTACGCCGGGATCACCGATTAGACCATTGCCCGCCCTGCAGCTTGTCAAGCTTTGTTGGCTGTTGCTCCGTTGGGAGCGACCCGCGACGATCATCGTTGTGAGCCCATCACGTGAAGAAGCCGGCTACCAGGTGCGCATGGAGACTCGGCAGTGGCTGGTCATCGACGGCACCATGGACAACGAAGTGATCACAGAGGCCCAGGACGGCGATCCGAGGGGCGTGGTCGACCTCGGCTCCAGCATCCGCCAGGCCGGATGGGACCAGATCCCGGGTTGGCCGCGGGACGTGACGGGCTTCCTGACTTGGCCGACCCCAGGACAGATGTCGACGATGGTCTTGGAGGGCTCGCAATGGGCGTTGGTCGTCTCTGTTCTGGATGAATGGGCTGCCGTTGAAGAGAGCCTCGACCACGCGGACGGCGCCGAAGAGATGCGAGCTATCGCTGATCTGGTCCGTGGCCAGTTGACCGAGCAGGGATGGTCAGCTTCCTGAGAAGCGGCTGTATGCCTGCGCTGGTCACTTTCGCTTCGTCGGCTGCTTGAGGTGATCGCGGCAGCAGGTCTCGATGTCCGTGCCGAATCGCGTCCACGAGCGGTTGGAGCCAACTGGGTCGCGGAGGAGCTCCAGCGTTATGGCCTTCTCCAAGACGGCAGGCGCATCCGACTCCCGGTAGCGCCGTCCTCCTTTGGAGACCTCCCGCATCAGGATCCCCTTGGGGTCCGCCAGCCGACCTGTGTCCTTTCCCCGGTACTTCGCCGGGACCTTCCATGAGCCGACCAGGTCGGACAACGCATCGGGAAACAGGAGCAGCCAAGCCTCCATTTCCTCGACGGCCAGCACGTAGTGGACGTTGCCCAGCTCCGCGCGCAGTGCTTCCTGCACCCGGTGATGGATCTCGGGATAAGCGTCACCGTCAGTGCCGTCGAGATCCTCGTGGACGAAGACGCAGGCTAGCTCGGCCCCCTCGGCGACGGCTCGCGCTCGCACTAATCGCGCCAGGTCGGAGATCCTCTGCGGCAGGCGAGCCGCAGGCACTTTGAGTAGCCTCACCGGCTCGTTGACCTCTACCAGCCGACCACGCATGTCATCGCAGTGCGCTTCCAGCAGGATGCGAAGGCACCGCCGATCATTGCGGTCCTCGCCCGCCAGTACGACGATCGGGCGCCGCGTGGCCCGGATCCTTGTCCCGGCCTTTCGACTCACAGGGAGCCGCCCAGCGCCCCCGAGAACCAGAGCCGTCCAAGCGGGAGGTCGTCGCTGCTCTCGGCGATCTCCTTGACCTTGGCCTCCGGGATGGCGGGAATCGCGGACGAGCCGTCGTCAAGTCGCTCGCACACAAGCAGTTCGCCCGGCTTCAATCTGTCCGCGAAGGCCGGTGAGTGGGTCGCGATCAGGAACTGCGTGCGCACACTCGCCTCGCGCAGACGCTCGACCAAGAGCTCAAGGGCCTGCGGGTGAAGCCCATGGTCGATCTCCTCAACGCACGTGAGAGCGGGGGGACGGGGGTCGTAGAGCATGGCCAGTAGACCGAGCAGACGGATGGTGCCGTACGAGGCATCGGCCAATTGCGTCGGTCTACGCAACCCTCTCTCATGAAGAACCACGACGACTTCGCTTGCGGCCCTCGACGGATACTCAAAGCTCAGGCCGTCCAGTTGTGGAAGTACTTCCATCGCGTCTTCCACGAGCTGTTCGAGCACCGGGCGTTGCTGCTCCTCCAGGAGAAGCAGGAAATCCGCGAGGTTCGAGGCGTCGTCCTCCAGCATTCCGGATCTCCGGAAGCGGGTCGGGCGGCGAGCCCTGTCGACGTCGATGTCGAAGACTCGAAATGACGCGAGACGCTCTGCCACAGTGGCGACCTCGTTGCCACCCTCGTCATCGGAAAGGCGAGGCAGCGTGGACAGGCCGCTGCTCAGGCGGCGGATCCCGAGGCTGTGTCCCTTGGTGGGCTCCCGGTTCCGGCTGATGTCCTCGACGCTCACCGTCTGTCCAGAGATGGCGATGCTGCGCTGCCCATCTCCCTGAGGCCGGTTGAACCGGAAGTTCTCATGCCGCCTGAGCGAGGGGCTCGTCTCGGGTTGCGCTCGCCGTTCCACTCGGAGGGTGTACTCGTCCGGGGCGCTGGGGCTGCTGTGCGCCGTCCATGTCGCCTTCAGCTTGATCCGGAACGACGCGGGTTCTTTCGGCCCTCCCCAGAAGACCAGTTCATCGAACCCTCCTCGAAGTTCCAGCGCCGGCTCTAGATCTGTGCGAATAACGTCGGCGAGGAAGCGGAAGACTTCCAGCACGTTGGTCTTTCCCGCGCCGTTCGGTCCTACGAGCACATTGAGCGGGCCTAGTGGCACGGTGATTTTGCGCAGGCTGCGAAAGTTCTGTACTTCCAGCTCGATCAGCCGGTCGTTCATCGTCCCGCCCCCACGATCGTCAGCCCCGGCGGCCATACCTGAAAGATCAGCCTATCTTGAGCCGCGCCGCAGGCAGGGGCGTGCGGGGGATGTGGCGAAGACGGTGCGGCACGGGGTCGTGGAGGGTGCCCACGCTGGTCTGTTGGGTGGCCGTTGTGGGGATGCGTCATGATCTGGAAGGTGGGAAGGGGTTCGTGATGCGGGTGTTGTTGCACTTTGACATGGAGCATGAGGCTTCGGGGCTTGATGTTGTTAGTTGCTCGGAGCAGGACGATGCGCGGTTCTATGAGTTGTTGCCGGACGCTGAGGTCCTCTGGCATGTGCTGCGGCCGTTGACGGCTGACGATATGGATCGGGCGCCCACGTTGCGGTTGATCCAGAAGCTCGGGACGGGTGTCAACACCATCGATCTGGACGCGGCCGAGGAGCGCGGGATCGCGGTGGCGAACATGCCCGGGCAGAACGCGCAGGCCGTCGCGGAGACGAGTCTGCTGCTGATGCTGGCCGTGCTTCGCCGGGTCGTTCCGTTTGATGCGCGGACGCGGCGGGGCGAGGGGTGGCCGGCGGATCGGGGGCTGGTGGGCGGGGAGCTCGGCGGGCGGACGGTCGGGCTGCTTGGTGGTGGTGAGATCGCGACCTTGCTGCGCGGGATGCTGGAGGCGGTTGGCGCCCGGGTGCTGTTCACGTCGCGGCGTCCTCGGGTCGATCCGGCCTGGCGGGAGCTGGACGAGTTGCTCCGGTCAAGTGATGTTGTTTCGGTGCACGTGCCGTTGACGGACGAGACCCATCATCTACTGGACGCTGAACGGCTTGCGTTGTTGCCAGCGGGCGCCGTTGTTGTGAATACGGCGCGCGGGGCGGTGATCGATGAAGCCGCGCTGGTGGCCGCGCTGGAGTCGGGGCGGTTGGGTGGAGCTGGGCTGGACGTCTTCGAGAGTGAGCCCGTCGGCGCGGGCAACCCGCTGCTGGCGCTCGACAACGTCGTCGTCATGCCGCATGTGGCTTGGCTAACGCGTGAGACCTGGGATCGGTATTTCGCGGTTGCGGTGGAGAACTGTCGGCGGCTTGGTCGGGGCGAGGAGCTGCTGCACCGCGTCCGCTAGCGCAACGAATACCGGACGGGGAGTCGTTTGAGGCCGCCGACGAACGTTGTTGCGATTCCGACGGGTTCGCCTGCCAGCTCTATGGATTCCAGGCGAGGCAGGAGTTCCTCGAAGAACGCGCGGAGTTCTACGCGGGCCAACGCTGCGCCTAGGCAGTAGTGGACGCCGAATCCGAATGCCAGGTGTTTGTTCGGGTCGCGGCCTACGTCGAAGCGGAACGGGTCGTCGAAGACGTCCTCGTCGCGGTTCGCGGACGGGTAGGAGAGCAGCAGCGAGTCGCCCTCGCGGATCTGGACGCCATGCAGTTCGGTGTCGTGGACGGCGGTGCGCATGAACTCTTTGACCGGCGTGACCCAGCGGATCATCTCGTCCACGGCCAGCGGCATCAGTTCGGGGTGCTCGCGGAGGCGGCCGAGCTGGTCGGGGTGTTCGATCAGCGCGTGCAGGCCGCCGGTGATCGTGGCGCTGGTGGTGTCGTGCCCGGCCGTCGCGACGATGACGTAGTAGGACGCGGTGTCGAAGTCGTTCAGCGGCTCGCCGAACACGCGTGCGTTGGCGATCGCGGATGCGAGGTCGCCGGTCGGGTTCTTCCGGCGTTCTTTCGTCAGTTCTTGGAAGTAGGCGAAGAAGTCGAGCAGGACCTCGAGTTTCTCCTCCTCGGACGCGCCGCGCCGGTACTCATCGTCGTCGCCGCCGAACAGTTCTTGCGTGAGCTTCAGCATCCGGTCGAAGTCGCTCTCGGGGAGCCCCAGCAGCGAGAGGATCACGTACAGTGGGAAATTCGCGGCGATCTCTTGCGCGAAGTCACATTCGCCGCCCGCCTCGGCCATCCGGTCGACGTAGCGGCGGGCGAGTTCGCGGATGCGGGGCTCCAGGTCGCGCATCGCCCGGGGCCGGAACCAGTCGGCGCCGACCGCGCGGAAGACGCGGTGGTCCGGGTCGTCCATGTGGACGAGGGTGCGCAGGGCGATGCCGTCCTGAGCGCGCTGGCGGTTCAACTCGTCGAAGCGGGCGGTGGCGAGGAGGGGGCGCGGGGCGTTCAGGAACCGGTCGTGGTTCCGTTCGACCTCCATGATGTCCTCATGCTTGGTGACGGCCCAGAACGGGTTGTAGCCGGGCGCTTCGACGCGATGCACCGGGGACTCGCGGCGCAGCAGCGCGAGCGCCTCGTGCAGGCGACGGTCGTCGGCGTAGGTCTTCGGGTCGGCGATCGCGAGTCCGGCTTCGTCCACGGTGAGCGTCACGCGTCGGCTCCTGGGTCGGTTCGAGCATCACTCCGGTAATGATCAACTTACTCGCCTGGGCCACGGCGTTCCGTGAATCTGGCGGCGCCCTTGACCGCGTCGTCCAGCGATCCGAGGCCGTGCCGGTACTCGACGGCGATCGCCTCGTCGTCCGGCAAGCCCTCCGTGTCCAGGACGGACAGGCGGTCGTTGCGCAGGCATGTTTGAGGGAGAGCGGCCAGTTCGGCCGCCAGTTCTTCGGCGGCGCGCCGCGACTCTCCGGGTGGGACGAGGCGGTTCGCCAAGCCGATGTCGAACGCTTCTGCGGCGGTCACCGGGCGGCCCGTGAGGATCAGGTCCATGGCGCGGCTCGTGCCGATCAGCCTGGGGAGCCGGAACGTCCCGCCGTCCACCAGGGGGACGCCCCAGCGGCGGCAGTAGACGCCGAACGTCGCGTCGTCCTCGACGACGCGTAGGTCGCACCAGAGTGCGAGTTCCAGCCCGCCTGCTACGGCGTGCCCGGCTACGGCCGCTATCACCGGCTTGGACAGGCGTAGGCGGGTGCAGCCGAGTGGGCCGTCTGCCGGGGGCGGGTCGACGCGTGGGGACGTCTCGGTGCCGATCGAGGTCAGGTCGGCGCCGGAGCAGAACGTCCCGCCGTCGCCCCATAGGACTGCCACGCTCGCGCTTTTGTCTGCATCGAAGGCTCGGAAGGCGGCGGCCAGGTCGCGGGCCGTCGGACCGTCGATGGCGTTGCGGGTCTCGGGGCGGGACATGACCACGGTGGTCACCGGGCCGTTCCGTTCGGTCCGCACCGCCACCTGGGCCTCCCGGTCAGTCGCGGGTGTCGATCAGGGCGCCGTCGGTCAGGTCCTTGAAGCGTTCCTGGTCCTCCGCCGGGGCGTCGATGGCGCGGAGCGGGCCTGTGTCGGCTAGACGAGAACGAGCGTAGAGGCGTGCTACTAGCGCCTTGCGATCTGTACCCGAGTCGGCGCGTTCCCATCCGGCCTGTTCCAGGAGCAGTGCCGCTGCGTAGACGTCCGCCATGTACTGGGCCAGGGGGTAGAGGCGTGCCTCGGCCACGGTTCTGTCCAGGCCGCGCCACCTGTTTATGGCCTCGCGGAGGTGGGCTATGCGGTCGGTGACCAGGTCGGCGGTGGCGTCGTCGCCGGGTGGGGCCTGCTGGACGGCTTCGGTGAGGCGGTCTAGGAACGGTTCGTGGGCGTCCTGGCGTTCGATGGCGCGGCGGACGTCCAGGCACAGGATGTTGTCGCCGCCCTCCCAGATGGGGTTGACCTGCGCGTCCCGAAGGATGCGGGCCACCGGCCACTGCTCGATGTAGCCGTTCCCGCCGTGGATCTCGATGGCGTCGCTTGCCGCCGTCACCCCGAGCCGCGCGGCGCGCAGCTTGATCAGCGCGGCGCCGACGCGCAGCCTCGGACGGCCCAGGTAGCCGTCGAACACGAGCGCCTGGACGGCCTCGGTCTCCACGATCAGCTCGGCGAGCTTCCGCCGCATCAGCGGCTGCTCGGCGAGCGGCGCGCCGAACGCCTCACGTGTGGTGGCGTAGCAGAGCGACTCGACCAGGGCGCGGCGGGCGCAGCCCAGGCCCATCATCGAGATGCCGAGGCGGGCGTTGTTCGTCAGCTCCATCATGCGGGCCAGGCCCTTGCCGTCGCCGCCCCGGCCCGCGCTTGTGGACGGGGCGAGCAGGAACGCCTCCGCGTCGGTGAACTCGATCTCTGCTGATGCCACCGAGCGCGTGCCCAGCTTGTCCTTGAGGCGCCGGATTCGGACGCCGTTGCGCGAGCCGTCACGCCGCTCCCTCAGGACGAGGAACGGCGCGATCCCGCGTACGCCGTCTTCGGCTCCTACAGATTTGGCCAGCACGACGAATGCCGAACCGTTGGCGTTGGACGCGAACCATTTGAGCCCGTTGAGCCGCCAGGCGTCGCCGTCACGGAAAGCGGTCGACTCCAGGGCGCCCAGGTCGGAGCCGCCCGAGCGCTCGGTGAGCATCTGCGCGGCCTCGCCGGACATCTCCCCCTCGGCGAACAGTTCCCGCACGCGCGCCTTGACGTCGTCCGGCGCGAACGCCTCGGTCAGCGCGACGACCATGTCGCCGCCGGTGCCGAGCGCGCATGCCATGCCGATGTCGGCCTGGTCGAGGAGGTAGCTCCAGGCCACGCCCAGCGGGGCCGGGTCGACGCCGTTCGCCTCCGCCTCCGCCACAAAGGAGGGACGCGTGAAGGACGTCGCGACGAGATCCCTGCGCGCCGCCTCGAACGACGGTGGCATGACGACCTGGCTGATGTCTCGTCCCCACCGGTCGTACTTCTCCAGGCGCGGCGGGTTCCGGTCGGTCTCCTCGGCCCGCTCGGCGATCGGGCCGCCCATCAGCGCGCCCATCTCGCGCAGCCGCGGCTCGGCCCACCCGAATCCGTCCCCGAGATGGCGGCGCATCAGGAACCGCAGCGTGGGGTCGCAGTCGTACCAGTTGAGGCCGGCCGCCCCCTGGTAGCGCTCGGTAGCGTACCGGCGCGACTTCTCCGCGCCGCCGAACGGGAGCCGGTCGAACGGCTCGGTCAGATAGGACGCCATACCCCGACATTACGCTCTAGTTTCACGTGATGGAAGACTGTAATCTGGGGAGCCTCTCCACCGACCCGGATAAAGTCTCGACCAGCATGGAAAGCCTGGAGATCCGCCCCCTCACCGCGCGCTCCGTCGTGCTGAGCACGCTCCTGGGCGTCCACCCGCCGCAGCTCCCGGCCCGCTATCTGGTCCGCGTCGGCGGCCTGTTCGGAATCGCGGAGGGAACGATCCGCGTCGCGCTCTCGCGCATGGTGAATTCGGGCGATCTCGTCCAGTCCGGTGGCTCGTACTCGCTCAGCGAACGGCTTCTCGCACGCCAGACCCGGCAGGACGAGAGCCGCCTCCCCCCGACCCTCCCCTGGGACGGGACGTGGGAGATCGCCGTCATCACCGCCGAGCGCCGTCCGGCCGGGGAGCGGGCCGCGCTCCGGCAGGCCATGTCCGCGCTCCGGCTCGCCGAGCTGCGCGAGGGCACCTGGCTGCGCCCGTACAACCTGACCCGGGCGCGTCCCGACATCGTCGTGCGGCAGTGCACGTTCCTGCGCGGACGCCCGGAAGAGGAACCCGCCGCGCTGGCCGCAAGCCTCTGGAGCCTCGACGCGTGGGCGGCCAAGGCCCGCTCCCTCGGCACGTCCCTGGCAGAGGCCCCCGCAATCGCCGAGCGCTTCACGCTCGCCGCAGCCGTGCTCCGTCACCTGATGAACGACCCGATCCTCCCGGCGGAACTGCTCCCCGCCGATTGGCCTGGGCCGACGCTCCGCGCCCAGTACGAGCAGTTCGAGAAGGAGTTCGAGCAGCTCCTCACCGAGCGCGTCCTGACGTAAGAGGCGCTATTCGTCGTCGGCCCGAGGGTTCAGGGTGCCCGCCCATTCCAGGTCGGACAGTTTCCAGATGGCGTCCATGACCTCGTCGGTGATGACGCGGCGGGCCTGCCCCGGCGGCAGGTCCTTGTAGCGGGAGAAGTCCATCGGCTCACCGAAGCGGACGGTCGGACGGACGTTCAGCCGCGGACGCCACGTCCCGAGCGGGATGATGCGGTCGGTCCCGCCCAGCGCGACGGGGACGACCTTCGCACCCGACTTGAGCGCCAGCCAGGCCACGCCCCGGCGTCCGAGGTAGAGGCGCCCGTCCGGGGAGCGGCTCCCCTCCGGGTAGATCGCGACGCCGCCGCCCGCGTCGAGGTAGCCGACCATCTGCTCCAGCGCGCGGACGGCCGCGCGGGTCGGGCCCCGCCTGATCGGGACGTTCCCCAGCGCGAACATCGCCCACCGGATCGCCCGTCCGGCCGGGCCCGGCAGCTCGAAGTACTCGGCCCTCGCCAGCCACCACAGCCGGCGGGGGATGACGGGCGACAGGACGAAGCTGTCGGCCATCGACAGGTGGTTGCTCGCCAGGATGAACGGCCCCTCCGCCGGGATGTTCTCCCTGCCCTCGACGCGCGGGCGCAGGAGCAGGCGGAGCAGCGGCCCGACCGTGTGCGACACGACACCGTAGTACACGCAGCCTCCCGTGACTCGGCGCACCGGGGACCGGGTGCGCGATGCCGAATCTAGGAAGCCTCGCGCCGGTTCGCATCCGCCATGTGACCAGCCTCATGCACCGGCCCCGGCACTCGCCCTGGAAATTAATCGAACGAGCGATTATTTTAGGAGACGTAGCCGGACACGGCATCGGAGCAAGGAGGCAGCGATGCACGAGAAGGGCAAGCCCATCGCCGTGATGGTGGTGGTGTCGCTGATCGGACTGATCTTCACGGGGTCGTTCCTCGGGGCCCTGCACCACCTGGAGCCGCACGACGTGCCCGTCGCCGTCGTCGCGCCGGAGGCCGCGGTCGACCGGCTCGGCACGATGATGGACAAGAGGGCCGACGGGGCCTTCGACCTCACGGCGTACGGCGATGAGCAGAAGGCGCGGGACGCGCTGCTGGAGCGTGAGGTCGACGCGGTCTTCGTCCCCGGCGTCCCCGGGCGGGGCGGCGCGAAGCTCGTCCTCGCGGGTGCGAACGGGAAGATCGAGCAGGCCGCGCTGACCACGGCGTTCCACGGGGTCGGGCAGGCGACCGGGCAGCCGGTCACGGTCGAGGACGTCCGGCCGCTGCCCGCCGACGACAACAACGGCGTCTCCGCGATCTTCTTCGTGATCACCACCGTCATCCCGGCCGTGATCCTGGCGGTCATGCTCGCGGTCGCGCTCCCGAAGGCCGGTGCGCCGCAGCGGCTCGGGCTGCTCGCGGCCGGGTCGATCGCGCTGGGCGGGGCCAACGCCTGGGTCGCCGCAGGGCTGACGGGCGCGCTCGCCGGCGCCCCGCTGGAGCTGTGGGGGCTCGGCAGCCTGCTGGTGTTCGCGGTCGCCTCGTTCGCCGCGGGCGCGCTGCGCGTCGCCGGGCCGCCCGCGCTGGCGCTGACCGCGCTGGTGCTCATCCCCATCGGCGTCCCGGCGAGCGGCGGGCCGATCGGCCCGCAGTTCATCCCCCAGTGGTTCGCGGCGATCGGCGAATGGCTGCCGGTCGCGGCCGCCATCGACGCGGTGCGGAACACCGTCTACTTCGACGGCAACGCGATCGGGTCGCCGCTCCTCGTCCTGACGGTGTGGGCCGTGGCCGGGCTCGCGCTGGTCCTCGTCCCGGCGAAGGCGCGGCAGCTCGCAGGCCGGAACCACGGCGCCGCGACGGAACCCGCCGCGAGCTCATGAGAATGATCGGGGCCGTAGGCAGGTCCACCGGGCGGACCGGTGGACCTGTCCGGCACGCTGCACTTGTAATACGAACGGGTCAGGGGCAGGTGGAACGGGGAGGGAGCGAGAGGTGCCGATAACGCCGGAGGAGCAGGCGCCGGGTCAAGCGCCCGGACAGGCGCGGCGGCGGCCGGGGCGTCCGCCGAAGACGCAGGCCGGGGACACCAAGTCCGAGCTCGTCGAGGCGGCGCTGCGGCTCTTCGCGCAGAAGGGGTACACGGGCACCTCGATCCGCGCGATCGCCCGCGAGGTCGGGCTGAGCGAGAGCGTCCTCTACGCGCACTTCGCGAGCAAGCAGGACATCTTCGAGGCGGCCGTGGCGAAGCTCGGGCCGCAGGGGCTCGTCGCCGGACGGGAGATCCTGGGCCAGGAGCTCGCCGACCGCGACCCGCCCGGCTACGTCCGCGCGCTGGTCAGGCACGTCCTCGAAGCCTGGGACTCGCCCAGCGGGCGGCTGTTCATCAGCCTGATGGTCCGGGACGGGCTCGTCCACAGCGCCGCCATGGGCGACACCATCGGCCGCTCCATGGAGGAGACGGGCACGCTGTTCCAGCAGTGGATCGACGCGGGCTGGATCCCGGAGGACCTCGGGCGTCCCGCCGACCTGGCCTGGGCGCTGTTCGGGCCCATCGGCCAGGCGCGGCTACTGTGGTTGCACGCCGACGCCCCACCCGAGGAACGGCGGAACGCCCGGGAGCGGGCGCTGCGCCACACCGAGCTGTTCATCAGGGCGGTCTTCCGCGAGCCGCGGACGACCCCGGCCGGATGATCGTGGAGGACGTGATCATCGATGACGGGACTGAACGGTGACGTCAGGCGGCCGCCGGCGGACACGCCGCCGCTGAGCGCGGGCCCACTAGATACGGTTCCTACCGTGCCCGAAACGATCCGGATCCTGCTGGCCGAGGACGTCGCGCTGCTGCGCGGCGCCCTGGCCGGGCTGCTCGATCTGGAACCCGACCTGGAGGTCGTGGCGGAGATCGGCAGCGGCGACGCGATCATGAAGGCGGCGCTGCGGCACCGGCCGGACGTCGCCGTCCTCGACGTGGACCTCCCCGGCGTCGACGGCGTCACCGCCGCCGCCGAACTGCACGAGCGGATGCCGGAATGCCGGGTGCTCATGCTGACGGGCCTCGGGCGTCCCGGTGACCTGCGGCGGGCGCTGGACGCGCACGCGAACGGGTTCGTCCTCAAGGACGTGCCGCCCGCCGAGCTGGCCGCCGCCATCCGCCGGGTCGCGGCGGGCGAGCAGGTGGTCGACCCGCAGCTCGCCCTCGTCGCGCTGCGGCAGCCGGAGAGCCCGCTGACGCCCCGGGAGGCGCAGGTGCTGCGGCTCGCGGCCGAGGGCGCGGACGTGGACGACATCGCGCTCGCCCTCAACCTCACGGTCGGGACCGTCCGCAACTACCTGGCGAGCTGCATCACCAAGCTGAACGCGCGCAACCGGATCGACGCCATCCGCATCGCGGGCGAGTTCGGCTGGGTGTGAGGCCCGGCCGCCCGGCCCGGCCGCCCGGCCCGGCCGCCCGGGTGTGAGCAAGATCCATGTTTGAGGCGCGTATGAGAAACGCATGGCCCGACCCCCGGACGATTCACATGCGGATCGGTGTGCACCGCACTGGCCAGCGCTAACGCGCGATGACAGGCTCCGGAGCATGGTGGGGGAACCTTTGCATGGACGCGCGGCCGAGGTCGCCGAGATCGACCGGCTCCTCGACCGCGCCCGGCCGGGCGGCGCGGG
The DNA here is from genome assembly GCF_044326375.1 of Actinomadura sp. 3N508. Classification (NCBI taxonomy): domain Bacteria; kingdom Bacillati; phylum Actinomycetota; class Actinomycetes; order Streptosporangiales; family Thermomonosporaceae; genus Actinomadura; species Actinomadura sp. 3N508. Next base: position 912,492 of record NZ_JBIRAX010000002.1, read on the forward strand.
CGGCGGCGTCCTGATCCTGCGCGGCGAGGCCGGGATCGGCAAGACCGCGCTGCTCGACCACGCCGAGGCGCGGGCGGCGGGGATGAGCGTCCTGCGCGGGAGCGGGATCGAGGCGGAGTCCGGGATCCCGTTCGCGGCCCTGCACCTCCTCCTCGGCGACCGCCTCGACCAGCTCGACGCCCTGCCCGGCCCGCAGGCCGCGGCCCTCCGCGCCGCGCTCGGCCTGGCCCGGCCCGGCTCCGGCGACAGGCTCCTCATCGGCCTCGCCCTGCTGACCCTCCTCTCCGAATCGGCCGACGCTCCCCTGCTCTGCCTCATCGACGACGCGCAATGGCTCGACCGCGAGTCGGCGGACGCGCTCCTGTTCGCCGCCCGCCGCGTCGCCTCGCGCGGCATCGTCTTCCTCATCGCGCTGCGGGACGGCGACGGCACCGGCGGCTGGGCGCGCACCGGCCTCCCCGAACTCGCGCTGACCGGCCTCGACGCCGCCGACGCCGCCCGCCTCCTGGACGAGCGCGCCCCCGAGCCGCCGTCCGCCGAGCGGCGCGACGGCCTGGTCGAGCAGGCGCGCGGCAACCCCCTCGCCCTCATCGAGTTCGCCGCCGCCGGGTCGGGACGGCTGGCCGCCGTCCCGGCCGAGTTCGAGCGCACCGTCCGTGACCTGCCCGAACCGGCGCGGCTGCTGCTCGCCGTCGCCGCCGCGGACGACTCCGGCGAGCCGGGCGTGGTCGTCCAGGCGGCCCGCGATCTCGGTGTCCCGTTCGGGGCGCTGGAGGCGGCGGAGGACGCGGGCGTCGTCGCCGTGACCCGCACCACCATCGGTTTCCGGCATCCGCTGCTCCGCGCCGCCGCCTACCAGGGCGTTCCGGTCACGCGGCGGATCGCCGTCCATCGGGCGCTCGCGGAGGTGCACGCGGGGGCGGGCCGCACGGACCGGCATGCGGACCTGCGGGTCCGGCACCTGGCCGCCGCGGCCCTCGGGACGGACGAGTCCGTCGGCGCCGAACTGGAGTCGGCGGCCGACGACATCCGGGAACGGTCGGGCCCGTCCGGCGCCGCGTCCGCCTACGAGCGCGCCGCCCGCCTCGCCGGTGACCCGGAGGTCCGTGCCCGCCGCCTCGCCGCCGCCGCGGAGGCGGAACTTGCCGCCGGACGCCTCGTCCACGCAAGGTCGCTGGCCGAAGACGCGGCCCTCGCGGGCGACGCGGAGGAGACGCGGGCGCGGGTCGACATCGTCCGGGCGGGCGTCGATCTGGAGCACGGCGTCCCGCAGGCCGCAGGCCGCCTGCTGCTGGAACGGGCCCGCGCCTACAGCGACCAGGCCCTCCGCACGCGGCTGCTCGAAGAGGCCGTGTTCCACGCATGGTCGTGCGGTGATCGTCCGACGGCCGTCCAGGCAAGGGACGCGCTCGCAGACGGCTCCGTCATGGCCCAGGCGCTGTCGGCGCTGCTCGACGAAGACGTCACCAAGGCCCGGCACCTGCTCGCCGACGCATGCCCCGAGGACGAGCGGCTCTGGCTGCTCGCCGCCGAGGTGACCCTGCTGGCCGGGGACGACGCGGCGGCCGCCGAGAGGGCCGCGCACCTCGTGGCCCGGTGCCGCCGCCGCGGGCTGCTCGGTCTCGTGCCCCGCGCGCTGGCCGTCGAGGCGTGGGCACGGCTCCTCCACGGCGAGCACGACGAGGCCCGCGCCCTGTCCCGCGAGGCGCTGGAGATAGCCGAGCAGACGGGCCAGCGGCGGCAGGCGGCCGTGGTGAGGTCGATCCAGGCGCGGCAGGCGGCGATCGAGGGCGACGAGGTCCGCTGCCGCGCGCTGTCCGCCTCCGCAGACGGGCGGGTCGGGGACGCGCTCGGCCTGCTCGCCCTCGGCCTGGGCCGTCCCGAGGACGCCCTCGAACACCTCCAGGACGCGAACCGGGACGCCCCGGCCGCCACCCCACCGGAGATCCTCGCGCTCATCGACTCCGTCGGGGCCGCCATCGCGGCGGACCGTCCCGGCGCGGGCACCGAGCCCATGGCGCGGCTGGAGGCGCTTGCCCGCGACGCCGGGCAGCCGTGGCTCGACGGCGTCGCGTCCCGCTTCCGGGCCCTGCTCGCCGCCGACCCCGACGAGGCGGAGCGGCACTTCACGCTCGCGCTCGCGTCCCACCGGGAGGGCGGGCGGCCGTTCGAGCGCGCCCGCACGGAACTCCTCTACGGGGAGTGGCTGCGCAGGTCGCGGCGCCGCGCGCAGGCCAGGGCCCGGCTCCGGGCGGCGCTGGACATCTTCGAGCGGCTCGGCGCGGCCCCGTGGGCGGAGCGGGCGCGCAGCGAGTTGCGGGCCGCGGGCCAGGGCGGCGTCCGGACGGGCGGCGACGCCGACCTCCCCGGACAGCTCACCGCGCAGGAGATGCAGGTCGTCCGGCTGGCGATGACCGGCGCGACGAACCGGCAGATCGCGGCGCGGCTGCGGCTCAGCCACCGGACGGTCGCCTACCACCTCTACAAGGCGTTCCCGAAGCTCGGCGTCGCCTCCCGAGCCGAGCTGCACAGGCACGTTCCCGCCTGACGATCACCATCCCCGCCTGACGCTCGCGCCACAAAAGTACCGCCGGGAAAATATTCAAGCGCTTATTTCCCTTGATCCGGCGGCCCCGGCGTTTCATCATCCGATGGGACGGCGTTGGGGGGCCGGTGAGCAGAGCGTGACCAGGGCGCGACAGGACGAGCCCGCGCAGCAACGAGGCGCGCCGGCGGGGCCAGGTGGCATCGCCGGTCGGACGCCTCTTTTCGCGCGCACCATCACCGGCATGTACCTCGTCCTGATGTTGCAGACGAGGCTGGTGAAGCAGGCGGAGACGGGCCCGTCCCACATGCTGCTGTCGGCCACCCTCGTGATCATCGGGATCTTCGGCGTGCAGTGGCTGCTCGTCCTGTACGGGCCGAGGTCACAGCGTCCCCGCCGCTGGGTGATCTGGACGCACCTGTCAGTGCAGACCGCGCTCGCCCTGCTGCCGCTCCTCGTGTTCGGCACCAACTGGTATCCGGTCGTCGGCGGGTTCCTCGCCGGGTCGATGCTGCTCCTGCTGCGCCCGCCGCTGTCGTGGTTCATGGTGGCGGGCGTCGCGGCCGGTGAGGGTCTGCTGCGCTACTACCAGGGCTGGTCGGCGGTCGACGTGTCGTTCTGCGTGATGGCGACGGTGAACGTCGGCATCTCGATGTACGCGATCACGCGGCTGTCGGGGTTCGTCCGGGAGCTGCACGCGACGCGGGAACGGTTCGCGGCGGCCGCGGCGGCGCGGGAACGGCTGGAGGCGGCGGGCAGCCTCCGCGCGGTGCTCGGCGCGGCGCTCACCCGGATCGAGGAGCTGAGCCGCCGCGCCCGCGACCGGCTCCCGGTCGACGCGCCCGCCGCACGCGACGACATGGAAGAGGTCGCCCGGACGGCACGGCAGGCGGCGACGGACGTCCGGTCGATCGTCGGCGCGCTGCAGGGCCCGTCGCGCCGCCGGGAACGGCCGGGACGCGTCACGCAGTCCCGCCTCGCCTGGACGATCATCCTCATCCTGACCGCCGGTTTCGCCTGGCAGCAGATCATCTACGTCTACGCCGGGACGGACGGCTCCTGGCGCGCCACCGCCGCCGCCGTAGTGGTGACGGCCGCGATCTCCGCGCTCGTCCTGCGGCACTCCTCGACCGTCCTGCGCAGGCGGCGGCCCCGCGGCGGCGCATGGACGCTCTCCGCGCAGATCCTGCTGGTCTTCGTCCCGTACGCGCTGTTCGGCCCCGACTGGGCGACGATGGCGTCCCTCGCGACCGGGTCCGTCCTCCTGGTCTCGCGCGGACGCTGGGCCTGGATCCTGTTCTCCCTCACCATCGTGGCGTGGTGCGTCCCCGCGCTCTGGGCGTCGCACGGCACACTCTTCTACCTCTACACGTCCGCCATCTCTGTGCAGATCGGCGTGGTCGTCTACGCGCTGTACCGGCTGCCGATGCTCGCCCGCGAGGTCGACGTCGCCCGGGAGCGGCTGGCGCGGATGGCGGCGCTGAACGAGCGGCTGCGCATCTCCCGCGACGTCCACGACCTGCTGGGCCTCGGCCTCTCGACGATCACGGTCAAGGCGGAGCTGGCGCGGCGGCTCGTCACCTCCGACCCGTCCCGCGCCGCCACCGAGATCGGCGAGCTGGCCGACCTCGCGGAGCGCTCGCGAGCGGAGGCCCGCGCCGTCGCCGAGGACGACCGCGCCCTCTCCCTCCGCGACGAGGCGGTGTCGGCACGTGCCGCACTCGAAGCCGCGGGCGCCGACGTCCACGTGGACCTCCCCAACGAGACGAGCCTCCCGTCGTCCTCCCCCGTCGACGGCGTGCTCGCCGCCGTCCTCCGCGAGTCCGTCACCAACGTGCTGCGGCACGCGCATCCGGAGCACTGCGCCGTCACGGTCACCGTCCAGGACGGCGCCGCCCGGCTCACTGTCCACAACGACGGCGTCATCCCGCCGTCGTTCACGGGCTCCGACCCCGGCACCGGGAAGGGCCTGTCGAACCTCACGGCCCGCGCGGGCGCACTCGGCGGCTCCCTCTCCGCCGGGACGGACGGGAAAGGCGGGTTCACACTCGTCGCAGAGGTGCCCCTAGCTGCGGGTTCGGGTACCGGGGAAGTGCCCCGTCACATGACGGATTCGCCGCTCCCCTTCCGTGCCTAGCGTTCCGGTCATGAAGCAGGACTTCGACCTTGACCGCTATGTGCGCAACTCCAAGGCGGTCGATCTGTCGGGGGTGGAGTGGGACACGATCCCCGCCTTCCCCGTGTCGGGTGCGGAGGCGCGCACGCTGACCTTCATGATGGACATCGAGACCCACACCGTGATGTACGCCCGCGACCTGCTCGCGACCCGGGCCGCGTTCGACCCGGAGATCACGGCGTTCATGAGCTGCTGGATCTACGAGGAGTTCTGGCACGGTGAGGCGCTCTCCCGGTTCCTCGGCGAGGCCGGCTTCACGCTGGCGCCCGACCGCGAGCGCGTCACCGTCCACTCGCCGTACCCCACCAAGGTGGCCCGCAACGAGCGGATCCGCCGCGCGCTCGGCCGCGGCGTCTACACCGGGCACCTCGTCTCGATGCTCGGCTCCGCGCTGACCCGCGACTTCGTCGCGATCCAGATGACGTGGGGCGCGATGAACGAGCTCAGCGCCATCAACAGCTACCAGTCGATGATCGAGAAGAGCGAGAACCCGGTGCTCCGCGACATCCTGCGGCGCATCATCAAGGACGAGCGCCGCCATTTCGCGTTCTACCGGGCGCAGGCGCGGCTCCGGCTGGAGCGCAGCGCGCGGGCGCGGCGGATGGCGCGCTGGGCCATGCAGCGCCTCTGGGCCCCCGTGGGAACCGGGCTGCGCCCGCAGGACGAGAGCGACTTCGCGCTCGTCTGGCTGTTCGGCGACGACGACGGCCTCGACCGGCTCCGCCGCCTCGACGCCACCATCGCGCAGCTCCCCGGCTTCGCCGGCGCGACCCTCGCCGAGGACGCGCGGCAACGTTCGCTGGAACGGCTCCCGCGCCACCGCATACCCCAGATGGCCTCCGACTGGGCACTCGCCCACGCCGGCGTACACAGGGAGACACAGGCAGCATGAGCGATACCCCCGCACACGACGGGTTGGCAGGAAAGACACTCCTGCTTACCGGTGTCACCGGTTTCATTGGGCAGGCGCTGTTGGAGCGCGTCCTGTCCCGGCATCTCGAGACCCGCGTCGTCGCGGTGCTCCGGGAGAAACCGGGCGTCACCGCGGAACAGCGGCTGGACGAGCTGATCGACAAGCCGGTGTTCTGGCCGTGGCGGGAGCGGGTCGGCGACGACGCCGCCCGCGCCGCCGTGCGGGACCGGGTGCGGGTGGTGGCGGCCGAGCTCACCGAGTCCGTGCCGGAGCTGCCGGACGACATCGACGCCGTCATCCACGGCGCGTCGATCGTGTCGTTCGACCCGCCGATCGACGAGGCGTTCCAGACGAACGTCGTCGGCACCGTGGCGCTGTACGAGGCGGTGCGGCGGGCCGGGCAGCGGTCGGGGAAGTCGCCGCACATCGTGCACGTGTCGACGGCGTACGTGGCGGGGTCGCGGAAGGGGATCGTCCCGGAGACGACCCTCGACCACGCCATCGACTGGGAGACCGAGCTGGAGTGCGCCGTGGAGGCGCGCCGGTCGGTGGAGCGTGACTCGCGGCGTCCCGAGGTGCTCGGGCGGCTCCGCGCCGCGGCGCTGAAGGAGCAGGGCAAGGCGGGCCCGACCGCGGTCGCCGCCGACACCGAGCGCCGCCGCCGCGAGGAGGTCGACGACCGGCTCATCGCCTACGGGCGCGAGCGGGCCCGCAGCCTCGGCTGGCCGGACGTCTACACCCTCACCAAGGCCCTCGGCGAGCGGGCCGCCGAGCAGACCGCGAGCGACGTGCCGCTGTCGATCGTCCGTCCCGCGATCGTGGAGAGCGCCCTGGAGCTGCCGTACCCGGGCTGGATCGACGGGTTCAAGATGGCGGACCCGCTGATCCTCGCCTACGGCCAGGGGATGCTGCGGGCGCTCGCCGGGATCGCGGACGGCGTCGTCGACATCATCCCGGTCGACCTGGTCGTGAGCGCGCTGCTCGCCGCCGCCGCCGCGCCGCCGGAGCCGGGTTCGCCCGCGTACTACCACGTCGGGTCCGGCGCCCGGAACCCGCTGACGCTGCAACGGCTGGTCGAACTCGTCAAGGAGTACTTCGACCGGCATCCGCTGCCCGGGACCGACGGGCGCGGCGCGATCCGCCCGCGCGAACTGACGCTGCTCAGCGAGGGCCGCGCCGACCGCATGCTCGGCCACGCCGAGCGCGCGATGGACGTCGCCGAGAAGGCGCTGATGATGCTGCCGAGCGGGGACCGCACCCGCGGCTGGCAGCGCAACCTGTACAAGCAGGGCCGCGAGGTCCGGATGCTGCGCCGCTACCGCGACCTGTACGGCGCGTACGGCGCCGCCGAGGTCGTCTACGCCGACAGCGCCACGCTGGCGCTCGACAAGTCGCTGCCGGAGGGCGCGGGCTGCGACTCGGCCGTCATCGACTGGGCGCACTACCTCCGCGACGTGCACTGCCCCGCCGTGACGTCCGCGTTCCGCCACGCGCAGCAGCCCTCCCCGCAGCCGCGCCCGATCGGGACGTCGGCGCGCCCGAAGCCGCAGCCCTTCAAGCTGGAGGAGCGCAGCGACGTCGTCGCCGTGTTCGACCTCGACGGCACGATCGTCGCGTCGGACGTCGTCGAGGCGCACCTGTGGGCCCGCCTCCTGGACGTCCCCCTGAAGGCGTGGCCGACCACCCTGCTGCCCGTCCTGCGGAAAGTCCCGCACTACATGCGCACCGAGCACCGCGACCGGGGCGAGTTCCTGCGCGAGTTCGTCCAGCGCTACGAGGGCGCGGACGAGGAACAGCTGAGGGCGCTGGCCCGCGACCGGCTGGGCGACGTGCTGCTGCGCCGCGCCTGGCCGCAGGCGATCCGCCGCATCCGCAACCACCGCGCCGCCGGGCACCGCACCATCCTGCTCACCGGCACCCTGGACGTCTTCGTCGAGCCGCTCCGCACGCTCTTCGACGACATGCTCGCCGCGCACCTGCGCGTGGTCGACGGGCGCTGCACCGGCAGCTTCGAGCAGCCGCCCCTCATCGGCGAGTCGCGGGCCGCGTGGCTGCGGGCCTGGGCGCGCGACGAGGGCGTCGACCTGTCGGGGAGCTGGGCGTACGGTGACCACTACTCCGACCTCCCCGTCCTCCAGCAAGTCGGGAACCCCGTGGCCGTGAACCCCGACGCCCGCCTGTACCGTCACGCCAAGCGGCAGCGCTGGGCGATCGCGGACTGGGACGGCGACTCCGGCGCCCTCTCCACGCTCCTGGACGCCGCCCTGCAAGGCGAAGCTCAGAAAGGTGGGGTCCGATGATCCTGGCGCTGGAGTACCACCGCTCACCGGCCCGCTACCTGGCCGCCTCGCGGCTCCCGGGACGGCTCCGGTCCGCCGCCGTCCCGTCGCTGGCGCCGCTGCGGCTGACGTCCAAGCCGCCGCCCGGGACGCCGGGACCCGGCTGGGTGCGGCTGCGTCCCGTCCTGTCCGGGATCTGCGGCTCCGACCTGTCGATGGCCGCCGGGAAGGTGTCCCCGTACCTGGCGCCGCTGACGTCGATGCCGTTCGTCCCCGGCCACGAGATCGTCGCCGAGCTGATGGACGACGCGGGCGACGGCCTGACCGCCGGGACCCGCGTCGTCATCGACCCGGTCCTGCCGTGCCGCGCCCGCGGCACCGGCCCCTGCCCGCCCTGCGCGGAGGGCAACGAGAACCGCTGCGACCACGTGAACGCCGGGCGGATCTCCTCCGGCCTCCAGACCGGTTTCTGCGCGGACACGGGCGGCGGCTGGTCGGAGCGCCTGGTCGCGCACCGCAGCCAGCTGCACCGGGTCCCGGAGTCGCTGCCGTCGGTCCGGGCCGTGCTGGCGGAGCCGCTGGCGTGCGCGGTGCGTTCCGTCCGCCGCATCGACGTGCCGCGCGGGACGTCGATCGTCGTGGTCGGCGCCGGAACGGTCGGCCTGCTGACCGTCCTCGCACTCCGTGAACTGACCCCGGCCGGGCCCATCACGGTGATCGCCCGGCATGCGGGCCAGCGCCGCCGCGCCAAGGCCCTGGGCGCCACCGAGACGATCGACCCGTCGGCGGCACTCCGCGGATTGCGCCGCATCACGGGCGGCGCGGTCGTCCGCCCCGAACTGGGCCCCGGCTACCTGCTCGGCGGCGCCGACATCGTCGTCGAATGCACCGGCGGCGAAGGTCTCGACACCGCGCTGCGGCTCGTCCGCGCGGGCGGGACGGTGCTGCTGTCCGGCATGCCCGCCAAGCCCGTCGACCTGACGCCCGCCTGGTACCGGGAGCTGAACATCGTCGGCTCCTACGCCAGCCGCGGCGCCACCGACTTCCAGGCCGCGATCGACCTGGCCTCGCACGACGCGCTCGACGGCTTCGTCGACAGCGTCTACCCCCTCACCCGCTGGCGGGACGCGCTGTCGCACGCCCTGTCCGCCGGACGCTCCGGAAGCGTCAAAATCGCCTTCGACCCCCAGAACGGGGACCGACCCTCGCTTGGCGAAACCCCCGACCGCGAAGGAGCCGTTAGTTGACTTTCTCCCCGCGGCTAGGGCCGGGGGATTCCAGCCTTCGCGGACTGGGGTTCCTGCTTCACCGGCGAGTGCATCCGGTTGCCCGGACGTCCGACCTCACCTCCACAGGCCGTCACCGCTCGACCAGCGGCCAGTATGTTCTTGGCGGCGTTGACGTCCCGGTCATGCCGGGTGCCGCAGGACGGGCAGCGCCACGTCCGGGTGCGGAGCGAGAGCCGTACGAGCAGGTGCCCGCACGCCGAACAGGTCTTGGAGCTCGGATACCAGCGATCGACCACCACGAGCGTCCGGCCCGCCCGCGCGCATTTGTACTCCAGTTGGCGGCGGAACTCGCCCCATCCGCAATCGGAGATCGCACGCGAGATCCGGCGGTTGCCGACCAAGTTGGCCACCGCGAGGTCTTCGACAACGATCACATCGTGTTCACGGACCAGCCGAGTCGAAGTCTTATGGAGGAAATCCCGGCGCGCGTCGCGCACCTTGCCGTGAGCACGGGCGACCTTGGTCCTGGCCTTCCTGCGGTTACTGGACCCGGGCTGCTTGCGTGCCATGCGCCGCTGGTAGCGGGCCAGATTGGCCGCCTTACGCTCCAAGTGCCGGGGGTTGGCGATCCGCTCCCCGTCGGACGTCACCGCGAAGTCGGCGACCCCCAGATCGACGCCGACCATCGCGCCAGTGGCCGCGGCCTGGTCGGGATCGGCGGCCTCCACGGCCAGGGAGACGTACCAGCGGCCGTCGGGGTCGCGGGAGACCGTCACGGTCGTCGGGACAAGTGTGGCGGGGTCGACATCAGGCCAGGACCACACGAAATGCAGGTGCGCGTTGGTCTTGGCCAGTGTCAGGCGTCCCTCTCGCCAGCGGAACCCGCTACGGGTGTACTCCATACTCTGGCGGCCACGCCGGGACTTGTAGCGCGGGTAGCGAGCCCGTCCGGCGAAGAAGTTGGCGAAGGCTCGTTGCTGCGTGCGAAGCGCCTGCTGCAGCGGCACCGAGGAGACCTCGCTCAGCCACGCGAATTCCTCGGTCTGTTTGAGCCGCGTGAGAAAAGCGTTCGCCTGCGGCACATTGGTGCCAACTCGATCCTGACGCCATCGGTGGTGCCGCCAAGCCAGTGTCTGGTTCCACACCACGCGCACGCATCCGAACGTGCGATTAAGCATCGCCGCCTGTTCGGGGGACGGATAAGCCCGACACTTGTACGCCATCCGCATAGGCGGAATTTTAGCAGGCGACATATGTGCTGCTTAATGCCGCTTTGTTCTGGCAACGGAACAACCTCCATCGTGCCTCCAAGTGGCATGTTCATTTTCCTCCCCAGGGCTGAAGCCCAGAGTTCCCAGCGAAAGGAAGTCCGATGAGCAGACCGGGACTCGTTCTGGAGGTGGACGAGCGGACGCCACCGCTTCTCGTGCACGAAGGAGAAGGGTTCCGGCTGGAGCGTTTCCCGCTCGGCACCCGCGTGATCTACCCGCCGGACTCGCTGCCCGGCATCCGCGACGTCACCGGCCGGATCCGCGACGCGCTGCTGAACCCGCTCGGCAGCGAGCCGCTGCCCGAGCTGCTGCACTCCGGCATGCGGCTGACGATCGTGTTCGACGACCTGTCGCTGCCGCTGCCGCCGATGCGGGCACCGGACGTCCGCGGCCGGGTGATCGAGCAGGTCCTGGAGATGGCCGCCGCCGCCGGGGTGGACGACGTCGAGCTGATCGCCGGCAACGCGCTGCACCGCAGGATGACGCCCGCCGAGATCAAGCACATCGTCGGCGAGCGCGTCTTCAACTCGTTCTGGCCCGACAAGCTCGGCAACCACGACGCCGAGGACCGCGACAACCTCACCCTGCTCGGCCAGACCCGGCACGGCGAGGACGTCGAGATCAACAAGCGGGCCGCCGAGAGCGACCTCATCGTGTACGTGAACATCACGCTGGTCGCGATGAGCGGCGGCGCGAAGTCGGTGTCGGTGGGGCTGGCGTCGTACAAGAGCCTGCGGCACCACCACAACGTCCACACGCTGCGGGAGTCGCGCTCGTTCAACGACCCGCCGAACTCGGCGATGCACCACTCCTACGACCGGATGCACAAGCTCCTGTCGGAGTCGGTGCGGGTGTTCCACATCGAGTGCACGGTCAACAACGACCAGTTCCCGTCGCCGTTCGAGTTCCTGAACAAGCGCGAATGGGAGTGGACGCTCAAGGACCAGGCGAAGTTCCTCGCGGGCAAGCGCGCCAACGACCTCGCCCCGGCCGGGGCCCGGCACAAGGTGTGGCAGGGCATGCGGGCCCCCTACGGGATCACCGGGGTGCACGCGGGCGCGACGGACCTCGTCCACGAGAAGACCCTCGCCAACGTGCACCGGCAGCAGCTCACCGAGGTGCAGGGCCAGTCGGACGTCCTCATGCTGGGGCTGCCGTACCTGTGCCCGTACAACGTGAACTCGGTGATGAACCCGATCCTCGTGTACAGCCTGGGGCTCGGCTACTACTTCAACATGTACAAGAACAAGCCGCTCGTCCGGGAGGGCGGCGCGCTGATCATGTACCACCCGATGAAGTCGGAGTTCCATCCGCTGCACCACCCGAGCTACATCGACTTCTACGAGGAGGTGCTGACGCAGACGACGGACCCGGCGACCATCGAGACGAAGTACGAGGAGCAGTACGCGACCGACCCCTGGTACGTCCACCTGTACCGGAACTCGTACGCCTACCACGGCGTCCACCCGTTCTACATGTGGTACTGGGGCGCGCACGCGCTGTCACACCTCGGCGACGTCATCTGCGTGGGCGCCGACCGCCGTGTCGCGTCCCGGCTCGGGTTCCGCGCGGCGAGCACGCTCGCGGACGCGCTGGAGATGGCGGGCGAGACCGTGGGCCGCAGCCCGTCGCTCACCTATCTGCACACGCCGCCGATGACGCTGGCGGACGTCCGATGAGCGGCGGCTCCGGCAAGCGCGGCCGGATGAAACTCGTCGAAGAGGTCCGGCTGCTGCGGCGCGGCCGCGACTGGCGCGGCCGGGCCCCGGCGCCCCGGTCGGCGCAGCCGTGGCAGACGGCCCCGCCCAGCCGCCCGTTCCCGACCGAATGGGCGCGGACGCCACTCGCCATCGCGGCCCGGAAGGTCGCGTTCGACGGCGTGCTCAGGACGCTGACGTGGAGCCAGACACGTCCCGAGATCCACGGCGCGGAGGTCTTCGACGAGTTCAAGGGCCCGGTCGTGTTCGTGGCGAACCACGCGAGCCACCTGGACACGCCGCTGATCCTCGGCTCGCTGCCCGTCCGGATCCGCAACCGGGTCGCGGTCGCCGCGGCGGCCGACTATTTCTTCGACGCCCGCTGGCGGGCGGTCGCGACCGCGCTGACGTTCAACGCGTTCCCGATCGAGCGGCGCGGCTCGGGCGGGGCGCTGGACCTGGCGTCCGAGCTGCTGCAGGACGGCTGGAGCCTGCTCATCTACCCGGAGGGCACCCGCTCGACGGACGGCTGGGCCCGGCGGTTCCGGATGGGCGCGTCGCTGCTGTGCCGCGAGCAGGGCGTCCCGGCGGTGCCGCTGGTGCTGCGCGGGACGTACCAGGCGATGCCGCGCGGCGGGTTCTGGCCGAAGAAGGGGCGGCCGGTCGTGTCCGTCCGCTACGGCAAGCCGCTCACCCCGGACGAGGACGAGTCGACGAGCGCGTTCAACGCCCGCCTGGAGGACGAGATCGGCCGCCTGTGGGTCGAGCACGACGAGGACTGGTGGACGTCCCTGCACTCCACCGACCGCCGCCGCGCGCCCCGGGGCCCGGACGCGGCCGAATGGCGCCGCAAGTGGGAGTCGACCAAGCCGCAGGCGCCGTCGTCCCCGCACAACCGCATCTGGCGCCGCCGCTGACCGCGGTGCTCAAGCGTGGGCGCCCGCCGGCCAACGACGTCCGGCGGGCGCCCTTCCGCTTTCAGTCCGTTTCGCCGAGGACGACCTGCGTCACGTTGGGGAAGTCCCCGAAGATCTTCGTCCCCGCCCCGAACCCGTTCCCGGTGACGGTCATGGACGGCATGGGCCCGAACTCGGTCGCCAGCGTGACCAGCAGCGCGGTGCCGGTCGGCGTCGCCATCTCGGAGTCGATGTCGTGCCCCTGGATGGGCGCCTTGGCCCGGGCGAGAAGCTCGACAACGGCAGGCCCCGGGTTCGGGATGAGCCCATGCCGGCACCGGATGAACCCTCGTCCGACAGGAATGGGCGCGGCGCGCACCTCGTCCACACCCAAGGTCTCCAGCGCGGCACACGTTCCCACGATGTCGACGATCGCGTCGTGCCCGCCGACCTCGTGGAAGTGCACGTCTTCCGGCGGCGACCCATGGACGGCGCCCTCGGCCTCGGCCAGCGTCCGGAACACGTTGAGGGCGCGCTCGCGCACCCGCTCCGGCAGCGGCGAAGCGCTCACGACCTCCTCGATGACCGCATGAGTGCGTGAAACGGCATCGTCCTTGACATCGACGATGGCGCGCGTGGCCGCGATCCCGCGCCGCGAAACCCGCTCGACGTCCAGGGACCAGCCCGGAACGTCCAGCCCTTTCAGCATGGCCCGCACCTCATCGAGGTCGGCGCCCGCGTCGAGCAGCGACCCGAGCGCCATGTCCCCGGCCACCCCGGCGAAACAGTTGAAGTACGCGATCTTCGTCATGTCAGCATCCTTCGCGCTAGTACCGCGGCTCCGAGCCCGTCGTCGATCCCGGTGACGGCCAGGCCGGGCGCTCCCGAGTTCAGCAGCGCGGACAGCGCCGCGAGCCCGCCGCCGGAACTGCCGTAGCCGACGCTGGTCGGCACCGCGATCACCGGCCGCGACGTCAGCCGCGCCGTGACCGAGGGCAGCGCCCCGTCCATGCCCGCCGCGACGATCAGCAGCCGCGCCTCGTCCAGCCGCTCCCGCACTGCGAGCAGCCGATGCAGCCCGGCGACCCCCACGTCGGCGATCAGTTCGACGTCCAGCCCGAACGCCGCCGCCCCCGCCATGGCCTCCTCGGCCACCGGCAGGTCAGCCGTCCCCGCGGACAGAACGGCGACGGGCACCGGCACGGCGGCCCGCGGGCGCGTCAGCACCACCAGCCCGGACCGCGCATGATGGACGGCCCCCGGCGCGGCCTCCTTCGCCGCCTCGTACTGCTCGCCCGACGCCCGCCGCAGAAACGCGACCTCGGCGTCCCGGGCCAGCAGTTCCTTGACGCGCTGCCGCACCTGGTCCGCATCGAGCCCGGCCGCTTCGGCGACGGCGACGATCGGCCGCATCACGCCCCCGCCGCGTTGACGAGATGAGCCGCGTAGCCGGCCCCGTATCCATTGTCGATGTTCACCACGACGACACCGGCCGAGCACGAGTTCAGAGCCGACAGCAACGCAGCCTGCCCGGCCTGCTCGCCTCCCCCGGACGTGGGCAACGCGACGACCATCCGGTCGGTCAGCCCCGAAACAAGCGTCGGCAGGGCGCCACCCGTCCCGTCCGCGACGACGAAAACGCCAGGCGCGTCCTGCTCGCGAAGCCACTCGGGCAGGGCGGCGGGATCATGGACAGGCGCGTCATAGCGCCTCACCACCCGGCTCCCCATGGCCTCCGCGACCAGCGCCGCCTCCTCGGCCGCGGCCTCGTCCTCCGGCCGCCCGCACACGACCTCGACGCGTCCCACCCCGGACACCGCAACAGGCGCAAGCACAGCCAACCGGGCCCGCTCATGCACCACCGTGCCGGGGAACGCGGCGCGCAACGCGTCCAGCGTCTCCTTCCCGGCCCGCGTGGCAAGCACATTGACCGCCCCAGACCCGATCAGGCTCTCGGCGATGGCGACGACCTCCGCAACGGTCTTGCCCTCGCAGTAGACGGCCTCCGGATGCCCGCGCCGCCGCCCCCGCCCGATGTCGACGCGCGCGAACCCCAGCTCGTCAACGGTCATGTCGCCGCCCGCACCCGAGGAAGCCCGAGCACCGCGTTGTGACTGCCCTGCCGGTAAGGCTCCAGATCGAGCGTCACATAGCGGAACCCGGCCCCCTTGAGCAGCGCGACGAGCTCGCCCGCCCGCTCCGCCGCACGCCCGATGTCGGCCGCCTCGACCTCGATCCTGGCGAGGTCGCCGCCCTGGTCGCGAACCCGGAACCGGCCACCGAACCCGGCGCGCCGCAGCGCGTCCTCCGCGTCCTCGACCCGGCGCAGCGCGTCCCGCGTGACGGGCACCCCGTACGCGAGCCGCGACGACAGACAAGCCGAAGCAGGCTTCTCAGAAGTAGGCAGCCCCAGCTCCCGCGCGGCCTCCCGAACCTCTGCCTTGCTCAACCCTGCGTCCACCATGGGGAACCGCGCCCCAAGCCGCCGCGCCGCACTCTGCCCCGGCCGGTGATCGCCGAGATCATCCGTGTTGACACCCAGCAGAACGGGCCAGTCCCCCGCCTCGGCCGCCACGGCGCCGAGCACCGACACGAGCGCCTCTTTACAGAACCGGCACCGATCGCCCCCATTGGCGACGTACCGCGTGTCCTCAAGCTCCTGCGTCTGCACGACCCGATACGGCATCCCGAGCCGCTCGGCCTGCGCACACGCGTCCGCCAGCTCCGCCCGTGCCAGCGACGGCGAGTCGGCCGTGACGGCGAGCGCCCGCTCCCCCAGCTCCTGGTGCGCGACGTAGGCGAGCAGCGAGCTGTCCACCCCGCCCGAGTAAGCGACGACGGCACCGGGCAACGCGGCCAGCGCCTCGCGCAGCGCCCTGACCTTGGGCAGCGCCGTCACTTCCGGTGAAACGAGGCTGTGGGCCATCCGGTTCTCCTTCGGCGTCGTCGTCCTCCGGCTCGTGAGGCTAGACGCCCGAACGCCCTAGGCGAATCCGTCATCCGACGGGCGACTTCAGCATGCCCCCAAGGAATAATTCAGAATACGATCTGATATTTTGGTTGCATGAGCGCAACAGCCCGCCCCGACTCGGTGACCTTCTCCGACCTGTCCCGTAATCCGCGGGCCGTCGCGGAGCGCGCCTCCCGGCTCGGACGAGTCCGCGTCACTCATCGCGACGCGCCGGACTTCTTCCTGACGGCCGCCGACCGCGAAGAGCAGCGCGAGGAGACGCTGGCGACCGCCTCCAGGATCTTCCTGGCCCTGATGAAGCACGATCCGGGTGCCCGAGACCTGCTGCTCGCCATGCCCGAAGTGTTCCCGTGGGTACGTCACCTCAGCACCGAGGAGGTTCGCGCGTTCACCGTCGAACTGGTGGAGGCGATCTCGGACGCGGCGGAACTCGATCTCGACGCCTCCACGGGCGAGGTGATCGCCGGCTGGCGCGCGACCGCCCGCATCAAGGCCGACCCTGCGCAGCTTGCGGACGCGGCCCGGCCGACCAGCGGTGACTTCGGCGCCGTGGAGGTCCATCCGTGAGCCCCAAGCGCGGGGACAGGGTCACCGTCCCCCCACCGGACGGCGAATGGGACCTACGGTTCGGCACCAGCGAAGCAGTGCGCGGATGGGAGGAACTGTGTCGCCTTGCCTTAGGCAACACGCGGCGGTGCTACGAGACGCTCCGCTCTGACCCACGCTCCCGAGCCAACCACGAGCGGCAGCATCGGCTCCGCGGGGAACTCGCGACGCACAGGCACAACGGTCGCGACCTCGAGCAGTGGGAGTACGAAGTGACGAGCGGCGGGCGGGTGCGCTACGTCATCAACGACGACGACCGCATCGTCTGGATCGTCTACGCATCACCACGCCATCCGAAGGACACGGACGGCTGACCAATCCCCCGCTTGCGCCGGACTGCGCCCCTGCATTCCCGGCGGGTCGTTGACAGCCGGCAGGCGACTTCAGCATGCCCCAGCACAAGGCACGACGCCCTCCAGGCCGCAAGGGAAAGGTTCTGAGCACGATCCCGGCCTGGAGGGCGCCGCGGTCTGGGCGCCCTGCGGCTAGCCGCGGGCTTTGTCGAAACGGGCTGTGACGTCCGTCCAGTTGACGAGCGACCAGAGCTTCTCCACGTAGTCAGGCCGCACGTTCCGGTACTGGAGGTAGTAGGCGTGCTCCCACGCATCGAAGACCAGCAGCGGTGTCGTGTTCATCCCGACGTTCCCGTGGTGGTCATAGACCTGCTCCACGACGAGCCGCTTCCCCAGCGGTTCCCACGCCAGCACGCCCCACCCGGACCCCTGCACGGTGGACGTCGCCGTAGTGAGCTGCTTGCGGAACGCGTCGAACGACCCGAAGTGCTCATCGATCGCCGCCGAGAGCTCCCCGTCGGGACGGTCCCCGCCGTCCGGTGACAGGTTGTCCCAGAAGACCGAGTGCAGGACGTGGCCGGACAGGTTGAACGCGAACGTCTTCTCCAGCCCGACCAGCCCTCCGTACTGCTCCTTGTCCCGCGCCTCCGCCAGCCTCTCCAGCGTGTCGTTCGCGCCCTTCACGTAGGCGGCGTGGTGCTTGGAGTGGTGCAACTCCAGAATCTCCCCGGTGATGGCGGGTTCCAGAGCGGCGTAGTCGTAGGGCAGATCGGGAAGCACGTAGTCAGCCATACGGCCACTATTGCAAATGACTTGCAACTACGTCCAGGCGGCAACTGCTGCCTGGACGAGCGCGTTCCGTGGTCCGGGACGAGGGGTCAGCGGATGTAGACGAGGCCGTCCGTGGCGACCGTGGGGCGGCCCGAGGTGCCGGCGACGACGATCTTGATGGTGTGCTTGGCGCTGGTGGTCCAGTTGCGCGTCCACAGCAGCTGGCGGTAGGCGGTGGACGTGGCCCGGGTGTCCAGCGTCGCGACCTTTACGCCGTCCGAGTAGATGTACACGGCCCCGTACTTGGCCGCGCGCGTGAAGACCAGGCCCACGCTGGTGCCGGTGAACGTCCAGCTCGCGCTCGCGCCCCGGGCGGTGGTGTAGAGACCGCGCCCGCCCAGGTAGGACGTGCTGGTCACCGTCTTCCACGTGCCCGTGCGTACCGCGGAGCCGTCGCTGAAACCGCCCGCGTAGCGGCTGATGGCGCCGGTGGTGCTGTTCCCTGCGGCGTCCTCGGCGGTCAGCGACCACGACTGCGTCGCGAGCGCCTTGGCGGTCGCGGGCCAGGTCGTCGCGGTCGTGGCGAAGGTCTGCGCGGACGGCGACGTCGCCTTCAGCGAGCTGAGCAGGGTGTTGTCGCCGGCCTTCCAGCCGAGCTGGACGGGGTAGGCGGTGGCGTTGACCGTCGCCTTCCGCAAGGTGAGCGACTGGGACGAGAGGACCGGACGAGTCGTGTCCGCCACCACCGTGAAGACCGGGGACTCCGATGTGGTGCCGTCCTCGAAGGCGGCGCGCAACTGGACGGCGTGCGTGCCCGGGACGAGGTTCAGCGTGGCGGACTCGGCCCCGGCCGCCGGCTCGGCGGCCGTCGCACCGTCCACGCTGACGGTGTAGGTCGATATCAGGACGGATCGACGACCGTGCGGTCTCCGTCCGATTCGTAGGCCACGACCTGGGCGATCGGCAGGCGGGCCGTTTCCGGGGACGGGCCGCCGGCGCGCGGGCCCGCCACCACCAGCAGGAGCCCCCCGCGGTCCCGTTTCTCCTCGTGGGGACCCAGCTCGCCGACCGTCTTCAGGCGCGTGACGTCCGGGCCCGCCGCCGCGACGAGATGCCAGCGGCGGGGCGACCGCCACCAAACGGCCGCGGCGACCGTCCCGGCGGACGAGCTGAAGTCGCTGTTCGTCCCGCCCCGCTCGGACAGCGCCCGCCCGTCGTCCGACATCAGGATCGAGCGGCCCGGGGCGCCCCACGGCGTGGACACGTCCACCGTCAGCAGCGTCGCCCGGCCGCCGCCGTCGGGCAGCTCGCCGCTCCACAGGCGGCCCAGCCGCAGGTCGTTCGACTCGCTCAGCGTGGCCGCGCCCTCGCAGGTGACGGCGCGCAGCGCCGCCCAGCTGAACCGCATGTCACGCTCCGGCGGATCGCGGAACCACACGCGCGGCGCGGCGGAGCGGGGGTCGTGCGAGGCGAGCTGGACGACGTGCCGCGGCCATCCGCCGGTGGGCGCCCGGAACGTCATGCCGAACACCACGTAGTTCTGGCAGCGCGGCGTGAACCAGCGCCAGGGCAGCGGATCGGTCAGCCCGTCCTTGACGGCCACCGGCATGTACTCCGGAGATTGGCTGGACGGCCTCGCCACCCGCACGTCCCGCAGCCACGGCGGGACGAGATAGCGCCACGTCAGGCCCACCATGATGAGCTGCCCGGCGCCCGTCCCGAGCCTGCGGACCGACTCCACACCGCGCGACAGGCGCCGCTCGAAGTACTGCGCCACGTTCGGCGGCAGCCGCAGCCCCGGAGAATCGCGCAGGACGACCAGCGACGCACCGTCCACCCTCCCCGCGTACAGCACGACGACCGGCCCCTGCGGCGGGTCATGCCGGTCGCCCCGCCAGGCTTCGGCGGCCCGGCGCAGCAGCCCGGCGTCGTCCCGCAGCTCGCCCTGTGCGGGCCATTCGTAGACGGTCGGCAGGCTCGTCCGCTGCCACGCGCGCGGGTCGACCGCGGTAGGAGCGTCGGGCCCTTCGCCCGACGGGTTCAGGACGAAACCGGCGACCGCCAGCACCACGGCCACCAGCCCGGCCGCGACGGCGGCGCGCCACGCCCGCGGCACGCTGCGCGGCGGGCGGAGCCGGACGAGGTCGGGTTCGAACGCCTCGATCTCGGCCCGCTGCGCGGCTTCGTCCAGGCCCGTCCGCTCGTCGACGTCGCCGGTGACCTCGTCCACGTCCCAGGAGTCGATCCGAAAATGGTCGCCCAGCTCAGCGGCGACCTCGGGCGCGGTGAGCCCGTCGAGGCGCAGCAGGTACGCGAGCCGCTCGGGCGGTGACAGCTCCCGCAGCGCCTCCCGGACCGACCCCTTCGGAGCCGGCACGGCCTCGAAGAAGAGCCGATGCGGCTGGGGACGTCCGGCGGGCGGGTCGGAGAGCAGGGTCGCGACGAGCCGCGCCCGCATCGCGGAGTAGTCGCCGTTCTTGACCCGGGCCGCACGCGCGGCGGCACGGCGGGCGCGCATGAGTGGCGCGTCGCCGTCGTCCAGCACCAGGTACGCGAGCCGCAACAGGCCGGCGTAGCGCTCGCGGTCCACCGTTCGCACCGGGCACCTCCCACCCGCATTGTGCACGGCCCGCCTAAAAAAGCACTGCGGCCGCACAAAGTCCCGCGAATTAGTCATCCAGCAACCACCCGGACACGAATGTCAGGCGGCCGTTCGCGCGGCACCACTACCGCTCGCGAAAGGGAGGACCCCATGAAGGACACACTCGGTGGCGCTCGGCGGTGGGCGCTGGCCTCGTTCACCGTCCTGGCAACCGCAACGGCGCTGGTGGGCACCGCGACCAGCGCCTCGGCCACCCCGACGGACTGCACCACCGTCAACGGCGGCAACTTCGCGGAGAGCCGCTGCACCGGCGGCACCGGCGAGCACCGCGTGATCATGGTGCAGCAACACTTCAACCCGGCCGTCGGCCTGATCGCCTGCGAGGGACCGTGGGTGCCGGTCGGCTCCGTCTCGCGCGCGCCCTGCGCCAACCAGACGGTCGTCTCGGTCACGGTGCAGACCCGCGGATGACACCTGTCCTCTGGACACGGACAGCCCTTGATCGTCGGACGAGGTCAAGGGCTGTACCAGGTGACCACCCGAACGGCGCCCCCGGGCTACAACGTCTGGACCGGCGGCGCCGGGGCGGTCGCCTCGTCCGGCCGGGTCAGGCGGTACGTCCACGCCGCGACGACGGTGATGATCGCTGCCCACGCTCCGTAGATGGCGGCGAAGAGCCAGAGCGCGCCCATGTCGACCTCGGGCGCTGTGGTCTCGGCCGTCCCGCCGGCGATGGCCATTGCCCCTAGCCCGCCCAGGACCATGCCGACGGCGACGCCGAGGACGCAGTTCATGCCCCGCGTCGGCACCCGCCGCGACCACCGGACCAGACGCCAGCCAGCGCTGCAGACGAAGAGAAATCCTGAGACGGCGAGCACGATCGCCATGGCCAGCATGGTCTCGGCCATGGTGGAGGGGCTCGCGAGCGTGGCCTGCTCGGCGTCCCGGGTGGCGATCTTCACGACTGCACCGCGCCAGACGGTTCCCCTCACCCGGTCGCCGTCATCCAGGGTGTTCAGCAATGGCCCGTCGTTCCGGTACGCCGTCGGCCACTCGTACCCCTGCTCGGGCGTCGTGAGCATGGCGCCGATGCCCTCGTTCCGACCCTCATAGAGCTGGATGTCGGAGACGATGAATTCCTGCGTCCACGTGCAGTCCGCCGGACGCTGGGGCGGCGCGGCGCAGTCCGGCGCGTCCCGCAGCGCGTGCAGTTCGTCCCTCCGCTCGGGAAACTCGGCCGCCGCGAACACCGACCCCAACAGCATCCCGATCCCGATCAGCAGCACGGGGATGGCCGCGATCCGCCAGGTCAGGAGGGGCCGCTCGCGCACATCGTTCGCAGCCCCACCCATGATCGGATTCTCTCAGCCCCGGTCAAGCCGCTCCCGTCCGGATACGGTCAGCGCGGGCCCAGGGACTTGGATGCCGTCCAGCCGCCGGACGATGTGCTCCACCGTCTCCTGGAGGTCGATGAGGGGGCGCTTGAGGTAGCGGCCGGGGCCGTCCTGCCAGCAGAAGTGCCGGGGGTGCACCCACACGTTGAGGCCGGGCAGCACCAGCACGGACACCCCGTGCCCGTCGCTCGTCCGCATCCCCGGAAAGCCGCGCCGCGTGACGCACGACAGGAGGCATTGCGCGGCCGTGCCGGGGTGGACCTTGAGCGTGCGGCCCGGCCAGGTACGCGGGAGCGGCAGCGCGAACCACACCGCCTTCCCCCGGACGACGGGCTCGGCGGCCCGCGACCGCGTCCTGTCGCACCCCCACGCGGCGGTGAACTCCGCCACCAGCCCGAGCCCTTTGCCGTGCTCGTCGAGCAGCCCGCTACTGGACGCTCGCGGCAGCTCCGTCCGCGCACCGTCGAACACGGACACGACGAGCTGCGGCGCCGGGACGGTCCGCGCCCAGATCCACAACTCGGGCACGGTGACCGGACCGCCCGCGGCCCTGCCGTGCCGGAGCGCGTTGGTGGCGATCTCGGACACGGCGAGCTTCCCGTCCTCGATCACGTCCCGGTCGGCCCCGAGCCCGTCCATCGTCCGCTGAAGAAGCCGCCGCGCCGCCGCAGGCCCACGCTCATCCTCGGGCAACCGCCAAGCACAAACCCCACCCGGCGTAAGCCGCTGCCCACCCTCACACTCCATGGGTCACACCTCCCGGCCGCGATCACGATGTGTGTGCACCGCGTCACATGTCGTACGGACGGCTCGATCCTGACCCACGGGAAGATAAGATGCAATCCCGTTTTGAAAACTCATAAGAGATGACCGAGTTGGACTGTGTGTGCTGATTTCACCACGCAAGGTGACTTCGGGAGTGGAGAATGACCACCGAGAACCGAGGAGGTGCCTCCATGCCACGCCCCGAGAGCCCGACCGTCCGCCGCATCATGTTGGGCATCCGTCTCCGCGCGCTGCGCACCCGCGCAGGCGTCGCGGCGGACGACGCGGCCCACCACATCGCCAGGACGGACTCGACCATTAGCCGCATGGAGACCGGGCAAAGCTCCGTGCCCGCCCGCGTCCTCGAACGCCTCGTGGACCTGTACGGCGCCACGCCGGAGGAGACGGCGCAGCTGACCGAACTGGCCAAGGCCGCCCGGCAACGCGGCTGGTGGCAGCGCTACGGCGAGGTCCTCCACCCGGGCTTCGAGCTCTACCTGGGCCTCGAAGCCGAGGCCACGGAGATGCACGCGTACATCAGTGAGTGGGTGCCCGGTCTGCTCCAAACACCCGAGTACGCTCGCGCGATCATGGCGGTCGAACCACGTCGCCCCTCAGACGAGGAGATCCAAGGGAGGGTCGAAGCCCGGCTTGCGCGACAGGCGATCTTGGACGGCGATGACCCGCTCCAATACTGGGTGGTTCTCAACGAGGCGGTCCTTCGCCGGGTGGTGGGCAGTCCACAAGTGATGGCCGAACAACTGCAGGCGCTCGCAACCAAGGCACGAAAGCGGAACGTGAAAATTCAGGTCTTGCCGTTCAGTTCAGGCGCGCATCCAGCAGTGAGTGGCCCGTTTACGCTGGTGACGATCGATCTCGGCGAGTCGGCAGTTGCCGAGTACGCCTACGTCGAGAACCGGGCAGGCGCCCTACTGATGGACAAGACGGCAGAAATCGATATACATAGGCTGACGTTTGATGCCCTCCGAGCCGATGCGCTCAGCCCGGAGAAGTCGACCGCTCTGATCGAGAGGGCAGCCGCAGAGCTGGCATGACGAAGAGGCGGGATCTCACGATGCTTGACCACAACTCAAACCGTCCTGCATGGCGCAAGAGTTCTCGTAGCGGGAGTTCCGGCGGTGACTGCGTGGAGGTCGCGCTGCTTGGCGGGCTGAAGGCTGTGCGGGACTCCAAGAACCCGGAGGGCGGCCACTTGACCGTCGAACGGGACGCCTGGGCCGCACTGGTGTCACAGATCAAGCAGGGCACCTACGACCTCTGACGCAGGAGTCGGGGCGTCCGGCGGCACGTCGGGGTCGGGTGATCTCGGCGGGATACGGTGGCGCGCATGGGCGGTGCGAGCGAGTTCGACGTTCTGGTGATCGGTGCGGGGGTCGTCGGGCTGACCACCGCGATCACTCTTGCCGAGTCCGGGCTGCGGGTTCGGATCCACACGGCGGACCCGCCTGACGGGGCCACGTCCGCCACGGCGGGCGCGATGTGGTGGCCGTACCGGGTCGAGCCCTATGAGCGGGCCAAGGAATGGGCTCTCAAGAGTTTCGATGTGCTTGCGGATCTTGCCGCGTCCCCGGCCGTCACCGGGGTTCGAATGGCCGATGGCATAGAGGCGGGACGGAAGAGCTACCGGCCGCCGGAATGGGCCTCTGGAACGGGTGCCCGGCCGTGCGATGCCGACGAACTCCCGGCAGGCTTCGCGGAAGGCTGGCGCTACAGGCTGCCGCTGCTCGACATGCCGGCCTATCTCGCCTATCTAGTCGGACGTTTCGAATCCGCGGGCGGCGTTCTGCAGGTCAAGAAACACCGGGACATTCCCCTGGCCGCCGCCCCTGTCATCGTCAACTGCACCGGAACGGGGGCGCGCCTGCTGGTGGACGACGCGAACGTGGTCGCCGTCCGAGGGCAGGTCGTCGTGATGGAGAACCCTGGGATCACGGAATTCTTCTGCGAGGACGACGACGGCGGGACGGACCTCGTCTACATCCTGCCGCACGGCCGCAAGGTGATCCTGGGTGGGACGGCCGAACCGTCCAGCTGGGACCGGGAACCCGACCCGGACACCACGCGCGCGATCTTGGAACGTTGCACGGCCGTCCGGCCCGAGCTCGCCGGTGCACCGTTCCTCGGCCAGCTGGTCGGGCTCCGTCCGGAACGTTCCACCGTCCGGCTGGAGGAGGAGGTGCGGCGCGACGTGGCGGCGCCGCACGGCCGGTTGATCCACAACTATGGGCACGGCGGCGGCGGGGTCACCCTGGCCTGGGGCTGCGCCGCCGAGGTCGCGGAGCTCGTCCGGTCAGCGCCGGACCTGCCATGACCTGCCACGGAACTCGGCGATGCCGCCCTCGGGGCCGCGGCGGAAGAGGTAGACGACCGCCCGCGCCGTGAGCGTGGCGGTGACGGTGAGCGTCCACAGCCAGACCCCTGTACCGGCGAGACTCAGCAACGTGCCGGCGAGCGGCGCGATCCCGGTCAGCACCGCGAGGGTGCGCGTTGGCAGGGTCCATGAGAAACGGTCGGCGATGGAAAAGGCCGAGGACTCGTAGATCAGCAGCCCGGCGGACAGGACGGCCGCGACCAGGATCGCCGACCATCGCGCCCTGGTGACCTCCGCGTACGTCATGGGCAGCGAGATGATGAAAGGCAGCACCCCGCCGTACTCCGAAAGGACGTTGCCCCATTTCATGATATTGCCGAAGACATTGGCCTTGATACGCGCGAGCTCGCCGGACGCGCTCGCGTAGATGATGAGCGAGAGCGTCGTTAAGGCCGTGGCGGCGATGAGCAGTACGCGAACGCTGTCGGGGTAGCGGGCGGAGGCGAAGGCGAAACCGAGCAGGAATGTCATGGCCGCCAGCACCGCCCCGGAGAAGGCGATTCCCGCCGCCGCCTCGGCCGACTGGAGTGCCGCGGGGTCGTCCCGCTCGAACCGGGACACCTCGAACGACGTTCCGACCATGCCGGTGATCGCGTGGTCACCGCCGTCCAGGAAGGCGAAGAGCTGGTCGGACGCGGACGCCGGGACGAGGTATCGCTCGTCCGGGTCAACGTAATGGACGCGCGCGTTGTACTGGCAGTAGAGCAGGCGACGTTCCCCGTCCCGGACGACCCGTGCGGCGAAGAAGCCGCTGCCCAGCAGCAGCCGGGCGGCCGCGTGGTCGGCGGTGTCGACCAGGGCCGAGAGCGAACAGTTCTCCGGGCCCAGTTCCCTGACCCGCAGCACCTCATGCAGGAGCGCACTGACCCCGCTGCCTGCGAGCGTGACCAGCCGGAGATGGCCCGAGCCGGGAGCCTCGAAGATCAGCACACCGACGATCGTCGTGCTCTCCTCGGCCACCCACGCCCGGCCGTCCGCGAGGGCGCTCCGCAACCCGTCGGCATCCGCTCCGTGCAGCCCGGGGCGATCGAATGAGGCGAGGACGTCCTCGTCCGCGCTCGTGGCGACTCGCATGGTCGGCGACATGGGTCCTTTCCGCTCCCACACGGCCATGCGGCGGGGGCTTTGAGGACAGTGACTTGCCGACGTGAGGATCGGTTCCCTCTATCGCGGAGACGTTGGTGGCCGATGGTGGCGACCTCCTCCTACGGAAAACCGCGACCGCCGCGCTGCGGATCTCCTTCGGGAAGCCCCGGTCACCGTGACCGGCGAACGGCCCTTTCCGGCCAAGTCGAGAACTCGCCATATTGGTCAGTAAGGGCGATTGAACCGCTGGTAATCGGCTGGGATACTGTCCGCGTTTTGATCGTTCTCAAGGCGCATTCCCCTCGACCATGACCATTTGACCGTTCCATAATCTGCGTGAAGCTGGCCATGAGCAGGGCGGATAATCCCAATGTTCGGGACCGGTCGCGGACCGCAACCGCGGCCTCGTCCGCGTGACAGCGGGCGAGGGAGAGGTGGCGAAGTCATGATCGGTTCGGATGGCGGGGCGGGGCGCGGCCCAAGGCTCGCGGGCGCGTTCAGAAGGATCGCGCGGGCCTCCGTGCTGCGCGTGATCGCCGTGTGCGCGCTCGCGCTGCCGCTGGCCGCGTGCGCGACACCGCCCACCACCAGGGACATGTTCGGCGAGTACCTGCGCTCGACGGACGTCGTCGGCGACGAGTTCCAGAGCGCGAACACTCAGGCCAGGGTGGCCGGTTTCGCCACCATGGGCTCCCCCGAAGAGCTCATCGGACGGCTGATGGCACCGCGCCCCTGCGAACCGTCCGGCTGCGTCCGGCCGTGGGAGCAGGGCGGCGGTTCCAGCAAGCCGGCGCCGGGTTTGGACGCGGCCAATGCGCTAGCAGGGCCGAACGGAAAGGTCTACGAACGCAAGATCCTGGTCCAGCGGGACGGCGACAAGCTCGAACTCATCTCGCTCTACCTGGTGCACAAGGCCGACGGCACCAAGCTGCTGGTCGATTCCAAGAAGAAGAGTCACACCGGCGGGCTGGACGGCTTCCGGAAGACCAACAACGTGCTCGACTCCGACGATTTCATGCTCGTGACCCGCGACCTCACCGCCGTGTCGGGCAAGAGCGAGATCGTGGTCGTCTCCGGTCACGTCGCCCCAAGCCGGAAACCCTGGCTCATCGGCGGCGGCGCCTTCCTGGTGGCCGTCATCGCCCTCTGGGCAATCGTGCGCCGCGTCCGCAAGTCCTAACGGCCAGCGCCCCTCCAACCGGCGGCCCGCCCCCTCGGCAGGGCGGGCGGTCGAAGGTCAGGCGCCCAACATCTTGCGGACGCGTTCGAGTTGCTCGGTGACCTCCTTGATGGGGTCGCTAGACCGTCCGATCCGGTTGGGCAGGTCCTCCAGGCCTTCCGGCATCTGCGGGGTCTCGCCGCGCATCACCTTCTGGAGCAGTGGATTGGCGGCCGTGATCGGCTCCATCAGCTGGGAGATCTGTTCCTGGACGTTCTGGGCGGCGTTCTGAGCGGCTTCCAGGATCGCCTCACCCAGGGCTTCGGAGCCCATGCGCATCGCACGCGGGTCGATGGTGACGCCGCGCAGCGCGCCACTCGTCTGCACCTCGACGCGTACCTGCCCGTTGGACGCCTCACCGACGCCGGTGACCTCGCTGAGTTGCTCGCGGATCTCCTGCGCTTTGCGGACCTGCTCCATCGCGCTGGCGACGAAGCGGTCGAGTTCAGGGTTTCCCGTTGACATCTTCGGCTCCTCGGAGGGGCTCAGTCGTTCGGCGGCTTGATATCGAGGCCCTGCCAGTCGACCTTCAGGTCGATGAATGTCGTCTGCTCTCCACCGACGCCGATTTCCAGCTTCTTGAACCCCTGCGCGTCCTGCATTGCGGTGCTGAGGACGCTGAATGCCTGCCAGAGGAAGTAGCCGATGGTGACGACGATCCCGCCGGCCACGGTGACACCGAGCACCGAGCCCAGCATCTCCTTGGCGGCCTCGGCCGCCGGTGCCGCCGGGGTCCCGACGAAGAGCGTCAAGTAGATCAGGTAGGCCAACGCGGCGAATGCGATCGCCGCGGTCGTATCCATCATCGTGTGTAGAGAATTGATGATCGACTCCATGGTGGTCGCCATCGAGTCGGCATAGCCTTTGGCCTGCCCGGCTTCCGCGCTGAACGCCTTCACCCATTCATTGAAAGCGTGCCTGCTCGCACTGGAGTTGGACCATTCTTCATCACCAAGGATGCTCAGCGAATTATCCAGGCTGAACTTTTCCAAGTAGTCCGAGGCCTTCTCCCAGGTGCCCTTGGCGCGAGCGATCTCGTTGTCGTCGGGCCGGACGAGCCACCAGGCGGTGGCCGCGACCAGGGCAGTGGGGGCGAGGAAGCTGGCCGCGCCGAGAGCGCCCGCCACGACCATGAAGGCCGCGCCGAGCCCGACGCCCGCAGCAGCCGGGCCGGATTCGATCGCCACCCGCACTGGCACGTCCGTGCTCTGCTTCGGCGGGCTGGTGTCCACGCTGAACTTGCGTGCGGGGTCGATAGTGCTGGCCCGCTCCGCCGCATCGAACCGACCGGCCACTTCGAGCATCCCGGCGATCATCTCGTCCAGCTTCTTGGCGCCGTCCTGCAGATTCGTCGTCTGGCTCTGCCGAGCGGAATCGTAGGAGGACATCGCCGGCATTCCGATGACGCCGAAGGCGATCTGCGACATGCTCGTGTACTGCTCGACGAGTGCCTTCGCGCCGTTGAGATATGTTTTCGGCTCGGTGGCGACGAAGCTCGCCGCACGCTTAATCGCCTGAGCACTATGTTTGGTTTCTTCGGACATGACGACAGTCTCCAATCTTGCCGATCAGGCGTGCTAGCATCGCGACGTCAAAAGAGAGGGCGGACAATGTCTGAGACAATCGTCTTCCACTCCCGTAACGCCAAGACGCTCCCCCTCGGCTTGGCGGCGGTGCTCTTTTCGCTGGCGGTCGGCGCCGGTGGGATCTACGCGGGCCTCACCACGAGCCCGGGCATGCTGGTCTTGGGCTCGGTGGGTTTGCTCGCGGCCGTCGGCATAGGCCGGGGGATACTTCAGGTCAAGGACGGCTACCGTCTCACCGTGGATTCCCAAGGCCTGGGTGTGGGAGTCCGCGACTCCGTGGTCGAGATTCCGTGGTCCGCAGTCGAACAGATCGGTTTTGATCCTGCGCGGCATACGATCGCGGTTGCACCGCGGGCCGAATACGGGCAGCCACGCACGAGGAAGCCGGCCCCCGTGTGGGAGGCACGGCGTGGCCTGTTCCATCTCTGCCGTGTGGACGCCATGACCGTCGAGCCGAAGCAGATTCTGGACGTCCTGCGCCGATACGGAGGGGACAGGTGGCACGAGCGCCTGACGACCCCGTGACCGCCGCCGCTCGCAGCCGACTGCCTCAGGGCTCGGTTCCGACAAGTTGCCAACCGCCCGGGAGTGGAGACCCGTCCCCGTCAGTCGCATGGGGCGCCGTTCCGTAAGCCCCGGTCACACGCGAGTCCGATCCGATCTGTCTGTCCGGCACTACTTGAGCCGACGACCGAGCGCGGACGTATCGGGCGCATTTCCGACACGGTTTTAATGATCTTTGTGTGCACCCCAAAGGCTCCCGTCCCCGCACGCTCACGCCGCCATCAGCAATGGCCGTAACATTTTGACACGAGATCGGGAATAGGGAACACCCCGCGTGGGAGGGTTTTAGGGTGGGCATGCCACATTCGCCCCGGCCCCAGGCTGTGACCTCGCCATTCTCCTCGTCGGGCATCCGAACGCCTGTCGGGCGGAGTCCGACACGTCGATCAACAGAATCCCGTTCTCCCTTTTCGGCAATCAAATAAGCGGAACCGGTCCCGTACATAACGACACGCGACGGCATCTCCGGCTCTGCTCCGGACCTGGCCCATGCAACCCTGCCTCCGCTCGAAACCTCCGACATGGAAGAGGCACCCACTAGTGGCCAGCGCGGACTGGCCTGGTGGTCGGTCCCTAACGACATGCGGCACGTGATCGCCTACCAGAATGAGCATGGGTGCCCGGCGACCGGCGCCGCGGCCGCCATTCCCCAGAGGGTCAGGGTGGGCGCTAACGGGGTGGAAACGGCCTGGGCGGCGGTCGAGTCCAGAAGCAGAGGAATCGGGGCGGTGCTCGGTGCGGCGTCAGATGACCCGTCGCCGGCCACGCATGATCTTGACTGAAGGCTTCTGGACCACCAGGGATGGTGAAGGGCCCGTCCCTCGTGGGGACGGGCCCGGGCGTAGGTCGGGTCTGCTCGGGGTGTGGTCAGCGACGGCGGCCACCGGTGTCAGTGGCGGGAGCCGCCGCGGACCTTGGCCAGCAGGCGGCGGGCCCTGGCCTGGGTGCGGGGGTCGCGGGCGAGCCGTTCCGCCCTGGCCCGTGCCTTCTGGCCTTGCGGGCTCCGGATGAATTTCTTAATCCGGTCGATGATGGAAGCCAACGTTCTTCCTCCTCGGCCTAGCTTTGACAGTTCAACGTCTGCCCACTCTGGAAAGTTCGGAACCGTCCCAGAGGTGCGGATCATCTTGCTCCCTCTCACGCCCGCCGGGTACTCCACACGGCCAGGAAGGTGAGAACGGTCAGCGCCGCGCCGAACCACAGGACGGCGGTGGCGGACGCGCCGTTCACCACGAGGCCGCCGAACAGCGCCCCGAGCGCGATCGCCAGGTTGAACACGACGGTGTTGAGCGCCGTGGCCGCTTCGGCGTGGTCGGGCGCCGCCTTCAGGATCCACATCTGGACGGTGACGGGCACGCCCCCGAACGCCAGGCCCCACAGGACCAGGAGGGCGACCCCGGTGACGGCCGTCGCGCCGAGCAGCGGGAACAGGGCCAGGACGGCGGTGAGCAGGACGCTGACCGCGGTGATCGTGACGCGGACGTTCTTCCCGGCGGCGGCTCCGGCGACGAACGTCCCGGCGATGCCGGCGGCGCCGAACACGAGCAGCAGCGGGCCGATGAGGTCCTCGTCGATGCCGGAGACGTCCTGGAGGACGGGGCTGACGAAGGTGTAGGCCGCCATGTGCCCGCTGACCAGCAGGAACGTGGCGATGGTCGCGCCGCGGACGAACGGGTTGCCGAAGAGCGCGAGCAGCGGGCCGAGGCGGATGGACCCGGTGGCGGGGATGCCGGGGAGCAGCACGAACAGCGCGGCCACGGCCAGGAGGCCCAGGCCGGAGAGGGTGAGGAAGGCGATCCGCCAGTCGGTGAGGCCGCCGATGAGGGTCCCGGCCGGGACGCCGAGGACGTTCGCGGCGGTCGCCCCGCCGAACGCGATCGATGTGGCGCGGGGGACGTGGCTCGACGGGACGAGACGGACGGCGATCCCTGCGGCCAGGGCCCAGAACCCGCCGATGGAGATCCCGACCAGGAAGCGGGAGGCCAGGAGGACGGGGAAGTTCGGGGCCAGGAAGGAGAGGAGGTTGGCCGCCACCATCAGGCTGATCAGGGCCAGCAGGACGATGCGGCGGTCCAGGCGTCCGATCGCGACGGGGACGAGAAGCGCGCCCGCGGACGCGACCAGACCGGGCACGGTGACCATCAGGCCCGCCGTCCCCTCGGAGACCCCGAGGTCTCCGCCGATGGAGGTCAGCAGGCCAACGGGCAGTTGCTCGGCCGTGACCACGAGAAACGTCCCGACCGCGACCGCCACGACGGCCAGCCAGCGCTTGAGGGACACATGCTCGGAGGCGGCCTCGGCCGCCGCGGACGGTTCGACGCGGTTCATCGCTGCACACTCCCGGCTCGACGGATCATCTGGTCAACGTCAAGTAGATGAACGTTAAGATTTATTCCGTTGAGAGAGTACCGGGATCCGCAAGACGCGCAACGGCCTGGCTCCGGAGCACCGTCCAGAGCCAGGCCGCCACGTAGCGTTCAGAAGGCTTCGTTTAGGGAGACGGTTCCCTCCACGCCTATCTGGTACGCCGAGACGCGACGTTCGAAGAAGTTTGAGAGCTCCTGGACGTCCTGTAGCTCCATGAAGGCGAACGGGTTCGGCGTGCCGTAGCGGGCCGGGAGGCCGAGGCGGACCAGGCGCTGGTCCGCGACGTACTCCAGGTAGGCGCGCATGTCGTCCGCGCTCATCCCGGGCAGGCCGTCGCCGCACAGGTCTCGGGCGAAGTCGAGTTCCGCCTGGACGGCCTCGTCCAGCATCCGCGTGACCTGCTCCGTCAGCTCGGCGTCGAACAGTTCCGGCTCCTCCGCCCGGACGGTGTCGACCACGGAGAACGCGAACTCCATGTGCGCGGACTCGTCGCGGAACACCCAGTTGGTTCCCGAGGCGAGGCCGTTCAGCAGCCCGCGCGAGCGGAGCCAGTACACGTAGGCGAAGGCGCCGTAGAAGAACAGCCCCTCGATGCACGCCGCGAAACAGATCAGGTTCAGGAGGAACGCGCGACGGTCTGCGGCGGTGCGGAGTTCGTCCAGGGAGCCGAGCGAGTCGATCCAGCGGAAGCAGAACTCCGCCTTGGAGCGGATGGACGGTATGTGCTCGATGGCGGCGAACGCCTTGGCGCGTTCGTCCTGGTCGGGCAGGTAGGTGTCGAGGAGGGTCAAGTAGAACTGGACGTGCACGGCCTCCTCGAACAGCTGGCGCGACAGGTAGAGGCGGGCCTCGGGTGCGTTGACGTGCTTGTAGAGGTTGAGCACCAGGTTGTTCGCCACGATCGAGTCGCCGGTGGCGAAGAACGCGACGAGCCGGTTGACCAGGTGCAGTTCCGCGGGCGTCAGGCGGGCGAGGTCCACGAGGTCGGACGCGAGATCGACCTCCTCGACCGTCCACGTGTTGCGGATCGCGGCGCGGTAGCGCTCGTAGAAGTCGGGGTAGCGCATGGGCCGCAGCGTCAGGTCCATGCCGGGGTTGAGCAGCTTCATCACTGGCAGGCCTCGCAGGTCTCGGGGTTTTCGAGGGAGCAGACGGCCGCCGCCACCGTGGTCTGGGCGATGCGGGTAGCGGGGCGTGAGCGGAGGTAGTACGTGGTCTTGAGGCCGCTTCGCCACGCGTAGGCGTACATCGAGGAGAGCTTGCCGATGGTCGGCGTCTCCATGAACAGGTTCAGCGAGTGGGACTGGTCGATGTACGGGGTCCGGGCCGCGGCGAGGTCGATCAGCGATTTCTGCGGGAGCTCCCATGCGGTGCGGTAGAGGGCCAGCATGTCGTCCGGCAGGTCGACGAGGCCCTGGACGGAGCCGTTCGCCTTCTTGATCGCCTCCCGGACGGCCGGCGTCCACAGCCCGAGCGACTTCAGATCGTCCACCAGATAACCGTTGATCTGCAGGAACTCGCCGGACAGCGTCTCGCGCTTGAACAGGTTGGAGACCTGGGGCTCGATGCACTCGTAGCAGCCCGCGATGGACGCGATCGTCGCGGTCGGCGCGATGGCGATCAGCAGCGAGTTGCGCAGCCCGACCTCGGCGACGCGCGCCCGCACCCGCTCCCATTCGCCGGGACGGGTCGGCGCGGCGTCCGGGAAATGGTCCAGGTGGAGCTGGCCGTGGGCGGTGCGCGTCCGGTCGTAGGCGGGCAGCGGGCCGTGCTCGGCGGCGAGGTCGGCGGACGCGTCGTAGGCGGCCAGGGCGATCTCCTCCGCGATGCGCGTCGACAGCGCTCGGGCCTCGTCGGAGTCGAACGGCAGGCGGAGCGTGAAGAAGACGTCCGCGAGACCCATCACGCCCAGGCCCACCGGACGCCATTTCCTGTTCGCCGTTTCCGCTTCCGGGGTCGGGTAGAAGCCGCGGTCGATGGTCCGGTCGAGGAACCGGATCGCCGTGCGGACCGTGGAGCGCAGCCGCTCCCAATCCATGCCGGACGGCCCGACGTGCGCGGCGAGGTTCACCGATCCGAGGTTGCACACGGCCGCTTCGCCGTCGCTCGTCACCTCCAGGATTTCGGTGCACAGGTTCGACAGGTGGACGGTCTGACCCGGTTCAAGGGTCTGGTTGCAGGAGCGGTTGGCGGCGTCCTTGAACGTCATCCATCCGTTGCCCGTCTCGGCGAGCGTCCGCATCATCCGCCCGTAGAGCTTGCGGGCCGGGAGCTGCCGGACGAACCGTCCCGCCTTCTCCGCCGCCCGGTACGCCTCGTCGAACGCGTCGCCCCACAGGTCCGCCAGCTCGGGGACCTCCTTCGGGTCGAACAGCGACCATGTCCCGTCCTGCTCGACGCGGCGCATGAACTCGTCCGGGATCCAGTTGGCGAGGTTGAGGTTGTGGGCGCGGCGCGCGTCCTCGCCCGTGTTGTCGCGCAGCTCCAGGAACTCCTCGACGTCGGCGTGCCACGGCTCCAGGTACACGCACGCCGCGCCCTTCCGGCGCCCGCCCTGGTTGACGGCCGCGACGGACGAGTCGAGCGTCCGCAGCCACGGGACGATCCCGTTCGAGTGGCCGTTCGTGCCGCGGATCAGCGAGCCTCGGGAGCGGACCTTCGTCCAGGAGATCCCGATGCCGCCCGCGTACTTGCTGAGCCGCGCCACCTGCCCGTACCGCTCGTAGATCGACTCCAGCTCGTCGCGCGGCGAGTCGAGCAGGAAGCAGGACGAGAGCTGCGGGCGGCGGGCGGCGGAGTTGAAGAGCGTTGGTGAGCTGGGCAGATACGAGAGGGTGCTCAGCAGCGCGTACAGATCGGCGGCCTCGTCGACGGAGTCGGCCAAGCCGCACGCCACGCGCAGGAGGAAGTGCTGCGGACGTTCGAGGACGAGCCTCGATCGCGGATGCCTCAGCAGGTAGCGGTCATAGAGCGTCCGGAGGCCGAAGTACTCGAAGCGGTCGTCGGCGGACGGGTCGATGAGGGCGTTGAGCACGGACGCGTTGGCGGCGACGAACGCGGCCGGAGCGTCCGCGAGGAGACCCTCCCGGTGCGCGGTGGCGACCGATTCGGCGAACGTCCGGACCCCGGCGGACGTCGCCTCGTCCCGTATCCGCAGCCCGAGCAGGCGCGCCGCGACCTTGGAATATCCGGGTTCGGAAGGAACCAGCGCGCTCGCCTCACCGATGGCCAGATCGCGCAGCACCGCCGCCGCGTCCGGGCCGTCCATCCCTTCCCCCGTGCGGACGGCGGCCAGCACCCGCCCCGGCTCGACGTCCGGCACCCCGTCGCAGGCGGCCTCGACTTCGGCGGCGACGGCCGCGGCGGCCTGCGCGAACGCCGTCGTGCGCGGCTCCACCGGTACGGCCAGGTCCTGTGTCACGTGCTCTCTCCCCTCGCAGCCGCCCCGCGGACGGCATGCGAACGGGACACGAGCGGCCCGACCGATGGGCACACCGCGCTCCGCCCCCGGCCCACCCGCGAAGCCTGGACGTGTCGATCCGAGGGGCGACCCCGGATCATCGTGCGGGCAGGTCTTCGGACTCGCGGGCACCGCGCCTTCCCGGAACCGGACGAAGGCGCGTCCTACTGGCCGTCGCTTCCCAGGCCGGTGGATTCCGGCCCAGTGCGTGAATACGGCGGTCGTTCCCACTCACCGCTGCGGGGCAGTCCCGGACTCGCACCGGGTTCCCTCTTGCGACGCCCCCGCCGACGAAACGGCGCCGCCGACCAGCGGCGGGGGCGAACCAGCACGGGATTGAACCCTACATGTAGTTGACGATCTTTGCACAACCCCAAGATGTTGGGCGTGTCAGAAAGGGCACGGGGCGACTATCCGGACGCCGGATGTGGTGGGACGATGGTCACGCCATGTCCCCGCGTCCCCCGCAACCGGGCTTCCGAACCGCGCGCGCGGTGGTGTTCGCCACCGTGTGCGTCACGCTGGCGACCGCCGGGCACGTCCTCGCATCGGGGACGGTGATCCCCATCTGGGCGGTCCTGACGGGGTTCGTGGCCGTGCTGGGCGTGACGCACGTGCTGGCGGGCCACGAACGGTCATTGGCGACGATCCTCGGCGGCCTTCTGGGCGGCCAGTTCGCGCTGCACGCGCTCTTCACGAGCGCCACCGACCCGGTCAACCCGCCCTTCGCGTCTCTGCAAGACCCGGCCGCGCGCGCCGCGGCCCTGCACCAAGCCGGGATGCACGACACCGCCGGCCCGGGCGCGGCGATGGTGGGCTCGGACATCCTGCTGCCCGTCACGCAGCTCACCGGCGGCGCGACGATGACGCTCGCGCACACCGTCGCCGCGCTGGTCGCGGCATGGTGGCTGCGCCGCGGGGAGCGGGCCGCGTGGTCGCTGGCCCGGCGGGTCGCGGGCGCGGCCGACCGGTCGATCCGGCTGGTCTGGCTGCTGCTGCTCGCGTTCCTCACCACCGAACCCGCCGCGGCCCCGCCGCGCATCACCGCCGCCGCACCGGCGACGGCCGCCCTCATGGCGATCGGCCGGACGCTGCGGCATCAGGTCGTCCGGCGGGGTCCCCCGCCGCGTTCGAGGGCGCTCGCCCGCACACTTCCTTCCAGCTGACCTGCGGGCCTGCGGGCCTGCTGACCCGCTGAGCGAGCGCCGTACGTCACCGGACGCCGACCCCGGCGCTTCCGGAATTTCCCGTACGTAGACTCGAACGGAAACCCGCCATGCCTTCTCTTTCTCATGCCCGCCCGTCCGGCGCCACCGCCCGCAGGCTGGGCGCCGTCGCAGGCCTTGCCGCCGTGTCCGTGCTCGGCCTGGCCACCGCCGCGTCCGCGCACGTCACCGTCAACCCGAAGACCGCCGAGCAGGGGACGTACGCCAAGGTGGCGTTCCGCGTGCCGAACGAGCGCGACAACGCGTCCACCACCAAGCTGGTGGTGCACCTGCCGGCCGACCGTCCGCTGTCGTCGGTGTCGGTCCGGCCCGTCCCCGGCTGGACGGTGAAGGCCGAGAAGACCAAGCTCGCGACCCCGATCAAGACCGAGGGCGGCGAGCAGACCGAGGCCGTCACCAGGATCACCTGGTCCGGCGGCAAGATCGACCCCGGCACCTTCCAGGAGTTCGACGTCTCCATGGGACGGCTGCCGGCCGACACCGGAGAACTGATGTTCAAAGCCGACCAGACATACTCGAACGGCGAGGTCGTGAAGTGGGACCAGCCGCCGGCCGCCGAGGGGGCGGCCGAACCCGAGCACCCGGCGCCCGTGCTCAAGCTGGTCCCGAAGGGCCAGGGCCAGCAGTCCGCGGTCGGGCTGACCGCGACCACGCAGGGCAAGTCGGCCGCCACGGTGTCCGCCGATGACGGCACCGCACGGCTGCTCGGCGGGGTCGGCATCGCCGTCGGCGTCCTCGGCCTCGTGGTCGGCGGCTACGGCCTGACCCGCGCCCGGAGCCGGTCATGACCCGCGCGAAGACGGCGGAACGGCTCACGCCCGGCCACGCAGCGGGACGGCGTGCGCCCGGTCGCATGGCAGCGCGCATCGCGGCGGGGGCGCTGGCCGTCGGGACGGTGCTTGCGGTGTCCGCGGCACCGGCCTCGGCGCACACCGCGCTGACGGCGTCCAACCCGAAGAAGGGCTCGTCGGTCGCGGCCCCTTCGGAGATCGTCCTGACCTATACGGAGAACATCCGGCTGCCGCGCGTGCTGCTCACCGACGCGTCCGGCAAGCAGTACCAGGCGGGAACCGCCAAGGCCGTCGACAACAAGGTCACCCAGCCGGTCAGCGGCGCGTTGCCGAACGGGAAGTACACGGTCGGCTGGCGGGTCGTGTCGGTGGACGGTCATCCGGTGTCGGGCACCTACAAGTTCACGGTGGAGGGCTCGGCGACGGGCACGGGCGGTTCGTCCGGTTCGACGGCGTCGCCCGGTGCCGCGAGTTCGGACCCCTTCGTTCCGGCGGCGTCCCCGTCGAACGCCGCGTCGTCCGAGAGCTCGGGCGGCGGCTCGTCCGGCTGGCTGTGGATCGGGCTGATCGCGCTCGTCATCGCCGGGGCGGCCGGTGCCGTCGCCTGGTTCCGCCGCTCGTCCACGTCTGAGGGCTGACGGCCGAACGACAAAGACGATCATTCTGCTTCCGGTCGGGTGATTACAGGATTACAGTGATTACCCGACCGGTCGCAGCTGGGGGTTCCATGATCGTCGAATACATCCGCTACCGCATCGACCCGTCCGAGACGGACGGGTTCGAGGCCGCCTACGCACGCGCGTCCGCCGCCTTGGCCGCCGCGCCGCAATGCGTGGACTACGAACTGTCCCGGTGCGTCGAGGAGCCCGCCTCCTACATCCTTCGCATCGGCTGGACGTCCGCCGACGACCACCTCAAGGGCTTCCGAGGCGGCGAGCACTTCCCCGCCTTCTTCGCCGAGATCAAGCCGTACGTCCAGCAGATCGAGGAGATGCGGCACTACGAGCGGACGTCCGTGCGCGGCGCGGGCGGGTCCGTCCCGACGATGTACGAGTGGGCGGGCGGCACCGAGGCGTTCGAGCGGCTCACCGAGGTCTTCTACACGAACGTGTTGAAAGACGACCTCCTCCGCCCCCTCTTCGAGCACATGGCCCCGGACCACCCGAAATGGGTCGCGATCTGGCTGAGCGAGGTCTTCCGCGGCCCGGAGCGCTACAGCGCCGAGCGCGGCGGCTACCACCACATGGTCCGGCAGCATCTCGGCAAGGCCATCACCGAGCCGCAGCGGCGCCGCTGGGTGTCGCTCCTGATGGACGCCGCAGACGAGGTCGGCCTCCCGGACGATCCCGAGTTCCGCGCCGCGTTCACGTCCTACATCGAGTGGGGGACGCGCATCGCCCTCGCCAACTCCCAGCCGGACGCGAAACCGCCGCTGGAGGCCCCGGTGCCGCACTGGGGCTGGGGCGTGGCCCCGCCCTACATCCCCTCCAAACCCTGACGCGTCAGAGCGGGCATATGCCGTGGTGGGTGGGACCTGTCGTGTAAAGGAGCTTCTCGGCGAGGATCTCGGCGGCGAGGCTCCGCCGATGGACGAGCTTAGTCCGCACGGTCGGAATCGAGACGTCCGCCCGGCATCGGCGAGCCCGAACGGGACCATCGCGCGGTACTGGACGCCCCACCAGGCGACCGGGAACACCCCGGGCCCGGTGCCGCCCGGCTGCGTCCCGAACCTCGACGAGATGCGCGCCCACGGCCTGCCCCCACGCCCGTCCGGCGGAAACACCCGGTCCATCCCCGAGTTCCCCAGGGTCGGCGACGAGCTGCTCATCAAAACGAGCAGAGCGATCGGGATGAATCCGGGTGAGCACCGCCCGGACAAGATCCAGGACGGAGACCCAGGACCAAAACGCAACCAACGGTTGCGCATCACCACTCACCAGGGTTACAGTGATCGCGCAACCAAAGGTTGCAAATGAATCCACAGCAAGGAGAACGGCGATGAGCATCGAGCACGAGATCCTGATCGACGCACCCGTGGACGTCGTCTGGCGGACGGTGACGGAGCCGGAGCAGATCGCCCAGTGGTTCAGCGACAAGGCGGAGATCGACCTGAAAGCGGGCGGCGACGGCACGCTGACCTGGGTCGACAAGGAGACGGCCGCGCAGGAGCAGGCGAAGCTCGTCGTGGCCGCGGTCGAGCCGCCGCACCGGTTCGCCTACCGCTGGGGCAATCCCGAAGGCACCCGGCCGGGCGAGGGCAACTCGACCCTGGTCGAGTTCAAGCTCGTCCCGGACGGCGAGCGTACGCTGCTGCGCGTGACCGAGACCGGCCTGGACGAGACCGACTGGACCGACGAGCGGAAGACCGCCTACGTCGACGACCACAACGAGGGCTGGTCCAAGCACCTCGCCGACCTGGCCACGTACGCGACGACGGGGGTCTCGCCCAAGTGACCGAGCATGACGAGGAGCTGCTGGCGGCGGTCGCGGAACCGAGCCGCCGCCGGCTCCTCGACGTGCTGCTCGCCAAGGGCGAGGCGACACCCACCGCCCTAGCCGGCGAACTGCCGTTCACGCGTCAGGCCGTCGCGAAACACCTGGCCGTCCTGCAACGCACCGGCCTGGTGACAGCGCGCCGCGACGGCCGGGAGGTCCGCTACACCGTCCACCCCGACCGCCTGGACGAGGCGTGCCGCGCCCTAGCGGACGTGGCCTCCCGCTGGAACACCCGCCTCCAACGGATCAAGACCCTCGCCGAGTCCGCCCACCGCGAATCCCATCGCGAACCCGAGCCCGCGGCTCAACAGGACGAGCGCCACTGACCGACTCTGGTCTGTGGCGCGCTGGTCCAGAGGGTTGAGGCCGCCAGACACGAATGTTCGTCTGTCATGCTTTTTTGCGTGGTCGAGATGATCGGGCGATACCGGCTGGTTCGGAAGCTTGGCCGCGGCGGAATGGGGACGGTGTGGCTCGCCGAGGACGGCGGCGGGCGGCCCGTCGCGGTCAAGGTCATCAACGACGAGCTGGCACGCGAGCCCGAGTTCCGCGAGCGGTTCCGGCAGGAGGTGGAGGCGGCGCGGCGGGTGCGGCGGTTCTGCACGGCGCCGGTCCTGGACGCCGGTCTCGACCAGGACCCGCTGTGGGTGGCCACCGACTTCATCGACGGCCCGACCGTGCGGGAGGCGGTGTCCGCCCACGGCCCGCTACGCGGAGCCGATCTGGACGCGCTCGCGGTCGGTATCGCGACGGCCCTGTCCGCCATCCACCAGGCCAGGTTGATCCACCGGGACCTCAAACCGTCCAACGTGCTGCTGTCGCCGGTAGGTCCGCGCGTCATCGATTTCGGCATCGCCCGCGCTCTGGATGCCACCGGGCAGTTGACGCGTACGGGAACGGTCATCGGCACGCCCGGCTACATCGCGCCCGAGCTGTTGGCCGGTGGCCTGCCGCTACCGGCCGCCGACGTGTTCTGCTGGGGGGCCGTCGTCGCCTATGCGGGCACGGGCCGGCCTCCCTTCGCCGGGGCCGGCGGCGCCGA
Source organism: Actinomadura sp. 3N508 (assembly GCF_044326375.1). NCBI lineage: Bacteria > Bacillati > Actinomycetota > Actinomycetes > Streptosporangiales > Thermomonosporaceae > Actinomadura > Actinomadura sp. 3N508. Next base: position 953,129 of record NZ_JBIRAX010000002.1, read on the forward strand.
GATCAACGACCGGGTTCAACACGCCGAGCCTGATCTGGACGGTCTCGAACCACATCTTCGCCAACTCGTCGCGCGTGCCCTCGCCAAGGATCCCACCGCCCGGCCGACCGTTCCGCAGCTGCTCTCCGAGCTCACCGGCTCGCCGTCCGCCCCACCCCCCGGCGGGGACCCGCACACCCGTCGGCTAGCAACGCGGGTCGATCCTCCCGCTGCCCGGCGGCTCGCCTGGTACGCGGGTCTGGGCGCGGTCGCGCTCGTCGCGGCCGGTGGCGTCGCGCTCGCCCTGGCCGCATACAACGGGAATACCGGAGCGGGAGGCGGGGGCCGTGCCGCGACGGTGACCCCGCCCGCCACCAGCGCCACACCCTCGGCGTCACCCACGAGCCCGCAGCCCGCCACCGCGCCTGCGCCCAACGCGCCGCCCAGTGCGCAATCCCCTCTGTCGAGCCCTGGCCCGATCACCAACACCGCCAGCGGACTGTGCATCGACACCGACGGCCCTCAGGGGCCCGGTGTCCACGTGCAAGTCCGAAAGTGCGGCCACTTCAGCGGCCAGGAATGGAGCTACGACCCGGCCACTCAGCACCTCGCCAACCCACCCAGCGAACTGTGCCTGGACACGGCGGGACCTCCCGCCGAGGGTGTCAGCGCGGTACTGAACAGGTGCGGGAACTACACCGGCCAGCAGTGGCGATACGACCCCGGCACCGGCCGGTTCACCAACGTCACGAGCGGCTTGTGCCTGGACACAGCCGGGCCCCCTGCCAACTACGTCCCTCTGGTGCTCAACCCCTGCGGCAACTACACCGGCCAAGGCTGGCACGGCTGACTCGCACCTTCGTGCCGTGATCGACATTGGCGGCGGGCGGGTAGGACTACCCCCGTTCGGGGGTGGCGTGGGTCACTCCGGATGGCGAACGATCCCCCTGACGGGTGTCCGTGCGGCTACGAGGAGAGACCATGCCCGCAGTCGAGTTCCGTGCGGCGCGCGACTTCCTGCTCGCGCATCGCGACGACTACGCGACGGCGTACGAGAAGTTCCGCTGGCCCGTCCTGACCGGGTTCAACTGGGCGCTGGACTGGTTCGACAAGATCGCCGAGAGCAACGACTCGCCCGCGCTGTGGATCGTGGAGGAGGACGGCTCCGAGGCGCGCTACTCGTTCTCGCAGATGGCGCGGCGGTCGAACCAGGTGGCGAACCTGCTGCGGCGGTCGGGCGTGCGGCGGGGCGACCGGATCATCCTGATGCTCGGCAACCAGGTCGAGCTGTGGGAGACGGTGCTGGCGGCGATGAAGATCGGCGCCGTGCTGATTCCGTCGACGCCGCTGCTGGGGACGGCCGATCTCCAGGACCGGCTGATCCGTGGCAAGGCCCGGCATGTGGTGGTCGGGTCGGCGGACGCCGGGAAGTTCGACGGCGTCCAGGGCGACTTCACGAAGATCGCCGTGGGCGAGCCGGTGGACGGGTGGGTGCGGTACGCGGAGGCGTATGAGGAGGCGGAGTCGTTCACCCCGTATGGGCTCACGATGTCGGGCGACACCCTGTTGCTGTACTTCACCTCTGGGACGACGGCTAAGCCGAAGCTGGTCGAGCACACGCACGCGTCCTATCCGGCCGGGCATCTGTCGACGATGTATTGGATTGGGCTGCGGCCAGGAGATGTCCATCTGAACATCTCGTCGCCGGGCTGGGCCAAGCACGCGTGGAGCAACGTGTTCGCGCCGTGGGACGCGGAGGCTTGCGTCTTCATCTTCAACTACACGCGGTTCGACGCTGATCGGCTGCTCGACACCCTGGAGCGGTGCGGGGTCTCTAGCTTCTGTGCGCCGCCCACTGTCTGGCGGATGCTGATCCAGGCCGATCTGGGACGGCTCGCCAACCCGCCGCGTGAGGTTGTGGCGGCCGGTGAGCCGCTCAATCCCGAGGTGATCGAGCGGGTCAAGGACGCCTGGGGCCGGACGATCCGGGACGGCTTCGGGCAGACCGAGACCACCGTGCAGATCGCCAACACCCCGGGGCAGAAGGTCAAGCCGGGCTCGATGGGACGTCCTGTGCCGGGCTACCGGGTCGCGCTGATCGATCCCGTGACCGGGGAGCCTGGCGAGGAGGGCGAGATCTGCCTTGACCTGGAGGATCGTCCGCTCGGGCTGATGGTCGGGTACCACGGTGACGACGCGCGCACCGATGAGGCGATGGCGGGCGGCTACTACCACACCGGCGACATCGGCTCCCGGGACGAAGACGGATACATCACCTATGTCGGCCGCTCCGACGACGTGTTCAAGGCGTCCGACTACAAGATCTCGCCGTTCGAGCTGGAGAGCGTGCTGATCGAGCACGAGGCCGTCGCGGAGGCCGCCGTGGTGCCCTCGCCCGACCCGGTCAGGGCCGCCGTGCCGAAGGCGTACGTGACGCTGGCGGCGGGCTGGGAACCGGACGCCGACACCGCGAAGGCGATCTTCGAGCACAGCCGGGCGCAGCTGTCGCCGTACAAGCGGATCCGGCTGCTGGAGTTCGGCGCGCTGCCGAAGACGATCTCCGGCAAGATCCGCCGCGTCGAGCTGCGGACGAGCGAGATCGACAAGCATCCGGGCGCGGACGACCGGCCCGAAGGCGAGTTCCGCGAGGAGGACCTGCGGTGACCCTCTCGTACGCGTCGGGCGTGTCCGGCACGCCGCTGCTCGGCGACACGATCGGCGCGAACCTCGCCAAGACGGTCGCCGCGTTCGCCGACCGCGACGCGCTGGTCGAGCGGGCCTCCGGCCGCCGCTGGACGTACGCGCAGCTCGCCGACGACGTGGACGCCGTCGCGCTCGGCCTGCGCGAGCGCGGCGTCGTCAAGGGCGACCGGGTCGGGATCTGGTCGCCGAACTGCGCGGAGTGGACGCTCGTCCAGTACGCGACGGCCAAGCTCGGCGCGATCCTCGTCAACATCAACCCGGCGTACCGGGTGCATGAGCTGGAGTTCGTCCTTAACCAGGCGGGGATCAGGACGCTGGTGTCGGCGCCCGCGTTCAAGACCTCCGACTACGCGGCGATGATCGAGCGGGTCAGGCCGGAGTGCGCCGCGCTGCGGGACGTCGTGCTCGTCGGCACCCCGCAGTGGGACGAGCTGATGGCGGCGGGCCGCGCGGAAGACCCCGCCGTCCTCGACGAGATCGGCCGGACGCTCACCGCCGACGACCCCATCAACATCCAGTACACGTCCGGGACGACGGGCTTCCCCAAAGGCGCGACGCTCTCGCACCACAACATCCTGAACAACGGCTTCTTCGTCGGCGAACTGTGCGCGTACGACGAGGAGGACCGCGTGTGCGTTCCCGTGCCCTTCTACCACTGCTTTGGCATGGTCATGGGCAACCTCGCGGCGACGAGCCACGGCGCGTGCGTCGTCATCCCGGCGCCGGCGTTCGACCCGAAGGCGACGCTGGACGCCGTCGCCGCCGAACGGTGCACCTCGCTGTACGGGGTGCCGACGATGTTCATCGCCGTCCTGAACGAGCCGTCGCTGGACGACCTCGACCTGTCGAGCCTGCGCACCGGGATCATGGCCGGGTCGCCGTGCCCCGTCGAGGTGATGAAGCAGGTCATCGAGCGGCTCGGGATGGGCGAGGTCGCGATCTGCTACGGCATGACGGAGACGTCCCCGGTGTCGACGCAGACCCGCGCGGGCGACTCGCTCGACCGCCGCGTCTCGACGGTCGGGCGCGTCCAGCCGCATCTGGAGATCAAGATCATCGACCCGGAGACGGGCGTCACCGTCCCGCGCGGGACGCCCGGCGAGTTCTGCACGCGCGGCTATTCGGTGATGCTCGGCTACTGGGACGAGCCCGAGAAGACGGCGGAGGCGATCGACGCCGCCCGCTGGATGCACACCGGCGACCTCGCCGTGATGGATGACGACGGCTACGTCAGCATCACCGGCCGCATCAAGGACATGGTGATCCGCGGCGGCGAGAACATCTACCCGCGCGAGATCGAGGAGTTCCTCTACACCCATCCCGACATCGTGGACGCGCAGGTCATCGGCGTCCCGGACGAGAAGTACGGCGAGGAGCTGATGGCCTGGGTGCGGCTGCGCGAGGGCGTCGCCGGCCTCACCGCCGCCGAACTGCGCACGTACTGCGAGGGCAGGCTCGCCCACTTCAAGATCCCGCGCTACGTGCACGTCGTGGACGAGTTCCCGATGACGGTCACCGGGAAGATCCGCAAGGTGCAGATGCGCGCGGAGGCCGTCGACATCCTGGCCCTCGGCGACGCCTAGAACCCCCCTCCTTCTTCCCGAAGGGCTTTCGGGACGCCGCCTCACCGGGCATGCTCGGAGCATGGGTGCGCCTATCTCGGGGAGCGAACGCCGGGCGAGCGGGGAAGCGCGTTCACCAGTGGCCGGAGACCTTCCGGGGCTCCCAGGATGACGCGCGACGACGCGGGCGCCGTCCGGTCGGCGGTGCTCACCCTGCACCGGACGACCCGGCTCCCCGTGGTGTTCGGCGGCGCCGTGTCCGGGGGCGGGAGCGCGGCGGGCGGCGGGCACGACCGGCTCCGCATCACCGAACTCGTCGGCAACACGACCGATTCGCTGGACGGGCTCGTCGTCCACCACGGCAACGGGCTCGGCGGCAAGGCGATGGCCCTGGCACGCCCGCTCTGGGTCAGCAACTACCCGTGCTCGGCGTCGATCAGCCACGACTACGACAAGCCGGTCTCGCGTGAGGGACTGCTGTCGATCCTCGCGGTGCCGATCGTCGTCCGGCGGCGGGTTCGCGGCGTCCTGTACGGCGCGCTGCGCGAACCGCTGTCGATCGCCGACCGTGTCGTGGGCGCCGCCGTCCAGACCGCCCGCGACCTCGAACAGGACATCGCCGTCCAGGACAGCGCGGACGAGGCGCTCGCCCGTGCGGCGCGTCCCGCCGCCGTTCCCGTCCCGGAGTCGGCTGCCCGGTGGGAGGAGGTCAGGGCGGTCCACGCTGAGCTGCGCGCCCTGGCCGAACGGGTCACGGACGCCCCGACCCGTGATCGCCTCCGCGAGGCGTCGCTCCGCCTCGCCGCCGCCGGGCTGAGCGAGCCGAACGGCTCCGCGCGCCCGGTGCTGTCGCCGCGCGAGCTGGACGTCCTGTCGTATGTGGCGCTCGGCTGCACCAACGCCGAGGCCGCCGACCGCCTGGGCCTGCTCCCCGAAACCGTCAAGAGCTATCTGCGCTCCGCGATGCGCAAGCTGGACAGCCACACCCGCCTGGAGGCCGTCACCACCGCCCGCCGCGCGGGCCTGCTCCCCTAGCCGGCCGCGCCAGACCACGCCTGACCACGCAGGACGGTGAAACCGCGGGGCCGCGCGGTTTTCACTCTCTCCTGCGATCGGCCCGGCGACGGGGTCAGCCCCGCGTGCGGATGCGTCGTCCAGTGCAGATCGGCCCCCGTGGCGCACTGCCTGGACGGACCGCTCACCACACGCCGGCTGCGCCGGGCCGTGATCGCTCGGCCGTCCCGTCCCGCTCCGTGGACGGGGACGTCCGTCCCCCGATATGCACTGGAAACCGTAACATCTCGGCGAACAACAATGTTCGTAGTATTCGTGGTAAACGGCTTACCTCGACGGGCCCGAACACGTTGATAGCTTGTCCGTGTGGACTCCGACGGCTTCCCCTCGCTGCCGCGCGGGCGTCATCACCTCACCCGCGCGCAGGTCTCGGCCTCCCAGCGGGACCGCATGCTCCAGGGCATGACGCAGGCCGTCGGGGAGAAGGGGTACGCCCGCACCACCGTCGCCGACGTGCTGAAGCGGGCGCACGTCTCCCGCGAGACGTTCTACGAGCACTTCGCCGACAAGCAGGCCTGCTTCCTCGCCGCCTACCAGGCCGCCGCCGACCGCATCGAGGGCGTCGTCACCGAGGCGCTCGCGGCGCCCGGCGAACCCGTGATGGGACGGCTCGAACAGGCGTTGTACGCCTACCTGCGGGAGCTGGCGGCGGACGGCGGCGCGGCGCGCATGTTCCTGCTGGAGATCTACGCGGCGGGCCCGGCGGCGACGGCGCTGCGGTACACCGTCCAGCGCGGGTTCGTGGAGATCGTCGCCGGGCTGCTGCGCGAGGACGAGCGGTTCCGCAGGCTGCCGGACCCGGAGTTCGCGTGCGAGATGCTCATCGGCGGCGTCGCGTCCCTTGTGACGGGCATGGTCGCGACCGACCAGCTCGCCGCGCTCCCGAAGCTGTGCGCGCCGATCCTGGCGCACTTCAGGTCGCTCCTCGAACGTTGACGAACGCGGGCCGGTGACCGGCGCCGGGTCGACCGGTGACCGGCGGGGCCGCCGCGCGCAGGCCCCGCCGGTCGGCTCCGGTCAGATGAAAGTGCTCAGGACGGCCGCCATGGCGAAGCCGACGATCGACAGGATCGTCTCCAGCACGGTCCAGGTCTTGATGGTGTCGCGCACGGACATGTTGAAGTAGCGGGAGATGATCCAGAACCCGCCGTCGTTGACGTGCGAGGCGATGATGGAGCCCGCGGAGATCGCGATGGCTATCAGCGCGATGTGCGGGTCGGAGTAGTCCTCGGCCTTCACCAGCGGCGCGACGATGCCGCCCGTGGTGACGATCGCGACGGTCGCCGAGCCCTGCGCGATGCGGAGCCCGCAGGCGATCAGGTAGGCGAGCACGATCACCGGCAGGCCCGCGTCCGACATGGTGGTGGCGAGGGCCTTGCCGACCCCGGTCGCCGACACGACCGCGCCGAAGAACGCGCCGCCGCCGATGACCAGCAAGATCATGCCGATCGGGCGGAGCGACCTGGCGGCGAGGTCCGACAGCTCGGCGGTGCCGATGCCGCGCCGGATGCCCAGCAGGTACATGGCGAGCAGGACGGCGATGGTGAGCGCGACGACGGGGTTGCCGAGGAACGTCAGCGTGGGCAGCAGGGGGCTGTCCTCCCACCAGACGGTGCTGAACGTGGCGAGCAGGATCAGCACCAGCGGCACCGCGATGATCAGCCCGACGAGGGTGAGCGACGGCTCCGGCTCCGGGTCCTTCACCTCCTTCTCGGCCTTTTCCTTCTCCGCGACGACGTACTCGTCCGGCACCTCGATGAAGATGCGCTTGCCGATCCACGCGCCCCACGCGACTCCTGCGACGAGGAACGCGGGGATGCCGCAGATCAGGCCGAAGATGATGAGCCAGCCGAGCGGGACTTCGAGGAGCCCGGCGACCGCCACCGCACCGGGGTGCGGCGGCAGGAACGCGTGCGTCATGGACAGCCCGGCGAGCAGCGGCATCGCGTAGAGGACGAGGGAGCGCCCGCCGCGCCTGGCGGTGATGTAGACCAGCGGCGCGAGGACAAAAATGCCTACGTCGAAAAATACGGGGATGCCGAAGATGAGCCCGGCGAGGCCCATCGCGAGCGGCGCGCCGCGTTCACCGGCGACGCTCAGCAGCCTTCGGGTGAGGACGTCCGCGCCCCCGGACCGCTCCAGGATCGCGCCCAGGATGGTGCCGAGCCCGACGATCGGCGCGATGTGCCCGAGGAGCCCGCCGAAGCCCTTCTCCAGCACCGACTCCCTGGAGCTGAGCGCCGTCCCGACGATCTCCTCGACGCTCAGCCCGGCGACCAGCGCGAGGGCGAGGCCGGAGACGAGCAGCGCGATGAACGGTTCCAGCTTGACCTTGATGATGAGGAACAGCAGGACCGCGATGGACACGGCGCACAGCGTCAGCAGCCCGCCCGTCTCTTCTTGCAGCCAATGGAGCATTGACGTGACCCTCTCGGTGAATGGGGGGTTGGGGGTGCCGAGGGTGTTGGGCGGGGTGGGGTGAGCGGCGGGGGTGAGCGGCGGGGGCGGATGGCGGGTCGTGGCGGGTGGAGGCGGGTTCTGGGGAGTCGGGGGGCGGGAGTCGGGAGGCAGGGGAACGGGAGTCGCGGCGGGGGCTGGTCAGGGGGTGCGGCGGGTCAGGTGGTCGTTCCGGTTTCGGTGCGGCGGAGGGAGCGGCCGGGGAGCGCTCCGGTGTGGCGCCCGCCGGAGATGACGGGCGTCCCGCCGACGAGCACGTGCTCGACGCCCTCGGCCTGCTGCTTCGGGTCGTCGAACGTGGCGGTGTCGCGGACGGTCTCGGGGTCGAACAGGACGAGGTCGGCGTGGAACCCGGGGCGGACGAGCCCGCGGTCTTCGAGGCGGAGGCGGCGCGCGGCGCGTCCGGTCAGGTGCGCGACGCACTCCTCCAGGGACAGGACGCCCAGCTCGCGGACGTAGTGGCCGAGGTAGCGCGGGAACGTCCCCCAGGCGCGCGGGTGCGGTTTCGCGGCGGCGAGGAGCCCGTCGCTGCCGCCCGTGTGGCACGGGTGCCGCATGATCGCCTGGACGTTCTCCTCGTGCCCGACGTGCTGGAGGATCGTGGTGGAGAGGTCGTCGGCGATCAGCCGCTCGCAGTAGACGTCGAACTCGGGACGCCCGGACGCGGCGGCGAGTTCGGCGATCGTCCGTCCGACGACGGAGGGGTCCGGGGAGCCGGAGATCTCGATCGTCTCCCATTCGGACGGGACGCCGTGGCAGCCGTCCGAGCCCTCGACCTCCATCGAGTGCCGGATCCGGGCCCGCTCGGCGGGGTCGTGGAGCCGCGCCAGCAGCGCCGAGGGCCCGCCCACGGCCGCCCAGCTCGGCAGCAGCGCGGCGAGGGTCGTGGATCCGGGCAGGTAGGGGTAGGTGTCGAGGGTGATGTCGCAGCCGTCGGCTATCGCGTCGTCCAGGAGGGCCAGCAGCTCGGGTGCGCGGCCCCGGTTGACGCCGAAGTTCATCGTCGCGTGGGCGAGGTGCAGCGGGCAGCCGGAGCGGCGCGACAGCTCGACCATCTCGGCGTACGCCTCCAGCGCGCCCGCCCCGTACGAGCGGTGGTGCGGCGCGTAGAACCCGCCGAGCGACCCGACGACGCGGCACAGCTCGGCCAGTTCTTCATCGTCGGCGTACATCCCTGGCACGTACGTGAGGCCGCTCGACATCCCGACCGCGCCCTCGCGCATGCCTGCGGCGACGAGTTCCCGTTGCCGGTCGAGCTCTGCTTGCGTCGGCGGACGGTCGTCCCAGCCCATCGCGAGCATCCGCACCGTGCCCTGCGGGACGAGATAGCAGGCGTTGACGGCGATGCCCTGGTCGAGGCGGTCGAGGTATTCGCCGACGGTCCGCCATGACCAGTCGAAGCCGGGCGGGTCGGTGTTCCAGCCGGCGATGGCGCGGCGGGTGTCGGCGAGGGTGGCGTCGTCGACGGGCGCGTAGGACAGGCCGTCCTGGCCGATGACCTCGGTCGTCACGCCCTGGCTGACCTTGGCGAGGTGGTCGGGCTCGATGAGGAGCGCCAGGTCGGAGTGGGCGTGCATGTCGATGAACCCGGGCGCGAGGACGAGGCCGTCCGCGTCGATGACGGTCGTCCCGGTGAGGCCGGGCCCGATCTCGGTGATCCGGCCCTCGTCGATCGTGACGTCGGCGACGCGGCCGGGGGTGCCGGTGCCGTCCACGACGGTCGCGCCGCGGATCACGGTGCCCGGCATCAGAACCACGTCCTGACGAGGTCGATCACGACCGGTTGTGCGGCGTCGGCGTCGTTCAGCACGGGGATCAGCGTCCATTTGTCGAGTGCGGTGCACGGGTGCGAGAGGGCCAGCCGCACCACGTCGCCGGGTTCCACGGCGGAGTCCACGAGGAAGGCGTGCTGGTCGTTGACCGCGGTCACGGACGCCTTCTCGACCGCCTCCGCCCCCTTCTCTCTCACGAGCTGGGGCACCGGAAGCCCTTCGTCGAACGGCAGGTCGCGTTTGCCGGCGTCCAGCAGGGCGAGCGCGGGCTCCGGCCGGGACACGACGCGCGCCCAGCCGTGCATGGCCGACCGCAGCCGCGCGTCCCCGGCGACGCCCCGCGAGAACGGCGAGATCTCCCGGTAGAACCCGTCGTCGTGGACGATGTACGCCCCGGACCGCAGCACGACCTGCCCTCCCGCGTCGCCCAGCACGTCCGCGACCTGGTCGAAGAAGGAGCTGCCGCCCGCCGTCACGATCGGCTCGTCGCTCTCGTAGTCGAGGCCGGCGAACAAGTTCGCCATCCGGCGCAGGTAGGCGTCAACGGCGCCGCGCCCCTCGTCGGACGCGTCGTGCGCGAGCGCGCCCTCGTATCCGGCGAGCCCGGCGAGGCGGAGCGTCGAGGCCTCGCGCACGGCGTCGGCGAGGGCGCTGGCGTCGCCGTCGTCCCGGACGCCGGTGCGGCCGTGCGGCCCGCCGATCTCGACGCACACGTCGACGCGGCGCTGGGCGCGGGCCAGGCGCAGCGCCTCGTCCATCAGCTCGACCGAGCGCGGCGAGTCGACCCAGGACACGAACTCGAACTCCGGATGTTCCTCCAGCTCGGCGGCCAGCCAGGCGAGGCCCGCCGGGTCGAGGAGCGAGTTCGCGAGCATGATCCGCCGGACGCCGAACGCCCGCGCGACGCGGAGCTGCGGCAGGTTCGCGACCGTGATGCCCCACGCGCCCGCGTCGAGCTGCCGCCGCCACAGCTGCGGGGCCATCGTCGTCTTGCCGTGCGGGGCGAGCGCGACGCCCGCCACGTCCGCCCACCGCGCCATCGTCAGGACGTTGTGGTCGAGCGCGCCCGCGTCCAGCGTCAGCAGCGGGGTGCCGAAGTCGTCGAGGGGCGGACGGCTCTCGCGCACATCCGCCACCGACATCCCGTGCAGCGACGCCGGAATCGCTTTGAAGCGCCAGTCGAGCCGTTCCTCACCGAGCGCGTCGACCGCCCCCGCATCGATGCTCCCGACCATCATGACCTCCGAGATTGCACATAATGCAACGATAATTGCGTCTTGTGCTGTTGTGGTTGTAACATCACCCGCGGGTGCCGGTCAACGACCCAGGGCTTACCCACGGAGGGAGCCTGATGAGCCGATGAGCCAGAGCCTCGGGCGCGCGCTCGCGATCCTCGGCGAGCTCGGCGAGGGGCCCCGCACCCTGGACGAGCTGGCCGCGACCGTCGGCGTCCACAAGACGACCGTGCTGCGCCTGCTCCGCACGATGGAGTCCGCCCGGTTCGTCCACCGCGACTCCGACCACCGCTTCCACCTCGGCTCCCGGCTGTTCGCGCTGGCGGGCGCGGCACTGGAGCAGCGCGGCGTCCGGGACGTCGCCGCCCCGCACCTGGCCCGGCTGAACGACGAGACCGGGCAGACCGTCCATCTCGGCGTGTACGAGGGCGGCAACGTCATCTACCTGGACAAATACGACTCGCGGCACTCGATCCGCATGTACTCGCGCGTGGGGCTGAGCATGCCGCTGCACGCCACCGCGATCGCCAAGGTCCTGCTCGCCGACCTCCCCGAACCGCGCCGCCGCCGCGTCGCCGAGGAGATCGAGTACACCGCGTTCACCGAGCACACCATCACCGGCCCTGACCGGCTCCTGGACGAGCTGTCCCGCGTCGCCGCCCAGGGCTACGCGCTGGACGACGCGGAGCACGAGACGTTCATCCGCTGCATCGCCGCGCCCGTCCGGGACGCCACCGGACGCGTCATCGCCGCCGTCTCCATCTCGGTCCCCGAGGTCGTCCTGACCCGCGACGAGGTCCTCGCCCTCCTGCCCGCCCTCCTCGAAACCGTCCAGACCATCTCCACCGCCTGCGGCCACACGGAACCCGGCTAACCGAACCGCCCTGTGGCCACCAGCTCCAGGGTGATCAAGACGGCGATCGACTCGACGGCCAGGAGCCCGACGAGGACCAGAAGCTGGATCGCGCCCGCCTCCACCGGATCGGCGCCGCCGAGCAGGACGCCGACGAACGCGCCCGGCAGCGTGACCAGCCCGACCGTGCGCGTCTGGTCCAGAGCGGGGAACAGGCCGAGCGCGGCGGCGGGTCTGCACACCTCCAGCGCCGCGTCGCGAGGGAGGAGACCGAGCGCCAGGCCGCCCTCGTACTCGCCGCGCCGGGTGGTGAGCTCGTCCAGGGCGCGGCGGCCGGTGAGGCCGGTCGCGGACATCGCGCCGCCGATGAAGATCCCCGCGATGGGCAGCACCGCCACCGGACGCGACGGCACCGCCGTCGAGGCCAGCAGCAGGACAAGGACGGGCGCCACCCCGGCGACGATCGGCAGCAGCGTCCACCAGCCCGGCCCGAGCGTGGCCCCGGTGATGCGCCGTCCCGCCGTGGCCGCCGCGACCACGACCATGCCCGCGACGAACACCGCCGTCCAGCCCGCGCTGCGCAGCACCGCCGCGATGAGCAGCGAGACGGCCGCGAGCTGGACCGCCGCCCGCACCGACACGACGAGCACGTCCCGGCCGAGGCCGGGACCGAGCCCGCCGGCGCGGACCGCCAGCGCGGCGAACGCGGCGAGCGCGACCAGCACGAGCACGAGAACGGGCCCGAGTTCGGGCACCGCGCTCACCCGTCCCCCTTGTGGGTTGAAGATCCCATAGCGGCCTCCTACCCGGTTAAACACCGATAGCGTTGGACATGTGGAGGTTGATCTGGCCGGCGAGGCGTCGAAGCTCGCGTCCCGCCTGGCGTCCCGCCGCGAAACGCTCTGGCTGATGGGTGCGGCGGCCGGCCTCACCGTGCTGGGAGCCGACGGCGCCCGCCCCTCGAAGGGCTCCAGCGCCGCGGTGGAGACGGCGCCCCGCACGCGGCCCGCCGCTAACCCGGCACCGCCGCCGAAGCCCAAGCCGAAGCCGCGCCCCGCCGCGTGGACGCCCGCGAAGCTCACCGCGGTGGAGACGCCCGTCCGCGAACTCTCGCAGCTCTCCCCCGCGCCGCCGCCGAAATCGATAGCGCTCACCATCGACGACGGCCCGAACCCGAAATGGACGCCGCAGATGCTCGACCTCCTCGCCGAGGAGGAGATCCGCGCGACGTTCTTCATCATCGGCGAGCAGGTCAAGGAGTATCCGGCGCTGACCCGCCGCATCGCCGACGCCGGGCACCAGATCTGCAACCACACCGAGACGCATCCGATCGGCATCGGTCGGCTTTCGGCGAAGCGCGTCCGCAAGGAGATCGTCGAGGCGCACGACCGGATCGCCGACGTGACCGGCGTCGTCCCGCAGTACTTCCGGTCGCCGGGCGGGGCGTGGTCCAAGACCGTCCTGGACGTGACGGCCGAGCACGGCATGCTGCCGATCGACTGGGCCGTCGACCCGCGCGACTGGGCCCGGCCGGGCGTCGGGCGGATCCGCAGGTCCCTCCTGGCGGGCAAGGAGGGCGACATCGTCCTGTGCCACGACGGCGGCGGCGACCGCTCCCAGACGATCAAGGCCCTCAGGGGCGCCATTCCGAAACTGAAGAAACGCGGGCTGACCTTCGTCGCTCTTTAGCGCGCGAAAGCCCCGGCCGAAATGGCCGGGGCTTTCGCATGGGTGTCAGTTCTGCGGGATCAGCGGTTGCGGAGCCGGTGGCGGCTGGATCGGGTCGGGGACGGTCTCCTCCCCATGGGAGATGCGCGGCAGCCAGCCCAGCCAGCGCGGCAGGTACCAGTTCGCCCGGCCCAGCAGCGTCATGATGGCCGGGAGGAGCACCACGCGGACGATCGTCGCGTCGATGAGGACCGCGACCGCCAGGCCGACGCCCAGCTGCTTGAACGCCTGCATGGTGAGCGTCCCGAAGATCCCGAACGTGGCGATCATGATGATGGCGGCGCTGGTCACCGGGCCCGCCGTGGCGAGGATGCCCTCCCGGACGGCGCGCGTCGTGTCCAGCCCGCGGTCATAGGCCTCGCGGATCCGGGAGACGACGAACACGTGGTAGTCCATGGACAGGCCGAACAGGACGACGAACACGAACAGCGGGATCCACGACTCCAGAGCTCCGGCTCCCGTCGTACCGACGAGGTTGTCGCCCCAGCCGTGCTGGAACACCGCGACCATCACGCCGTACGCCGCGCCGACCGACAGCAGGTTGAGGGCGATGGCGCTGGCCGCGATCAGCAGCGAGCGGAAGAAGACCAGCATCAGCAGGAACGTGATCCCCATGACGAAGAGGAAGACGGGGACGATGCTCGTCCTGAGCTGCGCGTTGTAGTCGGTCGACCAGGCGAGATCGCCGCTGACCGGGGCCTCGCCGACCTGCCCGACCGTCTGCGGGACGATCCGTTCCCTGAGCGTCTCCAGCGCGTGCGTCGAGGTCGCGTCGGAGCCCGTCCCGGCGAGCGGGATCTCGATCTCGGCGAGGTTCTCCTTGCCGTGCACGGTGACCTCGATCGGCTCGTTCATCTCCTTCGACGCGACGGCCCGCCGCTTCAGCTCGTCGATCGCGGCGGTGACCTCCGGCGCGTTGATGTCGCGGGCCTTGACCACGACGACCGCGGGGTCCGGGGTGCCGGGGAACGCCTCGTTCAGCTTCGTGTAGGTCTGCGCGATCTCCTCGCCCGGCGGGATCTGCTGGTCGATGCGGAGCTGCTCGGTCTTCATCCCGAGCGCGGGCGCGGCCAGGGCGAGCAGCAGCCCGGCGGCGAGCACGGCCGCGATCCCCGGACGGGCCAGGACGGGCTTCAGCAGCGTCCCCACCACCCCGGCGCGGTCCTCCGCGGCGCGCCGGCCCTGGCGCCGGGTCCGGCCCCGGAACGGGATGCGCGCGAACTCGACCTTGTCGCCGAGCAGGGAGAGCAGCGCGGGCAGGACGGTCACCGACCCGAGCATCGCGATCAGCACGACGAGGATCGTCGCGACCGCGAAGCCCTTGAACAGCAGCAGCCCGGACAGGAACATCCCGGACATCGCGACCATCACGGTGAGCCCGGAGACGAGGACCGACCGTCCCGAGGTGGCGGCGGCGATCGCGAGGGCCGTGCCCCTGTCCCGGCCCTTGCGCCGCTCCTCCCGCTCGCGCTGCAGGTAGAACAGGCAGTAGTCGACGCCGACCGCCAGGCCCATCAGCAGCATCACCGAGTTCGTCGTGTCGTCGACGTGCAGCGCGTGGCTCGTGACGGCGAGGAGGCCGCCCGCGGCGAGGAACGCGGTGAACGCCAGCATGACGGGCAGCACGGCCGCGACCAGCGCGCCGAACGCGACGAGCAGGATGCCGAGCGCGAGCGGCAGCGCCGTCACCTCGGCGCGCTGGAAGTCACTGCCGAAGACCTCGTCGAACCACGCGTCGGCGGTGGCGCCGCCGAACTGCCCCATCTCGACCGACGGGTTGTCGCGCTCCGCCTTCGCCACCGCGTCCTGGATCGCGGGCAGCGGGTCGGGCGCGTCGTCGGCCACCTCCGGGACGGTGAACTGCACCATCACGTGCCGCCCGTCCTTGGACGTCACGTCCGGCCGCAGCTCGGTGATCTTCCCGGTGGCCTGGACGTTCGCCCGGACCGCCGCGACCGCCCGCCTCATCTCCGGCGACCCGGCCGCGTGCGCGCCGCCGGAGACGAGCACGGTCTCCTGGTCCGGGTCGTCGATCCCCGCCTCGGTGAGGAGCTGCTCGGCCCGCGCCGACTGCCCGGTGCCCTGCTCGTGGCTCTCCATCGTGACCTGACCCGTCGCGCCGCCGAGCAGCGTGGCCAGGACGACGAACAGCAGCCATCCGAAAATGGCGGTCAAGCGATGCCGCGCGCTCCATCCGCCGAGCGTGGCGGCGAAATTCCGTTTCATGGGTTCCCCGAGAATCGTCGGTTAGGGATGACCCCATGAACGCTAGAAAGCCCGGGAACTCCGCGACATGGCCCTAGACGCCGTCCGACGGTGTAGCTAAGTACAGGTGTAGTTAGCTACACCCCCTACGCAGGATCGGGGGTCAGCGCTGTCCGGCCTTGTCGACGATCGCCGCCCGCAGGGTCGCCGACCAGCCCAGGATCTGGCCTTTCTTGAAATGCGATTCCCCGTCGTCGCCCTTGGTGGTGTGGTTGCGCACGGCGGTCGCCCGGTGGCCCATGTATTCGTAGGTCCGGGGATCGATGATGATGTCGGTGCGAACCCAGCCCTCGTCGACGCGTCCTCGAACGTGTGCGCGAGCATCACAGCCGGTAGCGTAGGATGTGAGGCATGGCGCGCACGGTGAAGCGGGCGTTCAAGTACCGCTTCTACCCCACCGCTGAGCAGGCGGCCGAACTCGCCCGCACGTTCGGGTGCGTGCGCCTGGTCTACAACCGGGCCTTGGCCGAACGCACCCGCGCCTGGTACTCCGAGCAGCGTCGTGTCTCCTACGTGGAGACCTCCGCGATGCTCACCGCCTGGAAACGCACCGGGGAGCTGGCGTTCCTGGGCGAGGTGTCCAGCGTGCCGCTCCAGCAGGCGTTGCGGCACCTGCAGACCGCGTTCACCAGCTTCTTCTCCAAGCGCGCGAAGTACCCGCGTTTCAAGTCGCGGAAGAGGTCCCGGCAGAGCGCGGAGTACACGCGCAGCGCGTTCACGTGGCGGGACGGCCGCCTGACGCTGGCCAAGATGTCCGGGCCGCTGGAGGTCCGATGGTCGCGGCCGCTGCCCGAGGACGCGGAGCCGTCCACGGTGACGGTGTCCCGCGACGGCGCGGGCCGGTGTTTGTGTCGATCCTGTGCACCGACACCATCGCCCCCCTCGACCCGGCCGATCGGGCGGTGGGGATCGACGCCGGGCTTACGTCGCTGGTCACCCTGTCCACCGGGGAGAAGGTCACCAACCCCCGGCACGAACGCCGTGACCGCGAACGGCTCGCCCGCGCGCAGCGGGACCTGGCCCGCAAGGCCAAGGGGTCGAAGAACCGGGACAAGGCCCGCCGGAAGGTCGCGCGTATCCATGCGCGGATCGTCGACCGGCGCCGCGACTTCCTGCACAAGCTAACGGCTCGGCTCGTCCACGAGAACCAAGTGGTCGTGATCGAGGACCTGAACATCGCGGGCATGGTCGCCAACCACTCCCTCGCCCGTGCGATCTCCGACGCGGCGTGGCGGGACCTGCGGGCGATGCTGGAGTACAAGGCCGACTGGTACGGCCGGGAACTGGTGGTGATCGACCGGTGGCTCCCCTCTTCCAAGTTGTGCGGGAGCTGCGGCACGGTCCGCGAGGAATTGCCGCTGGACGTCCGTGAGTGGACGTGCGAGTGCGGCACCGTGCATGACCGCGATGTGAACGCCGCGAAGAACATCGTGGCCGCCGGGCTGGCGGTAGCGGCCTGTGGAGCCGACGTAAGACCCAAACGGCGCAAGCCGGGAGGGCAGACGGCGACGAAGCAGGAAACCCGATCCGCGAGGGTCGGACTCCCCCGCCTTTAGGCATGGGGAGGAAGTCAAGCCAGGGACTCCTCACACCAACCCC
This sequence comes from Actinomadura sp. 3N508, assembly GCF_044326375.1. Classification (NCBI taxonomy): domain Bacteria; kingdom Bacillati; phylum Actinomycetota; class Actinomycetes; order Streptosporangiales; family Thermomonosporaceae; genus Actinomadura; species Actinomadura sp. 3N508. The sequence goes on from NZ_JBIRAX010000002.1 coordinate 970,356, forward strand.
CACCCCCACCCCCCAGGTCAGTCGTCCGGTTCCATCCCCCCTTCTCGACCGCACCGGCCCGGGCGATTCCCCATTTCTCGGTGGGCCCGTGCCCCGGGGCAGGTGTAGCCAGGTACACCCCATCCTTGGGTTGCGGGCACACTGTGCGGAAGGGCGCTGGCCAGAAGACTGGACGTCATAAGCCAGCGACCCTTGGGGGGACCCCGTGAACAGTGGATTGTCGAAAGAGACGCGGGTGACGGAAACGCGATCGAAGGAGACCCGGCCGCGGGAGACGCGGCTGCAGCTGCATGTCCGTGCGCCGTGGCGTGGGCTGGCGTTCTGGCTGCTGGGCATCCCCGCGATGCTCACCGGCGCGTGGTTCATCACGGTCGTGTCGATGATCTCCAGCTTCCTCGGCGTGCTGCTGTTCCCGTCCGCGGTGATGCTGCTGCGCACCCAGCTGGACGCCTACCGCTCCAGGATCAACAACTGGACCGACGTCCACATCGAGCGCCCCTACCTCCCGGAGCCCGAGTACCAGCCCGGCTTCCAGGGCATGATCAAGCGCTTCGTCCGGCTGATCACCGACCCGGCGACGTGGCGCGACTACCTGTGGGTCGTCGCCGACCCGATCGTGGTGCTGTTCACCGCGGCGCTGCCGGGCCTGCTCGTGTTGTACGGGCTGTGGGGCTTCGCGGTCGCGACGTTCGCCGGCGGGTGGATCGGCCACTACGGCGGCAGCGACTGGTACGCCTACATCCACATCACCGAGGGCTACGACCAGGACGTCTCGCGCATCGTCTCCACGCTCGTCATCGCCACCTTCTGCATCGCCGCCGGGCTCCTCATCGGCCCGAAGATGATGAACGTGTACGGCCGCTGGGGGCGGTTCATCCTCGGCCCGACACGGAAGTCGGAGCTGGCGCTGCGCGTCCGGCACCTGACCGAGACGCGGTCGGAGGCCGTGGACGCCTCCGCCGCCGAGCTGCGCCGCATCGAGCGCGACCTGCACGACGGCGCGCAGGCCCGGCTCGTCGCGATGGGCATGAGCCTCGGCGCCATCGAGCACCTCCTCGACAAGGACCCGGAGAAGGCCCGGATGCTGCTGGCGGAGGCGCGCGAGTCGTCCGCGAAGGCGCTGCACGAGCTGCGCGACCTCGTCCGCGGCATCCACCCGCCGGTGCTCGCCGACCGCGGCATCGGCGACGCGGTCAAGGCCCTCGCGCTCGACCACCCGCTGCGCGTCGAGGTCGACGCCGACCTGCCCGCGCGGCCCGAGCCGCCGGTCGAGTCGGCCGCCTACTTCGCGGTGTCGGAGATCCTCACGAACGCGGCCAAGCACTCCGGCGCGTCCCGCATCTGGGTGGACATGCGCTACGAGCGCGGCATGCTGCGGATCACCGTCACCGACGACGGCCACGGCGGCGCAAAGCTGGACGGCGGGACCGGACTGCGCGGGATCGAACGGCGTATCGGTACATTCGACGGCGTCCTCGCCCTCAACTCCCCCGTGGGCGGTCCGACGATCGTCACCATGGAGCTGCCGTGCGCGTTGTCATCGCCGAAGACCTCGCCCTCCTGAGAGAGGGCCTGGTCAGCCTGCTCGAAACGCATGACTTCGAGATCGCGGCCGCGGTCGACAACGGCCCGTCGCTGCTGAAGGCGCTCCTCGACCACCGCCCGGACGTGGCGGTGGTCGACGTGCGCCTGCCGCCGTCCTTCACCGACGAGGGGCTGCAGGCCGCGCTGGAGGCGCGCCGCCAGGTCCCGGGCATGCCGGTGCTGGTGCTGTCGCAGTACGTCGAGCAGCTGTACGCGCGGGAGCTGCTCGCGGACGGCAGCGGCGGCATCGGCTACCTGCTGAAGGACCGGGTGTTCGACGCCGCGCAGTTCGTGGACGCGGTCCGCCGGGTCGCCGCGGGCGGCACCGCGATGGACCCCGAGGTCATCTCCCGGCTCGTCGCCAGCAACACCCGCAACACGCCGATCAGCCGCCTCACGCCGCGCGAGACCGAAGTCCTGGAGCTGATGGCGCAGGGCCGCTCCAACGCCGCGATCGCGGAACGGCTCGTCGTCACCGAGCGGGCCGTGACCAAGCACACCGCGAACATCTTCACCAAGCTCGACCTGCCCGTGACCGGCGACGACAACCGGCGGGTTCTCGCCGTTCTGGCCTACCTGAACCGCTGACGGCTATCTTGCTCGGCGGGATAGCCCTCAAGAGGCCCGAAGACCGCAGCGAAGCGAGGATCTTCGGACCTCCTCTCCGGGGGTCTGGGGGTCGCCCCCCAGAAAGGCAGGCGCGATGACGGTGGTTCTGGTGCTGCTCTGTTTGGCGATCGCCGGCCGGGAGCTGTATCTGGCGTTCGAACGCAAGCGGATCCCGGGCGCCCCCGAGATCGCCGACATCCGTACCCAGCTCCGCGCGCTGAAGGGGACGCGGGAGGAGCTGGAGAGCGTCCGCACGTCCCAGCGCGAGCAGCTCGACCGGCTGACCCGCGAGCAGGACCGCGACCGCGAGGCCCTGGGCGAGGCCGACGCGCGGATCCGGTCGCTGATCGCGCAGATCAACGACCGCATGGTCCCGGACGTCAACGAGAAGCTGAGCCGCCAGCGCGAGGCGATGGCCAGGCAGGAGGAGGTGCTCCGGGGGCTGGCGGCAGAGGTCGCCGGGCTCCGCGCGAACCTGGCCCGGCGGCTCGACCAGGCCGTCGCGGCGTCCCTCGGCGCCGAGCCGGTGGACGTGGTCGGCGGGGTGGTGCGCGCCGAGCCGGCTTCCACGCAGGAGGCGCTGACCGGCCCGTTCGAGCGGTTCGCCGAACACCATGGGCTGCGCGTCGAGCTGAGCGAACTCGGCCGCTACTACCTGTCGGGCCGCAGCCCGCGCGGCCTCGAACGCGACTTCCTCGACCTCGTGCGCTCCCTGCGCACCGGCTCGGGAGACGCGGCGGAGATCCAGGAGCTGCTGGACGTCCTCGGCTCGGCCGACCGGGGCGCGGTGCGGATCGGGCCGCTGCTCGCCGTCCGGACACCGGAGTCGCTGGTCTGCGGGGTGCTGCCGCTCGCCGAGCTGCTCCGTCCCGAGGCCGCCGGGCTGCCCGACGACCCGTCCGCCGCCGCGCGCCGCCTGCGCCTGCTCCCCGGCACGCGGTTCGCCGTGCTCAGCGGCGGGGGCGGGACGGGGCCGTCCAGCTGAAGCCGGGGTCGCGGCGTTCGAGGAACGCGGCGGCGCCCTCCTCGACCTCGCCGCTCGCGGCCATCTCCTCCAGCCACCACTTCGCCCGCTCCCCGACAGGCCCGGAAGCGACGACGGTGTCCACGATGTCCTTCGTCGCGCACTGGGTGAGCAGCGAACGGGACGCGAGCGTCGCGGCGAACTCCGCGACCCGCCCGCGCAGCCCGGCGCCGCCCGCCGGGACGACCTCGTCCAGCAGGCCGATGCGGAGCGCGTGCTCGGCGCCGATCAGGTCCGCCGAGTACAGCAGGTACTTCGCGGCCGACGGCCCCACCAGCCCGACGATCCGCGCCGTCGCCGCGACCGGGTAGACGATGCCGAGCCTCGCCGGGGTGATCCCGAACCGGGCGCCGTCCGCCGCGAACCGCAGGTCGCAGGCCGCGGCGAGCTGGCAGCCGCCGCCGACGCAGTAGCCCTCGATCGCCGCGAGCGTCGGCTTCGGGAACGCGGCGAGCGCCCGCTCCGCGACCGTCCCCAGGTGGGTGTCGTCGTCGCGGTGGATGGCGGCCAGCTCGCCGATGTCGGCGCCCGCGCAGAAGTTCCCGCCCGCCCCGGTCAGCACCACGACCCGCACGCCCGGGTCGGCGGCGAGGCCGTCGAGGATGCCGGGAAGCGCCCGCCACATGTCCGCGGACATCGCGTTGCGCTTGGCCGGACGGTCGATCACGATCGTGCCGACCCCGTCCGCGACCTCCGCGCGCAGCCTGCCGTCCGGCGACTCGGCCATGATCCTCCCTCTGCTCGGACGCGGCTCATCGTACGGAAGCCGGGGACGCGCCCCGCCGGGAGGCCGACCGGGGCGGCGGGCCACTCCGTCCGAGGCGGCGGGCCGCTGCGGGACGATCCGTCCGAAAGCGGCCGATGAGCTCCGGGAATGCGAAACCGCCCCGGAGTGCTGTACTGTCGAGGCAACGTCTTCGGATTTCCGCCACACGCGGCGAGGGCGTTTCTTCCCCGCCCGGGCCATCTGAGAGCCCGGTGATTCCCGGTTCAGTACGTCCAGAGCAGCGTGCTGGGTCGCCGTACAAGGGAGCCGACGTCAGCCCGGTGAACCGAGCTGCATTTCTCTCGTTCCACTCGCGTACGCGCCGCGGGTTCCGCCGCCGTACGCGAGATTCGACCCCGGGCCGCGCGGAGCGTTCCGCACCGGCCTGAGAAGGGACCCACATGTCCACTTCCACACTCACCACAACAGAACGTCCCACCACCGCGTCCGAGGGCCGCGTCGCCGGCTCCGAGGGCCGGGCGGCGAGGGCACCGCACAGCGTGTCCTCGCAGAGCGGCGGCCGGAAGAGCCGCCAGGGGCGGCGCCCCGCCGAAGAGGTCCCGCTCGTCCCGTTCCAAGGCGTCCTCGCCGTCCAGGACAAGCACGCGTTCGTCCGCACCTCCGGCTACCACCCCGGCCCGGACGACGTCCACGTCTCGCTCGCCCAGATCGACGCCAACAACCTGCGTCCCGGCGACGTCGTCGCGGGAACGGCGCGGCCGCCGAAGTCCAACCGCGAGAAGTTCTCCGCCCTCGCCCGCGTCGAGACCGTGAACGGCGTCGCGCCCGCCGACGCGGCCGACCGTCCCGAGTTCGGCAAGCTGACCCCGCTGTTCCCGGACGAGCGCCTCCGCCTCGACACCGGCCCGCTCGCCACCCGCGTCATCGACCTCATCGCGCCGATCGGCAAGGGCCAGCGCGGCCTCATCGTGTCGCCGCCGAAGGTCGGCAAGACGATGGTGCTGCAGTCCGTCGCGAACGCGATCGCGCAGAACAACCCCGAAGTGCACCTCATGGTCGTGCTCATCGACGAGCGGCCGGAAGAGGTCACCGACCTGCAGCGGACGGTGCGCGGCGAGGTGATCCACTCGACGTTCGACCGTCCCGCGCAGGAGCACACCGCGCTCGCCGAACTGGCCATCGAGCGGGCCAAGCGCCTCGTCGAGCAGGGCCAGGACGTGGTCATGCTGCTCGACTCGATCACCCGGCTCGGCCGCGCGTACAACCTGGCGGCGCCGTCCAGCAGCCGCATCCTGGCGGGCGGTGTCGCGACGACCGCGATCTACCCGCCGAAGAAGTTCTTCGGCGCCGCCCGCAACATCGAGAACGGCGGCTCCCTCACCATCCTCGCCACCGCGCTGGTGGAGACCGGCTCCCGGATGGACGACGTCTTCTTCGAGGAGTACAAGGGCACCGGGAACATGGAGCTCAAGCTCGACCGGGGCCTCGCCGACCGCCGCGTCTTCCCCGCCGTCGACATCGACGCGTCCAGCACCCGCCGCGACGAGCTGCTCATGTCGCCCGAAGAACTCGCGCTCTCCTGGCGCCTCCGCCGAGCTCTCCAGGGGCTGGAGAAGCAGCAGGCCGTCGAGCACCTCCTGGAGAAGATGAAGGGCACGTCGTCCAACGCGGAATTCCTCCTCCGCCTCCAGCAGACGCTCTGACCCCCGCCTTCACGACTTCTCCGGACGGAACGAACTGAGGATCTTGTCGTAGAGGCGCTGGCCGGGCGTCCACTGCCGATCGGGCGCGTAGAAGCAGAACTCGTACCCCGCCGCCCGGCTGCACAGCACATGCTTGGTCCTGTGCTCCCGGATGGAGTCCCTGCCGGGCCTGCCCGCGACGGCGGTGCCCTGCGCGACGCTCCGCCAGGTGAACTCCCATTCCGCCGCGCCTTCGATGACCTCCGGTACCCGTTCGAGGCGCAGCCGGTGGTATCCCGGGTAGCGGTTCTCCGCCATGGCGGCCCGTTCCTCGGCGCGCAGCCCCTCCAGCGGGTCCCCGAGCACCGGGGCGATGCGCAGCCCGCGCCCCGTGTGGACGTCCTTCCAGCGCATGACGGGCCCGCGCCGCTCCGCCTGCCAGCCCGCCGGCACGCGCACCGAATAGGCGCCCGCCTCCCGGTACTTCGCGGTCTTGGCCCCCACGCCCGATGCCGGACGCAGCGCGACCGCGTCGCTCTTGCCGATCGACGTCCAGCGGGCCGCCCAGGTGCCGGTCCCGGCCGCGACCGCGGCGAGCACCGCCACGCCCGCCACCGCGCCGGGCCGCACTCTGCGTCCCGCCAGTAGCACCGGCGCACGCAGCCGCAGGGGACGCCGGGGCCGCCACGCACCGCGGCGACGCCACCAGCCACGGTCGAGCGACCAGCCGCGGACCGCCCACCGGCGCCGCTGGGGCGAACCGCAGGGCGGCGACGCATCGTCCTGCCGCTCTCCTGGGGGCCGGGGGTTGCGGAGCGTCCACGGGACGCGCGGTCCGCGGAAGACGCGGGAGCGGGCCGCGTCCCGCGACACCCACGACCCGCGCTGGGCCCACGGCACGCGGTGCCGCAGCGTGAGCCGCCGCGCCGAGAACGCGCGTGTCTCCTGCGGGAGCTTCGCGCGCGTGGCGCCGGGCATCGGAACGTTCCCGAGCACGTCCTGCAACAGTTCGGCGGTGGCCTCGGCCGTCAGCCGGTCCTCTGGCCGCTGTCTCAGCAGCCCTTCGATGACGGGCGTCAGCGGCCCGGCCCGCACCGGACGCGGGAAGTCGCCCAGGAGCACCGCCACCATGGACGCCAGCGCGTGACACCGCAGGAACGGCGAGAACCCCTCGACGGCGGTGTAGAGCGTCGCGCCGAGAGACCACAGGTCGGACGCCTCAGCGCCCTGGAGCCGGTTCACCCGTTCCGGCGGGAGGTAAGCGGGGGAGCCCTCGATGCCCGCGGGCATGGTGTCGGCGGTCTCCTGCCCGTGGTCCATGTGGACGGCCAGGCCGAAATCAGTCAGCAGCACCCGCCCGTCGTCGCAGACCAGGATGTTGCTGGGCTTCACATCCCGATGCAGGATTCCCGCCGCGTGCGACGCGCGCAGCACCGACAGGACGGCCGCGCCGATCTCGGCCGTCCGGCGGACGCCCAGCGGCCCGTCCTCGGTGACGAGCCGGTTCAGCGAGCACGACTCCAGGAACTCCATGACGATCCACGGCCGCCCGCCCTCGATGAGGAGGTCGTGGACGGCGACCACACCCGGATGCTTCAGCGCGGCGGTGGCCCGTGCCTCGGCCAGCAGGCGCCGGCACATCACCTTGCGCTCGCTCTGGGTGATGCGCCCGGGGAGATGGACCTCCTTGACGGCGACGTGCCGGTCCAGCACTTCGTCATAGGCGCGCCAGACGGTTCCCATGCCGCCCCTGCCGACCACAGAGAGCAGGCGATACCGCCGCGCAAGCGGTATCAACCGATCCCCGTTCATGGGGAAGTTAATCGCCCGGAAGCGCTCAAGGCATGCTCCCTCGCCATCAATCATTTCTTGACGGTGAGCCCGGGAGAGAAAGCGACCGAATGTGGTATAAGACCGCGCCTCGGGGAAAAGGGCCTTTAGGCGAGTACGCTCCGTGCCCACTTGTAGTCGGATTTGCCGACGGCGGTGCGTTGCACCTCGTCGACCAGCTTGAGCTGGCGCGGCAGTTTGTAGCCGGCGAGCCGCCCGCGGCAGTGCCCGGTCAGTTCCTCCAGCGTGAGCGTCGCGCCCGGCCGGGGCGCGACGACGGCGGCGACGCGCTGCCCGAACCGGTCGTCCGGCAGGCCGACCACGACGGCGTCGAGCACGTCCGGATGGTCCTTCAGCGCGACCTCGACCTCCTCCGGGTACACCTTCTCCCCGCCCGTGTTGATGACCAGGGAGCCGCGGCCGAGGAGCACGATCGTGCCGTCGTCCTGGCGGGTGGCGAAGTCGCCGGGGATCGACCAGCGGGTCCCGTCCGCCGCGGTGAAGAACGTCGAGCGGGTCTTCTCGGGGTCGTTGTAGTACCCGACCGGGATGTGCCCGCTCCGCGCGAGCCGGCCGATCTCTCCCGGCGGCACGACGTTCAGCTCGTCGTCCAGGATGGTGACGTCGGCGTCCATCTTGAACCGGGCGGTGCCGTCGGTCCCATCGACGGAGGGGCCGCACGCCCCGGTCTCCGAGGCGCCATAGTTGTCGAGGAACATGATGTTCGGAAGATGGTCACGCAATGTTCGCTTGACGCCCTCGGTAAGCGGCGCGCCGCCGGACGCGATGCCGATCAGCGAGGGCACCTCATATTGGCCGGTGGCCAGCGCGTCCGCGACCGGACGCGCCATCACATCGCCCACCAGCATCAGCACATTCGCCTGTTCCTCCGCGACCAGCCTGAGCGCCTTACCGGCATCGAAAGCGTGATCCGTGTAAAGGACGACTTTGGCGCCGCTGAACAATCCCATGAACGCGACCCATTGCCCGGCGCCGTGCATGACGGGCGCGCAGTCGAGCACGGCCGTCGCGGGCTGGCCGGCGTTGGCGGCGAGTTCCTCCGGGCTGCCGATGGGATCCCCGAAGACGTTCCCGCCGCCGAGCGCGCCGAAGAAGATGTCCTCGCAGCGCCATTCGACGCCCTTCGGAGACCCGGTCGTCCCGCCGGTGTACATGATGTAGCGATCATCATTGGACCGCTCGGGAAATCCCTCATCCGGATCGGCCTCGGCGAGCGCGGGCTCGTAAGGCACCGCCCCCGGGATCTCGACGTCCGACCCGTCCTCCAGCACCACCACATGCCGCAGCTTCGGCAGTTCCCCGCGGATCTCCTCGGCCTTCGCCAAGAGCGAACGCTCGCCGATCAGCGCGACGGAGTCCGAATCGGCCAGGACGTGCCGCAGCTCCGCCGCCACGTACCGGTAGTTCACCGGGATCGGCACCGCGCGGATCTTGAACGCGCCGAACATCGCCTCGATCCACTCGGCCCGGTTGTGGGCGAGGATCGCGACATGCTCCCCGGCCCGCACACCGGCCTGCGCCAGATGCCGTCCGACCCGGCTCGCACGCTCGTTGAGCTGCGCATACGTCCGCCGCTCGGCACCCGCCACGAGCGCGGGACGCGCCGCCGCCGCGGCCGTCATGATCTCCAGCAGGTCGGCCGGGTTGTAGCTTCGCACCATGCCACGGTCCTCGCATATCGGGGCGGGGTGCCCCCGATCCTGCATGCCGGACAGCGCGAACACAATCCTTATTGTCACTCAGTCCAATGAAATGGATCACACGCTCGCGGATTGCCTGATCCGGCCACGGCGCACGCTTCTTACACGGCTCTTATCCGCCTACCGGCATGCTTGGCCGTAACGATTCAGTATCAGACGGGGGTAGTGGTGAGCGCAGGCGCTATGGCGTGGACCCCGCCGAGCTGGGAGGAGATCGTCAGCGAGCACTCCACCCGGGTGTTCCGGCTGGCGTACCGGCTGACCGGCAACCGGCACGACGCCGAAGACCTGACCCAGGACGTCTTCATCCGGGTCTTCCGTTCCCTGTCGTCCTACACCCCCGGCACGTTCGAGGGCTGGCTGCACCGCATCACCACGAACCTCTTCCTCGACCGCGCCCGCCGCAAGCAGCGCATCCGCTTCGACGCCCTGGCCGACGACGCCGCCGAACGCCTCCAGGGCCGCGAGCCGTCCCCCGCCCAGGCCTACGACGAGCGCCACCTGGACGCCGACATCCAGCGAGCCCTCGACGACCTGGTCCCGGAATACCGCGCGGCGGTGGTTCTCTGCGACATCGAGGGCCTGTCCTACGAGGAGATCGCGGCGACCCTGAACGTCAAGCTGGGCACCGTCCGCTCCCGCATCCACCGAGGCCGCGCCCACCTGCGCGACGCCCTCGAACACCGCCGCCCAGAGGTGACCACCCTCACCACCGACCGCTGACGACCCTGCCCCGAACAGCCCGCTGAACCTTTGCCGGTCCTCTTCGGGGGCCGTCCGGGCATGGCCGACATCCGGTCAGCGGGCGAAGCGGCCGATGAAGATGGCCAGGCGTTCGTCGTGGGCCTCGCGGGGGAGGCGGCCGCTGCGCATCAGGGTGATCAGCCCGTGCAGCCCGCTCCAGAACGTCTCGGTCAGCGTCGGGAGATCGTCGTCGCCCGCGAGCGGCCGCAGGGCCTCCACCAGTTCACCGAAGGCCTGCTTCAACGGCTCGGGAGCCTCCGGGGTGGCGAACGGCAGGTCGCTGGCGTGCGTGAACATCGCGTCGTACAGCGCGGGCCTGCGCTCGGCGAACGCCGCGTACGCCGCGCCGACGGCGGCCAGCGCCTCCTTCGGACCCGATGCCGCGGTCCGGGCGGCGTGCAGTTCGGCGGCCAGATCGACGCAGCCCTCGATGGCGACGGCGGCCATGATGGCGTTCTTGCCCTTGAAGTGGCTGTAGAGGACCGGCTGGCTGTACTCGATCTCGGCCGCCAGCCGGCGGGTGGTCACCGCGTCCCACCCCTCGGATTCGGCCAGTTCCCGCGCCGCCGTGACGATCAACCGCTCTCGCTCTGCCCGCTCGCGCTCCCGGCGCGCTTGGATCGACATGCTCCCGATTCTAGCAGTGATAGACATGCTGCCGACGCTCTGCTAGCGTCGTCCTCGTTTCTAGCACTGCTAACTACCGGAGATCCTCATGCTCACCCTGATCGCCTACGGGCTCGCCATCGCCCTGGTCGCCATGGTCACCTTCATCGGCCTGCGGTTCCTGCTGGTTCCCCAGCCCGCGGCCGCCGGCTACGGCGTGCCCGCCAAGCAGGACGGCGATGGCGCGTACCTGACCATCAAGGGCCTGCGCGACTTCACCTTCGGCGTCCTCGGCGCGGCCCTGCTCGCCTTCGCCAGCCCGGACGCCGCCGGCTTGTACATGCTCGTCGTCGCGATCGCTCCGCTGGGCGACACCCTCATCGTCCTGCGCCACGGCGGCACCAAGGCCGTAGCATTCGGCATCCACTTCGCCACCGCCGTCGCCGTGCTCGTCAGCGCCGCCCTGCTGTTCGCCGTCTGAACCTGCTCACTAAGGATTCACAGCCATGTCCCAGCTCACGCCCGACTTCGACCAGGCCGTCATCGTCCGCGGCGCCGAGGCCGAGGTCATCGGCCGGGCCCCCACCACCATCCGGCTGCTGGCCGACAGCAGCTCCACCGGCGGCGCGCTGTCGACCCAGCGCGTCACTCTCGCCGGCGGCGCCGACGGCGCCAAACCGCACCGCCACGACAACTCCGCCGAGATGTTCTACATGCTGGACGGCACCGCCCAGCTCCTGTCGGGCGACCAGGTCGTCACCGCCGAGCGCGGCGACCTGGTGATCGTGCCGCCCGGCGCCGCGCACGCCTTCGCCGCCGCACCGGGCGAGGACGCCGACATCCTCATCGTCATCACACCCGGCGTCGAACGCTTCGAGTACTTCCGCCACCTGGAGCGCATCGCCTACGGAAAGGTGCCGCCCGAGAGCCTCCTGGACGTCCAGGAGCTCTACGACACCTACTTCCTCGCAAGCACCGCCTGGGAATCGGCCAGGTCCTGAGCAGCGCGAACGCCGCCCCGCCTAGAGCGCCGAGAACAGGTCACGGCCATCGAGCACCTCGATGGCCGTGATCGCCGTACCGGTCAGATCCAGGCTCAGCCAGAAAATGGTCTCGCCGTCCCGCCTCAGCTCCGCCATATAGGGGCTCCCCGACCCCACCGGGGCGGTCAGCAGGTTCTCGCACGCCGGAGTACAGGTACACCGGCCGCAGAAGGGGAGGTCTTCGACGCTGCCGGCGAGCGGGTCGCCCTCGGCACGCAGCAACTGAACGATCTCGGCGACCAGCTCCGGAAACTCCTCCACCAGACGCGGATACGGTTCGGCCGTCATGCCCCACACGCTACGCCCGTGGCGACGCCGCCGAACGCCGCCAAGACGGGCAGGCGTCACCCGATCCGGCGGGCGGCGGGGGTTGGAGCCCGGAACCGTCCACACGCGGACGCTACCTCGCCGCCCCTCCCCAGCACTCCGAGCCGTTTCCAACCCTCGCGCGTTCACACAGGTCAGAAGGCGTTTCCTCGGGGTCTCTCCGACAGGAAACGGGGATCCTCTTGTCCCGCTCCCGGCGCTCGGGCCACGGTGAGGGCGTCACGAAACGTGATCGCCTGATTGCTCTCGGTCGCGACGCTCGTCCGAGGCGGTCAGGCGACCGCGAACGATCAGGAGGGACGAACATGAGGAAGATCGCACTGACGGTGACCGCGTGCGCGCTCTGGGCGGCGCCGGCCGCTCTCACCGCATCGGCCCTGGCCGACGTGCCGGCCCAGCCCGGCCAGGCCGTGGCCGCAGCGGAGGCGGGGGCGTCCAGCGCGCGGATCGGCGACGACTACCCCTACCGCAACGGCGACCCGCGCAAGCCGGACCGCTGGAACTTCTACCAGCGGGAATGCACGTCGTTCGTCGCGTGGCGGCTCAACCAGCTCGGCGTGCGCTTCCACAACCACTACAAGGGGGTCCGCTGGAGCAACGCCAAGAACTGGGACGACGCCGCCCGTCGCGTGGGCATCAGGGTCGACCACCGGCCGACGGTCGGCTCGGTCGCCCAGCGGAACGGCGGCAGGTTCGGCCACGTCGCCTACGTCGCCAAGGTCAGCGGCAACAGGGTGCTGCTGGAGGAGTACAACCACCGGGGCACTCACCGCTACAAGAACCCGCCTCGGTGGATCAACGCGGGCGAGATGGACAACTACCTCCACATTGCACGCTGACCTGACCGGATCCATCTAGATCCATCCAGGTCCGCCCGTCCCGTCCCCGGCTCCCCCTGGGGGCGGGGCGGGCACACCGGCTCGGCCGGGACCGGCAAGGGAAGGGCCCGCGCGCGCCGCGGGCCCTTCCCACCCGCGTGCCCGGTGACCCGGGCGTGCGGAAGGGCCCGCGCAACCCCACGTCCGCGGGCCCTTCCTGTGCGTGTGTCAGCCGGTGACCGGGAGGTCGCCGGTGACCGGGGTGGGCGCGGGCGCGGCGTCCGGCGGGGTGTTCGGCTGCGCCGGCTTGCCCGGGTCGGACGGCTGCGACGGCGGGGTGCTCGGCTGGCCGGGCTTGTCGCCCTTGCCGCAGGTCACGGACGAGATGGCGATCGTCTGGGTCTTGCCGGCGAGGGTCAGGCTCACCTCGATGGCCGTGATGGACAGGTTGCCGTCGTGGTCGCGGACGTGCTTGTTCAGCGTGACCGTCGCGGCGCCGAGGCCGTTCAGGTTGACGGTCAGGGCCGAGTTGGGCGCCGCGGTGAGCTTCAGCTTGCGGCCGTTCAGCGACGCCTGCTTCAGGTGCGAGACGCCGTTGCCGTTCTCGCACTTGGCGGTGACCGCGCTGGCGCTCAGGCCGATCTTGGCGATCCGGAGGTCGGCGACGGACGCGCGGCCGTGCCCGGCCCAGGCGGCGGCGTTCAGCACGCGCGCCTCGATCCCGAGCGCGTTGGCGGGCAGCTCGGCGACGCTCTTGCGCTCCGGCTTGTGGCCGGTGGACGTCACGGACGGGGTCGGCGGGATCGCCACCGGCCCGGTCGCGGAGATCGCGACGGCGGAGCCGACGCCGCCGCTCGTCGCGGACGCGGCGGGGACGAGGGCCGTGAAGGGCAACGCGAGCGCGCCGGCGACGGCCGCGCACTTCGTGAGGGTCTGCAAACGCACGATTGCTCTCCTTGAGGGTTCTGAACTGTGAATGGCGCGGATTGGCGGGGGGCACCCGGCCGGGCGGTGCGCGGGGGCGGACCGCGGCCCCGGGGCCGGGAGTTCGAGGGCCGTCAGGCGGTGACGAGGACGGGCGTCCCTAGCGGGGCCTTCGCGAGGCGCTTCAGGGCGTCCGGCGGGACGCGCACGCAGCCGTGGGTGATGGCCTTGCCGAAGACGTCCGCGCTGGGCCAGCCGTGGAACGCGACCGTCCCGGGGCCGCCGCCGAAGGTGTCGAGGGTCTCCGAGTGCGCGCCGACCGGCAGGATCAGCGGGCTGTAGGTCGGCTTGGCCGGGGCCAGCGAGGCGAGGACGAACGTCCGTCCGGTCGGGGTGGGCGTCTTCGCCGCGCCGACCGCCACGGACCAGCTGCCCTCCTTGCGGCCGGAGTTCAGGAGGGTGAGCTTGCGGTCGCTGACGTCCACCTTGATGACGTGCGAGCTGCGCGCGACCTTCAGCCCGGAGTCGGGGATCCAGCCGGTGACGCCGTTGGGGCGGCTCGGCAGCAGCACGCGCCGCCAGCCGGGGCGGGTCTCGACGACCGGCACCCAGGTGTCGCCCTTGAGCTGGTCGGCGGGCAGTTCCGCGACGGCGGGCGCGCCGGGCTGGGCCGACACGGGGGCGGTCGCGGTGGGGTGCACGACGGTCCCGTCCAGGGCGGTGGTGGGCGCCGGGTCGGCGGGCAGGTCTTTGAGGGTCGTGTACGTGGTGGCCTGGGGCAGCTTGCCTCCGGCGCCGCCCTCGGCGGCCGCCTTGCCCGCGCCCGGCTCGCCTCCCCCGCAGCCGGTCACGAGGACGGCCGTGGCCGCCAGTACGGCCGCGCAGGCCGCTCCGCCCGCCGCTCCGCGGGCCTGGCGGGGCCGATGGACCGGGCGGGCCGCGCCGCGGATCGCGGTGCGCGGTAGTTCGTCGCTCACGAGGACTCCCGATGATCGTGGACGCCGGCGGGACGGGCCGTTCGCTCTCCACCCGGCCCACCTGTGTGCCCGCTGATTACGCACGACCACCCCGTGTGGTTGCACGCCCCGGGAACAATCCTCGATTTGACTATGTTTGAACCCTCAACTAACCTGCGCGAGTCGTTGAAGTTTCAAGCACATACCCGTCCAACACCGCTAGGAGCCACCATGAGCATCGCCGCCGTCGCCCCCGAACTGACCGTGGGCACCTGGAACATCGACCCCGCGCACTCCGAGGTCACCTTCGTCATCCGGCACCTGATGACCAAGGTCCGGGGCGCGTTCACCGAGTTCAGCGGGTCCGTGCAGATCGCCGAGGAGCTCTCCGAGTCCAGCGCCACGGCCGAGATCAAGGTCGCCTCGCTCGACACCCGCAACGCCGACCGCGACGCCCACGTGCGCACCGCGGACGTGCTGGACGTCGAGAACCACCCGCTCATGACCTTCGTGAGCACGGGCGTCCGCGCCGAGGGCGGCGAGTACTTCCTGGACGGCGAGCTGACGATCAAGGACGTCACCCGTCCGGTGAGCCTGTCGGTCGAGTTCAACGGCGTCGCCGAGGACCCCTGGGGCGGGACGCGCGCCGGGTTCTCCGCCCACACCACCGTCAACCGCAAGGACTGGGGCATCGAGTTCAACGTGCCGCTGAAGGGCGACAAGGCCCTGCTCGGCGACAAGGTCGACCTCAACCTGGAGGTCCAGGCCGTCCGCGCCTGACCCTCGTTCTCCCAAGGGCCGCCCGATGATCGGGCGGCCCTTCGCCATTTCGGGCCGGGTCAGTGCGGGCGGGGGGACGGGAAGCGGCGGAGGGTCGTGACGAGCGGGAGGCGGAGGGTGAAGCGGGCCCCGGACGGCGGATCGCCCTCGACGCGGAGCGTCCCGCCGTGGGCCTGGGCGATCTCGCGGGCGATCGCGAGGCCGAGGCCGGTGCCGCCGGCGTCGCGGCTGCGGGCCGTGTCGAGGCGGGTGAAGCGCTCGAAGACGCGCTCGCGGTCGGCGGGCGCGATGCCGACGCCGTCGTCGGTGACGGTGAGCAGGGCCTGGCCGCCGTCGCGGGTCACCTCCACCGTGATGGACGACTCGGCGTACCGCTCGGCGTTGTCCAGCAGGTTGCCCAGCAGCCGGACGAGCTGCATCCGGACGCCGCGCACCGGCACGCGCCCGGCGAAGGACGTGCCGACGTGCCGGCCGAAGGCACGGCGGCGGATCTCCGCGTCGGCGAGTTCGGCCAGGTCGATCGGCTCCTGCGCGGCCGTCCCGCCGGTGCCGATACGGGCGAGCAGGAGCAGGTCGGTGACGATCGACTCCAGCCGGTCGGTGTCGCGCAGCGCCGACTCGACGACGGCCCGCAGGTCGTTGTCGTCGGGGTGCATCGACGCGTCCTCCAGGTTGGCGCGCAGCGCGGTGATGGGAGTGCGCAGCTCGTGGGAGGCGTCGGAGGCGAACTGCCGCTGCCGTCCGACGGCACGTTCCAGCCGGTCGAGCGTCGCGTTGGCGGTGCGGGCGAGCTGCGCGATCTCGTCCTGCCCGGACGGCTCGGGGACGCGGCGGCTCAGATCGGTGGCGCTGATCTCGGCGAGCTGGGCGCGGATCGCCTCGACCGGGCCGAGGGTGCGGCCGACGATCCGCCAGGTGATCCACGCGGCGAGCCCGGCGAGGAGCAGCACGCCGGTGCCGAGCCCCACCTCCAGTAGCCCGGTGACCAGGTAGGACGGCATGCGCTCGGACGCGTACACGACGACCGAGTCGGGTGCGGTGGAGACGCGGATGGCCTCGATGACGTAGCACTCGCGCTCCGGCCAGACGCCGTGGCACTCGACGTAGTCGCGGACGCGCACATTGCTCGACGGCCAGAGTCTGCTCACCGGCGGCCTGTCCGTAGCGGCGGGTGTCGCATTTGTGACGTGTCCGCCGGGCTCGACGACCTGGATCAGTATCCGGCCGCGGGTCTCGTCCGCGATCTGCCCTTCGAGCGTCCCGTCGCGGACGCCGCCGCTCACCCGCCGCCCCTCCACCTGCGTACCGTGGAGAAGATCGGTCTCGACCCTGGTCCGCAAGGCGAAGTCGACGCCTATGGCGGCCACGCCCAGGACCAGAGCGGCGATGACGGCGGCGATGAGCGTGTCCCTGGCCCGAATGGACCGGGGCCGCATGCGCATAGGCCCTCCCCGCTGGGAATAGCCAGGTTTCGGACGAAGCACACACGCTACCCGTCGGTCACAAATCGGGAGAGTCCGAAACCAACGCGCCGGGTTTTCACCTACTCGCACCGGGAGATCCCGTTTATGACGGTTCCTCCGGAGTACAGGGACGGACACATGGGCAGGGACGTGGCTTCGGTCACCATCAGCGGCGAGGACCGGCGGCGGTACCGCGACAAGGTGCGCAGGTGCCTCGACGTGCTGGCCCGCATGCTGGGCGAATCCCAGTTCGACTTCCAGCGCCCCCATATCGGGCTGGAGATCGAGCTCAACCTGATCGACTCACTCGGCGATCCGCTGATGCGCAACGCGGACGTGCTCAAGGCGATCGCCGACCCGGCCTGGGCAACGGAGCTCGGCCAGTTCAATCTGGAGATCAACATCCCGCCGCGGGAACTCGGCGGGACGGGCACCGGCGAGCTGGAGGCGGAGGTCCGCGACCATCTCGTCCACGCCGACGCCCGCGCCCGCGAGGTCGGCGGGCGGCTCGCCATGATCGGCATCCTGCCGACGCTGCGCCGTTCCGACATCGGCGAGGAGACGCTTTCGTCCAACGCGCGCTACAAGATGCTCAACGACGAGATCTTCGCGGCGCGCGGCGAAGAGATGCGCATCGCGATCGACGGACCGGAACCGCTGCGCATGCACGCGGACACCATCACCCCTGAGGCCGCGTGCACGAGCGTCCAGTTCCATCTGCAAGTCAGCCCCGACCAGTTCGGCGCCTACTGGAACGCGGCCCAGGCCATCGCCGGCCCGCAGGTCGCGATGGGCGCGAACTCCCCCTTCCTGTTCGGGCACAGGCTGTGGCAAGAGACCCGCATCACTCTGTTCGAGCAGTCCACCGACACGCGCCCGGAGGAGCTGAAGACACAGGGCGTCCGGCCACGGGTCTGGTTCGGCGAACGCTGGATCACATCGGTCTTCGACCTGTTCGAGGAGAACAGCCGCTACTTCCCCGCACTGCTCCCCCTCTGCGACGACGAGGACCCGCGCGCGGTCCTGGACGACGGCGGCATCCCCGAACTGGGCGAACTGAGCCTCCACAACGGGACGATCTACCGCTGGAACCGCCCCATCTACGCCGTCGTCAAGGGACGGCCGCACCTTCGCGTGGAGAACCGCGTCCTGCCCGGGGGGCCGTCCGTCTCCGACGTCATCGCCAACGGCGCCTTCTATTACGGTCTCGTCCGCATGCTCGCCGAGGACGAACGTCCGGTCTGGACACGGATGTCCTTCGCGACCGCAGAGGAAAATCTGCACCGCGCCGCCCGCGATGGTCTCGAGTCCACTCTCTACTGGCCCGGCATGGGCGAGGTTCCCGCCGCCGAACTCATCCTCCGGAAACTGCTCCCGCTCGCCCATGAGGGACTGAAACGGTGGGGCGTCGACTCGTCCCGCCGCGACCGCCTCCTCGGCATCATCGAACGCCGCTGCGTCACCGGCCAGACCGGCGCCGCCTGGCAGATCAACACCGTCGACACCATCGAGGACACCTGCGGCGTCTCGCGGCACGAGGCGCTCCGCATAATGATCCGCTCCTACGTGGAGCACATGACCGACAACGCCCCCGTCCATACCTGGCCCATCTAGGGGCCGCCCCCTAAATCCCCTGTTGCGGTCGGGGATCTTCACAAGTCCTGCACAGATCGCGCCCATTGCATACATAACGGGCTTCTAGAGTCTGCTCCGTGACAGCGAACGAGACGCGGATCCTCATCGTCGAGGACGAGCCGACGATCGCGCGGGCGGTCGCGGATCGGCTGGTCGCGGAGGGGTTCGGCGTCGACGTCGCCGGCGACGGACCGACCGCGGTCGAGCGCGCCCGCGCGTACGAGCCGCACCTCATCGTGCTGGACGTGATGCTGCCCGGATTCGACGGGCTGGAGGTCTGCCGCCGCGTCCAGTCGGAACGTCCCGTGCCCATCCTGATGCTGACCGCCCGCGACGACGAGACCGACCTGATCGTCGGGCTGGGCGTCGGCGCCGACGACTACGTGACGAAGCCGTTCAGCATGCGGGAGCTCGTGGCCCGCATCCGCGCGGTGCTCCGCCGCGTCGAACGCCCGGGCACGGCCGCCGTCGCCGATGACGCGGCGGGCGCCGTGTGCATCGGGTCGCTGGAGGTCGATCAGCGGGCCCGGCGCGTGCGGCTGGACGGGCGCGAGGTGCATCTCACGCCGACCGAGTTCGACCTGCTCGCCTGCCTGCTGCGCAACCGCGGGGCGGTGCTGACCCGGGCCGTCCTGCTCGAACAGGTGTGGAACTGGGCGGACGCGTCCGGGACGCGGGTCGTCGACAGCCACGTCAAGGCGCTGCGGCGCAAGCTCGGGCAGGGGCTGATCCGGACCGTCCACGGCGTCGGCTACAGCCTGGACGCGGCGTCATGACCCTCATCCCGCGCGGCTTTATCCACAGGCTGTGGGCAAGGCTTCCGCGGCCGCTGGACCCGCTACGTTCGATCAAGGTGAAGTTCGGCGTCGTGGTCGTCGCCACCGCGTGCGTCGCCGTCGTGATCGTCCTGTGGGGGTACCCGCTCGGGTTCCGGGCGCGGGAGACGCTGCCCCTCGGGGTGCTCATCTCCCTGATCATGATGCAGCTGCTCGCGCACGGGATGACCGCGCCGCTGCGCGAGATGACGGCGGCGGCGCGGGCGATGGCGCGCGGCGACTACAGCCGCCGGGTGCGGGCCACGTCCCGGGACGAGGTCGGCGAGCTGGCGCAGGCGTTCAACCGGATGGCCGCCGACCTCGCCGAGGTCGACCGGCAGCGCCGCGAGTTCGTCGCGAACGTCTCGCACGAGCTGCGCACCCCGATCAGCGCGCTGCGGGCCGTGCTGGAGAACGTCGCCGACGGCGTCACGCCCGCGACGCCTGATGTCCTCGAAACCGCGCTCGACCAGACCGAACGGCTCGGGCGCCTGATCACCCAGCTCCTCGACCTGTCACGGGTCGAGGCGGGCGCGGCGCCCCTGGACGTCACCGACATCGACGTGGCCGCGTTCGTCGCCGACGTCACCGCGGAGGCCGCCGCCGGACGTCCCGGCGCGGTGTTCGAGTCCGACATCACCCCGGGCCTGCGGGCCGCGGCCGACCGCGACCGCCTCCACCAGATCGTCGCGAACCTGCTGGACAACGCCGCCCGCCACGGCCCCGACGGACGCCCGGTGACCGTCACGGCGCGCCCGTTCCCGGGAAGCCCGCCGGGCGGCCTCGTCCTGGAGGTGGCCGACGAGGGCCCCGGCATCCCGCCCGAGGAACGCACCCGCGTCTTCGAACGCTTCTCCCGCGGATCGTCGGTCGGCTCCGCATCCGGCCCGAACGCCGCGACGCGCGCCGGGACACCGGGCGGCGGCACCGGCCTCGGCCTGGCCATCGCGAGCTGGGCGACGGACCTGCACGGCGGCGACATCACCGTCCTGGACACCCCGAGGGGCTGCCGCATCCGCGTCACGATCCCCCCGACCACCGGAGACCCCACATGACGAACTCGCCCCCGGACGACACGTCCAAGCAACCGGACAAGCCCGCATCAGAACCGCCCAAGGAGGCCCCGGCAGGCTCAGAAGAGCCGTCCGAACAGCCGGCCACCCCCGCGACCCCACCAGACAAGACCGACCCGGCCGATACGCCCAAGCCAACAGACGATGCCGCAACTCCACCGGCCAAGGCCGACCCGCGCGGCTCCGGCACGGCGGCCGAACAGCCGGCTGACGCCGCAGGTTCGCCGGGCAAGGGCGGCTCGGGCGGCTCGGGCGACGGCGCTGGGAGGTCGGGTAAGGCCGGCTCGGGCGCGGGGGCCGGTGGGGCCTCGGGGGCTGGTGGGGCTGGGTTCGTGGCGCCTGGTGGGCCGCCTGGGGCCGTTGCGGGGGCGCGGCCGCAGGGTGGGTGGCCTGCGCCGGGTGGGCAGCGGCCGGGGTCGCCGCCACCGGCGCCGGGGCGGCCCGGGTATCCGCCGCCTGGCCATCCGCCGCCGCCGGCGGTCTACACGCCGACCAAGTTGGAGCTGGCGATCACCGGGTGGAAGCGTCCTGCGGTTCCCATGTCTTCGGCGCTTCTGGTGGGGTCGGTCATTGCCGGGGTCATCGGCGCGGTGTCGATCGGTCCGGCATTGCTCCACGGGGAGCTGGGCGTGGGCGTGCTCGTCGCTGGGGCGGCGGTCGCCTACGTGACCGGGGCCTCGGGTTGGGCGGCGGGGCGGCTCGTCCGGTCCTCGGCCGGCAAGGGGAGCCTTCGGACACGCTTCAACCTGACCGGGCTCTTGTTCGTCCTGCTCGCGTTGTGCCTGTCGGCCACGGCGGCGGTACGGGATGCAGATTGGTTCGTCGTCTCCGCGTTGCTGCTCGCCGTCGCCGCCGGCTCGTACGGGGCGTCCGGCGGGCGGTCCTGGCCGGAAGTGCTCGGCGGCGGGATCGCCGTGTTCCCGGCGGTCGGCCTTATGGTGCCGTGGGCGGGACGGGGCGCGTACCGGTCGATGTCGTCCGGACGGGGTACGGCGTGGCCCGCCATCCGGACGGGCCTGATCGCGGCCGGGCTCATCGGGGTGTTCGGCGGGCTGTTCATCGGAGCGGACGCGGCGTTCGGCACGATCGCCTCGGGGCTCGTCCCGGAAGTGTCACCGGGGTCTGTCATCGTGTACGGGATGGCGGGTTGCGGTGTCCTGCTGCTGGCGAGCGCGGGCGCGTTCCTCGCGCAGGCGCCGCCGCCGCTGCGGATCCTGGTCCCGGATCCCGCGAAGCCCGCCGGACGCTGGTCGTGGGCCGTGCCGATCGCGGCGCTCGACCTGCTGTTCCTCATGTTCTGCGCCATCCAGGCCGGGGTGTTCCTCGCCGACGACAAGGACAAGCTGCTCCGCTCCACCGGCCTCACCTACGCCGAGTACGCCCGGCAGGGGTTCTTCCAGCTCGTCGCCGTGACGGTCCTCGTCCTCGGGGTCGTGGCGGCGGCGAAGCGGTACGCGCCGTCGGCCGAGCGCACCGACCGCGTGATGGTGCGCGTGCTGCTCGGGCTGCTGTGCGCGCTCACGCTCGTCGTCGTCGCCGTCGCGCTGCGGCGCCTCTACCTGTACGAGGAGACGTTCGGCTGGACGCGGCTGCGGCTGTGGGTGCACGCGTTCGAGCTCTGGCTCGGGGTCGTGGTCGTGCTGGTCGCGGTCGCGGGCGTCGTGAAGGGGCGGACGCCGTGGCTGCCGCGGGCGGTCGCGGCCACCGGGGCGGTCGCGATGCTCATCCTGGCGTTGATCGACCCGGACGGGTTCATCGCCGAGCACAACGTCGCCCGTTACCAGGACACCGGCAAGATCGACGTCCCGTACCTGCGGGACCTGTCCGCCGACGCCGTCCCCGCGCTCGACCGGCTGCCCGAACCGGAGCGGTCCTGCGCGCTGCGCTCCATCGCCCTGGACCTGGACGACAATGAGCCCGCCATGAGCGGCAACCTCGCACGCAGCCGGGCCCGCGAGATCCTCGACGCCCGCCCTGCGGACATGAACGTCAACTGCCCTGGCTGGCTTCGTTCATATTGAGAAGCGCATAGGCCGCGAGGGTCGAATCGTCGGTGATTCGGCCCTCGCGCACGAGCGCCTTGAACTCGTCCCTGGACATCCACTTCTGCCGCATGTCCTGTTCCTCGGGCTCCCGGTCGGTCGCCCCCGCCTCAAGCCCCGACGCGACGAAGATGTTGAAGCCCTGGCCGCTCGTCCCATGCGAGCAGTTCAGGTAACCGAGATGCGTCAGCGTTGACGCACGGAAACCGGTCTCCTGCGCTAGTTCGAGGCGGGCCAGCTCCTCTGGTTCGGCGTCCTGGCGTCCAGGGAGCGTGCCCTGCGGGAAGCTCCACGTGCGTTTCCCGATGGGATACCGGTACTCCTCGACGAGATGGAACCCGTCGCCTTCTACCGGGATGACGACGACGAAGTCGGGTTTCTCGACGACGCCGTAGATGCCGCGCGATCCGTCGAGCCGCTCGACCTCGTCCTCCCGGACGACCATCCAGGGGTTCTCGTAGACGACCCGCGAACCGACCTGCCGGACTGCGGGCTTTTCGTCCTCGTCGCTCATGTCAGGCTCCCGACCCGTAGCGGTAGACGAGCTCGTGCCGGTCACCGACCACCACCCTGTGGGTGACCTCGACGACGCGGCCGTTCTGGTCGTACGCGCGGCGCCACAGAGTCAGGACAGGCCGGTTCGGGCCGACCTTCAGAGTGTCCTGCTCGTCCGCGCAGGGGAGACGGCACGTCACCGACTCCTCGAACGTGATCCGATGCCCGGCCTCCTCCAACCGCGAATAAATGCCGCCCGGACCTGTGTCGACCTCACGCAGCACTGGAATCTGCTCCACAACGTCCAGGATCACCCAGGTCGTCGCCGTCTGAATGGGCGGTTCGCCCTCCACGCCCTGGACGCGTGCACGTTCCAGTACCCGCGTCCCTAGCGGCACGTCGAGGTGCTGTGCCATGCGTTCATCCGCCGCTATCTCGCTGACCGTCGTCCGCGTGTACGGCGTGCGCCCGTCCTTCTGCGCCGACACGTGGAACCCGCGCCACGCGCCGACCTGCCGCGTGATGTCGGCCGCCGCGCGCCGCACCCGCCGCGCCGTCCGCACCTGCGCGCCCGACCCGTGCCACAGCTGGACGAGCCCCTGGTCGGACAGCATCCGCAGCGCCCGCCGGACGGTGGAGCGGTCGGCCTCGTAGTGCCGCGCCAGCTCCCGCTCTGACGGCAGCCACGTCCCCGGGTCGAGCTCACCCTCGACGATGCGGGCGGCGAGCGCGTTCGTGATCGCCTGTGCTTTCGTGGGGGGTCGCGGCATACCAGATTCCTGCTCCGGGATAGTGCGTTGACCTCACACCGTACAGATCCCACCACCTCCGGCACCCTTTCGGGGTTGCGCCGAACGCGTTGTGGGCGATCCTTGGTCGGCTTATGGTAGACCCACCATAGGCCCACCAAGGGAGTCCGTGCGATGTCGGTGATCTTGTGCATGCCCGGCTGGCACAGCGAACGCTCGGCCAAGGGCGGCCTGCGGGCCACCCGGATCTCCCCCTTGTCGGACTACCAGCTCCTCAACGGCTGCCTGGAAGAGATCGTCGCGATGGACGAGGGCGAACTGTGGCTCCTCTGCGACGCACAGACCCGTCTGGCCGAACGCGTCGCCACGGCGGAACGCCTCCGCGCGACCACGTGCGGCCAGACGAGCGCCGCAGCGGGGAAGGGTCGTCCCGCCGAGGAAGGTCAGGAGCGGCGGAAGGTGACGACCCTGCCCGGCTCGCCGACCGCCTCCCCGGCCGGCTGAAGGATGCGCTCGCCGGCGTTGCCGGCCAGCAGCGCGCGGGCGCGCAGCACGATCTCCAGGTCGAACCGCAGGTCCGGGTCGAGGAGCTGGTCGCCGAACAGGTCCTCCAGCTGACGCAGCCGGTACCGGACGGTCTGCGGATGGACGTGCAACCGCATCGCGACCTCGTTGGCGTTGCGTCCCGACTGGAGCCAGGCCAGCAGCGTCTCGGCGAGCCGGTCCTGCTGGCCGGGACGCAGATGCGCCAGCGGCGCGAGACGCAGGTCGGCCAGCGACGCGATGAGCCCCTCGTCCTGGAAGAGGATGAGCGTGGACATGTGCTCCACGCTGCGGATCACTCCGCCGTCCGCCTCGATGACCCCGCGCTGGACGAGACCCAGCGTCCGGCGGGCCCACTGCATGGAACGGGCCGCCTCCAGCAGCGGGACGGTCGGGCCGACGACGGCGAGCGTCCCGGCGAGGGCACGGTCGACGAGCTTGGCGCGTCCGGGACCGTCCGGGTCGGGGACGATCAGGCTGGGGGTGCGGCGGCCGAGGTCGACGAGCACGTCGGGCGGGAAGGCGGGCCGCCGGACGTCGGGGGGTTGGCGGACGTCCTGACCGGGGGCGTCCTGGTGGCGGCGTCCGAGCGCGACGGCGGCGACCGTCCGCGCGAGGGGCCAGTGCGCGGCGGCGGCGAGGTCGGCGATCGCCTCCCGCGCGGCGGGCGGGTCGGCGAGCAGCAGGTCGAGCAGGCGCCTGCGGCGGCGCTGCTTCTCACCGGCGACGGCCGCCCTGGCCTGCGAGTATCCCTCGGCCGCCGCGTGCGCCAGCTCGTCCTGGAACTCCAGGAGGATCTCGCCGACGGTGCCGAGCGTCCGCGGGGAAACCTCCAGCGCGTCGGCCCCTTCGGTCAGCCGCCGCCAGGCCACCATGCCGCCGACCCGCATCGCGGTCTGCATGGCGTCGAGGCTGCGCCCCTCCCCGGCCTCACCACGGCCGATGGCACGGAAGAAGTCCGCGACCTGCGCGGAGTCGTGGCCGGGGTCGCCGACCCGGTCGACGAAGTAGTGCAGGACGCGCTCGACGGCGAGCCGGAGCGTTCCAGAGTAGGAGCCGTCGCCCGGCCGGTCGTACTCCCTGACGCGCGTCTGGATCTCGTGGATCATGTCGTCGGCCACCTCGTCGAGGTGCGGGCGCATATGGTCCGCCAGTTCCCTCGGCAGATTCGCCCACAGGCTTCCGTGCGTGGTCGAACCGTCGTCCGCCACAGCCCCTCCCGCCGCTCGTCCCCCTGCGTCGCGCGCCATACGCACGGGGTAACTAGTCGCTTATGCGACCTATGTGAGGCACAGCATGGCCTGTGACGTGCCCGAACGCAAAGCCCCTCCCGATATCCGACCGCCTCCGGCCGGACGCGGGGCGGGCCGGCCGCCGTCCACATTGATGCGGGATGACTGGACGAATAAAGCAGGGCAAATACCCACATCTACGACTTTGCGCCAATCGGCGGGACCCCTCTCGGCCCGTCGAAGCTAAAGTGCCGTGAGTGACCGACTCGCCACGTCCCTCCCCCTTCGAGAAATTCGTGACGCGGGGCATCAATCCCGTCGGCTTCGTTCTCACCTTGCTCGCGTTCTTGTTCCTTCCGTGCACCGCCATGTCGTCATGGGATTTCCCTTCCCGTGTGGAGGAGATGTCCCCGCTGGAAGGTCTCCTCGAAATCTCCTCGACCGGTGCGAACATGGCCGTCCACCAATCCGACTACCGCTGGCCGATCGCCATTCGCCTGCTCGCGATCGGCACGCTCCTCGCCATGGCGGCCGGCGCCGCAACCGCCCTCGCTCGCCCCGCCCGGCGACGATCTCTCTATGCCGCCATCCTCGCCGCAGCTTCCGGCCTGCTACTGGTGGTGACCGGGCTCTCCGCCGCCGCACGGATGGAGAACGCCGCGCGGGAGTTCCTCACCGTGCTGTTCTCGACCATTCCCAAAAGCGAGAGCGCACCTCTGATCAACCAGTCGGGCGACGCGGTCAGCCTGGGAACCGCTTTCTGGCTCCCTCTCGTCGGCCTCACTCTGATGACCGCGGTCAACCTCGTCGCCATTCTCCGCGCCCGGCTCGGCCCCGCGAAGGCATGACCCGGCTTTCAGGCAAGCCACGTCACGCGGTACCGCCGTTTCAGGCGGAGCTCCATTTGCGATCGGCAACACCGGCGCTGGAATTGGCGTAACGGGCCAGGACGAACAACAGGTCGGCCAACCTGTTCAGATACGCGGCGACATGATCGCTCACGGGCTCGGCGCGGCGCACCGTGGTCACCCGCCGTTCGGCGCGGCGGCACACGGCCCGCGCCAGGTGCAGATTCGCGGCTTCGGGCGTCCCAGTCGGATGGATGAAACTGGTCAGCTCGGGCAGCTCCGCCTCGATCTCATCGATGAACGACTCCAGCCGCGTGACCTCGTCGCCGGTCAGCCGCGGCACTGAACCGCCCGAGCCGGTGCGATCGGGCGCCATGAGCTCGCAGCCCACCACGAACAGGCAGTCCTGAACCTCGGCGAGAATTCCGGCCACGTTGCCGGGCAGGGCCGCGGCGGCCGCCGCGATGCCGACGGCGGCGTTGCACTCGTCCACCGCGCCGATCGCCTCCATGCGGACATGGTCCTTGTCCAGACGGCGGCCGCCCCAGATGCCCGTCTGCCCGCCGTCCCCCTTGCGCGTATAGATCTTCATCGCCCGACACTCTCACTTCAGGCGACCGGCGACACCCCGTTACGAGACGCCCTGCTCCGTCGACTGGTCCATGACGTAGATGGTCGCCCCGCCCGGGTCCTTGTAGGTGGCGAGGAAGCCGCCGGGGATCTCCGAGGGCGCCTCGACGACGTCGAGCGTCTCCGCCCTGCCCGCGTGGAAGTCCTGAACGTTGTCCACGACGAACAGCGGACCGACCGGGGCATCGGGGTCGTTGGCGTCGAGCATGACCTGGGTCTCGGTGCCCGGCAGGGCCAGCGCGACGGTCGCGTCGCCCTCGCGCCACACCTCGGTGAAGCCGAGGCTGTCGCGGTAGAGGGCGAGCGAGGCCTTCAGGTCGGAGGTGGGGACGAACAGGAACTCGAGCTTCACGGCGCATCCTTCCGTTGCGTAACTGGATTTAGGGACACCATAACGGCATTATGTAGGGATGCGCGAATGGGTCCCCGTCTCGACATCCCCCCGGGGCCGGCTTGCACTCGCGGCGGTCGAGGCGTTCGGCTCCCGCCCGTTCGCCGAGGTCACGGTCACCGAACTGGCGGCGTCGGCGAAGGTGACCACGGGGGCGCTCTACCACCACTTCGGCAGCAAACTCGGCCTCTACGCCTTCGCACGGCAGGACGTCGAACGACGCCTGCTGGACCGGATGGAAGGCGCGCTGGCCGCAGCCGAGACCACATCATCGGACCGCTCGGCGGCCGTGACGTCGGCGATGCTCGTCGGCCTGGACTTCGCCGTCCGCGAGGGTTTCCTCCACATCCTGGGAGACCCGCCCGCAGGCACGGACCAGGATCACCTGACCGAGATGCTCACCAAGAGCATCGCCCCAGCGACACCGCTCCTCGGCCAGATCCTCACGGCGGCTTGGCGCGCCGCCCTAAGAGCGATCGCCGAAGGCGCACCCCCAGAAGAAGCCCGCACCGCCATCAAGGCCCTAAAACTCCAACTCCCCAACACCCCCTAAACCCGCACCAGCCAAGCGCTGCGAACAACGACCTCCAGCGGGCGTCGGTGCGTCGCGCTGCTCAGGGTTGGGCCAGGCCGTCCGGTGGCGGCAGGCCGCGATGCTCTTCGCGCAGCCGCTCCGCGAACTCCGCCACCCGGCGCTCACGCGGATAGCGCTCCTTCAGCCCGCCGCACAGCTCCGCCGCGCGAGGCAGGAGATCACCCGACCGGCGCGCCGGTTCCAGGGCGGCGCGGCCGTGCTCCACGGCGCGGTCGAGGTTCCCTCGCCGGGTGGCGACCAGGCCGAGATCGAGGTTGGCCATGGCATACCGCATCGGCCACCGGACGGTGCCGTCCGGCCGCCGGCACTGCGCGATGACCTCGCCGGCGTGCTCCTCGGCGGCCTCGTCCCGCCCCAGCATCGTGAAGATCGTTGAGCTGAAGAGCTCGTACTTGTCGTGGTCGAACACGAAGTGGTGTTCGGGATGGTCGGGACGCGGCAGCCGGTTGAGGATCTTCCGTCCGACGCGGAGCGCCTCCAGGGCCCGGTCGTCACCCATCCGCGCGTACCCTCGCCCGGCCTGCAGGGTGAGCTGGACGGCGGCGTTGGTCATGCCCGCGTGCCGCGCGCCCGCCTCGGCATGGGCGACCACCTCGTCATAGCGGCGCGCGACGAGCGCGAACCAGGCGGCGATCTCCCAGGACCATCCGATGATCTCGCCGTGCCCGGCCTGCTCGCCGAGGCGGCGCGCGGTCCGCCGGACGGCCTCGGCGCCGGTGGGCTCTCCGGCGTCGAAGAGCGTGCAGGCCAGGAGGATCGACAGCCACCCGGCGCGGACGAGCAGTTCGCGGTGCTCGTGCAGGGACGTCCGGCCGTCCAAGAGCCGCAGGACGTAGGCGAGATGGGCCCGGCCTCGTACGCTCAGCGCGGCGGGGGCGACGGTCGGGTAGTCGCGGCACAGCCGGTCCACCACCCTGTCCAGCAGGTCGAGCGTCCCCTCGGGGACACGTCCGATGCACCTTTGCCGACGTATGCGGGAGGAAGTCTCCCCCCTTCTTCCCAGCAATCTCCCCTGGAGGTGTTCCCCGAGTTCGTGTGCCGATACGAGGAGTGGCTCGACGTGCCGCCCCCGTTTGCTAGTCGAATTCGAGGGTGGTGGTGGAGGCGTTGGTGTGGGCGGCGATCGTTGCGATGTCGGGGGCGATTGTGTCGCGGAGCTGGGCGAGGGGTGTGCTGAATGGGCGGAGCTTCAAGGTCAGGTGGTCACCGGATCGGTGCTGGCGCCAGGTGCCGGCTATTTCGGCGTCCAGCAGGAGGATTCCCGGGTTTGCGGCTGGTCGCCAAACTGTTTTGCGGTGGGTGGCGTCAGGGAACACCAGGTGCCGGTCGGCCAGCTCGGTGATCGGGTCGTACGGAGGGAGCAGCCGGGGCCCGTGCGAGGTGGTGGGGTCGGGTGTCCGGAGGCGGTCTAGATGGTCGATGTGCGCCCAGTACTTGGTGCCGTCCACTTCTACTGGGCGTAGTTCATCGGCGATGAGGCCCCACCAGCGGCGGGCCGCCTTCGGGGTGATGGCCAGCCAGGACGCCAGGTGCGCGGGGCGGGCGGGGCCGAAGGTCGCCAGGAAGTCGCGTACCAGCGTGGCGCGGCTGTCCATGGAGTCCGCGGGTGGGAACGGGGCGGCCGGACGGTAGCGGAACCGGCTCGGGGTCGAGGCGTCGACCTCGATGGCGAGCCCGGCCTTGAGGGTGGCCAGCCGGAAGAGCTGGTCGTGGACGTGGGCGGCGCCGCAGCCTTCGCACCATGGCGTGAGCCGTCGGTCCACTTCGGGGCTCACCGCGCCACTGAGTTCGCCTTTGGTGAGTGGGCATGTGACGGCGGCTCGCATTGCCGTGGCGACCTCGCCCAGGGCGGAGTCGAAGGCGATGCCTTGATCGGCCAGTTCGGCGCCGAACGGGCCGATCGACTGGGGCGGCAGGTCCCGGACGTCCTCGATGCGGAGGGCCGCCGCCAACCGTGGCAGATCGGTGGCGCGGTGCAGGTGCATGGCGCCCCGGATCGAATGGACGAGGATCGTGGGCGGGGGCGAGGAAGTCCGGAGGCGGAGGGCGAGCGTCGCGCTTCGTCCTGGCGGGTAGTCCTGCACGCCGGTGGCGAGGACCGCCGCGCCGTGGCCGGGGGCGTTGGGGTGGAGGTCGTGGGCGGCGTAGCGGAAGGCGAGGACCTGTGCGCGGCTGAGAGTGGTCATCGTGTTGGCTGCGGGGTGGTTTCGCAATCCTGGTTGGGGCGCGGCATTCGGCGTTCGGTGGCGTTGATGTAGTCGTGCAGGGCCTGCCGGGAGCGGACGAGCGTGTCGATGTGTTCGTCCAGGCCGCGTAGGCGTGTGCGCAGGGTGGCCAGGAGTTCGGGGCAGGGCTCCAGGTCGGGGGCGGTGCCGGTGGCGCAGGGCAGGAGGAACGCGATCTCCTGGGTGGACAGCCCGGCTTCGAGCAGCCTTCTGATCTGGGTCACGGTCAGCACGGCGTCGTCGGCATAGTCGCGGTAGCCGTTGCCGCCGCGGCGGGGTTCCAGCAGGCCCTGGGCCTCGTAGTAGCGGAGTTGGTGGGCGTTGACTCCGGTCCGTCTGCTCAGCTCCCCGATCAGCACCGGTGCGCTCCTTCTTGACCTTCATATCGATGTGAAGGTTGATGATTCTGCCATGAAACCACTGCCGATCTCGGGGAGCAGATGATGGGGAACAGCGAGGCCGGTCGTGCGCCGCTTCCCAGGCCCATCAAGGGTCTGGCCGGGCGGGCCGTGGCCGGTGGACGGGGCGGCGACGGTTACGCTGCGTTGATCGAGCAGTACCGGAAGCCATCGGAGGCGTGACGTGACCACTGAACCGTTCGAGCCACGGGCGCTGCTCGCGGAGAGCCGGCTCGGCATCCTCGCCACCATCAAGTCGGACGGGCGCCCTCAACTCTCCCCCGTATCGCCCTTCTACGACGAGGCGGCCGGGGTCATCTACGTGTCGATGACCGAGGGACGGGCCAAGACGGTGAACCTGCGCCGGGACCCGCGGGTCTCGCTGCAGGTCACCAGCAAGGACGGCTGGTCCTGGGCCACCGCCGAAGGGGTCGCGACGCTCACCGGGCCGGGAACCGATCCGCACGGTCCCGAGGTCGAGGCGCTCGTGGACTACTACCGCGCCGCCGCCGGAGAGCACCCCGACTGGGACGAGTACCGGTCGGTCATGGTGTCCGATCGCCGGGTGTTGATGAGGATGACCATTGACCACGTCTACGGCGACAAGATCCGCTAGCGGGGGGCGTCCAGGAAGGGGAGCAGGGCGGCGGTCAGTTCGGCGGGGCGGTCTTCGGGGAGCAGGTGGCCTGCGTTGTCGAAGAAGCGCAGGTCCGCGTTGGGGATGAGGGCTGCGAGTTCGCGTCCGCGCTCTGCGGGGACCCAGGTGTCGTCGGCGCCCCAGCAGACCAGGACGGGCAGGTCGATCGCGGGATATCCGTCCCGGATGCGGTCGATGTAGGCGGGGTCGGCGCGGCGTTGGGTGAGCTGGCGGTAGAACGCGGCTTGCCCGGCCGTGCCGAGCCAGGGGGCGGTCAGAGTGTCCAGGACGTCGGGGCGCAGGCCGGGCGAGCTTGCGGTGGTGACGTACTCGCGGAGCATGGCGCGGTGGAGCGGGCCCGGGAGCCGGCGGAAGATGTCCGTGTGCTCGCCCACCAGCGCGAAGAACTCGCTCCCCCAGGGCGGCAGCGACACCGCGTCCACCAGGGCCAGGCGCCGGTAGGGGACGCCTCGGTCCACGTGCGCGCCGAGCGCGACGGCGCCGCCGGAGTCGTGCGCGACGACGTCCGGGCTGGTCAGGCCCCAGTGGTCGACGAGTTCGGCGAACACTCCGGCGAGGGCGTCGAGTGACAGGTCCTGGGCTTCCGACATGGCCGACGTGCCGTAGCCGGGCATGTCGAAGACGTACACCGTGCGGGCGGCGGTCGCCAGGGCGCGGGCGATGTGGCGCCAGATGAACGAGGAGAACGGGGTGCCGTGGACGAGGACGAGAGGCCGGTCGCCGGGGTCGCCGAATCGGTCCCATCGGACTTCTCCCTGCGAGCTCTCGTAGCTGTCGCGCAGCGTCCAGTCGTCGTCCATTGGCGCCTCCTTCGGCCCTCCGGTTCGGTTTCGGCCGACTCTACGGGGACGGTGCAGCGCACATAACTTCCGTGAGCTGGGTAGATGTAGGGCCTGACGACGCTTGGGACCCGACGGCTGGATGTGTGGAACATGCTCGAGGTCGAGGACATTCGGGAGTGGCGCGGCCACGATGTGATCGACGCGTCCGGGAGCAAGATCGGCGAGCTGGAGGCGGTGTACGTCGACACCGGGACCGACCAGCCCTCGTTCGTCACCATCAAGATCGGCCTTCCGACGCGGCAGCGCCTGGTGTTCGCGCCGCTCGCGGGGGCGGCGGTCGGGCCGGGGCATGTCCGGGTCGCCCAGGCGAAGAAGCAGGTCAAGAACGCGCCGTCGATCGATACGGACGGTGAGCTCCTCGCCGAGGACGAGCAGGCGCTCTTCGACCACTACGACCTGCCCTATGGAGCGGCCCCGAACGAGCGACGGCTGGCGCGTCGCTGATCGGCTGGTGGCGGGCCGGGGTGGCCGGCCGGTTCAGGGTTCCGGCGGCTAGCGTCCGTCGAGGAGGGGTCGGCGGGGGTCCCAGACGGTGCCGTCGCGGGCGTCGCGGCGGCGGCGGGCGATGCCGGACAGGGACTCCAGCACGACGCGGTTGGCCAGGGCGGACGTGATGTCGGCGTTGTCGTACGGCGGAGACACCTCGACGACGTCGATACCGGCGACGGGAAGTTCGTAGGTGACGCGGCGCACCGCGTCCAGCAGCTGCCGCGCGGTGAGGCCGCCGGGCTCGGGCGTGCCGGTGCCGGGCGCGTGCCCGGGGTCGCAGACGTCGATGTCGACCGACAGGAACACCCCGTCGCATTCGTCGGTGGCGATCTGGAACGCCTCGGTCAGGCATTCGTCCAGCCCGCGCGCGACGATCTCGGTCATCTCGTAGGACCGCATGCCCTGCTCGGCCATCCAGGCAAGCGTTTCCGGGCCGGGCCAGTAGCCGCGCAGGCCCAGCTGCAGGAACCGGTCGCCGCGCACCGCACCCGACTCGATCAGCCTCCGCATCGGCTGGCCGTGTCCCACCAGCGACCCGAAGGTGACGTCGCCGGTGTCGGCGTGGGCGTCGAAGTGGATCATCGAGACGCGGCCCGCGCCCAGATGCTGCGCGACGCCTGCCGCGTCGGGCCAGGCGATGGTGTGGTCGCCGCCGAGGATGAGGGGGATCGTGCCGGTCCGGGCCACGGTGTGCACGGCTTCTTGCAGGTCGCGGACGGAGCGTTCGGCATCGCCCGAGTACATCTCCACGTCCCCGGCGTCGTGGACCGTCAGGTCGCCGTGCAGCCCGTCCACGCGCAGCGCCAGCGACGGCCGCGACCCGTTGGACGGCAGGTAGCAGGTCTGCCGGATGTACCGCGGGCCGAACCGGGTCCCCGGCCGGTGGGACGTGCCGCCGTCGAACGGGGCCCCGAGAATGACCACGTCGGCGTCGGCGTACGTCGACGGATCCGACCAGGTGCAGCGCGGCACTCCCAGGAACGTGATGTCCGGGCCGAACTGCGGCCCGTACCGTCCCCGCTCTCTGGACGTCATCTGCGCTCCCCCGATCCGATGGCCCGGCTTCCAGCCATCAGCCACCCTGCCCGGGACGGCGAGATCTATGACATGCGCGTGGGTCGGCCTTAAGGTGGCCTCAGGGGCTCAGCGGCGGTACAGGGTCAGGGTCTTCTCGCCGATGCGTTCGCGGAGGGACGGGTCGTCCACGCCCTGGCCGTCGGACGTCGCGGCGCAGAGGACGGCGACCTTCCCGACATGCTGGTTCGTCTGGACGGCCCGGGTCGCCTCCCCGGCCTCGTCCAGCGGGAACACCTTCGAGAGCGTCGGGTGGATCATGCCGAGGCCGATGAGGCGGTTCGTCTCGACGGCCTCGTGGTAGTTGAAGCCGTGCGAGCCGATGATGCTCTTGAGGCGCATCCACAGGAAGCGGTTGTCGTATTCGTGCTGGTATCCGGTGGACGACCCGCAGGTGACGACCTTGCCGCCGCGCCGGGCGACGTAGACGGACGCGCCGAACGTCTCGCGGCCGAGGTACTCGAACACGATCCCCGGGTCCTCGCCGACGAGACGGCGGATCGCCTCGCCGAGCATCCGCCCGGCCTTCGGATGGCGGAAGCCCTGCTCGCCGAGGTCAAGCTCGCTGCGGTTGATGACGTGCTCGCAGCCCTGCGCCCGGACGATCTCCGCCTTCTCCTCCGACGACACGACACCGACCGGGATGCCGCCGCCGTTCCTGACCAGCTGCGTCGCGAACGAGCCGAGCCCGCCGGTCGCGCCCCAGACCAGCACGACGTCGCCCTGCTTCATCCGGGCGCCGTGCGACCCGACGAGCATCCGGTAGGCGGTGGCGGCGCACAGGGTCGTGGAGCCCGCCTCCTCCCAGGTGAGGTGCGCGGGCTTGCGCACCAGCTGGTTGGCCTTGACGATGCAGAACTCGCCGAGCGACCCGAAGTTCGTCTCGAACCCCCAGGCCAGCTGGGACTCCGACATCATGCCGTCGTCGTAGGAGCCGTGGTCCTCCTCGTCCACGTAGCACGGGGACAGGACGACCTTGTCGCCGACGTTCCAGCGCTTCACGCCGCCGCCCGTCCGGACGACGACGCCCGCGCCGTCCGAGCCGAGCACGTGGTACGGCAGGTCGTGGCGGGCGCCGTGCCAGCCCTGCCGCCCGAACCGCTCCAGGAACGCGAACGTCGGGACGGGCTCGAAGGTCGCCGACCAGACGGTGTTGAAGTTGATCGCGGCGGACATCACGGCGACGACGCACTCGTCCGGCGCCAGTTCCGGCATCTCGACCTCGCCGACGTGCAGCGAGCGCCGGACGTCCTTGTCGGCGTGCCCCTCGAAGATCCCGACCTCGTCCTTGCGGGTGAACGCGGCCCGGAACCGGGTCGGCAGCTCGATCTCCCGCAGCTCGGGCCCGCTCGCGCCGGACCGTACGGCTTCGAGGAGGGCGTGGGACGACGAGCCGTTCTGAGCAGCCATGGGATGTCCTTAGTCGGGGCCTTCAGCTGTCGGGGCCTTCAGCGGGCGGCGAGCCGGTGCTCCAGGTGGGCGGCGAGAACGTCCACGCCCGGCGGGTCGAGCAGGTTGAGGTGGTGCGCCCCGGGGATCGTGACGATCTCCAGGTCGGGGCAGAGGTCGCCGAAACCGTTCGTCTCGTCGAGTACGTAGCGGGCATCCCGGACGGCCCATGGGGTCTCCTCGGGCGCGCGGTACAGGATGACGCGGCCGTCGTACGGCCTGGGCCGGTACGCCTCCAGGGAACGGGTGTCCTGGTGGGACGTGAGCTGGTGGGTGAGCGCGGCCGGCGGGATGTGGTCCACGAGGGGCGCGGCCCGCTCCGCGACCAGCGCGAACTGTGCCTCCTCGTCCAGCCCGGACAGCTCCTCGTAGGTGAGCGTGACCTCCAGGCCGTACGTCTCGTTGATGTAGTCGGCGAACGCGGCGAACCGCCGGGCGAGCGTGTCGGACTCGTCGTCGACCGGCCGTGGCAGGCCCGCGTCGAACAGCGCCACGAACTCGACCTCGCGTCCGGCCCGCTGGAGCCCGCGTGCCGTCTCGTAGGCGAGGACGCCGCCGAACGACCAGCCGCCGAGCCGGAACGCGCCCTCCGGCTGCGCCTCCAGCAGATGCCGGACGTAGCGGGCGGCGCGCTCCTCCACGGGCGGCGCGTCCTCGAACCGCTCCAGCCCGAAGACCGGCTGGTCGTCGCCGAGCAGGTCGATGAGCGGGCGGTAACAGGCCGTCGTTCCGCCCGCCGGATGCGCGATGAAGAGCGGGCGGCGGTTCCCAGAGGGTTTCAGCGGGCGGACGGTCCGCCGCGCCGCCTCCTCGTCCGCGGCCCGGATGAACTCGGCGACATGCTCGGCCGTGGGGACGGCGAACAGCTCATCGCGGCCGACGGGCTCGGCCGCTTGGCGGGCCAGTTCGGTCTTGACGCAGGCCACGACCTCTTCGGCCTGGCGGTCCGCGCCGCCTAGTTCGTTGAAGAAGTCGGCGGTGACACCTACGCGATCGACGCCGAGAACGTCCTCGAAGATCCGGACGGCGAGACGCTCGGCGGCGTCGCGTGGCATGACGTACCCGGTACGCGGTGGCTCGGCCTCCGGCACGGCCTCCTGGTCTGGGGCGGGTGGAAGGCCCAGTTCGTCGGCTGCCCAATCCTCGAAAGCCTTGGCGCTCGCGCCGCGCAGCAGCACGGATGCGGGGACCGTCAGACCGAGGTCGTGCTCGATGCCGCTCTTGATCCGGACCGCGACGAGCGAGTCGAGGCCGAGATCCGTCAGCGGGACGGACGCGTCGAGCCGCTCCGGCGCGAACCCGAGAACGGCCGCGATCCTGTGCCTGACCTGCACGGCGACCATCATGCGTGCGGTCTCCGGATCGAGGCCGTCGAGCGCCGCCACCCCGGGCCAGTCGCCCGCGTCGCCCGCTCCCGACTCGTCCGCCGCAGCGGTCAGCGCGGCGAAGTACGGCATGCGGCGGATCTCGGGGAAGAGCCCGACCGCCGTGACCGGGTCGAAGCGCAGCACCCCGGTCGCGGGCAGGTCGTGGACGAGCAGCGCCTCCAGCGCCTCGTTCCCCTCCGCCGGGCTGATCGGGTCGATGGCGGTGACCGGTGCGTCGGCGGCTCCGCCGACCTGTGACCATGTGCCCCAGTTGATGGTGGTTCCCGGACGCCCGCAGGACCTCCGATACGCCATGAGCGCGTCGGCCGCGGCGTTCGCGGCGGCGTAGGCGGCCTGGCCGGGCGAGCCGAGCAGGGCGGCGGCCGACGAATGGAGCACGAACCAGTCGAGGTCGAGGTCCCAGGTGGCCTCGCTGAGCCGCCGCGCGCCGTCGACCTTCGCCGTCCACACCCTGTGGAGATCATCGGCGCCGAGGTCGTTGATCAGCCGGTCGTCGATGGCCCCGGCGCCGTGCACCACGCCGCACAGCCGCGTGCCGCCCTCCTGCGCGACCTGGACCAGACGCTCGGCGACACCGGGCAGGGCGACGTCGCCGAGCACGACACCGACGTCCACGCCTTCCTCGCGGAGCCGAGCGATGACCTTCTCGGCGTCGGTACCGGGGCCATGCCGCCCGGACAGGACGATGCGTCCCGCACCGCGCTCGGCCAGCAACCGCGCCGTGACCAGGCCGACGCCGCCGTACCCGCCGGTGATCACGTAGGCGCCGCCGCGCCGGACCATCCGCTTCGGCCGTGGCCCTGGCCGTGGGCTTGGCGTGTCGGGGAGGGTGGCCCGCGCGAGCCGCGCCTCGTATCGTGTGCCGCCGCGCCAGGCGACCTCTCGCGCGTCGCCATCGCCGAGCAGATCCTCGACCAGATCGGCTGGACGGTCCACGTCCACGTGCGTGGCCCGCTGGACGGTCCGCTCGAACGCCATGACCCGGGTGAGCGCGCTGACGAAACCGTGGCCGGGCTCGCCTCGCTCCCCGTCCTGCACGGGAACCGCCCTACACGTCGCGATGTATAGGCGTGGGCCGTCCGGAAGGGAACGACTCACGCGCGCGACGGTCAGGACCAGCTCTTCATCCACCAGCTCAGCGGACGGGACGAGAACGACGCCGTCCATGGGCGGGTGCTCGCCCGGTGGCCAATCCGCCAGCGAATGGCGGACGACCGTCCTGCCTCGTCCCTCCAGCCCAGCGGAGACCGCAGCGGCGAGCGCATCATCCTCATCGGCCAACACCGTCCACACACCCCCAGATGTGTCGGCCCTCTGGAGTGGTGCCGCATCCCAGACGCGTTCGACCAATTTCTCCGCGAGCGGCACCGGAATGTCATGGCGCTCAACGCGGCGCAGGGAAATCCCCGTGGCCTCCACTAGAACCTGGCCGTCCGCCGCAAGGAGAGCCATCGACCCTGTCATGGCGCTGTCGTCGTCCCGGACCACCGTCGCCTGGACGTGCCCACCCCGATGGGTCGGCCCATACACGCGAAGCGAACCGATCGCCTCGGCTACCCACACCCCATCGGACACACCGGCTTCGGTGACCAGGGCGGAGAGGCAGCGGTGGAAGACCTCCGGGTGGAGTCTGTAGTGGCGGCTGCCGCGCTCGGCGGGGGCTATCCCCGTAGCGGCTCCCGGGCCGCCGGACGATGCCGGGGCGCGGTGGTCGACGCCGACGTTCGCGCTGGCCAGGCGCGTCCAGGTGCCCGCCGGTGTCAGCGCGTGGACCTCCACCCGCTGCTCCGCCTCCGCGAACGTCGTCGTCACCGTCGTGTGATCGGCGAGCGCGAGCGGCCGCTCCAGCCGCAGGCCGTCGACGCGGACGTCGTCCGTCCCGAGCGCGATGGCCCCAGCGGCCAGCGCCATTTCCGCGAACGCCGCCAGCGGCAGGGTGTGGAACCCGTGGACGGTCAGCCCGTCGAGCCACGGCTGGGCGGCGATTCCTACGTCGGCGCGCCAGGCGTGCCTGTCCTCGCCGGGCAGTTCGACGTGCGTGCCGAGGAGCGGGTGCTCATCCCGTTGTCCGGCCGGCCATGCGCGCTTCGGCAAATCGACCCAATGCCGCTCATGCCGCCATGGCGCCTGCGGGACGTCGATGATCCGTCCACCTGCGGGCTCGGCGACGGCGACCGCCTCGCCACGTGCGGCCAGTGCGGCGACCTGGGCGTGGAACGTCAGGGTGTCGTCGGTCTCCACCCCCTCCGGGGCCCGCTTGAGGGTGTGGGTGACGAGTGCGCCCGTCCCCTCAAGGGTCTCCGCGACCGCGTGGGCGAGGATCGGGTGGGCGTTGACCTCGACGAACGTCCGGAAACCGTCCTCGGCGGCCGCCGCCACCGCATCGGTGAGCCGGACGGCGTTCCGCAGGTTCGCCGCCCAGTGATCAACCCCCAGACCTCCGCCGCCGCCGCTGCGCCCGCCCGAGTCCAGGAGCGCGCGGGGATCGTCGAGGGCGGTGGTGTAGAGCCTGATGCCGTCGGCGAAGGGCTCGCCCCGCTGAGCACCCACCCCGGCGAGCAGTCCGCGCAGGTCGGGCAGGAGAGCGTCGACTTGAGGGGAGTGTCCGGCGCCCTCGGCTTGGATCGTCCGGGCGAGGCGTCCCTCCGACTCCGCCCGCCGGACGATCTCGGCGACCTGACCGGCGTCGCCCGTGACGACGGTCTGCCTCGGCGCGGCATGGACGGCCGCGTACACCTCGTCCAGCCCCTCCCCGAGGCGCGCGACCTCGCTCGCGGACGC
This sequence comes from Actinomadura sp. 3N508, assembly GCF_044326375.1. NCBI lineage: Bacteria > Bacillati > Actinomycetota > Actinomycetes > Streptosporangiales > Thermomonosporaceae > Actinomadura > Actinomadura sp. 3N508. Next base: position 1,009,546 of record NZ_JBIRAX010000002.1, read on the forward strand.
GCCCAGGACGGCCATCGCACCGCCGCCGACCAGCCGCGACAGCAACCGCGAGCGACGGCAGATCACGCGGACGCCGTCCTCAAGGGTGATCGCCCCGGCGACGACCGCCGCCGCGACCTCGCCCATCGAATGGCCGATGACCGCGCCCGGTGCGACGCCGTACGACGTCCACATACGGGCCAGGCCGATCTGGATCGCGAACAGTACCGGCATGGTTTCCGCGGGGCCGCCGTCCGGTTTCCGCCCCTCCTCAAGGAGTGTCCACAGGCTGGGGCCGTGCTCGTCGGCGAAGAGCCCGTCCAGGTCGTCGATGGCTTCGGCGAATGCGGGCTCCTCCTCCAGCAACCGCTGCGCCATTCCTGCGCGCTGCGCCCCGTAGCCGGAGAACACCCACACGGGACGGCGGCCAGGCGCACCGAGCGCCGTGCCGCTCACCACACCGGGGTGTGGACGTCCTTCGGCGAGAGCAGCCAGCCCGTCAACGAGGCCCGCCTGGTCCCGGGCCACAACAGCCGCGCGGGCTCGGCCACGACCGTTGCGCCGGTGCAGTGTGCGCGCCAGGTCGGAAAACTTCAGTTCTTGGTCGGGGAGCCATTCGGCAAGAAGGGCGGCGTGGTCGCGTACGCGGTCGTGGCTGGCGTCGGACAGCGAAAACGTCCTCACAGCACCCGGCCGGGTTGCCGTTTCCAGCCGGACCTGCGCGGGCGCCTCTTCCAGCAGGACGTGTGCGTTCGTCCCGCCAAAGCCGAACCCGGAAACGCCGGCACGCGCGGGACGCCCCCTCTCGGGCCACGGCATCTCATCCGCCACCACCGCGATACGCAATTCATCAAACGGAATGTGGGGGTTGGGCTCTTTGAAATGCGCGCTCGGCGGGATGACCCGGTGCTGCAACGCCAGGACGGTCTTGATGAGCCCGGCCATGCCCGCCGCGGACTCCATGTGTCCGAGGTTGGATTTGGCCGAACCGAGCAGCAGAGGGGCATCCGATTCACCGCGCCCCGCGCCGAGAACATCGCCGAGTGCCTTCGCCTCGATCGGGTCGCCCAGGAACGTCCCCGTCCCGTGGGCTTCGACGTAATCGACCTCTCGCGTGTCGACGCCCGCAGACCTGTAAACGTGCCGCAGCAGCGCCCGCTGCGCCTCCGAATTCGGGGCGACGAGGCCGTTCGATCGTCCGTCCGAGTTGACGCCGGAGCCCCGGATGACGGCGAGGACCCGGTCGCCGTCCCGGACCGCGTCCGGCAGCCGTTTCAGGACGACGGCGCCGCACCCTTCCGCGCGGACCATCCCGTCGGCGGACGCGTCGAACGGCTTGCAGCGCCCGTCCGCCGCCGTCCCGCCCGCGAGGTCGAACGTCATCGTGACCGCGGGCGAGAGCAGGACGTTCACGCCGCCCGCCAGCGCCACGTCCGCCTCGCCGCTCCGCAGCGCCCGCACCGCGAGATGCGCCGCCACCAGCGACGACGAGCATGCCGTGTCGACGATCATGCTGGGGCCGCGGAGGTCGAGCAGGTACGACAGCCGGTTCGCGATGACGCTCAGCGCGGCGCCCGTCGCGGTGAACGGTTCGAGGGACGCCAGGTCGGACGCGGTGAACGCGGCGTACTCGGGCGCGGACACGCCGACGAACACGCCGGTTCGGCTGCCGCGCAGCGACGCCGGGGCGATCCCGGCGTGCTCGAACGCCTCCCACGCGACCTCCAGGACGAGCCGCTGCTGCGGATCCATCACCGCCGCCTCGCGCGGCGTGATGCCGAAGAATTGCGCGTCGAATTCGGCGATGTCGTGGAGGAAGCCGCCGAGCCGGGTCGTTCTGGCGAGCAGGTCGCCGACTTCTGGGGAGCCGTCGTCGAATGCGTCCCAGCGTCCGTCCGGCACTTCCCGAATCGCGTCGCCGCGCCCGGTCAGGAAACGCCAGTATTCCTCGGGGCCGGTCAGGTCGCGGTCGCCGCCGGGAAAGCGGAGACCGATGCCGACGACGGCCACCGGCACATCGTCCGCGGCCACTGCCGTGCGCGCCGGCACGTCCGCCGATTCCGGGGCGGTGGCGATGTCACCCGCACCGGCCAGCGCCGCGGAGAGCCGGTCGATGGTCGGATGCTCCCAGACGAGGGTAGCGGGAAGGGAACGTTCCAGCAGTTCCTCAAGCTCGCCCGCGATCGCGACCGCGTCCCGCGAGGCCAGCCCGAACTCCTCCAGCGGACGGTCGGGATCGACGTCGGCGACGGCGATCCCGGAACGGCGGGCGATCTGCTCGATCAGGTATCGGCGGATCGATTCCGCGCCAATCCGGGTCGCTTCCCGCTCGGCTTCGGAGGAACGATCGTTGCTCTGCATGCGGTGGGTTCCCCCCATGAAACCGGATCGGTCGCGGAGGCGGGGGACCCACCTTGTCCTACGCCGACCGGCTCATGATGCGCATCCAGGCCACTTTTCTCATCCACTCCTTGTCACGGCGATGACAAGACTCAGCGCGGCCATTGTGGCCTGATGGGACGGTTCAGAGCAGTTCAGGGCAGTTCAGGAACACAGCCGAGCGACGAGTAACGAGTAACCAGATATCAACCAATAGTAACAATTGCTCGTTGAAATATGGGACAGTGACCCAGGGCCGGTACCGGTGGACGCTCGCGGTGGTGGCCGTCAGCGCATTCATGATCACCATGGACAACACGGTGGTCGCGAACGCCCTGCCCACCATCATGAGCGACCTCGGCATGTCCGACTCCGCCAAGGACTGGGTCGCGTCCGGCTACATCCTGACGTTCTCCTGCCTCATGATCGCGGGAGGCCGGCTCACCGACGTGTACGGCTGCCGCATCACCTTCGTGTCCGGGATGGCGGTGTTCACGGCCGCGTCCGCCATCTGCGGGCTCGCCCCCGACTCCGCGACGCTGATCCTCGCGCGCGTCGTGCAGGGCGCGGGCGCCGCGCTCGCCCTGCCCGCGACGCAGGTCATGGTCACCGTCGGACGCACCGACCGGCAGCGCTCCCTCGGCACGATCGTCTGGGTCGGCGCCGCGTCCGGCGCCATCGCGCTCGGCCCCGCCATCGGCGGTCTCATCGTCCAGCGGTGGAGCTGGGGCTGGATCTTCCTCATGAACCTCGCGCCAGGCGCGCTGGTCATCCAGCTCGCCCTCGCCGTCCTCACCGGCGCGGGCGCCACCCCCCGCAGCGCTCGCGCCGCTCGCGTCGACCTGCCCGGCGTGCTGATCTCCGCGACGATGCTGTTCGCGTTCGTCTACGGGCTGGAGTCCGGCGGCCGGTACGGGTGGACGGACCCGTCCGTCCTCGCCGTCTTCGCGCTTGCCGCCGTGGCCCTCGCCTGCTTCGTCGTCGTGGAGCGCTGGGCCCCCGACCCGATGATCGACCTACGGCTCTTCCGCAACCGCGTCTTCACCGGCGGCCTGCTCTCCCAGATGCTCTACGGCATCGGCTTCAACGGGATGATCTTCTATTCGGCCACGTTCCTGCAGCGTTTCCTCGGCTTCTCCGCGCCGGAGGCGGGCCTGGTGATGCTGCCGCCGGCCATCGCCATCATGGTGCTGACGCCGGTCGCGTTCTGGCTGGCCGCCAAGCTCGGCCCCCGGCCCACCGTCGGCGGCGGCCTCGCTTTGATGGCCCTCGGGATGTTCCTCTTCTCCACCCTCCGGCAGGGCGACGGCCACGCCGACCTCATGCCGGGCGTCATGATCGTCGGGGTGGGGGCGGCGCTGGGGATGCCGCTGGTCATGTACGTCCTGAAGGCCGTCCCGGAGCACCGGGCGGGGGTCGCCGGCGGGGTCATCAACGTCGTCCGGGAGGCGTCCGGCGCCTTCGGCATCGCGATCATCGGCCTGCTGGTCCACCACGTCCCCGAGCGGGGCGCGACCGCCGCCGACCTGGAGACCTTCCGCGACGGCACCGCCGCCGGACTCGTGCTCGGCGCGGCCCTAGTCCTGCTCGGCGCCCTGATCAGCGGCCTCACCCTTCCCCGACGCCGCCGCCACGGCCACGGCCACGGACGTCCAAGCCCGAAACACGGCAAGAGGTCCCTCGACGACGAACCGGCGGCGAATCCGCAGCCGATGGCCGCAACGACGCCCGGCAGGCTCACATGAGCAGGATCGTGATCTTCGCGGCGGGGTCGCGGGGCGACCTCCAGCCCTGTGTCGCGCTGGGGAAGGCGCTGCGGCGGCGCGGCGACGAGGTCCGGCTCGTGGCGAGCGCGCGATACGCGACGATGGCGACGGCCGCCGGAATGGAGCTCGCGCCGCTGACGGCCGATCCGACGGAGATCCTCGAATCGGACGCCGGGCGGGAACTGCTGGCCGGGGGCCGGAATCCGGTGAAGTTCCTGAGCGGCTTCCGGCGAATCCTGGGCCCGATGGCCGAACGGCTCCTAGCCGAATGCACGGACGCCTGCAAGGGCGCCGACCTCATTCTAGGCCCCACTTTTTGCTACCTTCCAATGCATCTCGGCGAACATCTCAACGTCCCATGGGGGTTGATCCATTTCCAGCCGAGTCAGCCGACAAGCGCGTTCCCGCACCCGCTCGTTCCACAGGCGCGGCTCCTCGGCGGATGGGGAAACCGGATGAGTTATCTGGCGGTCGAGCAGATCGCCTGGCAATTGTCGCGGCCGTTCATCAATCCCTGGCGGGCCGAGGCGCTCGACCTCAAGCGGCTGCCCCTCCGGGGCAGATTTTCCGACGGCGCCCACCCTCCGCGCGGCGGCCCCGTCCTGGCCTGCTTCAGCCCGGTCGTAGTCCCGCGCCCGAAGGACTGGCCGTCGCACGTCACCATGACGGGCTACTGGTTCCTGGACGAGAACGGCTGGGAGCCCCCAAAGGATCTGGCCGATTTCCTCGCGGCCGGACCACCACCGGTGTACGTCGGGTTCGGGAGCATGGTGCCCGAGGACGCCGAGCACACAGGGCGGACGGTCCGGGCGGCGCTGCGGCTGGCCGGGGTGCGGGGCGTCGTGCAGGGCGACCCTGAAACGTCCGACGAGCGCGTATTCGCCGTCCGGGACGTCCCCCATTCGTGGCTGTTCCCGAGAATGGCCGCAGTAGTACACCACGGCGGCGCGGGAACGACAGCCGCAGGCCTCCGGGCGGGAGTCCCAAGCATCATCTGTCCATTCTTCGGAGACCAGCCGTACTGGGGAGAACGCATCGCGTCCCTGGGCGCAGGCCCCGACCCGCTACCCTTCCGGACATTGACCGCGCCACTCCTCGCATCCAGGCTACGGCGCACGCTCGTGAACGAGAAAATCACCGCCCGGGCAGCCGAGTTGGGCCAACGCATCAGACTCGAAAACGGAACCGAACGCGCCCTGCGAGTAATCGACTCGACGATCCAAGCCACCGGATACTGACGCAACACGCGACTCAATGGGCGTCAGGGCCCGGAGGGGGACGTTCCCAGTTGAGGGTGTAGGGAAAAGGCTGCTCGTCCGGAAGCGGAGGCGGGACGGCCACAGGAGCGGAGGTGGAGGCGGGGTCGAGAGCGGTCGCGGCGGCGGTGTGCTCGCGAAGGTCCATACGTGCGTGCAGCCCGCTGAGAATGCCCGGCAGCCACCAGTTGGCGGCGCCCAGGAAACGCATGGTGGCCGGGACGAGGAGAGAGCGGACGAGCACGGCGTCCACGACGACGGCGACGAACATGCCGACGCCGATGAGTTTCACGACGGTGATGCCGGCCGTGCTGAACCCGGCGATGACGACGAGGAAGAGCAGCGCGGCGCTGGTGATGACGCCGCCGGTGTGCTGCATGCCGGACGCGACCGCCGCGCGGTTGTCGTGCGTGCGGTCCCATTCCTCGCGGATGCGGCTGAGGAGGAAGACCTCGTAGTCCATGGACAGACCGAAAACGACGGCCAGGATGAGAATCATGCTGGTGGCCTCGACGCCACCGGTAGGCGTGAAGTCGAGGACGCCCGTGAGGTGCCCGTCCTGGAAGCCCCACACGATCGCGCCGAACGACGCGCCGATCGACAGCACGTTCATGACGATGGCCTTCAGCGGCAGGACGAGCGAGCCGAAGAACATGAAGAGGAGGACGAACGTGGCGAGCCCTACGACGAGCATCATCTTCGGCAGGGTGCGCAACAGGCTGGACATCAGGTCCATCTGCGCGGCCGTGATGCCGCCGACATCGATGTGCATCGGATAGCCGTCCTTCGACAGGCTCATCCTGCGGATTTCGGTGACGATGTCCTGGGCGTGCTGGTCCATCGGCTCGTATTTGTGCGTGACGGAGATGCGCACGCCGCCGTACGTCCCTGAATAGCCGGTGAACTGGGCTTCGGTCACACCGGGGAGCGTTCCAAGGCGTTTCCTGAAGGCTTCGAGGTAGGGCGGGATGGGGTCGCCCTTACCGGTGGGCGTCCAGTTGCGCGGAATGAGGTCTCCGGAGACGACGACGTCGATCGGCTCAGCAGACCCGTTGGGGAAGTCCGCCCTGAGTGCCTCCACGACAGCGCGCGAGGAGCTGTCCTTGGGCAGCACGCGGGCGTCCACGCTCCCGAACTGGACGTGCAGGAACGGCCCGAACATCACTCCCAGGATGACGAGGACGACGGCGAAGTACGGCAGCGGATGCTTCATCACGCTGTGGCCGAGCCGGTACCAGAACCCGGTGTCGGTCCTCTTCGCTCTGGATCGCCGCCGCCAGGGCATCTGGCCGAATTCGACGCGCGGGCCTAGGAGGGCCAGGAGCGTCGGGAGCAGGACGGTGGCTCCGAACACGGCGACCATGACGGTGGCGATGCCCGCGAGCCCGATCGTCCGGAGGAACATCTGCGGGAAGAGCAGAAGTCCTGCGAGAGCAGCCGACACGGTAACGCCGCTGACCACGATGGTGCGCCCGGCGGTCGCCATGGTCGCGGCCAGGGCGTCCGGTGCGGCTAGGCCACGGGCGGTTTCCTCACGGAAACGGCTGATGATGAACAGCGAGTAGTCGATAGCGAGGCCGACGCCCATCATCGTGACGACTTCCAGAGCGAAGGACGTCACGTCCACGGCATAGGTCACCACGTGCAGGACGGCGAGCCCGCCGATCATCGAGAAGAAGCCCACGACCAGCGGCAGCAACGACGCCGTCAAGGCACCGAACAGGACGACGAGAAGGATGAGCAGCGGCAGGGCCGTGATGGCCTCCGCCCGGACGATGTCATCGACGACCTGCTGCCCGAACTCCTCCCCGAGAGGAATGTTGCCGCCGACCTGGACGTCGAGCCCTGGCGCGGCCAGACGCTCCTTGACGGCGTGATAGTTCTCGACCTTGGCTCCGACATCCTTGCCTCGCAGCTTCACCGAGACGAACGTCGAACGCCTGTCGCGGGACGCGAACGAATGCGCGGCCTTACTGTCGAACGACCAGTACGTGATGACTTCTTCGACGTTGCCCTTGGGCAGCCGTGCGACGGTGGACCTCACGCTGGCCTTGTAGCGCGGGTCGTCCACCGTCATGGTGTCGCTGCTGTAGAGGACCAGGACGTCGGGGTTGGTACTGCCGAAGTAGGTGGAGCCGAGTTCGGCGACGAGGGTCGAGGACGCGTCCGGGTCCTCGAAGCCGCCCTCCTTGAACTTGGAGAGCACGCCGAGGCCCCACACCCCGGCCAGCGCCGTCATCACCAGGATCAGGACAAGGCTGGTCCACCGGCGTCGGTGGATGAGACGCCCCAGCCCCGAAAGCATGTTCCTCCTGCGGCTACCCGCGAGACACCAGGCGAGCGGCGGTCGTCGCCAGGTCGCCGTCCAGGTAACGCCGCCGCGTGGCAGCACGTGCGATCTTGCCGCTGGACGTGCGCGACACGCCACCCGGCTCCACCAACACGAACTCGTGGACGCTCATCTCATGCTGGACGTTGATGGCACCCCGTACCGCCGTCTCGACCTCGTCCACGTCCAGCCGCCCAAGAGGAACGCGACGGTTGCGTTCAGCGACAACGACCAGCCGTTCTGTCTCCTCCCCAGGCAAGGCGAACGCGGCGACGTGATCGGGCCGGACGGCTGGGTGCGCCTCCTGCGTAGTCACCTCGATGTCCTGCGGATAGTGGTTGCGGCCGTCCACGATGATGAGGTCCTTGATGCGGCCTGTCACGTACAGCTCGCCCTCATGGACGACCCCATAGTCGCCGGTCTTCAACCAAGGCCCGACAGGCAGAACGCCACCCCCGGACAGCTCTCCGCAGAACGTCGCCTGGCTGCGTTCAGGATTCCGCCAGTAGCCGGCCGCGACGTTCGGCCCATGCACCCAGATCTCGCCGACCCGGCCGTCCGGCAGTTCCGCACAGGTCTCGGGGTCGACGATCGCCACGATCTGCCCGCTGGGACGCCCGCACGACACCAGCGAGCTGGCCCGCTCGGAACCCTCGTCGCAGAGCCGCAGGTCACCATGCGTGAGCGCGTCCCTGTCCGCCGAGACGACCTTCGGCGGGACGTTCTCCGCCGCCGCCGTGACGAACACGGTCGCCTCGGCCAGCCCGTATCCCGGTGCCTGCGCTCCCGGCCGCAGACCGGCCGGCGCGAACGCGTCCGCGAACATCGCCAGCGTGGACGGACGGATCGGTTCCGCACCGTTCAGGCACGTCGTCAACCCGGACAGGTCGAGTTCAGCGATCCGCTCCGCCGCCGCATGGCTCGTGACCTGGGACGCGACGTACTCGTACGCGAAATTGGGCCCGGCCGTGTAGACGTTCTTGCCCGGACGCTCGGCGATGAGCCGGAGCCACCGCATCGGGTTCATGATGAACGAGACGGGGTCGGTGTAGATGGCGTGGTCGCCGTGCACCAGCGGCAACGCCATGGTGGAGATCAGCCCCATGTCATGGAACAGCGGCAGCCAGCTCACCAGCTCTGGGTCGGGCTTCTCCGGCGCCCATCCCGCCCACAGCTGAGCCGCGTTCGCCGTCACGTTCCCGTGGGTGATCTCCACTCCGGCGGGGCGGCGCGTAGAGCCGGACGTGTACTGCAGATAGGCGAGGTCGTCGAAAGCAACCGCCTCGTCCTGCCACTGCCTGGCCAAGGAGAGATCCACCTTGTCGGCGAAGACGAGTTCATTCGGCTGCGGGACGTCGTGGTCGGCCAGGAACTTCTCCACATGCGGGAGCGCGCTCCGCGTCGTGACGATGACCGCCGGCTCCGCATCGGTGTAGGCGCCGATGAGCCGTTCGGCGTGCCCCGGCAAGTCGGGCGAGAACAGCGGCACCGCGATGACGTGCGCGTGCATGGCGCCGAGCATCGCCATCATGTATTCGAGCGTCTGCGGCATGAGCAGCGCGGCCCGTTCACCCGGCCCGGCCACCGCGCGCAACGCGACGGCCATCGCCCGCGCCCGCCGATCCGTCTCGGCCCAGGTCGCCATGACATGCGCCCCAGCCGGATGGGCCGCGTAGTCGACGAAGGTGTAGGCCGGGGCGTCCGGCTTCTCTTGCGCCCACCGTGCGACCCGCTCGATCAGCGGGATGCGGCCGGAACCGCCCGGCAGGAGTTCGGGAAGCAGCGACCCCAAAGCCATCGATCATTCTCCCGAGGGACGGGCCAGGCGGCCCTCAGCGAGCAGGGGCGCTGTCGGCGGACGTGAAGCGCGTCGGCCCGGCGACCCTGCCCGACGCCCAGGAAACCGGCGATGGGCGTGAAGCTACCGGACGGTAGCCAGCGCGCGATACTAGCCCGCGCTCACATTCGTCCAGGCAGGGTTGTCACCCCTGTGACAAGAGGTCCTCCGCGCCCCTCGAATCGGCGGCGCGCTGGAGCGCGATCCGCCGCCGCCAGAGCATGACGCACGCGGCACCCCACAGCAGGCCCATCTCGGCCACGAGCGCGATGCCGACGACGACGGCCCAGTCCGTCCCTTCCCCCTCGTCCAGGCTGGCGGGGGCCATCAGGGTCATCTGGCTCTCCCCGGACGCGGCGCGCGTCGGCGGTCCCCCCGGCGCGGTCAGCGGCGGCAGGACGACCGGGCCCTGTCCGGGCGCCACCGGCTGGCCCGGCGCGGCCGCTCCCGGCGCGGGCGCCCCGGGGGCCGCCTGGCCTTCGGCCCACCCGGGCGCTCCGGCTCCCGTCCCGGCGTCCCCTCCAGACGGCCCAAACGGCCCTGACGGCCCGACCGTCCCCGGCCCGGGCATCGGACCGGCCGCGCACTCACCGGCCTTGTCACGCTCGCACGGCGGCTCATCGCCACCCCAAGGCGGGCTGTCCACAGCGGGCGGACCGGCCGGACCGGTTGCGCCGGGCGGCGGCGGCTCAACACCGCCGGTCCCACCAGGAGTCGGCTTACCGGACGAACCACCAGTCGGAGACGGCTGGCCAACCCCACCGGGCTTAGCCGCACTAGGCCGATCCCCACTGGGCTTGGGACCGCTGGGCTTAGGCCCACCGGTCTTGGGTTGGCGTGGCTTGACGGTTCCGCGTGGCTTCCCGGTGTGGCAGGACGGTTTTCCACTGGCAACGGCGTCGTCGCCGCCGGGTTTGGCCGTCGAGCCCTGGCACGACGGTTCGTCGTCGTCCGGGCGCGTGGTCGAGCTGGCGCCGCTGGAGAAGCCGATGACCGCGCGGATGGATCGTTTGGGCGTGTTCGCGGCGTCCGCCACTGCGCGAACGCTCAAGGACTTGCCGAACTCCCCCGAAACCACGGAACGCGGTACCCGGACGGTCGCCGTTCGTTTCACCACGGCCTTGCCGACGTCCCCGACGTCGCATCGCAGCCGCTGGTCACCGGAGCCCGCCTGCCGAGCGCACGTGGCCGAATGCTTCGTCCACGCCAGCGGACGGTCGGCCGTGAGCTGCAAGACCACATCCCGTGCAGTGCCGCCCTGGGCCGTCATCTGGACGGTGTAGGTCAACGCATAGCCCGGCCCGGCACCCTTGCTGCCGCGAGCCGAGATGTCCATGTTCAACCGGACGGGCGACGGACGTCCGTCCAGCGCTGCCGCAGCGTTCGGCACCGCTGGAGCGCTCGGCGCGGCCGCAGCGCTCGGGACGGCCAGCGTCAGTGCCGGTACGGTCAGTGCGCCGCTTGCCGCGATCGCACCCCAGCGTGTCGTTCGGCGCCCCGTTCGCACCCGATCCCTCTCCCCGGTTCTATCCGTACGGCTGCCAGGGGGCGGCGACGCGGGCGCCGGGCAACGACCATTATTGCCAGGTCAGAGCCACAAGTAACGTACGCGGTCCACTACCCCGGCAATCTTTGGCAGCGAAATCACCGCTCTCCGTAGACTCGGGTGGGTCGCGACCGAGAGGAGACGCGGGTGGCGGAAGCGGTCCGTTCGCTGGAGCGGGCGTTCGATCTGCTCGAACATCTGGCGGACGCGGGGGGCGAGATGGCGCTGTCCGAGCTGACAGAGGTCTCCGGGCTACCGATGCCGACGATCTACCGCCTGATGCGGACGCTCGTGAACAAGGGCTACGTCCGCCAGGAGCCGTCCAAGCGCTACGCCCTGGGCCCGCGGCTCGTCCGCCTAGGCGAGGGCGCCGGTCGCCTTCTGGGCACCTGGGCGCAGCCCGTCCTGTCCCGTCTCGTCGACGCGGTGGGTGAGACGGCCAACATGGCGGTGCTGGAAGGCGATGAGGCTGTCTACGTGGCGCAGGTGCCGTCCAAGCACTCCATGCGGATGTTCACCGAAGTGGGACGGCGCGTCCAGCCGCATTGCACGGGCGTGGGGAAGGCGCTTCTGTCGCAACTGTCCGACGAGAGGGTTCGCGGGATTCTCGCCCGGACGGGCATGGACGCGCACACCCCGAACACGCTCACCGACGTGGACACCCTCCTCGCCGAACTCAAGCGCATCAGGGAGCAGGGCTACGCGCTGGACGACGAGGAACAGGAACTCGGTGTGCGTTGCGTGGCCGTGCCTCTGCAAGGCGCTCCGGCCTTGACGGCGCTTTCGGTGTCCGGGCCTTCTGGACGGATGACAAGCGATGCCGTCCCGAACGTCGTGCCCATCATGCAGGACGCCGCCGAGCGCTTCGCCAAGGAACTCGGCCCGCCAGCGTCCTGACCCTTGGGCTCGCCCTACGGATGTCAGTCGACGGGTTCGCCCACAATGACGGTCGGGCGCCCGCCGCGCTCCCACATGACGAAGTCGCCCGCGGACCTGACGAGGACGGCGAGCATCCAGAGGGCGAGCCCGGTGTCGTCCACGATGCCCACAACAGGGATCACGTCGGGGATGGCGTCGATCGGGGAGATGATGTAGACGACGCCCAGCGCGAGCAGCCCGAGCGTCCCGAAGGACATGCCCTTGTACTGCCCCCGCACGACCGACTTCAGCATCCGAGGAACGGAGCGGACGCGCTCCCAGAGGCCCGGTGCGTCGGGCTTCAGCGTCTCGGCGTAGATCTGCCAAGCCTGACCTGCGGCGGCCGCGCTGCGCTTCTTGTCCACGAGCACTCCTCAGAGGGACGTTCAGAGGGCGCGCCCCCGCGGCGCCCACGACCTACTACGACGCGGCCTGTGCCGGTTTTGTTCCCTTGGAACGGCCTTGAGGACCATGACACAGGCACCGCACCCGCAACGGCACCGGAACGATCGCGAAACGCCGGGGCCGGACATGCACTCGAACATTCGATTTGGGTTACCTGAGGTGAGGTCTTCATCACTCTCACGGGCGACGTGCGGCGATTCACGGTGTGTTGCCCGCCGTCCGCTGCCAGCATGGGGCGCGCGGGGGGGCCGCTTCCCGGGGGAGCGCTCCCCCGAGCACGAGCACGACCGGTACCGCCCGTCGAGCATCGCAGGAGATGACGTATCGACATGAGCGGCGACCACCATACGAACAACCACCCCGTCCATGGCACCGCGGCAGGCGACGCGTACGTCGCGCTGCCCCCGACCGCCGTCGACGCGACCGCCTCGGGGCCGACGCGGCTGATCGTGGCCTGGCCCGGGTTCGATCCGCCCCGGACGGCGAGCGCGCTCGCCACGGCGATCCCGATGACCGGCGTGCCGGTGTGGCGCGTCTACCTCGACCTGCCCGGCCGCTCGCCCGGCGGGCTCGGTTCGGGCGCGATCCTGGAGACCGAGACGATCGAGACGTACTGCGCGGCGGTCGAGAGCGCCGTCGAGCGCCTCCCGGACGCCCTGGCGGACATCCGCCGCGATCTCGGCCTCCAGGACGGCTCAGAAGCCCCAGACGGCACGGAGGGCTCCGTCGGGCTGGTGGGCTTCAGCGCGGGCGGCGCCGCCGCCATGCTGGCCGCTGCGCGCGGCACAGTGCCGGTGAGCGCCGTCGCTCTCGTCGCCCCCGTCGTCGCCCCGTCGCGGGTCGCGCGGGCGGTGGAGAAGCGCTCGGGCCGCGACCGGTCCTGGACGGACGGCGCCACCGCGCTCGCCGACCGCCTCGACCTCGGCTCCCTCGCCGGCGAGCTCGCCGGACGGGACGTCGCGACGCTGCTCATCGGCGGCGCCAAGGACCGCGTCGTCCCGGCCCGGGAGATCACGTCCCTGCGCGACCTGCTGCGCCGCCACGGCGCCGGACCGGTCGAGTCCGCGACGTTCCGCATGGGCCACGCGCTGGCCGCCGAACCCGGCACCGAGGCGCGCCCGCCGATCACCGAGGCCGTGCGCGTGGACGGCGTCCTCACCGACTGGTTCCGCGACCGCCTCGCCACCCCGGCGCCCCATCTGGCCAACAACTCGCCGGCCGAAGCCGAACGGGTCGACGGGCCGGCACCCACCGCGAACACTCACCCGGCCGCGCCTCAGCCGTCCGGCAACGAGCCCTTGGACGCCGCAAAGGTCAACACCCAGCCGATCAGGGTCCGCCCTGCCGAGAAGCAGCCGGCGACCGTCCACCCAGGGGACGCCTCCCCCGACGGCACCCAACCGGTCAATGCCCAGGGGCCAGACGCTACGCCGGCGGACGCAGAGGCTCCCCGGCCATCGGCAAGCGGCAACGGCGCATGGTCGAACAGCGCTGACGACGCAGAGACGCAGTCCGCCCCAGCAGGGTGCGGCCTAGGCCACACGCGCTGAGCTGGTAAGCCGCCCGGCAGGCACGGTTCGGCGCCCGCCGGGCGGGTGCGACTGCTTCAGGATCAGCCCCTGGACAGGACCTCGTACCGGACGGGGATCACGCCCGCTCCGGTGCCGCCGACCTTCTTCATCGCGGCCCTGGACAGGTCCAGGCACCGGCCGCCCGCATACGGGCCGCGGTCGTTGATGCGGACGATGACCGAACGGTCGTTGTTCTTGTTCGTCACGCGGACCTTGCTGCCCATCGCCAGCGTCTTGTGCGCGGCCGTCAACTCGCTCGGGTCGAAGGCCTCGCCGCTCGCGGTCATCTGCCCCTCCCAGTAGTAGGAGGCTTCGCACGAGCCCGACTTGATGACCTTGTACCGCTTCTTCTTCACGGGTTTGGCCACCTGGCCTGCGCTGCTGTCAGACCGGTTCTTATCTGCCTTCGTCTTCTTTGGCGAGGGCTCAGGTGAGCGGGTCTGGCCACGGCTGGCACGCGTGGGCTCAGCCCGTGGACGGTCTTGCAGCGGTGAAGTGGTCTCTGCAGCGGATGCCGATTTCGCTGGTTCGTCGCCGTCGGCGAGGGCGACCGCGCCCACTGCGAGGACGGCGGCACCGGCACCGGAGACGATCAGGACGGTAGTGCGTAGACGCGCTCGTAGAACACGCCTGAAAGGGCTACCCACAGAGGAGTCCTTTGTTAGGGGACAGGACCCCGGACGCCCGGTGGTGTGCTCACGGCGTGTTCAGGCGACGTCGCTCGTCCCCGAATCCCCCGCCGCCGGCGGGCTCGCTCGCCCGCGTCCGCGCCGATCTTCAGCGCTGCCGCATCATCGCGGCTCCGGCGTCCGGCAGGTGCGGCGAGGGAAAGGCATCTTCACTTTTGATCTCTAAGACGCCGCACAAGTCCTTGACCGTACGGCTTATCGCGCATTAAGCAAGCCGCAGAGCCCTGGTTTGTGGGGTTTGTCACCCTATATTTTGCCCTTCGAAGCTGATCAACTCCGCTGGGTAGCCGGGTTCGTAGATCAGCTTTACTACCCATAGAACCTGTGATCTCGGACAAATAACAATCACTTGCCTGCTAACGGAACGCCGCGTCTCGATGATCGTCAGCCGACCCCGGGCACCTTCGGGAGCCCGAGTCCGGAGGTGTCCGAGAGCCCGAGCCCGGACGTGTCGGGCAGCGACAGCGGGCCGTCCGCCGACCGCTTCGAGGCCGCCACGCCACGCGCCTTCAGCACCTCCACCACGCTGCCGACGGCGCTCCCGGACTTGTCGATCTCGCCGCCGAGCTGGTTGACCGCGCCGTTCGCCTGGCCGACCAGATCGTCGGACGGGGCCGGCTTCGCATGCCGCGCGGCCCGCGGGAAGAGCGTCGAGCCGACCGGCTGCACGACGGGCCGCACGACCGGCTGCACGAGGCCGAGCGCCGACGGAACGTCCGCCAGCCCGGGAACCCGCTCGGCCCCAAGCGCGGACGGAACCCCTGGCACCGCCATGCTGAGCGGCATCGCGGCCCGCTGCCCACCCGGCACCGCCGCGCGGCGCCCACCCGGGAGGGCGGTGCGCACGCCGGGCAGTTCGCCGAGCTTGCTGTTGCGGATCGCCGTGCCGACCTTCTCGGTGTCCTTGGCGAGCGTCTTCGGCACCCTGACCACGGCGTCGGCCGGGGGCGGCAGCTCGCCCGTCCCAGCGTGGCGGTTAGCGGAAAGGCAGTCGCCCTTGGGCAGCCCGCCCACCGGGACCTTGCCGAGGGACAGCGGGGTGTTCGGCAGGCTCGTCCCCGCGTGGGAGTTGACCGTCTTGCCGGGGTTCAGCTTGCACTGCGGCGCGCGCGCGGAGCGAAGGCCGGGCGATGTGGGAGCGACGTCGAGCAGACCGTCAACCGCTCCCGTCGCCGACTCGGTGGTCGGGCCGGCCGCCTGCGTGACCGGCTCGGGGAGCACGCCGGTGACGGGGCCGGGCGCGGCGTTCGCGGGCGCGGCCGTGACGGCGACCGCCGCGACGACCGAGACGGTCAGCAGGCTTCTGGCGGATCGATTCATGTTTCCCCCGGGGATTTCGGATTGTCCCTGCACGTGTGGGTGCGCGCCCGCGCGGTCTGCAAATCCGGCGCACCGTCGAGCGGGGACGTTAGTACACGCCCGGGACGCGCACCGCCATTTGGAGAAGCAATTGGTAAACGCCATATAGATCTACTGAACCCGTCCGCCGACATCCCCACGCGCACCAAATGACGACAAGTTCCACTAAATGCGAAGCGGGGGCGCCCCTAGGGACGCCCCCGCCTGACCAGACGATCGGCTATTCGGCCGTGCCGAGGGAGATGGCCTGGTCGACCTCCTCCTTGCGCCCGGCGAGCTCGGCCGCGTACCGCTCCTCGTCGACCTTTTCGGCGATCTCCTCGTCCTGCTTCATCAGCGCTTCGAGGTCGGCCTTGGCATTGTCGAGGACGCCCATGTCCGCATAGGCGGCCTGCACCTTGTCGCCCCACAGCCCAACATCCCGGACGCACGGGACGATCCGGCTGAAAAGCAGCGACTGATAGAGCGTGTACATGTCGGAGTTGTCGACGAACTCCATGCATTTCTCGACCGGCATGTCGAGCTGCTCGAAGATCTCGCGCCCCTTGAACCGGTCGCGCATCAGGTAGCAGCCCTCGACGACGAACTCCTCGCGCTCCGCCCGCTCCTTGTCGGTGAGCTCGGCGTAGTAGTCCTTGAGCGCGAGCCGTCCGAACGCCACGTGCCGCGCCTCGTCCTGCATCACATACGCGAGGAGCTGCTTGACCAGCGGGTTCGTCGACATGTCGCGGTAGAGGCCGAACGCGGCGAGAGCGAGGCCCTCGATCAGGACCTGCATGCCGAGGTACGGCAGATCCCAGCGGCTGTCCTCCAGCGACTCGGCGAGCAGCGTCGCGAGGTCCTGGTTGATGGGGTAGTACATGCCGATCTTCTCGTGCACGAACTTCGTGTACAGCTCGACATGGCGCGCCTCGTCCATCGTCTGAGTCGCGGCGTAGAACTTGGAGTCCAGATCGGGCACGGACTGGACGATCCGCGCCGAAACGTTCAACGCGCCCTGCTCGCCATGCAGGAACTGGCTGAACAGCCAGGAGCCCTGATGCCGCCCGAACTCGTCACGCTCCTTCTGCGACATCTTCTCCCAGATTTCGGACCCGAAGAGCGGGTTGAAGTTCTCCGGCAGGCCCGCGACGTTGATCGGATCGACCTCGATGTCCCAGTCGATGCGCTTCTGCGCGTCCCACTGCTTGTCCTTGCCCTTCTGGTACAGGTTCAGCAGCCGGTCGCGGCCGTCGTCGTACTCCCAGGTGAACCGGGCATCGCCCGCCATGGGGACATTCCACGTGTCCGTGGGGACAGGCGTGGCGTAGAGGTCGTAGGAACTCACGGGGAATCCTCCTCGGGGGGTGCGCCGCCCGAGCGCGACGCTGGTGTGCTCCGCCCACGGCTTTACATACCTTCGTAACATGTAAACCCGCACGCCGACCACCCCCCTGCAGAAACCCGCCCCGCCGCACGCCACGAGCCCAAGCCCCACCTGAACGCCAACACCCAGAACTGCCGCAACCAGAAGACCAACACACCACCGATCCAAGGCGGCCACACACAGAAACGCCCCGGGAGCCCAGCGACAGACCAGAGACCGGACCCAACACAACCCCGAAGACCAGCACGCCAGCGCGACCTGAGGCGGCCCAGGCGCCGACACAACCCCCGAGTCTCAAGCACCAGCAAGCCCAAGAGGCTAAACAGCCGCAACCCAAGTGGCCGCCCGGCAGCGGACCAGGACTGGACGCCGCCGACACGACCGAAACGCTTGAGCACTGGTGCAGTCCTGAGGCACCCAGGTGTTGGCGGACCCATACGGCTAGACAGCTGCAGGATCCGAAGTGGCCGCTCGGCGGCAGGCCCAGGGGCGGCAGACTGCCGACGCAAGCCAGACATGCCAAGACGCCGACGCCTTCTGAGGCGCCCCGGACGCCGGCGGAACCCCCGAGTCTCAAGCGCCGGCGAGTGCAGAGGGCTGGACGGTCTCAGGGGTGGAAGTGGCCGCTCCGCGATGGGCCGAGGGGTGGTTGGACGCGCCTGGACGCCGGCGCGGGCTGAGGTGTCCTCGGGGGTGACGTAGTCCGGGGAGTTCTAGGCGTCGGCGAGCACCGCGATGGCTGGGAGCGGTGTGGGTCCGCAGGGTGGGGTTAGCGGGATTGGAGGGCGTCCAGGCCTACGGCTTGGGCTATTACCAGGCGGCGGTCTAGGCGCGGGTCCTTGATCTCTACGACGTAGCGGTCGCGGAAGCCGAACTTCTTGACGACGGAGAAGACGAGCTGGTCACCGGCGTAGAAGTCGAAGTGGTACGGCCAGGCGAACGGGAGGGCGTCCACGTACGGGATGAACTGCCAGACGCGGCGCAGGACCGCGACGGTCTTGTTGCGCTCGCTGCCCGTCGTGGTGCCGAGGCCGGGCTGCTCCAGGTGCCAGGTCGAGGCGAGCAGGGACTTCTTGAAGTCCTTGCGGAAGACGCCGATCGGCTGGCCGCTCGCGTCCGTGATGTCGTAGGCGGACGCGAGGTCGATGCGCTTGCGCGCCTTGAAGCCCAGGATCGGACGGGTCTTCGCGTCGTCCGCGTAGAGGGTCACCTGCTCCTTGAAGGCCAGGCGCTTCTGCTGCGCGAATGCGAGCAGTTCACCCTCGCTGCCGTCCGGTGCCTGGGCGTGCACCTCGTACTGGTTCACCATCAGGCGCATACGCTGCCGGATCAGCAGCGTGCTCTGCGCCTGGAGCCGTTCCTCGTCCAGCGAACTCACCCGTTCTGTAGCGTTTTGCGGAGTCTGCCACAGATGGGGCGTTCTGAGTCAGGACTCCTCGATATGCGACGCCAGATAGCCGTGGATCAGCCGCTCCGCCTCGGCGACGATCAGCGGATCGCCGCCCGGGTCGCGGCGGAAGGCCATCTTCAGGACGGCGTCGCCGGCCTCCACCGCGATGGCGAGCGCAGTGGCGAGGCGCGGGGTGTCCCGGACGCCGAACGACTCCACGATCATCTGGCGGAGCCGGCCGGCGACCACCGCGTTGTTGTCGGCGTCGGAGTCGAGCAGGTGGACGTCCGCGACGTCACCGAACCGCAGCACGCGGAAGCCTGGCACGGTCCGGTGCATCTCCACGAAGATCTCGATGATCGCGCCGACCGTGTCGGACCAGTCGCCGAAGCCGCCCTCGGCCAGCCGCGCCGAGACCCGCTCCCCGAACACCTCCAGGTTGCGGAGGGCGAGGGCCTGCGCGACGGCACGTTTGTCGGGGAAGAACTGGTACACCGAGCCGATGGCCACGTCGGCGCGTTGCGCGATCCGCGTCGTGGTGAGGCCGTCGTAGCCGTGCTCGTCGAGGAGGTCCGCGCAGGCGTCGAGCATCCGCTGGACGCGTTCGGCGGAGCGGCGCTGGGCGGGACGGCGGCGGAGGGGAGTCCGGATCTCGGTCACGCCACCATTGTCACCCGAACACGGTGGGCTCCGGCATGCGCGGCGTGCCGTTCACCACCCCAAGGTCATGAGAGTCTTCCGTGCGCACCATCCGAGCTCCTAATATCCGAAAGGAATTCGCATTTCGGGTGGTTCGGGGAGGGAACGCATTGGGGTTTCCGGACGGCTTTCGCTGGGGCGTCGCAACGGCCGCGTACCAGGTCGAGGGCGCGGTCGCCGAGGACGGGCGGGGCCCGTCCATCTGGGATACGTTCGCCCACACTCCGGGACGCGTCCGCCATGGGGACACGGGTGACGTCGCCTGCGACCACTACCACCGCTGGCCGGACGATGTCGCGCTCATGGCGGGGCTCGGCGTCGGCTCGTACCGGTTCTCGATCGCGTGGCCGCGCGTCCAGCCGGCCGGGAGCGGGCCCGTCAACCCGAAGGGCCTCGACTTCTACGACCGCCTGGTGGACGGCCTGCTCGCCGCCGGTATCTCCCCTGCCGCCACCCTCTACCACTGGGACCTCCCGCAGCCGCTCGAGGACGCAGGCGGCTGGATGAACCGTGACACCGCCTACCGGTTCGCTGAATTCTCCTACCTGGCCGCCGAGCGGCTCGCGGACCGCGTGGAAATGTGGATAACTCTGAACGAGCCCGTGGTCGTCATGGCCTACGGCTACGCGTTCGGCGTCTACGCGCCCGGCCGGACGCTCCTGCTCGACGCGCTCCCGACCGCGCACCACCAGCTCCTCGGCCACGGCCTCGCCGTCAACGCCCTGCGCGGACGCGGCGCCCGCGAGATCGGCCTGACGAACCATTACTCGCCGGCCTGGGCCGCAACTCCCACCGACCAGCCGGCCGCGGACGCTTTCGACGCCTTCATGAACCGGCTGTTCACCGATCCCGTCCTTCTCGGCCGCTATCCCGATGTCATGGCGGACGCTTCGTTCGTGCGTTCGGAGGACCTCGCCGTCATCGCGTCGCCCATCGATTTCCTGGGCGTCAACTACTACCAGCCGACGCGCCTCAAAATGCCGGACGAAGGCCCGTTGCCGTTCGATATCACCGACATCACTGAATACCCGGTGACCGGGATGGGCTGGCCGATCGTCCCCGACGCCTTCCTGTCCCTGCTGCGCAGCCTCCACGCGCGGTACTCGCTGCCGCCGCTCTACATCACCGAGAACGGTTGCTCGTTCCCGGACGAGATCGGCCCCGACGGCACCGTGGACGACTCGTCCCGCATCGAATTCCTGGACGCCCACATCAAGGCGATGCGGGCCGCCATCGACGAGGGCATCGACATCCGCGGCTACTACGCGTGGTCACTTCTCGACAATTTCGAATGGTCGGAGGGGTACGATCCGCGTTTCGGCCTCGTCCATGTCGACTACGAGACGCAGAAACGCACGCCGAAGAAGTCCTACGGCTGGTATCGCGATCTCATCGCCGCGTCGTCGTCCTGAACGCGCGCAACGCGGTGACGCCCCGGCGGGCTGATGCGGCGGCGCGGGCCGAGTGGGCGGTCCGGTGGCGACCGGTCTCGGTGATCGGCGGCTTGTGGATAATCTGCTTTCGCCGGTTCCGCCGTGGAGGTCCTGAATGCCCGACCCTCGTCCGCTGCGCTCGAACGATCCCCGCGAGGTCGCCGGGTTCCGGCTGACGGCCCGGATCGGCGAGGGCGCCCAGGGCAGTGTCTTCCTCGGCGAATCGGACACCGGTCAGCGCGTCGCGGTGAAGCTCCTGCACGCCGGAATCGGCCACGACGACCGGGCCCGGACGCTCTTCGAGCGTGAGCTGTCCGCGGCCCGCCGGGTCGCGCCGTTCTGCACCGCCCGCATCCTCGCCTCCGGGACGGACGAGGACGTCGCGTACATCGTCAGCGAGTACATCGACGGGCCGTCGCTGCGGGAGCACATCACCGAGCAGGGTGTGGCGGCCGACGGTGCGCTGGTCAGGCTGGCCATCGGCACCGCCACCGCGCTCGCCGCGATCCACGAGGCGGGCGTCGTCCACCGCGATTTCAAACCGGCCAACGTGCTGCTCGGCGAGGACGGCCCGCGGGTCATCGACTTCGGCATCGCCCGCCCGCTCGACGCCACCTCGGCCACCATGACCGGCGCGGTCGGCACCCCGGCCTTCATGGCGCCGGAGCAGGTGGCGGGCTCGGCGGGCGGCGCTCCCCTGGACATGTTCGCGTGGGCGTGCACGATCGCGTTCGCCGCCAACGGCGTCCCGCCGTTCGGCAGCGACAACGTGGCGGCCATCATGCAGCGCGTCCTGCACGGGGAACCGCAGCTGGGCGCGCTGACAGGGGAACTGCGCGCACTCGTCACGTCCTGCCTGGCCAAGGACCCGGCGGCCCGCCCGACCGCGCTCCAGGTCCTGCAGCACCTCCTCGGCAACCGGCCGGATGCGCGTGCGAGCCTGCTTGCGGAAGGCACGTCGGCCGCCGCATCTTCGTCGCCGCCGCCGCTTGCACCGTCCCCGATGGCGGCCGATGCTCCGGTGGCGCACGCGCTTGGACAGCCTTGGCCCGGCGCCCCGCCGCCCAGTTCGCCTCCGTTCGGTGTTCATCAGCGAGGCACGCCGCCGGGCAGCAGGCCACCTCCGCCTCCCGCAGGGTTCCCGCAGCCGACGAATCCGGCGGCGCCTGGACGGAAAGGACGTCCGCTACTGGTCATCGCCGGGGCCGCCGCCGCGGTCCTCCTGGTCACCGGGGCGGTCTTCGCCGCGGTCCTGCTCAGGGGCGACGGGACGGGGACCGGAACGGGACCCGGCGCCAAGATGAACAGCAGCGGGACGAATAGGGGCGGGACGGGGACGCAACCAGGCTCGTCCACGCGGAATTGCGTCTACTCGCCGACAAGCGGCACAGCCGCCAAAGATGTGGGCAAGCCGCCGTCCCAGGTGCCCGCCACGCAACCGCAACGGGCGACCATCAAGACCACTCTCGGCACGCTGGAAGTGCAACTGGACCCCGCCAAGGCGCCCTGCACCGTGAACTCGATCGCCCATCTCGCGAGCAAGAAGTACTACGACAACACCAAGTGCCATCGCCTCACGACGGGGCCGCTCAAGGTTCTGCAATGCGGTGACCCGTCCGGACTCGGGACCGGCGGGCCCTCCTACCAATTCGGGAACGAGATCGCGCCCGGGACCCGCTACACCCGCGGCACCGTGGCCATGGCCAATGCCGGGCCGAACACGAACGGCAGCCAGTTCTTCATCGTCTATGGGGACGCGACCCTGCTGCCGGACTACACCGTTTTCGGACGGGTCACGTCCGGGCTGGAGGTCGTCGACAAGGTGGCGAAGGCGGGAGTCGAGGACGGCGCCGTCACGGGAGCGGGTGACGGCCCGCCGAAGCAGGAGATCACCATCACCGAGTTCCGGACACTCGGCAGTTAGCGGTCAGCGGGTAACCGTTAGTGTCCAAGCCGGTCCGGATGGGACGATTCCGCAATGGCTGAGAAGGCAGCCCGCGTGCCGGAGGTCGAGGACCTCTATGCCGCATTCGAGCGCATCCCGCGTCCGGTGGATCTGGAAGGGTGCCCCTGCTGCGTCGACCCCGATGAAGGACGGCCACTGCTCGAGCGCCCCCTCCGCGACCTGACCGGCGCGGACCTGCGCCGGTACGCCGCCAAGGTGTTGAACACCTGGGGCGGCCCGGAAGATTTCTACTATTTCGCACCGCGCCTGCTGGAACTGGCGGCCGACGACGCATTCAGCTGGCCGGACGTCGAAATCGTCTTCAGCAAATTCAGCCGGGTCGGGTGGCTGGACTGGCCGCAGCGTGACGCCATCACCGCCTTCCTGAACGCCTTCTGGACTCGAACTCTCACCGAGTTCCCCACCTTCCCCTCCGCGAGCTCCGCCATCTGCGCACTCGCCAGCATGAATACCGACATGACCCCTTGGCTGGACGAATGGGGCGACGCATTGACGTCCGAACCCACCATCCGCCAGCTACACGAGTTCGTCACGGGAACGCTGATCTGGCAGCGCGGGCGACCAAGCCTTCTTCCCGGGTACTGGGACCCCTCGTCCAGCCCGTACCAGCAGGTCATCGACTGGCTGACCGGCGGCGAAGCCGCCACAGCCGTCAGCGCCGCCTTCGCCCGCACCGAGGACGAGGCGGCGCTGGAACTCCTGATGGAAATCGACTCCGGGCTGAGGCCACCGGGCTAGGCCGGGCCAGATCGTGCTGAGGGCGAGCTGAGATGGGCCCCCGGTCCTGGCCGGGGCGCCTGCCGCGACAATGGGGACATGGACCGCACGTTCGAGGACCTGATCGCAGAGGCCGGATCGGTCTCCGTGGCGGGCTGGGATTTCTCCTGGCTGGACGGCCGGGCGACGGAGCAGCGGCCGTCCTGGGGATATCAGCGGCTGATGAGCGAACGGCTGGCCAAGGCGAGCGCGGCGCTGGACGTCCAGACCGGTGGCGGTGAAGTGCTCGCCGGCGCCGCCCGGTTCCCGCCCATCATGGTGGCCACGGAATCCTGGCCGCCGAATGTCGACAAGGCCACGCGGCTGCTGCATCCGCGAGGCGTCGTGGTGGTCGCCGATTCCGGCGAGCCGCCGCTGCCATTCGCCGACGGCGCGTTCGATCTGGTCGTCAGCCGCCACCCCGCCACGGTCTGGTGGACGGAAATCGCCCGCGTCCTCACCCCCGGCGGCACGTACTTCGCCCAGCACGTCGGCCCCGCCAGCGTTTTCGAGCTGACCGAGTACTTTCTCGGACCGCAGCCCGAAGCACGGGAGAAACGGCACCCGGACCTCGAAAGCGCCGACGCCGTGGCCGCCGGCCTCGAAATCAAGGACCTGCGCCTCGAACGGCTCCGCATGGAGTTCTTCGACATCGGCGCGGTCGTCTACTTCCTGCGCAAGGTGATCTGGATCGTCCCGGGCTTCTCCGTCGACGCGTACCACGACCGCCTGCGGCGCCTGCACGAGCAGATTCGCAAGGACGGCGTGTTCGTCGCGCATTCGTCCCGGTTCCTCATCGAAGCCCGCAAACCCGGCTGACACCCCCCCCGGCGCCGCCGCCGGGTCAGCGACGCAGGGCGTCCACTTCGGCCTCGTACAGGAGGGCGGGGTCGAATGCCATCCCGCCGAAATGGCCGGCGAGTTCCAGGGAGAGCACGCCGTGCAGGCGCGTCCAGAAGGTCAGGGCGCGGCGCTGCACCCGCGCGGGGTGGGAACGCCCCCAATGCGCGACCTGGTCCAGGTTCGCGTCGAGGGCGGCGCCACCGTCCTCCCCGGCCGCGTCCCCCGGCGCGGCCGCGCAGACGTCGAGCATGATCGCCATCAGCTCCCCGGCGATCTCGGCGGTGTCGGGCGGGGCCTGGTAGCCGGGGATGGGCGTCCCGTAGATCAGGAAGTAGCGGTGGGGGACCTCGAACGCCCACCGCCGGACGGTCTCGGCGAGCCCCGCGAGGTCGGTGCCGCCTTCGGCGGTGGCGTGGAAGGCGTCGGCCAGGCTGCGGTAGGCGTCCCGGATCAGCTCGGTGATCAGCTCATCGCGGTTGGCGAAGTAGCGGTAGAGCGCCGGGCCGCTCATCCCCATCTGCTTGGCGATCGCGTTGAGGGACAGCGCGGACGCGCCCGCCGTGGCGATCTGCTCCCACGCCCGATCCTTGATCTCCGTGCGCACCTGCGCCCGGTACCGCTCGCGGGGAGACACCACGGTCTCCGCCATGCCACCGCCTCCTCCGTCAACTCCGTCAACTCAGCGCAGCTCGACCACCAGCGACGATCCGAGTTCTGGACACTCCCTCCGGGCCGCCCCCTTGACGGGAACAGTGTAGCTCCCTCACTCTAGTTAGAAGCTATAACACTAGCGACGGTCTATCGCGCTAGTTCGGGCTTATCCGCTAGGGAGTGCAGGAGCATGAGCAGAGCAGCACGACGAGCAGCGTGGACGCTCACCGCCGCCGTGGCCGCCGGAGCGATGATGATCACTCCGGCGCTCGCCGCGCCCGCCGCCAGCGGCGGGAACGCCCAGCGGCAGGGCCATGGGCAGGCGCCGGAGCAGCCGTCCGGACGGATCGAGTGGCGGGCGTGCGCCGAGATCGAGTTCGAGGGGATGCGGTGCGGGACGATGCGGGTGCCCGTCGACTGGTCCAGGGCCGGCGGGAAGCAGCTCGAACTGGCGCTCGTCCGCCGTCCGGCCGATGATCAGGCGCGCCGCGCCGGCACCCTGATGCTCAACAACGGCATCGGACGGTCCGCGATCGAGCAGCTCAAGCTGGCGATTCGGGCCGGCCTCCCGCACCTCGCGGGGGACATGACGAAGCGCTTCGACATCGTCGCCCTCGATCCGCGCGGCGTCGGGCGCAGCACGCCCATCCGCTGCGCCGAGCCGCTCAGGCCGGCGGGTGTCAGCTATTTCCCGAAGGACCGGCGGGCGTTCCAGAAGCTCGTCACCCACAACCGCGCCCTCGCGCGGGACTGCATCCGCCGGAACGGCGCGCTGATGGCCAACGTCGACGTCACCAGCGTCGCCCGCGACTTCGAGGCGGTGCGCGTGGGCCTCGGGGAGCGGCAGCTCAACTGGTACGGAATCCTCTACAGCAACCTTCTCGGACGCACCTACGCCGACCTGTTCCCAGGACGGCTCCGCACCATGTTCCTGGACACCGCGCTGGACGACACCGGCTCGCCCCTCCGCCGGATCTTCAACGAGGCCACGGCGGCGGAGCAGTCGTTCAACCGGTTCGCCGCCTGGTGCACCGGCTCCCCTGACTGCGTGCTCAAGGGACGCGACGTCGCCGCCGAATACGACGCCCTCGTCGCCCGCGCGGACCGGAGCCCCATCCCCGTGGCGGGTGGCGCGCATCGTCCGCTGACCGGCGAGGACATCCGCGTCGCGACCCAGGAGTTCATGAATGTGTCCTTCATTCAGTGGCCTGGGCTGGCGAAGGCCATTGCGGCGGCCCAGGCGGGCGACGCCTCCGGCTTCACACGCAACCCCGACCGGACGCTCGATCTCGTCCAGGCGCAGGTGCCGACCTGCCTCGACACGGCCCGCCCTGTTCGGACGTTCGACCAGGTCGCGGCGGTGTGGCAGCGGCTCGCGAAGATCTCGCCGCATCTCGGCGGCGCGGTGAGTTCCTGGAACAGGTACGCGGGCTGCATCGGCTGGCCGATCGACGCCACGCCGGTGCGGTCCGGCGGAAAGGTGTGGGGCGCGCCGCCCGCGCTGGTCGCCCAGTCCACGCATCAGGCGCTCGCCCTGCACTCCGAGGGCCAGGCCCTCGCCTCCCAGTTGCCCGGCAGCGTCGTCCTCAGCAGGGACGGTGACGACTACAGCATGTTCCTGGTGTCCCAGTGCGTCCGGGACGCCGCCAACCGCTACCTGGCCGACCGCATCCTTCCCAAGCCGGGCACCGTCTGCACAGACTGACCCCGTCCAACCCGAGAGCCCTGGCCGAGCCCCGGGCCGAGAGCCCTGGCCGCCTTGGCCGGGGCTCTCGGCACGCGGCCCGCGCCCTCCAGGCCACTTCCCTGCTACGTGGGCAAGGTGAGGGACGCCTCTATGGCGTAATGGTCGGACAGTGGGACGTGCCGGCCGTCGGCGAGGCGGACGTGGTCCTTGAAGAGCAGGCGGGTCGTGGCGTCGATTCCCGGCGTGACGAGGAGCTGGTCTATGGGCTCAAGGACGGCGAGCTCGGGACGGAAGGTGGGCGCGGTGTCGCCGTCGAGGGCGTCGCGCAAACCGGTGGCGGACGCGAACTCCCGGAACAGTTCGTGAGACCGGGGGACGTTGAAGTCGCCCATCACGACCTTGGGTTCCGCCGCGTCGATTCGCCCGATGAGCGCGGCCAGTTCGCCGAGTTCGGATTCCTCGACCCTGGTGTAGGCGTTGGACAGGGACCAGTCCATGTCCATGTTCGCGGAAAGGTGTGTGTTCACGATCGTCAGGAATCCGTCCGGGAGCCTGATGCGGGTGAACAGGGCGCCTTTGCGCAGCAGCCATTCCGGACGGGCCGGACGGACAGGCGTGAACGACTGGAAATGGCGGCGCGTGATCGGCCGGCGCGAAAGAGTGACCAGGCCGCCGCGCACCACCGGAAAGGTCGCCGCGTGCGCGATGTGCGCGTACGACTTCGCCGCCCGGCGCAGGTGGGCCAGGTTTCGCGGCGAGATGACCTCCTGTAGGCAGACGACGTCGTAGTCCGATTCCTCGATGAGCCGGGCCAGCACGCCCAGGCGGGCCCGCGAATCGCCGCGGAACAGCGTGTTGAAGGTGAGAATGCGGACGTTCATGAGGTGCCGTGCCCGGCGGCGAGGCGCCGCTCGTCGTCCCACATGGCCATGTCCGTCACTCTACGTGGAAGCCGCACCGCGCAGAACTCCGCCACCTGCCGCCCCCGCGCCCTCCAGCGCCCCAAGCCCTCCAGACGCCGCCATGCCACCCGATGCCCGGCTTTCCGCCTGGTTCCGGACCAGCAGCTACGGCATCCCCTATTTCGGACGGGCCACACCCGGCCCCATTGAGGTATTTCGGCTAAATCCCGAGAAGGCGGGAGTGAGGATGACTAACCGGAGAGCGCAGCGGGCTATCCGGCATGCGTTGAAATGCAGGAGAGGCTGGTGCATGATTGGAGACTCAGCCCCGGCCGTTGTCATGGAGGCTCGTATGTGCATGTCCCGCTGCCCGAGGGGTCACTGAATTCGCGCTCCGGCGATTCACCCCGTGACGATTCACGCGCTCCTGGTAATCCCCTGATCACCTGATCATCGCCGACTTCGTGACGCCGAAAGTGGCACCGATGCACAGCGACCCCGCTCATCTTCCCCTCATCGGCAGGCAGCCGTGCTCGATGGCTTGTTGCGGACGGTCCTCCTGCTTTCACGTGCGCCTGGAGGCGACGGCCGTCCCCGGAGACCGGGCGGGCGGACGTGTTTCCTGCGGCGCCCATCTCGCCGAAGTCGTCCATGAATTGGCGCTGCGGGCGCGCGAACAGCAGCGACACCCCGCTCGGGTCGTCGTCTACGCGATGACGAACGGTCCGCGCCCGGCCGACACGGGCCCCTTCGACCGGCTCGTCCTCGGCGCCATCCCGATCTGACCGCGCCCCGCCCCAGTCGCGCGCCGTACACGCGCCGAACACGCGTCGAAGCCGCGTCGAAGCCGCGCGCCCGGGGCGCCGCGTTCGGTCATGGCTGCATCTGGACATCG
Source organism: Actinomadura sp. 3N508 (assembly GCF_044326375.1). NCBI lineage: Bacteria > Bacillati > Actinomycetota > Actinomycetes > Streptosporangiales > Thermomonosporaceae > Actinomadura > Actinomadura sp. 3N508. The sequence goes on from NZ_JBIRAX010000002.1 coordinate 1,038,168, forward strand.
GTCTGCGTCCGCCGCGTCCTCGCGCAGAATGGTGTGACATCGCTGAACACATCCGCATCGACCGTCACACAACGGCACCATCGATATGACCATGACTTCACCCGAGACAATGCGCGAGATACCGCCACCCCTGTCCGCCTACCAGCGGGTCGTCAGCACGGACATCGACGTCCTGCACGACACGGTCGAGCCGTACGCGGTCGGCCACGACCTCCAGGCGATCCGGCCCGGTGCACCGCTGGACGGCCAGGTCAACGCCCTCAGCATCGGCGCGATCAACCTGGTCTGGGTGCGGTACGGCGGCGATGGCGTCATCGTGGACACCCCGCCCACCGAGGGGCACTTCGCGATGTGCGCGCCGATGGCGCCCATGGACATCGAGTACCGGGTCACGAAAAGTCGGGACACGACGGGCGGCGGCCACATCCTGTCCCATGACGAGCCGATGCGGATGACGCCGCCGCCGATGATGGGCTGCCTCATCATCGCGACCAGCACCGGACGGCTCGCCGACCACCTCGCAGGCCATCTCGGCCGCGAGCACACCGCCCCGCTGCGCTTCCACGGCTCCGACGAGCCGGGGCTCATCCCGTCCTCGATCGTCGAGCGGACATGGCGGCACGTGTGCGACGTCCTCGACCACGCGACGGCGGCCGGCGGCCTGCATCCCCTCGCGGAGCGCAGCCTGGAGGAGTCGCTGCTCACCGCCCTCCTGCTCGGCCTGCCGCACACGGCGACCGCGACCCTCGCCGAGCCCGAGGAACGGCCCTCGCACCATCTCGCCGGTGTCATCCGCGAATGGGTCGAGGCCCACCACCACCGGCCGATCGGCGTCACCGACATCGCCGCGGCGGCGGGCGTCGGCGTCCGCCAGCTTCAAGCGATCTGCCAGGACGAATGGGGCCTGACACCCACCCGGTTCCTGCGCGGGATACGGCTCGACCACGCCCGCGCCGCCCTCCTCGCGGCACCGCCCGGCCCGCGCGCGGTCACGGCCGCCGCCCAAGCCGCCGGATACGTCCACATGAGCCGCTTCGCCGCCCACTACCGGCAGCGCTTCGGAGAAACCCCCACCCAGACCCTCAACCGGACGACGACGCCCGCCACGACCACCGGTTAGGGCAGTCTCTAAACCGTTCGCCTGACGACTCACACCCGGCCCGAGCTGTGAGCGAGCGCGCGGCGTCCCTTCAAAGAACGCCCGCCCAGCCCCCTTGGCCCGTCCCCACGACGGACGCCAGACTGGGCGAACCGGAGGGTCCGCACCTAACCGAGACCCACTTCAAGCTGGCCCTATTGCTTGCCGTGTGTGCCTGCCGTGCGGGCGCGGGCCAGGTCGGGGGTCTCTGGGCCGCCGTCGATGTGCTCGGCGAACTCGGTGATCCAGCGAGCGAGGAGGTCGGGATGGCTGCGCGCCACCCAGTGCCCGGCCGGTGCGCGCCGCACGTACAGGCGGGTCACCGGACCGCGCGCGGACAGCAGCAGGGACTGGGAGCCGTACCGGTCCTTGATCGGGACGATGAGCTGGACGGGTACGTCCGTCCGCCCATCGCCGTCCGTCCGCCTGGCATCGTCTGACCGGGCGCCGCCAGGACGGGTGGGACGGCGACGGCGGGACATGTTCGCGCGGTACAGGCCGAGGCCGTTGCGGGCGTCGGCCGGCAGGGTGGTGGCCGGGTGGCCCGAGCGCGGGTCGGCGCCCTCCCGGCGCGCCATCAGCCGCGGGAATCCGGCGGCGAGCACGCGGGCCGCGAGCTCGCCGACCTTGGGCGCCATCAGGACCGGCATGTAGACGCTGCGCCGCGCCTGGTCGAGAACCTCGACGACGCCGCGCGGCCCGGACCGGACGGCCCGCCTGGCCCAGCGCGCCATGTGCCGCCGGTCCGGCCCGGAGATCGACGTGAACGAGGCGATGCGGCCCCGCAGCCGGTCGCCGATGACGGCCTCCCAGCCCTGCACCGAACCCCAGTCGTGCCCGACCAGGTGGACGGGCTCGTCCGCGCCGACGCCGTCCAGGACGGCTTCGAGGTCGCCCATGAGCGCGTCCAGCCGGTAGTCGAGCGGATCGGACGGGCTGCTGGACGCCCCGGCACCCCGCACGTCGTAGACGACGACGCGGAACCGTCCGGCGAGGCGTTCGGCCACCTCGTCCCACATCGCGCTGGTGTCCGGGTAGCCGTGCACGAGGACGACCGTCGGCCGATCCCCCTGCCCCTCGCCACGCACCCGCACCGCCAGCCGGATCTCGCCCGACCTCACCCGCTGGTCTCGCATCAACCCGCCTGCCCGTCCATCCGTCGCGTTCGCCTCGCGTCGCGTCGCGTCGCGTCGCGCGCCTCGCATGCATCGTTTCTCGTGAAACTACGCCACTGAGACGGGCCGTCCAATACGGGTGCCGGCGACCCGGCTACCGGACGGGCTGGCGCAGGATCGTGCGCATCTTCTCCGGGTCGGGCTCGCTGGGATCGGACAGGTAGATCTCATGATGCAGGCCGTTCGGCACGACGCCCTCGTCCTTCATCAGCGCGTACATGCGGGCGAGGGACGCGGGCTCATCCGCGTACGCCCCGCGATGGAGCATCTGCACGCATCGTCCCTCCGTGAACGTCACGTGCTGGACGCGCGCAGCCGCAGGCACTTTCGAGCGCACGTCCTCACGGGCCTGGTCCACCGATTCGGTCGCGTCCGGGAGGCGGAGGAACAGATGCCACCACCATTGGTCGCGCGGCACGTCGAACGGCGAACGTTCGTCCTCGACCCACCAGAATCCCTCCAGCGGCGCCATGGGGGCACCGAGCGCGCCCATGACCGCGTACAGCGCGCCGACGCTCTCGCCATAGGCGACGCCGCCGGGCTCACCGCGACCCGTCACGGCCAGCCCCGACACCCGCCCGTGCTCCACCAGTTCCGGTTCCTCCGCCGCCTCGTACCAGCTCACTGGGCATCCTCCACTCTGATCTGCACCTTGGTCTCCAGGTGCTCGGGCGGCGTGGTCGCGGGGTCGTTGAGGTACACCTCGCGGACGGGTCCGGCGGGCGTGTGCCCGTGATCGCCGAACCACGCGAGCACGCCATGGACCGTGAGCGGAATCTCCTCGTACGGGCCGACATGGACGGCCGACGCGAACGAACCACCGGGCAGGACGTCGTCACCGTCCGCCGCCTGGACGACGACGCGGACGTCGAACTCCTCGTCCATGTCCAGCGGGAACAGCCCGATGAGCAGGCCGTCCGGTGTCATCCGGGGCAGCAGGCGCCGCACGCACGCGGCGGTCGCGTCCGGGATCGTCAGCGGGGTCGCGGGCTCCCGCGCCGTGAACACGCGGCGCGCCGGCTCCCGGACGATCGACACCTCGGCCTGCGGCAACCCGTCCGCGACCACGCGGTCGAGGAGCCGCAAGCCGCGCTGCCGCCGGGCGACGTCCGCCTCGATCCGATCGCGCACCTCCTTGAGAGCACGCGCCTCCTTGAGAACGCGTGCCGGGGCATCACGCTCGCCCCCGGACGGGCCCTTGAGGCCATCACGCTCGCCCCGGGACGGGCCCTTGAGGACATCGCGCTCGCCCCCGGACGGGCTGCCCGGGGCCTTGAAGGCGTCGCCCCCGCCCCCGGACAGGACGCGGGCCACGTCCGGCAGCGGCACGTCCATCGCCCGCAGCAGGCCGATCAGCAGCGCGTCCCGCGCCTGGCCAGGCCGGTAGTACCGGTAGCCGGACGACGGGTCCGTCCAGGCCGGGGCGAGCAGCCCGAGATCGTCGTAGTGCCGGAGTTGCTTGACGCTCAGCCGGCACAGCCGCGCGAACCGCCCGATCGGCAGGAGATCATCGCTCACGGGCACCACCCTCATCCCTCCCACAAGGGGAGAGTCCAGCCCGGCGACGAATCAGGACGGGCGCGCCTGCAGACCGGTGCACTCGCGCAGCCCGTTCCACCGCTTGAGGGCGGACGCCGCCGCGGCGCCCTTCAGCGGGATCGGGATGCCACCCGAGATCCGGGCGGGCGCCCACTTGTCCTTGGTGACCTTGCCGTTCTCCACCCTCAGCAGCAGCACCCCGGACTCGGCGGTCTTGCCGTTCGCGGAGTAGAACACGAAGTTGCCCATGCCGTAGTGGACGTATGAGCCGTCCATGTAGCCGCCGCCCAGGGGAATGTGCGCGTGCCCGCCGACGATGATGTCGGCTCCTGCCGCGACCAACTGCTTGGCGAGTTCCTGCTGGCGAGGCAGCGGGCAGGGCTGCAGTTCCGCGCCCCAGTGCAGGTGGACGATGACGACGTCCGAGCCCTTGCGCGCTTCCTTAACCGCCTGCACCATCCGGGGGACGTTCTTGGCCGATGCGAGCCCGCCCTGGGTGTCGGTGGCCGTCCACTGCTGGATCAGGTTGTCGTCCAGTACCTGGGTCGCCCCGACGATGGCGAGCTTGTTGCCCTTCACGGTGACGCGGTACGGACGGAACGCGGCGTCCGCGTCTTTTCCAATGCCGACGACAGGGAAGCCGCTGCGCTTGATGGCGGCCAGGGACTCGCGGAGCCCGCCCTCCATGTAGTCCATGCCGTGGTTGTTGGCCATGGACACGACGTCCACGCCGGAGCCCTGCAGCGCCTTGAACGCGGACGGCGACGCGCGGAAGGTGAACGACTTGGGCGCGGGCGTCCCGCCGCCCGTGGTGATCGCCGTCTCCAGGTTGATCATGGCGAGGTCGGCGGCGCGCAGCTGCTTGGAGACCGGCCCGAGCGCGTCCTTCGGGAGGCCGGCCCGGGAGCGGAGCTGACCCTCGAAGTGCGTGTCGCCGCCGAAGGCCAGGATGATCGGCTCCTTGGCGGGCGGTGCGGGCTTCGTCCCGCCCGGCGAGCCCTGCCCGTTCGGCGGCGAGGTGGTGGCGCCCTTCGCGTCCGACCCGCCAGAACCGCCGGAGCCGCCGCACGCCGCCGCGGCGAGCACCATCATCCCCGCCACGGTCGCCGCAGCGACCGTCTTCCCACGTGTGCTCATCGCCTCACCTCCGCCCCGGCCCGCCTCGGACCTCCGTCATCGGACGCCCCAGCATGCCACGGGCGGCAAGCATCCCTCCCAAAGATGTAAGCTTCATTATCTTGAATGATTCAAGTTTGCTCCGTGCGCAGCGGCACCGGGGCGGCGACGCAGCAAGGAGGGACCGCGCCCATGTCCGACAGGCCGACCACCACCACCGACGCCGGGATCCCCGCGCCGAGCGACGCCCACTCGCAGTCCGTGGGCCCAAACGGCCCGCTGCTGCTGCAGGACCACTACCTGATCCAGAAGATGGCGCACTTCAACCGCGAGCGCGTCCCCGAACGCGTCGTCCATGCCAAGGGCGGCGGAGCGTACGGCACTCTCGAAATCACCGAGGACGTCAGCCAGTACACGCGCGCGAGCCTCTTCCAGAAGGGCGCCCGCACCGAATCGCTCGTGCGGTTCAGCAGCGTCGCCGGGGAGCTCGGCAGCGCCGACGCCGGACGCGACCCGCGCGGCTTCGCGATCAAGTTCTACACCGACGAGGGCAACTACGACCTCGTCGGCAACAACACGCCGGTCTTCTTCATCCGCGACCCGCAGAAGTTCTCCGACTTCATCCACTCGCAGAAGCGCCGCGCCGACAACCACCTGCGCGACAACAACATGCAGTGGGACTTCTGGACGCTGTCACCCGAGTCCGCCCACCAGGTGTCGCTGCTGATGACCGACCGTGGGACGCCCGCGTCCTGGCGCCACATGAACGGGTACGGCTCGCACACGTTCCTCTGGTACAACGCCGCCGGCGAGAAGTTCTGGGTCAAGTACCACTTCAAGACCGACCAGGGCATCAAGAACTTCACCGCCGAAGAGGCCGACGCGCAGGACCCCGACGTCCACATCCGCGACCTCTACGAGGCGATCAAGCGCGGCGACCACCCGTCCTGGACGGTGCAGGTGCAGATCATGCCGTTCGAGGACGCCGCCGACTACCGGTTCAACCCGTTCGACCTCACCAAGGTCTGGCCGCACGCGGACTACCCGCCGATCACCATCGGCCGCTGGACGCTGAACCGGAACCCGGAGAACTACTTCGCCGAGATCGAGCAGGCCGCGTTCGAGCCCGCCAACCTCGTGCCCGGCATCGGCGCGTCCCCGGACAAGATGCTGCAGGGCCGCCTGTTCTCCTACCCGGACGCCCACCGCTACCGGATCGGCGCCAACTACCTGCAACTGCCGGTCAACCGCCCGCACGCGCCCGTCCACACCTACAACAAGGACGGCGCGATGACCTACGTCAACTCCGGCGACCCGGTGTACGCACCGAACTCGGTGGGCGGTCCCGTCGCCGACCCGGCCCTCTGGGCTGGCGACACCTACGGGGTCGCGGGCGAGATCGTCCGCAGCGCCTACACACTGCACCGCGAGGACGACGACTACGGCCAGGCCCGCACCCTCTGGGAGAAGGTCCTCTCGGACGTCGACCGCGACCACATGGTGCACAACATCCTGCTCCACGCGAACGCGCCCGAGGTGACGAGCGAGATGAAGCCGCGCGTCGTCGAGTACTGGCGCAACGTCCACAAGGACCTCGGCGACCGCATCGCCAAGGGCCTCGGCGTGAACGGCTCCTGACCAACCCACGGGGGACGGCCTGCCCACACCGCCGTCCTCCTGGGGGCGCGCCACACCCCGGCAGACCGCGCCCCCAACAGCGGCCGGGCGCCTAACCACCGCCCGGCCGCCCCCACTCCTCCACGCACCCACCCAGCGCCCTACTCCTCCACGCACGCCACCCCGCACCTCCTCCACGCGCACGCCACCAAGCACCTTGCCCTCACGCCCGCCACCCAGCGCCCCACTGCTCCACGCGCACGCCACCGAACGCGTCACCCAACGCCTCTCCCTCCACGCGCCCCGCTGCTCCGCACACGCCACCCCGCACCCACCCCCGCACACGCACGCCACCAGGCGCCCGCTGCTCCACGCGCACGCCACCAGGCGCGCAACCGAGGGCCTCTCCTCTGCGCGCGCCATCCCGCGTCCCACTTCTCCTGCGCGCGCTACCCAGTGCTCCACTCGTCCATGCGCACGCCCACCACACGCGTCACCCAGCGCCACTTCCTCCGCGCACGGCGCCTGGCACCCCACTCCTCCGTGTGCACACCGTCACGCGCCTCGTTCCTCTCGTGCAACGCCTTGCCGCACACTCCTCCGTGAGCGCCGGAAGCGCCTAGCCTTGCCCCTCTGCGGGCGCGGGTCTCGTCAGAGGCACGGGCTCCAGGGCGCTGACCCCGTGGTTTAGGGCCCTTCGGCTGCAGGTACGTATGACTGGCCGCAGGTGAACGCGGACGACTAGTGTCGCGACAGGGGTTCCAGGACGGCCGCGGAGGAGGGGCATGAATCGCAGGACGAACATCTTCCGGCGCATGTCCCGGCCCGAGGGGTCGGCGCGGCTCGCCGACGCCACCGAAGGGCTGGAGCAGGCCCGGGTGCTCGACCGCGTCGTCCGCACCCTGTCCATGGCCGTCCGGCGCGCGCTGCCGCCCGGCCCCGTCAAGGACACCCTGCACGGTGTCCCGTTCGGGCACCCCGCCCACCCACCGCTCTCGGACATGCCCATCGGGTTCTGGGTGTCCGCGGCCGTGCTCGACCTCATGCCCGGCGGGCGCCGCGCGTCGCAGACGCTCGTGGCGGCGGGGCTCGCGAGCGCCGTGCCGACCGTCCTCACCGGCATCGCCGACTGGTCCGCGCTGCATCGCGAGCAGCAGCGGGTCGGGCTCGTCCACGCGGCGGGGATGGCGACGGCGAGCACGCTCTACTCCCTGTCCCTCGTGGCCCGCTACCAGGGACGGGACGCCGCCGGACGTGCCTTCGGCTTCGCCGGCCTCACCGCACTCTTCACGGGCGCCTACCTCGGCGGGCACCTGGCGTTCCGGCAGGCCGCGGGCGCCAGCCACGCCGACCAGGTCGGCCACCTCGTCCCGCTCGGCTGGCACGACCTCTGCGCCGTCGAGGAGCTCCCGGACGGCTGGCCCGTCCACCGGCGCCTCGGCTATATCGGCCTGTTCGTCCTGCGCACGGGCGACGACATCCACGTCCTCGCCGACCGCTGCAGCCACCTCGCGGGACCGCTCCACCAAGGCCGCATCGTCACCGACGACAACGCCGACACGTGCGTCATCTGCCCCTGGCACGGCAGCACGTTCCGCGTCCAGGACGGCTCGGTCGTGCACGGCCCCGCCACGGCCCGCCAGCCCGCCTTCGAGACCCGCGTGACGGACGAGGGCACCGTCCAGGTCCGCCCTTACTGACCAGGCCCAAGCGGTCGCTCACGGCCCGACTCGGACGCGAGCCGGAGCCGGGCCAGGAGCGACGTGAGCGCCGTTGAGGAGGACCAGGTCGCCGGTCGCGATCCGGCGGCTCTGGACGGCGCGGTGCAGGGCGTAGGGGAGGGTGGCGGCGCCGAGCGCCGTGACGAGACGTTGGCCCGGCCTAGCTGAGCTGCCTGACCAGACGTTTCTCGCGGACGCTCGTCAGGATCTCCCCGACCGCTTCGGGCTGATCGCTGAGGCTGAGGCTGGGGTTGGAATCGGGGTTGGGGTTGGGTCGTGCGGGCTGGGTGAAGGGCGCGGGAGCGGTGCCGCGGGCGGCGATCCGTGCCGAGGTGATCGTGAGGTCGAAGTGGGCCCACACCATGGCGGCGCCGGACAGGCGGCGGGCCGTGGCGCGGATGAGATGGACGTCCGGGGAAGCGGGGACGATCAGCAGGAGGGAGACGCCGCGGTCGAGATCGGCCGCGGTGGGGCTGTCGGGCCAGATCGCCACGCGCAGCAGCCGGCCGTCGATCACGCGCAGTTCTCCGGTGTCGGGAACACAGATCCGCGGCGGGCCGTCCGCCGAAGGCGTGATCATGATGACGGGGCGCTGCCGCGCCTGGGAGCTCTTGATGGCGTTGAGGGAGGTCGCGAGGACGTCGGGCGATGCTGACATCGGCAGGTCCGCCTTACGTCGAAGGTCCGGCCGGCCCGGCGTCCGGACCGGTCGCACATCCACCGGTTATCGAATGTATGTTCGATCCTAGTGCATCACACCGCCCGCACGCGCCCGGTTATTCGGATTCGTGGGCCTGGTCGGAGGTGGGGTACTCGACCAGGGCCAGCACCCGGCTGGACATGAAGCGGGCCGTGCGGACGGCGGTGCCGGTGCGGGTGACCTCGCTGACCTCCACGACTCCACGGCGGGTCGCGATCTCCACGCGGCGGCCCGCCCGGCTCGCCACGACCTCGTACGTCCGCGTTCCCTCGCCACCGGCATCGATGACGATCTCGACCCTGTCGCCCTTCATCCGTGCGAACCTCCGGTAGTCGAACGTATATTCGACTTATACCCGGAACAACAGGCTGCCAACCCCTCCGGAACGGCGAGAATGCGCTGGTCAGGCCACGAGATTGACGATCGCCACGAGACCGACGACCACGATGACGCCGCGCAGCACCATCGGCGGGATCCGGCGTCCGACACGGGCGCCGATCAGCCCGCCGACGGTGGCACCGGACGCGATCAGCAGCACCGCCCACCAGTTGATCTCGGTGTCGGAGACCAGCCACAGCAGCGTGAACAGCACCGCCGCGGAACCGTTCACGATCGCCGACAGGACGTTCTTGGCCGCGTTCACGCGCTGCAGATCCTCGTCCAGCATGATGCCGAGGAGCGCGATGAGGATGACGCCCTGCGCAGCCCCGAAGTAACCCCCGTAGACGCCGGCCAGCAGGACCCCGATCCACAGCACCGCGCCGCCGTGCGGACGGTGCTCGCCTTCCCGGCGGCGCAGCACCCATTTCTGCAGCCGCGGCTGCACCAGCACCAGGACCAGCGCGATCGCGATCAGTGCGATGACGATGACGTCGAACGCCTCGGCGGGAAGGCCCAGCAGGAGAAGCCCGCCGAGCACGGCGCCGATCAGCGAGCCGGACCCGAGCCGCAGCAGCCGCTCGCGCTGCCCCTTCAGCTCCTCGCGATAGCCGTACGCGCCGGTCGCGCTGCCCGGAACGAGCCCGATGGTGTTGGACACGTTCGCCACCACGGGCGGGTACCCGAGCGCCACCAGCGTCGGGAAGGTGATCAGCGAGCCGGAACCCACGACGGTGTTGATGCCACCGGCGGCGACCCCTGCCGCGAACACCGCGACCGCGTCCAGCAGGTTCACGTCGGATCCACCCCGGCCTACGAGTCCAGTACGGCGCACACATCGTAGGGACACGGCCGTCCAGCACCATCGTCTGGGGGTGCTTCTAGGACGAATCACCCCGTTTCAACGGCCAGACCACCGCCTCAGCGCCCGGGTTCGACGACCGGATCCGCGGGGGCCGGGCGGGGGCCAGGCGGGTCAGCGAGCGGGTCAGCGGGCGGAGCGGGCGTACCAGCGGCCGTTCTGGCGCTCGATGGCCAGCGGGAGGCCGAAGGTGCCCGACAGGTGCTCGGCGGTGAAGACCTCGTCCACCTTGCCCTGCGCGACGACCTCGCCGCCGCGCAGCAGCAGCGCGTGCGTGAAACCCTCCGGGACCTCCTCCACGTGGTGCGTGACCATCGCCATCGTGGGTGCCGTGGGGTCGTCGGCGAGGGCGGCAAGGCGGGCGACGAGGTCCTCACGGCCGCCGAGATCGAGGCCGGCGGCGGGCTCGTCCAGCAGGAGCAGCTCGGGATCGGGCATCAGCGCGCGGGCGATCTGGACGCGCTTGCGCTCGCCCTCCGACAGCGTGCTGAACGTGCGCCGGATCAGGTCGGAGCAGCCGAGCGCGTCCAGCAGCGCGACGGCGCGACTCACGTCCGCCGACTCGTACTCCTCGCGCCAGCGGCCGATAATCGCGTACGACGCAGTCAGCACCAGATCGATGACCTTCTCGCCGGCCGGGACCTTCTCCGCGAGGGACGAGCTCGCGAGCCCGATCCGGGGCCGCAGCTCGAACACGTCCGTGCGGCCGAGCTCCTCCTCCAGGATCTCGGCCGTGCCGTCGGACGGATGCATCATCGCGGCGGCGATCTGGAGCAGCGTCGTCTTCCCGGCGCCGTTCGGACCGACGATGACCCACCGGTCGCCCTCGTTCACCGTCCACGTGACATCGCGCAGCAGGGTCGCCCTGCCGCGCCTGACCCCGACTCCGCGGAGCTGAAGTACTTCGCCGGCCATCGCGCCCCTTCGTCCCCAATCCCGGTGGTCGCTGATCCTCAGAAGAGAACCTATGCGATTGAGGCGCAGGCGTGGCCCCCGGGTTTACCACCCACGACGGTGTCCCCGAGGACACGGAGGCGGTACCCCTGAGGATCTGGCCGCAGCGACCCGAGAACGCGGCCGCGGCGACCCCGAGGATCCGGCGACGGCGCAAGAGGTTCGTTACGTTCCGCGGCACCGTCGGCCCGAGCGCTTATGGTGGTTCGCATGCCGATCAGGGAGTATTGGGAACGGCGATGAGCAAGGACGCAGCGACCGCACTGGTCGCGTGGGGGAATGCGTGGCTGACCGGACACGTCGGCCTGGACGAGGCGGTCGACGCGGTCGAGAAGAGCGCGGGCCCGCAGATCCTGGGCGGCGAACCCGCCGAGGTGACGCTCCGCCGCGGCCTCGGTGACCTGCGCGTCGGCGGCATGGCGGCGCTACGGCTCGCCCTGCCCGAGCCCGGCGACCCCCTCGGACTGAGCGGCCCACCGGAGCTGAACCGCGTGGCAATCGACGCGGGCGCGGCCGTCGTCGCGGTGCTCGGCGCGCGGGCGATCGGGCTCGTCCCGTCCGAGGACCGGCGCGGATCGTCCTACGTCGGCGTCCGCTGGACGACTCATGACGCGTCGCCCGGCGCGCCCGACGTCCCGTCCCTCGCGGACGCCGACCGGCAGCTCACCCTGGCCATGCGGGACGCCACCGAGGCACTGCTGACCGTCGACGACCTCACCGGCGTCCCGCCCGAGATCGCCGACGCGCTCACCGACCTGCGCGACCCGGACCGCGGCGACCACCCGCTCGCCCCCGGCTACCCGCCCCGCGCACACCGCGTCGCCGCACTCGCGGGCCGGCTGTCCCTCGTCGTCGACCTGGCCCGCCAGTTGGACGACGGCGGCCTCAGCGCCGACCAAATGCGACGCCGAGGCGAGGCCCTCCGCCTACTGGACGGCGCCGTCCGCCGCGCCCTGGTCGCAGCATGCAACAGCGCCTTCGACCCCGTCCCATAGACACCATCCACAAACGCCGACCCATAGTCGCGGACCCGCAGGCACCGTCCCGCAGGCGCTAACTCGAAGGCGCCAATCCGCAGACGCCATCCCCAGACCCCGTCCCCCTAGGGCCGTCCCCCAGGTACCGCCCCGCAGGCGCCATCCCACAAGCACCGCACTACACGCACTGTCCGCAAGCGCCGTTCCGCAGGCCGTTTCGTAAGCACCGCCCTGCAGACGTCGAACCCGTGGACGCCGAGCCGCAGGCACGTCCAACAAGCGCTGACCCACAGGGCGCCAGCCCGTAGAACCGTCCAATAGGAAACGGGGCGTCCCGCGAAGGGACGCCCCGCTATGTCACGCGCCGGACGGCGGCTCGAGAAGCAGGCCGACGAATCAGGCGCGGACCACGAGGGTGTTGCAGACCTTGTCGGCGAACGTCTGCTTGCGCTCGTCCCACAGCGGCCAGAGGAAGCCGAGACCGCACAGCGCCTGGTCGAGCATGTGCGCGATCTTGCGGACGAAGGCCATACCGAAGCCGATCGGCTGGCCCGTCTGCGCGCTGACGAGCCGGATGCCCATCTGCCGCTTGCCGATGGACTGGCCGGTCGTCCCCTCCTGGTGGCAGATCCACAGACCGCCCGCGAACGAGATGATCCCGCCGACCAACACCAGCAGGACACCGAACAGGGCGGCGCCGCCGCTTCCGGTGGCGGAGAGGATGAGGAACAGGATGTACATGACGAACAGCGGGGCGCCGAAGATCAGGTAGTCGATGATGTAGCCACCCGCACGCGAGCCCCACTCGGCCAGCTGGCCCGTCGAGCCGTAGTGGTGGTGGTGCACCTCCTGGTAGCCGGCCTGGGCCGGGGGCGCCGGCGGCTGGCCGTACCCGGGCTGGGCGACGGGAGGCTGCTGACCATAGCCCGGCTGCGCCGGAGGCTGCTGGCCGTACCCGGGCTGGGGAACGGGAGGCTGTTGACCGTAGCCCGGCTGCGCCGGAGGCTGGCCGTAGCCCGGCTGGGCCGGGGGCTGCTGGCCGTACCCGGGCTGTTGCTGCCCGTAGCCCGGCTGCTGACCGTAGGGGTCGTAGGGGTTACCCACACTTGCTCCTTATTGATTGACCCTGTGGTTGTGTGACGCCCGCCGGACCCGGTGGGCTCCGCAAGTCTGGCCGAGGACCGGCCACAGCTCAAACCCGCAGAATTCCGAACCGGACGAGCTGCCACAGCTCCGACCCCACGAGGGCGGTGCCGAGCATCCAGGCACGGGTCTTCGGCTGGAGTGCCCACCACCGTCCTCCCGGCCCCAGTGGTGCGAGCGCAAACGCGATCGCGCCGGTGAGCGCCACCGGGTTCGCAAGCGCGGCCTGGGCCGGACGGCCCCCGCCGAGCTCGATGAACACGGTGGTGCCCCCGCACAGGGGACACGGAATTCCGGTGAGCGCCCGTAGGGGACAGAGCACGCCGGGGTCGTTGACACGGTGGATCCATGACGCGCCGACGGCCGCGATGGCCATCGCCGCAACACGCAGCACCACACCCAGGGGTCCGTGCCGCGCTGCGGTGAGGGTCCGGCTGACGATCCCCCCGAGCACACCTTCCGGTGCACTGGTGGCCGCCGCCCCGGGCGCTCCCCCCAACGAATCCTCCGCCTCGATGACATACAGATGAGTGACCCGTATACCGGGTGCACCCTGAGGCGGGTCAAGTCCTGGCAACGATCTGCGATCGGACCGTTACCGAGTGCTGAGTGACATCGCCCCAGGGGCAAGAGTAGGACAAATCGCCAGCTACATGGGCACTCTTTCGCCCGACGGGTCCTACGAATCGCCCGAAAACGTGACACGTCCCGCACCCGGGTGACGCTGTCCCGAACATCACGACGACCGCGACGAACCCGAACGAAAGGGTGGCGAAGAACACGCCGCGCGAGCCATCAGAACAGCGCCAGCCGACCTCTCCCAAACGGACCCACGGCGCGCCGGAAATAGGGCAGATCACCATCCCGGAAGAGACACGGACTCACCTACGAACAGCGATCAGGAGCAAGCACGAACGTCGCGCCAAGCAAGGAAGCACCAGCGGCCCACCGAGGACGCACCCGCAAGCATGAACGCACACCGGAGCCGTGCGCGCGGGACACGAAGCCCAGGACACGAGACACAGCCCGCGAGCCCCAGGAGCGCGGGGAGAGATCGAGCGCGGCGGCGGACACGTTTGACGCGGGCACACGTGCGACGCAGGCACACGAAGCACGAGGACACGAAGCACGGGGACAACGCGGGGCGCGAAACACACGGGGCGGGGCGCGAGATCTAGCGCGCTAGACACAGCCCGCGACGCACCGCAGGCGGGACACGGACACACGTGGGATGCGGACACATGTGGGACGCGGACACACGTGGGACGCGGTCTTGGGGCCCGGAAGGGGACACGAGGCGCGGGCCCGGAGGGGGACGTGCAGACGCGGGCATGTGGAGCGCGGGAGGCAACGCGAGGCACAGGGCACGCTCGGCACCGGGCACGGGCAACGCAAGGCACGGCGGGCGGTGCACGGGACACGCTCGGCGCGGGGGCGGAGCGCGGAGCGCGGGGGGCGCGGAGCGCGGAGCGCGGGGGCAACACGGAACATGGGACACAGGGCTGGAGGCGCAGGGTGCAGGACAGGTGGACGCGAGGGCATGTGGGACGCGGGCACACACGTGGAGCACGAGTCATGGGCCCGGAAGCGCGAGGCGCGGGGTCTAGAGGGGCCACCAGGCGCGGGGCCCGGAGGGCGCCACCAGACTCGGGAGCCGGCCTGGGGCACAAGGCACGGGGCACGCGGAACGCGGGAGGCAACGCGGGCCACGGCGGGCGGGCACAGAGCCCGAGGGCACAGAGCCCCGGGGGCACGGGGCAACGCGCGGGACACAGGGTGCAAGGCGCAGGGGCGCGCCGAGAGGTGGGACGCGGGGACACGGGGCGCGAACCACGCGGAGCATTTTGGGGGCGCGAACCACGCGGAGCATTGGGGGCGCGGGGCACGCGGAGCATTGGGGGAAGTGGGGTGGGCGGAGCACTGAGGGACGCGGAACACCCCCCGGGTAACGCGGGGCACGGGGCAGAGGGGTGTGGGGACGCGGGTGCTGGTGCGGGGACACGGGCGTGAGCGCGGAGACACGGGCGCCTGTGGAAACGAAAACGCGGGGATACCGGGGCGCGGAGAAATGGATGAGCCTCGGTGTGGCCCGGGCGTGGGGAAGGGTCGGCGCGAGGGAGGGGTGCGGGGTGGG